>CP117875.1:0-1355807 GCA_028736075.1 Chryseobacterium sp. KACC 21268
TGTTATGTCAATGAACTGCGTTCTGTTCGCTTCCTCAGGATTCTAATCTGTCATTGTTGACCCTGATTTGCGAGTGCAAAAGTAAAAAGTTTTTTCCAAACTACCAAAACTTTTTTAAAGTTTTTTTTCGTTACTCGAAAAGTGTTTTGATAATCTTTTAAACCGTTCTCCTACGCTCCCCAATCTCTCGATTTGGGTTTGCAAAGATAAAGTTTCCTTTTTAAACCTACAAGTCTTTTTTTAAATATTTAATACCCTTTACAAGTCTTAAAATATATCAATTCCCATAGGACTCCTGCGCTGCCAATTCTCTCGTTTTGGTTCTGCAAATATAGGATGGAAAAAGCTGTACTTGCAAATGCAATTAACAATGAGTTTACAATTGTGTAAAACTACGTTAATTAAACCACTGTAAAACAACAAGATAAATACGCTTTCAAAGTTACCAACATTATGTTAAATAGCGTTAAACGATAGAGATAGGCTGAATCAAGTGGATTGCGACAGGGATAGTAGCGGTTATCCTTTTGCTTTTTTTGTTGATGGGATTGGGAAAACATGATTTGATAAAGAAATGTTCTTTATATATAATATGTTTAAAGTATGGCTAAAAAAAGGAAAAGATAGTAGCGGATAGCCCGGTGACAAATAAGCGTGGGGAATGGAATGGCTTTTGGCAGTTGCCCAATTTGAAATTACAGACGACTTAAATGATTGGATGAAAATCTAGAATTACCTTTAAATCCGGCTTTGGAATTTTACATACCTATCATATATATAGTATGCGAATGATAAACCTAAAGTATCGGCTACAGCGTCTAACAGTTCCAATGATCGCCCCAACTTCATAATGTCCTGCAGGATCTCGGTGAGTAATGCATAGGATATGAGAATTAGAAAGTAGTAAAGCAAGGATACTTTTGGGAAACGTACGCGGAAAAAGAATCCGAGTAGGAAAAAAATAGTGAAGTGGATGAGTTTGTCCAGATGTGGGAACATAAAGAAATACTCCTTGTTCTCCATGCCAGGACGCAAAAGCATATAAGTAAGAAATGCCCAATAAATGGGCAATGTGATCTTACTGTATTTGTTTATGAGATTATCCAACAACTTCTTGGTATTCTTCTGCAGATAATAGTTTGGCGAAGTCTGCATCTTCAGCAACTTTCAATTTGATGATCCAGCCTTTTCCATAAGGGTCTGTATTGAGTAGTTCCGGCTGATCTTCCAACTCTGCGTTTACTTCTAAAACTGTTCCTGGGATTGGAAGGAAAAGGTCGGAAACTGTTTTCACTGCTTCTACACTTCCGAATACGTCGCCTTCATTCAAATCGTCGTCAACTGTATCAACATCTACGAAAACGATGTCTCCCAATTCGCCTTGAGCATAATCTGTAATTCCGATGGTTGCAGTGTCGCCTTCAACTTTGATCCACTCGTGGTCTTTGGTGTACTTTAATTCTGATGGTGTGTTCATTTCTTTTGATTAGGTTTTGGCAAATTTAATTATATAATTAAGATATAACAATAGAATAAATATAAATTACAAAAAAAAGAGTAAGCAAAATGCTTACCCTTTTTGATATTAGAAGTCAGATTTAGAAATTAGATTTCGACTAACTTCATATTAGTTGTTATTGTCCAGATCCTCCAAATGTCAACGTTGCGGTAATACCTGCTCGGATAGTTGACAGTGGGAATGCTGTAGAGATCTTATATTTTGTCATCATCTGATCGTAGAAGAATTTCAGGTTCAGATTTTGAGACATATTGTAGTCTGCAGATAATTTGAGACTGAAAATCTTCTGACCACCTGTAATCTGAGAGTCATCAATCAAAATATTAGTAATGGTTGTTTTACTATCTCTCATTGATAAATCGGCTCTCATATTAAGATCACTTTTCACATCTCTGGATTTGCCCTGATAATTAAGACGGATTTTCAAATCTTTCAAGATGTAACCGTAGCCGACTACGAATTCGTTTCCTAATTCCTCGGTCAATGTCGTATTAACCAACCCTAACATATAAGTTCTGTCTCTGTTGTAATTGAAGCGGAACTGCATATTGTTTCTCATTGTGACATCAAATCCAATCAATGGATAGAAGGATTCTACATAACCAACTTGTGAGAATGTGTAAGGATTGTACCTGTTTCCATTGGAGTCATACACAGTTTCTGCATTAGTCAAATCTCTGTTATAGTAATCTATACTTGACTGAACGCCCGACATTGTGAATGTAGAAACGTACGAGTGTAAGATATCAAATTTAGAGAACTTGCTATTAACAATTGGCAGATTTCTAAGTCCAGAGTAAACCAACTTCCAGTTTGGAAGCGGTGTTCCAGCTTTGGTAGGATTACCTAATTGTTTCGGTGACTTACCTTCGATTGCAGCTTTGAAGGCCGGAATCAAAACATAGGTATTACTTTTTGTGTAACCTGCTGTGAATCCTTGTCTGTCTCTGATACCTTCATACATCTGAGAAATTGCCAATGCATTTTCTTTGATCGACTGATAAAGTGCTGCTCCATCTTTGAAAGCTGTATTGAAAGTCCAAGCTGTGTTGGAGTAAGTTATCAACTCTGTTCCAAAAGCATCTCTGTATCCACGATAGCCTGTATTGATATCCACCACATTATAGCCGCCCTGAATGTAATTTCTGCTGTAGTTTTGCAATACATTGAAATCTATTCTAAGGTCATTTGCCGGCATAATTTGTAAATTGGCAGTAAGGTTTCTATTGTTGAGTTCAGAATACGCGTCATTCATCAATTCCGAATTAGAAACCCAACCGTTTTCTATCACAGTCCTTCTGATATCTGCCTGAGATCCTAATAAGAATCCAACTGTAGGCCCACCAAGTGTCTGTCCTACTCCATAGAAATTAGGTGCAGATAATAGCCCTGGCAACACAATTCCGTTGTTTTCATTATAATTAAAGTCTAACTGTTTGAAAGACGTTAAAGCATAAGCAACTGCCTGGACAGGTGACAACTTGTTTTTGAACTTGTAAGACTTGAATTTGAATCTGCTATTCTTCTTGGTAAATGCTGTGTTGTAAACATTATTAAGAGAATCTATCTCCTGACGGCGTTTCTGCATTTTGTCATTGATCCTTTTAAAGTAACTGAACTTACCAAAGAACTTAGGAATATCTACTGTAGAAGTTGCAACAATTGCATTTGTATTCTGGGACATATTACCCAGATTATCATTCAGTCCAGTATCTGGATTCAAGAAACTTCTCACGGCTGTAGATCTCGCATTCCAGTTGTATTGGAATTGATAGCTCAACTCTGCATTAATGAAATCCAAATATGGGAAATATTCGAACGGTAGTCTGTAATTCAACTGCGCTCTGTGGTTGTACAAAACAGGACGACCGGCTCTGAATGGATTACCGAAGATCGATTTGTTATTCATAGAATTCACATCTATCTGGTCATTCAAGGTTCTGGTTTCGGAATTGATCTCAAGCTTAAGAGACTTAGTAAAATTAAATCCTAAACTGTACTGCCATCCAAAGAAGAAGTTTCTGTTTCTGATGACATCAAAATCTGAACCTCCATTACCGGAAAGTAAAGCATCCACATTTCTGTACTCCAATTCATTGTAATTTCTGTCTAAGATGGTTCTGAAAGATAATCTAGTCGGAACCGGATTGAAGTTAAATTCTTTAACCCATCTCAAGTATTTGTAAGACTTGGCCGTATCGCTGACCATCTTGTTGAATGGTTTCAGAACATAAGGTTTGAAGGTATAGTTATATTCTACAAAACCTTTCAGATATTGTCTGTAATTTCTCTTCGTGTAAACGTCGCGGTAGAAATCATCATTATAAATTGCCGTTACACTTAAGTTTTCTACATCATAGAATTTCGGTTTTTTATCCGGATTCATTCTATCTTTTCTCATGTTTACAACGCCGATGCTTCTTTGCTGCGTGTAAGTACTCACCACCTTCTTCAGTTCATCTTGGTTTGGTGCCTTGGTAAGTTCCACATCATTGTCCAATGGGTTGTACTTTGGATTGGTCATTGTCTGTGTGTAAGAATAGTTCAAAGGAATTTTCATTCCTGCTTTTTCCGGCAAGAACTTATCTACATTCACAGTAGTGTTGATGCTGAACGCAGAATTATCATCCTGAGATCTTTCTGATGGTTTCTGATCGATCGCGCCAAATCCTACTGATGCGTAAGATGCATTGGCATTCACCATTGCAAAATCTCCGAGGTTGAAGTTAAGACTTGCATTACCAGCGTAGCCACCTTTATTTTCAATTTCTGAAAGACGGATCTCATTGACCCATAATATCAAATCTTTTCCTGTCGTAGTTGCAGGATTGGTATTTCTGACACCGATCATAATCGTGGTGATATTACCAATACTTGGACGACCTTTAATATATATTTTTTTCTCAGCTTCAGCAGTGCCATAATCATCATATAAATATCTATCATCAATATTATAAGATCCCGCTCTTAATAGCTCATCACGCTTCAGTTTTCCATTGACAAAATTCTCAATTTCAAGGTTAACTTCATTATCTGCTGGCCAGATATCCAATGGTGAAGTTGCATTTTTAGCGGTATAATTAAGTGTTGATTCATACTCATAGTAGTTATCCGAGGCATCACTACCAAAACGGATAAAGAATTTGGCGGCTTTATCTGTTGGAATCGGACCCGTATTTTGCAAATCCTCTGCGTGCACAAACAATTGTAGTTTTTTGTAACGACGCATATCAAGACTTGTATTTTTGAATACACCTCTAGATTCACCTTTCAGATCTGTCACTTTCAGATATAGAGAAGACTCGTTTTGTCTTTGTGCACCTGCATTTCCGCTCAACACCTGTCTGTCAATTCCTGGAGGCAAAACATAAGGTGGCGTTCCATTTGCGTTTTCCTCAAGGTTTACACTTCCGACATCGAAATTAGCGTTCACATTTGCGTTTGCGCTATTCCCTTCTTCCTGCACAGGAACAACTGGACTAAAGATCTTATTTGAATATTTTCTCCAGTCTGATCTTACTAAGTCAAATGATCCAAACCTCAATGTAGACGTTTGCTCAAAACCTTTCATTAATAATCTTGCAAATCTCACATTGTTCAGTACAGACTGTTCTGAACCTTCAACAATTGGATTGGCATTCCCAAACTCTACTCCATCATAATTCGCTACCGGAATTCTGAATAAGTACCATTTTACCTTTTTGGATTGTCCGTTTTCAAATTTAACATCTACTTCTTTTACATCTACAATTTTATTTTCTCCCAAAACCATACTTGTTGGAGAAAGGTCGATTGTATATTGGTTATAATTTTCTGTTTGATCCAGATTGTAATCTCTGTTCACATCTTCTGCATCCGGAGTCTGAGTTGCTACTTCCAGAGTATTGGCAGCTGAGTTTCCTTCCGGTCCGCGGAAATATTTGTAACGCTCCGTCAAGGATGATGCAAGATCGCCCTGGAACTGATCTGACAAATAGAACACAAAGTTATCAGAAGCCGGATCCAGTTCGTTTGTTACAGGATTCACGAAATCAACTCCAAATTTAGCCTGCTCCTGTGTTCCATTAAGACCATCATAACCTAGATCCTGCTGTGCTCTTTCGTCTCCTTCCGAAGAGAATGCATAAAGAATAGGAAATTGATTTGGCTGAGTTCCCCAATTGGTATCAGAAGTATTGGCAGTTACGCTCGCAGTTGGCAATCCATTTTCATATTGCAGTTTACCATCTTTCAAGACATCTTCGGAAACGTTTCCTAATTGAAGTAAAAGTTTTGGATCATTTCCTAATGTACTGCCGTCTGCATGAGGATCCTGCAACCAGAACTCAACATAATCAATATTAGAAGTCACAAAATTGGTAACAGAAATTGGTCTCATCAAACCTGCCCATCTTTGAGATGTAGATTCATTGATTGGATTAACGTTATAAGGGCCTCTTTGATCAGGATAATACGTGATATCAAACGTATTAAGAAGAGTCTGCTCACCCGCAACATAATCTCTGTTGTTGTAAAGTTCCTTCATCTGAACTCTTCTGGACGCAAAATTGGACAGTGCTGCTGCATTGATTCCGTTTGGTGCATTCCCGCCAACGCCGTAGAATCTCGGATCGATGGTGTACCAAGAGACAAGTCCTCTTCCGTATCCGCTATTTAGATTATCATTTGTTACTGTTTGTGGGAAAATAACATCATTCTTGTTTTTCTCTGGTCGGGAAGCTAGACTCCACATTGAAGGTTCCTTCAAAGATATTTTTGAAGTAGTCTGTTCGAAGTCATCAATGTAGGATTGATCATTAATTCCCTTACTCTGTCCAGGAATCAGATAAGCGCCTTCTGCCTTGAAGTTTAGATTTGAAGGTGCTTCTGTATTGACGAATGGTATTTTGTCTGTCAATCTTGTCAGGAATGGCAATTCATTATTGTACATCATATTGAAGCCAGCCATTGTATTGCTCACTGCTTCCTGTCCGTAATTTACTTTCTGTGTTAACGGTCTTTCGGAATAGTTGACAACTGTTGCACCTACAGTCAGATGCTCATTGAATTTTCTCTCTAAATTAAGTCCCCAGAAGCTTTTTCTCTGCGTATTAAAAGTTAATTGATTTTCTAATGAAATATTAATTGCCTGTCCGGATTGTTTTACCGTTTCATTAATGATTGTAACTGTTCCCAGCATGTAATCTACGGTGTAATCTACACCTTCTACCAACTGTGCGCCGTTTGCAGTTACTTTTACAGAACCTTGCGGCACATTGATGGCACCAAGAGAAATCCCCTGTCCCTGACTGCCTTTATAGCGACCTTCAATGGTATAGCGTTGAGCAAGAGCACTTTCAGAAGCTTCCGCTTTTTGTTTATTATAAAGATCATTGAAAACGTAAGGTGTTTTATCCGGATTGGTTAGTATCCCTTCCAAATAACCTCCAAAAGGTTCAGCTTTCGTAAAAATAACCTTTCCATTATCAGCATCCACAGTGATTCCGTTTACGAAATCGAAGATCCCATCACCTTTGGTTCCATCTGCATTGTTCTGCAAGTCATTATTAGCATTCAAACGATCCCAGTTAAACAACCTTAGCAAGTTTGTGTCCGATGGAAAAGGATTTGCGGGATTACCATATATTGCACCTGGTAAATAATTAACCTTACCACCAGAATTTGGATCTCTAAAATTAACATTCAACAAGAAATCCTGAGGCTGAAGTTGACTAGAATTGAGAGAATAGATATTCTTCATCATCAAATCCCACATTGGAGAAGAGGGCTTCACAGTGACATTTGACTTCAAAAGTTTTGTAATCAGTACTGGATTCTCTTCGGAAAACTCTCCAACTTTATAAACAGTATTGGATCCATTAATGGTGTAAGAATAAGAAACTGCAATGAATTGATTGTCATTAAGCCTCTGATTCAATGACATATAACCTAACTGGGAATTGAATTTATATTCCGAGGTGTTTAGTTTCCTTGCTTTTGTATTGGTGATATATTGTTCGCCAGAAGTATAAGGTTCAGGCGTTCCGGCCCCGTTGGGAAATGATCTGCCCGCTAAAATACTGTAAGCCGTATTGATATCTCTGGAAGAACCCAAAGTCGTAGATATCTGACTGTATAAATTATTATTTTCATTTTGTGGCGTCGCACCTGGCTGATCTCCCAAATCTCTAATACCAATGATTGGTTTCTGACTTTCGAGATTCGCTCCACCTTGATCCAGAACCCAAACTTCCATTCTGGTAATATTGATTCTGGAATTGATCAATGGATAATTTGCCAAAGATCTATCATAGTTCTCTAAGAAATAATGTCCTAAATAATAATGCTGATTATCTTCATAATCGAAGGCGTTAATCTTGAATGTACTCATCGTTCCGCCACCTTGCGCCACAATGGTTTTGGCCTCACCCTGCTGCTGTGAAAACACCAAAGTTCCCGTCGTTTTACCCAACTGGAATTCTGTTTTCAAACCAAATAATGATTGGGAGCCACGGATCAAACTCGTAGCAAGTGGCATACTGATGTTACCAACTTCTACCCTTTTGATAATCTTATCTTCAGGATCTTGTCCTTTTTCGTTGAGACCTTTGTTCATAAGATCTTTCCAGGTGCCTTTTGCTTGCCAAACCATATTCATACGGTTTTCGAAAGCAAAACCACTTTGGGTATCATAGTTGGCTTTCAGCTGAAGATTTTCTCCAACTTTTCCGGTAATTCCCAATTGAATTCTCTGTTGGATATTGATCGCAAAACTGGTTCTATTCTGAGGAAGAATTAGCGGATTATCTATTTTCTGATAAAGTCCACCCAAATCAAATGATGCGAAACCTTGCGGAATAAGCTCGATTTTATTGCTGCCAAAGATATTCTCGAACATTTTGTTTTTGATCGTAATTGCCGGAATCAGGCCTTTTTGCTTAGCATCGGTCTGATCTTTTCTACGGCCAAGATCATTGAGAAGTGATTTTTCTTGGTAATAAGAACGGAGATTGTTCTGCATGGTGTAGTTTTTGTATTCTTCAAACGTCATTGCGATTGGAGCGCCAACTACAGTGTTCCCCACTTTAGGATACAAATAATACATTCCTGTTCCGATGTTGTAAAAAGCATCATACCGAATAGGATCACCCAGACTGAAATCTTTCCTGACACTTATTAAACTGTCGGAAGGCTTATCTTGGGCGTAAATGTTTGTAAAACCTACAAATACTAAAAAAAGGAGGGTTAATTTATAAAGGTAAATATTTTTCTTCACTTATATTTTTTTAAGAAATTGATGATAAACGATCATCAAATGTTAAATGTTTTTTAAAATCTCTTTGACTAATTCTTCTATAGAAACTTCAGGATTCTGCTTCAAAATTCTATCAGCGATTTTCTCACTCACTTTCCTGGAAATACCTAAAACTTCTAAAGCAGATAACGCCTCATTCTTTATTTTATTGTTTGCGAAATTAGAAAGTTTCTCCTCAGAAATACTGAATCCGCCAACCTTATCACGCAGATCGATGATAATCCGCTCGGCCGTTTTCACACCTATGCCTTTCACCTTTTGAATGACTGCACTGTTGCCAGAAAGTATGGCATTTGCAGCCTCGGACAGGCTGAGCGAAGATAGCAATATTAACGCTGACACAGGACCAACACCGTTAACACTTATTAACAGGTTGAACATTTCCTTTTCCTCCTTGCTGTAAAAGCCGAAAAGAAGATGCGCATCTTCGCGAATGATCTGTTGAATGAATAGAAAAGCTTCAGAATTCAATTTTAAATTTTGGGAAGTCTGCAAGCTGAGACTTACATAATATCCGATTCCATTAACTTCCACGACGACAAAAGTAGGCGTGAGTTCCTGAACCAAACCTCTTAAAGAATAAATCATTGAAATACAAAAATTAGGGTTTTGCGAAGATATAAATTAACTCAAAGAAAAAAGCCATCTTAACAACTAAAATGGCTTTTTATCAATATTTCTTTAATAATTTTATTCTTTTGCGTCCATCCATATTTTTAATTAAGCTTTTTTAAGATATTTGAACAAAAAGTGAAAATACTTAAATGTTAAAATTCAAAATAGACTTGTCTTATTTTTCATTAAAATATATTTTACCAGAAACCAATTTTGCTCTGGCAACTTCCAGCTCCTCTTCCGAAATAGGATTTTTGGTTAGGTCGATTGATTGTAATAAAACCAAATTCGAAAGGTCTAAATTGAACGAAGAAATCTTGTTGTTTTCCAAGCCGAGCACTTTCAAACTCTTCAATCGATTTAATTCTGGAGCAATTTTCTCGATCTGATTATTTTCCAAAAACAAACCCCACAAGTTTGGAAGATCATAAATGAAATTTGGAATCGTCTTGACTTTGTTATTATTAAGATTGATTCGCTTCAATTTTTTAAGGTTTGCAATTTCAGCAGGTATTTCCTCAAACTGATTATGATCGAGAAACAGATCTTCCAAATTTTTAAGGTTTGAGAAAGAAGCAGGTAATGCTGTCAAATTGTTTCCGGTAAAATAAACATCGTTCAAATTGGTCAGTTTTCCAATATCTTTAGGTAATTCTATAAATCGACAGCGGTCGAAGGCGAGTTCTTCAAGATTTTTTAAATCAGTAATAGAGTTGGGAATTTTGGAAAGTGATCTATTATCCACGATTTTGAGCGTTCTCAAATTTTGCAAACGACCAAGTGACTCCGGAAGTCTTTTTAATTTTGGATTAAAGGCAATAATCAGAGTTTCCAAATTCACCAATCGATCAATAGATTCGGGAAGTTCTACAATATTTCCATCATCAGAAATTGATAATTGTTTGACCTTTAGAGGATCTTTGAACGCCTCTTCCAAAGATCCATAGAATTTTTTCTGAGCATTGAAAAAACTACTTATCAAAATAAACATCAAGAAAATAAATCTGGCTTTACTCATATTTCAATTTTAAAAATGAATGTCGAAAGGACTAAGATAGAGATACTAAAACAAAAAAGCCATCTTAGTTAACTAAAATGGCTTTTTTATTCTGTATTAAATTATTTTATTTTTTCTCTTTCGTCTGTGCGTCCAAAACTGCAATCGTAGCAAGATTGACGATCTCGTCCACACTCGATCTCATTTGAAGAACGTGAACTGGCTGATCCAATCCCATCAAGATCGGTCCGATGGTTTGAGCCGCCTTCATTCCTCTGATGATTTTGTAAGAAAGGTTTGCACTTTCAAGATTTGGGAAGACCAAAACGTTGGCCGGGTTTGTTCCTAATTTAGAGAATGGATAATCTGCCAAGTGGTCGCTGTTCAAAGCGAAATCTGGTTGGATCTCTCCATCAACGACCATTTTCGGATATTTCTCGTGAAGAATTTTTACTGCTGCCGCTACTTTTTTGGAAGATTCTCCTTTTGCGGAGAAGTTCTCGTAACCTAACATTGCAATTCTTGGTTCGATCGCAAAAGACTTCACCGTGATCTCTGCCATTTTTGCAATATCAACCAGATCTTCTGCGGAAGGATTTTTATTAATGGAAGTATCTGCGAAGAATAATGGTTTCTTCTCTGTCAAGATCATCATCATCGCCGCCACTTTGTTCACACCTGGTTTTTTGGAGATGATCTCTAGAACTGGTTTCAGGATCGATGCATAACTTTTCGAAAATCCAACGATCAATGCATCTGTATCACCGTGCTCCAACATCAATGGACCGAAGTAATCGCGTTGTCTTACGTAGCGTTTCGCTTTATATTCGTTGATTCCTTTTCGGTTTCTTTTGTTCCAAAGGGTTTCTCTATATTTCTTACGCGTTTCTTTGTTCTCATCATCATTCGGATCGATGATCGGAATATCGAGATCCATCCCAAATTCCGCCATTCTTTCTTTGATGAGTTTTTTGTTTCCTAAAAGACTTGGGTAAGCAATGCCTTCTTCTTGTAGAATCTGTGCTGCTTTCAGAATATTGTATTCTTCTCCGTTTCCAAGCGTTACTCTTTTTGGATTTGCTTTGGCGCGGTTTTGCATCATTCGGACTAGTTTTTCATCTCGTCCCATTCTGTCCAGTAATTGATTTTCGTAAGCTTCGAAATCCTCGATCGGTTTTCCAGCGATCCCACTTTCCATAGCTGCTTTTGCAACAGCGATAGAAACTTTGGTGATCAATCTGTTATCAAATGGTTTCGGGATGAAATACTCTTTCCCGAAACTCATATTCGTTACGTTGTAGGCCAGTTTTACCATTTCAGGAACTGGTTCTTTTGCGATTTCTGCCAACGCATAAACTGCTGCCAACTTCATTGCTTCGTTGATTCCTCTTGCCTGAACATCCAATGCACCGCGGAAAATGTATGGGAAACCAAGAACATTGTTCACCTGATTAGGATAGTCACTTCGTCCGGTTGCCATCATCACGTCTGGTCTTGTTGCCAATGCCAGATCATAACTGATCTCAGGATCTGGATTTGCCAAAGCAAAAACAATCGGATTTTCTGACATCGAAAGCAACATCTCTGCAGACATCACATTTCCTTTTGACAAACCGATGAAAACATCAGAACCTTTGATAGCATCTTCCAAAGTATCGATATCCGTTTGAGCTATGAAATCCAGTTTCTCGGGTGTCAAGTTTTCTCTTCTTTGATTGATGACACCTTTGCTGTCACACATCAATATATTTTTTGGATCAAGACCTAATGAAATGTACAATTTCGCACAAGCTACTGCAGCAGCTCCAGCTCCATTGATCACCATTTTCACTTCCCCTATTTTCTTTCCTGCAATTTCCAAAGCGTTGATCAAAGCGGCTGCGGAGATAATTGCGGTTCCGTGCTGATCATCGTGCATCAATGGAATATCCAATTCTTCTTTCAGTCTTTGTTCTATATAGAATGCTTCTGGCGCTTTGATATCTTCAAGATTAATTCCTCCGAACGTTGGCGCGATCGCTTTTACCGTTTCGATGAATTTGTCTGGATCTTTTTCGTTGATCTCAATATCAAAAACATTGATGCCTGCGAAGATCTTGAAAAGCAAACCTTTTCCTTCCATTACTGGTTTTGAAGCTTCGGGACCAATGTCACCTAGACCTAGAACGGCTGTTCCATTGGAGATCACGGCAACTAGATTTCCTTTGGATGTATATTCGTAAACTTTTTGAGGATCATCGTGGATCGCCATACAAGGCACGGCAACACCTGGAGAATAAGCCAGCGAAAGATCTCTTTGTGATGAATGCGGTTTTGAAGGAATGACTTCGATCTTACCTTTTGGTTCCTGACTGTGATAATCTAAAGCGGCCTTATCGAAAGCGATCTGATCTCTTGAATTTTTTGACATTTTTAATTTCTTTTGAGTGGATCAATTGGTTGAATAGGATCCACAGGTTTTTATTATGACTCTGCTGCGTAAGGGCGGAGGGCATTGTTGGAGCTCTTTTTCTGTTTTTCTACAAGCGTCGTTCGAGAACCTCAGGTTGATAAAAACAGAAAAAAGAGACTGCCCGTAGACCGGCCCGCTTGTTTTTTGCTGGACCGAAACTGTCGTTTTAAAGACGCCGCGTGATCAGCAAAAACAAAGGGATACGCCCAAATATTTGTGCAAAGTTAAAGCTTTGGAATGATATAGTCACGATGATAATTCACCAGACTTTCTATCGGTTTTTGAACAACGGTCCCAATTTTCAAATGGAAATCCGAGGCTGCTGCACGTAAAATATCCTCGAAAAAGTAGGCAATCGAACCTATGAAATTGACCTCGCTGCTGCGACACTCTTCGTACGGCATCACCTGAAACTCAAGGAAATTCTTGAGTTCTTTGTAGATGAAATTCTGAAAATACGGATGCGTTTTTCGGTCCACAATGAAGCGTGTAAAATCTGCCATATAAGCGTTCGCCCGTGGATTGTGGTACATATTTTTGAGCAGATCATCGATGTTCAACTGATAAATCTCAGTAAACTGCTGGTGCAGATCTGGCGGTAGTTTCTTCATAAAATAATGACGCACCAATTGCTTTCCGAGTGCACTTCCGCTGCCTTCGTCACCAATGAGAAATCCTAACGAAGGTAATTCTGTCTTGACTTTTTCGCCATCAAAGTAGCACGCATTGGAGCCCGTTCCCAGAATGCAGACAATCGCCGGAACACCTCTGTAAGCCGCATACGCCGCCGCCAAAAGGTCTTCTTTGATATTGACCTGCGCATTAAGAAACACTTTTTGAATCTCTCGCTCGACAATCAATCTGTTTTCTGGCGTTCCGCAGCCGGAGCCGTAGAAGAAGATATTTTCTATGTAATCGTGGAATTTGGAAAGTGCCTGATTGTTTTCTATTTCGGGCGCAATCAATTCTGCTTTTATAATATTAGGATTGAAACCGATGGTCTCGGTCTTGAGTACTTCTGTACCATCATTTTCCAGGATAACCCAGTCGCATTTGGTAGACCCTCCATCAACAATAGCAATCATATATATATGTTTTAAAACGCTAATGTAATATTTTTTGGGAAGATTTTGTGAGAATTATGTGGATTTGCCGTCTTGTACCAACCAATCTTCTATCTCATCTTCCAGGTAGGAAGTCTGAAGTTTTATGGCATTGATGAAATCGTCGGGAATGCTCTCTGCAGTCTCGTTGCTTTCCATATCCCAGAGTTCATCGGACATCCATTCATATTCTGAATAGATTCTTTTGAACCTGGAACTGCTTTTTTCCAATTCCTCTATTTTTTTTTGTTGAGGCAGAAATTTTCTGTACGGTCTGTTAGAATTTTTCATTTTTTGTAATAATTATTTTGTGAGTGTGGTGCCTTGACTACTGATGAAAAAATGTCCCGGCTGAATTTCTAGAGCCAGGAGTACAATATAACATCGATTAATATTAAGATTTCCGTAAATAATTAGACTAAAAATAATTAAATATGCAATGATATTTTCTAAAACCTTAATATTAAATAAATGTAAAAATAATATTGATATAAAAAAATAATTTAACTATTATTTAAAAAGATTTAACAAATCGTATAAATTTGCAAACGAAATGAAACAATTACTACTTCGTCACAAACAAGTCCTACTCTTCATCATCGCTGGTGGATTAAGCGCCATTGTAGAAATCGGGAGCTTCAAAATCCTAAGCGTTTATCTTCCAAAAATGTTTGCAAGTGAATATAATCTGTACGGAATCAAATATCCGTTTAGCAATATTTTCTCTACAAGTTGTGGAATCATTACGAATTATTTTCTGAGCATCTGGTTTGTGTTTGAACGAGGGAAACATTCAAAGCGGAAAGAGTTCGCTTATTTTATTTCTGTTTCGGTGGTTTCCACATTTATCAGTTTGATTTTGTTCCAGATTCTTTACCATTATGTTTTCAAAGACGCAGTGGATTTAGGTTTCTATGTATTGTCTCAAGAAATGATGAGTAAAATAAGTTCTATCTTGATTGTTTCGCTTCTCAATTATTCTGTAAAGAAAAAAGTGATATTTAACGGATAAAATCATATTTTTGAACCAAATAGATTATTAAATGAAGGTTTTGTTGGTTTATGCCTGGCGGTTTTGGATGATAGTTGTGGCGACTATTTTCACATTGATTTTTTTTCTCCCAGTTTATCTCTTATCCATCCGCAAGGAAGATTACAAAGCCTGCTACTTCTTCATCCGCATCTGGGCGATGGGGATTTTCTACGGCACTGGTTTTCGCTACCGAATCATTAATAAGACCGATAAAAAAATCGATAAAAATCAGCCGTATGTCATCATTTCCAACCATACTTCTTTGATGGATGTGATGATTCCGTGCATCCTTTTCCCCAATCATCCACTTTGCTACGTTGGTAAAAAGGAACTTGAGAAGATTCCGGTTTTTGGAAGTGTGTACAGAAGAGTCTGCGTGATGGTGGACCGGAAAAGTGCGAGAAGCCGCGCCGACGTTTACAGAAGATGTGCTGAGAGAATGCAGGACGGACAAAGCGTTGTCATCTTCCCAGAAGGTGGCGTTCCTGATGACACGAGTATTATTCTTGATGATTTCAAAGACGGCGCTTTTATCCTTTCTACCAAACATCAGTTTCCAATTGCCGTTTACACTTTTGTTGGACTTAAGGAAATGTTTCCTTTTGATAATAAAAAAGGATATCCTGGCCGCGTTGATATTTTCTTCAATGATATCTTGACGCCGGACGCTCCTTTGAAAGAACTCAAAGAAAAAGCGCACGAGGAAATGCGATTGTCCCTTATTGAGAAATTAAAATAATTATTCTACCAATAAGACTTTTTACTTACATTTGTTTTTGAATATTAACCTTAAATTAACATTAAATAAATAATGGAAACACAAAAAACCAATTGGGCACAGTTTATCCCGCTCGTCACCGTTTTTTTCTTCTGGGGATTTGTCGCGGCAAGTAACGACATCTTGATTCCAGTTTTCAAAAAAGCATTCGATTTGACACAAGGTCAAAGTCAGCTCGTGTCCGTCGCATTCTACATTGCCTACACAGTTGGTTCCATCATTTATATGTTGATTTCATTGGCAATCGGAAAAGATTTGGTCAATAAGATTGGTTATAAAAACGGATTGGCGTTAGGACTCACGATTTCGGCTTTGGGAACATTACTATTCTATCCTGCTGCAAATCTTCAATCCTTTCCGTTGATGCTTGCCGGATTGTTTACCGTAGCATTAGGATTCTCATTACAACAAACTGTGGCGAATCCATTGGCAATTGCGCTTGGACCTATTACAACCGGTTCTCAGCGATTGACCTTGGCTGGAGGAATCAACAATCTTGGAACCACTATTGGACCATTGATCGTGAGTTTTGCCATCTTTGGTTCTGCTGCTTCCGAGAATACCAATATGAGTATCGAAAGTGTAAAAATCCCTTACCTGGTTTTGGGTGTAGCATTTTTAGCAGTAGCGATTTTGCTTAAATTATCTTCTTTGCCAGAACATCCAGCGACCATAGAAGAAACGGCAACAGAAGAAGGCGGCGCAAAAAATTCCGCTTTGAAGTATCCTCAATTGCTATTGGGAATGCTGGCCATCTTCATCTATGTAGGTGTAGAAGTTTCTACTGCAAGTAATTTGCCTGCGTATATGGAAACTATCGTGAATTCTCAAACAGGCGTTCTTTATACTTTGCAAGAAGTTTCTCCATTCATTTCGCTTTATTGGGCGAGTTTGATGATTGGCCGTTGGACAGGTGCTGTAGAAGCTTTCACAGACAATATGAGTCTTCAAAAAATCTTACGTTTCGTTGCACCATATTTAGCTTTCGGTGTTTTCCTTTTGGTAAATGCTGTTGCTAAGCACGACCTTTCTCCTTTCTATGTTTATGGACTAATCATTTTGGTATTGATTGGTGCTGATATGGCAAGCAAGGGAAATCCCGCAAGAATGCTATTAATTTTCTCAGCACTTGGAATCATTGCAATTACGATTGGAATGTTTACAGACGGCATCGTGAGTATCTACGCTTTCACCAGTGTTGGATTGTTCTGTAGTACGCTTTGGCCTTGTATTTTCACATTGGCAGTTAGTGGCCTTGGAAAACACACGAGTCAAGGAAGCAGTTTCCTTATTATGATGATTATGGGTGGTGGAATTGTAAGCTGGCTACAAGGTGTGGTTTCTGAAAGTATTGGAATTCAGCACAGTTATATCGTTGGGATTTTATGTTTTGCCTACTTGGCTTTCTATGCTTGGAAAGTGAGTGGAATCCTAAGAAACCAAGGTATTAGTTTTGATAAAAAAGTTTCAGGTGGACACTAAAAAGAACATCTTTCTTAAAAATAAATTTTGGGCAATCATTCTGGTTGCCCAATTTTCGTTATTCTACATCCTATCGAAAATAGATTTCGCCGTTGATTTCTTTTCGCATCTTTTTGAATGGAAAAAGAACTTTCACGTCCTTCTATTTTCGAAGTTTGGATTTTCTGTTGGTGATGTTATTTATACGCTTGTTTCACTGTATTTGGTCTTTGCAATCATTAATCTTATTAGAAAGAAAAAGAGTGAGACACTAAAGCAACTATTTATTTTTACTAATGTTGCCTACTTCATCTATCAATGTTTTTGGGGAATGCTTTATTTCCAAACTCCCATCATCAAAAAACTCCCGAAAAAAGATATTACTGAACAAGATTTAAAAAACCTGACCATCAAATATCTCGCACTTTGCAAAGAAACGAGAGAACAAGTTTCTGAAGACAAGAGAGGAATTTTTATCATTAATGATTTAAAGAAAATTGAGATGGAGATACTTTCTCAACAAAAGAATTTGCCGCGAAATATCACTTCAAAAAATTCCGTTGCAATCTTATCTGTTAAACCAAGTCTGTACAATCAGGCGATGAATTATACGGGCATTTTAGGCTACTATAATCCTTTCACGGCTGAATCACAATTCAACCCCAATTTACCTTCTACACAACTTCCTTTTACGCTTGCTCACGAGATGTCGCATCAGATGGGATTTGCCCGCGAACAGGAAGCCAGTTTTATTGCTTATCTGTGTGCTAAAAACTCGGAGAATCAAGATTTGAAATACAGCACTCAGCTTTATGTTTTAAAAAGTTTGTTGAGAAATCTGTCCATCAAAGATGAATCATTTGTCAAAAATATTTTATCCAATTATTCCGACAAAATGAAAAAGGACAGAAATAGCGAAATCGAGTTTTTGAAAAATCACGAAAGTGTATTGGCCGATGTTTTTGGATTCACAAACGACCTATTCCTAAAATCCAATCAGCAGGATGGCAGCATTACTTATTCTTACTTCATCACCCTTGTTGCTCTTTATGAAGCATAAAAAAAGAATCGTACACGAGGTACGATTCTAAAAACACAAATGATGAAAAAAAATTTATTGCTCCTGAGTGATTGTCTCAAAAGCCCTGTAAAAGTACAACATTCATACATAACCTCCAAATGTTTTTGGAAAATAATTCAAATAAGATTCAAAGCTTCTAATAATCAAAACAATAGAAATATTATTCTTTACATAAAATGCTTCATATTGAAGCATTTTAAAATTTGAAACAAAAAAAACTCTCTTCTTTTAATTAAGAAGAGAGTTTTAGGAGTAGCGAAGACGGGAATTGAACCCGTGACCTCAGGGTTATGAATCCTGCGCTCTAACCAACTGAGCTACCTCGCCATTTTTGTGGTGCAAATATAGGGATATTTTGCATTTCCACAAATTTTTAATTAACTTTTAAGTAATCTAATACATCTCCCACGTGATTTGGTTTGCTAACGATTTTATTGTCAGCATCTAAGACAAAATAAGTTGGTGTCGCCACAATGTTATAAGTATCTCCATAAGAGCTGTACCATCCTTTTCCCTCGGAATCATTGACCCACGGATAAAGATTTGCCTTCGCTTTGAAGTCTTCTAAACTGCTATCCAGGGAAAAACCTACAATTTCTATATTTTGAGCTTTTAGCTTGTCATACTTCTCCAGAAGCTTAGGTAATTCAGCTTCGCAATGAGAACACGTGGACGACCAGAAAACGACAATCTTTTTCGAAGCTTTGATATCATACAGAGATTTAGCTTTGGTATGGATGGCGTTGACGAATGTATTGTTTGGCATCTTGGCACCAATCTCTGTATTCTTATTCGCCTTTATAGTCGAAGCCAATCTGTCATTGATGGTACATTTGAGATTATTGGCTTGGGTAAGATATTTATCCTTTAGCTTATCCATCCCATAAGTGCTGAAAATCTCGATGAGTTCAGATAAGATGGTTTGCCCTCTCGGCGTCTCCAAATTGACAGCATCTAGCAGCTTATCTACATTTCCTTCGACATTCGACTTAGAGACATTCAGGAAGTTGATGAGAGATGGTTTTAGAATCGTTGACGTTTCCAAATATTCACCAGACTTAGAATAGAAGTTGATAAAATCCTCTGGCTTCAATTCTGCAACTTTCTCCTGATTGGAATACTTTTGATTTTTGTTGTAAAACTCCAGGAAAGGATGATTTGTATAGGCAGAAAGATCGTTGTTTGACAAAACATTTATTTCGCTTTCTAATGACTTATAGAAGCTCTCTGATGGCTTGTAATAGTCTTTAATCTGTATCAGTGCGGGAAGGATCAACTCTTGTTTCTTTTGCAATTCTACCTCAGAGCTAAAAAGCAGGTTAGCTTGATCCTGGAAAATTACGTTTGATATTTTATTTTTCGAGTCAAGTTCAATTCTAAAATTAATATCCTTATTTTCAGAAATCATATTCACAGAAGAATTTGCTTTCTTGAAAAAAGCCCTCATCATTCCTACGTATTGCTTATCAACTTTAAACGAAGCTGTATTTCCTGATATTTTCGCCTTGGAATAGAGAATCTCTTTAGAACCATTAAATCCATAAAGATAAACTTCAGAATCTGCCAGATAGGTTGGGATTTCAACCTTTACATTAAACTGTGCAAATGAATATGTGGATAGTAAAATGGCACTCGCTAATAATAATTTTTTCATAAAGTAAAAATAAAAAAAACCCACTAAAAAAGTGAGTTTTAAAATATTAAAAAAAATATAATTTTATTCTACGGTTCCTTGTTTCTGCTTCATCATAAAAAATACAATCATTACTATTGCTAAAAGAAACAAAACTAATGTGTATGCATCAATTGGAGAGGCAGGATACGCACCTATATCTCCGGATTCTGGATTTTCCGGCGGCGGTGGGACTGATTGCGCAAAACTTAATATACTTATTGCAAACAATAAGAGGCTATAAGTTTTTTTTGAAATAAGATTCATCATATAATGGTTTGTGTGTTTAGTTAACTATTTTTTTGATTACAACTTCACCTTTCTCAGAAGTAGCTTTTACAATAAACATACTCTTTGCCTGATAATTCAATGGGATAGAATAATCAGAAGCAGTTGATATTTGAGATTTTGTATTAAGAAGTTGACCTGTAGCAGAGTACACTTCTACAGTAGCTTTATTCCAATTTTTTGCAAATCTAACAACCCATTGCGAATCCTTTTTAGCAATAATAGTTTGAGACGTAATTAGATCATTGGATCCCAATGTTCCACCTTCTGGCATCTCATAATACAAGCCTAAATTCTGAGTTCCATTTAGAGTCAGGCTTTCACCATCCACTATTTTCACAAATTGACCTTGAGCATTTTTTAAATAAAAACTATTACCATTTGAAAGACCATCTGTTACTCTTTCTCCTTTCTCGTAAACTTCAAACTTCAATTGAAAAGGATCAGAATAATTGATGAATAAAGGAATCTCTTTTGATTTGAAAGCGATTTCATTTGCTTCATTAATGTATAGCTTATCTGTATAATTAATATCTTCTCCTCCTATAAGAGCTTCCTCTTTTGTGTATATTTTTCTTTCAGCTACTGCATTTGTTTCCAATGCTGTGTCTAAAGAGTTAGCTGTTGAATAAGCTTGTAGCATAGTATTCAAAGGATCGTATCCACTAATTGCTGATGGAGATACTGCGTAATATGTACGGTCAATTTCTATTCCATCCATATCATACATTATCACAGCAACTTGTTTCACTACTTTATCCGCAGGTATAGTGTTGTCTCCTTCTTCCGAGCCTTCATTAGTTCTCGCAGCAGCTACCGTATAATCTATATTATTAGCACGGGATGTGAATTTAAATCTTCTTGTCTTAGAGAGATTCAAGGTCTGTGCTGCATTTGAACTTAGTTTTACCATAAATTCACCCATCGGTTTGATGACTAGCCTGTTAGCAGAGATATCACCAGCCTGGAAAGCTCCTCCAGATATGGCTGCAATAATAGCAGTACCATAAGTAGTACCCTGTCCTATCTGCCAATTAACATGATTTGTACCATAGTAAGCAACTCCAACAAGATTTGGTAGATAATTATCATCACTTGTTGTTCCTGTTTCATTGGTTGCAATGAATTTCAAATCAATATTTGTAAGGAACGGATTTGCAAGCTGATAAAGGTTTCTTCCGTAATCTGCTGACCAAGAAGGTGTTTTTGAACTAAAAGGGTCATCCAAATATGTTCTGTAAGCTTCTCCGTAAGTATTTCTCGCACTACCATTGTACCCGAAATTCACAACTTGTTGTCCAGACAAATTAAAAATATAGTTTGAGGATGTTAAAGCATTATCAGAAACAGGATTACCGGAGAATACTTTTAGATCTGCAGCCGAAGTAGATGTTGGATTCCAGAAATAAGTTCCTGCCGCATTTCTTCTCGGCAAGATAAAGTAAGTCATAGGATTGCCAATCACTGTAGCATTATCTGGATTGATGTAAATCTGGTCAAATTTAGAGTTTACATTATTCCATCTAAACATAGAATTGAAACTGAAACGTCCTGCGGAATTCAAAGCAGCATTGGTAAAGTTGATTTGTCCTGCTCCAAAAGTATTAATCAAATCCTGAATTGTAAAATTAACAAAAGGTAAACCAGTCTGTTGTCTGCCAGTTGTTCCATTTTGATAATCAGATCTGTACTCTTTGTTTACTTTCCCTAAAATTGCTGTCTGAGGAATCCCGGCTATGTACAATTGACCATAGTCAGTTGTAGTTGCAGGATTGTACTTTAAATTAAAACTTGACGTGTTCGCAATGTTTAATCCATCAGCAGAAGTTGCGTTAATCATTATATTCCCAGAGTTATTCACAACTGCTGATCCAGCAGTTTGCAATCCTCCTCCGTTATAAACTAGGGTATTACTTTGGATCGTAACCAAAGCACTATTACCTACATAAGTAAGTATAGCCTGAGAAAAACCTAGAGTATAAAAAAATATTAATTTAACAGTAAATAATTTTTTTATCATTTTGATGTTTTTGTGTGTTTATTTTGCAAAGATATTAAATTTTTCACAATCGCTAAAAAAACTCTTAACAATTAAAGATTATGTAATATTGTTTCAATTTTAACTTCCGACACATTGTCGATATTAAACATATAGTCTTCCAATATTTTTTCTGTCGTGCCACGCAATCCTCTTGCACCAAGTCCCTTATTCATAGTATCTTCCACTATTTCTGCGATAGCCTCATCTGTAAATTCCAAAGCAACGTTATCCATCTTGAAAAGCTCTGTGAACTGATTTACGATAGAATTTTTCGGTTCCTTCATAATTCTGACAAGCACCTCTTTCGTCAGTTTTTCGAGGTAAGTGATAATTGGGAATCTTCCCAAAAGCTCAGGAATCAATCCAAAGCTCTTCAGATCAATCGCATTAATTTGGCTTAGGATGTAATCTTCGTCCTCAGTTTTATTTAATTTATCTTTTGAGAATCCAATGGCTTGTTTGTTCAGCCTTCTCTCAATTATTTCATTCATCCCGTCGAATGCACCTCCTGCAATGAAGAGAATATTCTGAGTATTGACCTGGATATACTTCTGATCCGGATGCTTACGACCACCTTGCGGCGGAACATTTACAATACTTCCTTCCAAAAGTTTCAACAATCCTTGCTGAACGCCTTCTCCCGAAACATCACGAGTGATACTGGGATTATCAGATTTTCTCGCAATTTTATCAATCTCATCAATGAAAACAATTCCTTTTTCGGCTTTTTCTACGTCATAGTCCGCCACCATCAAGAGTCTGGAAAGAATACTTTCTACATCTTCCCCAACATAGCCGGCCTCTGTAAGAATTGTAGCATCTACGATACAAAACGGAACATTCAGTTGTTTTGCAATGGTTTTTGCCAACAATGTTTTTCCTGTTCCGGTTTCCCCAATCATAATAATGTTGGATTTTTCTATTTCGACCTCACGGTTTTCGTTTTTTGCGTGAAGTATTCTCTTATAATGGTTATAAACTGCGATAGACAATTGTTTCTTTGCCTGATCTTGTCCTATCACATACTCATCCAGGAAAGCTTTTATTTCCCTTGGCTTTTTAAGTTCATCAAGAGATGATGCCATGGAGGTTTCCGGAGTTGCAGTTGCGCTGTCTTTCACAATAGCATGTGCCTGTTCTATACAGTTTTCGCATATAAAGCCATTTTGACCAGAGATCAGAATTTGAACTTCATTCTTTTTTCTCCCGCAAAATGAACATTGGTTTGGATTCATATTTATTTTTGAATTCTATTAAATTAAAAAAAAGAAGTCAGAAACTTCTTTTATGCTTTGATTATCGATTCCTGAATTTCCTTATACTCGTCTGGCGAAAAAATAAGCCGGACATTCTTAAAATTAAGGTCATCTATATTATTGAGCGGTACAAGATGAATGTGCGCGTGAGGAACCTCTAGTCCTACCACCGCAATCCCTACTCTTTTACAGTCAATCGCTTTTTTGATTTGCTTTGCAATATCCTGGGTAAAAGCCCAAAGATCTTTATAATCCTCAGAGTCCAGATCAAATATAAGGTCTGTTTCCTTTTTAGGTACAACCAAAGTATGCCCTTTTACCAAAGGCATTGCATCAAGAAAAGCAATATGCTTGTTATCCTCTGCTATCTTATAACTGTCGATTTCCCCGCTGATGATTTTAGAAAAAATACTGCTCATAATGTTGATCTTGATTGATTTAAAATCTTCATTTAATGACTAAACCAATTCTATTTTATAATGAAATTTCTAAAACTTCAAAAGAAAGTTTGTTACCATTTGGCAAAATGATATCTGCCGTTTCTCCCACCACTTTTCCTAAAAGCCCCTTTGCAATTGGTGTGTTTACAGAGATTCTTCCGGACTTGATATCACTTTCGTTATCAGGAACCAAGGTGAATTTTTGTTCTCCCTTCGTAGCATTATTTTTCAACCTTACCGTTGTAAGGATAGATACTTTGCTAAGATCTAGCTGAGTCACATCAATGATTTTTGAAGAAGAAACAATGTCCTTAATTTTAGAAATTCTCATTTCCAGCATCCCTTGCGCTTCTTTTGCAGCATCGTACTCAGCGTTCTCAGACAAGTCGCCTTTATCTCTAGCCTCAGCAATCTGCTGTGTTATCTTTGGTCTTTCTATGGTTTCAAGTTGTTCCAGTTCGGCCTTCATTTTGTCCAAACCTTCTTTGGTTACGTAGTTCATAACAATAAAATTTATCGTTTGTATAAAAAAATAATCCGACCTTTGCCGGATACTATTTTGTCTCAGATTGAGTTTACAAATATATAATTAATTTTGAAATGAAGATCAAAAAAAACCTATCTCTTTTTATATCATTACTGACTTTCAGTTTATTAACTTTCAGCAACTCCTGCAGTGAAAGAAACGAAACAGTCAGCTGCTTTCCCAATGCAACAGTTTCCGTGCAGCTCAATCTTAGTTTGCCATCTTACTATGCATTGCAAAATGTTGGAGGATGGGTCTACGTAAATGAAGTCGGATCCGGAACAAGAGGATTGATCGTGGTAAGGATAACCAGCGGTTTTAAAGTTTACGACAGGAATGCACCGCATATTTGTCCCGACACAGATACCACGTTGGAAGTTAAAAACGGCACCTCTGTCCACTGCCCTAGAGATAATGCAGAATGGATTCTTATCACAGGACAGCCAACAGCCGTAGCCAACGTTGCTCCGAAAACCTATGGTTACAGCTTCGATTCCAACAGCAATATCCTTTCAATTTATAATTAATTTAAATCCTAATTTCTAAATCGCATGAAAGTTGTACTCCAGCGTGTTTCCGAATCCAGCGTAAAAGTGGATAATGAAGTGGTGGGAAAAATTGAGAAAGGACTGATGCTATTGATTGGCGTCGACGAAAATGACGAAAACGAAGATGCAGACTGGCTTGTAAAAAAAATATTAGACGTGCGGGTTTTCTCTGATGATGACGGAAAAATGAACCACTCTGTAAAAGACATCAGTGGCGAAATCCTATGCATCAGCCAGTTTACTCTGATTTCAGATTATAAAAAAGGAAACAGACCATCTTACATCAAAGCGGCAAAACCAGACAAGGCCATTCCACTATTTGAATATTTCAAAGAAGAACTGAAAAAGTCAGGACTTAAAATAGAAAGCGGCATCTTTGGAGCGGATATGAAAGTTTCCTTGATTAATGACGGTCCGGTGACTTTAGTCTTTGATAGCAGAACGAAGCTATAAAGAAGTCGTTTAACATTTATTCCGTAACTTCGTTCATCAAAATTTAAAAATAATGAAGAGGATTTTAATTTATCTATTATTAATGGTTTTCCAATTTGGATTTTCACAGGAAGTTCCAAAAGTTCTGAAAACCAAATTTTCCAAAGAAGCGTTGGCGCAAAAATTACAAGATACGAACGGGAAAGAAATCTCTATGACCGAAATCCTGAAGCAACACGAAGGCAAAGTTGTCATTCTGGATTTCTGGGCCGGCTGGTGCAGAGACTGCCTCAAAGCATTTCCGAAAGCTAAGGAATTGGAAGAAAAGAATCCCAACGTCAATTTCGTTTTTCTATCATTGGAGCGCTCAAAAGATGGTTTTTTGAAAAGTCTTGACAAGCACGAGATGACAGACAAAGAAAATTATTGGTTCTCATCTGGCTGGAAGAATGATTTCAACAATTACATCGACCTCAACTGGATCCCGAGATATATCGTTGTAGACCAGAAATCCAACATTGCAAAATATTACGCGATCTCGCCCGAAGATCCGGAGATTCAAACCACAATTGACAAGCTTACCCAATAACATCAACTTCCCGAAAATTTTCGGGATTTTTTTTTGATTAAATTTGTTGTATAATTTTAATAATTTAATATCAGTTTAAGATTCTAACTTCTAAAATCTAGATTCTAACTTCTATGATGCAAGCTCAACGCAAAATAATCCACGTAGATATGGACGCCTTCTATGCTTCCGTAGAACAGCTCGATGACCCGAGTCTGCGTGGGAAAGCCATTGCGGTTGGCGGTGGACATCGTGGTGTAGTTTCAGCAGCAAGTTACGAAGCTCGGAAATTTGGAGTTCGGTCTGCGATGCCGAGTAAAACGGCGAGAGAACGATGTCCGCATCTCATTTTTGTAAAGCCGAGATTTGCACGATACAAAGAAATATCCAGCAAAATCAGAAGTATCTTTCACGAATACACAGACTTGGTAGAACCGCTTTCTCTGGACGAAGCTTATCTCGATGTTACCGAAAATAAAAAAGACATCGAGTCGGCGAATGACATTGCAAGGGAAATCAGAAAACGGATTTTTGAGGAAACGGGATTGACGGCTTCGGCTGGAATTTCTGTCAATAAGTTCTTGGCGAAAGTGGCGTCTGACATCAATAAACCAAACGGACAGAAAACGATTCATCCAACCAAAATAGATGAGTTTCTGGAAAACCTTCCGATTGAGAAATTCTACGGTGTTGGAAAAGTGACTGCGAACAGGATGCACACGTTGCACATCTTCAAAGGCTCTGATTTGAAGGCGAAATCTCTGGACGAACTGGAAAAGCTTTTCGGGAAATCTGGACGATATTATTACAATGTGGTCCGCGGAATCCACAATGGTGAAGTGAAACCAAATAGAATCCAGAAAAGTGTGGCGGTGGAAAGAACCTTTTGGGATGACATCAATGAGGATGATGAAGTGGACCAGAAACTGAAATCTTTAAGCTTAGAACTGGAAGAACGGCTTGGTAAAAAAGAAATCAAAGGGAAAACCTTGACTTTGAAAATCAAATACAAAGATTTTACGCTTTACACGAGAAGCAAAACGCAGGAACTTTATTTCGAAAATGCGGAAAAGTTCTACAACACGGCGAAGCAACTTTGGGAACTGCGACCTTTTGACAAGGCGATTCGACTTCTTGGACTTTCTTTGTCCAATCTTAATACGGACGAGAAAAAGCAGGTTTCTGTACAGTTGAAAATTCCTTTTGCTGAGTTTGATGATTGATTTCAAACGCAAAGTCCGCAAAGATTTTTTTGAATTACTTGAAAATATTTTAAGATTCGAAAGGACGCTTACGCTCAGCGAAGAGATTGGGAATAATTATTTCTCGCAGATTGGGCGGATTAGGCGGATTCAAACACAATATTTTGTTCCAGAGGAAACCTAACGAAGTGACAAAAGTTGTTTTGATTCGGGAACGTTTGAACCTTGCGAAGCGCGCCCCGGCTTGAGCGGAAATCCTTTTTTGTGGCTGGAATTAGCGATGGCAAAAAGATTGGGAGCGGAAGACGGAAATAGGCGCCCAAATTAATAGTTTGTCTGAGATTGAAATTTACAACTTGATTCTTTTTACTTTTCTGTTGTTTCTTCCCCAATTTCCTTGGCTTGATATTTTCATAGAACGGAATATCTAATTAAATAATCTGAAAAAATCTACATTCTTATGAACGGAACGATGATACAGTTTTTCCATTGGTACACCGATGGCGACTCATTCCTTTGGAAACATACAAAAGACCAAGCAACATATTTGTCGGACCTTGGGATTACTTCGGCTTGGCTTCCGCCGGCATATAAAAGTACGAACGCAGGATATTCTGTTGGGTATGACCCTTACGATTTGTTCGACTTGGGGGAATTTGACCAGAAAGGTGGCGTTGCTACGAAATATGGAACGAAGGAACAATATCTGGAAGCCGTGAAAGCGCTCAAAGAAAATAAAATCCAAGTGATTGCCGATGTGGTTTTGAACCACAAAGCCGGTGGTGACGAATTGGAGAAATTCCGTGTGGTGAAAGTGGACGAAAATGACCGCGACAAGGTGATTTCGGATGTGATGGAAATCGAGTCTTACACCAAATTTACGTTTCCAGGGAGAGGTGACAAATATTCTAATTTCAAATGGGATTTCACTTGTTTTTCTGGCGTGGATTATGCGGAAGGTTTGGACCAGGCGATCTTCCAAATCTTCAATGATTTTGGCGATGGCTGGGACGAGATTGTGGATACGGAAAAAGGAAATTACGACTATCTGATGTACAATGACATCGAGCATCGCAGTCCGTTTGTGCGTGAAGAACTGAATCATTGGGGAAAATGGTTTCACGATGAGACTGGATTTGATGGCGTGAGATTGGACGCTGTGAAGCATATTTCGCCCGGATTCTACAGAGAATGGCTGACGCTCTTGCGCTCCAACACAGGGAAAGACATTTTTGCCGTTGGTGAATATTGGGCGCCGGGATTGTTGCCACATCTGGAAGCTTATATTGATTCTACGGAAGGTTGTATGAGTCTATTTGACTCGTCACTTCAGCATAACTTCCATACGGCTTCGAAAACACCTGATTATGATTTGAGAAAGATATTCAGCAAAACATTGGTAGGTTCTCATCCGGACAAATCTGTCACTGTGGTGGATAATCACGATACGCAACCGCTTCAGGCTTTGGAAGCGCCGGTGGAAACTTGGTTTAAGCCGTTAGCTTACGCTTTGATTTTGTTGAGAAAAGATGGTTATCCTTGTGTTTTCTATCCAGACCTTTATGGCGCAAGCTACAAAGACAACGGTAGTGATGGGAATGAATATGAAATCCATCTCGAGAAAGTGGATGCGATAGAAGAACTCATCAAAGCGAGAAGAGATTTTGCTTACGGTGAACAGAGAGATTATTTTGAAGACGCGAATTGCTTAGGCTGGATTCGTGAAGGTGATGACGAACATTCCGGTTGTGCCGTGGTTCTGAGCAACAAAGAGGCGTACCACAAACCAATGGAAATAGGGAAACGATACGCTGGGCAAACTTTCTATGATTACACCGGACATTTGGAAGATAAAATCACGATTGACGAAAATGGCTGGGCAGATTTTCCTTGTCCTGCGGGGAATGTGAGTGTTTGGGTGGCGGAATAGATTGTTTAGAAGGAATTTATTAATTACATTTGATTAAGATAAATGGACTTAAATCCTAAATGAAATTTAATTTTTTCAATCTAAACAAGCAAAAAGATTCCTTACCAATGGATGAGGAACTCGATGAATTTGGTTTTAAAAAATCAGAATTATGCGAGTATGATAAATATGCAAAATTTTATCATTTAAATCTTATAAATGCACTTATCCTATTTACTTACACTTCAGACGAGTTAGACAAAATGGCTCCTATCTTAATTGACCCATTAACTGAATTATATGAAGATATAGAATATGCCTTTACGCCTGTTTGCTTCGAGACTATTTTTAGAAATAATTTAATAGAAGAAAAATATAAAGAAGAATTATTGCAGTTTAAAATACAAGTAGATGAAATACCAAATGAAATTTGGGACTGGGAATTTCTAGATGAACACCAAACTTGGAAAGCCATTAGAGCAAAATCTGAAAATATTCTAAATACATTTGGTATAAATCATCGAAAATATAACGATGAAAGCACACCAATAATTCTAAATAGTGGAGATATCATTAAAAAAGACAAATCACAATGAGCAATCAAAACAAACCTCCAAAAGTAACGGGCATCGGTGGTATTTTCTTTTTGTCCGATGACCCCAAGGAAACCAGAGACTGGTACTCGAAAAACCTTGGTCTTGATATGACCGAATGGGGCTCAACCTTCGAATCCAGAAACGTCAATGACCCAGACGAAGTGAATCAATTGCAATGGAGTCCGTTCAAAAGCGGAAGCAGTTATTTTGAGCCTTCAAAAAAGGAATTTATGATCAATTATCGCGTTCAGAATATCGAAGAATTGGTAAAAAATCTAAGGAAAAATGGCGTCACCATCCTGGACGAGATCGATGAATCTGATCATGGGAAATTTGTTCATATCCTGGATTCTGATGGGAATAAGTTGGAGCTTTGGGAACCGACTGAAAGTAAATAAAATTTTTGTCTCATCAATATGGATGAATTAGAATACCGATTGATCAAGCCAGATCCATCAATCTCTGATTTTGTGTATTGCTTTTCTTCTCTGCAAAATCTTTCCAGTCAAAAGGAAGGTGTCATCGTCCCAAATGGAAAGATCGACCTGCTATTTTGCAAGACCAAAGAAAAGCAACTGCACATTGTCCTAATGGGTTTGGAAACTAAGCCGAAACCAATGCCAAAGCTAGATATCATTTCTTTCTTTGCCATCAGCTTTAATCCATTGGCGTTGGAATATATTCTCCATCAATCCATTTCAGAATTTGTAGATAGTGGATTGGAATTGCCAAATGATTTCTGGGATTTCAACATTGATGATCTGGAAAACATCGAAATGTTTTGTGAAAAAGCGTCTCAGAAGATCCAGTTGATCTTACCAGAAAAAGTCGATAATAGAAAACTAAAATTATTCAATTTGATATTTGAGAGTAATGGGGAAATCAACATTAAGGAATTGCCAGAAAAAATAGGCTGGAGTGAAAGACAGATCAACCGATATTTCAAAAAACATTTAGGCATTTCATTGAAATATTATTGCAACATTCTTCGCTTCCAAGCATCACTTCATCATATCAAGGACGGTCATCTTTTTCCTCAGCTCAATTTCACCGACCAATCCCACTTCATCAAAGAGATCAAGAAACTTTCCGGTGTTTCTCCAAAAGAACTTTTTAAAAATCAAAACGACCGTTTTTTACAATTTCTGGTCTATCATACCAAGTAATTTTGCAGCATAGAATTTTAAATTATGCTCATCAAAAATAAAAAAATCGCCATCATTGGCGGAGGTCCCGGCGGACTGACTTTAGCACGACTGCTACAACTGAAAGGCGCTTCTGTAAAAGTTTATGAAAGAGATATTGATAAAAATGCAAGAGTCCAAGGTTCCCCACTCGACCTTCACGAAGATTCTGGATTGGCTGCGATCCGAAAAGCTGATCTCCTAAGCGAATTCAAAGCAAACTTTCTTCCAGGCGCAGATAAAACCCTTATCGTCAATGAGAAAGCGGAGATTTTCTACAGTGATCACGAAACCAATCTCGAAGAAAATTTTGGACACGACCATTTCCGTCCGGAAATCGACCGTGGTTCATTAAGGAAAATTTTGCTTGAGTCTTTGGACCAAGAAACGGTGATTTGGGACAGTCATTTTGTATCAATGGAAAAGCAAGGTGAAGGTTGGAAATTAAACTTTAAAGATAAAGAATCCGTCTACGCTGATATCGTCATTGCATCTGATGGCGCCAATTCCAAGATCAGACCTTACATTACGAACATCAAAGCCTTCTATTCTGGGATATTGATGTTGGAAGGAAGCATTTCTGACTCAAAGACGAAGGTTCCATATCTAAACAACTTAATAAAGGGTGGAAAAATAATGGCCTTCGGGAATGAAAAGAACATTTTGATGGGACAAAAAGGAAACGGCGACCTGGGTTTCTACGCCAGTTTCCGAGCAGACGAAAATTGGACAATTGACAGTGGTCTTGATTTTAATGACAAACTACAAGTTTTGGATTGGTTCAAAAAAGCTTATCCAGAATGGAGCCACGTGTGGTACGAATTATTTGAAAATACTGAAGTCCCTTTCATTCCACGTCCTATTTATTGCATGCCTGTTGATCAAACTTGGGAAGCTCAATCCAATCTGACAATGATTGGCGATGCCGCTCACGTAATGCCGCCGTTTGCAGGTGAAGGCGCCAATATGGCAATGCTGGACGCGCTTGAACTGAGTGAACATTTGACCTCTGAAAATCATCATTCTCTTCTGGAAGCTATTGCTGGATTCGAGGCCAATATGAGAAAAAGAGCGGCAGAGGCAGCACAAGAATCTCTTCAAAATGGAGAAAAGATGCATTCGGAAAATGCATTGGAAACGATGCTGGAGTTCTTTGGCAACCACTGATCTGAAATTGATAAATTAAAAAAACCTCTCAGAAATCATTTCCGAGAGGTTTGTATTTTTAGTATAAGGATTGAATTAATATCCAACTTCGCTCGAGCCTTCGCCAAGAAGTGCCTTTGCAGCAGAAGTTCCGATTCTTTGGATTCCTAAATTTATCATTTTTTCTGCATCTTCAGGTGTTTTCACGCCGCCAGCCGCTTTCACTGGAAGTTTACCTGCGTTGTCCAACATAATTTTTACGCCTTCGAAAGTCGCTCCATTTGGTTTTCCGCCTTCGGTCACAAAAAAACCTGTTGAAGATTTGACGAAAATCTTTGAAAAGTCTTTCTCTTCAAAGTTTTCTTGTGCCCATTTCCAGATACTAGCTGTCAGATCGGCAATTTGTGAATCTGTAAATGCAGCGATCTCGATGATCCATTTTACAGTTTTATCGAAATGAAGACCTAATTTGGTTCCTTCCACAAATTCTTTTTTGACCAAGTCTAAATCTCCAGCCTTGAAAGCTTCATAATTGATGACATAGTCCAACTCATCCACACCATCCAAAACCGCTTGATTTGCTTCGGCCAATTTTTCTTCTAAAGAATAACTGCCTTCGTGAAAACCTATAACTGTTCCTACCAAAACTTCGGAATGTTGCGCTGTGAGATAATCTTTAATTAGTTTAACATAATTCGGACGGATCATCACTTCCTTAAAATTATAAGCAATGGCCTCATCTGTCAATTCTCTTACTTTTTCAAAGGTTTGTTCTTCTGTAAGCCCAGATTGAGCTGGCGTTTTAAGATATGTCGAGTCTAAATATTGATTGATTTTCATAATCAGATTTTTATTTTTAAAGCCTTATAACGGCTAATTCTATTTGTACAAAAATAAAAAAAGGATACAAATAACTTGCATCCTTTTATTTATTATATCAATTTAATTTAAACTTTCAACTGTCTGCTGATGCTTTGTTCAAGAGAAAGAATTGTCTCTGTTCTAGTCACACCTTTCAGTTTTTGGATCTTATTTAGGATCTCCATCAAGTGGTCGTTATCCTTACAAAGAACCTTTAGGAAGATCGTGTAGTTTCCTGTCGTGTAATGTGCCTCTACCACTTCATTTACCAAATTCAGATTCTTGATCGCATCCTGATAGTGACTTGGCTGATCCAAGAAAACACCAATGTATGAAACCACTTTGTAGCCGATCTTTCTCGGATTAAGGAAAGAAATAGAATTCTCTATCACGCCTGCCTGCTCCAATTTTTTTATTCTTTGATGAACTGCCGTTGTAGAAATCCCTACGTGCTTAGATATGTGCGCAAGAGAAGTCTTTGCATTATCCATCAACATATAGACAATTTCTTTATCAACCCCGTCTAAATGATAACCAGATTCAGATGCACTTTTCATAATTTACAATTTGATTTTTTGATTTTTTAAATTTAGTACAAAATATTTTAAACAAACGAATAATTTTAATTGAATTTCTAAAAACAGCATAGTCCAAAACTTACTATTTAATTAAAATAAATGTTTATTGTTTTTTATTTCACGGTAAAAATATAGAAAATAATATGAAATGAGAAAATATATTAATATAATTTTTCAAATACAGCATAAAAATCATATAAACTAAATTTTACCTAAATGTGTATTTAATATTAATTTTTAGTTAAACTGAAATTTGAATTTCGTAAGTAGTATTATTTAAAACGCAGATCTAAAAACCTTAATTTCAATTAATTAAAACAAAAAATAATGTCTAAATAAAAAATAATTTTGAATACTGAAAAAATGATATATTTAGGCCTTATATATAGACCAATGAAAAAATTTTACAACCTGATTGCAATCTTTATTGCAATCCTTAGCTATGCGCAGACGCAGACGGTCGCCTACTCGATCAGTCCCTCTGCCTTCAACGAAGACGAATCTATTACCGTTACCATCAACGGAAGTAGCATCAACGAATCTACCTGGGGTGTTACCAACAATGCTCTTTACCTGTGGGCCTGGTCATACGACAGCAATGATGCCAACAGTATGGATTGCCCTACCAACGGAACTTGGGCAGCTTCCAGTGAAACCAATAAGTTGACTTACAACTCCGGTAATGATACTTACACGATGACTTTTGTTCCCAGAACATTCTACAATAGAACAGGATTGGGGAGAATTGGTTTTCTAATAAAAACTAAAACCGGAAACGGACAGTCTCAGGACATTTATTCTGAAGTTGGTAAATTCCAGTTTGTAAACACAACGCCTAAAAATGGCTCTGTGAATTTTATTGCTTCCGGAAACAACTATCCTATTTCCTACAGCACATCTTTACCAGCAAATTATGTTGTAAAAGCAAACGGAAATACGATCTACACAGCAAACAATGTTTCATCAATCTTCACGGCGTACAACATTACAACCGACAGCCAGATTGAATTGACTGCTACGAGTGTAGCCGACGGATCTGTACAAACTTCAAAGTTCAGTATTTCTCCGACGCCTTCTTCACAAAGTGCTGCTATTCCTGCTTACATGAGACAGGGAATCTCTTATGATCCAAACGACCCAACCAAAGTTGGTTTGGCACTTTATGCACCTTTTAAAAGTTATGTCCACGTCATTGGCAGCTTCAACAACTGGCAGATTTCTTCTAATTATGTGATGAAGAGAGATACGAACAATACCAATCTTTTCTGGATAGAGATCTCTGGCCTTACGCCTCAGCAGCTTTACACTTTCCAGTACAGAACAAGTGACGGTGTGAAAGTAGCAGATCCTTATTCTACTTTGGTGCTTTCTCCGGATGATGACCCATTCATCAGTGCTAGTACTTATCCAGGATTGCCAGCTTATCCAGCGGGACAACAATACGATGTTTCAGTGATCCAAACGGCTAAACCTGCCTATAACTGGACGGTGACCAATTTCCAAAAACCTGCAAAGCAAAACCTTATCGTCTATGAAGCGCTTGTAAGAGATTTTACAGAAGGAAAAAACTGGCAGGCAATGATCGATAAGATCCCGTACATCAAAGGACTGAACGTGAATGCAATCGAACTAATGCCTGTAATGGAATTTGATGGAAACAGCTCTTGGGGTTACAATCCTGGATTCCACCTGGCTTTGGACAAAGCTTACGGAACGCCGGAAAAATTTAAAGAATTTATTGATAAATGCCACCAAAACGGAATTGCCGTGATATTGGATGTTGCGTTGAATCACGCTACCGGAAGATCACCATTAGAAAGATTATGGTCCACTAGCACAGACGGAAGTTATGGAGGTGTGGCTTCCAACAATCCTTACTTCAACTTGTTACCGACGCACGCTTACAACGTTTTCTATGATTTCAACCATTCAAAAGCTGACACCAGATATTATGTGAACAGAGTTTTGGAACAATGGATCAAAGAATACAAAGTGGATGGATTCCGTTGGGACCTTACCAAAGGATTTACACAAAACTGTACAGCTTCAGATGAAGGTTGTACTGGTTCTTATCAGCAGGACAGAGTGGATGTTTTGAAACTATACTCGGACTATCAATGGTCTTACGACCCGACTTCTTACATCATCTTCGAACATTTGGGTTCAGATCAGGAAGAGCAACAATGGGCAAACTACAAAGTTGGCGAAGGAAAAGGTGTGATGATGTGGGACAATTTGATTGGTCCTTACGGTCAAAACACAATGGGTTACGATGCCAACAGCAACTTCAGCAGAGTTGATTTCGAAAACCACGGTTTCAGCGAAAGAAGAAACGTAACTTACGGTGAAAGCCACGATGAAGAAAGATTGATGTTCAGAAACCTGAACTATGGAAATGGTCCAGTAAAAACTCTTGCAACAGCATTGGAAAGACAAAAAGCTTTCGGTGCCGTTTTCTTGACCGTTCCTGGTCCTAAAATGATCTGGCAGTTTGGAGAACTTGGATATGAATTCAGTATCAACAGATGTGAAAACGGAACCATCAGCAACGATTGTAGACTATCTCCAAAACCAGTAGCTTTCACATTAGGCTATGATACAGATGTGGCTAGAAAATCAATTTATGATGTATGGTCAAAAATATTGCAAATCAGATTGTCAAGCCCAGTTTTTGACACGACCACTTTCACTGTAGAGTCCGGGAATCTTTTGCCTAAGATCTACATTTGGAAAGATGCATTGCCTGCAAACAGTTTGAAGAATGTCATCGTTGTGGCCAACTTTACCACAACAGCACAAACTGTAACACCTAACTTCCCATACGCCGCTACTTGGTACAACTTGATGGACAACACTTCAATGTCTGCAAGTGCTGCTACGACTGTCGTTCTTCAGCCAGGAGAATTCAGGATCTATGGTAACCAAACCGTTTTGGCGACTGACGATGCGAAGATTGACACCAACAAGACATCGCTTCAAATCGTACAGAATCCAGCGACAGAAGGTGTGTTGAAAATCAGATACAACAAGGCGAAAAACGGACAGATCAACGTGTACGATATCAACGGAAAACTAGTTAAATCATTCGGATTGAAATCTGCGAAAGGAGACGAAACATTCTCTGTAAATGGATTGACCTCCGGCGTTTATATGGTTCAGTTGAAATCAGACGAAGGTTTGGCAGTTTCAAAATTGATTGTGAAATAAGTCAACACAATTTTAATAAACCAAAATCGCCCCGATAATTTCGGGGCGATTTTTTATTTTTCAGATAAGGTTTTCAAGTCATTCAGGCCTTCATCAAACGTGCTCATCATTTGTCTGTCGAGCACAGGTTTCATCGGTTTCATAATGGTCGTACAATCAAAATCAATGTCCCAGGTGACTTTCGTGTCATTGCCCGCAGGTTCCAATTTGATATTCGAAGTCGCATAATCCTCAAAAGGTTTGATGAAGTGCATCTTCGTCGTCACCAGCTGATTCGGCTCGATTCTCGTAATTTCCTGCTCGCCCTCGCCTACTTCATCATTACCTTTCCAAGCGAAAAAATCACCGACAACACCGCTATTTCCTTTATACGTTTTCACCAGATTCTTATCCAGTTTCATCCACGGACTCCAGGAATTGATGGCGCGCATCGAGTTCACATTCTGCCAGACCTTCTCCTGCGGTGCATTTATCACAATCGATTTTTCACCGTGATAATGGCTGTCAAAAAACAAGATTGCGATAAGACAATACGCCACAAAAATGCCCAAAATAACACCTAAGATTTTCAGAATTTTTTTCATAATAAGTATAGTTTAAGTTCAAAACAAATCTAAAAATAATTTAAATACAAAAACTTTTCCTAAGACAATATTTATTTGGGCGCCTTTATCCGCCTTCCACTCCCGCTTTTTTGTCATTGCGAAAGACGTGAAGTCATCAATAGAAACTTTCTAGAATCGCAATGACAAAAAGAGCTCCGTTCAAGTCGAGGCGCAATTTTGTCATACTTTCACCTTTAGGTACTAAATTTGTGATTTCAACAAAGTAAGAAAAGGCTTCGAGAGCCTCAGCCTGACAAGGACAAGGCTAACTATCAACTATCAACTATCAACTATCAACTATCAACAAAATTATGAATCCACTATTAGAAAAATTCAACACCAAATATACCTCATCACCTTTCAGCGATATCAAAGAAGAACATTACCTTCCCGCATTTCAGGAATTGGTAAAAACCGCTGAAAAGGAAATCGACGAAATCACCAACAATCCAGAAACGCCAACTTTCGAAAATACGATTGAAGCAATGGCTTTTTCCGGCGAACAATTGGACAGAGTTTCGAGCATTTTCTTCAATCTAAATTCTGCCGAAACCAACGACGAAATCCAGAAAATCGCGCAAGATGTTTCTCCACTGTTGACCGAATTCTCTTCCAAAATTTCGCAAAACGAAAAACTATTCGAAAGAATCAAAAACGTTTACGACCAGAAAGACACTTTGTCATTGAACGATGAACAAAAAATGTTGCTGAATGAAACGTATAAAGGTTTTGTGAGAAGTGGAGCTTTATTAAATGAAGAAGACAAAAAGAAACTGGAAAAAATCAATATGGATTTGTCCATCAAGTCCCTTCAATTCGGACAAAATGCTTTGGCATCGACCAACGCTTATTTCAAACACATCACAGACAAAGAACAATTGAAAGGAATTCCCGAAGCAATCCTGGAGCAATATCACGAAGATGCCAAGGAAAAAGGTTTGGAAGGTTACGTGATTACACTTCAATATCCAAGTTATCTTCCTGCACTGACTTACGCAGAAAACCGTGAGCTCAGACAAGAATTAGCATTAGCAAATGGCAAAAAATCCTTTGACGGTGGAGAATTTGACAATCAAAATCTCATCAAAGAAATCGTAAAACTTCGTCAGGAAAAAGCGGAATTATTGGGTTATAAAAATTACGCAAATTTCGTTTTGGAGGAAAGAATGGCAAAATCGCCAGAAAAAGTGTTTGAATTTCTAAACGAACTTTTGGACAAAGCAAAACCTTTCGCTCAAAAGGAAATCGAGGAATTAAAAACCTTAGCAAAAGCCGACGGAATTGATGAAATTCAAAGCTACGACCACGCTTTCTACGCTGAAAAATTAAGAAAACAAAAATTCGATATCGATGATGAAGAACTGAAACCTTACTTCCAATTGGAGAAAGTTCAGGAAGCAGTTTTCGGATTAGCAGGAAAATTATTTGGACTTGAATTCAAGGAAATTAATGATGTTCAGAAATACCACGAAGATGTGAAGACTTATGAGATTTTCGACGTTGGAAGCGGAAAGTTGGAAAATGGAAGTGCAGAAGGCTTCGATAATCTCAGCCTGACAAACGAAAAGCAAGAAGCCAAAAGCCAAGCGCTAAAAGCAATCCTTTACGTCGATTATCATCCTCGAAAAGGAAAACGTGCCGGAGCCTGGATGACGAGCTATAAAAATCAATATAAAAAAGACGGCGAAAATTCCCGTCCGCATATTTCCGTGGTTTGTAATTTCACAAAGCCTACGAAAGACACGCCAAGTTTGTTGACTTTCCAGGAAGTGACAACCTTGTTCCACGAGTTTGGACACGCACTTCACGGCGTTTTGGCAGACACGCAATATCCGAATTTGTCAGGAACTTCTGTGAAATGGGATTTTGTGGAATTGCCTTCCCAATTCTTAGAAAATTTCTGCTACGAACCAGAATTTCTAAAAACATTCGCCAAACATTATCAAACCGGAGAAATTTTACCAGACGAAAAAATCGAGAAGTTATCTCAAAGCAAATCCTTTATGGAAGGCTATCAAACGATGAGACAAGTTGGTCTTGGATTGTTGGATATGGCGTTTCATTCGGAAGTTGGAGAGTTGGAGCGTTTGAGCGTGAAAGAGTACGAAGTTGAAAAAACTGAGGCTACAAGTATCTACCCTTCAAATCCGGAAACGGCGACTGCACCAAGTTTCTCACATATTTTTCAAGGTGGATATTCGGCTGGTTATTATTCTTACAAATGGGCGGAAGTTTTGGATGCGGATGCGTTTCAATATTTCAAAGAGAATGGCATCTTCAATCCGGAAATTGCTTCAAAATATAAAATCCTTCTTTCTTCCGGCGGAACCAAAGACCCGATGGAATTGTTCAAAGCGTTCCGTGGAAGCGAGCCGAAAGTGGAGAGCTTATTGAAGAGAGCGTTTGGAGTTTAATATTATATTAGCTAAAAATTAAAATATTGAAAAATCACTTAAACTTGATTTTATTATTGGTTTGTATTTCTGTCTTTGTAAAAGCTCAAACGAAGCCCACAACATTATTTGAAAATGATGCGAAGCTAACCGGACAAACGGACAAAAATGGGGAGCGAACAGGCGAATGGAAATGGTTTGAGAAAAATGGCGAACTCTTCCAAATTGGAAAATACACCAATGGAAAACCAGTCGATGAATGGAAAACCTATTATCGCAATGGAAAATTGAGAACAATTGGTCGATTCGAAAATGGAAAGCAAACTGGTGAGTGGAAGGAATATTATGATAATGGACAACTTTATGAAATTGGCTTGTACAATGGCGAAAACAGAATTGGCGAACACCAATGGTACCACGACAATGGAAAACCAAAAATGATTGGAAGCTACGATGAAGCTGGAAAAACCATTGGCGAATGGAAAGAATATTACGCCAATGGACAGCTAAGACACGTTGGAACCCAAAGAGACAATAATCGCGTTGGTGAATGGAAATATTATCACGAAAACGGAAACTTGGAAAAAACTGGCAGTCACGATGATAATGGAATGATGGTCGGCGAATGGAAATTATATCATAAGAACGGAAAGATTGGAGCAGTTGGAATCATAAAAGATGGTGAAAAAACTGGAGAATGGAAATATTATGATGAAAACGGCAATCTGAAAAAGGCCAAATAACCTTATCAATTTATAATTTAAACCAATGACTTGTCCCTGCTGTTCTGGAAAACCCTACGAAGATTGCTGTCAACCTTATCACACAAAAGAAAAATTCCCACCAACTGCGGAAGCTTTGATGCGTTCTCGTTTTTCAGCGTTTGCGATTCCGAATGGTGAATATCTGTGGGAAACCACTTCGCCTGGAAAACGGAAATTCCATAATAAGAAAAGTCTTCAAGAATGGGGCGAAATCAATAAATGGACGAGGTTGAAAATCGTGGATACGCCTTCAATGAACAAAGTGGAATTCAAAGCGTTTTATACGGATGAAGATGGAAATCCGCAAGTTCATCACGAGTTATCGACTTTCAAAACGATTCAGAACCGCTGGTATTATGTGAGCGGAGTGTTTTTGGATTGACTTCTTTAATGGGCTTCGAGAGCCTCAGCCTGACAATGGATTAAATTATGTAATCTTAGAAATTTCACTGAGGCTTTCGAAGTATTCCTTTATAAACCTTTTTTCTTTTTTTGTCTTAAAACATACAGATACAAACTTTCCACTTTGGCTCTTGCCCAGTCGGTTTTTCTGAGGAATTTCAGCGAGGAATTGATGCTTGGATTGTCGGCGTTGAAACATCGGATGTTGATTTGCTTTCCCAGTTCTTCGAAACCATTGTAGTAATCCACCAATTCTTCCAAAATAGCGTCTAGTCTTTGGCCGTGTAAAGGGTCTTTCGAAGTTTGTTCCATTTTGTAAAATTATTGATTTTAATATAATTTTGAACGCAAAGTCCGCAAAGATTTTTTATAATGATTGAAAATATTTTTAAGGTTCGCAAAGGCGCTTCGCTCAGCTAAGATTTGAAATTCATTAAGTCTTTTAAAAATGATTAACAGCAAACAAATCAATAAAGACATTTTATTTTCTTGATGTAATTTCCGCTTCTCCTTATTTCATATATTTGATTATAAATCAGAAAAAATGAAAATCCTAACTTTTATTATCCTTTTATTTTCTACAATGTCTCACGCTCAGGACTTCGCCAATTTCGGCAAATATCAGAAACAAAATCAAGAAGTAAAATCCAAAAACACAACACCAAACTCTGTATTGATGGGCGATTCTATCACAGAAGGTTGGTTTGCCACAGACCCGGAATTTTTCACTAAAAACAATTTCGTCGGAAGAGGAATCGGTGGACAAGTGACTTCACAGATGCTTTTGAGATTTCGCGAAGATGTGATTTTATTGAAACCAAAACGCGTGATTATCCTCGCTGGAACCAATGATATTGCGGAAAATCAAGGTCCTATTTCTTTGGATAAGGTTTTTGGGAATATTGTTTCGATGGTGGAATTGGCAAAAGCCAATAATATCAAAGTGGTTTTGTGTTCGGCGCTTCCCGCATCCGATTTCCCTTGGAGAAAAGGAATGATGCCCGCTGACAAAGTGATTGCACTGAATCAAATGATAAAAGATTACGCTCAGAAAAACAAAATCACCTACATCGATTATCACACACCTTTGAAAGACGATAAAGACGGTTTGCCGAAAGAAATTGCAGAAGACGGAATCCATCCGAACAAATTGGGTTATGAGAAAATGGAAGCCATTCTGATGAAAAATTTGAAGTAATGAATCTTGAAGCACTGAAATTCCCAGTCGGAAAATTCCAAAAACCGGAAAACATCACCAAAGACATCATCGAATCGGCTATTTCTGAAATTGAAAAATTTCCAAATCTTGTGAAAGTCGAAATTGAAAATTTGGATGAAAACGATTTGAAGTTAAAATACAGACCAGAAGGCTGGACCATATCACAAGTTATTCACCATTGTGCCGATAGTCATATCAACAGTTATGTGCGATTCAAATTGGCGTTGACGGAAAATATTCCAATAATTAAACCTTACGGGGAAAGTCTTTGGGCAGAATTGCCGGATAGCAAGCTTTCGCCTTTTGTTTCTTTGAAGTTGCTGGAAGCTTTGCACGAAAGATGGGTTTTTCTTTTGAAAAGTTTGTCTGAGGAAGATTTGAACAAAGAATTTATCCATCCTGAACAGTCAGAAAAGATTTCGCTCAAAGAGAATATTTTAATTTACAGTTGGCATTGTCAGCATCATTTGGCGCATATTCGCCAAGCGAAGGAATTGAGATTTAATTAAAAAACTTTAAAAAATTATGAAAAAACCAATCTCTTTTTTATTTCTACTTTCCATCAATATTTTTTCATTGGCTCAGAATAAAATCGACCAAGACCTGGAAAAATGTCTAAGCCAAAGAAATTCTACTGCTGGTCAAGTAAGCTGTGTTTCTTCTGCTCGGGATTCTTGGGACAAAGAACTTAATAAATCTTATTTATCATTAAGTCAAAAACTTTCAAAAACCGGAAAGAGCGAATTGGTAGAAGCGCAGAGAAATTGGATGAAGTTCCGAGATTCTGAATTCAAATTGATTGACAAATATTATATTGGTGTGAAGAAAGGAACATTATTCTACGTGATTGCGGAAAATAAAAAATTGGAGATTGTGAAGGAAAGGGTTTTACAGCTTAAAGATTATGATGAGCAGTTTGATTATTGATTAGTTCAATATGTTAATCAATGGAAACAAACCACATTAAATATAGTTATAAAAAATTTACACTAATCATTATATGCGCTTTTATAATTGCACTTATTATTCCACGCATTCTAGGAAATTCCCTACGATATTCAGAGTTGAGAATTGTTTGGCAAATCGGGATTAATACTTCGATGATTTTACACGGATTTACAATTCTCTTTTCATTTATTAACTCGTTATTTACTTTCCTCGAATTTCGTGAAACCAAAAAGTGGAATTTACTTTGGCTAATCTTAAGTCTTATTCCCTTTTTATATTGGACTTATTGGTTAACTTATATCTCTTTCTTCCTGAACAATGAATATTGATTGATAAAATACAAAATCATTCTTACGTTCTTCCCGAAAAGTGTATTTTTAGGCAAAATTTTTTAGTAATGATCTACGGAATCGATACGCTTGGATATCAAGATGTTTTGGCAATAGCAAAAAATCCATCGCTTGCAAAACTCAGTGAAAAATCAAAAGAACAAATTATAAGATCGCAAAAGAATGTTCAAAAAATTGTAGCTTCTGACAGGACGGTTTACGGTATCAATACAGGATTCGGACCGCTTTGCGACACCAAAATATCAGAATCGGAAACAGCGCAACTTCAGCACAACCTCATCATTTCTCACGCCGTTGGTGTTGGAAAACCGATTGATAAGAATATTTCAAAAATAATGATGATTGCCAAGGTTCACGCTTTGTCAAAAGGATTTTCGGGTGTTTCTTTGGACGTGATAGAGCGATTGATATTGATGTTGGAGAAAGACATTATTCCTGTTGTTCCGGAGCAAGGTTCTGTTGGAGCCTCGGGAGATCTGGCGCCTTTGGCACATTTGGTTTTGCCACTTTTGGGATTAGGCCAGGTTTGGGAAAATGATAAAACGGTTGAAACAGCTATAGTTTTAGAAAAGCACAATATTCAACCTTTGAAACTTGGTCCAAAAGAAGGTTTGGGATTGATCAATGGAACGCAATTCATCCTCGCTCACGCCATCGTTGGATTATCAAAATTTGAATATCTTTTGGATCTGGCCGACTTGACTGCGGCAATGAGCCTTGAAGCTTATCGAGGTTCTGCAAGTCCTTTCAAAAAAGAATTGCACGACATTCGTCCGTTTGACGGAAGCCGAAAAGTGGCAGAAAGAATGCGAAACTTCCTGAAGGATTCCGACAATCTTAAGTCCCACGAATTCTGCGACCGCGTTCAGGATCCATATTCTATGAGATGTGTACCGCAAGTTCACGGCGCCAGCAGAAATGCCTTCGAACATTTGAAACAAATGGCAGACACAGAACTGAATTCTGTAACCGACAATCCAATCATTCTGAGTGCAGAAGAATCCATCTCAGGCGGGAATTTCCACGGACAATTGATGGCTTTGCCTCTGGATTATTGTTCATTGGCAGCAGCTGAACTTGGAAATATCTCTGACCGAAGAAGTTATCTTTTGTTGGAAGGAAAATATGGTTTACCTAAGTTATTAGTAGAAAGTTCTGGACTCAATTCCGGCTTTATGATTCCGCAATATACAAGTGCAGCGTTGGTTACAGAGAACAAAACGCTTTGTTTCCCTGCTTCTGCAGATTCTATACCGACAAGTTTAGGTCAGGAAGATCACGTTTCTATGGGAAGTATTTCGGGAAGAAAATTCAATCAAATTCTTGGAAATCTTGAAAATATTTTGGCGATTGAATTGATGTTTGGCGCTCAAGGTCTGGAATTCAGAAGACCTGCAGTTTGCTCAGAAATTGTTGAGAAGAATTATGCAATTATTCGTTCTGTCGTTCCGAAATTGGAAAATGACCGATTGATTGGTGAGGATATTTTGAAAATTGCCGAGTTGATCAGAGAAAGAAAACTAATTGTCAATTAAAAAGTCTTCGACTCCGCTCAGACTGACACGTTTTTCTTATTTGATAAATCCTACTGAGCGGAGTCAAGCACATTTAATCATCTTTTATATTAATGAACATCCTTCACACCACTTCCGAAAACCAAGATTTCCAAAATCTCGTAAAACAGCTTGACGCTTATCTCGCCATAATAGATGGTGATGAACACGGTTTTTATGATCAATACAACAAAATTGATTCGCTAAAAAACTGTATCGTCATTTTTGATAATGATGAGACCGTTGCTTGTGGCGCAATAAAAGCTTTTGATGAAAAATCGATGGAAGTCAAAAGAATGTTCACGCTTCCGGAGGAACGAGGAAAAGGTTTGGCTTCTGCTATTTTAAAAGAATTAGAAACTTGGACTAAAGAATTAGGTTACGAAAAAACAATTCTCGAAACGGGGAAAAGACAAACCGAAGCGGTTGCACTTTATCAAAAATGTGGTTATAAAGTTATCCCAAATTATGGTCAATATGCAGGCGTGGAAAACAGCGTTTGCTTTGAGAAAACTTTATAATCAATCCCCAAACTGATAGTCCAAAGGCAACATTTTTGAAATATTCTGTCTGGAGAAATCGCCTTCTAAGATCAACAGATCAGGTTCAGAAATATTGCCTTCCGGAAAGATCTCGAATTGCATAGCTTCCGGATGCACGAATGATGATTGCGTTACCACGCCAGAAGATCTCACAAATTCGCCCTTCTTGACCTCGTAATAATATTTCTGATAATTGACCTGAAGCAGATCTTCAAAATCTAAGAACAAGCGTTCATCTTGACGCTTCGTAAATTCTGACTCTTTCATTTTGGTTTTCAGGATGGCCATCAGAAATTCGGAGTTTTTATTTTTCTTTTGCGCAATCGCTTCCAACTCATCGGTCCAAGGCAAGGTCGAGTTTTGTGTTTTCTTAATGGCAAAATGATCGTTAAGTCTCTGCAATTCGGCTTCAGAAGGATATTCTGGGTTTGGGATCCGCTTGGCGTGATTGACGATGAAACCTTCCTTTTCCAGTTCGTTTTGATAGAGACTTCTCAAAAAATGCATCACACTACCTTTGTAAGCATTCATCCGATTGAGAGTGATCTTCTTTCTGAAACTGGTCTCTTTGAAGAATGATGTTCCCAGATAACTTGTACTTTTCGCTTTGAAGTCCGCTTGGAAATTGATCAGATTATATTGGATCGTGTAACCCAATTTCTTATTTTCTATGACCAACGTTTGTGGTGCTTTCACTTTCAGAAATTGATTTTTCTTGTCGTAAGAAAACTTAAGCGTCCGTTGGTTTTTGATTCTCACATCATCCCTATCAAATCCAATAAACTGGTCTAGGAAATAATTAATAAAATCTTTGTAAGCCTGCTCTGTATATGGAATGATAACGACTTCCTCGATTTCACTGACGGGATTGATGATGACTTTCACAGATTTCCCAATTGCCTTTTCTAATGGAAAGATGCTGGTCTCATAATTATCTTTTTGAAAGATGATATTTCCACTTTTCTGTCCCTGTACATCCAACTGAAAATTTCCGTCGCCATTGGAAACCGACGATACCTTTGTTCCATCCAGGTACACATTCACATTCGAAATGGCTGAACCACTTTCCGTTTGTATTTTCCCCGAAATGGTTTGGGAATAGAGAAAGAGAGTTCCAAAGAAGAATATTAAGAATTGTAAAAACCTCACGTGATATATTTTGAACTCCGAATTTAATAAATAAAAAAAGGATTTCGTCGAAATATGCATTAAACCACAATAGTCACAAAAGTTGTCGTGCGTTTTAAGTCATTCGAAAGTTTAAATAAGGAAAATTTCCTTTTTCGCTACTTTGTAAAACCATCCATAAAGTACTGAAATTCAATAAATTGTACTTGATTGCCTTCACGGAGTGGTTGTACGCCTCAACAGAGCGGTTGTTCGTCTTCACTGAGTGGTTGATTGCTTCAACTAAGTACTTGATTACCCCAACTAAATGCTTGAACGCCCCAACTAAACGGTTGTTCGTCTAAACAAAATGCTTAGTTGTCATAACTAACAGGTTGAAAATCTCAACAAAACAGTTTCGTGTCTTATCGGAATGGTTTTCCGAATTTTCTTAATACTCATCCTATTTTTATCGAAGTCATACTCAATGAACCGCCAATCAAAGAATCATTGAATAACGAAAGTTGTTCTGATCTATCTTTCAGTCCGAGATTATAGATCAATGGCAGATAATGGTCGGGCGTTGGAACGGCGTATTGCAAAAATGTGCCTTGTTTTTGATAATCGATGAGTTTTTGGAAATCACCATCCAAAAGCCAATTGTTGGTTTTTTCTCTCGCTTCTATCGCCCAATCCCAGCCAGCGCCTACAGTGTCAATGTTTTTCCAGTCGATCAATCTGAGGTTATGAACGATGTTTCCACTTCCAATAATTAGAATTCCTTTTTCTCGTAGTTTGGACAATTTCTTAGCTAAGTCAAAATGATATTGTGGTGGTTTTGTGTAATCAATACTCAACTGAATGACCGGAATATCAGCATCAGGATAAAGATGCCGAAGAACCGACCACGCGCCGTGATCCAATCCCCAATTGTGGTCTTCTTCCACCAAAACAGGAGACAACAATTCTGCAGTTTCCTTCGCCAATTCTGTATTTCCTTTTGCGGGATACTGAACATCAAATAAGGCTTGCGGAAAACCTCCAAAATCGTGGATGGTCTTCGGAAGTTCCATCGCTGTGACAAATGTGCCGTTGGTAAACCAATGCGCAGAAATACAAATGATGGCATTCGGTTTCGGAATCTCTTTGCTGATATTTCTAAATCCTTGCACAAAAATATTTTCTTCGATGGCGTTCATAGGAGAGCCGTGTCCAAGGAAAAGGACGGGCATTTTTTGTGTGGTTTTGAAGTTATCGGAGATGTTGGAAAGGTCGTTGATGTTCATTTTTTTTGTAAAAAGTAAAATGTATTGATGTAAAATGTATTTTCAAATCATTTTTTCACCCCAACCCTAAAGGGAGAAAATAATTTGAAAATTTGATTAAAATTACTCCCTTGAGGGTTGGGAAAATAATTTTAATTAAATTTTTCTCGCAGATTTGGCTGATTTAAGCAGATTTTTATTGACACAATATTGTCATTCCGTAGGAATCTAAACTGTCGAGATGACTTCGTAAACCATTTCGTTAGGTTTCCTGTGGAAGAGCAAATTTCGTGTTTTTGACAAAGCTTGTTTTTATGTCGAATCTGCAGCCCGACTTGAGTGGAGCTCTTTTTGTCATTGCGATTGTAGAAAATTCCTATTGATTGCTTTCCGTCTATCGCAATGGCAAAAAAGCGGGAACGGAAGGCGGAAAAGCTGCCCAAATCATTACAATTGAAATCAAAAAAGCGTGAACAAAGTTGCCTTTGTTCACACTTTAAAAAACTCAAACTATAAAAATACTATGATGTATTATTGCTTTACGAACTGCAGTTCTCCTGCAATTTTCACGTCTTCGCTCACCATCACACCGCCTGTTTCCAAGGCTGCGTTCCAAGTCAAACCGAAGTCGCTTCTTTTGATTTTTCCTTCGAATGAGAAACCTGCTTTGGTGTTGCCCCAAGGGTCAGAATTGATTCCGCCGAAGTCCACGTCCAAAGTGATTTCTTTGGTAACGCCGTTCAATGTTAGGTTTCCAGTCACATCGCCGTTCAAAGTGGAAGCTTCGAAAGTGATTTTCGGGTTGGCTTCTGCGTTGAAGAAATCTGCAGATTTCAGGTGATTGTCTCTGTCTGTATTGTTGGTGAAGATAGAATCTGTGTCGATGAAAGCGGAAACTTTTGCGCTTGCGAACGTGTCATCTTCTGCGTCGATCTCTGCGTTGAAAGTTGTGAATTCTCCTTTCACGTTGGAAATCATCAGGTGTTTTACTTTGAAAGTGATTTCGCTATGCGTTGGGTCTAATAACCATTTAGTTGCCATAATTTTTAATATTTTGTTGATTAATTATAGTGCAAATTTATAGCGCCGAGCTCCGCCTCACATTGATGTAAGTTAAGAATTACTTTTTTGTGAATTTTTTAACGATTGCCTTGTTTCGGCACAAAGATTTCTGTGTTGAGAACAATGAAAAAACTTTCCTTCCTATTCCTATTTTCCACCGTGTTTTATTTTTCCCAGAAGAGCGATTCTGTGGCTTTGATTTCGGAAGTTAAAATTGATGCTTACAAAAAACCGGTTTCATTTATTGCCTCTACCAAATCCGTTTCTGTGGTTTCGGAAAATCTGCTTTCTCAGAATCCGCCAGACCGTTTGCTGGAATCTGTGAACCAAATCGCTGGTGCGAGAATGGAAGAACGTTCGCCGGGAAGTTATCGGATTGCGGTGCGAGGCAGTTCCTTGCGTTCGCCTTTTGGTGTTCGGAATGTGAAAGTTTATTTGGATGATTTTATTTTGTCCGATGCTTCTGGGAATACTTATTTTAATCAGATTTCGCCGGATTTAATTCATAAAATCGAGATTTACAAAGGTCCGGAAAGTGGTGATTTTGGTGCGGTGACTGGTGGAACTTTGTTGCTTCAAACTCAGAATTCTGATGACTTATCCTTAAATCTTTCGTCTGGAAGTTATGGGACTTTTAATGAAAGTATTAATTTTTCAAAGCAATTAGGAAAGCACTTTTTTCAGGTTTATCAAAATTATTACAGAACAGATTCTTACCGAGAACAATCGGCGGTTGAGCGAAAACAGATTTTCATCAAAGATAATTTCAAATATTCTGACAAAGGCGAACTGAAGGCGATGCTACTCTTCTCCGATTTGGATTATGAAACGCCTGGCGGACTGACTTTGGCACAAATGGACGCCAACAGAAAACAAGCCAGACCAGCTACCGCAACGCTTCCAGGAGCGAAAGAACAAAATGCAGGAATTCGAAATAAAATGATTTTGGCCGGACTGTCCAATCAATATCAATTGACGAACGGACTTTCGCATTTTGTTTTGGTTCAAGGTTCTTATGTAGATTTTGAAAATCCTTTTATCACCAATTTTGAAAACCGATTTGAAAGCAATTATGCCTTGAGAACGCATTTCAATTATGAGAAAAATTGGGACAGAGTTTCTGCCGAATGGCGATTGGGTTACGAAGGTGCGACCAATCCAATTTATATTAAAAACTTTAATAATAATCTTGGAACAGAAGGCAATCCTCAGAATTTTGATAAGCTGAGAAACAATTCCGGATTCTATTTTCTGTCGCAGAAATTGAATTTTAATGAGCGGTTGTTTACTGATATTTCCATTAGTTTAAATTCGAATTCTTACAAATGGGAAAAGATTTTCCCGACTTCTGAAACTGGAAATGTGAAGTTCAAAAACCAATGGTTGCCCAATTTTGGGATGACCTATGTTTTGGACAAAGGATTTTCTGTGAGAGGGAAAATCGGGAAAGGAAATTCGGCGCCGACGAATGAGGAGATTCGCTCTTCCAATCAGGAATTCAACCTCAATCTCGTTCCGGAATATGGCTGGAATAAGGAAATTGGCGTGCGGAAACAATTTGGGAATACGGTTTTTGTGGAACTGAATTATTTTGATTTCCGAATGAAAGATGCGATTGTTCGAAGACAGAATGACGCCGGACAGGAATATTTTGTGAATCAGGGAAACACGGTTCAGAAAGGTTGGGAATTTCTCTTGGAATCGAAAAGATTTGATTTGAAGAATGAGATTTTGAGTCATTTCAAATTCAGATTTTCGGGAAGCCTTTATGATTTTAAATTTAAAAATTATGTTCAGGGAACTTCGGACTTTTCAGGAAATGCTTTGACCGGCGTTCCAAAAACCACCATCAACAGTTTGCTGAATTTTACGTTCTTTAAAAAATTATCTATAGATTATTCTCAATTTTTGACTTCAAAAATTCCTTTGACGGACGCGAATTCTGTTTGGTCCGAACCTAGTTTGGTTTCGAACATTCAATTCCGATATCCTATTAAATTCGAAAAATCAAGGCTGGATTTGTTTTTCCAAATTCAGAATTTGTACAATGAGGACTATGTTTTGGGATTTGACATTAATGCTTTTGGAAACCGGTTTTACAATCCGTCGGCAAAACGGAATTTTGTGGTGGGCGCAAATATTCAATTGTAAAATTTAAAATTTCTCAGTCAAATATTTCCAATAACGTTTCGGAACGTGCTGAACGTGGAGTTTGATATTTTTTCGTTCCTTGATATTGGTCTTCGTGAAATAACTTTTCCAAAGTTCCTGATAATTAATCTCTTCCTCGTGGAATTTCTGCTGATATTGATTCAGATTGAATGATGAATCCGGGTAGAAAAATTCGCAATTCTCTAAGTCATAAAACAATCCGTAATGGCGTTTGAGGTCATAAATCATCCATTTTTGGTCGGCGTATCGGTCTTTGAAATGTTTGCGAATCAAAGGCAGAACATCAAAATCAGGGTCGATTTTGGCGAAATAAATATCGTCCTTCATTTTCTCAAACCTGACGAATGCTGTCATCCGATGTCTTTCTCTACTTACTGATTTACAGATTTTTGAGATTTGAAGAATGTCATCGTTGGCGAAATTCTGCAAGACATTATCATCCGGACTTTTAATCGATTGCTTGATGGCAGAAAATATTAAATCTTCAGATTCCGGAAGTTCTGAGAGAAAAACCATCAGCAATTGTTTGATGCCGGATTTTCCAATGCTTGTTTCTAATTTCTTTAGAACGCGGTCAGATTTTTCGTTTTGCGTCACAACCTCGTGCATTTCGGCGAACATATTTTCCTGCTGGAATCTTTCTCTGTTTCGGATTTCCACGTCTTTATACTTGTATTCAAAAACTTCGAATACTGTGGTTAAAAGTCCGTCGAAACTGCCGTCGTAGAGGAGGGTTACCAATTATTTATTGCAATCTTTAGTTGAGTTTTCAATTTTACTTTTATCAAATCCTAGAGCAAGTGCTTTTGCAAAGTTTTCGCAAGCTTCCTTTTTTTTATTTTGATTTTGTAGAATTTCTCCTTTTGTTACATAAGCAATCGTATATTTTGAATCGATTGAAATAGATTTTTCTATATCATTTAGTGCCTCTGTATACTTTTTTTGAGTGTTATAAATGTCTGCTCGATTATTATATAATATTTCATCATTTGGATATTGATTGATGAGATTAGAAAAATCATTTAACGCTTCATCTATCTTTCCTTGATGTTTTTTTATAAGAGCAAGACTCACAAAAGCCTCGATTGATTTAGGATTTATTTTGATTGCTTTCTCTACATCTTTGATTGCCAAATCATATTTTCCCTGCTTATCATAAACTTTCGCCCTATTAGTTAAAGCTTTATCATTGTTTGGTTCTAATTCCAGCGCTTTATTATAATCAGTCAAACTCTCATCAAGCTTATTCATATTAAAATATAAAAAGCCTCGATTCAGATAGGGAAATACATACGAATTATCATACTGTATCGCTTTATTCAAGTAAATAAGAGCTTCATCGTATTTATTCATTCTTCGGACAATCATTCCCAAATTTGAATAATGTTGTGCAAGCTTAAGAGGATTTTTTTCCTTTGCTATAAATTCTTTTGTGAGTTTTTCAGCACAATGATAATCTTTTTCATTCAAACATTTTTTTATTTCAGGAGAAGATGATTGAGCAGTTAAAATTCCGAAAAACAGAATCGATAAATAAGTAAAAATTGATTTCATAGTTTTTTCTGTAAAGATAATATTTAAAACAAAGTCAACTGCTGTGAAAACTGATTCTGAAATTTAAAACTAAAAATATCTCGGAACATCTCGACTTCCGTGGAACACTCTTACAATTCGGATATGATTGTCCAAAATCCTGTAGAAAATGAGATGATGGTCTTTTGGAAAGCTGTACAAACCTATTTTTATTTCATTTCGCGTTTTCCCTAATTCTGGATTTGTAAGCAAACTTTGAAAAACGTCTTCAATCTCAGTGAGATATTTTTCCGCTTGTTCAAATCCAAATTCATTCATCGTATAATCGAAAATATCTTCCAAATCTTCATTAGCAATTTCTGATAGAATATAGAATTCTTTAGACATTGCTATTATCTTTCTTCTTGGATTTGATGATTTCTTTTATCGACCTTGAACTTGAATTACCATCCCAACCTTTCTCAATTTCATTTCTCAAATCCTGAATTATGCGATGGCGATAAACTTCGTGGAGACGCAAAGCATCACGTACAACCTCGCTGGCATTCTGAAAATCTCCAGACTCTATCTGTTCGGAAATATAATTTTCCTGCTTTTTTGTGAAACTGACATTCATTTTAAATTCTTTCCTCGAAATTACAATTAATATCCAAATTTAGCAAATATGGACATAATAAAAAATAATTCTTTTATAATTTGAAAAGCAATATTATTTCCTGTTTCTCAGGCTGAGACTCTCGAAGCCCAATATTTAAAACAAAGTCAACTGCTGGGAAAATTGATTTTGGAATTTGGATTGACTTCCGCCGATAATTAATTTTCTCAAATTCAAATCGGTCAAATGTTTCAAGAATGGATTGCCGTAACTGAAATCTATGAAATATTTCGCACGATTGACAGCTGCACCTAACTTTTTCAAATTATCAATATTCAAAACCTGGAAACGTCTGGAGCTAACAATCTTCATCGCCGTTTTCACACCAATTCCCGGAATTCTGAGAATCATTTTATAATCCGCCGTTTGAAGATTGACTGGAAATTGGTCTAAGTGACGCAATGCCCAACTTAATTTAGGGTCCACTTCCAAATCCAGAAACGGCATATTGGAATCCAAAATCTCATCCGCTTTGAAACCATAGAAACGCATCAACCAATCGGATTGATACAAACGATTTTCCCTCAAAACAGGCACTTCCGCCGTGATTGCTGGCAAGCGATTGTCCGACGTGACAGGAATATAACCCGAATAATAGACGCGTTTCATTCCGTAATTTTGGTAGAAATGGTCGGCGACTTTGATGATTTGCAAATCGTTTTCGTTGGTTGCGCCTACAATCATTTGTGTAGATTGTCCTGCTGGAGCAAACTTCGGAACGCTTTTGATGATTTTCTTCTCGTCTTTGTATTGTTGAATTCCTTTTTGAACGATTCGCATTGGTTGCAGCATATCTTCCCGATTTTTATCAGGCGCCAAAAGTTTGAGGCCAGATTCAGTCGGAATTTCTAGGTTTACGGAAAGTCGGTCTGCGTAAAGTGCGGCTTCCTGCATCAGAATATCACTTGCTCCAGGAATTGATTTGAGGTGAATGTAACCGTTGAAGTTATGTTCGTTTCTTAATTTTTTCGCGACACGAACCAAACGTTCCATCGTCGTATCCGCATCTTTGAAAATCCCGGAACTCAGGAACAAACCTTCGATGTAATTCCGACGGTAAAAACTGATGGTCAAATCCACCACTTCTTCCACCGTGAAGGCGGCGCGTTTGATGTCATTCGATTTTCTGGAAACGCAGTAGATGCAATCGTAAATGCAGTGATTGGTCAAAAGGATTTTGAGAAGCGAAACACATCGCCCATCCTCCGTATAAGTGTGACAAATTCCACTGGCAGAACTATCGCCCAATCCCCCATTATTTTTCCTTTTTCCGCCACTTGATGAGCAGGAAACGTCGTACTTGGCAGCATCGGCAAGTATTTCCAGTTTTTCTTTTGTGCGGTCGAAGTTCATATTTTTGGGGGATTTTATTTAGAAGAATTAGGCTCTAAATTTACGTCAAAAATAAGTCCAATTAATTACAATTTTGATAGTTTTTGTCAATTAAGTTACTATTATAATTATTGATAATAATGTTTAGATAATCAAAGTTCATTCTTTATTTCTTTAATGAGTTCTTGAATTTTTTGTCTTTCGTATATTTCCAAATCATCACAATTTGTAAAAGACATGTCTTCCAATTCTTGTATTTGACTCATAAATAGATTTTTAAATTTATTTACACCAATATTAAATCCATTTTTAATATCATTAGATTTTTTAAAATAAAAAGTATCTTTTTCACTTGAAGAATATTCGGATTCCAAATCTTGCGCTAATGAATTATAATAATTAATCGTTTCTTCTAATTCAAATTTTCTAGACGTGAAAATTCTATATTGATTTGCAATCCAATCATTAACTAAAAATCCTGAAAATTTTTCTTGAAACTCCTTTTTAATTTGTTCTTCTGGCAAATCACGTAATTTAATTTCATATTCAAAATCTTCTAATTTAGAATAATAGTTATCCAATGCATTAACTTGTAATATTTTTTCAAAAATTGCGTATAATAAATATATTAGAATTGAGATTTTTATTATCTCAACTTTGTATTCAATAGAAATGTTGTAAATAAAATAAAATGACGAGGAATTAATAATAATACTTAAAATTATCAATAAGAAAATAATCCTATTTTCTGATTTTTGTTTATGACTTTGTATCGTTGGAGGTGAACTAACGTTATTATTTAAATATAAATAGAAGCTCATTATGCAACCCAAAATATATGCAATAAAAAATATTATAGCATATGTTAATAGCTTCCAATCCTTTGTTAATGGAGAAAAAAACAGATATAAATTCAACAGTAAGCCTAAGGGAAACGAAACAAACAAACTTAAAATTTGATAATTATCGAGATTTTCATTCTTAATTACTTTCAGATGTTTAAAATTTTTAAGATTGGGAAACAAATAATAGAAAAAACTTCCATTTATAAAAAGCATATTAAATAAAAATGCAATCAAACAAACCGTTAGTGGTAAATTATCAAATTCAAATATAGAATCAATAAGTAAAAATTCTATACATCCAAATAATTTGTAGGCTGTGAGAATAACAAGTGAATATAAGACATAAGAAGTTATACCAGACTCTCTTTTTCTTTGTAAATTTCTATCAATTAATTTGCTCAAAAATTCTTTCATTATGTTGTTTTTTTAGTCTTTAGATTATTTTACGTAGCAAACAAATATACAAACCAATCCTCAAAAATCTCCCAAAATCCTTATCTTTACAAACATAAAATTTTACTATGAACCATCAACCGGTTGAAGGTTTTTCCAAATTGTCAAAACAGGGAAAAATCGATTGGCTAATCAAAGAATATCTCGACGGAAACAAAGAACACGAAACGGTTCTCACTCAATATTGGAACGAAAATCCAGACCTGCAAAAACTGCACGACGAATTCTCGGAAAACACAATTTCCAATTTCTTTATGCCTTACGGAATTGCTCCAAACTTCCTGATTGACGGAAAACTTTTGGCTCTTCCAATGGCCGTTGAAGAAAGTTCTGTAGTGGCTGCAGCGAGTAAAGCGGCAAAATTCTGGATTGACAAAGGTGGTTTCAAAACAACGATTATCAATACAGAAAAACTGGGTCACACGCATTTTATCTTCAAGACCGAAGCTCATAAACTTCTTCATTTTTTCAATTTTAAACTGAAGAAAAAATTGTTGGAGGCCACGGAAGATATTACCAAAAATATGCGCAACCGAGGTGGCGGAATTCTGAATATCAAGCTCATCGACAAAACGGCTGAGCTGGAAGATTATTTCCAATTGAAAGCGAGTTTTGATACCGTGGATTCTATGGGCGCGAATTTCATTAATTCTTGTCTGGAACAATTCGGAAAAACTTTGAAAGAAGAAGTTGCCAACGAGGAAAGTTTCTCTCAGGAAGAAAAGGATTCGTTGCAAATCGTGATGAATATCCTTTCCAATTACACGCCGGATTGCATTGTAAGAGCCGAAGTTTCCTGCAAAATTGAAGATTTGAAGGATGATAGTGGCATCTCCAACGAAGAATTTGCGTGGAAATTCAAACGTGCGGTGACGATTGCAGAAATCGAACCTTACAGAGCGACGACGCACAACAAAGGGATTATGAATGGTGTCGATGCAGTAGTTATCGCGACTGGAAATGATTTCCGAGCGACGGAAGCTTGTGCACACGCTTATGCTGCGCGAAACGGGAAGTATTCTTCGCTGACACATTGCACCACGGACAATGGGATTTTCAGATTTTGGATTGACTTGCCAATTTCGGTTGGTGTGGTTGGCGGATTGACGAATCTTCATCCGTTGGTGAAATTCTCATTGGCTCTTCTTGGAAAACCATCTGCTCAGGAATTGATGAGTATTTTGGCGGTTTCCGGATTGGCGCAGAATTTTGGAGCGCTTCGTTCTTTGGTGACGACAGGAATCCAGAAAGGTCATATGAAAATGCACCTTTTCAACATTTTGAATCAATTTGGTGCGACAGAAGAGGAGAAACAGCATTTTGTGACCTACTTCAAAGACAAGACGGTGAGCCATCACGAGGTGATTTCGGAGTTGGAAAAATTGAGAAATAAATAGATTTATGTTTGGACTCGCATTATCAGCATTAATCTTGATTTTCGGAATATTTCTGAAAACGACAAACAATCCCGGATTCGCAAGTTCGAAGCGGTTTTCTTGGCTGTTCATTATCTTGGGAATCATCACATTGGTTGGGGAAATTGTTATTTTAAATCAAAAAGGGGAATTATAAATTGTAGAAACCGTCAGTCATTGCAGTATTAAAAATTAGGTAAAATAAATGTGGTATATCTTCGACAATTCTAATTCAATTGGTAAAAAAGGTTCTGAAGGAGGAATTATTCTTTCAGACTTTGAAAATAGCAATGGTGCGAGAATAACAATTGAACAAGATGGCAACATTGCATCTTTTTCTGTAACAATCGGAATTTACAACCTGATGTTTCACACTTATTTTTGTAGTTCCGAACAAGAAGCGATTTCTTTTAGAGAAGAAACTATAGAAAAAATTGATAACATATTTAACTTATTGAAAGTAGATAACGAAAATAGAAATGAAGAATGGGAAATTAATTTAAATCATAAAATAGAAGAAATTTGTAAAAATTAAATTATGAAAAACTTAACTCTGATCATCGGCGGAATCTACGGTTTATTGTCCGTAGTTCTTGGTGCATTTGGCGCGCACGCCTTCAAAAAAATATTATCAATCGAAAGACTGGAAAGCTTTGAAACGGGTGTTCGTTATCAAATGTATGCGGCGTTTTTCCTTTTGATTGTAGGTTATATTCTAAAATTCGAAACGACTTCTGAGAAATGGATTTCCATCTTGATGATCGCGGGAACTTTTATATTTTCTGTGAGCATTTATTGCCTGGCTTTTCAGGATGTTTGGGGCGTTAATCTTAAATTCCTTGGACCAATCACACCTCTTGGCGGATTGTTTATGATCATCAGTTGGGGAATGTTGATCTGGTATTTTGCCAAGGCTAAATTTTAAATGAAACTATTAGTTTTTCTTTTTTTAGTTCTTTCTTTTGGCTTTATTAAAGGCCAGAAAATACATTCTATTTATGTATTAATTAAAAAAGAAAAATTTGCAAATCATTATAAAAATTACATTGAACGTGACAGCTTAGTCTTGTACAAAGATTCTACCTTTAGAAAGGAAAATCATTATAGTGGGTTCGATGAAATTGACAAAAGTATTCTATTTGGCAAATGGAAATTTTCTAAAAAATCACTACAGTTAATAATTCAAAAAAGAGAAGATTCTTTTAGAATAACAATGTTAAATGAAACTCAAATCATCAATAGAAGCCAATTAAGGAAATATAAAAAATCAAATCAATAAATGTTCTTCATCTTCGGAATCAAAACCAAACTCGTGGGAAAAGAAGACCGTAAAGTCTTGAAAAATGGCTTTATGGCGAATGCTATTGTGTCGGTCTACAAAAATTATTTCGAGTTGTTTTTCATTCCGATTTTTCCGTTCAGTAAGAAATACAGCATTTACATTCCGCATTCGGATGAGTATTATGAGACCGGATTTGGCTCTTCGAATATGCCGAAAGAATATCTGGAACTTTGTAAAGAAGTTGGAAGGAACTACTGAAAACCCAAGCTGTGTGAGCGATGTTAGCGGAAATCCCGGAATACGCGCTGGCCAAAGCCAAGGAATGAGGAATTGCAGCGGTCGTAGCGACCCGAGCGGCTGGAACTTGGCGCTGGCGAGGGACACACCCAGATAATAGTGAAAACTGATTTCAATCAGACATTTATGTAATGTAATTCGACACTTTTTCTTAAATTTGTGAATCTTATAAAATCTAAAAATTAATCAATAATATATTATGAATCTTCACGAGTATCAATCAAAAGAGATTTTAGCAAAATACGGGGTTAATATCCAACGTGGTTTTGTTGCAAACAATGTGGACGAAGCTGTGTCTGCTGCCGAAAAACTTACTGCTGAAACTGGAGCGCAAGCTTGGGTGGTAAAAGCTCAGATCCACGCTGGTGGTAGAGGAAAAGGTGGCGGTGTAAAGTTCTCTCCAAATATGGACAAACTGAAAGAAAACGCTGGAAACATCATCGGAATGCAATTGATCACACCTCAGACTTCTTCTGAAGGTAAAAAAGTACATTCTGTTTTGGTAGCTGAAGATGTATATTATCCTGGAGAATCTGAAACTAAAGAATTTTATGTTTCTATCCTTCTAGACAGAGCTTTAGGAAAAAACACGATCGTTTATTCTACAGAAGGTGGGATGGACATCGAGCACGTTGCAGAAGTGACGCCTCACTTGATCCACAAAGAAGTGATTGATGCGGCTTACGGATTGCAAGGTTTCCAGGCTAGAAAAATTGCTTTCGGACTTGGTCTTGAAGGGAATGCTTTCAAAGAATTCACAAAATTCATCACGTCTCTTTACAACGCTTACATCGGGATCGATGCCTCTCTTTTCGAAATCAACCCGGTTCTAAAGACTTCTGACAACAAAATTATCGCTGTAGATGCAAAAGTAACTTTGGACGACAACTCATTGTTCCGTCACAAAGACCTTGCTGAATTGAGAGATACAAGAGAAGAAGATCCATTGGACGTAGAAGCTGGCGAAGCTGGACTTAACTTCGTGAAGTTGGACGGAAACGTGGCTTGTATGGTAAACGGAGCTGGTCTTGCAATGGCAACTATGGATATCATCAAATTATCTGGCGGAAATCCTGCAAACTTCTTGGACGTAGGTGGAACTGCTGATGCACAGAGAGTTCAGACTGCTTTCGGAATCATCTTGAGAGACCCGAACGTAAAAGCGATCTTGATCAACATCTTCGGAGGGATCGTAAGATGCGACAGAGTGGCGCAAGGTGTTGTAGACGCTTACCACGCAATGGGAAGCCTTCCAGTGCCATTGATCGTAAGATTGCAAGGAACCAACGCTGTAGAAGCTAAAAAACTAATTGACGAGTCTGGACTTCCTGTTCACTCTGCAATTACTTTGGACGAAGCTGCAAACAAAGTAAAAGAAGTTCTTGCTAGCTAAGAATTTTCTAAAATAAATATCAGATCCGTTCAATTTTTTGAGCGGATTTTTTTGTGTCTTCATTTGGGCAGCTTTTCCGCCTTCCACTCCCGCTATTTTTCCCGCCGCATTTCCCGCCGCAAAAAATGAGCTCCGTTAAAGTCGGGCTGCGAGGTTCACAATAATGTAGAATTTGGTTTCTCAAGTCTCATTTCCATTTAATATAATATTTTCCAAAATAAAATAAGAAAGAACACCGTTTCAAATTTAGGAACGGTTTTTTAATTCAATACCTTAGACTGAAACGATGAAAAATATCTACATTCCAAATCCTTGCTCGGAGAACTGGCACGAAATGAATCCAGAAGAAAAAGGCAAATTCTGCTATGTCTGTAGCAAATGCGTGATAGATTTTACAGAAAAGAACACTCAGGAAATTCAACAAATCATTGAAGAAAAATCAAATGAAAGTGTTTGCGGAAGATTCTACAATTATCAGTTAAATATTGAAGATTCGAAAACTTTAAAATTGAAAGACAAGTTTTTCAAATATATTCCTGCGAGTTTTCAGAATAATAGAATTTCGCTGGGCTTATTTTCATTAATACTATTCCTAACAGGTTGTGCTAAAGAAAAAGAAAGTAGTGTCGCTACGACTGGCGTTGTATTGGCAGAAGAAGATATTCTTTCAAAAAATAATGATTATGTAATGGGAGAAGCGCTCATCGAAAATGATTCTGTTGCAAAAATGCCTGAAAAAGATAGTGTTGCATTAAAGAAAAAATCGAAATAAACGTAAAAAAAAAAAAGACAGCCAAAAAGCTGTCTTAATAATTTATTTTAAATGAGGTCAGTAATTCTTAACCAAACCTTTTACAAGCTTAATCACATTTGGCATCGCTTTGTTTGCTGCTTCCAAAACTTCCTCGTGAGAAACTGCAAAGGCAATATCCGGTCCGCCAAGATCGGTAATGATCGACAAACAGAAACAATCCATTCCCTGATGTTTTGCAACAATCACTTCCGGAACAGTACTCATTCCGACTGCATCTCCGCCAATTGCTTTAATCATGCCGTATTCTGCTGGTGTTTCAAAAGTTGGTCCTGATAAAGCCACATAAACACCTTCTTTGACATCAATATTTTCTTCTACAGCAATTGACTTAGCCAATTGAATCATCTTGCGATTGTAAGGTTCACTCATATCTACGAAACGTGGTCCGAATTCGTCGATATTTTTACCTCTTAGTGGATGTTCTGGCAACATATTGATATGATCTGTTACAATCATAATATCTGCCACTTTGAAGTTCGGATTCACGCCGCCGCAAGCATTGGAAAGGATTAGATTTTTAATTCCCAACAAATGAAAAACTCTGAATGGAAAAGTGACGGTTTCAATCGAATGACCTTCGTAATAATGAAAACGGCCGCTCATCATCAAAACTTTTTTGCCTTCCAGAATTCCGTAGATTAATTTTCCGCCGTGACCAACAACTGTTGTCTGTGGGAAATTGGGAATATCTTTATAATCTAAAGTATGAATCGCCTCTACCTCGTGCTGAAGTTTTCCTAAACCAGAACCCAATACAATTGCAAAATCCGGTGTTTCCCCGATAATGCTCTTGATAAATTCTGCTGTTTCTTTATACTTTTCTAACATAGTTTTGAATGATCTGGTTAAACTCTTCGCGCTTGTCAATCTCTACATTGATTGGCCAATAAAAAATCTTGTTTCGAAGATAATCAAAAGTCTTGAGGCGTACATAATCTTTCTCAGTCGTCAGGATTACCTTGTATTCGCCAAGTTTCTTGTACTCAGCCGATATTTTTTTGATGTCATCATCTGTAAAACTGTGATGATCTTTAAACTGCAGATGCTTAACTTTTTTGTTGTATTTAGAAATCTCTTTCAGCAACTGAGAAGGATTTGCAATACCTGTGATTAACAAAACATCATAGTAATCGAGATTTTTCACCGGCATCATGCTATCGATTCCCATAATATTTTCGTCATAGGCAATCGCAGAAAAAAATACTTTTTGATAATGCTGTGGTCGGATCCTGGAAATGTAATACTGTTTTTTTTCTTCAGTAAGATCATCCGGACATTTGGTAACCATGATAATGTTGGCTCTATTCATCCCGTGGCGGCTTTCTCTCAAATCACCAGCAGGTAGAATGAAATCTTTGAAATAAGGATCATTGTAATCTGTCAACAGGAGATTCATGCCAGGTTTTATCGCACGGTGCTGATAGCTATCATCCAGAAGCAATACCTCCAGATCCATATCCTCAATAATTTTTTTAGCACCGAAAACACGATCTTCACAAACGCCTATGACGAAGCGATTTCTGAAACGCTCAAACAACTGCATTGGCTCGTCGCCAACGAGCTTGTAATTACTTTCGTAGTTTACAATGCCGTAGCCTTTGGTGATTCTTCCGTAGCCACGAGACAGGACGCCGGTTCTGTAATATTTGGACAGATACTCTGCAAGATACATTACCATAGGCGATTTTCCACTGCCTCCAACCGACAGATTGCCAACACCTATTATGGGTGTTCGGAATTTCGAAGAAGAAAATAATCCCCAATCATACATCCGGTTTCTAATAGAAGTGCCGAGATGATAACCTAGGGAAAAGGGGTAGAGATACCATCTTTTCATAGACTGCAAAAATAGGGATTTCTATGAAATTAAAAGCATAATGAAACAGATAAGAAACGACTTTATTTATCAATAATCAATTTAAAATTCTGCTTGATGCCAGAATCGGATTTGATATTCATAATGTAATTACCATTCGGAATATTGCCGATGAAAACACTTTGAGTGATAGGATTCTGGCTTATAGATCTTACTTTCCTCCCTGCAATTGTGTAAATATCGATATCCAAAAGAGAACTTTCTGCAGTTCCACTCTTGTTAATAAAATAGATGTAATTCTTCGCTGGATTTGGATAAAACTGAAATTTGTAGCTTTTCTTATCAATTGTCTCTTCCTCCACAGGTGGCGGTGGCACCACAACATTGAAAGCGAAAGATCTGTCCAGAAACGCTATTCTTTTGGTCAGCCATTCTCTGATGTAAGAAAACTCTTCGTATTCAGAGGAGATCGTACTTCCTGAATTTGCAATTTGATCTCTTTCGTAAGCACCGTTATCTTTTAAATAATTAAAATTATCCATTAGTATCTGCATAATTTTATCTACCGAAATAGTACTCGATCTTAATTCCAGCCATCTTCTGTTCAAATCAAAGCGAAAACCGTCTTTTCTTTCATCTTCCCACAGCCTTTGAAATAGTCCATTAGACTTGAAGTCATCCGTAATATCTTCCGGCACAGAAATCCAATCCCTTCCTAAAACACTATCCAGATCCCACGGAACCAGAAAGTACTTTTCGTTTTTATCATAGCGGGCCGTGTAGAAATTTTTACCCATATTGTCCGTAGCTCTAAGGGTATTGATGAAAATAAAATAGTTAACCAGATTATCACTATCGTATCTTACTTTGTACTCAGATTCAAACAATTCTTTAGATGCGAATACTGCAAAGAAATGAAGGTTATAAAAATCGCTCCAGTTTCTCAGATCTTTCGGATAGGTGTACTCATAGCCGCCCCATGTTTTAGAATCATTATTATAATCCGAAACACCGATATATTGTGTATTTTCATCGTACGTACTACTTTTGTATAGTTCTCCGCGTACTTCTGTTTCTGTATTTTTTTTGAGCTTCAGTTGTTTTCTGTCCATTTTCTCGGAAACAGCGTAGAGCCCTTGATAGGAATTATTCACAAAAACCTCCGCATATTTCATACTGATTCCTGCCTTAGCTTTGGGCTCAAGATTCTGATAATATAATCCGCTCATACGATCCCAAAACTCCCAAGAGGCTACACTGCTGATTTTCAACGGTTCATTGTACATCGCCTGCAAGTTCCAATCTTTATCCTCTCTCAGTCCTAAGAGTGATAAATCTTGCGTATCATTACCTTTCTCATCTTTCCAAAATTCTATTTCAAAAGATTTTTTAGGATAATTCTGAGAAGTATCGCCTCTGTACTCTATGCCTGCATTGGAGTTGGTAATATTCCCCGTAGTTTCTACAAGGCTTACTCTCGACATAACTTTGGGCGCATCTACAATTTCCAGATCCGTATCTATAAAAAGCAAAGGCAATTCTGTAAAATAAATTGAATATCTCACATAGCCCTGATCTACGCCTATCGTGTAACGCAAACCTTTTTTCAGCACTTTTATATTATCTAAAACTTTATAATCCTGACCATCAATCTTGATTATAATTGATTGATTGTCAAATACTAGCTTGTTTAAATCTGCATTACAAACAATCAATCTTTTATCCTTATCGATTCTGTAATTTTCTTTCGGGATTTCGATTGTAGAAGCGAATATTTGAGTGCTAAGGAATATTAATATCAGAGATAAATATTTGTACATATGGTTATATTTTTTCGGACGCAAAGATAATGTTTCTGATTTATTACGAATCGTAAAAGCCGATGCTTGTTGGAAAACACGACCAAAGTCATTTTAATCCTGCCAATAGTTTTTTAATTATCTTTGCAATCTTATAAATATTGAATATGATATTATCAATGACAGGTTTTGGGAGAGCCGAAACTGTTTATGAAGGCACAAAAATAACGGTGGACATCAAATCTTTGAACAGCAAAAACTTTGATCTTAATGTGAAGACACCGCTTAGATATAAAGAAAAAGAATTCGAAATCCGGAAACTGCTTAATGATAAAATTCTTCGTGGAAAGGTAGATTGCTACATCAATTGCGAGAGTCTGGAAGTCAGTAATGATGTGAAGATCAATGAAGATATCGTCAAAAATTATATGGATCAGTTAAGAGCTGTTGCATCTGACGCACCAGAATTTGAATATCTGAAAATGGCTGTAAGAATGCCGGACGTCCTATCAACAAAAAATTCTGAACTTGATGAAAAGGAATGGAAATCACTACTTGCAGTGGTGCAGGATTCGGTGAGTAAGTTCATAGAATTCCGTCAAACTGAAGGTAATAATCTGGCTGAGGAAATCGAAAAGATCGTTCAGAACATCGAGAATAATCTGAATCAGGTTTCTCAATACGAGGAAGAAAGAATCCAACCAATTAAAGACCGCTACCAAAATGCACTCAAGAATTTTGAGAATATCGATGAGACCAGATATTATCAGGAAATGGTTTACTTTGTTGAGAAATTGGATATTTCAGAAGAGAAAGTGCGTCTTTCACAACACATTAAATATTATCTTGAAGTGATGAGAAACGAGGATTTTAATGGAAAAAAACTAGGTTTCATTGCTCAGGAAATGGGACGTGAAATCAATACATTGGGATCAAAAGCCAACCATTCCGAGATCCAGAAATTGGTGGTTGAGATGAAGGATGATCTTGAGAAAATCAAAGAACAAACGCTAAATGTTCTGTAGTTTAAGATTCGAAGTTCAGAGTTGGAAAAACATTGAACCTTAAACATTAAACTTAAAACTAAACAATGAAACAAAAAGTTATCATATTTTCCGCACCATCCGGAAGTGGGAAAACAACTTTGGTAAAACACGGTTTGTCGGTTGTGCCAGAACTCTGTTTCTCTATTTCCGCAACTACAAGGCAACCACGAGGCGAAGAAAAACACGCCGAAGATTATTATTTCCTCACGCCGGAAGAGTTCAGATCCAAAATATCGGAAGATGGATTCGTGGAGTTCGAGGAAGTTTATACGGACAAATACTACGGAACTTTAAAATCCGAAGTCGAAAGAATCTGGAACCAAGGAAAAGTCGTGATTTTTGACGTTGATGTCAAAGGCGGAATCAAGCTGAAGGAAATCTTTGGAGATAAAGCTTTATCCATTTTCGTAATGCCGCCAAGCATCGCCGAGTTGGAACAAAGATTGATCAAAAGAAATACCGACTGCGCCGAAACCATCAAAACCAGAGTAGAAAAAGCTGGCGAGGAAATGACCTATCAAAAACACTTCGATAAAATTATTATTAACACAGATCTTGACACAGCAAAGGCAGAAGTCGAGAAAATAATTAATAACTTTATCAACGAATAAAATCTGAAACACACAATGGATAATACATTAGACACCGCCATAAACAATATGCCCGTCAAAGGTTTTCTGGACCTTAAGGAATTTGCGATCCCAACCGGAGACGATTTGGTACAGGCAATCCTTGACCTTAAAAAAGAAAAAAATGCCGTGATCCTGGCACATTATTATCAGCCAGGACCCATCCAAGATATTGCTGATTTTCTAGGTGACTCTCTTCAATTGGCGAGACAAGCCAAGGAAACCGATGCCGATATGATCGCGTTTTGTGGCGTTCATTTTATGGCAGAAGCTGCGAAGATCCTTAATCCAACCAAAAAAGTCGTTCTTCCAGATACACTCGCAGGTTGTTCACTGGCAGATGGCTGTTCCGCAGAAGGACTCAATAAAATGCGCGAGCAACACCCCAATGCATTGGTAGCCACGTACATCAACTGCAATGCAGAAACCAAGGCCGCTTCAGACATCATCGTCACTAGTTCCAACGCAGAACAAATCATCGAGGCTTTGCCAAAAGACCGACCAATCATCTTCGCGCCGGACAAAAATTTAGGACGTTACCTAAGCAAAAAAACAGGTCGCGATATGATTCTTTGGGACGGAAGCTGCATCGTGCACGAGGCATTTTCTATGGAGCGCATCGCACAACAGCTGGCCGAGCATCCGAATGCAAAATTGATCGCTCACCCGGAAAGCGAAACGCCGGTTTTGGAATTGGCACATTTCATCGGCTCCACTTCAGCGCTTCTGAATTACGTGGAGCAGGACGACTGTCAACAGTTCATCATCGCAACAGAAGAAGGAATTCTTCATGAGATGAGAAAACGTGCGCCACACAAGGAACTCATTCCGGCACTTGTTTTCGATGAAAGCTGCAACTGCTCCGAGTGTTTCTATATGAAACGAAATACGCTGGAAAAACTTTATCTCTGTATGAAGTACGAGCTTCCGGAAATCAAAATGGATGAAGAGATTCGACTCAAAGCTTTGAAACCAATCGAGGCGATGCTGGAACTTTCCAAAAGCATCAAATAAATCACAAACCTTGTCTTAACTGATGAGGTTTTTTTATGTGATAATTTGGGCAATCCCCTCGCCTATTCTTGCCCACCGCTCGGGTCGGGCTATCCGCTGCAATCTTTTGCCAAAGCCTTTCCAACCCCAAAAAGATTTCCACTACTATCCCTATTGCAGCTGCGCACAAAAGAAACTGTCAACAAAATTCGAAATCTTAGTCAAAGTTTTTCTATTTTTAAAACATGAAATCAAAAATCATCCTCGAAGACATCAAAATCTACGCTTACCACGGTGTTTTGCCTGAAGAAGCCATCATCGGAAACCATTACGTTGTGAATCTGGAAGTTCATGCAGATCTGGAAGAGGCGTCGCAGTCAGATGATCTTGATGACACCATTAATTATGCTGAGATTAATTCAATCATTCATCAGGAAATGGAAATCCGTTCACAGCTTCTGGAACACGTGATTGGAAGAATCATCAATAAAATTGAAAATCAGTTTCCCAAGATCACATTCATCAAAATAAAACTGACCAAAACCATCCCGCCAATGCCAGGCGAAATGAAAGGTGTGAGCCTGGAATTTGAGAAAGAAAGTAATTCGCTAAAATAAAAATTATTAAACTTAAAAACCATGAAAAACAACTACAGAATCGTTGAACGCTACAAAGCAGAAAAAATCTTAAGATTCGTCAATGCGATCATAGACTCGCTATCAACCTTTGTTTTGGTTGTCATTGTCTATTTGATTGCTGTCCTTATTTATTCCTTAGTGACCGGAAATGATTTCATTATGGTCACAGATTCCGTTTCGCAAATGAATCCTTTACTAGACAGGCTGGTCACGAGTGTTCTTTTTGCTTTCTTTATGTTTGTGATTGAATTTGTCACAAAAGGGCGAAGCTTGGGCAAATTGATTACAGGAACAATGGTAGTCCACGAAAATGGAGGTCTGCCCACTTCCAATGATTTTCTCAAAAGGAACTTCAGCCGGATTGTTCCCTTTGACGCGCTTTCATTTCTTGGAAACCGCGGTTGGCACGACAGCTGGAGCTACACAAAGGTTGTTAAAAGAAAAGCATACCTGGAAGCAGTAGAAAGAGAAAGCTCCATAGAAGATATTGGCCAGATCGCCACCGAGTAAAATCTTAAGTTGGTATTGCGTTTGCTGCAAACCATTCAAATTCAAAATTTTATGAAAACATATCTTGCGGTTGCAATTGCTGCGCTCGGTTTCATTATTGCTGCTGCTCTTCTTGGAAGTGCTGTCAAAAACAGGAACAAATCTGAAAACACTGTTTCTGTGACAGGACTTGGATCCAAAACCTTCACATCGGACCTCATCGCCTGGTCTGGGAGTTTTTCCAAGAACAGCATAGAACTAAAAACAGCGTACGATGCACTGGCTGTTGACAGAAAAGTCATCTACGACTATCTAAAATCGAAAGGTGTGAAGGAAAGTGAGATGGTATTTTCAGCCGTTGATATTCAGAAACAGTTTCGGAATTACACCGATGCCAGCGGGAATTATCAGCAAGGTGAATTTTCGGGATATAATCTGACTCAAAGTGTCTCTATCAAATCTAAAGAAGTTTCGAAGATCGAAAATATTTCCAGGAACATCACAGAGATCATCAACCGCGGGATAGAATTCACGTCTTCTTCCCCTCAATATTTCTACACTAAACTCGCCAACGTGAAGCAGGAAATGATAGCCAACGCTACAAAGGATGCCAAAGAACGTGCAGAAAAAATTGCTGAAAACGCGGGAAGCAGTTTGGGAAATCTTAAAAAAGCAACGATGGGCGTGATCCAGATTACAGCACCCAACTCCAATGAAGATTACTCTTACGGCGGTACTTACAACACCACTTCTAAAGATAAGGAAGCAAGTATTACCATTAAACTAGAATATGAAGTAGATTAAGAGTAGAGATTAGAATTTAGATGTTTGAAACATTAATCATAAAAAAGAGAAACCAGATGGCTTCTCTTTTTTTTATTTGTCTGCATCTCCTGAAGATTGCTGCACTACGCTAATACTTGTAGGCGTTACCAATTCTACCCCTTCTTTCATCAGTCTTTCATTAATCTGCATAATGGCCTCACTTTTTACGTTGGTGAAATTACCTCCGATTTCTAACCAAAACTTAATCTGCATCGTAAAGACGCCTTGTTTGACATTCGTGAAAACGACATCTACCGCATCCGTCTTATCGATATGTTCCAGTGATTTGATTTCATCCAGAATTGCCGATTTAGCTTTTGTGATATCTTCCCCTACCGGAATTTCAAAGTCTAAAATGATTCTTCGCTGTGGTGAAGCTGTGATATTAAAGAATGGCGAATTGAAAATCACCTGATTGGGAATGTAAACTTTCTTACCATCATCGGTAATCAGTTTGGTTGTCAGCAATCCAATGTCCTGAACGGTGCCGGAATTACCGCCTATTGTAACGTAATCGCCAATTTTGAATGCTTTGTCCACGCCTACCAACATTCCTGAGAACATACTCGACACCAGATCTTTCAGCGCTACCCCAGCGATAACCCCTGCTACCCCTAAACTTCCCAGGAATTTGATAAAGAACCCGCTGAATCCCATTACCTCCAAAGCAATGAAGGTTCCCATCAAAATAATCAGAAATTTGAAGACTGAGATCAATGTTACGACAGAATCATTCTTTGTTTTTGGGAAAAGCTTGTGGAAGAGCTTTACAGACCAACGGCTAAGATAGGTACTGGTCGTAAGGAAGAATAGAAATATTAAGATCCCTACAATTAATCTTGGTGTTAATTCAGCGAATTTGATGTACCATCTTTCCAGAACGGCGTAAACCGTGTGTAAATATTCCATAATATGATATTAATAAAAAAAACCGACAAAAGCCGGTTTTATTGTATGTGTGAACTAAAATTATTTAGCTTCGTTTGCAATTCTTTTTGCCTGTCCGCTTGGTAAGTAGATACTGAAACCAACGTTGAATGTGATATTGGAATTCAAACCTTCGTTACCGAAACCTGACTGACCTACATATTTTACCAAACCTTCTACACCGATGTTTGGCGTAATAAAGTAAGAATACCCAGGACCAACTCCGAAATCCAAACCTGTGGTTGAGTTTCCGTTTTCTACGGAAGAACCACCAACACCTAGGTTACCTTCGAAGAACCAACGTCCGTGGTTTAGCAAATTATCAACACCAGCTTCTCCCGGTGATACATAATAACGGCCTAAAGCCCCTACTCCATAATCGAATCTTGTTGGGGAACCTTTGGTTACTTTGCTAATTCCTAAATTAACATAACCTCCTAATGCTACATTATCTTTAATAAAATAAGCTGCTCTTGGCTGTAATGCGATATTATAACCAGCACCTGTATTTAAACCAAAATTACTAGAAAGTAAGCTACTTCCAACCATCCAGTTTCCTTCCTGTATCTGAGCGTTTGCTGTAGAGAATAAACCTGCTCCTAACACTACTGCTCCTAATAATAATTTTTTCATATGTTTAAATTTTTCGTTAATAATTATCTTTTCTACATTTTACAAAGGTTGTGCCATTTATCAAAAAGACGTTAGAAAATAAGGCCGAGGCGCTTTTTAAGAAAAATTAACGAATATCAATTCGCATTAGAAACTGTATTTTTTATTGTATAAAAAAGAAAAGCCAACCTTTACGGCTGGCTTATTATTAATCCCTTGGATTATACTTTACAAAATTACTTTTTTAGAAGTAATTCCTTTTTCTGAAGTTATTTTTAGGATGTATACGCCTTTCAAGAATGCAGAAGCATTGATTCTGATTTCTTTTGAACTTTTGCCAGAAACTGAGTAAGCCAGTTTTCCAGAAGCATCATACACCTCAACTGCTGAAATGTTGTGATCCCCTTTTACCACTAAATCACCATTGTTTTTGTACACCATTAATTCTTTAGCTTTAGAATTCTGAGTAGAAAGCACCGCGTTGCTGTAAAGAATGTCAAATCTGGTTTCATTCTCAGTACTCACAACATCACTTGAGAAAGTGTAGTAACCTTCCTGCAGATTGGTGATAGTTCCGGTTACGTTATCTTTTAAATAAATGGCTTTCGCATTACTTTTGAACACCCCATCCTTATCATTAAGCGCAATCACACAATTACCCGCTTTTGAATTTTTAAATCCTAATTTAATATCATCAGAATCACTAATTGGCAATCCTCTAGCCTGGATCTGCAATTTATTGGTTCCAATCACAGAATAAAACGCATCATTACCAAGAGAAAAGAGTGAAGAGTCATAATCTTCATCATAGTCATTGGTCGCTTCAGGAATATGTGCAATTAAAATATTGTTTGCTACATTATTTGGATTGACTAATTTTAACCAATAGCGATCTAATACCTCTTCTGGTTCTTCTTCATCACCCTCCTCATCACCTTTCTTATTGTAGAAAATCGAGCTTGACGAAATAGAGGCTCTTACTGTATTAGCGAACTTTAGTGGTGCATTATTATACTTAGCTTGAACTATAAATCCTTGTCCTATTTCTGTATATTCGTTTGGTCTCAAACTAATTTCCTCTATATTCCCAGATAAATATGTGGGACCAACGCCTCCTACTCCACCAACATAAGTCGCATAATTATTACCTGCATAAGTTGACCCCTGCTGAGTTTTCACTTCATTTAAGTTCGTCCAAAGCCACTGTTTGTTAAAGATAGTATTTTTATTTGCTGTTGAACTTGATAAAGATCTAAAAGAAATATTTGAAGCATACGGATTGCCTACCAAATTATAACCTTTGTCAATCCCTGGGCTTCTTTGTAATGTAACCGTTATATCTCCATTATTAGGAACTCCCACGAAATTAAACGTATCAGTAGTAAGCGTAGTGGGCGAATAAGCATCCTTCCCTCTAATTGCGTAACCAATTCCAGCTTCAAACACAGACAAAGCATTCAATCCTGCAGTTCCAAATTTATCATTAGCTTCATTATATCTGTAAATGAAATTTGTAGGTGTGCCTACGGAAAAATTGTAAAGATTTTGACCAATTACAGGAGAGCTCCAATAGTTATAGTCCTTTTGTTTAAGTTTTGCTATTTTCCGTACAATGGAAATTCCCGATCCCGAATATGTAGATCCATTTCTCTGAAGAAGTATTCCACCGTCATCAACTAGAACTGTTCCATTATTAATAAACTCATTAGCAATTATTAAGGAATATCCATCTGCTATAGAAAAAGTAGAACCTGAATTAATTGTTACTTTTCCAGCACTAACATTTCGAGCCAAATTATAATTTCCTGCAATTATTGCTTCTGTATTACCATTCGGCACTCCATTTGACCAGGCCGAGCCATTCCAAATGGTTGTTTGTCCATTTATCATGATAGCATAAACTAAAATGACAAATAATATAAATTTGTTTCTCATAACCCATAAATTTTCTAATTGCAAAATTAGAAAAAATAATGCTAATTATATGTTAAAAAATCATCAAAACATCGCAAAGCGACGTAGCGCTTATTATCACTAATTTTTATCACTACTGAATGAAGAGTGTTGAGAATCTAACAGAGAATTGTAATTATCCTTCAATAATTCCCAAATCAGCTGCTGTCTGTATGGTCCTATGCTTGAACGCGCAGCCTCCTGAAGCTCAGTATATAATGGGTAATTGGTCATTTTTTGCATTGCTGCCCGTACCGCACCCGTATTTTTTGGTGGAAATATCAAGCCGTTTTTTCCATCTGTAACAATCTCGTTGCAGCCATTGATATCAGATACCAGAGCTGGGAGCCCCATCGCCAGAGCCTGCAATACGACATTGGGAAACCCCTCTCTATAACTGGGAAATACCAAGCAGTTGCTCAGTGCAAAGTAAGGTCTTACATCCTTCTGAAATCCAACAGATACAATCGCATCATTATTTTCTATTTCATCCAAAGTCTCCTGAGACAATGGATCCAGTTCCTGCTCCAAAGGCCCGACGAGTAGAAGCTTAAGCGTTTGGGAGTTAGAGCCTTGAAGGTTTTTAAAGGCTAAAATCAGCTCATTCATACCTTTGTCTTTCACCAGTCTTCCGACGAAAACGAAGACAAAATCATTTTCGCCTATTTTAAGATCTTTTCTCAATCTGTTTTTTGCATCCTTACTAAATAAGGCAGGATCAAATTGGCTGACGTCGATACCATTGGTACTCCCATTTCCAATCACCTGAAGTTTTTCCGGCTTACCCAGCTTTTCTATGATAATAAAATCATACAATCCTTTGGAATTGGGATAGACATTGGTTGCACAATTATATGTGAACTTTTCTACGTGATTCAAAACTTTTCTTTTAAGTCCTGTCGCTTCCATTAATGGCAATCCTGCAACAGTATGCAGCCGGATTTTTACCCCTGCCAGCTTTGCTGCCATCATCCCAATCAGTCCGGCTTTTGGAGTGTGCGTGTGTACAATTTCCGGCTTTTCCTTTTTAATATACTGGTACATCTGCCAAAGTGATTTGAGATCCTGCAAGGGCGTAATCTTCCTTGTCATCTCAATTGAATATGTCTTAATTCCCAATTCTGTACCGACTCGATCGAGATATTCTTTGTCTGCCGAAATCGCTGTAACTTCAAAATACTGGTTCATAAAAGTCAACTGCCTGCCCAATAATTTTTCTACAGAAATCGGGACCGTTGTAATTCGGAAGAGCTTAGCCATTGGTGGATATTTTTGCAAATATAGGAAAAGGGCGGGAGGTTTTGAGGAAGGTTTTGGCGTGGGAGTGTTCTCTGGTTTTGAGCGTTGAGAAGATCAAATTAAAATCCCATTCCAGAAGAATGGGACTTAAGCAAATGATCCAGACGAATGGTCGGAACATCTGTGATGCGCGTTACAGAATCACCACGCTGCCAGCATACGCCGATACTGAAGACTCTATCCCATCCTGAGAACGGAATGCAATCCATACATGCACCTCCTTCCCTGACATGTATGGCGGTAGCGTCACCGTAAGAGTAGTGTCTGTCCGTTCGCCCAGGTTTTCTAAGAATACCGGACTTTTCTGCGATTCATCATAATACAGCAGCTGCAATTCGTCTGTCAGCCTGTCGGAATTGCCCCCTGCGTTATTGTACCACTCCACGGTCAAGCTTCCTACCGCTGCAGAGTCTATTCCGGTAGGAACAGCTGCCAACAGATTCCCATGTGAGAACTGAATTTCCGAAAAATCCGGTGTAATCGTCATCAATGCAAAATCCAATTTGAACGCATTCAGCAAGTTGGTAATTGCCTGGTTGTAGCTGGACCTCATTCCCTGACGGTATCCAAAATACACCGATGCGTAGCCTTTGTACGGCAGGATGAAGTCGTAGCACTTTTTCATCCTTTCCTGAATTAGAAATTGCTTTGGAGATGGCGGCGTTGTTTTTTTACGCGGACGCACTCTCAAAATTTCGGTTCCGGCAACGTTTGCCACAACAAGTCGTCCAGTTCTACCGCTGGATCCTGACAATAAAGAATCATTTAATTTTCCCATGATATTAATTTTACGGGGTTAAACATGTCAAAGGTAAACTGCCGGTCTAACGGTTTTGCTACAGCTTCCGAAATTTGCCGAAACTTTCCGCTTTATCATTCTTTCGATAGGCTTTCTATAGGCTCGCTATAGGGTTTGGATAGGCTTTCTATAGGCTCGGGATAGGCTTTCTATAGGGTTTTTATAGGCTGGAAGGTTTCTTGTTGTAGGGATGAAACTGGTGGGATTGGAAGTGAAATCCATTTGTTGGATCTCTAAAAATCTGTTATTAAAGCTGTCGCTGCCTGGATCTATCAATCATTGTAAAAAAAAGCACAGAATACGGAAAACCGTAAAATTTTTCTGATTGCATTTATTAATTTGGTTTCAAATAAAACACAAACCATTATGAAACAATTTTCGCTTTTCAGTGAGAGCCAAATCAATGAATGGATTATGGCCCTCAAACAAATCATTGAAAATATTCTGAGCCAAGGCATCCAGCTCGACCGCAAAATGCTGATGACCGAAAAAGAGGTTGCCCAGCTCCTGAGAGTGAGTGAACGGACGATGCGCACTTACCGCCATCAAAACTATTTTCATCACATTAAAATTGAGGGCAACGTCTTTTATCTGCAATTCATCCTTTTTTTGGATTTGATTATTCTGAGTTTGGAGAGTGGTGGGTAGGTTGGGGTTGAAGGTTGGAAGATGGAGGATGGAAGTTGGGAGATGGAAAGTGAAAATTTTTGCCCCGACCCTAAAGGTAGAATTTTCACTGGGGATTGGGAGGTTGTGACTTTGTTGAATTATGTGATTATGCCTGATCTTTGGATGGTGGTGTTTTAATCTGGTTTATGAGCTGGAGGGCTGCTATTAACAGGAATGGCATGTACATTATTTTTGTGCGGACAAAGATGCCGAGGCATGAGTAGCGTTGTATAAAAAATAGGGATGATACCAGGAAGAATCCGATGGCGATCCGGCTGAATGTATTCAGATTGACTTTTTTGTAATGGCGGATATAATTGTACAAGGCAAAAATTAAAATTAGCACTACGAAGAGGTTTTCTACGCTTAGTATTACTTGCAACCACGATTGTGCATCGGCAAAGAACGGCCGAAAATTGAGTGCAAAAAATCTTTCGATCCAATTGTAATCTATCATTGGGACATAAGACCCTGCTCTTTTGAATGCTATTAATGATGCATTGTTGCGTTTCAAAATGTAGGCGATATCCCAGGGATTTCTGTTTAGCAGCCGCATTGTCATTAGATATAAACCTAAGACAGAAAGGAATGCTCCTAAAATCAGTGCGTATTTCTTAAATGTCCATTTTCTATTGGCGGTTATTGTCGTTGAAACGATTGCTATTACGAGAAACATTGTTACGTGCGGTCGGATAAGTACTAACAGTAGCCAGCCCACCACATATTTGATAGTAGCAAACCTTTTTTCTGAATGTTTTATGATGATCCATGTGGTAGCAAGCAATATCAATGGCTCTTTGCCTATGATGGCTGTCCAGAAATGTAAGTTTGGAAGAAGCACTATCAACATTAGCAGGTAACGGTTCCATCTATCAGACCCGGTTATCTTTCTGTCGGCAAAGCTGTAGAGCTCATAGATTGCATAATAACCTACAAGACTGTGCAGGACAAAGCCTGCCCATAATGGCAATTGCAAAAATTCTGAAAAAGGATAGTTGATCCATTTGATTACATCGGTTCCCACATTCAGATAGTACGCCCAATCTTCTGTTAAATTCCAATATCTGAGGGCGTCCCCCTGATGTTTGAGGATATATTGCCATGCTATCCCTGCAAAGCATAGGTGGTAAAATAGCAGAAAAACTGGAAATATAAAGCCTTTTTTCTCAGAGGCTTTACTCATGTTCTTTTCAGAAATTCTACGCCAATACTCCATTTTTTCAAAATTTAAATGATTTATTTGGCTTTTGGTTTTATCTTAGGCAGCATTCTCTGACTTCTAATTTTCTGTTGCTGATAGGAAAAGATCCACATCATGTAGATAATCAGACCCGGAAGGAACATATTCCTCATTCGGATCATAATACCGACATTCCCCAGAGATTGTGAAAAAGCAAGAGTGCCTACTATGAGGAAAAACACTAAACCTTTTATTACAAACGGCGCTGCTTTGAACGCTGCTATTGGATCTGTGCGTATTGCTTTGACGAAGACAATCACCAATATCAAATTTTCAAGGGATGCTATTAAACCGTTGATATTACGCACATCAAAAAAAAATGGTCTAAACCAAAATGTTAATACTTTAAGTGGAAATGGGTATGATGAAATATCAATTGCTGAGCCTGTACTGGCTCTGCTTAAAAGGTCTGCTTTTCCTGCTGCAAATTTATCAAATCCATCTGCCGAAGCCTCCTCAATTTTAGCAAATTCCATCACACTTGGTAAAATGGCGATTCCAATCCCGATCATTACTGCTGAAAACAAAAATCTTTGAAATCCTGAAACCTTGCCTCCCAAAACATATGCTAGACCAAATCCTACTAACAGAAATAATGCGATATGCGGTCTAATAGCCATTGACAATGATAAAGCTATCACAATTAAAAGAATTCTCTTAAAAGGCTTCATCAATCCGTAAGTAAACATTCCAATGCACAGGAAAAGTGTCGTATCCTTCCCTACTCCGGCACTCCAAAAATGAAGATTAGGCAGAAAGAATATCAGCGGAAAAAGGATGTAGCCACTAATAACAGAATTATAAGGAACATTTTTAACCGCAACTACGTAAAAAAAGGTCAACCCAAAAAATCCAAACATTGAGAATAATAACGTATTTGATAAATACGACATTCCCAGTAGATTTGAAAACGGAAAATTTAAGGCATTCATAAACATTGTCCCCTCACCATTAAACAAGCCTTCTTTAAAAGTCTCGAAAGCGTAGTTTTTAGGTGTTCGCCAATAACCCACTGCGTCACCTAAGATGAAAAAACAGTAATATGCCCCCATTAATAGATGAAAAAAAAACAGCCTCTTGAGCATTATTTCATCGTTATCAGAAATGTCATTCCTAAAAATATTAATGAAACCGAGACCCAACATAATAATAATTGGGATGTAAATGACATCAAGCAACATAAATATCGAGTTTACTTTTTATTACCGCGATAATTTTCTTTTCAAAAATCAAATAGTAAATGTAACTGGTGAGCACGATTACAAATATCACTGTAAAGAATTCGGCAAAAATAATGAATTGCGAGTCATTTTTTGGAAAAAACCTTACCAACATACTTTGCATAGGATTATGCAAAAGGTATAAGGAGTAACTGGAATTCCCCATCAACATAAATATATTTCTAGTACTTATTTTTTTATTCCAATACGATACACCGAGAAATACGAATAGAGATGCGGAGAGTACAAATATCAGATTTTGAAAAAATGGAAATAGATTAATGTTTAAATATTTTATTACCAGAAAACTAAGAAATCCTAGCACTGATGCGGAAAAAACATAATAATATTTGGTTTTAAAATTATACTTAACTAGATAAGCCACTAAAACACCAATGATAAATTCGAGATTGTACATACTAAAAATCACTTTCATGAATGGATGGCTAAGATCCATCTTAATTAATGCGGCTGTCATAATTCCTATAATCCAGATACCCAGGAAGTAGAACCAGCCCTTTTTCCAAAAGAAATTGAGAGAGAATACGAAATAAAAAAACATCTCAAATATTAAAGTCCATGCCACTGATAATGCAGGATTGCCATGCGGAATCAAAGTGAGTGATGTAAGCAGACTCATAGACCGGTCTGATCCGCTTACACTGGGAAGAGCATAGTAGAGTGCCAACATTGCTATAGAAATTGGAAGATAGGGAATATAAACCCGAATAATTCTATTGAAAGCGTACTTCTTAAAATACCCTCCATCTCCTCTGTACTTAAACGTAGTATAAGTGATAATAAAACCAGAGAGAACAAAGAAAAAATCAACCCCCAACTTTCCTATTTTCGCAATAAAAGCTAAAACTGGAATATCAAGATTATTAAAATGGGCAAAGGAAGCATAAGTATGATGAATAACAACCAATAATGCTGCTATTCCCCTATAAATCTGTAGAATATCAAAGTACTTTTTTTGCTCCATTATTGTTTTATTATGACTTCTCCCCAACTTTCTGCTGTGACTTGAATACAGTATTTATCTTCTACTAATTTTCTCGCAGCATGTCCCATCTCATTTCTCATTTGAGAATTATTTTTCAGAAAAAGGATTTTCTCAATCCATTCATCTTTAAGTTTTGCAATAAATCCTGTTTCATTATCAATACAAACTTCTTTGTTCATTCCCACATCAGAAGCCACCCCCGGAATTCCGCAGGCCGCATACTGAATCAATTTGTAGGCACATTTCCCTTTTTCCCATTCAGAATCCTGGAGCGGCATAATTCCAACATCCATCTTCAGTATTTCGGGAACTTCTGTATTTTCTGTCCACTGGATGTATTTTACGTTTTCTCCCAAATCCATATCCTCTGTAATCCCAACGATATGGAAATGAATATCTGAATCCTGATTTTGTAATTCTTTGATCCATTCTTTGCATGGCAGAAGGTGTTTTTCGAATGTTGTCTTTGTACCAATCCAGCCTACTACAAATTTCTCAAAATCTGATTTTTGTTTCAGTGGATATCGGTCCAAATCGATGACCGTTGGAATAATCTGTATTTTTTCTGCACCCGATCTGGATGCATATTCTGCTAAATATCCATTCCCTGCCACGACGATTTCGCTATAACGCATGACCTGAGCAATTTTATTCCTTAGAAATTTCTTAATTACAGGATTTGAACTCTGATCATAATTGTGAAAAATAGCATCGTCATAATCCACAATGTATTTAACGCCAGACGCCTTTAATATCCATTCTGCAAAAGCTGGCAGGAACGGAAAAATTTCTTTTTCGATAACCACCTTATCGTATTTCCAGACTGAAAACAACAGAAAAAATCTTCTTAAATACGATTTTAAAACTGCGCTGATGTTTTTTTTTCCGGCGTAAAAATCTTTCAGATAGGCTTCATCAAAAAAAGGTTTTACAACAGCCTGCATCCCTGCTGCTTCCAAATAAGGAAAATACTGGTAGCTGCGCATTCTGCTGCTGCCTGCCATTCTTGTATATTTGGTGAGGTATAGGATTTTCATTAATTGGTTTTATTGATAGCCTTGATGTATGATTGTGCAGCGGCATCCAGAGAAAAGTACTCTTGCGCTGTTGCTGCAATTTTATTTTTATCCGCAAATATAGCCTTTTCTAAAAAGTTGTTGATTTTTTCTTGTTGAGCCTGTAATCCTAAATTGTGGTCATATAAATAACATTCCGGAAAATGTGGTAAGATACTATCCGTATCACCAATTCCTTTACTCGCAATTACTGGTAATCCGCACAAAAGATATTCACCTAACTTTATCGGTGCAACACCCTGCATGCTGAAACTCGTTTGTCGCAGAGCAAATGCCAAATCTGCAGCATTGAGATAAAAAGGGACTTCTTCTGATTTTACAGATTTTAGAATAATTTTCCCTTGTAATTCTTCCGGCATATTTTGCTGAGCAAAGGCTGTGTTACCTGTTAGAATTAGAAATTTAGATTTTTTTTCAGTTGTATGACTTTTGAAAATCTCCAGCATCTCCGGAAGGCAGTATTGTGGACCTAGCGAACCTGCATAAACAAATAAGAATTCGTTTTCCAATCCTAAATCCTGGCGTGCCTGATGCCTTACATCGCTGTTCAATTTAAAAAGATCCTTGTCTCTTCCATTGAAAACTACTGAGAATTTTTCCCTGTTTTCTTCTCCTATATTATTGATGTGAATTTCAACTGCTTTTTGGGATCTTGCGATCACTGCATCTGCATTTTTCAGCATTTTGGTTTCAGTAGATTTCATCAATTTGTATTGAAAAGAATCTTTTTTGAGACCGGCAAAATCTATTCGTTCTTCGATTGGTAGGCCATCCGCATCAAAAATGATTTTGCAATTACCTCTCAAGCCCTTTTTCTCTAATTTGTCACTTCCTATGATTTGATTGATCATCATTGCCGGAAAAGTGCTTCTTGGCATTACGATGTCAATTTTATTATCCTGAATGTATTTTTTGATCTTGCGTGATGAAGTGAAAACCGTCAATAAGCTCCCCAACGATACAGTAGGCTTCCTAAGGATTGGTAAAGCAGAATAAGTTATCCCCATTTTTTGAGCCACCTCTCTAGTATGGTTTATCTTTTTATCTTCTGCCCAAGTGAACTGAAGGATATGAAAATTCACATTTTTGTTCTTCGCAACTTCTTGAAAAATCGGCATAAAAAGACCTTCCATGTAGGAAGTCTGAGGTCCGTCCCAAGTGATAAAGAGTAGGTTTGTAGGCATTAATTCTTATTATAAATTTTCATTAATTCCATAACATGGTTGTCCAATGAAAAATTTTCTACAACCGTTTGATGTCCTGCTAATGCTATTGCTTGACGCCGTTCTTTGGACATTTCAATGATATTTTTAATTTTTTCGTACAAAGCTTTTTCATCATCAGCAGGAGTTACAAACCCATTCTCCGAATCAATGATAATTTCCGGAGCAGCTCCAACATTTGTGCTCAAAGAAAGTGTCTTGCTGTACATTGCTTCTACTAACGAATTGGAAAATCCCTCAGTAAATGAATTAAGAATGTACAAATCAGAATTTTGCAAATATGGATATGGATCTGTGATAAAACCTATAAATTTAACCGTGTTCTGCAAATTCAGTTCTATGACTAGTTGTTTCAAACTAGCTTCTAATACTCCAGAGCCTGCTATCGTTAATTGGACATTAATATTTTCCTTGATTAGAAGTGAGATAACCCTTAATAGACCCTCGATGTTTTTAACTGGCTCTAAGCGAGAAATTGTAACTATTTTAAATGCTCCTGAATCATTCCGAATCATTGACCAATCCAGGTCGCGAAATATAATTGGATTATCGATCTTAATTAGTTTACTTCTGGGAACCCTATCCAAGCGATGAACTGCATCTAATACAGCAGAAGAATTGCCAATAATAAAATTTGCCAATTTATATACTTTGGAAAAAATAAACTGAGCCTTTTTACTGTGGCTGGGAATACCAATTTCTTCAGCAATAATCACTGGAATGCCGGCTAACTTAGCTGCTAAAACCCCATGAAAATTAGCCTCTGCACCAGAAGTGTGAACTACATCCGGTTTTTCTTTTTTAATTACTGAAAAAACTTTCCATAATGTCGAAATGTTGTAAATGGATGGGACTGCCTGCAGGCAAATAACCTGTTTGTTATTCGCCTTAATCTTTTCAGCTGCTTTACCCTCCTTGTTCAAACATACAAAGAGCCACTCATTGTCATCATCTACATAAGAGACATTGGTAAGTCTAGTCTCGACACCACCAAAATCGAGAAATGTGGAAAGTCTAAGTATTTTCATTTACAAAATGATTAATCGCATAAGCATATTCTTCTTCCAAAACAAAGTCACCATCTTTCTGTAACCATACTCCATTTTCTTCGAAGAAATATTTATCACCATTTGTTAAAGTAGCTGGACCAAATGCTGTTCCTTGATATTCAAACAAAAAGCAAGTATTTGTTTTGTCTATACCAATGTCTAATGAAATAAAAGGCACATTAAACTTTATTTTTAAATTCTTCGCAAAATTCAAAACTTCAGTCGGAGGAACTGTCCATTTTAATTTTCCACTACCACTTGCTCGAAAATCGTTATCACGAATGCCTCTTCTTACTGCAAAAAACTTATCACCAAAAATAAGAACTTTAAAATCACATTCTAATCCTGGCACAAATTCTTGTACTACCACAGGAATTCTTTTGGTAAAGACATCCTTAAAATTCTGATCCAGTAAATGATTTACAGGTGAAAGATTAAAATCTTTTTTAAAAGAATTTCTTTTATTCAAATGAAATGCAGCTTTTTCTTTTAAAGTTTTCTTTTTTGATAGATCTCTAAATTGATCTAATTCTTTTTTATTATAAATCAGCTGAACACCACTTGAGAGTGCTCCTTTTAATTTTTTAAGGACAAATGGGAAAACATTATCTTGTTCACAAAGTTCATCAATATCTCCATAATAGGTTCCAAACACCTTTTCTATTCCTAATAAATCTTTATATAGTTCTTGGTAACCTTTATTCTCAAGAGAATTCAATTGATGCTGATTAGGAATTAAAACTATATCGGGTCTTTTCAACGATATATAGAGTATTGTGTCTTGAATAAATTTTAAATAATCAATATTGTATACAGATGAATAAAATAAAACTGAATCTATAGGAATATTTTCTAGCGATTCTCTTAATTTTGAAAAAGGAATAATATGTACATTCGCATCATACGTTGATTCAAGCTGTATCTTAACAGAGTCTATATCTAGTCCCATCCAGATACGACCAGAAAAGAATTGTTTAAAAATGGGTGATATAATTATATTCATTTTTTAATTTCATATTTTTTAATTAATTTGGCTGGATTACCTCCATATAGAGAGTTTGAAGGCACCAAACCTTTCACAACACTATTAGCAGCTATCACAGCTCCCTTTTCTATAGTAGTCCCTCCTAAAATTATACATCCTGTTCCAATCCAAACATTATCCTCTATAGAAATAGGCTTACCTTCATCTTGAGTATTAATTCTGTTTTCAGGATTGTCAAAAGATAATAAATGGCCATTTGAATCAATTATTTGAGTATTAGCAGCTATCAAACAATTTTTCCCAATTTCAATTTTTTTAAATGCGTGGATACAAGATCCATTAACTCTTGTATTACTACCTATTTTTATTAAACTATTCTTTTTATCTGCAACTAGTTTAACACATGAAAACATTCCTAAATGATAATGTTTTTTATCAGAATTAAGGGTTACATTATCATCTAAGACTATTTTTGCATTTTTATGCTTGATAATAATTGGAGGAAATAAAACAATTAATTTCCTACCGTATTCAACTTTTTTAAGCTTGAGTAATGTTTTTGTATAAATTGATAGTAATCTAATTTTAACCCTATGTATTTTAAAAATTAAGTATGGTATCATATTTTCATTTCAAAAATTTCACTGTAAATTTCAAATATTTATTAACTAAAATCCTGAGTTTCGAATTTTGCATTTTGCTAAAGTAAGATGACTTAATCCTATAAAATGAATAAAAAGGTATATTCAAGCCTAACAGATCAATAAAAAAAGAGGTTTTATCCGGATTAGAAAAATTATATTCGAATAATCTACTATACATAAATCTCTTAGCAAATAGCCTGTACTTATCTTCTGATTGTGCAAAATTCTCCAGTTTACTTGCAAAGCTAAATTCAAAATCAGATTTTTCTTTGGTCACCTGCCCAACAATTTCTATATCATAGTATGATAAAATATTTTTAATTTTGAAAAAATTATTAGACTGTGCAACCAGCCTTAACCACATGTCAATATCTTCGCCTCTTCTGAGAGATGTATCAAATCCTTTAGTTTTTTTAAACAACTCCTTTTTGACTATAACAGAAGATGAATGAATAATTGCAGAATAAGAAGATTTTAGTAAATATTCTTTTTCTGAAATTTTTCTATAAATAAGCTTTTTATTTTTTCTCTGTAATTTTGACTTATTACTAGTAAACCCAGTATTAATTAAATCCGGGTTTTTAATACTTATTAATTTATTCACATATAACAGAAAATCTTTCTGCCAAAAATCATCTGCGTCTAAGAATGCTACATAATCGTATTTAGAATTCATAACGCCACAATTTCTTGATGCAGACACACCTTGATTAGATTGTTGTATCAAGGTTATTTTCTCACTATAACTTTCTTGTAGAAAATATTTCAAGTCATCTTTTGAACCATCATCAACAATAATAATTTCAAAATTTTGATAGGTTTGAGCCAAAACAGAGTCAATACATCTCTTAATGTATTGTCTTTTTTTATAATATGGGATAACTACAGAAAACATAAATCACATCCATTGAATATTAGTTTTAATAACTTTAGCTGGAACACCGCCAGCTAAACAGTTTGCAGGAATATCCTTATTAACCAGAGAACCTGCTGCTATCACAGCACCATCTCCAATTGTTACCCCTTTCAGTACCGTTACATTGGTGCCTATCCATACTTTATTCCCAATCACGATAGGGGCTTTCGGAGTGCCATTGCCTAAAATTTCATGTGCATCGCTATCCCAAATGGTAAAATTCTCAGATATAGCAACATTCTGACCAATTGAGATATTGTCGTAACATCTAATCTTACAGTATCTATTAATATATCCACTACCCAGACTTAGTTTTGCATTTTCAAAAACCATTATATCACAGCCACTGTGAATAAAAAATGTGTTTTGAACATTTAGTGTCGCATTTTTATACATTTCAAGGTTTCCAATGAAAGGGTCTTTCTTTGTAATATATCTGTTTAAAGCGAGGGAGCCTTTCGAAATGTTTATTGTGGCTGTCTTACTAATACTATAAAAAAACTTTCCAAAAAGTAAAATTCTGGAATTTGTTCTTCGTCCTTTGGTACTCAAATTAATCCATAAAGAACTAGGCCTTAACAGATTTATATTTTTGATATAGTATTGTTTTAAGATATTCAGCATTTTACTTTACTGAATATAGTTTTTCATACAATTGGGAGACTTTTTCCACATATACCTCTTCGGTATATTCAGTAACAGCCTTTTCAAAACCTTTCCTTCCCATCTTTTCGCATAATATTTTATCACTGTGCAATTGCTCCATTGCTGAAGAAATTCCTTTTATATCAAATTTTTCCACCAGAAGGCCTGTTTCATTATTATCAACAATGTATTTCATTCCTCCGACTCTTGTAGCAATTACTGGCAAATTATTTAGCATTGCTTCGGCTAAAACTAAACCAAAAGCTTCATAAGCAGAAACCAAAGTAAAAACATCCATTAATTTATAATACAAAGTAACATCAGATTGATATCCTGCAAAAATTATTTTATCATCTACCTTTAATTCCTTTGCTAATTCGCGATATTGTTTCAGATATTCTTCGACACCACCTACCATCAGCAACTTTACGTTATTTTTATCTTTAGAAAAATCTGAAAAAGCCTTTATCAAATCTGAAAAACGCTTATGGTGGTCATTCTTAAATCTACCTACAGTGCCAAATACAAAATCATCTTCTGTGATTCCCCATTTCTGCTTTTCAGCCAATACTTCTTCTGCAGCAATTTCTCTTGGCTTTTTAACGCCATTGTTTATCAGCGTTATTTTCTTATCTGATACCTTTAATTTTTTTCTCAGGTAATCTTCTGTTACCCCCTCAGAAACTCCGACGACTTTATCTGATATAAATGAAAATAATTTCATCAATAAGTTTGCTTTCCAGGATCTATTTTGTGGATCAGATGTTTCCTCAATAATAGTAATAGGAACTCTTTTTAGAGCACCATTTATAGCAGCCATCGTAACACCTTCGAAAACTGCACCGTGTATAATATCCGGTTTATAATCTTCAATGATTTTTTGAACAGATAGATGCTGCTTTATATCAAAAATATTTTTTATCGAATTGTTAAGACAAATAATTTCTACTCCTTCATTCCGGATTTCTTGTCCTATATTTCCCACCTCGTGCTGGCAAATAATCTTTTGCTGAAATTTACTCTTATCCAGCAATTTAGCTAGAGATAATCGCCGTCTTTCTACGCCTCCGGAACCAATTGTTTCTTGTATGTGAAGAATTTTAATCATAAGCTACAAATATTTTGGGTATTCAAACTGTTACTTTTTTTACCCCATTCTGCATTTAGCAATTCACGATGAACAGCAATAATGTTTGAATTAAGTGGATTTTTAACAAGATTCTCATCTTTGAGATCAGCTATGGTAAACACATTATACCCTTTACTAATTAAATCTTTATATACAACACTCTCTTTTTGGAAATAGATCTTGGCACCTAAATATAAAAGCGCAATAATATTTCCCATTGCTTGCTGTCTGATGTGCCCCATAATAACATTATCGCATTGTTGCAATATTTCCATGTACTGCTCATAAGGCAAAAAATCTGGAATTACATTAACTTTATTTCCCAGACGTGTTTCAGATTGCTCAATTATGAATTTTTTATAGTCTTTATTGCCATAACTTAATGGTATAAATATCTTATCAAAAAAATTAATTGTGTTTCCATTTTCCAATCTTTCAAATATATCTAAATGGTTGTTGGTTGGCGTCGCACTATTACCGATTAACAAATTTTTATCTGTAATCTTGAAATCCTCATATCCAGCTATGTAATTATCCTGCAAGTTTCCATAATTCCAAGCAATATAATTGGGCCGAAAATTAGGATAATTTATTTTAATCATATCATATTCACTTTCCAGGACTGGTGAGAAATAATCAATACGTTGCAAAGCCTTCACTTTAAGAATTCGTGATATTTTCTTTAATTTCCTGGTAAAATAAGAATTTTTAGCATTAAGATACTTCGCCGTTTGTCTGCCATAAAGACTAAATTTAGGAAGCGTATCGATTAACCAATAATAATCGCCTCCCCACCCTATCCATACAACTTTAATTTCTGGATTTAATTTCGATATTATCCTTCGCGCATTTTTATTTAAGAAATGGATTACTACAATTTGATATCTATTAATGGCTTCCATTAATCTTTCGAGATAAATATCAGCTCCGTTCCAATAGTGCTGGTAAGGAAAGTTGATAAAAACCGGTTGCTCGCTTTCAGATATAAACAAATATTCATTAGTTACATTTTCCGTCTGCGAAAATTCTTGATATACAAATTTTCCAAATTTATCGTCAGTTACAATGTGTAAGATTCGCTTCATTTATGTCTATAACTATTAGGACTTTAAAAATTTCCACATTAGGGTTTTAACCATTTTATAGTTTTTCTTAAAATCAATTGATAAATTTTTTAGAATAATAATGACTGCATCAGAAGTCTTATTTTGCAAAATTCTTCTATAAATCAATTTATAATCATACTCATTTTTATAGTAACTAATTAAATCAGAAAATTTATAATTTGTAAAAGAATTAAATTCATCCATATTTTTATAAATATTATTGAATTTAGATAATAACTGATCCTCCCTTTGCTTGGAAGACCAAGAGCCAATACTATTCAGCCTATAGACTGTAGTTAGGTCTTCAATGTAACCTATCTCACCTTCAGAAATAGCCAATAAACCAAGTGGAAAATCTCCAACTATACAATTATTAATGTATTGTGGAAAAGGATCAATTACTTTTTTGTCGAAAACAATACTTGCAGTACAAAAATCACCTCCCATATTTAGCAAAAATGTTTTCTTTCCAATGATACCATTTTTAAAGGTTTTATGTCTATAATACAATCCCCAAACACCATTGTTAGTAAGAGTCTTTGACCCTGTAAATACAAATGCGCAAGACTTATTTTTTTCAAAAAAAAGCATTTGTTTTGATAATTTATCCTCATCTATCCAATAGTCATCTCCTTCACATAAAGCAATATATTTTCCTGTTGCTTGTTGTAATGCCCAAATAAAATTAGGCATCATTCCCTTATTTTGATCGTGCTTGGTATATTTAATTATAAAGTTTTCCGGTAATTCTCTACCTGCTAAATATTTTTTTATAATATTATCAGTATCATCAGGAGAATTGTCATTGGCAATTAGAACTTCAATCTCTCCAGGATAATTTTGCATCAGAATACCTTCTAAAGTTTGAACGATATAATTCTCATGTCCATAGGTAATAGTTACAACACTTATTTTGGGATTATTTATCATTAACTAAGGATTATTTTTATGGTAAACATTTAAATTTTAGAAACAGCATCTACCTTGAAATCACGCTGTTTTTATATATTAGGATTGCTGATGATTTTAATTCGATTGTTAATAATATTAAATAATTAGAAACTAAATTCTTAGTATTAATTGAACAAAGTCAAAAAGCTTTTACCTTTTAATTATTTTGTACCCTTAGTAACAATCTGCAAATAAGATCTACTTCTTCCATTGTCAAATCATAGTATAGCGGAAGACAAAGAACTCTTTTTGCCACATCATCGGTAATATCAAAATTTTTGGGATCCAAATAAGGCAATGCATTTGCTAAACTGGGATAAAAATACCTTCTTGTACCAACCTCATTTAATTGTAGATGATCTTTACATTTTAACATTAATTCTTCTGAATCAAATACAATAGCATAATAGGATGCATTATTCTCGGACTTTTTAAACCAGACTGGACGTCTTGCTTTTAATGTCTGCAGTTTTTCGTCGTATCTTTTTATTATCGCCTTTCTTTTTGATGAAATATCTTCAATATGTTTTAAGTTCGTCAATCCCATTGCAGCGTGGAACTCAGAATTCTTTCCATTAAGTCCTAAATCAGAAAATGTATCGTGTCCAGAGATACCAAAATTTCTTATTGACGCCAACTTTTTTAAAAGATCAGGATTGGGAGTAATGATCAGCCCCCCTTCGACAGAGTGGTACAACTTAGTCGCATGCAAGCTGCAAGTCGAAATATCACCAAACTCAAAAATTGATTTACCATCAATTTGTACATTAAACGCATGTGCTGCATCATAAATAACCTTTAGATTATGTTTTTTAGCAATTCGTTCAATTTCAAAAACATCACAAGGATTCCCGTAGACGTGGGTCGCCAATATTGCTGAGGTTTTTTCGGTAATCGCAGCCTCAATTAATTTAGCATCAATATTTAAAGTTTGAGAGTCTATATCGACAAAAACCGGATCACAGCCTTCCCATACAATACTGCTAGTAGTGGCAACAAACGAAAATGGGGTTGTAATTATTTCACCTTTCAGATCTAGGGCTTTAATTGCCATTTGCAATGCAACAGTACCATTAGTTACATAAAGAAGATGCTCAACATTTAAGTGCTCCTTAAGCTCCATTTCAAGCTGACTTGCAAGCGGTCCCATATTGGTCAACCAACTTCTTTTCCAAATGCCGTCCAAATATCTCTCGTACTCTTCCTGTGGTGGAAGAAATGGTTGTGTTACTGGTATCATCTTTTTAAAATTTCTTTTAGATATGTAATTTCTTTAAATTTTAGAATCCATCCTGTTGCCAAATATATCGATGTAAAGCTAATGCATATTATTAACATTCTTAACAAATCAGTTATTTGTTGAAGCCAAAAATAATCAAACCAATATAGCATCATTGCTATCAATCCTGCTAACACCAGTATAGGTATCAAGTCAGCAAGCTGCTGAAAAGAACCGTATTTTATTATTTTGCCTGAATAGTGACTATTCACAAAAAATGACAAACAAGATGTAAAAACCTGCCCCCAAAGAATACCCATGATTCCATAATTAAGTGAAATTAGCAGTACGCAAACAATTAGTATCTTTTTGACAATTTCTAATTTCAAAAAGAGATCTGATTTGCCTTTGACCATCAATATATTTAAATTGTAGGAATGGATAGGATATAAAATGCCAGCTAAAGATAATATTTGAAAATACGGAACAGCAGGCAACCATTTTTCTGTAAGTAGAAAACGTATTAGAGGTTCTGCAATAACTATTGCCATTAAAAGAATTGGCGCAATTATGAAAATTACTAGTTTCATAATTTTCTTATAAACGTCTTTTAATTTCACATCATCATCACCCAACTTTGCAAACAATGGAAAAGTAACCTTATTCAATGCATTTGATAAATTAGTAATGGGTAATTGCTTAAGATTGTCTGCTCTACTGTAGTATCCTAATTGAGTAGGTGAAAAAACTTTTCCTATGACAATGGTATAAATATTATTAAAAACAGTTTCTAAAAGACTGGAAATTGTCATTTTATACCCAAAATTAAAATGATATTTGAATTTTACTCTATTAAAAATCAATGATGGTTTCCAATCACTATACATCCAATATTGAACAGTTGAAATCAGACTTTGAATTAAGGGATAATATACTAATGCCCAAACGCCAAATCCATAATACGCTAATACTACACCCAAGATTCCGCCTATAATTAGGGAAGGAAGCTGTATTTTAAATGACGTTTTGAAATCTAAATCTTTCGTAAATCGAATTGCTTGTACAGTTGTTAAAGATTTGATTATCAAAAGTAGTCCATAGACCCTTATTATTGGAACCAGTAGAGCTAGCTTATAAAAATTAGCAATAAGAGGCGCAAATAAAAAAATTAAGATGTAAAGTATTATAGAGGCAAAAAAATTAAACCAGAAAACAGTAGATAAATCTGAATCATCTGCATCATTTGATCTTATTAAGCTAGATGCCATTCCTCCATCTACCAAAGTGGTAGAAATTGATATTACCACACTAAACATCGCAATGATCCCAAAATCTGATGGTAAAAGTACTCTGGCTAAAATTAGAGAAATAAAGAAATTAATCAGCTGTGTTCCGAACTGCTGTCCAAAAGTCCATACCAACCCAGAAAGTGCTTGTTTTTTTAATGACATCTAATTAAGTTTCAAAAAATCACTTCCTTTTGGTTTCATAATATCCGTAACCGTATTTACTTCCATAGCGGCTATCTTCCGGCTTCACATTGTTAAGCACGAAAGAGATATTTCTGAGGTCATGGGACTGCTGAAATTCTTCGGCAAAGTCCAACATCTGGTTGTCTGTAAATCCTGCTTTAATGATATAAAGTATAATATCCGATTTCTCCATCAAGTGCAGCGTATCGCTCACGAGCATTACGGGAGCTGAATCTAACACAATGTACTGGTATTCATTTTTAAGATACTTTATCATTGCATCAAACTTCTTCATATCTAACAAATCGTTTGGATTTGGTGCCATTGCCCCACTAAAGAGTACATCCAAATTTTCGTGAAGTCCCGAAGATACAATGTAAGAATCCGGTCGCTCGTCTTCTGAAATCAAGTAGTCTGTAAGTCCCGCTTTGTTTTCTTTAACAAAACGGTGAAGCTGTGGATTCCTAATATCTGCCCCAATAATCAATACCTTAGCAGATCCTGCCAACGTAAGTGCTGTGTTGATAGAAATGGTTGATTTTCCTTCGCCTTTGATAGACGATGTGACAAGAATCACTCCGCCGTCACCCTTCTCTCTGGATCTCAAAATAAATTTAAGATTGGAACTCAAAATTCTAAAAGATTCTGCAAACACAGAGAAATCATTATGCGTTAATAATCCCAATGCATTTTCTTTCACCGGAATTTCTGCAATAACAGACGCATTTGGAATATGCGACATTACCTGGTCTTTGGTGTGCACCTTGCTGTCAGAAGCATATTTTGTAAATAAAATCACCAAAGGCAACAACAGTCCAGCCAGCAGTGCCCCTAACATAATCTGCTGCCTATCTGGTTTCACAATCCCTACCGTGTAGGCCGGATTTAAAATTTTGGCTTTCGGTGCAGTAACTGCCAAAGTAATTGCATTCTCCTCTCTCTTTTGCAAGAGATACAAATACAACTGTTCTTTGAGATTCTGTTGGCGTTCTATGCCTCTGAATATTTTCTCCTGTGTTGGGTATTTGTATATTTTATTTCGGTCCGAATTGAGCTGCGTCTGCAACTGTGCGATCTGAATTTGTAGTGTTGCCTTTGACTCCATCAAGTTTTGACGAATCAAACCTTTCATCTCCTGGATATCCCTATTTAACTGAATAATTGAGGGATTCTGAGCGGTTGCTTGTTTCAATGTTCTATTCTTGGTCAACAACATCTCATTGTACTTTGCAATGTAGCCCTCCGTAACCGCAGATAGTCCCATATTAGATGGCAGTAGACGCTCTGAACCGCTTGCGTTATAAATTGAATTGACCAAATCTAATTGAGTAGCATAGGCTATATACTGTTTTGTATTGTCACTGGAATTGGTTACTGCTAAATTTGCCTGTGTATCCAAATCGGTGATCTCATTGCTACGTTTGAAACTCTCCTTTTCACCTTCTATGCCTGAAAGATCTTTGGAAATGATCTCGAGCCTTCCATTTATAAAATCCTGTGTATTCTGTGCCTCGGCATTTCGGTCTTTAACGCCTTCTGTATTGTACTGACTGGTGATACTGTTCAGAATGCTTTCTGATTTTCCCGGAACCGGTCCTGTAAGACTTAATTCCATCATCAACCCTTTGTTTGGAGGTAGAACTACCTTCACAGCATTCTCCAGAGAAGATACCAAATTTGGCGTACTCCTAAAAACCACTTTAATTGGTTCAAAGGATTTTCTTCCCGGTTTCAAGGCCAGAATAAACTTTCCAAATGGCACTTGTGCCAACTCTCCATAGTGGAATGTACTTTTGCCTTTCAAAAGTGGTCCTTCTGAAAGCTTATAAGTATTATTTCCCGATGCTGTGATGACATAAGATGCCGAAGAAAATTTGGGATCAACTACCGATACAATATTACCTAAAACGGGAGCGGATGTATAAAGTTCGTTTTCTTTAATCGCTCCAACGCCATAGAAACTGACATTCAAATTAAGCTGTCCTACTACTTTGGCCAGCGTCGGTTTTGAAAGAATTGCGGTTGCCTCACCCTGAAGATCACTATCACTCCCCAATCCATTTCCTAAAGTCGTCAAGTCGGTAAGTGCTGCCCCGCCTTTGGTATTAGATTGTGGAAACTGCAAGGTAGTTTTAGAAAGATACTGAGGTGTGGTGTAGCGGAGGTAAATCTTAGCGCCAACATAAAACAACAACATACTCAAAAGAATCCAATACCAGTATTTCAAATATTTGAAAACCTCTTTCTTGATATTCAGCTTCTTCTTCTTCACAGCCGGTTGGCTATCCATTAACTCCATATTGATTATTTAGCTATTGCAATAACAAACGTCACTAATCCTAACACGACCCCCACGATCTGCAGAAAAAGCGCCCGGTTTGGATTGGTGGTATTGGCCGCAATCTGTGCATTTCTATCCGGTTCTATATAAAGAATATCATTCTGCTGTAGGTAGTAATACGGCGAATTAACAATAGAAGCCTCGGATAAGTCTAAATTATAGGTGATATCTTTACCAGACTCTTCCGAATACCGTATCAATTTCACCTTGGTTCTATCGGCAGAAGGTTTCATATCGCCTGCCAACGCTAATGCCTGTAAAATATTCAGACGTTCGCTTGAACTTGTTTTTTGTCCCGGGCTACCAACGTCTCCTAAAATACTTATGTTGAAATTAACCAGCCTAATGGTGACAACAGGATCTGTCAAATACTGCTTCAATCTGTTTTCGAACTCCGTTTTTAACTGCTGCTTAGTCATCCCTTTGCAATAGATGTTCCCTAAAACCGGAAACGGCACGTAGCCCTCAGAAGTGACCTGATACTCATTGTTTCCCAAACGCATCGTTCCAGTTCCTCCATCTTCACCCGTCTGCTGCATGGTGGTCTTGTTGAAGGGTTTCACTGCGAGATCGTCCAATGCGGTTACAATCACTTCCAAAACATCACCTTCCTGGATGCGGAGTCCTTCGTAACGTGCCTGGGATACTTCCTGCTCGAAGTTGTTGTTACTCATATAAATCATATTGTTCTTTGGCTTGCAAGAAAACGCCAAACATACGATGAGCAGTAGAAATATTGAATTTTTCATTTAGAGGCTGCAAAGATAATGAATATCTTATACAGAAATAATATTAATAATTTGCAGTACCGAGGTAATAGTTGATCCCTATCCCCAGCATTCTGTTGTAGGTAGAGTATTTTGTGTAATCCGGATAGATGTTCGCAAAACCTCTGTCGAAACGGATAAAGATATCCCAATTTTCCTGAATCTTAACGCCCGCTGCCACAGATACGCCATAGCCGAACTTCGTTAGATTTTCTTCCTGAGCTGCCGTAAGTGAAGTTGGTCCACTCACTTTATCAGAAACCATATACTCCAGTCTAGGTCCGGCCATAAGGTAGATGTCACTTTTGTAGCCGTGGTTTCTAATAAAATATTTGATGTATAATGGCAATCCTATATAATTGTAGTGGTACTTCTGAAGATCCTGATTAGGCATTTTCGCATTTTCACCCTGCATCGCAAACTCCAACTGTGGCGTAAAATAAAGCCATGCTGAGTCATAAATATCATTGGTCACCAATGCAAAATCAGCAAACACCCCAACACTACCGCCGAATATACCTTTTGAGCGGTCATGAATCCCCACTATAGAAGTCTTGTGGAAATTACCCGTCACCCCGTATTTGATAGATTGTGCGCTTATAACTCCAAATAGTAATAATGAAAATATAATTGTAAGTTTTTTCATGAAGTGTAGTTGTTCAAATTTGGGACGAAATTAAGAATTTTTTATTTATTTTAAGAAATTAATTTTATTTCTGTGGCTTTATCTCATATTAATTTAAGTTAACGTTAGATTATTTCACGATTTATTAATTCTGAAATCACTTCGTATTCAAAGCCTTTGGAGAGCAAATGGCGGATTGTTTTGGTCTTTTTCTGATAATCATTTAGTCCCTTTTGAGTTGCAAAATAATTTTCAAATAATTTCATCAAAGTTTTCTCGTAGTCCTCTTCGTGGATCTCATCCATCGAATTGGAGATTAGTTTTTCATTGATTCCCTTTTGTTTGAGATTCATTCTGATTTTATTGCGACCCCAATGTTTGATATAGAACTTGCCGCGGATATAACTTCTCGTAAACCGTTCTTCATTAAGGTAGTTTTCTTTGATAAGGAATAGAAATATCTCATCTTTTGCTTCTGGAATCAAAAGAAAATCGCGCATCTTCTGCTCTACCTCAGCATGACAACGATCCTGATAGACGCAGTAATTGACCACTTTCTGCTTAATTTCTTCGAAGGTGTATGATTTTTTCTCCATAAGGATTTGTTGTAGTGTCAAAATTTAAACGCAAAGGCACAAGGCTATTTTTAAATACTGTATGTTTTGAGGCACAAGGTTTAACTTCGTTAAATTGACTTTATCCGTCTCCTTATAATGTGTGCAAATAGATTTTCTTTGACCTCTGCCCTTGCGGGTGGAAAATCGAGTTCGCAATCTTATAGATAAGGGTTTGACACAAAGGCACTAGGATTTATTTTGAAAAGCGTTGTGTTTTAAGGCACAACGTTTAACTTCGTTAAAGGATTTAAAATCAATTTTCTTTTAGTTAAGCCTAGTATATGAAAATCGATTTTCTTTACCACAGCCGTAAAGGGCGAAAAGTTTATTGATGGATGTAAACCCAAACAAAAAAGAATGAACGAAATTGTCCATTCTTTTATTGTTAATATTTATTTTTATTAATAGTTGAAAAGCGCGTGGCCTTGCATCAATTCGTTTACTTTCTTTCTTACAGAAGTTAGAACCTCATCATTTGCAATATTATCGACTACTTCAGAGATCAAGCCTGCGATTGTCTCCATATCGTTTTCTTTCAAACCTCTAGTTGTGATTGCTGCGGTTCCCAACCTGATTCCAGACGTTGTGAAAGGTGATTTGTCATCAAACGGCACCATATTTTTGTTACAAGTGATGTCCGCTTTTACCAATGCTTTCTCCGTTTCTTTTCCGTTCACATTTTTGTTACGAAGGTCGATCAACATCAAGTGGTTGTCTGTTCCGCCACTTACGATCTCGAATCCATTATCAACCATTGCTTTTGATAACGCCTGAGCATTAGCCTTCACTTGCTTAGCATAAACCTCGAATTTAGAATCAATTGCTTCAGCAAATGCCACCGCTTTCGCACCGATCACGTGTTCTAGTGGACCACCTTGGATTCCCGGGAAAACAGCGCTGTCCAAAACGGCACTCATCAATTTGGTTTCACCTTTTGGTGTTTTGTGTCCATAAGTATTTTCGAAATCTTTGCCCATCATAATCATTCCACCTCTTGGCCCTCTCAAAGTCTTATGTGTTGTAGTCGTCACGACGTGGCAGTGTGCGAATGGATCATTAAGCAAACCTTTAGCAACCAACCCTGCCGGATGTGCAATATCTGCCCAAAGCGTTGCGCCGATCTCGTCCGCCACTTCTCTGAATTTTGCATAGTCCAAATCTCTAGAGTAAGCAGAGAATCCTGCAATCAGCATCTTTGGTCTTTCTCTCAAAGCCACTTCTCTCATTTGGTCATAGTCGATCAAACCAGTTTCTCTTTGAACGCCGTACGAACAAACTTCATATTGGATTCCAGAAAAATTAACCGCAGAACCGTGCGTCAAATGGCCTCCCATAGAAAGGTCCATTCCCATTACTTTATCGCCTGGCTTCAGGATCGAAAGATAGATCGCCGCGTTGGCCTGAGAACCAGAATGTGGCTGAACATTCACATAATCAACCCCGAAAAGTTCCTTCGCTCTGTCGATGGCCAATTGCTCCACCTGGTCCACCACTTCGCAACCGCCGTAATAACGTCTGCCAGGATAGCCTTCTGCATATTTGTTGGTTAATACACTTCCCATCGCTTTCATCACATTTTCGGAAACAAAATTTTCCGAAGCGATCAATTCGATTCCGTGGGTTTGTCTTTCTCTTTCTTTTTCAATGAGGTCAAAGATCGGGTCTTGCATTTTAGATTTATTTTTGTCAAAAATAAGAAATTCTGAAGATATTTTTATAACTTTCGCCGATTAACATTTACTTAATATCATTGACACCTTTTGGAAATCTGAACCCCGATTAATTAAGATGGTATAAAATTAGACCTTAAAAAACAATAAATATCTACAATATGAATTCTAAGAAAAAATATAAAAAAGAGCTTCTGAAATCTTTAAAATATATGGAAGCGGCGGAAAGTACTTCTCTGAAAGTAATGACCAACCTAATGCTTCTAAAAGAGTTGAAGGAAAACAACATCAGTTTCAAGAAAGGTGATGTCTTTTCTTTTGAAGACAACATCTTTGATTACAGCGAGGACAAAAACGTCCGCATTCTTGCCAAACTTCGCAAGAAGACGATGAAGGCAATGAACAAACTGGTTGAAAATAATAATTTCAAGGACAAGGAGCTGAAGTTTTTGGCTTAAGCTTTTTTTGGTCTTCGAGAGCCTCAGACCGACAAGTTTGAAAGTCTTCGAGAGCCTCAGACTGACAATGCTGGATTAATAAACCACCCCGACAAAAATTCTTTGAATTTTCGTCGCCCCTCCAGAGGAGGGGAATTTTTGGAAAAAAAATAATTCCCTTCGAGCTGAAGGGAATTTTTATTTTCTTTAATATCATTTAAAACAAAGTCGGCTGACCATCTGCCATTACAGGAATGTGAATATCCGTTTTCCAATCTTCATTCATTTTTTGAATCAAGTGGGAAGATAATAGTGGTGAGGCCTTTTCGATATTTTGATGGACGAAGAAATACAAGTTTTGAAGTCCTTCTTTTTTCCATTTGGTCAATCTTTTCAGCCAATCTTCCAATCTTTCGTAATCACTTTCAGCGTTTGCACCAACGTAACGAATGAAAGCATTTGGCGTCGTCAATCTCATATGTAACATATCTCTTCTGCCGGCTGTATCGACGATGATATTGGTAATGTTATTCATTTCAAACAATTCACAAACGGTGTTGAAAACCTCTTCATCCGTAAACCATTCGGTGTTTCTGAGTTCAATGGCTAAAGGCACTTCTTTTGGCCAATCTTTTACAAATTTCTCCAATCGCTCATAGTCTTTCGGCTTGAAGTTATCGTGAAGTTGCAGGAAAACCATTCCTAATTTCTCATCAAAATTCAAAACTGCTGAAGCGAATTGTGTCACCACATCTGTGATATTCAGCAATCTGCGGAAGTGGGAAACGGTGTTCGTGATTTTCGGGAAGAACTTAAAATCTTTTGGTGTTTTCTCTTTCCAAGTTTGGACTTGTTCGGCAGTTGGCATTCCGTAGAAGGTCGCATTCAACTCAATCGAATTGAATTGTGTGGAATAATAGGTCAACTCATCTTTGGTTCCTTTCGGATAGAATCCTTTGAGGTCGGTCTTGTTCCACTTTGCACAGCCAATCGAAATATTCTCAAGCCCTTTTTTATTCTGCTCGAGAATGAATTTGGTTTGAGGATGGTCTTTTGGCAATGTAAAATCTATCTGTGAAGGATCTGGGACTTGTCCGAATTTCATTTTGTAAGAAGTTAGAGGTTAGAAACTAGATGTTAGTTTTAGAGGTTTAAAGTTAGGGAAAAGAGTTGAATTTCAGATTGATTTTCTTACCCCAACCCTAAAGGGAAGAAAATCAATCTGAAAATTCATCGAAATTACTCCCTTTAGGGTCGGGGTAAATAATTTCGATGAATTTTGGGTCATTGCTAGTTATACTTTTAAATATCATTGAAATAATTTCAAACTGATTTTCTTGCCCCGACCCTAAAGGGTGGAAAACCATTTTGAAATTTCAGTTCCTCGGAAAGCACATTTCAATTTCTTTTAAAACTTTTTCTATGTTCGATAAGATTTCATCATTAGAAAATCTAATTACGCTAATACCGTTAAATTCAAGAATCTTAGTTCTTTCTTCATCTTTAGGAATTTGTTCTTTTATGTAATGATATCCTCCATCAACTTCGATTATCAATTTTAATTTATGACAATAGAAATCAGCAATATATAAACTTATTGGATGTTGTCTTCTGAATTTGAAACCTCCCAAATTATTATTTCTAAGTTTTTCCCAGAGAAGTTTCTCAGCGTCTGTTTCGTTGTTTCTCAAAACCGTTGCTTTTCCAAAGCTGGAAGCTGGAGCACCTTTCCACATTCCATCATCGTAATTTGTAGTTAACTTTTTCATCATTGTGTTTTGATAAAAATAAGAAATTCAAATAAATTAATTAATAAAATTTCAGATTGATTTTTTTTACCCCAACCCTAAAGGGAGAAAAATCAATCTGAAATTTCATCGAAATTACTCCCTTTAGGGCTGGGGAAATAATTTCGATGAAATTTTTATCTCTTATTAATGCAGCTAAATTTTAAACTGATTTTCTTGCCCCAGCCCTAAAGGGAGGAAAATCAGTTTAAAATTCTGCATAAAAAAAACCACAGAAAATTCTGTGGTTTCAATTATTAATTCTATTTATAAGCAATTACGCTTCACAAGCAGAGCAAGTCACAAAGTTGACCATCATTTCTTTTGAAACCGATGAACTTCTTTGATAATACAACGTTTTAACACCTTTCTTCCAAGCTTCGATCATCACGTAGTTCACGTCTTTCACTGGCATTGTAGAAGGAATCTGCAAGTTAAGCGACTGCGCCTGATCGATATACTGTTGTCTTTGAGCCGCCTGAGAAACGATTTCCATTGGAGAGATCTCACGGAATGTTTTGAATACTGCTTTTTCCTCATCAGACAAACCTTCAAGATGTTGTACAGAACCGTGGTTCAACATGATCGTTCTCCAAGTTTCTTCATTGTCCAAACCTTTTTCATCAAGTAATTTCGCCAAATATTTGTTCTTACGCATAAAGTTTCCTTTTGCAAGACCAGCTTTGTAATAGTTAGAAGCAAACGGCTCGATTCCAGGAGACGTTTGTCCAAGGATTGCAGAACTTGAAGTGGTTGGTGCAATGGCCATCAAAGTCGTGTTTCTTAATCCGTAACCTTTCAACATATCTGGTTCGCCGTAGATATTCGCCAATTCTTTGGAAGCAATCTCAGACTGCTCTTTAATATGACGGAACGCTCTCGCATTGAACTGAGTCGCCTCGAAACTTTCGAACGGGATCATATTTTTCTGCAAATAAGAGTGGTAGCCTAAAACACCCAAACCTAAAGCTCTGTGACGCATTGCAAAATTTCTAGCTGAAGTCAGGTAATAATTACCTTCAGTTTTATCAATGAATTCTGAAAGAACCGCGTCTAGGAAATAGATTGCCAATTTCACAGCATTCGTATCTTTCCATTCGTCGTACAATTCCAAGTTCATAGAAGACAGACAACAGATGAACGATTCGTTAGCTGTAGAAGGCAACATGATCTCGGAACAAAGGTTACTTGCGTTCACCATCAATCCAGAATCTTTGTAGACTTGAGGCTTGTTTCTGTTCACATTGTCCGTGAAGAAGATGTAAGGCAAACCTTTTTGCTGACGGCTTTCCAAAACCCTTGCCCAGATTTTACGCTTATCTGCATCACCATCGATCATATCCTGCATCCAGTAATCTGGAACGCAAATCCCTGTAAACAAGTTTTGGATTGGACTTCCAATATCTTTGATACTCAAGAATTCTTCAATATCACCGTGGTCGATGTCAAGATACGCCGCAAACGCGCCTCTTCTCACGCCACCTTGCGATACCACATCCATCGCGGTGTCATATAATTTCATAAAAGAAACTGCTCCGGAAGATTTCCCGTTGTCTGTCACTGCAGTTCCTCTGTTTCTCAATTCTCCAAAATAACCGGACGTTCCACCACCGATCTTCGTCTGCATAATCACCTCTCCCAACTTGTGCGTGATGCCTTCGATATTATCCGGAACGTGAACATTGAAACAAGAGATCGGCAATCCACGTTGTGTTCCCATATTCGCCCATACAGGAGAAGAGAAACTGATCCAACCTTTCACGATCATTTCCTTGAAAGCCGGTTGCAATTCCGGTTTGTAAAGACGTTTTGCCGCCGCCGTCGTAATACGGTCGATCGCGCCATCTACAGTCTCACCTTTCAAAAGGTAGCCTCTGTTCAACATTTGCTCAGACTCTTCGTTGAGCCACCAGATATCTATATTTTCGTCCATCATAACTTTTATATTTTGCTTATTGTATTGGCTTATTGTTTTTTAAATCATTTTTTGGGCGCCTATCTCCGTCTTCCGTTCCCGCCCGATTTTACATCGGGATTCACTCAAAGAGTTTATACTGAGCCTGTCGAAGTAGGGCGCGCTTCGCCATTTTTGACGATTTCACATAAAAAAGAAAACTCCAAGAATTAAAAATCGTTCTCAAAATTTTCTTTTTTACACCTTTCTCAGTCTGAAACTTTGACAGGATTTTTTATTCAGTTTTGTAATTCCATAGGAATGACAAATATTAAGTTCTTGTTGGATTTCTTCCAACTTCAGACATCCAGCTTCCTGTCCTTAATTAAAACAAATCGTTCGCTGTAATACTTTTATCGTGTTTTGTATAATCTACCGGACGTTTTGCGAAGAAATCATCCATAGAGTTGGCGAAAACCTCCTCTTCGAACCAAACCATTGGTTTGTAATCTTCCTGAGAAACGTTGTATCTTGTTTTCACACCGATTTTCTTCAAAGAGTCATCTACTCTGTATTTCATAAAGTCAAGAAGATTCTTTTTGGACACTTTCTGCAATTCACCTTGCTCGAAGATCCAGTCCAAAATGTTAGATTCCATCTCGATAGATTCATCTACCAAGTCATAGATCGCTTCGATGTCCTCATCTGTCAAAAGATCAGGTTGTTCTTCGCGGATCTTGTTGATCAAATAGATTCCGCCATTGGCGTGGATCTGCTCATCTACAGAAGTCCAAGCGATGATGTTGGACACGTTTTTCATATAACCTTGGAATCTTGTAAACGACAAAATGATCGCAAACTGACTGAACAACGAAACATTCTCTATCAAAATACTGAAAAGCAATAATGAGGAAACGTAAGCTTTCGGGTCTTGGGAATTGGCGTTCTTCAACATTTTTCCAAGATATTCGATTCTGTCTTTTACAGCTGGAACATTCACCACTTCCAAGAAGTCATCATTGTAACCCAATACTTCCAACAATCTGGAGTAAGCTTCGGAATGACGGAATTCGCACTCAGCGAAAGTTGCGCCTAGACCGTTGAGTTCCGGCTTCGGAAGGTGGTCATATAGATTTCCCCAAAAGGTTTTCACATTGACCTCGATCTGAGCGATTGCCAGCAAAGCATTCTTCACGGCGTTTTTCTCGTGAGGCTCCAGCTGGGAATGGAAATCCTGAACATCGGCTGTGAAATCCACTTCGGAATGCACCCAATAAGACTTGTTGATAGCCTCTACAAATTGCATTACTTCTGGATATTCAAAAGGTTTGTAGCTTATTCTTTTATCGAAAATTCCCATTATCAGCCGTATTTATTAGTTTATTAAAAATTCTATGAAAAGATAGTGATCAGCAACAGAATATTTCCAGTTTGGAAACGCGTTACTTTTATCTTTTAAGTGAATACAAAAATAGAAATTGAAGTCTATAAATGAAAGGGCAAAATGCTGAAATGAGTCAAAAAACTGACAATCATCAGCAAAAGTTTTCCACATTATGTTAAAAAGCGGATGGATAGGGAATTCCTGATAAAAAGGAATCGCAGAAGACTGTTAGTTTGTCAGATTAAAATTAAACACATAGCTTAAAAATCCTTTAATAAATACCAATTACAGCTAAACAATACGATTTTAAATTTTCAATCCAATATTAACAGACCTTAATTTGGTTAAAAATATTAACCTTCTGAAACTTTCTTGGAAAAGTTGTGCGTCTTGATGTATTCTGCAAACGCTTGTTTGAGTTGGGATTCTATCGCCACCTTGTTGAAATTGTTTCTGTAATTCTTGGAAAGGTCTTTCTGCTCATCTGCATAAGCCAGGAAAATATCAAAGTCATATTCGTCTAAACCGTAATCGGTGTAATAGTCAATATTGACGACTGCTTTTACGCGTTTGTAGAATTCTTGCTTCTCTGAATAGTTGGCTGTGGTTCTTGGTGACTGTGTAGCTTTTCCGAGTAAACCTCCGATGGCGCCTGCAAGCTTTACTATATCCAGTTGTCCGGCAGAGAGATTTGGCTGCTGGAAGGCTGAAGGCGTAGTCGCTTTTGGCGCAACGCCATTTGCCGGCGTTCTCATATAGAGATTCATTGCACTGTTGAGCGCAACAACTTTAGGCGGCGGATTGAGTCTTGAAACATCTTTTTTTAGGATCCCAGTTGGACGGAAGGTGAGTTTTACTTCTTCTATCTCCAGTGGAATTGTGAACAATCTGACATCCAGGCTTTTTGAGAAACTCTCATTGTTTACCGTTATATTTTTTCTTTCGTAACCTTGTCTTGCGATCCGCAGTTCGTCCGATGCCTTAGCCGCGATGACGAAGTTTCCCATAAAATCTGAGACCACGACTTGGTCTGTTCTGATATTGACGATGCTGGCGTTCGGCAATTTATCGCCATTTTCATTGGAGATGTTTCCCATCACATATTCTGATTGGGAAAATGCCTTAATAGAGAAGAGAAATATAAAGAATGCTAGTAATTTGATTTTCACGGACTGTACGTTTTGTGCAAAATTAATTCTAATTGCGGCTGTTATTATGTGAAGGTGATTTTTGGAACGGTAGTTTAACCGACTTTAAGGAGTTTTGTGATTTTTTTAGAAATTGTGGGATTTGGTTTTGTTAATTTAATTTGGAAATATTTTGAACGAGTTAAAAAGGCATTGTTAATTTTTAGTCTTGAAATATTTTGAATGCAAAGTCCGCGGAGGTTTTTCTTGATTATTGTTGAAAACATTTTTAAGGTTCGCAAAGATACTTCGACAGGCTCAGCATAAACTTCAAACTTATCAAAGGTCGCAAAGTAAAAAAAAGTTTTTGCCCGTTTAAGTTTCTTAATATTTCGATTTTTTGGGTGAAAGTTCTAAATATGACAAATCGTGGATTTTTGCGAAGCTGCGTAAGGGATGGTAGTAGAAATCCTTTTTGTCATTATCAAATCGTGTTTCGTAGACCAATGGTGAAAGACAAAAAGATTGCAGCGAACAGCCCGACCCGTGCGGTGGGAAAAGCTTGGCGAGGGATACGCCCAAATTTAGTTGATAATTTATGGTTAATAGTTTATGGTGATGGTAAATTAATTTTTTGTAAATTTGTAGTCTTATTTTAAAATTGGGGTTGACTGGTTTCGACAGCAAGGCCAATGGGTAAGTAAGCATGCAGAGAACCGTAGCGCGATCTCTTAAATCCCTTGCTACAAAATTTTAACTGGCAACGAAGAGTTCGCTCTTGCAGCTTAATCCGAAGTTTAGTAGGATTCAGCGCTTTCCCGAAGATAGTAAGGAAGCAAGATGTCTCACAAACGCTCTGTTCTGCGGCGTTTGATTCTGGGGCATAGCAATGCAGAAATAAGGTTTTGGGCACTTCGACCAAGATTCGAAAATCTCAGAAGATAAGGTTTAGGTTGGGTGTTTGCTCTCTGCCTGAGCTCGAAAATCAATAGCGAAATAAGCATGTAGAAATCTTATGTATTGCTTGTTTGGACGAGGGTTCGAATCCCTCCAACTCCACTTAAAACCCTGTAAATTGCTAATTTACAGGGTTTTATTTTTTAAGGTGCTATTTTAGGTGCTAATATTTACAGTTCTAAAATTTTATAAATCCAAGTATATTGCATTTCGAGCATTCTAAAATTGAATGAAAGCACATTTACATGTGTATTAATTAGTAAGCATAAAAGAAAATTTCCATATCAAAGTATCAGCTGTATCAAAAATTTTCTAAAAAAAAATAATGAGACCTAAAGGAAGTGATTATTATAAGAAATTTTTAAATATTCAATAAGAAAGTACTTTTATAACTGAGATAATAATTTCCTTAAAGCAAATCAAACGAACTGTTATTAAATTATATTTGTAAAAACTAATAAATTATGAATAGACTTATTATTGTTGGAAACGGGTTTGATTTAGCGCACGGCCTGCCAACATCATACGCTAATTTTGTAGATTTCATCTGGCAAAATTTTAATCTTCACGAAACTAATGAATTATTTAACAAATTGTTTATTGTAGATTATGATTTATTTGGAAGAACTAATGTAATTGGAAATTATAACAATCTAAAACAAATAATTGAAAAGGCTTTTTCGAGAAATTCTGATTTCATTATTTCCACCACTAAAGCAACAGGCTACTCAGTTGTTTATCGCAAAAATTTTAATTTAGGCAACGATAAAATAATTTTTGAATTCAAAAACAAGTTTTTTTATTTAATAAATAGTAATAGAATAAATAACTGGGTACAAATAGAAGATCTATATTATAAAGAATTACTTACTCTAGTCAAAAATTTAGACAATAATAGAATGATCAAAGATATCAATCAGTTAAACCGAGAATTTGAGGAAATAAAATTGTTACTAAATTTTTATCTTAAAACTGAAATTGAAGATACTTTTGATTTTAACAGTAATATTTCACAGCTTTCAGAAATTGCTAAAATACTTGAATTTAAATTTCAAGAATTGAAAAGAAATAGTATGTCATCTTATTTTCATGAATTCACTGGAATTGATAAAAAAATGCTCATCAATTATGATAATATGATCAAACAAAGCAATGAACAATACGAACCAATTGAATTTGAAAATCTATTTGTAGATTTTAATTATACGTCAACAGTTGGAAGCTATGTCAGAGCTCTAAATCAATCCCCGAATAAATATGGAAAAAATTATCACATACAAATTCATGGTAATTTAACTGATTTGGAAAATCCAATAAATTTTGGATTTGGTGACGAAATGGATGATCATTATAAAATTATAGAAAATAATAATAACAACGCATACTTAGAAAACATGAAGTCTTTTATGTATCTTAATAATTCGAATTATAAAGATTTATTAAATTGGATACGTGAAAAGGATTATCAGATTTTAATATTTGGTCACTCGTGTGGATTATCTGATAGAACTTTACTTAATACAGTTTTTGAAAATGAAAACTGTAAATCAATAAAAATATTTTATCACAAGCGAAATAATGGCCCTGACAATTTCAGAAATTTGTCAATGGACATTTCAAGACATTTTAATAAGAAGCCTCAAATGAGAGATAAAGTTGTTAATAAATCGCTATGTCAAGAATTGCCACAAAATATAAGATTCCAAAAGAAAATAATAAAATGAGCAACTTTAACTTCTACACCTTCCTATTAGAAAAGAATATGAAAAAAGACAATCCGTGAAGCTGAAGTTTCCACTTTTTATACCCACCATCAAAAATCCAAAATAGGATAAATTTCTAAAGTGATGGATGCGCCGGGCGTTGTATCAAGAAACTTCAAATTAAATCTCAATTAAACCTTCCGAATTTATAAGATCTATATAATGGAAAATAATATTGAAATACGAATAAAATGTTCGTCGTGTGAAAAATCAAAAAAAATTAAACTAACGATCTATTTAATAGCCTATTGTAAGCTTTTGACTAAATTCCCTTAAAACACAAAGCGTGCAAAATTTAGTATACATCGCCCTGCTCTTTAAGCATCGTTGCATACATTTCCTTAGTTAATGGGCAGTCGAAAAAATCTTCTGCTTTTTTTGAACTTGGAAAACGTAGTTGATTTTTAATCATTCCCATCAATGAAGCTCCGTATTCATCTTTTCCGTGACTAAAATAAGTGTTGATAGATGTTTTCTTTCCATCTATAACTAAAAAATAAAAATTGTGATGATTCTTTTCTGGACGAAGTTCAAAGCCCTTCTTTTTTAATACTCTAACCAGTTCTTTAACTTTCCTTGATTTCATTTAATAGTTCTAATCATAGTTATTAGTGTATTCTTAAGGACAATCGCATCATGAGACAGGAGTTTATCATCCTCTTCAACATAATTAATAACTAAAGAATAAAAAGTAAAATCAAAAGCCTCTTCCGCCTCTTTTCTTGTTTCTCCCCACACATTTATATTTAAATCATCGAAACCAATAAAATATAAATCATCTTTAAATTCGACATTACAATGGATGGTATCGTTTAAGAAAATGAGTTTATCCTGTGTTGTTATTCTGTCTATACTGTATGGATAGGTCTTATGTTCCAATTCTGCACTATAAATAATATCTTTTTTAGATATTGTTTTTAAATCTTTTGATTGAACATAAATCTGGAATAATTTATCAGAATCCTCTTTAACCTCTTTCTTCTTAGTGGGCTTGAAATAAGTAGCAAAACTTTGAGTAGGCTTTTTAACTTTTCTCTCCCCGGCATCAGTTTTAACCTTGAGACTATAATCTTTACTGGTCGCTGAAAAAATTGGATTAAATATCGCGTATAATTCTTCTTTATTGTATTTATGAATTAACTCTTGCAATTGACCGTAATTATCCACGTCAGTATCGAGTACATCATCTTTATAGCTTTCAAAATAAGAAAAATTAGAATAATCCGATGGTGCAAGACTATTATGATAGCTATTGAATTCCGTATTCACAACTAACAACTTAGCTTCCGTAACAGCTTTACTAATCTCTTCTGGTGACTTTTCCTCCGCCTTTAGTTTGACTGCTATAAAATTTTTATACGATGAAATATAGGCATTAAGAACCTTTACAACATCATCTGCGCTAGCCGAGTGAATACTATTATTTGGATCAATAGTAATATCGAAAGCCATGTCGCGCAATTCTTTAAGATCTGTTTTCATAGCGAAGCAAATATATAACTTTTTAAAAACATCGATATTAAAAAATTTTGTTATTAAAAAATAAATTAAGACTTTCTTAAGCTGTAATAGACACTTTTTAATAAAAATATAAAAATCAAAACCATTTTTAATAGCAAAATTGAAATAAATGCCAGTACCAGAAAACTAGTTAACGAAAGACTGAAATAATATCCAATTAAAATTAGGATTGAAATAGAGCAGATACTTGAAAAAGTTATAATTTCTGGTATAAGCTCATCTATTCTTTCAGTCTTTTCCAAAAATCCAGAAGTGATAATTAAAACAAGAAAAACGTTTAAAATATACCAGGATAAGCATAAGCAGAAAATCAGAGATAATTGAGCATAGATTGGTATTGTGAAAAATGATCTTTTAAATAAAATGAATGGTATAACCCAAAACGGCATCGCAATAAGTAAATTGATTAACTTTCGCTTAATATGATCTTGAAGATAATTGAAAATTGGAGAGCTGTCCACGATTAATATATTAGTTTGCACAAATATAATGAAAGAACAATTCAATATTAACCTGTTATAAAATTAACTACATTTGGATATCAAAAATTAACTACATGATAATAAAACTCAAAAGCTTAAACAGTGAAAAGGTTCACCTATTAAAATTTAAGGACGTGGATTCATACAAAGAATTCTATCGTCAGATGTTAACTGCCTTAGTTGATCCAAGCAATACCCAATGTGCAATTTACAAAAGTGATCAGGGAGACAGAATATTTCCTGCTCTTTTTCTAAAAAGTACATACATTATAACTTCATCAGTAAGCGGTGCAAGCAGTGAGGATTTAGAAGTTGTAAGCAACTAGATAATGCCTAAAAGAAATATTACTGTTTAACACTTCATCATCGAAACTAAATCAAGCTAATATTTAGTAGTGGTGTTTACATCCTCGAATTCGACATTACCTGAAAAAAGCTCCTAATAGGAGCTCTTATTCTGTCTAATCAGGTCTGTTAGAAATATCTGGTTTGTTCGGAAATAAATTTTTTATGACTGTAAGATAAAAAATAAGAACAGAAGCAGTAAGAGTGCCACACACAAAAATAAATTCTGTCTCGGAGACGCTATAGCTAATTTTAATAGATTTAAAAAATGGCAACCTGAATTCTTTAAGACCATGTAAAATTATAAAGAATGCTATGAATATTGCCCAAATAGAAGAAAACCAAAATGCTTTTTTAGCATTTTCTTTTCTTAATCTTCTTTCGTTTTTACTATCCTTAAATTTAGATTTATTCTCGTTAATTTGTGTCTTTCGCTTGAGTCTAAATTCATAATATTTTAATCGAAACTCTTCATGTTTTAGAAAAACATCTATATCATTCATTTCTCCTCCAAAAAGAGCAATTTTTTCTTTTTTCGATTTTATATCGGAAGTTGAAGATGGCTCTACTTCGGGACTATAATTATCAAAAAAAAACTTAAAATCTAAATCTTCAGATGGGTCATCTTCCACGCTCATCAATTAATTTTTTGTAATGATTTCTAATAATATCATTACTAATCACTTTATGATACATATTTGGGTCAAAAGCTTCACTCCAAGGAGTTTCACTCATGTGAGTCATACTTGACAACTCCAATCCGGAGTAATTCTTATAAGTATTCCATATTGATTTTATAAAGTTCTGATCAATGTCGCTTAATTTATTCTCTGTATAAAGATCGATGATTTCAAGATCAACATTTCTATACCCAAATCTTTTAGTTACATGATAGAGTTCTGGAACAACAGGACCATACTTCCAAGCTTGAACATTATTTTCAATAAGTGGCTTGTCATAAAAGCCTAAATACCATCCATGAGCAATATAAGTTAACTTCAAAAGCTTCATTGGCTCAATGCCAAATCCTTCTTCATTAGCAAACTTTAAAAATTGTTTAGCAATATCAAAGCAGTTATACATAGATTTGTTTTTACGGAGGTAAGTTACACTTTTTTATTGAAATTCAAAAAGTCGGCAAAAGTAAAATGTTTTTTTTGACTGACAAAATATTTAAATACAAAACTATTAACATTAAACGTTAAAACAGCAAATTTATTTGTAGTTCGATGGATTTTACAAAATCCTAGAAATAATCGATTTCAATTCTAATCCTAATGTGTCGCCAAAATCTCTATTTTTAGGATTTGCTCAACACCATAATCATTAACCAAGAAAACAACTTCGATAACTGTGTGAGAAAAAAAACGAACGAGCTAAAAGGTAAGGATAGTTTTGACAATAGACCAATCGAAGATTTTAGTCAGTCATTATGCGCGCGTAAACTTCTTTATAAGATTTTTTTGGAAGTCACAATACGTATACAGAAATATTATAATGCGCTGTAAAATAAATTAATTCATATATCAGACTTGGTGTCGAAGTAAAATATTTTAAATTGTAGTTACTCCATATTTGCAAAATGTGCTTACGATTGCAAGAAGGAATTGCATTTTTTTGTCAGATTTAGTTCTAATAATAATCTTAAAAATTATTAATGTGAATAATGTTGCTTTCTATTACAATAATCTTTTAAACTAATTATCAAAATATTTTAGAATAACACTCTCTGTAAGAAAATAGAGAAATTCCATAATCAATTCTGCTTCCTCTTTGGTGATAATCATACCATCGCTTCTAAAGTGCTCGATCACCTCCTCTATGGGTATTTTTTTTATTTCTTTTAATTGAGACATATATTTAGATGTTTAAGTTTAATCCAAAATTCTATGATTATGGATTATAATAATAAATCCGAAAATTAACTTTCAACGAATTTTTGATGATATTTTTTGTAAATTTTTTATTAGTTTTTCGACAATTACTTTCATTTGAGTCACCTCTTCTTTTTTCAAATTTGTAATATGGTGATGAAGAACCATATGGTAGTCTAGATACGGAAAGAACTTAGTCCAGAACTCTTCGAATAGATAATTGTACTTTCGCAATTCAGGATCTGCAAACTCACATAGTCGCCACAAACTGTAATTGGATAAATAATTCGGCATATAGCAAAGCTTTGCATAAATATATGTTCTGCAAAATGAAAGAAAAAACAGTGTAAAAAAGTATGGTAGACCCTGATAATTTTCTTTCTCATCTTCCGCTAGTGCAAGGAATTGTTTAGAAAATTTCGTGGTCGCTTCAAAGTAATAGTCAAGATCAGCATAGGTCTGATTATGTGGATATTCCCAATGAGGCTCCGGATGAAACGGATGAGATTGGTAAATTTTATTTTTGCTTTGAATAACATTTGCAAAGAAACTTTGATAAAAGTACAGATTCTTCTGAATCCAATATCGGTCGTGGCTGATCAAAACAAAATCAGACTGATCACCATTGTGACTTTTAAGTGACTGTGTTATGGATTTCAATTTATCATTACCAATATTAAGACCTAGCAACAGTAAGTAATAAGTTGTATTAAAACCGTATACAGCTTTGTGGAAGATATAGATTTCTTCAACCTCGATTGACTTTACAATTACTTCCACAGCCATATCTAGAACCTCATCTTTATCGTTTGCCTCTGCTGTTTCATTAATGTCTTCCTTGTCAGAACATCCTATTTTTATCATTTTCTTTAATTGATGCAAACGTTTTTCAATCATTCCGGAAAGACTATCCTCAGCTATACTGAACGCTTCGAACATTTCATTTTTAAAAAATAGATCATCTTTTGATGCTTCTCTAGCTTTCCCAATTAAATGAATTAGGTAATATTCGCTTCGGCTTTGAGAGACGAAATGGCTTTTTATTTCTGGAATATGTTTTGAAAGGTTCGTTATTCTTTCGTTCAGATTTTCTGAATTGAAACCATTTCCAGTATATAATTCTTCCAAGTATCCCAGATCATACTTAAAAACATTTTCATAAGCCAACAAGGCACTTACTGATGATTCGTCAGTGACAAATCCTCTGACCTGTGTTAATAAAAGATCGTGATCGTGAAACAGAGAATCTTTATAGTCTTCAAACTTTTTACTGAATTTTTTCCAATTCCTTTTAATAGTCAATGCTTTTCCATAATCAGCATTTTGATAAATAATTGCTGATGGTCTACAATAAAGCTCAATGAAAGGATCTCCTAAAGAAAATCTATGGTGGATTTCTGAAGAATAAAACACACAGACTTTGACTTTGTACTCTTTAAAAACTTTATCTACCCATTTTTTTCGCATTAACTCATCAACATCCTTTTTGTGTTCCACCAGAATTATGAGATGAGCGTAGCCTGAATCATCAGTCTGATTGAAGAATATCTGAATCATAAGATAATGTTGTCTGAAAAGTTGATTGATTGAAATATCTAAAAATTCGTGACCAATCTGTGTAAATTGAAATTGATTTGAAGTTTTCATTGTAATGGCTTTTTGCTCTTGTGATTTTCATCATTAAAATAAAAGTAAACAGATTCTAAGAATAATCGCATCACTGCAAACCACGCCATCAGATCAATGTGTTCTTTCAACTCTCCATCATTTTCAAGATGAAGGATATCTTCGTTTGCGAAATTCTTGTTTCCTATTTTTTGCTGAAATGCCGTATAGTATTCAACACCTACTATAGAAATTATACTGTAAAGCAAATATTCTAAAAGATCATCTAAAACGATAGAACTTATGATATATTCAATTGCTGACACAGCAATATTGTCTTCTGGGATGTCGCTTAGTGGAATCATTCTTCCTTCATTATCCAAAAGTTCTGAGCTGAAGGCGATCAATGCCAGCAGGCAGGACATTGTTGCTGCTGTCTTGGTATCAAGCCGGCTTGCCTTCAGGACTTCAATGTTTCCATAGAGCAGATCTTTGAGGTCATAATTCTGTATGAAATCTTCATAATGGTCTAAAAGTCTGTCAATCTCAGGATTTTCTAATTTTTGAATTAGTTTGAATATCCCGTCTATCAATTCTTCTCTCTGTCGTTTCTCCAAAAGTATTGGAAAAGTAATTTGCGTTTGATCAATATTTGTGATCAAACGGCTTTCAGTTTTCTTTTTCATATCGATTTTTTAGTTACATAAAGTTGGGAAAGCACGAAAGCCTATTCAAGTTTGAAAGTGTATAAATTATCCGAAAGAGATCATATCTTACTTTTTGATCTTTTCAATCCCACGTTCACGAATGATTTGCGCGGCATCCAGCATTTTGTTTAGGTGGATAAAAAGAGTGATGATATTCGCTTCCGGTTCATCTGAATATGCACCTAAAGAGAAATATATAATTTGTGTATTGAAATACTCAAACTCCTGTAAAGTAAATTCTTTAAAAGCCTTCTGGAAAACAAGAAATGGATTGTCATACTCTTCATTGGAAAGTGAGCCCTGTAATAATCTGGATGTATACTCCGGAGGATCATTCAATTTCCATCTTTTATTTTTGAATTGTAATAGATAACTTGCTCTTATAAATGAGCGCATACATAGGTAATAGTGAAAGACGAGCGAAGGATCATCCTTCATCAGAACTTCACATTTCGTAGAATAATTTATGATATCAAACAATCTATCTTTGACGGCAGATAGGTAATCCATTTCAAAGAATGCATCAATTAAGGACAAACAAGTATGTTTTCTGTAGCTGTCCCAGAACTCAGCTTCAAAGTCTATCTTTTTCTTGTTCATAATAAGTATATTTTATTGATACGAATTACTACTCTCAAAAGTGGATAAACAATATTGAAATTGGATATTATATCTACTGAAATGGATATTTTACAGGATAATTTTTTAACTTTACAATTCAGACGATTTAATAGAAATGGCTTTATCTTTAAGCCTTTAAAATTTGATAACCGCTATGGAACAGAAAATACATCAGGGAAGAAATGTAAAACGCTTTAGAGAAATGCTTGGGATAAAGCAGGAAGCATTAGCTTTTGACTTAGGTGATGATTGGAACCAAAAGAAAATTTCTTTGCTTGAACAAAAAGAAGAAATAGATGAAAATTTGCTCAAGGCAATATCTCAGGCTTTGAAGATTCCTGTTGAAGCTTTCCAAAATTTTGATGAGGAGCAGGCAATCAATATTATTTCTAATACTTTTGGAGAGCACGCTTTTAGTAATTCTTTCAATTATGGAACTATCAATTTTCATCCGATAGAAAAATTAGTTTCACTGCACGAGGAAAAGATTGCCCTTTATGAAAGAATGCTGAAAGAAAAAGATGAAATGATGGATCGGCTTGAAAAGCTTATCAATAAATAAAAATATAAGTAATTCGGGATAATTACTTTTTCATAGGAAAGGCTCAACTTGTAGTTGAGCCTTTTTGTTGTAAATCCCCTATATGAAACAAATTAAAAAAAAATTTAGTATTTCGATGAAGAGTAGAACCATACATATAATAATTTACGTTCTGGTATTGACTAACAAGTGGAAGTGATTAGTTAACAAATTATCTTATAAATTTAAAATCTATAATTTTTGCAAGTATTTCTGGTTTCGTAAATTTTTATAAATTTGTTTATGCTTAAAACTAGTTTAGAAAATCTTCAAAGTATAGCGAAAGAGAGAACAGTTCGTACTCAAAGTATAGAATATGACTTGGAAACTTTAGTCAAAAAAATAAAAAAAAAGACAATTAAATTAGACCCAGATTATCAAAGGAGGCATAGATGGAGTACAGACACGTCATCCAGATTAATTGAAAGCTTAATTTTGAATATACCAATACCGATAATATATCTTTCCTATGATGTTGATGTAGACGAAGAAGCTTTAGATGGTGAAGCTAGATATTCGGTTATTGATGGTCAGCAACGACTAACTGCGATACTGAATTTTTTTGAAAATCAATATTCTTTGGAGGGATTAGATATTTTAGATGCATTAGAGGGTTGCTATTATAAGGATTTGCCACCTTTTCTTTTAAGGAGATTAGAAGAGCGCACTGTTAAATGTCTAAGGATTGACTCGACAGTTGATCCGCAAGTTAAATATGATATTTTCGAACGATTAAATTCAGGATCTGTTGCATTAGGTTCTCACGAATTGAGAAATGCAGTATTAAGAGGTCCTTTTAATAATCTATGTAAAAAATTGGCCAAGAATGATGACTTCAGAATTTTAAATCAAATCTCTATTACAAATCCAGAAACTAATGCGAAAGTGAAAAAAATGGAGGACGTAGAGTTGGTACTAAGATTTTTTTCATTGATAGAAGATAATTACAAAACATATAAAAAATCCAAAGACAATAACTTTAAGGATTTTCTCTCCGAAAAATTAGAAGACAAAAATAAACTTGATAAAGTTGCAATTGAGAATTACTCCTCATTATTTGTTGATACAATGAAATTCATACGAGTAAATTTCGGTAATACTGCTTTCGCAAAATATAAGGAATTGCACGGAGAATATATTTTACAGTCTAGATTCAACGCTGCCGTTTATGATGCACTTTCTGTTGCTGTTGCTACAGAAGTTATAGCAAAGAACAAGCAAATAACTAAATCAAAATCAATTTCTGAAAAATTTCTGAAACTTTTTGCAGATGAAAAGTTTCACGATTCAGTATCAGGATCAATTTTAGATAGCAGCAAAATTATTCATAGAATTGATGCCGCAAAAAAGATCTTTAAATGAGTTCCTTTGTTAAGGAAGGTCTAGAACTTCTAGCTGAAAGAATCTCTGAAATTAATCTGTTGCTAAACGAGGCTGAGGCAAAGCAAGAAGATGCTCGCTTATACGCTGCATTATGCAGATCTATTCAAGTATTATCAATTTCTCATTTTGAAGGTTACATTAAAGATCTTGTAAAAAACATATTAGATGATCTCAACCAGAGTTCAAGCTTCAAACTATCATCAAATGACTTAAAATTTTCTTACTGCAGAAAATTTATTGTTCCATTAAACGATGGAAAAGATAATGTTTCGAAAATTAAAGATTTGATATTAGTATTTGATGAATTAGACACGAAATTTGATAGCGCTGCATTTCACAAACCTAATAAAAATCCTAAGGAAAGTATTTTAAATCAAATTGCCACTAGCTTTGGTGAAAAAAAAATATTTAAAAAGCTTAATAATTCAGACATTTCAAATGCATTTTCTAATACTGATGCTGAAAATATACTTCTAATTAGTGAACTAAAGTTGAAATTGCAAAATGCAATTGAAGATTATCCCTATATCGAAGACGACACGCTTTTAAATATTAACTCCACAGAAGTACAAGATACATTCTGGGAAACTTTTATACAAGAAATATTATCTGAACGCCACAAGATAGCACATGGTAGTATGAATAATTCTACTGACCATAGTAGTATCCGCTCAAACATCTTAAAAATGGAAATTCTACTTATTTCAATTACTTATCTTTTATCAATAAAAGGGAATCCAATTTCAGAAGCAAATTAGATATATCCTGTAATTTCATATTTGCGGTAGGTGTAATTACGATATAATTATCCAAAAGTTATAATTTTCTAAGAATTATGCTTTATTATTTTTTTAGACTGTATTTGTCCTGAAATGATTTTTCAACAGCACCCTGTGCTATTTCTAATATTTTACAAAACTCAAACACAATAGACTTTTAATTTAGGCTGTCCTGTAGATAGTTTTATTTTCATCATTCTAAATACACAAACCATTTTGGAAAAGTTATTTTTTCAGAACATTAATAGTTTGTTTACATATTTGGGAAATACGGTTTAATAAAGCACTTTATTACGGAATAAATTATATAATCAATAAATATAATTAACCATAAATAACAAAGCTAAAAATAGTCATTTTGATATATATTTACATAATATTAAAAACTAAAAAAACTATGAAAGGAAAAGTGATATTTTTTAATCCTCAAAAAGGATTTGGAAAAATAAGTACCGATGAACAAACACCTCAAGAGGTTTTTATTCATTTTACTCAAATACAAGGTGATACAAAAATATTGTTACCTGATGAAGACGTAGAATTTGAGACAGAAACATCGTCAAAGGGATTACAAGCTAAAAATTTAGAGCGACTTCAAGAAAGATATATTGGCATTATTGAGGATTTTACTTTTGGACACGGATTTATTAAATCTTCAAACGAAAAATATTTTATTCATCATTCGGATGTAGTTGGAGAAGGTTTTAAAAAAATAGAAAACGGTTATGAGGTAGAGTTTAGTCCTGATGCTTCAGAGAAAGGTCTTATTGCAAAGAAAATCGTTGTTCGCGATACTAGAACTGCAATGGATAAATTTGCATTTTTTCAAAATTGGGATGAATCGATTAATGAATTAAAAAATATTTCTCAAACTGAAGATGGTGACTGGGATTATATCAAAAATAAAACTGGAAAATTCCCAGTATTAGAAAGCTATATATCATATACATTTTTAAGATTACAGAAAGAAAATAAGATTAAATACGCAACCAAAGAAGAGAATGGGAAGGATTTGAAGTTTGCATGTTTTAATACAGGACTTGCTACTTCAAAACAAGAAGAAATATTTGCTTATTTTGAGCACGTAAACAATATGAATTATTCTATATCGGATAGAGGATATTTAAAAAATCCTCAATGGACTTTCAAATTTTTTGATAGAGAAAGTAATCGTTTAATGAATAATTTTGCTGAAAAACCAGAGCTCGCAAACTATTTCCAAAACGCAGGAGAACTAATCTACGATTCATCTAAAAGATTAATTCCTGATTTTGAACATATTTTGGATGATCGAGAAAAAAGATTTCCCGAAAGCTTTAGAAACTTGGGCAAACCTTTACAAGTAGAAAGAGTCAAAAGTGCTATTGATGCAGCCTTAACAAGGATAAAAAGAAATTATAAAACAGCAATACCACAATTTTATGATGACTCAATTCAACTTTTATTGCCATTATGTTTAGAAGATGTTGAGATTGCTGATGTCGCGTTAGTAGTTGCCAATGAAGGAGAGGTTTATCGAGCTAACACTATATTACCTTTGGATTGGGCATATAATAACGCTAGATTACTTGCAAAACCAGATAGAGAGTGGTTAAACCCTTAACAATAAAAAGTGCCATAAAATAATTTATGGCATTTTTTTATTGTTATACTCAAGGATAAATTATATGTGTTAAAAAGCTTACTTAGATTTAAACTCTCTATTTCAATATTTTACAGATTAAAAGGAGTCACTTCAACCAAGGCTGTAATGATGTCCTCAAATCAAAAAAAATGTTTATTGAGAAGTTTTCTGTTCTATTTCATTTAATTCTAGTAAAATAATTTTTCTCATTTATTTTTACTCCTTGCCGTAAATCCATCTTTAAACCTTAAAAAATCTTCCGCTTTTTTAGGGCTGTTTTTAATCCACAATTGCATCACTTGAGTGTTTTCGCTCAAGATTTCAATCTCATTTTCATCGTATATCTTTTTTCCTTCACCAGCAATTTCATTTAAAATATCTTGGCGTAATTCACTTTTGGCTTTGATACTTTCTTTATACCACTTGGTTGCGAAAGTGATGGCCGCACCAAATACTAAAACCGCAAAGACATAGACTCCAATTCCGCTCCAAATAAATATCTTCTTCCATCTTATATCCTTTCTAAAACCTTCCAAATCATCTTTAGTTTCTTTTGAAAGAACTGTATCCACTTGAGTAGGAATACTGGCAAGAAATTCAATTCTCTTGACTTCCTCTAATTTTGAAAATCGAACTGCATCATCGTAGATTGAATGCATCTCTTGCAAACTCATTTGTACATCGTTCAACAGATTCGTATGGTCTTCGATATCAGACCGAAGTTTGCTATTTAGATCAATATTGTCCATATTTGATTTGATAACATTCTCTAAAAGTTCCATCCCGTTACTTTTAGATTCTTTATTTTCATTTTCCATATTTATTTTTTTTATTTTTAATTATCGTCTTAATTTGCGCTTATTTTTCCAGAGTTCATCTTCGTTTTGAGGAACATACGTTGGATTAAGGAAGTCACCTAATAGTCCGCCTGCAATTTCTGTTAAGCTTTCATTTTTTTCTGATTTTAAATGATTATTTGCATCATTATTCATACTACTTTGACTTAATGATTTTATAATATCACTAAGGTCAGAATCTATTGCAGAAAGAGAGAACCCGACATTTTTATGGAAAAAGAATCCGTTTTTCTCTTGACTACTACCAATTCTATTTATCCATAAATCTTGAATTTCATTTTTTTGATCGGCTTTAAATTCTCCTTTATATTGGATCTTTACAGAAAATCCTTTCTGTTGTAGATTTTCCCTAAACTCTTTTAAGTTATAAGCGTTTTTTTGTGCTTCCCTGACCACTCTTTTCATTTCAAATACCGATTTGATCTCTGAAATTTTTAGCTGATTTGAGATTTCAGACAATTTGTAACCAGCTTTATAAACTCTTTCAGTTCGAAAATTTTTGTCTTTTTCCATCACAATTCGCATTCCCGAAATTCCATCTTTGACATTTGAAGACAATTGAACTTCAAAACCTTTTTTCCTCATTTCTGAGATTATATTATCAAAATTATCTTCTGACCTAATGGCTTCGGTCAAGCTTTTAAGCATCTCCGCTTTTTTCTGAATTCCAATTTCCACATCGGTTAACAATCCTTTCTCCTTACAGACTTCCCGAACAGCTTCTCCGAAGCTTCTCCCGATGTCGTGTGATTTTACCATACATTTTCCCGAAATATTAATCCTGTTCACGATAAAATGAATATGTTTTTGTTTGGTGCTGTTGTGGATATCCAATCGAAATTGATTGTTTGCAGTCACTCCAATTTTTTCTAAAGCTCTTGTGGCAATTTCTTCAAATTCTTTATCCGTCAATTTTCTCCCGATTTCGTCCGGTTGAGAAATGTAGCCTGTTAAAGCCCATTTCCTCACTTTTGGATTTCGGTCGGCTACGGTTTTCATTTCGTTAAACTGACCTTCAGCAGTGTCACTCAAAAGATAATTCGAAGCTACCATTTCTGCTGTTCCTTTGTCGTTCGCATTGTATTCCAAAGCTATTTTTGTAATGACTCTTGTGGTTGCGGAATTATTCATTTTTCTGGATTTTTGAATATAAATATTGATGAATTGATTCGATGAGATTTTCAATTTTCATTAAAATTTCTTTCTTATTTTCAAAAGCATTCCATTCTCTATTTCGTAAAAGATTGGTTATTTTTTTGAAATGACTACCATATTGAAGCAAGACTTCATCGGTTTGAAATTCATTAATTATGAGTTCTTTTTCAAACAAAACATTTCGGATGTAGGTTGATAATTTTAGCGGATATTTTTCTTGTTTTTGAATCAGAACTTCATATTCAGAATTGGTCATTCTGATTGAAATTACTTTATTCAATTTTTTATTTTCTTTGGTCTTCAAACCACCTTTCCGACCTAGTTCCTGAAAGTATTTTTTTCTCTTTTCCTGAGCAATTTTTGCTTCATTTTCTTTCGTGGCTTGCTGTATAAATTCTTGTAAAAAGTCTTTTTCCATTGTGTTTTATTTTTGTGTATTTCAAAACATTTCTGACGATAGGAAGAAATCAAAAAGCCCAATTTTGCAGTCAGCGGTTACGCTTATTGTAAACTTTGGGTACTTTTTGCACTAGCATACCACCATATTTTACCTGTGTTTATTTTACTCACCTTCTCCTAAGTTTCACTTGTCTCTCATTTGATGGATTTTTATGGATCAACCAATCATTCAAGTCTTTGAAATCTGAGTACAAAACCCGACAATCTTCTGCTATTTCATTTTCGTTTTTAATCATTTCAACGGCACGATTTCCGGCTTCATCATTGTCAAAATAAAGCTCAATATTATCATAAGCTTCGAGTGATTTTTTAATCTTTGATATCATCGACAAAGAATTCAAAATGAGATAATCGGCAGGTTCTTTTTCTAAAAAATTCTCTACATTTTTAAAAGAAAGAAAATCGAAAAACCCCTCGAATACCCGAAGCGATTCTGATTCATTTTTTATAGTAGAAACATCTTTTTTGCCCAAACAAATTTTAGAATATTTATTGCGGATTTCGTAACCGCCTGAATCGTTTTTAAAACCTAATCCGAAATTATTTTTATCATTCATTCGATAATGAATCTCTTTTAAAAATTCGGTTTGACTTTCTACTTTTCTTTCTCTTAAATATTCCAAAAGTGCAGGGTGCTGGATTTCATTTACGTCAAGTATCTCATAACTTTTACTCGGGTTTTCGAACTTCTGATTAGGAATATTTTGATTTAGAAAAGAAAAAAAGTTCTGCTTCTCTGCCCATATCAAAACTTCATTGACCGAGGTATTTAAATACTTCTTCATAAAAGCGGTATTGTTCCCACCAATCCCTTCTGAAAATAAGTACCAATAGTTTAGACTTTTATTGATTTTAAAAGAGGCTTGGGATTCGCTGGCAAAGGGGTTGAGATACCAAGCTTCTTTTTCATTTTGCTTCGTGGGAAGGTGTCCGAGAGAAAGGAGGACTTCTTCCAACGATATGCTGTTAAATTGTTTGCAGTTCATTTTGTAATTTTTAATGTTTTTTAGTAATAAATAGTTTGTATACTGTCGGTTCAAGAGGACAGGTTTGGTTTTGACTAATTCTTGATGAATTGATGAGAAAACCTTGTATTTATTTGAATAATAGTATTTTACACTCTCATCAAACGCTCATCATCTCATCAAAATTGAAATATTCTTCTCATCATCCTCTCATCAAAAAATCAAGGTTTAAAAGTTTGATGAGGCTTTTGATGAGATGTAACTAATTGGTTTTATTTTCATTATCAATTAATTCATCATTTCATCAAATCTTTGAAGAATAAATTTCCTTTCTATTGTAAAATACCGTCCTGTTTTGTTCTGTTGGAAAAAACTTAAACCATAATCGAGGTCGTATTTGATATAGGCTAAAGAATTACTTTGAGGTTCGAGTTTCCAGTTTTCTTTCAAGAGTTTCCGGACATCGTTAACTGTCCAATACTGTTTGCTGAACATTTTGCCAAGCATATTGAAAATATCCTGCGGAACGAAATGAATATTACTGTCTTCTGTATTTTCAAAAAACTCATATAAAAGCTCGATGATCTTAGATTCCAGTTTATTGTTATTTTTCCAAACCAATTTCTGAAGGGCTTTTGTTCTGATCTGGGAATCAGTGAACCACATCCTTGTCTCCTTACGGCTGTGAAAAGGTCTTTGGATTAGGTAACGAAGGAAATAGGGAATCTCCTTGTTTAGATTCTGGAGGAATTCAGTGTTCTCGCTTTTGATTGATTTTACTTTGATGATCCAGAATCGGATCTCATTTTCATCAATCTGAATGAAGTTATCTTCATTATTGGAACAGAGAATGAATTTTCCAAAAAATTCCACTTCTTCACGATCTTTTCCTTTTGCCTCCTTCTTGTCTTTATCAGTCGTTGAAAGATATTTTAATCGTTCTGTAATTTCCTTTTTGTCAAAGAATACTTCATCAATAGCAACGATTAGCATTGATGTCCAATCCGAATTGAACTGACTGCTGAAAGAATCTCCTTTGATGTAGGTCATATTAAGTCCAAAAATGGATTTCAGCCATTTTATGAAAGTGGATTTTCCGGTAGATCTTTCCTTGCTTACAAGACAAAGAATCGGAAGTATCTGTGTTGGATATTGCAGTAAGATCTTGATATAATCCAATCCTAATTCCAACTGTTCTGCGAAAATATGCTCCATAAATCTAAGTGAAAATGGAATCTTCTCTTTTAGGCTTGTTTGCTTCGGTGTTTCTTTAATCGGCTGATAAGGAATCTCATTGTAAACATTATAGAATCCTTGGATAATTTGTTGGTATTGCAAATGGGAAGGAATACAACAGAAGCCGTCATACTTGGGAACTTTTGAGACGTATATCTTTCCGTGATCGCTGATAATGGTTTCACGATTCCATCGAGTTAGTATTGAGATCTTATCTCCTGAAATTAACGGTTTCTCAATAGTTTTATAGTAGGTGGTTCCTACTCTTAGATAAGGGATTTTTTCGCTCATATTTTAAAGGTTTGATTCTGTACAGGAAATACAGAAGGGTGAATTGCAATGCTTGATAAATAAAAGTCTCTATCTATCTTCTATACTTAAGCGACTTGACTTCGTTTAAAGCATCCATAAGATCAAAATGGTTGACTCTGTAGAATCTTCCAATTTGTTCCGCCTTAATGTTACCTTTTAAAATATGTGAGCGTACGGTTTGATAATCGAGTTTTAGAATTTCTGAACACTCTTTGATAGAGTATAGTTTCTTTTTCAACTCAATTTCAGGTTCTTTTTTGAGAGAATAGAGTAAGTCTTTCACTTCCCCTAGTTCGTCAAGAATTGTTTGGAATGGATTTGTTGTCTGCATAATCTGTGATATTTATTTGCAGACAAAATTGTGTTATTGGAATATCTAATTATGCAATTTTACTCAATTGTGTTAAGTTTAATAATTGATATCCAGTCGTTTATAAATTACCGGAGTAGACATATCATTCTTTGGTAATCTAAAGACAACAAAGAATTTTTCCAATTTTTTAGAATTAATATAAGCCGATGTGTTAATTATTGAATATGATAAAGTTGAATAGCTAATCTAATCTCTCTATTTTTATCACCATTTATATGAAATCTATGATTAAACCAATTTTCATCACTTTTTGACACAAATCCTATATAATTAGGATGTTTAGAAGTAGTTGTCTCTACTTTTGACAAAATAGTTGTAAAATCTTTTTGTTTAACAAAGATAATTACTGAACCCTTTGTATCTCTCCAAGTTAAGTAATTGATTAATTGTGTTATTGTATCAAGATAACCTTTTTCACCTGTCCAAAATTTACATTCTGCAATGAAGATTACGGAGCTGTCATATCTAAGTTGAATATCAGTTTTTCCTGTTTTATTAAATGTTTCACCAGAAGCAGAACCAAATTCAAAGTTTGGATCTAAAGTCATAAGTATATGATCTCTTAAATCCTCTTCACCTTTGCCTTTATAAACACTTGGCATTCTTTCAAAGTTTTTTCCTACATCATTTATGAGTTTTAAAATTTGATTATAAATATCTAAATCTATTGTAGGTTCTGGTTTAAAAGGTTGGGTACCTGCTTCAGGCTTACTCACTTTTATTTTAGTTCGTAATGTTGGTCTTGGAACAGAAAAAGTTTCAGGTGTATTTTTACTTTTTCTCATTGGAACACCTAAAGAATTCATAAATTCATTTTGTGATAAAAACTTATTTTTTCTTTTTCTTATTTCTCCAATAATCCAGCTTTTGAGAGAATTATTAAATTCATCAATATTCTGATGTAATTCACTTAATTTGCGTTGTGTAATAACAACATTTTCATCGTATTTTGATCTAATAATTTTTGCATCATTGTAAAAATCAATTATCTCAAGTTTCAATTTATCGAATTCAACTTCGAAATCAGAGCTTCCTCCACCTATTGTTATTCTGTTAATTCCAGGCGTATATCTTAATAATTCAGAATTTCCTGTGATAGGTACAAAAAATTGAATTACTTCTCTAGGATAAGACTCTCGATCCCTTATGTGGAATGACATTGGAAAATATTCTGCAGGAATGTTTTTTTCAAAATTATCAGCATAAACATCTTCAAATTGAATAATAGGTTTTTCTATTTGGTATTTTTCTAATAAATAGTCTGTAAATTGTTCTTCACTCACATTTAGAATGTAAGATTCAATAGTGGAGTTTATTTCAGTTTCTAAACTACTTGTTTGAGATTTAAAGTATTCTCCAATTGAACCTTTTCCTCCAAATATTCTATTTGACGAATTTCTGTACATTATGTTGGTATAATATTTCTGTTAATGGTTTGCATCTTGGAGAAGTGGCGGACATCGAAGCACAAATGTTCAGTTTTGAACAAAAGTTCAATCGAAGACCTGCCGTTAAATTTAGCACTAAATCTACCATTTTGACAAACTGCTGTTAGGAAATGCTTTTTTTAATTGGATATTCAAAATCAGGATATATCTTATCAAATAATTCTAATTCCTCTTCGTCATATTTTTTTTCACACCATCCTGTTGATATATTTATCTCTCCAAAACCAAAATAAAACATATCATTTTCATAATATCTGATTTTGTTTTCAGAAAAATATTCCAGAGTTGTTTCAAGAGAAGCCCCTTTGTCATTCAATAGTTTTTCACGGTTTAACCAAAACAGTGTATTGTCACCATAAATACCACCAATTTTAATTTGTGCTGTTTCGAAATCCAAGTTTTTCAAAATATCCTCAAATTCCAAAATAAAATTATATAATTCATTTGTGTCATATAAGAAATATTTTGCGCTACGTCCAAAAGTAATAAATACATTGTCGTAGCAATATGGTTTCTCTTCTGTTCCAACTGAAAAAATTGCAGGATGAAAATAATAATAGTTTTTAGTGATTAATTCATTTTGAATAAACCTAATTGCTTCTTTATGATTTCTTGTTTCGTTTCTTGCGTAATCCATATCTAGCATTAAAACACCATAAAAATAGTTCCATTCATACATATATTATTTATTTTTTATTGAAGATTCTACTAAATATGAAATTGTTATTTTATCGTTGCACTTAAAATCGCCTAACGTCCAAATATACGTAATTTACTGGTAGCGAAAATTTTCTCAACTCTACCAACCATATAAAATTCAATACTTTATATTAAGCAACTTTGATAATTCTTGGTAGATATTTTCTTCAAAGTCATTTGGTTTGACTGTGATTGCTCTTGAAAATGTTCCTTTATCAAAGTTGGTATTATATTCATTTTCCATAGCCTCAATTATTGTTGTATCTTGGAAATCTGGGTTTATGATGTGATTGTCCTTTAGAAAACGGTGAATTCTTATAAATGAAGATTTCTGATCTACTAGCAGATTGTGATTTTCATCGATGAATTTTTTATCTTTTAAAAAAGCGAGGAAAATTTTTGAACTGTTATCACCAATCATAATATCTGATAAACTAATTTCTCTATTTGTTTTGTGTTTTAAGGCGAAATATAGAAAAAGTGTAGTTTCGGCACCTTTTAAAAAATTTCCCTGCAATTTCATCAGATTACTTGAACTTAACAGTCTGTTTGATTCTTTTTTATATTGATCCAAACAGTATTGGATTTTTTCCTCAAAATTGTGATTTCTTGATTCATCAATATCTTTGAAATGAAAACTGAAAAAATTGTCTAACTTTTCATATTTGATCAGAAACTCATCCTTTATTTTTTCATTAAGAACAATTTTAGAGGATTTTTGTTGGGCTTTTTTAACTCTCCTTTGTAATAGCTTCTGAATCTTTTCTCCCTTTATCCAATAATAAATCATCATAGGATAGCCTACAAATTCTTCCCAAAGATTCCATTGTCCGTAAAGCTTTTTTTGATCCATAATCTAAATTAATGATTATTTGAAAACCTCATTCATATAATTGATTTTATCTTCTTCGCTAGGTCGATAATAGGCATTGAAAACCTCCAAACTTGTATGACCTGTATAACTCATTATCACTTTATCAGGAACTCGTTTGTTTTTCATAATAGTAATAAAACTTCTTCTCGCCGTATGCGAGGAGATTCTTGTCCAAAATTCAGACTTGAAATCTACTAATTCATCGCCATACTTCATTGTCTTCTTTATCTCATCAGTAAATTTTAATTCTTTAAAAACCTCCTTAATATATTCGTTCATCTTCTGATTAGTGATGCTCGGCAAATTATAATCATATTTTTCCAGAATTGATTTAGATATACTATTTAATGGGATCGCCAAATTTTTTGATTTGCTTTTTAAATCAATTACTCTAATGAAATTACCTTCAAGATCACTCTTTGATATTGTGCTATAATTACCGAACCTCATTCCTGTAGTGCAACCAAAAACAAATAGGTCACGAACTTTTTCCAATCTTTTATTTTTAGTAAGATCGTAATTGTAAATTAGCTCTACCTGTTCGTAATTCAAAGCAATTTCGTCAGTAATAAATTTAGCAGGTTTCTTGAAAGAAATAAAATCATTATTGTAAGTATATTTCTTGTTTAAAGCCCAAAGCAAAAAAGTCTTTAAAAGACCAACATTTCTATGCACTGTGTTCGCAGAATGCTTCTTTTCTTCAATACAGTATTTAAGAAATTTGTTATATAGCTTATCATCAAATTTTCCGAGAGTAACTTTTATTTTACTATTCTTCTCAAAATCTTCAAGTAAAGTTTTGTTACATTTATAACGTTTTAAAGTCGAATTTGAAATCGAATTTCCTGTATAATCATTTTCTTTCTCATCCAAAAATTCATGATAAATTCTAAAAAAATCACTTTTTACCGTAATTTTCTTGAATTTTTCATCAAATCGTTGTTTGAGTAGATCTACAGTAAGTTCTTCGCTTATATTTTTATAACGATTTACTATCTCAGTAAAAAAACTACTGTACCTATCTAGTTGCATTTTCAGACTTCTATGAATTTCAGCTCGCTTAGTTCTTCCATTCAAATCGTTAGGTTGCCTATTTTCAAAGTCCCATTCAGAAGGCTTAATTTTTTCACCAGTAGAATAGATAAAATTCTTATTTTCACTGTTGAAAAAAGTACGGAAGTAAATGAGGGTTTCCTTAGTTTCACTAGGCTTCTTGAGTTTAAAAGTGTAATTCATTGGGTGCCAGTTTGGGTGCTACTTTTTCTATATTTAGATATAAAAACTAATTATATTCACATATACAAATATAGTTAAAATACTGATAAATAGAACACTTACATATTTTAAGTTATGTTAAAATATATAAGGTTCGAAAACCTCCAACTCCACTTTACAGAACAAAAACCACTGATTTTCAGTGGTTTTTTGTTTTTATCTAAGTCTTAATTAGCTGATTATTTCTTCGAAGAACTATTCTTAATAATCATATAAGACAATCCTAACCCAATACCTGCCAACAAAGCCAACTTGGTCTTTCTGCTCGGAACCGGCAAACTGGTTTCGCCATAGATTCTGTGGGGTTTTGGTGATGGCCACATAATGTTTCCAGGTGTCGGGTCTGCGTTTTTGATTTTCATCATTGTGCGCATTGCTGCAGACGCAGTGTTCATAATTGTTTTTGGAAAGATACCGTACAGATTTTTGATGATGAGCGATTGGATATCTGGAAACAATCCTTTTCTTGGATTTTTCGCGAGCTCAACAATCTTTGCGGCTGTGTCCCTAGGGTCAGCCGCGAAAGGTGGCACTTTGAAATCCAATCCAGAGAATTTTGCAGAGTGTGCATTTCCCGTTGAACGTTGGATTTGAGGAAATAAATTACAAATATGAACATTGGCAAAATCTGAAATTTCACCTTGTAAACCTTCCATCATCCCGCGGATTCCGAATTTTGTGGAGGAATAAACCGCACTGTAAGGCGCCGGCATAAATCCGCCAATCGAAACATTATTAATTAAAATCCCTTCCTCCTGTTTTTTGAAAATCGGAAGGATGCTGTACGCGCCGTGCATATAACCGAAAAGATTGATTTTGATGACCTGCTCGTTGATTTCCATTGGGATTTCTTCGAATTTTCCGCTGGACATCACGCCTGCATTATTCACCCAAATATCAATCCTTCCATTGAATTGCAAAGCCTCTTCAGCTAGTTTTTGTACTTCTTCTGCTACAGAAACATCGGTTTGAACACCCAATGCGATAGCTCCCAAATCTCTACACAGACTTACGGTTTCGTCCAAAGCTTCCTTTCCTCGCGACGCAATCACGACATTACAACCTTCCAATGCAAATGCTTCTGCGGTCGCTCTTCCTACCCCACTGCTTCCGCCTGTGATGACGACTGTTTTTCCTGCTAGACTTTTTTCTATAATATGATTTGATTCCATAGTCCTGATTTTGAAAATTTATTTTATTTAATAAAAATTTATAACTCATTAGCAATCAATTCTAATACCATACGACAAAGCACAAATATTAAAACCCACAAAAACAAGCTTTTAAAAAAAAGGCACAGAATATGTATAGTGTAAAATCAAATAAACAAAAAAAATAAAAGTTATGAGAAGTCTATTATGGTTAGTAGCAGTGATTTGTATTATAGTCTGGCTACTTGGAATGTTAGGAGTTGTACCAGGAATGGCAACAGGAAATTTGGTACACGTTTTATTGGTAATCGCAATCATTGTGGTGTTATTTAATATCATCTCAGGACGTAAGCCTTTGGATTAAATCTATCCCAACTGCATTTGCAAAACTACTGTAAATGAAAAAATCTAAAACCCACTTCTTTGTGGGTTTTTTTATTGTCTTAATTTTATTGAGTTCTGACTTTTATCATCAGCCACTCAAAAGATAATGCTTTATATTTGTATCAATATTCAGCATTGAAAAGTCTATTTACCTTTTTCATCATTCTAACCATTGCATTGCGTCCGCTGATGCCATTAATGGATTATGCGGTAAACTATGATTTCATCAACAAAAATCTCTGCGAAAACAAAGCGAAACCAGAATTGCTTTGCAACGGAAAATGTTATTTGAAAAAAGAAATTGCAAAAGCTTCCGGAAATCAAACTAAAAATGATTCCCGAATCAATATTTCCGCTCTGGCAGACATTTTTATCATTAATGACGCCTTTGTTTTTTCATCTAATGATTTTAATATAAAAGAAAACCTGAAAATCAATTCCCAGTTTTCTAATTCTTATAATTTCTCTCTATACTCCAAAATTTTCCATCCGCCGTTGGTTTGATTTTAATATTCTAATTCTCTTACAAGAGCAATTTTTTAAATTTTATTAAGATTAAAATCAACATCAATGAAAACATTCATTTTAACGATACTCCTTTCTGTATCTGCATTTTCCTGCGCTCAGGAAACACCGAAGGTCAAACACGTTTCGAAGATGAAACCTGCGACAGACCTCAAAAATGTAAAAGTCGTCAACGCCGAAGACCCAGTCTGCAAAATGAAAACAGCAGATTATCTGAAAGATACCGCAGACTACAAAGGAAAAAAGTACGGTTTTTGCAGTGACCATTGCAAAGCGGAATTCAAAAAGAATCCTGAGAAATATGCCCAAAATGCGAAGTAACAAAAAAGCAAAGCAAAATCCGAAGAGCAAAATCATCATTCCGATTGTCGTTCTCGCTTTTTTTTTTTTGACGATTGGCGCCGGAATGAGCTATTTCAAAAAGAGCCTTTTCACCGTAATGAAAGTTCCTGATTTTGAACTAACCAATCAAAACAATCAGAAAATCAGCAACAAAGATATGCTTGGCAAAGTCTATCTGGTAGAGTTTTTCTTCAGCAAATGTCCAACGATTTGTCCCGTGATGAATTCCAATATGAAACACATTGAGGAAACCATCAACGACAAAAATTTCGGAATCATTTCCATCAGCATCGACCCGACGAACGACACGCCGGAAGTATTAAAAAACCACGCCAGAATGCTGGGAACCAAATCGCCGAACTGGCATTTTTTAACAGGAAATAGAGATTATATCGATAACTTGGCAGACCAGTTCAATATTTATGTCGGCGACAAGGAAGACCAATCGGAAAGCCTGAACCACAGCGGAATGATTGCACTCGTGGACCAGGAAGGAAATCTCCGTTCCAGATTTGATGAGAACAACAGCCCGATTTTATACTACTCTGGCTTGAATTATGAAGACCCAGAAGGTAAGACAACTTCGCTCACCGGAAAATACCATCCGGACCGTGAAAAGTTGATAGAAGACATTCGAAAATTATTAAAACAATAAAATGCTGATGGCGGTTGGCTTTTTGCTACTAGCTTTTTGCATTTAAAAATTTAAATATTAATCTAAATCCAATATTATGAAAATCAAGAAATTATTTCTCGCCAGTGCGCTTTTTGTAGCCACTTTTGCGACGGCACAATTCAAGCAAACACCTTTGCCTTACGCCTACAACGCTTTGGAAGGTTCGATTGACGCAGAGACGATGGAAATCCACTACTCCAAGCACGCCGCGACCTACGTTTCCAACCTGAACAAGGCCATCGCCGGAACACCATTGGAAAAAGAAAGCATTACCAAAATCCTTTCCCACATTTCCAAAGAATCGCCAGCCGTGAGAAACAACGCCGGTGGACACTACAACCACGAGTTGTTCTGGACTGTTCTAACACCTGAGAAAAACACGCAACCATCAGCAAAATTGGCAAAAGCAATAACAGAATCTTTCGGAAGCCTGGACGCTTTGAAAGAAAAATTGAGCAAAGCTGGCGCAGACCGTTTCGGTTCTGGTTGGGCTTGGTTGGTCGTGACGGCTGACAAAAAATTGGCAGTGACTTCCAGTGGAAATCAGGACAATCCATTGATGGATATTGCCGAAATCAAAGGAACGCCAATCTTGGGAATCGATGTTTGGGAACACGCGTATTACCTGAAATATCAAAACAAAAGAGCCGATTATTTGACCGCATTCTGGAACGTGACCAACTGGAAAGAAGTGAGCAAACGCTACGAAGAAGCTACAAAATAATCTCTCCTTGAAATTAATTTGCAACATATTCCTCATTCTTTATCTGGTGTGCAAACCCGCATTTCCATTGGCGGAATATGTTGTAAATTATAATCAAATCCAAATGCTCTGCGTCAACAAAGCTCGACCAGAACTCCATTGCAACGGAAAATGCTACCTCGGAAAAGAACTCGCAAAATCCAGCGAATCCGATAATTCACCGCTTTCCAAAAGCAAAAACCAGGTCCAAAAAGTATTGGACTTCTACATTCCGACTGAGATTTTCAAAGCCTCAATCGAGAACAATTTCTCCCTCCCAAACCTGACTTTCACGTACAAAACAGGTTACACCTTCCTCTTTCTGAGACACATTTTCAGACCTCCGATTTTTTAGTTGAACATATCAATCATTGGGGCGATTCCCTCTCCGACGCTAATCCAGCTCCTCGGGTCGGGCTGTCCACTACTATCTTTTTGTCTTATCACATTGAGTCTATAAAAACGACATTTGGTCAAAAGACAAAAAGGATATCCGCTACCATCCCTATCGCGGGATTCGGTATAGAGTCAACGTTTCAACTAAAAAATCAACAATGAAAATTTATAAATTTTTATCATTATTCCTTATTGCCTTTACCCTAATCACCATTTCATCTTGTTCCAACAACGACGATGATGATATTCAAAACACAGAACCAGGAAATCTCCAACTCAAATTCGAAAACGGATTCAACAATCTTGGAAACATCGTCCTGAATCAAACCACGCAAACTTCATCGAACGGACAAAAACACCAGTTCTCCACTTTGAAATATGTCATCAGCAACATCTCGCTCATCGATGAAAACGGCAACGAGTTCAAATACAATTACAACAATCCCGACAAAGGCGCCTTCATCATCAACCAAGCCAATGCAAAAGGCGGAATCGTCTACGCCAACCTCACAGAAATCCCAAAAGGAAATTACAAGAAAATCAAACTCGGCTTGGGAATCAGCCCGACCGCCTATTTGATTGGACAAGACGGACAAGGCATTTTCTGGGACAAAGCCAAGCAGGAAGGAATGGCCTGGTCTTGGTCTGCCGGTTATATTTTTGCAAAGCTCGAAGGGAAATATGGAACTTCGTCAGCCGACACAGAATTTATGAACCACACTGGAAATATGGGCGACACAACCATTAACGGAACCGCAGACCATTACCGAGAAGTCGTTTTGGATTTGCCAACAACCGCGAGAGTCAGCAAAGAAATCACGCCATCGATTCATATTCTGGCAGACTTCAATCAATATCTGAGTGGACAAACCGCTTTGACCTTAAACCAATCAAATCAAATGGCGATGGGAAGCAGTCCGCATCTATTGAGCGTGAGCAACAACTTAATCCAAATGTTCAAAGTTGACCACGTTCATAATGATTAATCCATTTCAACAATTCCAGAGAGGCCGATTCCGTTCTCTTTGGATTTTTCTTGTTTTAATTTCGGGAATTTTAACATCTTGTTCCGACGAAATTGAAGGCGAAGTTTTCGAGGAAGACAAAGCTTATAGTTTGGAAATCCCAACTTACTTTCCGGCGTTGGCTTTTAACATTGAGAAAAATCCGGTTACAGTCAACGGTGTTGCGTTGGGAAAGAAATTATTTTATGAAGGAAAATTATCCCGAAACAATACGATTTCCTGTGGATTCTGTCACATTCAGGAATATGCTTTCACGCACCACGGACATCCGGTAAGTCACGGCATCGATGACAAATTGGGAATGCGAAATGCGCCTGCCATTCAAAATATGGCTTGGCTGAAAAACTATACTTGGGACGGCGTGAGTCATAATTTGGATGAACGTTCACTGGTTCCCATCACAACAGATTTTGAAATGGACAGCTCGATTCCGGAGGTGATTTCGAAGTTAAGTGCAGATGCAAATTACAAAAAAATGTTCAAATCGGCTTTTGGCGATGACCAAATTAATGGCGAAAAAATCCTGAAAGCTTTGTCGCAATTTATGGTCACAATGGTTTCTGCAGATTCAAAATACGACCAAGTCAAAAATGGAAAAGCGAGTTTTACGAATGAGGAATCTCAGGGGAAAACTTTATTTGAAAACAAATGTGCGAGTTGTCATTCAGGAGAATTATTTACCGATGAAAGTTACCGAAATACAGGTATGTACTACAACTCACAGTACGATGACCGCGGACGATATCGGGTGACTTTGGATTGGAATGACAATATGAAATTCCGTGCTCCAAGTTTGAGAAATGTAGAATTGACCGCACCTTATATGCACGACGGAAGATTTTATTCTCTTGAAGCAGTTCTTAATTTCTATTCCGACAATGTGGAAAACCAACCAAACCTTGACCCGATTTTAAAACAAAATGGTCACATCGGAATTGCAATGACAAACTTGGAAAAACAATACATCATCGCTTTCTTGAAAACCTTGACCGACCAAAATTTCATCAAAAACAAAAAATTTGCAGAATAATGAAGAAGTTTATTTTAATTTTATTTCCAATCTTTAATATTTCAATTTCGGCAATTGAGAAAGACAGTCTCTACATTCCGAAATATGACAATCAGAATCTTTTGAAAACGCAGGAATTCTTTTGTGATGCTTGTGGTTGCGGTGCTGGAAATGGTTCTTCCGGCTTCGAATCTTTGTTGAATCCACAATTCATCGGCATCAAATATTTTTCGCAACATTACAAAGCGAAGGAAAATCTCTTCACGAATGAGTTGACACAAGACCAATATTTCAACACCATTCAGATTTGGGGAAAGATTCCTATTACGGAAAAACTGAGTGTTTATGGAAGTTTGCCATTTCAGTTTCACGAGAAGAAGACTTTGCAAGGCGACATTAGAATCAATGGAATTGGCGATGCGAACTTGATGGGAATTTATCAAATCCTTAATTCTAAAAATACGTTTCATCAGTTGAATGGTGGTTTAGGAGTGAAAATCCCGATTGGTAAATTTGATGAGAAAGGAATTTCGGGTGTTAATCCAAGTTTTCAGTTGGGAACGGGAAGCTGGGATTATCAGCTGGCTCTTAATTATAAATTTCAGAAAAATCTTTTCGCGATGCTCATCAATACAGATTATACCATCAAAACAGAAAATAAAAAACATTACCAATTTGGGAATCAATGGAATTATGCAATGACTGGATTTCAGCGGATTTGGCGAAATGAGAATAGCATTATTTCAGGAAAGTTGGGATTGCAAGGCGAAGTTTACGATTGGAACAAACAGTTTGGCGAAGTGATGCCGAGAACCGCAGGAAGTGCACTTTATGGGAAAATCGGTTTCGAAGCTTCTTATAAAAAATGGAGCATTGGGAGTGAGTTGATGTTGCCAGCTTACACGAATTTGGCAAATGGTGATATTGAGGCTAAATCAAGGTTTGGATTGTTTGTGAATTTTGGAATTTGATAAATTATAATTTCTCGCAGATTGAGCTGATTTGGCAGATTTTAATCATTAAATAAAAAAAGGAGGCGCTTTGTAAAAAGTTCCTCCTTTAAAAAAATATAAATTAATTGATGTAGCGTTTTGTAAACCACTTATCCAGAAAATCGATGCTGATGTTGAGCATATGATAATTCTCTTTGATGGCAATATTGCTGAATGCACCACGCTTTCCGTAGCCATAAGCAATATTCAGAACTATTTTGTTCATCGGAACTCCAACACCAACGGTTGCTTCCATCTTGTTGATTTCCCGATTATTGACTTTATAATATCCAGTATCATAATTAAGTCCAAAACGATACACTAAAGCTTCTCCTACATTTTTCGGGTTTTTGCTTTCCGGGAGAAGTTCGAAGCCTAAACCATAGACATTTTGGTTATAATACTTTTCATTCGTGATTGTGTTTTTAACTTCGCTCCATTTGCTTTGGGTATAATCAAAACTGAAACGGTATCTGTCATTTTTCAAAACACTGACTCCAACTCCCATTTCCAACGGCAACGTAGAATCTTTTGAAGACAGTTTTGTGGTAAGACTATTAGTGTAATCCTTATTTTCTGAATAGACTGTTTCACCCTTCGCATTTAAGTTACTTTTGAAATTGACGATGGCGCCCAAAGTTAATTGAAGTCTTTCTTTAGCAAAATATTTGTTAAACTGCGTTCCCAAACCGTAACTGAAACCTGTGTATCTGACGTTTCTACTGATTTCCAACAAAGTATTGGTTGTAATCGTTTCTATGCGACTGATGGTTCCGAAGTTGTTTTTCACCTTTCCACCAAAACTCCAGTTGTTATTAAGTTTATAACCTACGTTGACGCCAAGATTCGTGATACCGCCGCTACCTTCGTACGTGATGGGATAAGTGTCGGAAGTGCCTTCAACGGGAATCGTTGAAACAAATTTGTAATCTGACGAAGTTGTAGGCTGAACGCTTGCGGCAATGGAGACTCTATTGGAAATTCTCATTGCCAAACCGAGGTTGGTAAAATTGCCATTGATGCGTTTGTCTGAACCTTGATTGCTGGAAATGTTATCGTACTTTAAAGTTCCACCCACATCGTAAATGACATTTTGCAACCCGATTGTTGTGATAGATGCTGGATTTTTGGAATTGATATAATCCGGAGATTCCAATGCAATTCCAGTGTTTCCTAATGAAATATTTCTCGCATTGTCAACATTATTGAAAGTCCCAATCCCAAAATAGGAATATGGCGAAGAATCCTGCGCTGCTAATTTCTGCGTGAAAATCATCGCAAAAACTATTATTTTAATTTTCTGATACATAAATTCTTGATTAATAGCCTAAGATGTAAAGCTTGAGTTTAGCCGGATTTGTTGAATTTTTCGCGTCTCCAAAAACTGTTTTTCCCGAGAGTACATCTGTGTAAGATGATGGATAGATCAAAACATTATAGTTGGAAGTGGTTGTCTCGGACAAGATCGTAGTGACGAAATTTAGCAATGAAAAGTTGTATCCATAATCACTTTGAAACTCACTCGTGTCGGTCAAACTGGCTGTAATCTCTGTTGTCCCATCGGTTTCTACAAAACTAGAGATAATGTTATTCTTTTTGTCTCCCAAATAATAATGCATCACCGTAGGATTATAAAATTGATTAGAATAATAGCCTGCAACAGGACTTAATGAAAGGTCCGCACTGATGATCCTATAATTGGCGTAAAGGTTCTTCAATGATTTTAGATATGGGATCTCAACCTTGGTGTAAACGCCAATTCCCGCCATCAGATAAGTTCTGTCTCCCAAATTCTTGGACTCGATAGGATTGCTTGGCGTAAGTCCTGCGAGGTCGGAACCGGTAAAGTCGCTTTTGATCTTGTTGTATTGATTGGTTGAGCTTGGATTGAGGTCAAGCGTATATTTGACTTCTTCTGTTCCGTTTACCGAAGCTGTGTGATAATACATTCGGACAACATTTGAGACTTTTTCTTTGGTCGCATTGCTGATTTGTGTTTCGTAAGAGGAATTGATCCCAAAACGCAACATCGCATTGTTATCAGATGAAGGCACCAGCGCCAAGCCTTTGTAGAAATTTAGGAAATATTCCTGACTGGTCGCATCTTTAGTTTTTAGTAGATTGAAGATGTTCTGCCCGTAGGATTGATCCAATTTTATTCTCACAAAACTACTGTCGGTGTTTGGCCTGGGAAGAAAATCGGCACTTCCAATTGACACGGAAGAATATTTGAGGTCGCTGTTGTTATAAAGATAACCGCTGTTCAGTTTGATCCTGTCCGCCATTGGATGCACATCGAGTTTGAAGGTTTTTAATGTGTCTCCATAATAGAAATCATTGTTAGTAAGATACATCACGATAGAATCGAAAACAACATTGGTGGTAGCTGCCAAAGAATAACTCGCTGGTGTCAACTCAAACATCGATGCTGAGTTCACAGTTCCAAAAGTATGATCCTTGATATTCCCAGCCATTATCGCACTTTTGCCAGACGTAACCACAGAATCTTTCATAATGGTGGACATCTTGAGTGTCAGCGTATCGATCATCGCGACTTTGGATTGCGCAGACATCAGGGAGTTTCCTACTTCATAGGTGTTGCTTTCTCTTTCACAGGAACATAAAAGGAGGATTGCAGCACACAACAATACATATTTGTACATTTTTTTCTGTAAACATACGCTGTGAGAATGCTAGAGCTAAAATATTTTCTTCCTTTCCCATTTAGTTTTCGACAATCCAGGTCTTTATGTAGACCAATCTGGTTTTAAAGATCTAATGTTAAAGCATCGAAACTATCGAACGGTTTAACGACAAAAAATGCGTGTTCGTCTAAAAAATTTTCAAATGCCCTCAGAATGGGATTCATTTGCATCAAAAAATAAGAATGGACAAAAAACTTTCGGTTTTGATCCTTGCTATTGCAGGGATGTTTTTATTATCAAGCTGTAACAATGACGATGATGATGATGAGTTGGTAGGAAACTGGGTAAGGGTTTCCGATCTGGATGGTAAACCGCGTTCTAATGCTTCTGCTTTTGTGGTGAATGGCAAAGGATATTTAACCGGAGGCTACGATGGCGAATACTATTATAATGACCTTTGGAGTTATGACCCGGACGCCAATTCCTGGACACAGAAAGCAGATTTCCCTGGCGTGAAGAGAAGTTCGGCCGTTGGATTTGCGACTACCTCTTTCGGCTATGTCGGAACAGGTTATGACGGACTCAACAAATTAAAGGACTTCTATAAATATGATCCAGCATCCAATGCTTGGAGTCAAATACAGGATCTCCCTGGCACAGAAAGATATGCGGCGTTGGCGTTTGGCGTTGGCAACAAAGGATTTGTAGGAACAGGCTATGACGGCAGCGAGTTGAAGGATTTTTATAAATACGATGAATCCACTTCTGCTTGGACCAACATCGTAAGTCTAGGTGGCGCCAAAAGAAGAGATGGTGCTGCTTTCGTGATCAATGGGATTGCGTACGTCGGATTCGGGACCAACAATGGAAGTTTGGTTTCAGATTTCTGGGCCTTTGATCCATCTGCAGAAACCTGGACCAGAAAAGCAGATACAAGCAACGATGATGATAGTCAAAACAGATCTTCTCCGGCAGCGTTTGCAGCAAATGGTCTTGGATATGTTTCCACGGGATCCGTGAGTGGCGTTTCCAATACAACTTGGGAGTACAGTCCATACACCGATGACTGGACAGAGAGAACAGCTTTCCAAGGATCTTCCAGAGAGAGTGCCGTTGCTTTTTCTTTCGGAACTTATGGTTATGTTTTGACGGGAAACAGTGGTTCTTCTTACTTCGATGACATCTGGGTCTTTCATCCAACAGAAGCTGACAATGATGATGACTAGACCTTTTTGGAAATTACTTTTGGTTTTAGGATTGATATCGATTTCCTGTCAGAAAAAAAACACTGAACTGGATATCAGGATCACCAAACAAAAGACAGGTTATGGTTATCAAATCATAAAAAACAACAAACCTTTTATCGATCAGCCTTACATCCCGGCGATTGCTGGAGACCAAGCCTTCAAAGACAGTTTGCAGGCCAGGAGAACGGCTGATCTGGTCATAAAAAAAATAGGGAACACATCGTTTCCCAGGATCTCGGTAGATGAACTGGACTCAATGAAAATTGAATACGAGATCCAAAAACTTCAATAGCAATAATTCCTTCGGTGCTTTTATCGGAGGAATTTTGCGCATTAAAAAAAAAGAATAAAAACGCATTATGAAAAACATTTTCAAAAGAATTAAATCCACCTATGTTTACCATTTCGTCATTTGGATCATTCTGATTTTCTTCAAACTCATTATGGATTATTCATTTTTTGGAAATCTGATGCTATTAATGAATTTGAAAGTATTCGTTGTTTTTTTAGCGATTTTTTACGTCAATTACGGTCTGTTTCTGCCGTTTATCATTAAGCAAAATCCAAGAACAAGAATCACGGTTGTCTTCACCTTTGTCATACTCTACATTGCATCATTTATTTTTTTTATGCCGCATCATCCGCCATTTCCGCCAAAAGATTTTCCTAAACCCGGCAGGATGATGAAGCCTTTTGAACACGGACTCAATTTCCACGATATGTTTTTCAAGATCGGACTTTTCTCGATCATCTTCAGTACGCTGCTTTTCTTTGTTGATAAGTGGCTGGAGAATCAAAAGATGATAAAAGCTTTGGAATTTGAGAGACAATCCAGCGAACTGAAAATCCTGAGAGAACAGATCAATCCACATTTTTTCTTTAATGCTTTGAACAGTATTTATTCGCTCTCGATCACGCAATCCAAAGATACGCCGAGAGTAATTTTGATTTTATCCGACATTATGAGATATGTTCTGAATGATAAAAACGGAAAGAAGAATAATCTGAATGATGAAATCATCAACATCAAAAAATACATCGAGATCCAGTCCATTCGATTTAATAAATTCAATAACATCAACTGGCAGTTCTACGGCAACTTCGAAGGTTATAAGATCGAGCCGCTTTTGCTTTTGACCTTCATCGAAAATGCTTTCAAATATGCGGATTTCAAGAAAGGACCTTTGGATATTTTGATTGATCTGAAAGACGGCGTTCTCAACTTCAATGTCAAGAATTTCTATGAAACGAAACCAAGCGAAAGAACCGATAACAACAAGCTCGGCATCAAGAACACGAAAATGAAACTGGATTTACTTTATCCTGAAAAATACAAGCTGGACATCAATGATAACGGCTCCGAATACGAAATCAAACTGACCCTTCAACTAGACTAAAAAAATGAATTGCATCATTGTAGATGACGAAGAACTAGCGCACCACGTGATTGAAGAATATATCTCAAGAATCCCTTTTCTTAATCTGGTCGCCAATTGCTATGACATCCAGGAAACCATCGGTGTTTTACAAAACAACAGCGTAGATTTGATCTTTCTGGACATCAATCTTCCCAACATTTCCGGCATCGAGTTTCTGAAAAGCTTCAACAAACTCCCGAACGTGATCATCACAACGGCTTATGACAACTGCGCCATCCAGGGATTTGAGATGGATGTGATAGATTATTTATTAAAACCTTTTTCATTTGAACGGTTCCTGAAAGCGGCTTACAAAAGTTACAATCTGACGAATAATAAAAAGCTGCTGCAAGAAACTACGTCTGCCATAAGAGAATCCTTCATCTTCGTAAGATCCAACAACGAAGATGTGAAGCTGAATCTGGAAGAGATCACAAGGATTAATGCACTGAAGGATTACATCATCATCTACACCAATACTCGTAAATTGATCGTGCACCAAACGATGAAATCAATTATGGAGAAGATCAATTATGAAAATTTCATCCGGGTTCACAATTCGCATATTGTTTCGCTTCATCATCTCCAAAGCGTGGGGAAAAACAGTATTATGATTGGCGATGAGAGAATTCCGGTAAGTGAAAAGTACAAACCTTTTTTAACTGGAATTATTGAAAGATATAAGTAAGATTTCCCCGGATTGATTTTATTGATTAAAATATAAATTTTATATTCACGGTCTTAAAAAATCATTGAATATGAGTGTTCACATAAGTGCTAAAAAAGGAGAAATCGCCAAAACCGTATTAATGCCTGGCGATCCGCTAAGAGCGAAATATATTGCCGACAACTTCCTGACCGATGCAAAACTGGTAAGCCAAACGAGAAATATTTTCTTCTATACAGGGAAATATAAAGACAAAGAAATTACAGTTGGCGCCAGCGGAATGGGATTCCCAAGTATCGGAATCTACTCTTTCGAATTGTTTACAGAATACGAGGTTGACACGATCATCAGAATTGGAACTTGCGGCGCTTACACACCAGAACTTAAATTATTCGACATCCTGAATGTTGAAAATGCAGCCAGCGAAAGTACTTATGCAAAATTTGCCTGGGGAATTGAGGAAGATATCATTTCCAACCAAGGCTCTGCTTTTAATAAAATTAATGAAACCGCCAAAGCGTTAGGACTTGATGCCAAAGCAACAAACATCCACTCCAGCGATATCTTCTACAGAAAAGATCCTGCAGTTCCCGAAATTGCTGTGAGACACAATTGTCCTGCAGTAGAAATGGAAGCCTTTGCACTTTTTGCCAATGCTAAACATTTGGGAAAAAATGCAGCAACGATTTTGACTGTTTCCGATATTATTCCTACCAAAGAATTTATCTCAGCAGATCAAAGAGAAAATGCTTTGCGAACGATGATGGAACTTTCCCTGGAAACTGCTTTGAAGTTTTAATTGGATTTAATTAAAAATAAAAAACGCTTATGAAATTCATAAGCGTTTTTTATTGGTTTAAGATCTAGAAAATTACTTCTTGATCACTTTTACAGAGTTGTTTTCTGTTTCTGATTTCACTTTCAGGATGTAGGTTCCGTTCAGCAATTGGCTCATATCCAATGACGCATTTTTCGCATTATTGACATTGAATCTTTGGATCATTTGTCCTGCGGCATTGTAAATCTCCACATTTTTCAGGTTAGAATTATTCTTATTCTGAATTGTCACAAATCCTGATGTTGGATTTGGATACACCTGGATTCCATTTTGTTTCTGCACATCTTGCACAGCAAGCGTCGCACAGTTGTAGACATAGATTTCATCGAGATACCAACCTTCGATTCCGTTGCATCCATCCGTTCCCAATTCAAATCTGAACTTGATATTAGATCCAGAAGTCACACCAATTTTTGAAAGATCGATCACACTTTGTCCCCAACTTCCGCCAAGAGAACCGCCATCTGTACCTGTGAATGCACGTTGACCTTTTAGTGGATTATCACTTCCGGAAGCAGCCAATGCACTGTTGTAACCATTTTGCGTAAATGCAGTTACAGGCAGTAAAGTCCAAGCACCTCCATTGAGGCTGTACTTGATGTTTCCACCATCCCACGTAGATTCTGTTGCAATGTAATGATTGAATGCCATCTCATAAATTCCATCTGTAAAGGCAGGGAAGGTAATCTGTGGACTTTCTAGACGCAAAATACCATTCTGAAGATCCGCTGCACAATCACCGTTGATCGGATCTACTCCAAACATTGCTTTTCCAGCTCTGTCTTTTGGTAAATTATCTTTAATGGTCCAATCTCTGGCTTCCCATGTAGATGGCTTCGTAGGAACATTAGAAACAGTCCAGTTTCCTAGGCCGTTTTCCCAATTTTCTTTGAAAAGCGGATTAGAAGTTGCTACCGCGCAAAGATCCGGTACAGCTTTAAGAATCGGAGTATAGTTACATTGCGTGGCAGGAGAAGATCTAAGCTGAACAGACAGAATTCCGTTTTTTATATTTTGAAGATCTGCAGCTGTAAACATCTGTCCACTTGGTCCAGCTGCGGATCCTGTTGTAGATAAGCCTTGCAGATTGATTCCAATCAAATCGTTGGCGGCAGCTTCCAAGGCATCTGCAAAATTTGCAAAGTCACTCGTAGCTGTCAGATAAGTCGTTTGAGCCTTCCACCAAAGATGGGCAGCTTTTACAAATCCGATTCCCGTCATGGTATAGCCATTATAAGTTCCTCCATCTACCAACAATGCATATAAATGATTGGTCACACCAGAGTTGGTATGAACACCTCCACTGTCTGTTGTTCCGCAGAAATAATTGGCAGTATCAAGAACTTTAGCTGGATCACCGTTGCAGTTGGGATTCCACATATCACGGATAGCACCACCAAACGCTGTGGCATCCTCCCCCATTTTCCAACGGACAGATCCTGGCGAACAAGCTGTTGTAGTTCGGACGCCCAGATTTTCGCCTTCGTCCTGATAATTATTAATCAAATCAATAGTTTCTCCCCAAACATCCGAGTAAGACTCATTAAGAGCGCCCGACTGGTATTGATAAATCAAACCACTTGTGTACTCTGTGTATGCGTGTCCCCATTCGTGAGCGATGACGTCGTCCGTTGCTGTTCCGTCGCAATAGCCCGCATAAGTTCCGTTCCATCTTGCATTCGGACAAGAGATGGTAGGATCATTGTTCACTGTAACCATAGAGTGATCTTCGGCATCATACGAAACATAACCGAAAGCATTCTTGAAGAAGTTGTAGACGTGCTCAGAAGTGGTTACTTCATTTTGCTGCCAGATGCTGAGTGTTCCAGGGAAAACGTCTCCCTCTTTCCATTTCAGATTGGCTGCAGAAGTATTGGTTTCGTATAATTTTCTATCGATGGGATGAATGCCCGTAAACTGCTCAACCAACTCTCCGGTATGAGCATCTATGAAAAGGAATTCACGAACATCCACCTTATTGGTCACTTCTACTTCGTAAGCCAGGTAAGACGTTACAACACCACCTTGAACGAGATTTTTGGGGAAAATCAAAAGATTGCTTTTGACAGTTTGCAATGGCGCATTTGATTTGTTCAGATCTTGTTTTGCGACTATGTCTTTTGCAATACTTTGTGCGGAAGCTTCGGAAATATCCGGCGTCGAATTGACCTTTATGTTGGAAATTGCGTTTCCATTGACAGAAGTTAATTCTTCTTGACCGTTAAAATGAAATTTTAATAGTCCATCATAAACTGGAACGCCCTGATATTGTTGCCTGTAGATGACATTCTTCAAGCCATAGTTATCCGTTTTTTCTTCTACAAAAATTAAATCATTGACAGATTTTAGATTAAAAACTTTATAATTTTCTGCCAGAAACTCAGCAGTTTTTGACTTTGCACCTGCAGATTTCAACTTTAGTGCATTTGAGTTACCAAAACGGATAAAGTTCGGATTAGACGTGCTGCTGCTGATTGTTACGGCTGCATTAGTTTCTTTTTTCAATGTCGCTAGCTGCTTAGATTCCTGGGCAAAACTGCACAGATAGCCTAATGCCATTGCGATAGATAGAGTTTTCTTCATTTTTCAAATTTATTGATAGCAAATATAGCTATTAATAAATATTTTAATAGTAATAAATCAAAAACAATGAATGATTAATAATGTATTGTAAAAAACATGTCGAAACCATTTAATAATAAATAATTACTCATATCATTAATTTAAATTTAAAATAAACTATCAAATAAAAATAAAAGTTAATAATTAAAACTATTTAATTATTTTAGCCAAATAACAACAATACAAATTAAATGCCTAAATTTTACGCAATTCTATTAATATCACTTTTAATATTAACAGAAAACACAATAAAAGCACAAAAAATTAATACTTTCCACCAGATATTAGACAGTAAAAACATCATCGATATTTCATATTATCTGAAAAAATTACACAAAGACAACCCGCAATACATAGCAGTTCTCAACAGGCTGAATCAGCTGAAAAGTGGCCGTTGGGAATCTGAACCCAAATTATTATTATCAATCATACCCACAACAGAATCTCTACAAGCAAAAAATTCTGAGGTGGATGAAAAACAAGAATTCCACGATTTAATACAGGAATCTTCGGAAATACATGACAAGAAAGCGGTGAAACTTTTAAATAATATTTTCAGCAGGAATAAAGCAGAAAAAGAATCGGTATTGCTGGTGCGCAACGATTCTTCCTGCGACATTATATTGCGATTGCAAGGCAATGAACATTACAACCTAGCCATCTCTGCAAAAGGGGAAAATTTCATTAATCTGAAAAAAGATTCCTACGTGATCAAGGGAAAAGTCTGCAATTCTGACTACTCGAATACGAAAGACCTGACCAGCAATCAAATTATCACATTAAGATATAGCGAAAAAAAGTAACAGCTGAAAACAATAACGTTGATTGGAGAGCGCTTCATCAATTTTAACTTTATGTTTATTTAGCAAAATGTCAAACCCAAAAAAAAAGCAGCTTCATTTGAAACTGCTTTGTTTAAGCTTTAATAAATCACTAATTTTTTATAAACTTATCCGTGATTTGTACTCCGTCTTCTAATATCATCTTTATGAAATAAGTTCCCTTCGGAAGTGACTCTACATTTATCTTTGCCTCCGAAGTGCTAATCACTTGTTTTCCTTCTGAAGAATAGATGTAAACATTCTTTACATTATGATTGATATTGACAAATTTGGTTGCAGGATTTGGATAGATGGATAAACTTTTTTTGGAAGTCTCATTCGTAGACAAATATTCCTCTCCATAGATCTCGAACGCCATCCCAGAAACTGCCATAGTTGCGTTACTTACATTAGTCCAGTTCGTGTAACCTTGCCCCATCAGATTATCTGGATCTACAATTTTCGCCTCTTCCAGTTTTGGAAGATTGGAAGTAGAAGCGGCCCAGTAGAAATTTTTCTGATTAAAGAAATTCGTCGTATTCTCCTGAACAGTAGGATATATTGCCACCCAATATTTTGTATTGGCATTAAAAACATAGGAACAATCTGAAACATCAAACTCTACCGTGATGTTTTGAGGATCTGTAGCACTTGGTGTAACTGTCATCCCGCCCTGCACTGGGAATTTAGAAAAAACATAAGTTGTTCCGTTGATCACTTTCCCCGGTATTCCAGATGGTTTAGCATTACTATTTTGATAGACAACGACATTCCATTGGACAACATTATTTGCAGACAGGAAACCAGCATCCACTCTTGCAAAAGCTTTTACCTTTTTTATTTTGGCTTTTTTGGTAAATTCAAAATCATCTGCTACAAAAATCCCTTTTGTACCCGTAAAAACATTGGTAGAAATTGCATTGAAAGTATTGAGCGTACTCTGAGGCTGTTGATTAAACAGCAGTTCCTGTGCGAATACCAATTGGCTCGCACACAATAATAGAAAACTTTTTTTCATTTGTTTGTGTTTTTAAACTTCCACAAATATAATATTTTTCGTAAAAAAGGCAAATCAATTATTTTGAATCAAAAATCAATTTCTGAATTAGAAACTTAAACCTGAAACGTTCATCTGTAATTGTGCCTTGGTATCGATGATAATCGTAATGTACTTTTCTGATAATAGGAATTGCGTTGGTTTCAGATCCAAAACGTTCCCTTGCAACTTGATGCCTTTCACATATTCTTTGTTGAAGTTTTCGATCATACTTTTTCTGGACGCATTCTCGATGTCCAAAAGTGGAATGCCATAATCCTTCTCAATCATTCTTCGGATCTTGCCTTCAAACAGAACAGTTAAAGCTTTTTGAAAGAAGTTTTTCGTTTTAAGATTGAAATCTGTGACATTGAGTTTTATCTTGTGTTCTTCCGCGCTGTAAAAAGGTTTTCCTTTGATGAAAGCTGTTCCATTCACTTCACCAGTGGTTTGCGCTTCTATCACGACGTTTTCCTTTTCTTGATAGACCTTGATATCTGTGATCTTCACTTTTTGATCTTCGCTGCTCATCGCAAATTCCTTATTAAGGAATTGTTGCTTGGCAATTCTTGTGGCTTCATCGAAACTGATATTTGCAGTCGTCTGAAGATTGAAAATGTTTGGAAGATTTGGGTTTAATGTAAAATTCGGAACCGTATTGACATCTCGAGTTGCCAACGGAATCTGCCCGACATAAGTTTCGGAATAAAGGTCAATTCCAATGGTCATTTTAATTTTATCCTGAAAGACCTGAAGTGGCGACATATAAGTACTTTGAGGCGATATTTTCAGCCATGTATTGTATTCTTCAGAAACATTGATTGGTTTTGAAAATTGATTCCAAGCCATCACAAGATACGGCTGAAGGTTGAACTGTGATTTGATCTGCTGATCTATGATTGTTGTGAATTTCGACTGTTGTTCTTTTAACGTACTTTCTATCACAGGCGCAATTGGAATTTTTATTTTTCCGTAATCAAGAACTGGTTTCTGCGTCCAGACAAATCCTGCGGTTGTTGTTTTGGTATTCAATTTCCAATTGTTTGCTGCGGAGATTTCGGTTATAAAATTCATTATCAAATTGAAATTTGTGTCCTTATAAACATACACTCCAAAAGTTCCGTAGCCTTTGTCTGCCCAAATCTTCAATGGAATGGAAATCATTAATCTATTTCCTGTCAAAGCTTTTATGGCAATGTTGCCTTGCTTCTCGACTTTCACTTTGAATTGGTCATTGTTGTTGTCTGTGTAAGACTGATCCTCATACAAAACGCCTTTCACTGATTGATTAATCAAACTGTTGATTTCCGATATTGGAAGTGAAACGGGTAAAGTGATATTGGATTTGATCTTTGGCAAAGTGTAAACCGGCTCTGTTGATTGGGAAAAAGCGATGAAACTGATCAGTAAAAAATATAAGGATGTGAATTTTCGAATTGGATTCATAACTATTTTTGATGAAATTTAAAACGCAAAATTAATGGTTTTATTAATGCTAAAAACAAAAGAGAGCAGGAAATCCTACTCTCTTTTTTACTTTAAATTTAAATAAGTTATCTTAATTATGCATCTAACAATAAAAAATACATTATCGCTAAATATAACATTCCAATTATAAAACAAAGATTTATTATAATATTTAAAATCAACAAATATCTATTTTCCAAAATTCGTTGTGATGAAAAAATCAGAAAACATAATGAAATTACAATAAAAAGAATAGAAAGTCCTTAAATCAAAGTATTTATAATATCAAATCTCCATGATTGAAAAAAAATAATCAAAGTGATTACAGAAAATAAATACGAGAAATAAACAAACTTTATCATTCTTAATAACGATATATTTTAAAGTTTCGTCAAAATCATCGCAACACCACCACTTCTCGCCAAGTCAACTGACAGGATCGTTTTGCTGTCCACTTCTTTTTCTTCGATAATGATCGGATAAGGATTCGTTTCGTAATCTGCACCTTTACCATCGCGGAAGATCTTCGCTTTGTATTTTTTATTTGGGTCTAAGAACTTCAAATCTAGTTTTACAGTTCTCGAATCTTTGTTTGTGATGCTTCCCAGGAACCAATTATCGGTCGCTTTATCTCTTCTGGCAATCGTCACAAATTCTCCGATCTTCGCATCTGGAACAACCGTTTTGCTCCAATCTGTCGGGCAAGAGGTGATGAATTCGAAAGCTGGATTGTTCTCATAATTCTCGATCATATCAGATGCCATTTGAAGCGGACTGTAGATGACAACGGACAATGCCAACTGCTTCGCCAAGGTCGTGTGCACCTTCGTATTTGGCAAGACAGGATTTGTGAAATTGAAAGTTCCCGGCGTGAAGTCGATTGGACCAGCCAAACCTCTTGTAAATGGAATGATTGTCGTATGTTCCGGCGGATTACCTCCATCTTTGGACCAAGCATCCCATTCCTGACCTCTCACGCCTTCCTGCGTCATCAGATTCGGGAGTGTTCTCTGCAAACCTGTCGGCATTACGGGTTCGTGGTTGTCGATCATTATTTTGTGCTTCGCCGCTTCCTCAATGACTTTTCTGTAATGGCGAACGCCGTATTGGCTGCTGTGTGGTTGTTTGCCATCCAATTTTCCGCCAACATAACCGGTTTTCACCACATCAACACCAAACTTTTTGTAATAATCAAAAGCATCGCTCATTTGGTTTTCGTAATTCACTGTGTTACCCGCCGTCTCGTGGTGCCCGATCAATGTTACATTTTTGGATTTAGCGTAATCTGTGATCTTCTTGATGTCAAAATCTGGATATGGTTTGGTAAACTTGAAATCTTTCCAATCTTCCCAACCTTTGTTCCAACCTTCTACCAAAACACCAGAGAAATTATGTTTCGCAGCAAAGTCAATATATCTCAAGACATTCTCGGTATTTGCACCGTGTTTTGGTCCCGCTTTCCAAGTGTATTTTTCCATATGGATTGCCCACCAGATGCCGATGTATCTTCCAGGTTTGATCCAGGAAACGTCTCCAAGTTTGTTTGGTTCGTTCAGATTCAACATCAATCTAGAAAGCATCAAATCACCTGCAGAATTGGCAATGATCATGGTTCGCCAAGGTGTGTTGAAAGGCGCTTTCGCAAATACTTTCTCGCCAGTTGCCCAAGGTGTGAGATAACTTTTCAGCTTGGTTGAATTTCCAACTTTCGCAAGATTCATTGAAGCGTAATCTGTTAGATTTGCTTGATGAACGGTGAGGAACAAGCCTGACTTGGTTTCCATCGTAAAAGGAGTTGCAACTGTATCCAGCTTTGAAATTGGATTGGACTTGAACAAACCTTCGTAAAATTCTGTATTGTAAGGAATCGACCAGGTTTTGTGATCCTCAGGAAAATTGAATTCCGTCAACTCATCCATTATGACAAATTCATTCAGATTCTTTTGTTTAGGAAACTCGTATCGAAAACCGAAGCCGTCGTCATAAACTTTAAAATCGATGATGAATTCTCTGGAAAGCTTTGAATTGTCCTTAACCAAAACCTTCATCTCGTTGTAATGGTTTCGAACCTCGATCTCTTCGCCCCAAGGTTGCTTCCAGGTTTCATCAAACTTAGAATGAGAAATATTCTTCACAGAAAGATTGTCCTTAAGCGAACCATCCTTCAAATCAAATCCTAGAAAAGATGGATTTAAAATCGACTTTCCTTCTTTGGAAACTTTGTAATAGATCTTGGATTTGTCCAGTCCTACTTCCAAGACGATCTTCCCATCGGGTGATGTTACTTTGTTATTCTTGAGAGTCTGTGCGAATGTCAATGGTGAAAATCCCATCAACACGGCAAACAGACAGAAGACCTTGAGCAGATCTTTGTGGTGTAATTTCATTAATACTTATTTTTAAGGTTTATATATATTTACAAAAATACACTATTGCAATCAACCCATAAAAAAAACCATCCCTAAAAAGAGATGGTTTTGTATTTAAAAACTTAGAATTCTTATTCTTCAGTTTTTTCTTCTGTAGAAGTTTCAGCAGCAGGCGTTTCTTCAACTTTAGCTTCAGTAGCTTCCACAGCAGCAGTTTCCTTTTTAGGAGCTGCAGTAGATCTTCTACTTCTTCTGGTTGTTTTCTTCTCTTCTGCGTTTGGATTATAGATCTCGTTGAAATCTACCAACTCGATCATTGCCATATCGGCAGCATCACCAAGTCTGAAACCAGTTTTGATGATTCTTGTGTAACCACCGTTTCTTTCAGCGATTTTAGGAGCTACAGTTCTGAACAATTCAGTTACAGCTTCTTTACTTTGTAGGTAAGAGAAAACTGTTCTTCTATTGTGCGTTGTATCTTCTTTAGCTTTTGTAAGGAGTGGTTCCACGTAAACTCTTAAAGCTTTCGCTTTAGCAACAGTAGTGTTGATTCTTTTATGTTCAATTAGTGAACAAGCCATATTAGCAAGCATTGCTTTTCTATGCGGGGCTGTTCTCCCTAAGTGATTTATTTTCTTTCCGTGTCTCATTGTAAGGATTATTTATCAGCGTCTAACTTATATTTTGCAACATCAAACCCGAAATTAAGTCCTTTTGAGTGAACCAATTCTTCAAGTTCTGTTAAAGATTTTTTACCAAAATTTCTGAATTTCATCAAATCAGATTTACTGAAAGATACCAATTCTCCAAGAGTTTCTACTTCAGCTGCTTTCAGACAGTTAAGGGCTCTTACAGAAAGATCCATATCTGCTAACTTAGACTTAAGAAGTTGTCTTGTGTGAAGGGTTTCTTCATCGTATTGGATAGAAGCTTTTACAGCCTCTGTCTCTAATGTGATTCTCTCATCGGAGAACAACATAAAGTGATAGATCAAGATCTTAGAAGCTTCTGTCAAAGCGTTCTGAGGTGTGATAGATCCATCAGTTTCAATATCCAATACTAATTTTTCGTAATCTGTTTTTTGCTCTACACGATAATTTTCGATACTATATTGTACTTTCTTGATAGGTGTAAAGATAGAGTCGATAGCAATAGTGCCAACAGGCGCATTGTTTGATTTGTTCTGATCAGACGGAACATATCCTCTTCCTTTTTCTACGTTGAAAGTAATTTCAAACGTTACATCTTTAGCCAAAGTTGCGATAACCAAATCTGGGTTAAGGATCTCAAAATTAACGATTGAATCTCCTAGATCTCCAGCAGTTACAACATCTTTACCAGAGATTTTTGCAGTTACCTGCTCGCTTCCTGGATTTTCAGTTTTTGCTTTAAGACGAAGTTGTTTAAGATTAAGAATGATTTCAGTAACATCTTCGATCACTCCTGGTATAGTTGAAAATTCGTGCTCTACGCCTTCTATTTTGATAGATGAAATAGCATATCCTTCCAGAGAAGATAGTAAAACTCTTCTCAATGCATTACCGATTGTAAGCCCGAAACCTTGTTCAAGAGGTCTGAATTCAAATTGACCTTTAAAATCAGTCGAGTTTAAAAGGATTACTTTATCGGGTTTTATAAATGTTAAAATTGCCATAGTCTGGTTGAGCAAAAATTTGAAAAAATTATTATTTAGAGTATAATTCGACGATTAACTGTTCTTTGATGTCCTCAGGAATCTGAATTCTCTCAGGAGCAGTCGTAAAAGTACCAGTTTTTTTCTCGTCATTGAATTGTAACCACTCATAATTTGCTTTGTAAGCTAGAGCGTCAGCAATTACTTCAAGAGATTTTGATTTCTCTCTGATAGCAATCACGTCACCAGCTTTTAGCAAATAAGAAGGAATGTTTACCAGCTCTCCGTTCACAGTAATGTGTCTGTGAGAAACTAGTTGTCTAGCTCCAGCTCTGGTTTTAGCAAAACCTAATCTGAAAACGACGTTATCCAATCTTGATTCGCAAAGTTGCAATAGGACTTCACCTGTTACCCCTTTACTTCTATGAGCTTTGTCGAAAAGGTTAGCAAATTGTTTCTCAAGGATACCGTACGTGTACTTAGCTTTTTGCTTTTCCATCAACTGTACTGCATACTCAGATTTCTTTGATCCTCTTCTTTTGTTTGCACCGTGTTGTCCAGGTGGTTGATTTTTTCTTTTCTCGAAGTTTTTGTCATCTCCGAAAATTGCTTGACCAAATTTTCTAGCAATTTTTGTTTTAGGGCCAATATATCTTGCCATTGTTTTAGATTTGAGGTTAAAAGATTATACTCTTCTTCTTTTAGGTGGACGACATCCGTTGTGTGGCATAGGCGTCACATCAACGATCTCGCTTACTTCAATCCCTGAGTTGTGTAAAGTTCTGATTGCAGACTCTCTACCAGCACCTGGACCTTTTACAAACACCTTAACTCTTCTAAGACCAGCTTCGAAAGCTACCTGAGAACAGTTTTCTGCAGCCATTTGAGCTGCGAATGGAGTATTCTTTTTAGAACCTCTGAAACCCATTTTACCGGCAGAAGCCCAAGAGATAACTTCTCCTGCTTTATTTGTTAAAGAAATTATGATGTTATTGAAAGAAGCTTGAATATGCGCTTCACCAATAGCCTCAACTTTTACTTTTCTTTTCTTAACTACTTTTGTTTGTTTTGCCATAATTCCTAACGATTATTTACTTGCTTTTTTCTTGTTAGCAACTGTTTTTCTCTTTCCTTTACGGGTTCTAGAGTTGTTTTTCGTTCTCTGGCCTCTTAAAGGTAGTCCTAGTCTGTGACGTATTCCTCGTTGGCATCCAATGTCCATCAATCGCTTGATGTTCAATTGCACTTCAGAACGCAGTTCTCCTTCAACTTTGATGTTGTCCAAGATATAAGTTCTGATTGCTGCCAATTCATCGTCATTCCATTCGTTGACTTTCTTGTCTTCGCTGATTCCAGCGCTTTTCAAAATTTCTGAAGCTGTTCTTCTTCCAACACCGTAGATGTAAGTAAGACCGATAACGCCTCTTTTGTTCTTTGGTAAATCAATACCTGAAATTCTCGCCATAATTTAATTTGGTTCTTAACCTTGTCTTTGTTTAAATTTAGGGTTCTTTTTGTTGATCACGAAAAGCACGCCTTTTCTACGTACAATCTTGCAATCAGCACTTCTTTTTTTGATAGATGCTCTAACCTTCATTTTGTTATTTTTAATATCTAAAAGTTATTCTCCCTTTAGTTAAGTCATAAGGAGAGAGTTCGAGTCTTACCTTGTCTCCAGGTAAGAGTTTAATATAATGCATTCTCATTTTACCAGAAATATGAGCAATCAATACGTGCCCATTTTCTAGCTCTACACGGAACTGCGCGTTCGAAAGTGCTTCCGTGATCACGCCGTCTTGTTCTATATGTTTCTGTTTAGCCATTTATTCTATTAAAGGTTTGATGATCTTGATAATTTAGATTGCATCAACCCATCATAATGATGGTTCAGCAGATATGTGTTAATCTGTTGAACGGTATCCAAGATAACGCCAACCATAATTAACAACGATGTTCCCCCAAAAAATAGGGCAAATCTATCTGTCTGAACAAACGCTCCGTGCACTACTGCCGGAAGGACTGCAAAGATAGATAAAAAAATTGCACCTGGCAAGGTTATCTTGGATAAAATATCATCCAGGTAATCTGCCGTCTCTTTTCCAGGTCTTACTTTCGGGATCAACCCACCATTACGCTTTAGATCATCAGCCATCTGATTTACAGGAATGGTAATTGCCGTATAGAAAAATGAGAAAATTATAATTAGTAATGCAAACAATACATTGTACTGCCAGCTAAAAACATTTTTGAAACCAGCCAAAAATGTATTGGATTCGTCAACTTTTGTAAGCAATCCCGGAACAAACATCAATGCTTGTGCAAAGATGATCGGCATTACACCTGCGGCATTCACCTTCAATGGGATCCATTGTCTAGCGCCATCCATCAAGTTTCTGCTTACGCCACCTCTTGCTTGAGCTCTACTTACATACTGGATCGGAATTTTTCTTACCGCAACTGATAATACAATTGCCAAAAGAACTACCAATAACCAGAAAATAATCTCCACCAAGATCATGATGCTTCCCAATCCACCTTTACCATTCTGTGTCAAAACTTCCTGATAAAATGCTGTTGGAAGGTCCGCAAGGATACCCACCATAATCAAAATAGAAATACCATTACCAATCCCTTTGTCCGTAATCTTCTCTCCTAGCCACATTGCAAATACAGAACCTGCTACCAGGATAATGATACTTGGCAACCAGAACATCACCGAGTTTGGATCGATGTAGTACGCGGATGCAAATTGTGAATAAGGCAAGAAAAATTGCGTTACCGATGTCAAATAAGAAGGCGCCTGTACAAGACAAACCGCGATCGTAAGCCATCTGGTGATCTGGTTCAAAGTGTTTCTTCCACTTTCTCCATCTTTTTGTAACTTCTGAAGGTAAGGGATCGCCATACCCATCAACTGTACAATGATCGAAGCAGAAATGTATGGCATAATTCCTAATGCCATAACAGAAGCACGGCTAAATGCTCCACCTGTGAAAGAAGACAATAAACCCAAAAGGCCGGCACCTTGTTGGTTCCCGCCTTGGTTTTTGTAATGTTGAAGTAAGTTTCCTACTTCTGCAGTGTTGATTGCAGGAAGAGAAACATACGATGCGAATCTATACACAAGGACCAACAAAAGCGTCAAGACGATTTTATCTCTAAGCTCTTTTAGGCTCCAAATGTTTTTAAGTGTTTGTATAAATTCTTTCATTAGTCAATAATTAAAGAGTCGTGATTGCTTTACCTCCAGCTTTGTTGATTGCTTCCTCAGCCGATTTAGTAAACTTATCAGCAGTGATAGAAATACCAGATTTCAAGTCACCTCTTCCTAGGATCTTTACTAATTCGTTTTTAGATGCAAGACCGTTTTCTACCAATACATCTCTAGTGATCTCACCAGTGATGTTTTTAGTATCGATCAAAGTTTGGATCGTATCAAGATTGATCGCTCTGAACTCTTTTCTATTAACATTTTTGAAACCGAATTTTGGTAATCTTCTTTGCAAAGGCATCTGTCCACCTTCGAAACCGATTTTCTGAGAATAACCAGCTCTAGCTTTTTGACCTTTATGTCCTTTTGTTGAAGTACCTCCGTATCCACTTCCCTGACCTCTACCAATTCTTTTTGTGCTGAATGTAGAACCAGTTGATGGTTTTAAATTATTTAAATTCATTGTTGTATTGTAATTGAGATTATAGATTAAAAGATAAGAGATAAGAGACGTCCTGATCAGAGTCTCTTCTCTCTATGTCTAATGTCTTATTTCTGAACTTCTAGTAAGTGGCTTACAGCAGCTATCATTCCTAAGATGGAAGGTGTAGCTTCGTGCTCTACTACTTGGTGAAGTTTTTTGAATCCTAAAGCTTCAAGCGTTCTTTTTTGGGTCTTAGATCTATTAATAGCGCTTCTAACTTGTTTTACTCTAATTGTTGCCATTATTATATTTATTAACCGTTAAACACTTTATCTAAAGAAACTCCTCTCATTCTTGCAATCTCTTCTGGTCTTCTGATGTCCAACAATGCGTTGAAAGTAGCTTTCACAACATTGTGAGGGTTAGAAGAACCTTTAGATTTTGACAATACATCGTGTACACCTGCAGATTCTAGTACTGCACGTACTGCACCACCAGCGATAAGTCCTGTACCGTGAGACGCAGGTCTCAAGAAGATATCAGCACCACCGTATCTTGCAGAAGTCTGGTGAGGAATTGTATGGTTGATCACAGGAACTTTTACCAAGTTTTTCTTAGCATCTTCTACAGCTTTCGCGATTGCAGAAGCAACTTCTTTAGATTTACCTAGTCCGTAACCGATGATTCCGTCCTCGTTTCCTACAACAACAATTGCAGAAAATCCGAAAGCTCTACCACCTTTGGTTACTTTAGTTACTCTGTTAACATCAACCAGACGATCTTTTAATTCTAATCCTCCAGGTTTAACTCTTTCTATATTACTATCTACCATGTTTTCTGAATTTTTAAAATTAGAATTTAAGACCAGCTTCTCTAGCACCGTCAGCAAGAGCTTTCACTCTACCGTGATACACGAATCCGTTTCTGTCAAATACAATATTCTCGATACCAGCTGCTTTTGCTTTTTCAGCAATTGCTTTACCTACTGCTGTAGATACTTCTGTTTTTGTACCCTTAGCGTCAACTCCTTTATCTCTAGAGGAAGCAGATACTAATGTTTTACCTTCTTTATCATCTACTAATTGTGCGTAGATCTCTTTATTACTTTTGAATACAGACAATCTTGGTAATGTAGCAGATCCTGAGATCTTACCTCTTACTCTTCTTTTGATTCTGTTTCTCTTCTCAACTTTTGTTAATGCCATTTTCTTAAATTTTATGCAGATTTACCGGCTTTTCTTCTAATGATTTCACCTACGAACCTAACACCTTTTCCTTTGTACGGCTCAGGCTTTCTGAAAGATCTGATCTTTGCAGCCACCATTCCAAGAAGTTGATTATCGTAAGAAGATAGTGTAACGATCGGGTTTTTCCCTTTTTCAGTCAATGTATCTAGTACAACTTCTTTTGGAAGTTCTAGAACGATACCGTGAGAGAATCCAAGAGCCAATTCTAATCTTTGGCCATTGTGAGACGCTCTGTATCCAACTCCTACTAATTCTAATTTCTTAGTAAATCCTGTAGTAGTACCAACAATCATATTGTTGATAAGCGCGCGGTACAAACCGTGAAGCGCTTTGTGCTCTTTTGAGTCAGAAGGTCGGCTGAATGTAAGTACGCCGTCTTCCTGTGTGAAGGTGATCCCTCCTGTAAGTTCCTGGATCAATTCGCCCTTTGGACCTTTAACTGTTACAACGTTATCTTTTTGAGAGATTGTAACACCAGCAGGAACTTCTATAATTGCTTTACCAATTCTTGACATTTTCCTTGTTTTAAAAAATTAATATACGTAGCAAATTACTTCACCTCCTACTTTCTCTTGTCTCGCTTTTTTATCTGTCATTACTCCTCTGGAAGTAGAGATAATAGCTACACCTAATCCGTTAAGTACTCTTGGAAGTTCTGTAGAACCTTTGTACTGTCTAAGACCTGGTCTAGAAGCTCTTTGGATAGACTTGATAGCCGGCTTGCTAGTTTGCTTGTCGTACTTAAGAGCGATTTTGATTGTTCCTTGAACCGCGCTATCCTCGAACTTGTAGTTCAAGATGTAACCTTGGTCAAAAAGAATTTTCGTAAGCTCTTTTTTGATTTTTGATGCAGGAATTTCCACCACTTTGTGGCCTGCGCTTTGTGCGTTCCTTACTCTTGTTAGGAAATCTGAAATTGGATCTGTTACCATTTCTTTGTTTTAAATTATTGGTTAATGACAATCAGTATTGAAAAGACTTGAAGATTAAAGACTTATATGGACCCGAATAATTCTTCGCCTGATCTCTTTACCTTCAGTATCTAAACAACTTAATTGTCATTTTGATTTTCTTAATTTCATTATATTCTAATAAACAATGTCAAAAAGAATAATAGTCACCCAGAGAAATAATAATTTTCTGAGCGGGTGCAAAAGTACAAAAAAAATTAATAGTATTTATTTTTTTCTTTGTCCTTGAGTTGATTCAATTTATCCTATATTTATTAAAATACAGCTGACTTATAAAAATATAGAAGTCAGCTGTAAAAATTTTAATTGCTTACCAACTAGCTTTTTTCACGCCTGGGATAAGTCCGTTGTTTGCCATTTCTCTGAAAGTTACTCTGGAAATTCCGAATGTTCTCATATATCCTCTAGGTCTTCCTGTCAGTTTACATCTGTTGTGTAATCTTACAGGAGAAGCATTTTTAGGTAACTTCTGTAGTGCATCATAATCTCCAGCTTCTTTCAAAGCTTTTCTTTTTTCAGCATATTTAGCTACAGTAGCTTCTCTTTTGCGCTCACGCGCTTTCATTGATTCTTTAGCCATCTTAGTTCTTTTTGAACGGTAAACCGAAGTGAGTTAATAATGATTTTGCTTCTTTGTCAGTTTTCGCAGTCGTTACGAAAGTGATGTCCATCCCTTGGATTTTCTTCACTTTGTCGATCACGATCTCTGGGAAGATAATTTGCTCAGTGATTCCTAAATTATAATTACCTCTACCGTCGAAACCATCAGCTTTGATACCAGAAAAATCTCTAATTCTTGGTAGTGCAGAAGATGTCAATCTGTCTAAGAATTCATACATTTTATCAGCTCTAAGAGTTACTCTAGCTCCGATCGGCATTCCTTTTCTTAGTTTGAAAGCAGCCTCATCTTTTTTAGATAAAGTACCTACAGCTTTTTGTCCAGTGATTGCAGTCAATTCTTCTACAGCATAATCCACGATTTTTTTATCTTGAACAGCTGCACCAAGTCCTTGGCTGACAACGATCTTCAATAATTTAGGAACCTGCATTACAGATTTGTACCCAAATTCTTCCATCATTGCAGGAACAATTGTGTCTTTATATTGTTGTTTTGGTCTTACTATATATTCCATCGTAAATTTTAATTATAAAGTTTCTCCAGTAGTTTTCGCTACTCTTACTTTTTTGTCTCCTTCTACTTTGGTTCCAGTCTTAGTAGCTTTCCCGTCTTTGTCAACAAGTGCTACGTTTGAAATGTGTAAAGAAGCTTCTTTTTCAACAATTCCACCTTGAGGGTTGGAAGCAGACGGCTTAACGTGTTTTTTCACGATGTTGATACCTGCAACGATCACTCTTGGATCTTTACCTTCTTTTCTGATTACTTCAAGAACTTCACCTTTGCTACCTTTATTTTTTCCAGTAGTTACCAGTACGTTGTCTCCTCTTTTTATTTTAACTTTTGTCATTTTTTCTAAAATTTTAAAATTAAAGTACTTCAGGAGCTAATGAAATAACCTTCATATATTCTTTGTCTCTCAACTCACGAGCAACCGGTCCGAAAACACGTGTTCCTCTCATCTCTCCTCCAGCGTTTAGCAAAACACAAGCGTTGTCTTCGAATTTGATGTATGAACCATCTTTTCTACGTACTGCTTTTTTAGTTCTTACTACTACCGCTTTAGATACTTGACCTTTTTTTGCGTTTCCTGATGGTGTAGAATCTTTGATAGTCACTACAATTTTATCACCAACAGAAGCATATCTTCTTCTAGTACCACCTAGAACTCTGATCACTAGTACTTCTTTAGCACCTGTGTTATCAGCAACTTTTAATCTTGATTCGGTTTGTAACATTATTTAGCTTTTTCTATGATTCTTACTAATCTCCATCTTTTGCTTTTACTCAAAGGTCTAGTTTCTGTGATCAAAACTGTATCGCCCTCTGTGCACTCGTTGTTCTCATCGTGTGCAGTATATTTTTTCGTTTTCAAAACGAATTTACCGTACATTGGATGTTTTACTCTCGTAGTTTCACTAACAACAATAGTCTTTTCCATTTTATTGCTGGAAACTATTCCGATTCTTTCTTTTCTTAAATTTCTGTCCATTGTAAAAAGGAATTATTGTTTGTTAGTTAACTCTGTGTTAAGTCTTGCGATTGATTTTCTCAAATCTCTGATTAAGATCGGATTCTCAAGTGGACTGATCTTGTGAGCTATCTTCGTTTTCGCGTAGTTAGCTTTAGCTTCAGCCAATTGGTTTTGTAGATCCTCTTTGCTTAAATTTTTGATGTCAGCGTTTTTCATTTTAATAGAGATTATAGAGGTTTAACAAAATCATTAGCAACTACGAACTTGGTAACGATCGGTAACTTCTGAGCAGCAAGCCTAAGCGCTTCTTTTGCTACTTCGTAAGGTACTCCACCAACTTCGAACATAATTTTACCAGGTTTCACTACGGCTACCCAATATTCTACAGCACCTTTACCTTTACCCATCCTTACTTCGGCTGGTTTCTTGGTGATAGGCTTGTCTGGGAATATTTTGATCCATAACTGACCCTCTCTTTTCATATATCTTGTCGCAGCGATACGAGCTGCTTCAATTTGTCTTGCAGTAATCCAAGCTCCTTCAGTAGCTTTGATCCCGAAAGTTCCGTAAGCGAGTTGATTCCCTCTTTGGGCAATCCCCTTCATCTTCATCTTATGAACTCTACGGAATTTGGTTCTTTTTGGTTGTAACATAATTTTAAATTTTAGATTTTAGAATTTAGATTTTAAAAAAGTAACGGTCATTTAAAAACTGGCCTCTAAAATTTTATTAATTATTTCTTCTTGGTTTTCTGTCGCCTCCTCTGTTCTCTCTGTCTCCGCCTCTGTCATTTCTGTCATTACGTCCTCCAGAAGGTGCTTTTTTCTGTTGTCCTACAAGTGGAGTAAGGTCTCTTTTACCGTACACTTCTCCTTTCATAATCCAAACTTTCACTCCTAATTTACCATACTGGGTCAATGCTTCACCGATGTGATAATCGATATCTGCACGGAAAGTAGATAAAGGAATTCTTCCGTCTTTGAAGTTTTCAGAACGTGCCATTTCAGCGCCGTTCAATCTTCCAGAGATTTGAACTTTGATACCTTCTGCACCCATTCTCATTGTAGAAGCGATTGCCATTTTCACAGCTCTTCTGTAAGAGATACGGTTTTCAATTTGCTTCGCAATGCTGTCAGCAACAAGTACTGCATCTAGCTCAGGTCTTTTGATCTCGAAGATATTGATCTGGATATCTTTTCCAGTCAATTTTTTCAACTCTTCTTTTAGTTTGTCAACCTCTTGTCCTCCTTTACCGATAATTAAACCTGGTCTAGCAGTTGTGATAGTTACAGTTACTAATTTAAGTGTTCTCTCAATATATATTTTTGAAATACCACCTTTAGCTAATCTTGCCTCAAGGTATCTTCTGATTTTGTAATCTTCAGCGATTCTATCACCGTAGTTTTTACCTCCATACCAGTTAGAATCCCATCCTCTGATGATACCTAATCTGTTACCGATTGGATTTGTCTTCTGTCCCATACCTTGAATTAATTTTTAGTACCTAAGATTAATGTAATGTGGTTAGATCTCTTTCTGATTCTGTAACCTCTACCTTGTGGAGCTGGTCTTAGTCTCTTCAATTGTCTTGCGCTATCCACAAATATTTCTTTTACAACTAGGTTTGCCTCCTCGATGTCAGCACCTTCGTTTTTTGATTGCCAGTTAGCAATTGCAGAAAGTAATACTTTTTCCAATTTCTCAGAAGCACCTTTCTTAGAATATTTTAGAATAGACAAAGCTTTTTCTACCTCTACTCCTCTAATGATATCAGCAACTAATCTCATTTTTCTTGGAGAAGACGGGCAGTCGTTGTGCAACGCTTTTGCCACATCTTGGTTTGCTATTTTACGTGCTAATGCACTTTCTCTTTTTCTTGATCCCATGATTATCTACCTCCTTTATTTTTGTTACCACCGTGACCTCTGAAAGATCTTGTCGGAGAAAATTCGCCTAGCTTGTGTCCTACCATGTTTTCTGTAACATAAACCGGGATAAAGGATTTCCCGTTGTGTACTGCGATAGTCTGACCTACGAAGTCTGGAGAGATCATAGACGCTCTAGACCAAGTTTTGATTACAGTCTTTTTATTAGACTCTATATTTGCCTGAACCTTTTTATCTAAAGTATGATGAATAAATGGTCCTTTTTTAAGTGATCTTGCCATAATTATTTACGTTTAGATATGATATGACGGTTAGACGCTTTGTTTTTCTTTCTAGTTTTGTAACCTTTAGCCGGCATACCGTTTCTAGATCTTGGGTGACCTCCAGAAGAACGTCCTTCACCACCACCCATTGGGTGATCTACAGGGTTCATTACTACTGGTCTTGTTCTAGGTCTTCTTCCTAACCATCTGCTTCTACCAGCCTTACCTGATACAGTCAACTGATGGTCTGAGTTAGAAACAGATCCAACCATTGCATAACACTCAGTAAGGATCATTCTAGATTCTCCTGAAGGCAATTTAACGATTGCATATTTTCCGTCTCTTGAAGTTAATTGAGCGGATGATCCAGCACTTCTAGCAAGAGTAGCACCTTGTCCTGGCTTCAATTCGATACAAGAAATTACAGTTCCTAGTGGAATACTTTTCAGTTTCATTGCGTTACCAACATTTGGCTCTACGCTTTCTCCTGAGATGATTACTTGATCTACTTTGATTCCGTTTGGAGCGATGATATATCTTTTCTCTCCGTCTGCGTACTCAACTAATGCGATGAAAGCAGTTCTATTTGGATCATATTCTACAGTTTTTACCGTTGCTTCAACATCATGTTTGTTTCTTTTGAAGTCGATAATTCTGTATTTCTTTTTGTGTCCACCGCCGGTGTAACGCATGGTCATTTTACCAGTTTGGTTACGTCCACCTGACTTACTAATACCAACTGTTAGAGATTTCTCTGGTTTGTTGGTAGTAATTTCCTCAAAGTTGTTTACAACTCTGAATCTCTGTCCCGGGGTGATAGGTTTTAATTTTCTAACAGACATTACTCTTATTTATAAATTAATTAATTAGTTGCGAAAATATCAATAACTTCTCCAGCTGCCAATGTTACAACAGCTTTTTTCAATTTATTGGTTTTCCCAACTTGAAGTCCTTGTTTAGTGTTTTTAGTAGAAACTTTAGGCGCATAAATCATAGTTCTAACGTCCGCTACTTTTACACCATAATGTGCTTCAATAGCACTTTTGATCTGAATCTTATTTGCTTTTGGAGCAACTAAGAAAGAATAAGCACCTCTCAACTCTGTAAGATAGTTTGCTTTTTCTGAAATGATTGGTTTAATAATAAGTGACATGATTTATTTCTTTAAGTTTTCCTGAAATTTTTCTACTGCATCTTCCAAGAAGATAATCTCACCTGCGTTGATCAAATCATAAGAAGAAATCTCATTATAATTCAAAACTTTAGTTTTAGGTAAGTTTCTTGAAGATAAATATACATTCTTGTTAGATTCAGGAAGTACGAATAATGATTTCTTACCTGTAAGAGTCAAAGCATCCAACAATGTGATGAATTCTTTTGTCTTAGGCGCATCAAAACTGAAGTTTTCCAATACTCTAACGCTGTTGTCTTTCAATTTTTGAGAAAGTACAGATTTCTTAGCTAATCTTTTCAAAGATTTGTTCAATTTGAAACGGTAATCTCTTGGTTTTGGACCAAAAACTCTACCTCCACCTTTGAAAGTTGGCGACTTGATATCACCATATCTAGCAGATCCAGAACCTTTTTGCTTCTTAAGCTTTCTGGTAGAACCTGTGATCTCGCTTCTTTCTTTTGATTTGTGAGTACCTTGACGCTGAGCAGCAAGATATTGTTTAACCTCTAAGTAAACCGCGTGCTGGTTTGGCTCAATTCCGAAAACAGTTTCGTCAAGAGTTACTTTTCTTCCGGTTTCTTTTCCTGATGTATTTAATACTACTAGTTCCATTTTCTGATAATTACATAAGAATTTTTCGCTCCCGGAATAGCACCTTTTACTACTAAAAGATTTTGTTCCTCATCTACTTTTAACACCTGAAGGTTTTGAACAGTTACCTGCTTACCTCCCATTCTGCCTGCCATTCTCATCCCTTTGAATACTCTAGATGGATCTGAACCCGCACCGATAGAACCTGGAGCTCTAAGTCTGTTGTGCTGTCCGTGAGTTGCCTGCATTACACCTCCAAAGCCGTGTCTTTTAACAACACCTTGGAAACCTTTACCTTTTGAAGTTCCTGTAACATCTACGAATTCTCCTTCGCCGAATAATTTTACAGTTACATCTTCTCCTACTGTTACTTGGTCTACGAATTCTCTGTAGAACTCTACCAACTTAGCTTTAGGAGTTGAACCAGCCTTTTTAAAGTGGCCGGCTAACGCTTTACCAACGTTCTTCTCACTCTTGTCATCGAAACCTAACTGAACAGCTTTGTAACCGTCCTTCTCAATGGTTCTGACCTGTAAAACCGAGCATGGACCTGCTTGAATAACGGTACAAGGCAAGTTTTTGCCGTTCTCGTCAAACAGAGATGTCATCCCGATTTTTTTTCCAATAATACCTGACATTATTTATATATATCTATTATATTAAAACTTAACACTCTAGCGGTTTTCGTAATGTACTATGTTTGAAATAGGCATACTCCTTCCCTAAAATGAGTGTGCAAATGTAAGAATATTTTTTATATTGACAAATAAATATTCGGAAATTATTTGATAATTTGTGAGTTACGTGATTTTGGGAAAATATTCTCCCGGAAAGGATATTTTGAATGACGGATTTATAATTCAGGATTTTTCTCCTGATATTTATTCTTGTGTTTTTTCACAGCCGCATCGATGGAATAACATTTATGGATATTCTCTGCCTGCTTGGACAATTCGGCGATTTTGACAAAGTAATCGTGAAGCTGATCTAGTTCTTTTTCGGTAAGATCTTCGATATCAACCATTCTGTTGCTCGCCTGTTTGCTGGCTGCGATGAGTTCATTAAGTTTAAGCTGAATTGCCTTTCCGTCTTTGTTCTGCGCTTTTTGAATTAAGAAAACCATCAGAAACGTAATAATGGTTGTCCCGGTATTGATGACAAGCTGCCAGGTTTCGGAGTAATTGAAAATCGGACCGCTGACTGCCCATATAATTACGATAAGAACTGCACCGATAAATGCGTAAGAACTTCCGGTAAAAGTTGTTGCCCAGTTTGAGAATCTTTCAAACAGATTTTTATTGTTCATTTTTTTTTTTTCAAAGTTAAACATTCGTTGTGATGCTTTTTTGAATTTTGTTTTATAAGAATTCCTTTTACCTTTTCATTTTAATGTTTAATATTAATGATCCTTAATAACAGATTTCCATGAAGAAAACTTTGCAAATGCTTATTTGTTTTTTACTAATGATCAGTTGTTCGAAAACTGACATTAATAATGACCACGGATTTTACTATTGGCGTTCAAAATTAATCTTGACCAAAACCGAACAACAACTCCTTGATCAAAGCAAACTCCCAAATCTCTACACAAGATTCTTCGATGTTGTAAAAGATAACAATCAATTTTTGGAAGTCGGCGTAATTTCTATCAATCAGAATTTTTCCATTAATAAAAAAATTGTTCCTGTCGTTTTCATTACGAATGAAAATTGGTTCAACATTAAACAAAACGAAATCGAATTTTTGGCTAATAAAATTAATGATCATATTAATAAGATTAAATCAAATCACAAACTCAATCTGGCAAACGAAATCCAGATCGACAGCGACTGGACTTCTTCTACAAAAGACGATTACTTCAAATTCTTACAAATACTGAAAAAGGTTTCGAAGAAAAATGTGACTTGTACTTTAAGGCTCCACCAAGTCAAAGATAAATTGCAGACGGGAGTTCCGCCGGTTGAGAAAATGTACCTGATGTGTTACGCCACTTCTTCCCCATTGGAAAATCAAGTTCAGAATTCTATCCTGAATGTGAAGACTTTGAAATCTTATTTGAAAAATATTGACGATTATCCTGTGAAATTGGATATCGCACTACCAATCTACTCTTGGGGAATCGTGACCAATCACGTTGGAAAGAAAAAACTGATCAACGCATTAGCGGCAGAAGAATTGATGCAAAATAAAAACTTCAGAAAGATCGACGACAGTAACTTCGAAGTTCTGAAGGATGATTTCTATTTCGGGATATATCTGAACAAAGGCTTTAAAATCAAAGTCGAGGAAATTCCAGAAAAAGATATTCGGGAAAGTATTAATTTCATCAATGAAAAATTAGATTACAAACCACTCCTTATATATTATCACCTCGACGAGAGATTCACCAAAAACTACAAAACACTTCTCCAATGAAAAAACTAATTCTGACCGCTGCTCTGATTTTAGGTTTTCAGCAAAACTCAAAAGCCTGTGCCTGGTATGACCCGGATTATGACTATTTCAACCTGTTTGCTCAGGAAATCATTCACAACAAAACCTACGAACCATTTCTCCTCACTTATAGCAGCCATTTCTACGGTTACGATTACAACGGAAGGCTGGACAAAAATATTCCAGACGAAAACATCGAATCTTGGGTCAAATATTTTGATAACAAACTGACCTACGAAGAAACCAACGCCTTGGTCACCAAGGTTGACATAAAACATTTGCATAGCCTCAAGAAAGGTCAGCTGACACATCCATTATTTCAAAAACTCGGGAAAGGTTTCTACACCAAATATCAGGAAGCAATGGATTATCTGATTCAGGCCAAGTATATGGAGCCGTACATGCGGATCAATTATATTGAGAATCCCGACGCTTATTATTACAGAGACGAAAAAACCGCTGGCAAGAATGCCACCCAACTTAATTATGAAAAAACCAACGCTGCTCTGATCTCACTTTACAAAGCAGCAAGCAATCCGGAAATCAAACTAAGATATGCGTATCAACTTGTCCGTTTCAATCATTATTCCAGGAAATACCAGTCGGCGATCAATGCGTTCCAGACTTATGTGGAACCTTTGAAGCTGAAAAACCATATGTATTATTACGCGCTCGACCAAAAAGCCGGTGCCGAGCGTGGACTAAAACAATTCGACAAAGCCAATTGGGACTTCTTCCAGGTGTTCAAGAATACAAAGAATAAGAAAGAAAGCGCCTACAACTCAATGTTTCTGGCAACAGATAAGGACTTTAATAAAATCCTTGCCCAAACCAAAACACCCGAAGATAAAAACACGGCGTATTTTCTCTTGGCCTACAACTCCTTCAACAATCCGGTTCCGATTATGAATAAAATGATCGAGAACAATACCGAATCTGACATTCTGAAAGTCCTGACCGTAAGAGCCATCAATCAATTGGAAAGAAATTATCTCGTCGTGAATCCTTATTGTAATGACAAAGACTGCGACCATTTCCGAAACAAAAGACTACCATTTTATGCACCAGATAATTATGCACAAGAAAGCAAAGACTTTGCGATGGAGCTGGAAGCAACGGTTGTCCTTGCCAAAAACAAAAAAGGTGCTGACGAGTTCTGGCAGCTTTGTGAAGCCTACATCAAATTCCTGAACACCGATTATAAAGGCAGTCAAAACATCTTATCTCAAATCAAAACGACGGACAAAGAATATCTGGCCGAAATCGAGAAATTCAAAATGCTGAATGAGATCGTTTCCCAGCCTATCATCACACCGGAATTTGAGAATTCATTAATGAAAAAATATTCCAAAGTTTTTGAGCAGAAAGGCAATTACAACAATTGGCTGTACCAGCCGGCAACCAAAGACTTTGTGATGGACATCCTTGCCAACCGCTATTTCATCGAGAAGCAGGACGCCAAATCTTTTCTGATGAACAACAACCTTTCCGACCTGCAGTACAATCCGAATTCTGACCTCGTGAAAAAAGTGGAAGAGTTTTACAAAAAGCAAAAAAAGACCGCGTTTGAAAATTATTTAGTGAAGAAGATGGAAGACGTTGCCGATCCTGAATCTTTCTTCAACGTAATCTACGGCGACCGCGAGATGCGATTGGCAGATTTCAAAAAGGCAAAAGATTTTTATTCAAAAGCAAAAAACTACAAAGGCATCCCGAAAATGACGGGCGAATGGAAAGATGATGGCAAAACCTACATCCAGAAACCGATGACTTTTGAGAATGGCGTTTATAATGGTTTCAATAATATCTCATCGTTGGTTTTCGGACACAACATTTGGGAAAGTTTCCAGAGCAAACCCGAGGAATCGATGAAAGCGGAAGGTCTTGCTAATTTCCCATTCATCAAAAATAAAATGAATAAAATTGAATTGGCAGACGCAATGATTCAGCTGGAAAATATCGGAAAAGGTAATGATGACAAAGCCAGATTGGCAAATCAGCTTTTGGGGAATTTGCTTTACAATACTTCAGTTTTGGGTTATTTCAGAGAACTGTTCGTGATGGATGTTGATAATTCGAACGGCTCGAAGTTCCAGTTTGGGAATGAGCTGCAGTCGCCATTTTATCTATACTATAAAAACTTCTCAGCCAGAAGTTATGTAGAACCGGACAACTTTGATCTTGCCATTAATTATTACAAGAAAGCACTGACTTTATCAAAAGACAAAGAAAACCAAGCACGAATACTCTTTCAAATGGCGAGTGCGGAGCAAGGAAAGTATTATCAATGGGAAGCCAACAATCCTTTGAAGGTAAATTACGATGATCCTAAGTACGAAGAGAAACCCAAACAAAATGAACTCTTTGCGAACAAGACCAAGAATGAAAAATTCCGAACCTCGTTTGCGCAGCTGAAAGCCAACTACAGCCAAACAGCAACTTATAAGAATCTTCAGAGCAGCTGTCTGTATTTTGGGTATTACACGAGTAAGTAAATTTGATTTTAATTCAATATAAAAGCCGCTTCAGATTCTGAGGTGGCTTTTGGTTTTTAGAATTTTGCTTTTCATAATTTAATTTAACAGCCACCTTTGCGAGGTGCCCGCTTAAAAATCACTTGCCCGTCACGTATTACATAATCGCCCGTTATGATAGGATAGGAATATTTGGGTGCGTGAGAGATGTAATGGCTGCGGATCACGATTTTGTCATTAACTTTTATAGTGCGCAGTGGCGCAAGTTGAGACTTTTGCGGATCAAAAGTTAAAATATAATCATCTGCATCAACTCTTACCATGATTCCGAATCCTAATCTTGAGCCTGGCGGAAGAGAAAGAGAGGTGACAACTGCCGACATATCGGTGTAGTTTTTCACAGACTTGCTGATTTTAGCAGTACTGGTAAACACTTTTTTACCAGCAGGAGAGGCAACCCATTTCCTGTACATGATACCATCAGGGGTAGCTTCCCACTTTTTTATGGCAGCTTTCTGTTCACTGGCAGATAGCGGTTTTAGAACACCCTTCTTAGGCGTTTCATTTTTAATTTTAGCATCAGGAACGTGGGCAAATGGCGCAAAGTTAAATGCCAATGCGCTTACTACACCCAGCAATAAAACCAGTCCATAATTTACTTTTTTCATCTTGTTTTGTTTGTTTAATAATGACATAATTTTGATATTTTTAATGTTTGCACAGCGAAATTAGTCTGATATTTTTCTGCTTTTGATATTCAGTTTGTAAATAAAATTGTAAACTTTGTAAATAATAACTTGACACTATGCAACTTAGTCAAAATCACATTTCACGGAAACGAAAATACCTGGTTGGATTCATTTTTCTATCATTGATCTGTATCATTCTGGCACCTTCACAAGTGAGGATAAGGATGACTTCGACTTTGCCAGAAGAGAAGTTCTGCTCCGAAAAATAGGACATGAATTGCTTTTACAGTCTGGCGACAAAACTTCAAGAGTGCTTCCGGTAAAAATGATTTCGGAAAATGAATACCAAATCAGCTTTGAGAATGCGCTTACATTTCAACCCGACTCACTTGTAAATCTTACCAATCGTGTGTTGGCAAAAGATCCGCTAGCCAGTGATTATATTGTCAACGTTCTGAATTGTAGAACTTCCGCTGTAGCATATGGCTATGCCGTCTCCAAAAACAGAAAAGATGATATCGTAGCCTGCATCGGAAGAAGACAACCCAAAGCATGTTATTTGATCAACATTAAATTCAAACCCGCAGGAATCAACACTGCAAAAAGCGGATACCTTCTGGGTGGATTATCAATTTTAGCATTAGTAGGTTTTATTGTCTGGAAATCTGGGAAGCCACGAAAAGTTGTTCACGAAAAGCCGCATCATGATATGTTGCCGCTCGGCTCCTTATTGTTTGATGCAAAAGACAGGAAACTGATCATGGATGAAACAATCATAGACCTGACTGCAACGGAAAGCCGGGTATTACTGATCTTCGCCCGGTCTCCCAACGAAATCATAGAGCGAAGCCGACTGCAAAAGGAAATCTGGGAAGATGACGGCGTGATTGTGGGACGCAGCCTGGATATGTTCATCTCAAAACTCAGAAAAAAACTGGAAGTAGATCCGAATATCAAAATTGTGGTGATAAGAAGCAAAGGATACAGGCTGGAATTTTAGGTCTAAGCACAATGGTTAAAAGGATTGTAAGCCTTGTAAAGGCGACCTGTTAATAGAAAATCAGAACATCCAGAATTCCTAGCGGTGTAGGTGCGACTTGTAATTAACAGGACGCACCTACACCGCTTTTTTTATTTTAGAATTAATTAATCTATTGACAGTTTGCCTCTACGAGGTTAATAATGCGATTGCTTTTCCTTTACCGGTGCGAGATTCTTGCTTGTATCTTTTTTTAGTTGTATTCACAAGCAGGTGCGCTCTTTCCAACAAAAGATGTTAATTTTTTTCAATTCGCTTTTTTTTCATCTCTAGTTGTGTGAGATTCTTCCTCATTTACCCATACATTAATTGATAAAGCATAAATACAGTATATGTAAACAAGCATATAAAAAAGATATTCAAAAACAAATTGCTATATAACCATACTTTTTTCACAGTGTCCTTTTTCTTAATTAAAATACCAATAGAAACAATATTCAGTATAACTGACAATGAAAATAATGTAATACTAGTAATGTCTAATCTCATTTTAGGAAAAAATAAAGCTATTGCTACAATTGCAAAAACATGAGATAGATATGTAATTTTAGTCATAATTAATTAGTATCAATTTAAAACTTCAATGTGTTATGGATTTGATTATGAATTTAAACTCATAAATGAAACGATGAGTTTGGGCAGCAACCAATCCAAAACTAAGGAGAAGAGTTAAAAATTAATTTTCTCATTTTAATATTTTTTTGAATGGTATTTTAGGAAGTATCTCAGTCAATTTGTTTTTAATTAATAAAATGATGATTTATTATAAACTCAAAATAATCATTATTCATATAATTTTATCCCAATTCTGATTAGCAAATTTAAGTGTTACAGATTTACTTTTATTTGATAAGTATTAAGCGGTTTTAAATTTTTTAATAATATAATATATCAACCAGATTTCTTTTTGTGGATTACTTTGAATAAAGTGATCTTGAAATTATAAATGTAAAAAAGCCGCTTCAAGATTTTGAAGCGGCTTTGGTTTATATAAATGATTGCTTATTCTTTTACGAATTTGGTTTTCACCGATGTTCCTTTATCATCTACATTTAGGAAGTAAACGCCTTTTGCTAATTTGTTCACAGCTACCTTTCCAGTTCCAAGATTACCTTTGGAAACCAATTGTCCTGCTGCATTGAAGATCTCATAGTTTGAGTTCAAAGTCACGTTAGAGACATTTAAAACATCTTTTACTGGATTTGGGAAGATCTGAATTGACTTGTTGGTAACATCAGAAACAGCCAAAGTTGAACTTACCGTCGCTGGTTTCACAGCGTAGAAAACGTTCCCAATCGCTGAAACTCTGATGTGTCCGGACTTTCCTACCAAACTTGCTGGGATTGCCACACTTGCAGAACCAGAATTAGCGACCGAAGCGGCCAATGTGGTCCAAGTTGTACCAGCATCGGATGTGAAATCAATTTTCACGTTGGCCACGTTGTAAGGAGAAGCCGTTGTTCCAGAAGCTACCCAAGTAATGGTTGAGTTGGCACCAGCGATCAAAGTTGGAATTGTGTTGACCGTAAAGGCTGCCGCAGTTCCTACCTGTATGTTCTGTGTGGTGTAGGCCGTTTGGGTATCAACACCTTTGTTATCTCGTACAGTAACGCGGAATTTTGTTTGGTTAGCCGTGGTATTTCTGGCCACTGAAGAAGTGGATTCAAAATCATTAACATTTCTTACAGCACCGCCAAGAACTGTCGCCAGTTTTGGAAAATATCGTGTAGGAGATGAAGTTGGCAACCAAGATCTGAAAGAAGCTCCTCTAGTAGTACTTCCAATAGTGGCAGCTCCATCACCAGTTCCGGACACCTTACCAATACCATCTGCCAAGTTGCTGACATCCACTTCTTCCCAGCAGTAACTAAGTGTATCTCCGTCAGGATCTGAAGCTGTTGCTGTCAAAACAAACGCTGTTGAACGTGGAATTGTATAAGTAGTGGCAGTCATAGCTGTCACAACTGGTGGATTATTTGCAATGTTAGTCTCAACATCTACTGTTTTGGAGGCAAGATTAGCTTGTACTTGATCGATACTCACGGTATGGAAATAAGGATCTGAGTTAGATTGAACATCTGTATTAGCTCCGGTAATTCCTGCATAACCCATAATCGTAGAACCAGAACCTGGCTCTACAGTCACAGACGTACCTTCATTATAACTGTAAGTATGGTTATCTCCCAACTGATGTCCCAACTCGTGGGCAACATAATCAATATCAAAAGTATCGCCTTGTGGAGCTCCTGTGCCAGGCGAAGTGAAACCACTTCCCTTATAATTGTTTGGGGAAATGTATGCATATCCACAGTCACCGTTCGCCGCAGTGTATGAAGTGGTAGAGACATCATTGCTTCCGATACAGCCAATACATCCCGCATTACCACCGCCGCCACTTCTTCCGAACAAATGTCCGATATCAAAATCCGCGTCGGTAATACCATAAGTGCCGCCGTGCAAAACGTTCATCAACTCATAGTTCCATTTGCACATCTGTGCCGCAACACTGTAGGGATCAGTGGATGCGTTTGTGAAGATAATATTTGGTGCGTTGACCACATTAAGATGCAAATTGAATTCTTTCTCAAAAATACCATTTACCCTTGTCATCGTTGCGTTGATCTGTACCAGGGAAGCCGCAACACTACCATAATAAGCGCCATACTCTCCAGTAACAGACATAGCTAGTCTAAGGGTATGAAATTTTTTGTTTCCGGATCTCTCTTCAGAACCATTTTTATATAACGCCTTTAATCTGTCAACAGATGCCTGATCTTCTTTTGTAGTACAAGCGAATGCATCAATTTTACTGCTTTTTCCATGAACGGAATAGAAGGCTTTATCAGTAGTTGCAGGTTCTATAAATTCATATTTACCATTGCTGATCATCATAGACTGGAAATCGTTTGGCGCCACACTGAATCTCACATATTTCGTAGGATCATCTATTCCAACACCGACATAAGATCCCAACTGGTATTGATTTGCCAGTGCCTCGTCCATCACGGGGAAGCTGCTGACAGCGAACCTTTCAATTTTGCCATCGATTGTCGGCATACTGACTGTCACTGTTCCTGCAGCATTTCCAACTTTATCGGCTGCAAGCAATTGTCCACGGATGGCACTGATGTCTAATTTGTAATAAACTGAGTTATCACTTTTTCGATTTACTTCTACATTAGGTATTGCTTTGCTCCATTGCGCATTCATCAGGGATAGGCCACCTAAGAAAAGTAAAGTAGTTAATTTTTTATTCATATTGTTAAAATTAGGGCAACAAATGTAGTAATTTAATGTCAATTCCAATATATAATTTAACCAATTATAAATAATTCATAAACAATTACTGTTTTCAGCATAAACTTAATAATTGAAATTTTACTGTCATAATTAATTATTATAATAAATATCTTAAGAATAATATGAACTACCACCAGAAAAGCTAATCAAACAAAATTTCATTAAATAATTAACAAAAAAATCCGCTCTCTTGCGAGAACGGATTTTATATAGTTGCAACGTGTTTTGCGATTGCTGAAAAACTTCTGACTTCCGTCATCCATCTTCCAACGCATTCATCACACTTTAATTTCTACGTCAACTCCTGAAGGAAGTTCTAATTTCATTAGAGCATCAACAGTTTTAGAAGAAGAAGAGTAGATATCCATCAATCTCTTGTGAGCTGACAATTGGAACTGCTCTCTTGCTTTCTTGTTTACGTGCGGAGATCTTAGTACTGTAAAGATTCTCTTGTTCGTTGGCAATGGAATTGGTCCGTTTACAACAGCACCAGTAGCCTTTACCGTTTTTACGATCTTCTCAGCAGACTTGTCCACCAAGTTGTAATCGTAAGATTTTAGTTTTATTCTGATTCTTTGTGACATTTCTTTGATTTAAAAAATTAACCTTTTGCTTTAGCAATGATATCTTCAGCAACGTTTTGAGGAGTAGCCTGGTACTTCTCTAATTCCATAGAAGAAGTAGCTCTTCCTGATGAAAGTGTTCTTAGAGTCGTAACATATCCGAACATTTCAGATAATGGAACTGAACCTTTGATTACAACGGCACCGTTCTTTTCTTCCTGTCCACTGATCGTACCTCTTCTCTTGTTAAGGTCACCAATGATGTTACCCATATATTCTTCTGGAGTTACAACCTCCAATTTCATAATAGGCTCCATAATTACTGGCTTAGCTGCACGTCCCGCTTCTTTAAATCCTAATTTTGCAGCCAATTCAAAAGAAAGTGCATCAGAATCCACCGCGTGGAAAGATCCGTCTTTAAGAGTAACTTTAATACCTTCAACTTCGAAACCAGCCAAAGGACCGTTTTTCATTGCAGCTTTAAAGCCTTTTTCAATTGCAGGAACAAATTCTCTAGGAACGTTACCACCTTTGATCTCATTGATGAATTCTAAACCAATTTTACCTTCGTCAGCTGGTCCAAGATCGAATACGATATCCGCAAATTTACCTTTACCACCAGATTGTTTTTTGTAAACTTCTCTATGGCTTGCAACTTTTGTAAGATTTTCTTTGTACTCAACCTGAGGTTGTCCTTGGTTAACTTCAACTTTGAATTCTCTCTTCATACGGTCAACAATGATATCCAAGTGAAGCTCACCCATACCAGAAATGATCGTTTGTCCAGAAGCTTCGTCAGTTCTCACTGTGAAAGTAGGATCTTCTTCAGCCAATTTAGCTAGAGCGTTACCCATTTTATCCTGATCAGCTTTAGTTTTAGGCTCAACAGCGATACCAATTACCGGATCAGGGAAAACCATCGATTCTAGAACGATCGGGTTTTTCTCATCACACATAGTATCACCAGTTTTGATAGATTTGAAACCTACCGCTGCACCAATATCTCCTGCTTCAATATATTCTACAGGATTTTGCTTGTTAGCGTGCATCTGATAGATTCTAGAGATTCTTTCTTTATCTCCTGAACGGGTGTTCAAGATGTAAGAACCTGCATCCAGTCTTCCAGAGTATGCTCTGAAGAATGCCAATCTTCCTACGAAAGGATCGGTAGCAATCTTGAATGCCAAAGCCGCGAAAGGCTCTTTTACATCTGGTTTTCTTGTGATCTCAGCGTCAGTTCTTGGATCTGTACCTTTGATATCATCTTTATCCAATGGAGAAGGCAAATATTTACATACTGCATCCAACATAAACTGTACTCCTTTATTTTTGAATGAAGAACCACAAGTCATTGGGATAATAGAAAGATCGATAGTCGCTTTTCTCAAAGCTTCGTTGATTTCGTCTTCAGAGATAGAATCTGGATCTTCGAAGAATTTCTCCATCAAAGTATCATCGTAGTCAGCCACAGCTTCTACTAGTTTCTCTCTGTATTCCAGAACTTCAGCTTTCATATCCTCAGGAATTGGAACTACCTCGAAAGTAGCACCTTGTCCTGCCTCATCCCAGATGATCGCTCTGTTTTTGATCAAGTCAACAACACCTTTGAAATCTTCTTCAGCACCGATTGGCAAAACGATTGGAACTGCATTAGACCCCAACATTGTCTTAACTTGGTTTACCACGTTAAGGAAGTCAGCACCTTGACGGTCCATTTTGTTTACGAATCCCATTCTCGCTACTTTGTAGTTGTCAGCAAGTCTCCAGTTTGTTTCAGACTGAGGCTCTACACCATCTACTGCAGAGAAAAGGAAAACCAATCCATCCAATACTCTCAAAGATCTGTTAACCTCTACTGTGAAGTCAACGTGTCCTGGTGTATCGATGATGTTGAAGTGGTAAGGTTTAGTTTCAGGAAGTACTTTACCTTGGTCTGTTGGGAAATTCCAAGAACAAGTAGTTGCAGCAGAAGTAATGGTGATACCTCTTTCTGCTTCCTGCTCCATCCAGTCCATTGTAGAAGCACCATCGTGAACCTCACCAATTTTGTGATTTACTCCAGTATAGAATAAAATCCTTTCTGTAGTGGTAGTTTTACCAGCATCAATGTGCGCAGCAATACCAATATTTCTTGTAAATTTAAGATCTCTACTCATTTCTAATTAGAATTTAAAGTGTGAGAAAGCTTTGTTAGCTTCCGCCATTTTGTGAGTATCAGATTTTTTCTTGTAAGCTGCACCCTCTTCTCTTGAAGCTGCTACAACCTCGTTAGCCAATTTCAAAGCCATTGATTTATCATTTCTCTTTTTAGAGTAAAGGATCAACCATTTCATAGCCATAGAAATTTTTCTATCAGCTCTGATCGGCATTGGGATCTGGAAGTTAGCACCACCTACTCTTCTAGAACGTACTTCTACGTGAGGCATAACGTTTGTCAATGCATCTTTCCAGATTTCAAGGGCAGTCTTTTCAGTTTCTCCTTTTTTAGTTTCTACGATGTCTAGTGCGTCATAGAATATTTTGAATGCGATAGATTTTTTACCATCTAGCATCAAGTTGTTTACGAATCTAGTTACCAATTGATCATTAAACTTTGGATCTGGTAACAACGGTCTTTTTTTCGCTTTTGTCTTTCTCATTGTTTCTGTACCTTATTTAATGATTACTTTTTCTTTCCTTTAGCTGGTGCAGCTGCCTGACCTGGTTTTGGTCTCTTAGCTCCATACTTGGATCTTCTTTGCGTTCTTCCACTTACACCTGCGGTGTCTAGTGCTCCTCTTACGATATGATAACGTACTCCCGGTAGGTCTTTCACCCTTCCGCCGCGTACCAATACTATCGAGTGCTCTTGAAGATTATGTCCTTCGCCCGGGATGTAGGCGTTGATCTCTTTACCGTTTGAAAGTCTTACCCTTGCAACTTTTCTAAGTGCAGAGTTAGGTTTCTTAGGAGTGGTAGTATATACTCTCGTACATACACCTCGTCTTTGTGGACAAGAATCAAGGGCAGCCGATTTACTCTTCTTGGTGAGTGCGACTCTTCCTTTTCTAACTAATTGTTGAATAGTAGGCATTTAATTGCTTTTTATTTTAGGGTGCAAAAATATGAATAATTTTTTAATGCACAAGTAGTTAGAACAAAAATAATTAGCGATTGAAATTTTCAATAAGTCGCTTATATCGTTTACATCATCATTCGGTCTGGAAATAATTAATTTGGAAAGATTATTGATAATTGAATTCCGATTTTCAATCAATTGAACAAATAATAAATCAATTAAACTTTACATAATGAAAAATGCAACATTGATCGGGCTTAAAGAATCCGACTGCGAAAACATCTCAGAAAAACTTAATATTCTATTGGCAAACTATTCTGTCTTCTATCAAAATACGAGAGGTTCCCATTGGAATATCAAAGGCGATCAGTTCTTTACCCTTCACCCGAAATTCGAAGAGCTATATAATAGTTTAGTGCTTAAGATAGATGAAATTGCTGAGAGAATCTTAACACTTGGCGCAACGCCGGCTCATAATTATTCTGATTATCTTCAGGTTTCTACTATTAAAGAAAGTAAAGAAGTGTCTGACGGGAATAAAAGTGTCGAAATCATCCTTGAATCTTTCAAAGTGGTGATTGATCTTCAAAGAGAACTTTTGGATATTACGGACGAAGCCGGCGATGAAGGTACCAATTCCCAAATGAGCGATTACATCACAGAACAGGAAAAAGAAGTTTGGATGTACAATTCTTACCTTGGAAAGTAACATCAACATTTAAATAAAATCCAGCACGTCGCTGGATTTTTAATTTATATTAAGGTGCGTCAATTAAAACCATAAAAGCTTCTCAGTTAAATTAATCATTAATTTTATAAATTTTACATCAAGTAATTCTATTATCTATTATATTTGTCGTTTAATCTTGAAGACACTTGAAAAAAATTTTATTCTTTTTATTGATTTCCAATTTTTTCTGCGCGCAATGGAGTATTTCCAATGCAGAAAGAGGTGCTCTCATCAATATATATAATTCGACAAACGGAGAAAACTGGAATAGAACTTGGGATTTGGACAAAGACCCAAGAAACTGGTTTGGTGTGGTTGTGAAAAATGGTGTCGTCACAGAACTCAATCTTTCCGGCAATGCTTTGAGCGGCTATTTTCCAATTTACATCAGCTCCTTGCCAAAACTTACAAAACTAGACCTCAGCAACAACAAACTGACAGGTGAAGTAGCAATGGGTATTTCTTCCCTCAGCTCGTTAATAAAATTAGACGTTAGTAATAACAAGCTGATTGGAGATCCTACCAATGCCATATCCGGACTTTTCAATGTGGAAGATCTCGCTTTGGGCGGAAATAATTTTACAATTTCCAATCTCAATGCAACACTGCAGATTTTTAACAATCTGAAAAATCTAAACATTGCAGACCTAAATCAAGCCAGTGTTCCAGCAAGAATAGCATCTTTTACCAACCTAGAGACTTTGGTATTAGACAACAACCCAATTGCTCCAAATGCGTACGGAAATATTGCTAGCCTTACTAAATTAAAAAACCTTTCCCTTTCCGGAACAGGACTCACGCAGATTCCGACACAAGTGTCCCAACGCACGCAGCTATTAAATCTGAATCTTAATAACAATAACATCACCGAGCAAAACACTTCCGGACTTGCGACGTTGGTAAATCTGGAATGGCTCTCTATGGAAAGTAATCAGCTTTCACAGATTCCTGCTCAGCTTACATTGCTCAAAAAACTGCAAACTCTTAATCTCGGAAGAAATAAAATCAGCGGTGGTATCGAATCCCTTGCTGCAATATCAAGCCTTCAGCAGTTGTTTCTTAATAATAATCAGATTTCCGGAAATTTCCCGTCCGCGCTTCTGGGAATGTCCAGATTGATGATGGTCAACCTCAACAGCAATCAGCTCACAGGTGATTTGCCGAATAAACTGCCAGAGATTACGCATATCAGCAACAATCGTTTTAATAAGAATCAATTATCCGACTACCTTATTGATTTTACAGAGCAGACAGAACTTAATTATTCACCTCAGCGTTACGATGAGTACACCAATGTCTTAGCTGTAGTTGGTCAGCCAGCAAAACTAGAACAATCCTTATCTGGAAGTTACACATTTACTTGGTTCAAAAATCTGGATCAAAAGCTGAATGCAACAACGGAGAATTTAAATTTCAATAGTATAGAAACCACAGACTTCGCACTATACACTGTAGAAGCTTACACCTCTTCTTTCCTAAACAATAGAACATATTTTGATCTATCTCTTTTCCGAGAACCCATCAATCTACTCGATGCATTGGCTACTTTAGGAACATCAGATCTGAAGGACATTAGCATCTATCCAAATCCAGCCACAGATTACGTCAATATATTTTCTACAAAACATAACATAGAAAAAGTATCCATTTTTGATCTTACAGGCAAACAAATGATCTCCGAAACAAAGCAGAAAATCAATGTCTCAAAACTTCCGTCTGGCGTTTACGTACTATCAGTAAAAACAGATTCAGGCATCAGAAATTTCAAATTCATCAAACAATAATTTTTTAGGAGCTTTATCCCGCTTTCCACTGCTACTCCTCGCGCCACCGCATTTCCCACATCTTGCTGTGGGGTATCCGTTGCAATCGGGGCTATGGGTTTGCGTTTCCAAATCACGGTAGATAAAAACTTCCACCTTCCAAACATCCATCTTCCATCCCATTGCCATTTCACAAAAAATATTATCTTTGGAAACATCGATTTTAAGAAATGGAAAACCAAAAATATACACCTACGAACAAAGTAAGAATCGTCACCGCAGCATCGTTATTCGACGGGCACGATGCGGCCATCAATATTATGCGCCGTGTAATCCAGGGAACAGGATGCGAAGTCATTCACCTTGGCCACGACAAATCTGCTGAAGAAGTAGTAAACACAGCGATTCAGGAAGATGCGAACGCCATTGCACTGACTTCATATCAAGGTGGTCACAACGAATATTTTAAATACATCTACGACCTTTTAAGAGAAAAAAACTCACCACAAATCAAAATTTTCGGTGGTGGTGGTGGTGTAATTCTGCCCGAAGAAATCGAAGATATTATGTCTTACGGAATCGACAGAATTTATTCTCCGGACGACGGCCGCGAACTTGGTCTTCAGGGAATGATCGACGATTTGGTGAAAAGATCAGACTTTGCAACTGGAAAAGAAGTGACTGCTGAAGATTTGGATAACATCAATTTCGAAAATTCTACAAGTATCGCAAAAATCATTTCTGCTGTTGAGAACTTCTCAGAAGAAAAACCGGATTTGGTAAAAGCCATCGACGAAAAATCTAAAGATTTAAATATTCCAATCATCGGGATTACAGGAACCGGTGGAGCCGGAAAATCTTCTTTGACAGATGAATTGGTAAGACGTTTCTTACGCTCAAATCCGGGTAAAAAGATTGCGATTATTTCCATAGACCCTTCAAAAAAGAAAACTGGAGGTGCACTTTTAGGTGACAGAATCCGTATGAACGCCATCAATGACCCAAGAGTTTATATGCGTTCGATGGCGACGAGGGAAAACAACGTTTCTGTTTCTCCATTTATTCATTCAGCATTAAATGTGTTGAAACTGGCTCATCCTGATGTTATCATTCTGGAAACTTCGGGTATCGGACAGTCAGGTTCGGAAGTTTCAGATTTTGCCGATGTTTCAATGTACGTGATGACGCCTGAATACGGAGCTTCAACGCAGTTGGAAAAAATCGATATGTTGGATTATGCAGACTTGGTTGCTTTAAATAAATCCGACAAACGTGGCGCGCTTGATGCACTTCAGGCTGTAAGAAAACAGTTTCAGAGAAACCATTTGTTGTGGGAAAGTCCGTTGGATGATATGCCGGTGTATGCGACAAAAGCATCTCAGTTCAATGACCACGGAACCACTGATTTATACAACAGATTAATTGAGAAAGTTAATGCTAAATATTCTGATTTAAATCTAAAAGGATTTGTTGAGCAGGAAGTTTCCGAAGACATCACGATTATTCCTCCAAAAAGAGTGCGTTATCTTTCTGAAATCGTTGAAAACAACAGACAGTACGATGCCAACGTTGAAAAACAGGCAGAATTAGCAAGAAAAATGTATCATATTGAAGGGGTGAAAAGTTTCCTTTCAAACGAAACTTTGGATGCTGAATATCAGAAGGCTGAAAAAGACCTTCAACAAGAGAACATCGACTTCCTGAAAAACTGGGATGACACGAAACAGGCTTTCAAAGCTGAGTTTTACTCTTATTTCGTTCGAGGAAAAGAAATCAAGGTGGAAACCTCAACAGAATCTTTATCTCATTTAAAAATTCCAAAAATATCTTTACCAAAATATACCGATTGGGGAGATTTGATTAAATGGAAAGGTCAGGAAAATCTTCCGGGCGGATTCCCTTACACCGCAGGAATTTATCCTTTTAAAAGAACTGGGGAAGACCCAACAAGAATGTTCGCAGGAGAAGGCGGACCTGAAAGAACGAACAGAAGATTCCATTACGTTTCTGCGGAAATGGATGCAAAACGTTTATCCACAGCGTTTGACTCCGTGACGTTATACGGACAGGACCCTGCTCTACCACCAGATATTTATGGTAAAATCGGAAATGCGGGAGTTTCTATCGCTACATTAGATGATGCGAAAAAATTGTATTCCGGATTTGATTTGGTAAATGCAATGACTTCCGTTTCAATGACCATCAACGGACCTGCGCCGATGTTGCTGGCTTTCTTTATGAACGCGGCCATCGACCAGAATGTTGAAAAATATATTGCTGAACATCAATTAGAAGCAAATGTTGAAAAAGCTTTAAAAGCAAAATTCGACGACAAAGGTTTGGAAAGACCAAAATACAATGGCGAATTACCACCATCAAATAATGGTTTAGGTTTAAAATTATTAGGCTTGACCGGAGACGAAGTGATCCCTGCGGAAGCTTATGCTGAGATTAAAGCTAAAACGATTGCAACCGTCCGTGGAACTGTTCAGGCAGATATTTTAAAAGAAGACCAGGCTCAGAATACCTGTATTTTCTCTACTGAATTTGCCTTGAGACTAATGGGTGACGTTCAGGAATATTTTATCACAGAAAAAGTGAGAAATTTCTACTCGGTTTCTATCTCCGGTTATCACATTGCAGAAGCAGGTGCGAATCCGGTTTCCCAGTTGGCATTTACATTGGCAAATGGTTTCACGTATGTTGAATATTATCTGTCAAGAGGAATGGACATCAACGATTTTGCACCGAACTTATCCTTCTTCTTCTCTAACGGTATCGACCCTGAATATTCAGTAATTGGACGTGTGGCGAGAAGAATCTGGGCAAAAGCAATGAAACTGAAATACGGTGCAGACGAGAGAAGCCAGATGCTGAAATATCACATTCAGACTTCAGGACGTTCGCTTCACGCTCAGGAAATTGATTTTAATGATATCAGAACAACGCTTCAGGCGCTTTACGCAATTTATGACAACTGTAATTCATTGCACACCAATGCTTATGACGAGGCGATTACCACTCCGACTGAGCAGTCTGTAAGAAGAGCGATGGCAATTCAGTTGATTATTAATAAAGAATTAGGTTTAGCGAAAAACGAAAACCCGCTCCAGGGTTCATTTATTATTGAAGAACTGACAGATTTAGTTGAAGAAGCTGTGTATGCAGAATTCGACAGAATCACAGAAAGAGGTGGCGTTTTGGGTGCGATGGAAACGATGTATCAGCGTTCAAAAATCCAGGAAGAATCGATGCATTACGAGTGGCTGAAACACACCGGAGAATATCCAATTATCGGTGTAAATACTTTTTTAGGAAAAGACGGTTCGCCAACGGTTCGCCCGGGAGAAGTCATCCGTTCGACCGAGGAAGAAAAGCAGGTGCAGATTGAAACCCTTCATAATTTCCAAAAATCGAATGAAGATAAATCTGAAGCTGCCCTGAAAACGCTTCAACACGCTGCCATCAATCAGCAGAATTTATTCAATGTGATGATGGATGCTGTGAAATACTGTTCGCTTGGGCAGATTACCAACGCTTTGTTTGAAGTGGGTGGGAAGTATAGAAGAAATATGTAATCCGTAGTCATATAGTTACTTTTTTGACCACACTTTAAAATTAATTTTCTAAAACATAAAATCTCTCAATAATTTGAGAGATTTTTTTCTTACTTTCGCTGCCAAAAATTATTTTATCATGAAAAAATTACTTTTACTTTTCTCATTCCTATTATTAGTAACTAGCTGTGTTCCGAAAGTCGCTTTATCTGCAGACTATTGGCAAAAACCAACAAAAGTAGGAATATTAATCAACGCAAATCCGCCGGCAAAATTCAAGGAAGGTTCTCAAGGTTTGTTGGATATGGCTGTTACGTCCGGAGATAAATACAAAGAAGCTCTCGACCTAATGGGGCAAAACATCCATCCAAAAGAAGAATTGACAGGAATCTATTCTGAAATTTTCAAAGCAAAAGGAAAAGAAGTCGTTATTATCGATGAAAAATTCGATTACAAAACAGCAAAGAAATTTGCAGGTGAAAAAGCTGAGGGGAAGAAATATTCTAACTATGATTTCAGTGATTTGAAAACAAAATACGGTGTTGACGAATTACTTTTTGTGAATGTCAACTATGGTTTTATGATTTCTTACTATGGGATGATTGAAACTGGTAAAATGGCGCACGCTGCAGTTGATACCAAAATCATTGACCTGAGCGACCAACACCTTATCCTTGCTAACCAGAATTTCAAAAATGAGGTTCTGAAAAAATGGAAGGACAATAATTATGAAAATTCCTTGCAAGGCGTAAGAACAGCCTTAGACAAAGTTGAAACAGAAGAAAAAGCAGTTTTCATTACTCAATAAAATTTAAAATCTCTCAAATCACTGGGAGATTTTTTTGTTAAAAAGCTGTCAATCCTATCTCAATTGCGGTTTCATTTTTGATAATATCCAAAACAATAAAATCAAATTATGAAACTCAAATCTCCCGAACCATTCTGGCTCGTCAAAGACGGCATCAAACATTCCTATCCTTCGCTGAGAGAAAATATAGAGACAGAGATCCTGATTATCGGCGGTGGGATCACAGGTTCTTTTCTCGCACATCAAATGATAAAAGACGGATTCGAAACTGTTTTGGTGGACCGACGAGAGATTGGAAATGGAAGTACGAGTGCAACAACCTCTATGTTGCAATATGAAATCGATGTTCCGCTTTTCGAACTCTCAGAAATGATCGGGAAAGAGGGCGCGGAAAAAGCGTATTGGGCGTGCTATGATTCCATCGATACTTTGGGAAAAGTGGCCAAGCAGATCAAATCTGAATGTGGTTTTAAGAAAAAGGAATCACTTTACTTTGCAGCTTTCAAAAAAGATGTTCCGAATTTGAAAAAGGAATTCGAAGCTAGAAAAGCAGCGAAGTTTCCAGTAAAATGGCTTTCGTCCGAGGAAATTAGCAAGCAGTTTAAAATTGAAAATACGTTTGGAGGAATTCTTTCCGAACAAGGCGGAAGCATCGATGCCTTTTGCCTGGCGCACGACATTCTTCATTATAATTATAAAAAAGGACTCCAAGTTTTTGATAAGACCGACATTATTAAATTCGATCATAAAAAGAATAGCGTCACCGCAACCACAGAGTTTGGAAATAAGATCAAAGCCAAGAAAGTGATCTTCTGCAACGGTTTCGAAAGTACAGAGATCATCAAAGATGATTTTGTAAATCTCCTATCAACTTACGCCATCGTTGGTGAACAAAACGAGAAAAACCACCAGGAACTAAATGACCTTTTGGTCTGGAATACGGCGGAACCTTACATTTACATGCGAACTACGGACGACAATCGGGTTTTGATCGGTGGTGAAGATGAGGAGTTTGTGAATGCCACAAAACGGGATTCTTTACTTATTGATAAAGAACAAAAACTCGTTAAAAAATTAAATAAATATTTGCCTGAAAACGATTTCCGAACGGATTTTGTCTGGGCAGGAACTTTCGGCGAAACCAAAGACGGATTGCCTTATATCGGCGAACATCCGGATTTCCCGAGCGCCTATTTCGTTTTGGGATTTGGAGGTAACGGAATTACTTTTTCGGTTATCGGAATGGAAATGGCTTCTCAATTTTTGAAAGGTAAAAAACACGAATTATCAAAATATTTCAAATTCCGAAGATAATCTTTGAGAAAATCTCGTATATCATTTTAATTTTTAACTTTGATTAAAACCATAGAATGATGAAAAACTTCGAAGATTACTTCTCCCAGTTTGATCCCGAAATCATAGACAAACTGGAAACCATCAGAACTGCGATCAGAAACGAAATCCCGGAAGGTGAAGAGTGCATCAAATACCTGATGCCCACATTCGTCTTTCAAGGTAAAAATATGATCCATTTCGCAGCGTTTACCAATCACATCGGACTTTATCCTGGTCCAGAGGCGATCTCATTCTACGAAAAGGATTTGTCAAATTACAAAACGTCGAAAGGCGCAATTCAGATTCCGTTGGATCAAGATGTTCCATTAGAATTAATTAAAAAAATCGTACAACACGGCAAGGAGCGAATTCTCAAAACCACAAAAACCACTAATAAATAGTGGCTGTTGAAAAATTAATTTCTATTGATCTTGATTTGATTTTTCTCTGTGGCGTTGATGATCTTTGAAATATCATCCGCTGTGAATTTCCCTGTCACATCCACGAAGATCGTTTCGTCTTTGTCATCTCTCACCGTGATGATCATTCGTTTGATGACGTCATTGGTTTGCTGTGCATTTAGGCTGATGAGATTTCCTTCTTGTTTCAAAGACATCCATTCTTCATAATTATTATTGGTCAGATATTTCTGAAACTCAGCTTTGACAGGCGTTGTAGAGCTTTCAACAATTAAAACCTTCACATCTTTGATCTTCTTTACCAGATCGATCACTTCTTGACTTTCACCATCTTCCTTCATCGCATTTTTCACGTAAGACCTTGCGAGAAACGTCGGAACATTGACGCTGAGATAAGTCGAATTATTTTTGAATCCTGGATTGTCGAAGAAATCGGTGTGAACTTTTCTGTGAGAGACCATACACGACTGTAGAAAAAAACCGACAACCGCTAAAATGATAATGTATAAGAATCGTAACATAATTTTAAGTTTTTAATTGATGGAATTAATGCTTGCACCAGTCACTTCCTGAGCAGATTTGGTCACTTTCGACGGATTTCCTTTGTATTGGATGGACGCTGCAGAACTTGCGCTGGCTGTAATGCTTTCCGTGGTATTGATTTTCACACTCGATCCTGACGATGCATCTACCACCGCAGACTTTGTCACAAAATCACCTGCAGAGACCGAACTTCCACTGCTTGCGCTGATGACGCTGGAGTTTGCTGTTCCTGATAACTTCAAAGAACTTCCGCTGCTTGCATCGATGGCAATCGATTTTGTATCCAGATTGATCTTCGCATTGGATCCAGATTCTACTTCCAAAGCACTGTTTGTAGAGATCTTGAAAGTTCCTGAGATCAACGAGCCCGAATTACAGCTGATCGCAAGTGTCGATTCGTTGATTGGCGTTATGGCCTTGAACGATGCTCCAGATTTGGTTACGAGTCTTGACAATTTCGGATTGGAAACCACCACTTTCAAATTATTGAAGTTCAAATTCTTCACACCTTTGTTTCTCACAAAGATCTTCAAAACACCGTTTTCCACTTCCGTCACTACATATTGTTGCTTGTCAGCTTCTGTTTTTACCGTTACATTTCGCGTTGGATTTTGACTGAATTCCACTTCTACACCTGACGACACTTCGATTCCATTAAATTCGGAAACCGTTCTCACACTTCCAACATTCGTATTGTTTGAAGTGATGGTTGAAACTGGATTTACCGAAGTTACATTCTGCGTTTCCGCCATTAGATTGCTGACATCATCCATCGAGATCTTTCCGTCCAGCATCATCAGAACCGAACTATCTTCTGACATAATATTGAGGATCAGATTGTCCATCACATTGGCCGAGATATCCTGCGCCATAAATTTGATCTTGTTGTCCCGGCTGTTCACAGTGACCAGTTCCTCATATTTCATATTCTTGAGAGAGGCTGCAATTTCTTTTTCGATCTTGCCAGATTGGAGAAGCATTTTCTGATCATTAGAATCTCCAGTTGCTGATTTGTTAGGTTTTTCCAGGATCAGCATTTTCAGTCCGTTCACTTTTCCGAGAAGTGGTTGGATCTTGCCTAATTCTGCATCATCGATTTTCAGATTGTTCAGAAGTTTGAACATCGGTTTCGCGATCTTGATCGAGGTCACACCTTCCGTATCCTGATAATGGTCGAAGAGTTCATTTAGTTTGTCCGACTGTCCAAAAATATTGGTTGACAGTAGAAATAGTACGAATAATATTGATATTTTTTTCATTTTGATATTTGTTTGCTTAAGGACAATGCAACGCCATTTTGATTAGATCTAGTTTGAAAACATTTTCGTTGGCAATCACATTTGATTTTAAAATTAATAATTAAGAATCCTATAAAAATCGACTTGATCTTTGGCAGATTCTGCGTGGTTTATGGTTTGGGTAACGTTACTTGCAAAATAATTAAAAGCATTCTCTGTAACCGCGATGGCTTCACCTTCATCATAAATTGGTTTTCCATTGATGATCACGTAGTTCGGGTTATAATCTGAGATAGATTCTGTCGGAACCTGGATCTGCTTTTGTTCTTTATTTGATTGATTTTCCTGTTGCGCCATCAGTTTCTCAAATTCTTTTCTGACAAGTTCCTTTACTACTTTTTCATTCGCAGTTTTGTCAACTTTCTGACTTTCCTGATTCGCTAAAATTGGTTTCGGCGTTGAGTTTTCTTCGATTGTTTCTTCAACTGGTACCACTGGATCTACAATTTCTTTCTTAGGAACATCCGGATTTTTAGCAATCATAGGTTCAATTTTCTGAGGCTGATTGAACATCCAAAACGCGCTGATTCCCATCAATAAAACCAAACTCGCTGCCATCCAATACATTTTGTAAGAGGTTTTCTTGATTGGAAGTGCCACTATTTTAGGTTCTTCTGTTTTCTTCAAGAAATCCTCGAAGCTGATATCCAGTTTTTCCTCTTTCTCTTCTTTCAAGAATGAGAAATATGGGTTATCGCTTTCATTTTTCAGGAACAATTCCTCTTCTGGCGTCAGCTCTTCGCCTTCAAAGAATTTAGATTCCCAATCCTTGTATCTGTCGGTTTTCATACGCATAGAGTTTGTTAATTGATTCTTTCACTTTTTGTCTTGCTCTCATCAGGTTTACGCGGACTGCATTTTCTTCCATTTCCATAATGCCCGCGATCTCTGAGATCTCATATTCTTCCACATCTTTCAGGTGAATGACCATCTTTTGTTTATCCGGCAGTTGGGAAATGAATCCCAAGATCTGCTCTTTCATATTATTGGTTTCGATCTGGTAAAGTTCCGAGGTGTGTTTTGTCTGGCTTGCAAATCCCAACTTCACTTCGTGGTGTTTCAGGCGGTTCAGACATTCATTTTTTACACTTCTCATCGCGAAACTTTTCAGATTCTCTACAACCAGGAGTTCTTCTTTCTTTTGCCAGAACTTCATCATCAGGTCCATTACCACATCTTCGGCTTCATCTGCGCTCATCAGAAATTTTTTCGCAAAACGGAACATCTCATTCTTGAGACTGTAAACCGTTGATTGAAATATTTCTTGAGTCATATTGATTCTTTTGATGTTTGAAATTCAAAGTTTTAAGTTTTGAATCCTTCTGAGTTCTTGGTTGTTTAAAAGTAAGACATTTGTAATGTAACAATTATTACATCAAATATAAAAAAAGAACGTTGATTATCAATAATGTATTGATAATCAATTTATTAATTTTTATTTTATTTAATATTAGAAATATATAATGAAACCCCTTCAGAGTTTGAAACTCTGAACGGGTTCTGAGAATCCAAACGCTAAAGATTCATAATAGAAGCTCAATCTGATCTAAGATAAATGTTGACGACTTGCGAAGCGCGCCCCGACTTGAATGGAGCTCTTTTTCTGGCATTGCGACGACAGAATTTCGATTGGAAGACTGAGCCTCAATCGCAATGACAGAAAAAAGCGGGAATGGAAGGCGGAAAAAGGCGCCCAAATAATTCTACAATTCTCCGTTGGCAGATGCTGCTGTATCTTTCTCATTGCCTCCTGCGGGATTCATCGTCTTGTTGAATTTTTCCAATTCTAAAGGAAAATCTTCAAACAATCCAGAAAGCGCTAAAGCAGAGTAAACTTTCCCTGAATATTTGTTTCCAATCGCGATGATTGTAACCTTCGATTTCAAAAGATGGGCAAAAACCGAATTGGTTCCGTGCCACCAACCATTATGATAAGTGAGTTTTTCGCCGTTGTCAAAATTTTTCATTCGGAAGCCTAAGCCGTAATTGTTGATTCCCTTCTTCTCGTTGCTGTAAGGTTCGAAGATTTTGGCTTCAAGTTCTGGTTTCAGGAAATCTTTGGAATATAAGGCTACGGAAAAATTAAGCAAATCTCTCGGCGTTGTGTAAACATTTTTATCACCATAGATCAGGTCCAGTTTATCTAATGGATAAAGTCTGTAGCCACTGAAAAATGACTGGGAAGCAGTAGGAATATCTTTCTTCTGGAAAATGTACGTGTGATTCATCTTCAAAGGTTTGAAGACGATCTCCTGCATTGCCTCTGGAAAAGGTGTTGCGGTGACTTTTTCAACGATCAAAGCGAGCAGCGCAAAGTTGGTGTTGCAGTACATAAATCCGGTATTGGAAATTCTTGCCAGATCTGGTTTATATTTGATCAGCATATCCAAGACATCCTGATTGGTAAGGAATTCTTTTTTAAGTTCTTCTGGCGCTGGTTTTATGCCCTGATCGAAATGTTCGTATTTTGGAAGTCCGCTTCTTTGTGACAAAAGACTGAAAACGGTAATATCAGTGTATGGGAATTTGGGGAAAAATTTGGTAAGGTTGTCTTCTAGTTTTAGTTTGCCAGCGTCGATCAGCTTCAGAACGGCCATTGCGGTCATCGTTTTGCTGACGGAAGCCACGTGAAGTGCTGTGTTCTCATCGATCGGCATTTGTTTGCCTTCTCTACCAAATCCTCGGTACTTTTCGAAGATGATCTTGTTTCCTTTTGCAACTAGGACGCCTCCACTCAGATCGCCTTGATCCCAAACTTTCTGATAATAATTATTGATCTGAGGAACGATTGAAGCCTGATCTGCTAAGGTTAACTCTTCTGGCGTGAACACTTTTTCTAGATCGACGTTCCCATAATTTGGAAATTTTGATTCCTCTACATTGTTTTCCTTCTCCGTTTTTTTGCTGCAAGAAACTATTGATAATACAACTAAAACCGGGGCAATTACTTTTCTAAAATTCATTATATCCAAACTTCTTTAAGTTTCGCAAGTTAACATAAAATGGAATTTTGACCGAGTAGAATTCTCTTAAGAAATGTTAAATAAAGCGCTGTAACTTTAAATTAATTTAAGATACTAGGCGGTAAAGTTTTCAATTATTTTATCTACAATCACCTGAGCCAATTTGATCTTGCTTTGATGTGTCCATCCGCCGATGTGTGGCGTAACAATCACTTTTTCAGAATCTAAAAGGAATTGCAAATCTTGATTTTCTACTTCGAGGTTTTCAAAAGAGGACTTTTCATATTCCAAAACGTCCAGACAAGCACCTAGAACTTTGCCAGCTTCAATCGCTTCTACTAAAGCTTTCGTTTTAAGATTTTTCCCACGGGCCGTATTGACAAAGTAGAAATTCTTTTCCATTTTTGAAATGAAGTTTTCATCGATCAAATAATTTGTTTCATTGGTCAAAGGAATGTGAAGGCTTAAAATATCGGCTCTTTTTTGAAGTTCCTCCAAGGAAACCTGCGTTGCAAATTCATCGGAAAGATTTGGCAAAATATCGTGGAAAATGACCTCAACACCAAAACCAGACAGTCTCTTAGCAGTTGCCTTTCCCATATTTCCGTAACCAATGATCCCAAAAGTTTTGCCTAGCAGTTCATCGCCTCGGTTTTCTTCACGTTTCCAAATCCCATTCTTCACCTCGTTGGAAGCGATGAATAGTCTGTTCATCAAGATCAACAACATCCCGACAACGTGTTCCGCCACAGAGTCGCGGTTGCCTTCCGGCGAATTGATCAGTTTTATGTTTAATTTTTCGGCAGTTTCGATATCAATATTTTCCATTCCTGCACCTACTCTAGCAATGAATTTGAGATGAGAAGCTTTGGTTAAGAAATTCTTATCCAATGGAATTCTGCTTCTGATAATGATGCCTTCGTAATCCTGGATCTTTTCCAACACCTCATCGTAAGTTGAAATGTGGTCTTCTTCTACCACAAAACCTTTGGCAGTAAGTTGTTCAGAAATGAGAGGATGATTTTTATCGAGCTGAAGGATTTTCATTGTATGTTGATAAAATTAGATGTAAAAAAAGGGCTAATGAAAGCCCGTTTATATTTGATGATTATTCTCCTAAGAACAATTTTTTGAGTTCTACAGAATCAGTCGGTTTCATTCTTCCGGAAAGGATCAGTGACAATTCTTTTCTTCTCAACGCTGCTTCATAGCGTTCTATTTCCAACTCTGTTTCCGGTTCTATGTGAGGAATTGGAATTGGTCTATTGAACTCATCAACTGCCACGAATGTGTAAATTCCTTCGTTCGTCTGAATTTTCGTCTGATTGATCGGATCATCCAACCAAACATCCACATAGATCTCCATCGACGTAGAAAAAGCTCTGGAAACTTTAGATTCCAAAACTACAATCCCACCTTCTGGAATCGGGTGATTGAAAGAAACGTGGTTTACAGAAGCTGTTACAACGCGTCTTTCGCAATGTCTGGTCGCTGAGATCGAAGCTGCGCGGTCCATTCTTGACAACAGCTCGCCTCCGAAAAGATTTCTTAATGAATTGGTTTCGTTGGGCAGGACGATATTCGTCATTACCGTAAGGCTATCTATTGGTTTTTTGGATTTTTGCATTCGTTGTTGGTTTTATACTATCTATTTTAGTTGAGTCTTGTTTGGCCACTGTCAGAACTTTCTTTGGTTCCGATTTCTTGACCACCTTTTGAGTCGGGATCTTTGATGATTTTCCAAATATTAATTGTTGATCTCCGAAAAAAAGCAGAGAAAAAATTCCTAATATCACAATCCCGAAGAATGTCCAAATGACATTTTTATTAAAGGCATAATGATCCGAAACAATGTTTTTCTTTGGAAAGGTCTTCTTCAAGGTTTGTAGGTTGATGGCTTCCAATCCGAACACATCATCTGCATCGTCCGTCATTTTAATGATCCTATTATCATTATCTAGTTTGAATTGACCTAGATTTTCCAGATAAAGATGATTGTCAGCCTGCAATTTTTGAAACCATTTCGCAATCTCATTCTTCAGATCCATCTGAACGATAAATAGATTGGAATTGGTCTCTTCGGCAATATATTTGGCAAGTTGATTATTTAACACCGATGGTTGGTACTGGAACTTCACGACCTCTTTTGGTGGTGTGATGATAGAATTTGCCGCATCGATCTTCGCAGATTCTTTGGTAAGTTCGAAAACGCCAAGATCTGGGACTTCTGCCTTGTGATGCTTCAGAAGATATTGATATATATGATGTTCAAAATTCATTTGGCACAAAACTACATAATTTTTGAGGTTGTAGAAAATATAAAAGGCTGCTTTTTACGGCAGCCTTTAGAAATTGATATGAATAATTAAGGTCTAGTTTGCAAACTTTACAACTTCTGAAACATTGTTACCAGAAATCTGTACCAAGAATAATCCTTTTTGATTAAGATTAAGGTCAATCGGATTTCCGTTTGCGTTTGCTTTCATTGTTTTGATCACTTTTCCACCAAAGTCATAAACTGTAAGGTCTACGTTTCCTTTTGCTGATGTGAATAGTTTTCCAGCTGCAACTTGCGATTTTGCTTTGCCACCAACCTCAGAAACCGCTAGGCTTGTAAGTGTAGTTGGGCCTTCAAGATCTCTATCGGAAGATTGGAAATCTGCACCATTGGATTTATTCTTAAAAACAACACCAATTCTTTGAACAACAGTTCCAGCTGGCATAGTGTTGTTAGAATTTGTGAAAAGTTTTGTATTAAGGTTAATTGTCCCTACGTAAGCATTTTCTGCTGCATCCCAAGTCATCGTGGTTGTAGAGTTGGTCCAAGCATCATCAAAGTTTCCTTTGTCATTATCGCCATCTGTCTGAGATGACCAAACGTGAACATAAAATGTTGGTGCGCTTTGTGGATTATAGAAGCTATAATCGCTGGTTTTACCGTAAGTTAATTTGTACTCACCGTTGTTTACAGTGTAAGTAAGTTGCCCGAAAGCTGTAGCACTCGCTAACAAAGCAAGTCCTAGAAAATAAAATTTTCTCATAATTGTTAATTTTTAAGGTCTATATAAATTATTCAAAATGCTCCTCACAATTGCACTATGAACGAAATGTAAAACTAACATTAATTTTAAATTAACAAATAAAAAAGTGATATTTTAAGAGCAAATCAACTTAATGCATTGAAAATCAAATACAATAATTTTAATTTAGCTTAATAGAAACCCCAAACATGAAGTTAATTCCTGCTTGCGCAAAGTAATACGGTCCACTAAAACCGTTGTTGACATACTTAGTATCCGTGAAATTATTTAATAAGAATCTTAAAACCACTTCATTTTTTGCAAGCGGCAGTTTATAAGAAACATTAAAATCTGGAACCAAATAATCCTCTAATTGATTGACTTTATCTCCGGAATTATCCAAGAATTGCTTACCAACATATTGCGCAGTCACTCCCACGTTGAAATCTTTAAATGGAGAATACGTGACATTTCCATTCGCAATCACATTGGGAGAAAAGGAAATATTCGTTTTCCCATAATTCACCAGACCTTCATCGGTCTCGGAGATGAATTCTTTATTTTTATTAGAACTCAAAGTCGTATTTGCAGACAGCTGTAATTTGTCCGAAAGTTTTGCTAAAACACCCAACTCAATTCCTGCTCTGTAACTTTTTCCGCTATTGGTTCTGATGAACTCGCCAACATTGTTGATCTGACCATTCAAAACCAATTGGTCTTCGTAATACATATAATAAGCATTTGCCGTAAATGCCACTTTCCCCACTTGCTTCTCCAATCCAACTTCGAAGTCGTGAAGCGTTTCTGCCTTCGTATCAGGATTTGCGAAAAGATCATCACGATTTGGTTCGCGGTGCGCATTGGCATAGGAAAGAAATATTTTTCCGTTTCCGATATTATAGTTAACACCAGCCTTTGGATTGAAGAACGTCCATTTTCTGTCCAGGTCTGCACCTTCAGAATCGCCAGCCAATTGGATCTTTGTATCATAATCGATATTCCTCACCTGAAGATCTCCGAAGATCTCAAATTGCCCCAACTTATAGATCGCTTTTGCAAAACCCGAAACTTCATTTTTGATAGAGCGGTTTCTATAATATTCCGATTCCTGAATTTGTGGAAAAAAAACGCCCGTCACATTTCCAAAGTGCTTTCCGTAATACTGATTGGCAACGGCACCGACATTCAGATCAAGGTTTCCTAGTTTACCATACAAAGTGGAGATCACACCGTAGAAATCATTGTCCAGCCATTTTTTTCTGATAAAATCCGAATATTCTTCCTCCGTACCATTCACCACTTGGTTGGGCAAACTGTATCTGGCGAACGGATCACCTTGTTTGTAATTCTCATAGAACCCTTTTCCTTTGGTGTAATGTGCTGTGATCTCGAGTTTCCACTCCTCAGAAAAACGTTGGTTCCATAGGAATTGATAATGATTTTGTCTGTAATTGTCGGTCTCATTATCATAATAACCTGTGATGTTTTCCCAATTTGCATCGTAGATGGCTCCGGAATAATTGAATCTCGGATTCGTTTCCCAAGTGGCCTTATCGATTCCATTCCACGCTTGATATGTCTTTTCTTTACCTCCGAAGGCTAAAAACCTTAACTCTGTATTTTTTTCTTGAAACAAAGCGGAAAAGTTATAGGAATGCAGATCGGAAAAAGCCCTGTCAATAAAACCATCAGAATGGATGTGCGTGTACCTTCCCATCACAGACAATCGGTTTTTCCAGAACTTCCCGGAATTGACCTCAGCAGAATATTTGTAGGTATTGAACGAGCCATAAGAATCATCCGTTCTCACAGAAAATGTATCCGATGGATCTCTGGAAATGACATTGACACTTGCTCCGAAAGCCGAAACACCGTTGGAAGAACTTCCCACACCACGCTGGATCACAATTTGTGAAGCCGAACTCGTCAAATCCGGAACATTCACAAAAAAAGTACCCTGCGACTCGGAATCATTATAAGGAACGCCATTCAACATTACATTGATACTTGTTCCAGCCGTTCCTCTGATCCTTAAACCTGTGTAACCTACACCATTTCCCGCATCGGAAGTAGATATGACGGACATTTGGTTTTTCAAAAGTATCGGCAGATCTTGGCCGAGATTCTTATCCGCAAGTTCCTTATCAACATTGATAATGGATTTAGCGACCGGCGTTCGTTTGGTGAATTCTACAGCTTTAATGCTTGTAACTTGTACAGAATCTGTAGTTTGTGAAAAATAGAATGGAGCAATGAACACTCCTAAAAAAAGTAAACCTTTCATTCTTAAAAAAATTTTGTTTGTTAAAATTATTTTAGAATAAAAGGGGCGACTATAGATATAAATGATGAATGATAGTTGATAAATGATTCTTCTGCAGATGATCAAGTATCGTTAATGCTTTATCATTTATAATGATGTATCCCTAAACAGCATTATCTGTTCCAGGTTCATTGGGTATAATCTCAGCTTCTTACAGCACCCCTTAAATTTCTGACTGCGAAATTACAAATATTTTTGAATTAATAGGCTTTATTGTTTTTATCCACGTAAAAATAATTCTTTCCGTCTTTTGAAACTTCAAAAAGATGAGCCGTTTTCCAGGAAAGATTCATTTTGATGTCAGCGTAAACAAAAGGAATAATGACTTTATTCTGCTTGTCAACAATCCCAAACTTATTATTCCGAACAGCGATCATCATTGGATTTTCCCTGTCACTTTCCAGAACATACAACATCTGGTATTGTGGGTAGATGTCAAAATCTTTGTAACCACCTAAGTCAATGCTGTCTTTGCTTACCAATCCGTACATTCCGTTCAGTGTGAAGGCTTTAAATCTGGACATTTCGTAAGGTTGGGAACATTTTCCGAGATCCGCTTTTTTATATTGATAAACTCGTTTTCCTTTTTTATTGATACGGTAAGAAATACTATTTTTCTCAACAGTCGCAAAATCAGCGGAGCCGAAAACTCTGGCGTTTTTATTTGGGGAATTCAGAAGGTTGCAATCTTCAGAAAAAAACATAGCAATGTGATATTCTGGCGTGATCACCATCTTACCTTGCGGGCTCACATATCCGGATTTCCCATCGATTTTTTGAGGGATTAATGCAGGCAAATAATCTTCCTTCATCTGAGAAAAAGCTGCAAGGAAACAGCTCATTAATAGTAAGCTAAAGAATTTTTTCATCGGATCGCGTGTTTAGAGATTTAAAATAAAATCTTTGTAAAAGTCTGTGTTTTTCAGCAACGAAAATACAAAAACTATTATTAACGCAAGAAAAATGAAGATTCTACTCCCAAAAAAACGTTTTGAAATTTGCTTTAAAGTTTCATTTTTTGACAGGTTAGCGACCATAACTATAAGCATAATCGGAATTGAAATGACAAATAAGGGATTGAATTTAAAAGCCTCTAAAAACCTGAGATGCAGTAACTCGTGTAATGCTCTCTGGACGCCACAACCTGCGCATTCGTAGCCTGTAATTGTCTTCAATGGACATTTTAGGAAATATGAGCTTTTTGAAGGATTAATAAAAAAATAAACAGAAATCAAGCACAGAAAAAATACACAAAAAGCAATTTGTTTTTTATTCTTTTTAATTAATGTACTAATTTTCAGCATCATAACAATAACCAACTTCGATTTGTAAAGTAAATATTAATTTTATAAAATTATATAATATAGATAAATTAAATCTAATTTATTTTGAATCTAAATTAATCCGATCGTTTAAAAGCGTATAATTTCGTAAATTTGTGCGGTTTGAAAAGTATTAAAGCCCTTCTTAGACTAGACTTTAGTAAAAGTCAAACTGCAACAGATCAAAACAGTAGAATTGTGATTACAAGATTGGTAACAACTTCATCTACAAATCTACCTTTAATTTTTAAAAAGAATTTCTATTTATGAATATTTATCAGGATTACATCCAAGAGATCGAAGAGAGAAAAAGCCAAGGCCTTCATCCGAAGCCTATTGACGGTGCAGAATTACTAAGCGAAATCATCGCACAGATCAAAGATTCAGAACACGCACACAGAGAAGACTCTCTCAACTTTTTTATCTACAACGTTTTACCAGGAACCACGAGTGCTGCTGGAGTCAAGGCGGAGTTTTTAAAAGAAATCATCCTTGGAGAATCCAAAATAACTGAAATTTCTCCGGCGTACGCCTTCGAATTGTTATCTCATATGAAAGGCGGTCCTTCAATCAAAGTATTGTTAGATCTTGCTTTGGGTAATGATAAAGACATTGCTAAAGAAGCTGCAAACGTTCTTAAAACTCAGGTTTTCCTTTACGAGGCAGATACAGACCGTTTGAAAGCGGCTTTCAATGAAGGCAACGAAATTGCACAGGAACTTGTTGACAGCTACGCAAAAGCTGAATTCTTTACAAAACTTCCAGAAGCTCCGGAAGAAGTACAAGTAGTAACCTATATTGCAGGTGAAGGTGATATCTCTACGGATTTATTATCTCCAGGAAATCAAGCGCACTCAAGATCCGATCGTGAACTTCACGGTTTGTGTATGATGACGCCTGAAGCTCAGCAAGAAATCAAAGCTTTACAAGCACAACATCCTGACAAAAGCGTCATGCTAATCGCTGAAAAAGGAACAATGGGTGTTGGATCATCCAGGATGTCTGGTGTAAACAACGTGGCTCTTTGGACAGGAAAACAAGCAAGTCCATACATTCCATTTGTGAATATTGCACCAATTGTTGCCGGAACAAACGGAATCTCTCCGATTTTCTTGACAACTGTTGACGTAACTGGAGGAATCGGAATTGACCTTCAAAACTGGGTGAAAAAAGTAGATGCAGAAGGAAATGTAATCCGTAACGAGAACAACGAACCAATCCTTGAAGAAGTTTACTCTGTAGCGACTGGAACTGTTCTTACTATTAATACGAAGACCAAAAAATTATATAACGGCGATCAGGAATTGAAAGATATTTCTAAATCTTTCACGCCACAAAAAATGGAATTCATCAAAGCTGGTGGTTCTTACGCAATTGTTTTTGGTAAAAAATTACAGACTTGGGCATCAAACCTATTAGGAATTGAAATCCCGACTGTTTATGCGCCATCAAAAGAAATTACCAAAGAAGGCGTTGGTCTTACTGCGGTTGAGAAAATCTTCAACAAAAATGCTGTTGGTTTATCACCAGGAAAAGTTTTACACGCTGGATCTGACGTAAGAGTTGAAGTTAACATCGTTGGTTCTCAAGATACAACCGGTTTGATGACTGCTCAGGAATTGGAATCTATGGCAGCAACTGTTATTTCTCCAATCGTTGACGGTGCTTACCAATCTGGATGCCACACAGCTTCGGTTTGGGATAAGAAAGCGCAGGCTAATATTCCTAGATTGATGAAATTTATGAATGATTTCGGATTAATCACAGCACGTGACCCGAAAGGTGAATACCACGCGATGACAGACGTGATTCACAAAGTTTTGAATGATATCACGATTGACGAATGGGCAATTATCATCGGAGGAGATTCTCACACAAGAATGTCTAAGGGTGTCGCTTTTGGAGCCGATTCTGGAACTGTGGCTTTGGCTTTGGCGACTGGAGAAGCTTCTATGCCGATCCCGGAATCTGTGAAAGTAACCTTTAAAGGCGATATGAAAGCACATATGGATTTCCGTGATGTGGTTCACGCGACTCAATTGCAAATGCTTCAGCAATTTGGAGGAGAAAATGTTTTCCAAGGTAGAATCATCGAGGTTCACATCGGAACACTTCCAGCTGATCAGGCATTTACATTCACCGACTGGACTGCAGAGATGAAGGCAAAAGCTTCAATCTGTATTTCCGAGGATGATACTTTGATCGAATCTTTGGAAATTGCAAAAGGCAGGATCCAGATTATGATCGACAAAGGAATGGACAACCACCTTCAGGTTCTTCAAGGTTTAATTAATAAAGCAAACAAAAGAATTACTGAGATCAAGTCTGGTGAAAAACCAGCTTTGACTCCAGATTCTAACGCTAAATATTACGCAGAAGTTGTCGTAGACCTAGATGTGATCGTTGAGCCAATGATTGCTGATCCAGACGTAAACAACGAAGACGTTTCTAAAAGATATACGCACGATACCATCAGAGATTTGACTTATTACGGAGGTGATAAAAAAGTGGATCTTGGTTTCGTAGGATCTTGTATGGTTCACAAAGGCGATTTGAAGATTGTTTCTCAAATGCTTAGAAACATCGAAAGACAAAATGGTAAAGTAGAATTCAGCGCTCCATTGGTAGTTGCAGCTCCTACTTATAACATTATCGATGAATTGAAAGCGGAAGGCGATTGGGAATTATTAGAAAAATACTCAGGTTTCGAGTTTAATGACAACGCTCCGAAAGGCGCTGCTCGTACTGAATATGAAAATATGATGTACCTAGAGCGTCCAGGTTGTAACCTTTGTATGGGTAACCAAGAAAAAGCGGAAAAAGGAGATACAGTTTTGGCCACTTCTACCCGACTTTTCCAAGGAAGAGTTGTAGAAGATTCTGAACGTAAAAAAGGTGAATCTTTGTTGGCTTCTACTCCAGTTGTTGTTTTATCAGCAATCATCGGAAGAATTCCAAATATCGAGGAATACAAAGCAGCCGTTGAAGGTATTGACTTGACAAAATTTGCTCCTCCAATCAAGGAATTAGTTGCTGTTGGTCATTAATAAAATGAATAGATAAGTCTCAGGACTTTTTTAAATAATAATTGAAAGATCTTGGTCCTTTTGGATTCAGGATCTTTCTTTTTTTGTTTAGAACATTTCCATATTATTGGATTGAAGTTCAATTTAAATGAAATTTGAAGTTAGAGACCTCAATTTTTATTAACTTGATAGTTGTAAAATATTGTGCTCATTCATCTTATTTATCATATTTTAAGGAATGTAGGAACAAAATTTGATTTAAAGAATAAGATAACTTTCTCCGATTAAATCGAGGAAAATTTGATTAATTAATAATAAAATAAAATCGAGATATGACTTTTGACTTGGATATGATAAAAAAGGTTTATTCTGATTTCGAAACCAGAGTGAACGATGCAAGAGCTTTTATGGGAAGACCTCTTACCTATTCCGAAAAAATCCTTTGCGCCCACTTGGACCCAAAACAGGTGAAAGAATCTTTCAAACGCGGAGAATCCTATGTAGATTTTGCACCAGACAGAGTAGCAATGCAGGATGCGACGGCACAAATGGCACTTTTGCAGTTTATGCAGGCAGGAAAGAAACAAGTTGCAGTTCCGTCCACGGTTCACGCAGATCACTTGATTCAGGCAAGAGTTGGGGCAGCTAAAGACCTTATTGAAGCAGAAAATAAAAACAACGAAGTTTATCAATTTCTTCAATCTGTTTCTAATAAATACGGCATCGGATTTTGGAAAGCCGGCGCAGGAATTATTCACCAAGTGGTTTTAGAAAATTATGCTTTCCCAGGCGGACTGATGATTGGAACCGATTCTCATACCGTGAATGCGGGTGGACTTGGAATGGTAGCCATCGGTGTTGGTGGAGCTGATGCCGTTGATGTAATGGCCGGAATGGCGTGGGAACTTAAATTCCCTAAAATGATTGGTGTAAAATTGACCGGAAAATTAAATGGTTGGGCTGCCGCAAAAGATGTAATTCTTAAAGTAGCCGGAATCCTTACCGTAAAAGGTGGAACTGGAGCAATTGTAGAATATTTCGGAGAAGGTGCAGAGTCGCTTTCTTGTACCGGAAAAGGAACGATTTGTAATATGGGCGCAGAAGTTGGAGCAACCACTTCAATCTTTGCTTATGACAACAATATGAGCAAATATCTCCGCTCAACAGACCGAGTAGATCTTGCCGATGCAGCGGATGCCGTGGCTCACGTTTTAAAGGCAGATCCAGAAGTTTTAGCAGAACCTCAAAAATATTTTGACGAAGTCATTGAAATAAATCTCGATACTTTGGAACCTTATCTTAATGGCCCTTTCACACCAGATTTAGCAACGCCTATTTCTCAAATGAAGGAAATCGCTGAGAAAAATGGTTGGCCAACAAAAATCGAAGTTGGGTTGATTGGGTCTTGTACCAACTCTTCCTACGAAGATATTGCCAGAGCAGCTTCAGTCGCTAAACAAGCAAAAGAAAAAAATCTCGAAGTCAAAGCAGAATACACCATCACACCAGGATCGGAACAAGTGAGATTCACGGTAGAAAGAGATGGATTCCTGAAAACTTTTGACGAGATTGGCGGTAAAGTTTTTGCTAATGCCTGCGGACCGTGTATCGGACAATGGGCGCGTGAAGGTGCTGAGAAACAGGAGAAAAACACCATCGTTCACTCGTTCAACAGAAACTTCTCCAAAAGAGCCGATGGAAACCCAAACACTTACGCTTTCGTAGGCTCGCCAGAATTGGTAACGGCTTTGGCAATCGCAGGTGATCTGACTTTCAATCCATTGACTGATAAACTTAAAAACAAAAACGGCGAAATGGTTCTTCTTGATGAACCAAATGGCGACGAGCTTCCAAGACTTGGTTTTGATGTCGATGACCCAGGTTATATTGCGCCAGCGGAGGACGGTTCCAAAGTTGAAGTCGTGGTTTCTCCTACATCGGATAGATTGCAGTTGCTGGAACCTTTCACACCTTGGGACGGGAAGAATATTACAGGCGCAAAACTTCTGATTAAAGCGTACGGGAAATGTACTACCGATCATATTTCTATGGCTGGACCTTGGTTGAAATACAGAGGACACCTTGATAATATTTCCAACAATATGTTGATTGGTGCAGTTAACGCTTTCAACATGGAAACCAATAATGTTAAGAATGAGGAAGACGGACAATACAAACCAGTTCCGGATTCTGCGAGACAATACAAAGCAGATGGCGTTCCAACCATAGTTGTTGGGGACGAGAATTATGGTGAAGGTTCTTCCAGAGAACACGCTGCAATGGAACCAAGACATCTTGGCGTAAGAGCGGTTTTGGTAAAATCTTTTGCGAGAATCCACGAAACCAATCTTAAAAAACAAGGAATGTTGGCGCTGACATTTGACAACAAAGAAGACTACGACAAGATCCAGGAAGACGATACGATCAACTTCTTAGACCTTGATCAGTTTGCGCCAGGTAAACAATTGTCTTTAGAATTTGTTCATGCTGATGGAACTAAAGATGTTATCGTTACAAACCATACCTATAATGCAGGGCAAATTGGTTGGTTCAAAGCCGGATCTGCGCTGAACCTTATTAAATTAATGGAAAAACAGAACTAAGAAGTCTTAGTTTTCAAATAAAAAAAATGCCTCGCTAATCTGTGAGGCATTTTTATTTTTCTATTAAATTTTATTCTCGTTTGTTTCCGGTTCTTGTCTGCAAAACTTAGATTCGAATCTCTGTTTCCACATTTGCTTCATTTTTTCGCGTTCTTCTTCGGTGCCGCAAAATCTGGATTCCAATTTCTGTTTCCACATTTCCCGGTCATCATTTCCAAAACCATTTCGATTTTTGAATTTCTCTTTTGCATTAGCCAATCCCCCAAATAGGATCTTTGAAATCAGCAAAATACCAAGAGATTGCCAATACGTGATTGCTTTCACGCCCAAAACATCAGGCAAAACCATATTCCAAAGCCATTGGAAAAACCAAATAAACAATCCGATTGCGACAATCACACAAGGGAATGCTAACCAAAATTTCTTTTTATGCTTGTTCATTTTCTTAAAATTAATTTTTCAGATCATTATAAAGTCGCTGCATCCTTTTTCGCAAATGTTTCACCGCATATGACTTTCTACTGATAATTGTTTTGATGTTTTCGCCCTCTGCATCTGCAATTTCCTGCAAGGTTTTATCTTCCAGCTCGTTTTGAACGTACACTCTTTTTTGCTTTTCCGGAAGTTCATCCAGAGCTTTCATCAGCTCATCCCAGAACAGATCTTTGAACATCCCAACTTCTGGATTGTTGCTGTCATCTGCCAAGAGAATATCTTTCACATTCAGCTCGCCGTCTTCGTCCTGATAGACAAAATCTTCGAGTGATTCTGTTTTCTTCTTGCGATAACTGTCAATAATCTTGTTTCGTGTCACCGAATATAACCAGGCACCGACGTTTTCCAACTCATTGAGATTGGTGAGTCGACTGGTCTGAAACCAAACTTCTTGTAGAATATCTTCTGCATCCTCCGTCTTTGCCACTTTAGAATTGATAAAGCGCAAGAGTTGAGAGCCGTAATTTTTTACGACCTCAGTAATCGATGCAGATCTAGTTTCGGTCATTTGCTGTAAAGATAGCGAGTCCATATGAATATGACGACACGACTTTTTTTTTACTTTAAAGTTTTTTAAAATAATTCTGAAAACATATTAAAATAAACAATCTTCGCAGCCTGACCATCTGAATTTATCATTTATTTGAATGGATGGCCAATTCGGTAGGTTTGGGTGGAAGTCATTGTAACAAGCGGGAAAGCAATAGCAAAAAGCGGGAACAGTTATCGGATAAAGCTGCTCAAAGTAATTTACATCAAAGGCAACCTCATCAACTCGTGTTTGCCGAATATAATGGAATTCGCAGGAACGTTCCGTGAGATTACACAATTTGCTCCGATGATGCAGTTATCACCGATTGTTACACCTTTGAGAATGGTAACATTGCTGTAGATTTTTACATTTTTGCCTATGATGATTGGCGCTGTATTGAACTCATTTTTATGCCAGATGTATTCGGGCTTTGTATCAAAAGCGTGATCGTGATCATAAAATTTGCAACCTTCCGCAATGCAAGTATCATCACCCAATTCAATTTTATCCAAACAATTAATGGAAATATAATGGCTGAGATCAACATTATTACCAAAAATTAAATGTCCACCTTTTCTGATTCGAATTGCCGTATGATCTCTCCAGATTACATTTTTACCCATTTCAAACTTCGCATCATCGTCCAATTCAAAAGTCGTTGCTTTTCCAATGCGGAGATCAGAATGAAGTTTCACGCCAGAATGAGAATTGAGAATACTGTAAGAATATAGCTTCTCAATTTTGAATATTGTTTTAGGAATGATATTAAGTGTTTTGTAAATTAGATTGATCATAGTTTTTGTTTTTTTATAATGTACCAGAATCAACAAAAATCTCTTGGCCGGTAATGGATTTTGATCGTTCGTCTGACAAGAACATAACAGTTTCTGCAACAGATCTCATATCGGTTTCCTTTTTCAGAGCAGTTCTTTTGAAAATTCTGTTTTTGTGTTCGGGAGTCAGTTTTTCGTTCATTGCAGTTTCCATGTAACCTGGAACTACGATATTGGAACGGATGCCACGCTCACCCCACTCTCTGGAAATATTTTTTGAAAATGACTGCAATGCACCTTTGGAAGCTGCATACATAGCCAAGCCTTTGTATCCAGTGTGTGCACTAATCGAAGAAATATGAATAATACTGCCTGCCACTCGATTATAAATCATATTCCTGATTGCATATTTTGTCAGGAACATTGGCGAATATAGATTGACATCGAACATTGTTTTCAAATCGTCATATTTGAGGTTCGTCACAATATCATCGTAAGCCATTGCCGCATTGTTGATTAAAACATGAATCGGGATTTTATTAGTGACGAAATCCCTGAAAACCGCTTGCTTGATGTCTTCCGGATTGGATAAGTCAAAAATTTTGAAGAAAAGATTTTCCGGATACTCTCTTTCAAGTGCCTGTAATTCCTCGGATTCTGTTCTGCTGATGCCATAAACTGTATGTCCGTTTTCCAGAAACAGTTTACTTATTTCTAGTCCAACGCCTCTGGAAACTCCCGTAATTAGTATATTCATACGATTTTCTTTTTTCCGGTTCTTGTTAATTCTATTTTCTCAACGAAACTGATTTTCCTTGGGATTTTGAAATTCTGAATCTTTCCATTAAGATAAAATCTAACGTCTTCTTCCTTTAATTCTGTATGAGCAAGCAATTCTACTTCGCAACAGATGATGTTTCCGAGAACTGCATTTGGCTTTCCAAAAACCCTCACGTTCCGGATTTTCGGATGTTGCGTCAGCTCATCTTCCACTTCGTACGGATTCACTTTGTAACCGCCAACGTTGATGAGTTCATTTTTTCTGGATGTAAATCTGAATCGTCTTTGCTCATCGTCAATCCATTCGATTAGATCTCCGGTTGCGTAGAAGTCATCAATCAAATTGAGCTGAGATGTTTTCCCGAAAAGATTTTTATGAATGTACAATTCGTCGTCAACGACTTTTACCAAACCGATATGTTTGTCGTGAACAACGAATTCGTCATTCTGAGAGGAAAACAAAGGTCCGGTTTCCGTGGAACCATACACGTTATTGATTCTTGCATTCGGAAAATATTTTTCGACTTGAGAAATCAAATAATTATCTGACTTTTCGCCTCCAATCGTAATTTTTTTTACGGAATCAAAGGATTCTGACAATGGCAAAAGCAATCTGTAAAACGTTGGCGTTGAGGAAAGATTGGTGATTTTATATTCGTTAATTGCATTAATGACAAAATCTTTCGATTCCATAAAAACGTTGACCAAAAGATTTTGATTCAAGATAGCCTGAAAAAAAACCTGAACGCCAGCAACGTGCGTCGGATTGAAGGCAAATCCCCAAACGTCATTTTTCCGTTCGTCAGAAACATTGATTTTTCTAATGAGATTTTTCAGCGGATGCGTGAATTTTCTTGTAAAACCAGTCGTTCCAGAAGTGAAAAGTGTGATTTCTGAATTAGAATTTCTAATCAACTCGACAAGTTCATCTACTGAATTTACTTTCTTTGGATGGTCAATTTTGACTAGTTGGTTGACATCGAGATCATTCGCAATAATTTCCCTTTCAGATAAATCAGAATCCATCAACGCGATGTTTTTCTCATTAACCAAAGCAAAAATCCAATTCAGAAAAAAGGATTTCAAATCTGGATAAATGTAACAATCTGTGTACGAATCGGAGACACTCAGATATTGCAAAATTTCCCTGTAGGATAAGGAAACACTGCGGTCAACAAGGAAAGACATTAAAGTTTAGTGTAGATTTCGTGAACCGAATTTACCAATCCGTTTTCAAAAATATCGACCCCAAATTCCTCTTCGATTTTCACTGTAAGTTCAGCCAAATCGAATGAATCAAAATTGAGATCTTCTCGTAATTGCTGTTCTGGTTTAAGTTCCAAAACTTCGTCCTCGAATTTATTCTTCTTAATAGAATTTACTATTTGAAGCAGTTTTTCTTGCATCGTTTGTGTTTGTTGCAAAATTAACATAAATTTTTCGTAAAAACACAATACTGCAATTACAAGTTATAATTTTATATCTGTAATTTTTATTTTTTGATTCTGAGAAAGAATTCGGATTTGTAGGTTTCGCCGATCGGGATTTCTTTTCCGGAATTAAGGAAGACATTTCGAACGTCGATTTTTTCGATTTTGTCCAGATTGAGAATGAAAGATTTATGAACTCTGGCAAAGTTTTCTGGTAGTTGACTTTCCAAAGATTTCAAAGTGTCAAGGACGATATATTCCTGATTTTCGGTTTTGATGTTTACGTAATCTTTGATGCTTTCGACGTAAAGGATTTCATCAAAATTGATCTTATGCTGTTGTCCGGAAGACTTTACAAAGAAATAAGAATTTGCTGAAGTTTCGTTGGTTTGAAATCTCTCCTGCGCCTTCAAAGCACTTTTCTCGAAGCGATCGAACGAAATTGGTTTGAGAAGATAATCGATGACATTGTGCTCGTAGCCCTCCAAAGCGTATTCTGAATAAGCGGTCGTCAAAATATATTTCAATTTGTCGCCAACGATTTTCATAAAATTGATTCCCGAAAGTTCCGGCATTTGAATGTCAAGGAAAATCAAATCTGCTTCGTTATCTTGAATATATTCTAAAGCTTCAATGGGATTTTCGGAAGAGAAAACCAGTTCCAGAAAAGGAATTTTCGTCACGTAATTTTCCAGAAGCTGGATAGCCAAAGGTTCGTCATCTACAACAATACATTTTATCTTTTTCATTTATTTCAAATCGATTTTCAAATCTACAGAAAATTCGGTTTCGGTTTCTGTGATGTTCAGTTCGTGTTTTTTCGGATACAGGATTTCCAATCGTTTTTTCACATTGTTGATTCCAATCCCGGAAAGTGAATCTTTTGACCTTTGCTTTTTGAAGTTTTGAATGTGGAAATTCAAAGCTTGATTATCATCCGAAATCTTCATCGTAAAACCTTTGCCACTGAAATCGCCGTGTTTGAAAGCATTTTCAACAAACGGAACCAAAAGCATTGGCGAAATATTAAGGTTGGGATGATTGATTTTTTTTTCAATCATTAATAGTTCGGGACTTTTCAATCTAAGCTTTTCCAGTTCTATCAGGCTTTCCAGATAACCGATTTCCTTTTCCAATGGAATGAAATTTTTCTCCAAATCCTTCGTGATGTATCTTAACAATTGACTCAATTCCTCAATCGCAGGCAAAGCTTTTTCTGAATTCTGATAAACCAAGGAATAGATATTATTTAAAGTATTAAAGATGAAATGAGGATTGATTTGAGTTTTTAATGCCTGAATTTTCGCCTCGTTTCTTTCCTGTTCCAGTTTTTGTCTTTCGGTTTCAATCACGCCAAATTTTTCCAGCAACCACATTATTCCGGCAATAAAAACATTGATGCAGCCGTAATAAATGTTATCAAAAAAGTAATAAAGCAATCCTGTTTCCTGATTGTAATTTCTAAATCCAAAAGTGACAGGCAATAAAACCTCCTCCATCAAATATCTGACTGTCGCAAAACAAAGAATCGAAAGGAAAAACGAAAGAATAACGGTATAAACTTTCTCCTGTCTGAAAACTTTTGGAATGATGACCAGATAACAAATATAAAACGTGATAATCCCTGCGAGGAAAAAGGTAATTCTCAAAACCGTACTCTGCAAATCGTTCTCTCTGTCGAAGAAATACAAAGGCGTAATCACAGTTCCAAAAAAGTTGAGACTCCAATAGATGATTTGAAGCCAGATGATTTGTTTCTTTTTCATCGCAGTTCTTTGTTATTAATTAAAATTGGTCTTGACGAAGAATAATGCAAATGTATAGAAACGGAATCTGAATTTGGATTCTCCATTATCAATCTGCTTTTTTTTGGCAATCTGTAATTGAGTTGAGAATTTGCGATGATGGTTTTCGGCATATTCAGTTCCGAAACTAGATTTACCGTTTCATTCGAAAGATTTTTAATTTCTAAAGTGGCAGGCGCTTTCAGCTTTTGTAGGACGATGCTGTCTCCAGGCGCAATTGCCATCGTTTTCCAAACATCTACGCGATGTGCTCCGATGCAGGACGCCATAGATGCTAAAATCAGGATTAGAGTTACTTTTTTCATATTCCAAAAATAGGAACAGCAAAGACATCCAGAACACCAAATTCTATGAACGCCTGTTTTTTACCGATGAAAATAGTTTGGTCGGATTAAAACCTCATCAAATCTAAACGCTATTTCAGAGGAAAGACTTTGAAAATACATTTGCATCAGGATTTTACAACTATCTAATAAACTATTTATGAAACTGAAATATCTATTCATCACGACAATCTTCTCAACTTTAACTTTTGCTCAAACTCAAAAAGACAGCTTGAAGGAACTTGAACAAGTCAATATATTGGTCAAGAAAAAATTGCTGGAAAGAAAGGCGGACCGACTCATCTTCAATGTCGATGCATCTATCGCTTCTCAAGGAATGGATGCGGGCGAAACTTTGGCCAATGTTCCGATGCTGAAAGTGGATGAAAATCTGGGAACGATTTCTATTATCGGAAAAAGTTCGGTAAATGTGATGATTAATGGCAGAATGCTGAATCTTTCCGGAACTGCATTATTAAATTATCTAAAATCCATCCGTTCCGAAAACATATCGAAAATCGAAGTCATTACGACGCCTCCTGCAAAGTATGAAGCGCAAGGAAATAGTGGACTCATCAATATTATTTTAAAGAAAAATCCAAATCTTGGTTTCAGTGGCAATATCAGTACTGGTTTGACCCAAAGAACTTATTTCAACGGAAGCACGAATGGAACTTTGAATTATCAAACCGAAAAATTAAGTTTAAGCTTAAAGACAAGCTACATCGAAGGTGCAAAACGTGCGGATGAGAGATTCACGATTCTTGGCGCGTCGCAGAATTACAACCGCTCTGTCCGAAAAGATATGTGGCAGATTTTGACACCGAACTTGAGCGGTTCCTATAAAATCAACAAAAACTCCGAAGTTGGGATGGAATATATTTTTGATAATGGAAAAAACGGAATGGACATCGTGAACACGACGAGAAATATCAGTCCAAAACTGGATGAAAAAAACTTTCTGACCAACACATTTCACAGAGAAAAATCGCCGACACACACTTTCAGTACCTATTATGATTTGAAGTTGGATTCTCTTGGAAAAAAGTTGAGTTTTGCGGGGAATTTCTATCAAAACAACAATGAGACGGAAGTTAATTTTTCGACTTTGACCTTACCTGAAAATACAATTCAGGATGTGAAAACTTTGTCGATGATCAAGCCTCAGATTTTCTCGGTTCAGGGTGATTTGGAATTGCCTTTTTCGTTTGGGACGATTGAAACTGGCGTGAAATTCAATCAATTCAGAAATTCCGCAGATTTGCAATATCTGGATTGGAAAAATAATCAGTTTGTCATTGATGATGAGAAAAGCAGCACGTTCAATTACCGAGAAGAAAATTATGCGGCTTACGCAAGTTTCGGTAAAAGTTTCGGCGAACATTGGGAAACGAAAGCTGGATTGCGATATGAAAATACATTTGTGAAAAGCGCTGTGAATAATTTCAGCTATGGAAAATGGTTTCCGTCGGCTTTTGTTTCTTATAAGGAAGATAAAAATGTGTTCAGCTTGTCCTATTCCAGAAGAATTAACCGACCAAGTATGAGCAATTTGAATCCTTTCAGATGGTACGAAAATCCACAGTCCTACTCCACAGGAAATCCCTTGCTGACGCCATCGTACATTAATAATTACGAGTTGGGTTACACTTACAACAACAAGTTTTCGACCAGCATTTATTATTTAAGATTGAAGAATGCGTTTGGGCAAGTGGCTTATCTAGACGGGATTTCTCAAACTGGAACTTATCTGAATCACTACAACAATGATTTTTATGGAATGAATGCCTCGTACACAGACACTTTCTTCAAATTCTGGGAATCGAATATTACTGTCAACGCATCGTATCAGACCTCGGAAGTTTTCAATATCAATGCGCCAACTTTGAAAGGTTATTCATTAAGTTATTCTATTAATAATACTTTCACATTGAACAAAACAAAAACGATTGCACTTTTCTTAAACTACGACCAAAGTTTGCCTTACAAAAATGTGAATACCCGTTTTGAGAACTTCTCCAATTTGAATTCTGGACTTAAGATTTCATTAATGGAGAAACAGCTTCAAATCAATGCGACAGTTACCAATATTTTTGGACAGCGATTCAAAGGTCAAATGTATTTTGATGACAGCACACAGTTGATGAACAACTATTGGGACGGCAGAAGTTTCAGATTAAGTGTCAATTACACCTTCGGAAACAAAAAGAAGATCAGCAAAAAGCATATTAATTTTGAGGAAAAAGACAGAGCAAATTAATTTATTAATGTAACAAAAAAGCAGATTCTGAGTCTAATAAATCACAAACAAAACTATGAGAATCAAATCTATCATTCCGATCGCTGGATTATTTCTAAGTCAAATCTACTTTGCGCAGGAAACTCCGAAAAAGGAAAATGACAAAGAAAAACAAATCGAAGCGGTAACCATTACCAAAACTAAAAAGGCGGTTGAACAAAAAGCAGATAGAACGATTTTTGATTTCTCGGAACAACCAAACCTTAATTCCGGAACTTTGATGGACGGTTTGAAGAAACTTCCAGGTCTGGTTTCTACGGATATTGCCGGAATGATGTACCAAGGAAAAATGCTGGAAGTCTATATGGACGGGCGACCTCTCAATATTTCCAGTAACGAACTAACCGCTTTTCTGGAAGGAATGCCTGCCAATTCTGTAGAAAAAATCGAAATCGTGACTCAGCCTGGCGCAGAATTCCCGGCAACTTCTGGCGGCGCGATTCTCAATATCATCACGAGTAAAAATGCTAAAAGTTATCTTTCTGCAACTTATAGCGGAAGTTATGCCTTCAGCAATTATGACAAGGCCAGACATAAAACCGTCAACAGCCTTAGCCTAAACGCACGAAATAAATATTTTGGATGGCAAGTTAACTTCGGTCAAAACTATCGTGAAAATGCCCAATGGAGTGAGATTTCTGACCTTTCAAAAAATTTCACCGATAAAATAGGGAGAGGTTATTTTGGAAATGCGGCAATGACTTTTGATTTGGGAAAAGACCGATTGATTCTGAATTACGAACTTAATAAAAACAACAATGACAATGCGGTTGCCAGCAGCGGTTTTGGATTGATTAATAATATCATTACGCCTGTTAATTCTGAGGATTTTGGAAAAACATTTACGAATAGGAATGATGCAACGATAACTTATCAAAAGAGGTTTGATGATAAAAATAAAAAGCTCGATTTCCAGCTGAATTACAACAATTACAATACGGATTTTGCGCAGAACAGTTTCATCAATCCGTCCAATAATACGGCGAATGCTTCCAACCAGAATGTTTACAGCTTCAAGGTCGATTTTTCTCAGCCTTTGAAAATTCTAGATGAAGGGAAAATCAATGTCGGCGGTTTGTATGAAAAACTGAATTTTGATACGGACAACAAAGTGATTACCAATCTGGATTACCAAAGACAAACGTCTTCTATGTACGCTGAATTGCAGGCAAAGTTGAAGAAATTTGATTTTATCGTGGGAGCGAGAGCTGAGAATTATGACATCAGCGGCGTTACCAGAATGATGGAAAACAATGCAGTTGTTGCAAAAGATTTGACGCCGTTTAATCAATTCAGAGTTTTCCCGAACGCCAGTGCGCAGTACAACATTATGCAGAATGTTTATTTCAGCTTTAATTATAACAAAAAAATAAGCCTGCCGAATATTTCATTCTTAAATCCGAACAATACGGTTTTCAACAATCAGAATATCAATTATGGCGGAAATCCTTATTTGCAGCCTACAATTTTTGATAATTTTGAAGTTAAGATTTCGGCTTTTGATTATGCTTTCTTTAGTTACAGCATCAGTTACGCGGATAATAATATTGCCCAACAGGTTGGAAGGAAAGACATTTTGGTGACCAATACGAACATCAATATTCCAACGATGCGAATACACAGCTTCAATGCTGGATTACCGGTTCCGTTTATGATTTTCACAAAAAGCTTGAAGGAGATGATGAAGTTTGATTTCAATCCGGACAAAATCAATTTCCTTTATTTATTTACAAGTTATCAAAGACACGAGATTCCTACGCTTGACAACAAAGGATTTTGGGTTTTTGGCGGAATGGCGCAGATTATTTTGCCGAAGGATATAAAATTTACTGCAAATTATCGTCATATTACGAAAGGAAATTATTTCTATTTCGATGCGATAAAGCCATTCAACCAATCAATTGACCTTAATCTTACCAAAAAATTGATGAATGACCGTTTGACAATCACACTTTATGCAGACGACATTTTCAATATGAACAAGAATACTTTCAATTCTGTGCCGCCAAATGATTTCAACCCAGTTCTTTTGACGAATAAAAATGATACGAGAAAGTTCGGAATTTCTTTTAATTATAAGATTCCGACAAAAAATAAATTGGCAAAGGTTGACCCGAACTTAATAAAAAATACCAATACCGATTCTAGTGGTGGATTGCTGAACAGTAATTAATTATTTTTAAATAATAACTTGAAATCTATCTTAATATAAAGTATATCTATCAAAAATAAGGAATTTGTATGTTTGTATTTTATTTTCAAAATGAATACTTACAATGATATAATTTGGCCTCGATATGAGAAGCTTTAAATCAAAACTTTATTTTCTGATAGGTTTCTTTTTTTGTTTTGCTTTTGTATATCCTCAGAACGAAAAGACTTTGGATAGTTTGGAAAACCGCCTGAATATTCTGAGAAATAAGAATCCGGACGAAACGATAAAAATCGGAACGTACATTTTAAAGAATTCTACGTCTGACAAACAGAAATCCAACACATTGGCGCTGATGTCTTTTGCTTATTTCGCTAAAGAAAACACCAAGAAATCCACAGAGTTGCTCTTTCAGGCGAAGGAATATGCCGAGAAAACAAACGACCCGGAAATCATCACGAAAATCTACGGTACAATTGCCCAGATGTACCTCAATATTGATTTTAAGGACAAGGCTGTCTATTACCTTCATCTGACCATTGATGAGATAAAGAAGCTGCCGGAAGGTAATGACAAATACCGACTGAAAGGACTGTCTTACATCGAATTAGGAAAAATCAATATGGACGATAAAAAGTATGGTGCTGCCAATTCGTACTTTAAAAATTCGTTATCAGAGTTCAGCAAGATGAAGATTGATGCGCCTTACTACATCAAGCGTTCTTACTACAATCTGGGAGATTCATTTTATTATCTCAAAAAACTTGATTCCGCGAGTTTCTACATTGAAAAGACTTTGGAAATCAAGGAAAATCCGACTGTGAATGACTACGCTGTTTTCACACTTTCTGACATTTACACCGCTGAGAAAAAACACCAACTGGCTATTGATACTTTAAAATCGATTCTTAAAAACAAGGAATTGAATGATGATATCTTGAAGTCAAAAATATATCTGTCCATCTCAAAGAATTATAAAATGCTGGAAGATTATAAAAACTTTGACCTTTATAATGAAAAGCATCTGGAGATCAACAAAGAAATCGCCAAGCATAATATTGCGACCATCAAAAACGCTGTAAATCTTGAAGAGAAAAAACTGACCAACGAGATCTCATCAGCGAATAAACAAAATACGACACTCATCATTATTCTATTTCTGATTTCCGCAATCAGCATCGTTGTGTTTCTCTATATCGGAAAGAAAAGACAAAAGCAAAAACGACAGTACGAAGCAATCATCAGAGCTCTGGAGAAAAAATCAGACTTAAATAATAATTTTAAAATTGAAGATGCTCCAAAAGGTGCGGAAAGCCAACTGATTCCATCAGAAGTGGAACAGGAGATTCTGGAGAAACTGAATAAATTTGAAAAGTCTGACAGATTCACCAACCAAAAATTAAACATTTCCACTTTAGCAGTACAGTTGAAAACCAATACAACTTATCTGTCTCAAATCATCAACAAATACAAAGGCAAAAATTTTAATACTTACATCAATGAGTTGCGCATCAACTACATTTGCGAGAAAATCCACAACAATCCCGAGTATCTGAATTACAAGATCAGCTACCTGGGAGAGATTTCCGGCTTTGCGACACACAGTGCATTTGCAAAGGTTTTCAAAAGTGTGACAGGTATTTCGCCATCTATTTTCCTCACCGAAAGCGCGAGAAAAAACCAAACCAAATACAATTTAAACAACTGATATTAAATAACTTATAACAAAATTAATTCTATCAAAATCAATGATATTGACAGACACATAGAATGAAATACGTCTTTGTATCCATATTTTTGGTCAAATTATCAATATGAAGAACATTCTACTTTATGCTTTTGTTTGCATCTCCTACTTTGCAAATGCCCAAGGCGGATGCCTTACTGCAGTCAACGGACAGCAACCTTACGGAACCGCTGACATCTATTGCAACAACCAGTTTCAAAATATCACGACCGTTGCAAGAGCTGGGACATTCTCTACGGTACAAGTACATTCTGGCAGAACCTATACTTTTAAAAGTTCCATTGCAACAGATTTCATCACCTTATCTGATGAAGCGGGCACAACTGTAATATCATTTGGAACCAGTGAGTTAGAATACAAACCTACTTCTGATCAGATTATTAGATTCTATGTTCATTCTGATAATCAATGTGGAAGCCAAACGACCTTAAGAAGAAAAACCGCAAAATGCGACCCAGGTCCAGACCCAAATGACCCCACAGAGCCGGTGGAGGCTTGTATCGAATCTCCATTTGGAAGTATGGGGATAGATTATACGCCATTCTGTAGCGGTTTTGAAGAAGTCATCAGTGATTTTGCATATCCAGGAAGCTATAACAACGTTCAGGTGACTGCAGGAATAACTTACACTTTTAAAAGTTCAGAATCCACTGACTTTCTTACAATCGGAAATTATTTAGGAACCAAAGCTATTGCAAAAGGAACCGGACAAGTACAATGGACAGCAGTAGCAGATGGTTATGTACGCATATACATACATTTAGATGAAAATTGTGGCGCTGCCGACTTTGAAACAGAACCAAGAATTGTGACAATAAAATGTGGCGACCCAACTCCACCAACACAAGGATGCTTGGAAGCTCCAAGAGGACAATATCCTGTAAGCGCAGTGATACCAGCTTGTAACACAACTGTTGAAGGTATTGCTCCGGCAGGACAGGCAGGAGAATATTCCTTGATCCAGGTAACTCAAAATACAAACTACACTTTTTCCAGTTCAATCAGTACAGATCTGGTCACCATTGGTAATGAAGAAGGGACACAAATTCTATCTTATGGAACAGGGACTGTGACTTGGAAAGCTGATGCAAATAAAATAGTAAGATTTTATACCCACGCTAATAACAGCTGCTCGCTGGACGCAAACACTAGAGTTAGGACTATAAAATGTGGTGAGCCTTATGTGGCAACAGAACCTAATTTTCCATGCTTCCAAGGTGATGGTTTACATAGCAATAACTATGAACAAGCATATAATATTTCCGAAGGTTCTTCCTCTGTAGCTGACGATTTTGTACTGTCGGGCGACTTTACGATTAAACAATTGAGGATGAACATCATCGCAAGTGACGAAACTCCACGATTCTCAATTAACATTTTAAAAGACCAAAGTAATTCTCCTGGTGCAATCTTGCAGACCATAGAAAATATCATTCCTACAGAACAGCTGATCATCGGTGAAAAAGACGGTCGTTTTGTATATCAGGTTACGATAGACCTTGCACAATCTATTACCTTATCTTCTGGAAAATACTGGTTGCAACCTGTTGCCAAAGACAACTATTTTGGGGCGTTTTGGGAAGTCACTTCTACAGGAACTAATTTTTCAAAGGCGTACCTCAAAGTTCCCGATGAAAATAGCTGGCAAGCTTTAGATTATCAAACGGTATTCTTCATTGCAGGAGAATGTGCGACTTTATCAAATGAAGATATTTCCAAATCTAACTTTTCATTTTCACCAAATCCGGTAAAAGATATTTTAACTTTCTCTTCTTCTGACATAGAAAACATCAGCATTTATAATACTGCAGGTCAATTGATAAAAGAACAAAAACCAAGTAATGGAAAATTGAATGTTTCCTTCTTAAAAAATGGAGTTTATTTGTTTAAAGTTCAATTGAATTCTGGAAAAACAGAAACAATTAAAATCATCAAAGAATAAATTGATCAACAAAATAATTGTAATAAAAAACGCCTCACGAATTGTAAGGCGTTTTTTATTATTCGAAAGATTCACATGCCTTCCAAACCGCATCATTCTGCGGAACTGGCGCTATGATTTCAACTTCTTCTTTAGTCACTGGATGAATGAACTGAAGTTTTCTTGCGTGGAGAGAAATCCCGCCATCCGGATTTGAACGCGGCGCGCCATATTTCAAATCACCTTTGATTGGAACACCTATTTTTGATAATTGCGCTCTGATCTGATGATGACGACCTGTTTCCAAATCAATTTCCAACAATTGATAATTGTCCAAAGTTTTGATGACCGTGTAAGTCAGAATCGATTCTTTCGCACCATCGGTCGGCTTTACAAAAACGGTGGCTTTGTTGGTCTTCTCATTTTTCTGTAGGTAATGAACAAGCCTTTGGGATTTTGGGATCATTTCTTTTGCTGTGATCGCCCAATATGTTTTTTTCACCTCCCGATTTTTCACCATCACTGTCAATCGTGTCAAAGCTTTCGAAGTTTTGGCGTAAATCACCAAGCCTAAAGTTGGTCTGTCAATCCTATGAACCAAACCTAGGAAAACATTACCTGGTTTATCGTCTCTTTTTTTGATGAACTCTTTGATCAATTCCAACAATGACAGGTCACCAGTCTTGTCGCCCTGAACGAGTTGTCCGGCTTTTTTGTTGATGATTATCATATGATTGTCTTCGAAGATGATCTGGTCTTCAGAAAAATGCTGATTCATAACTATAACTTAACCTCTAGAAATTCTTTGTCTGTTGAATACCGAAACAATCACGCCCGTAAAAAGCCCAATCGTCTTGATCCTTGCAAATTGAGAATCGAAAGGTAAGAATGCACCGACAATACACAATCCAGCAGCGATGTACATTAGATAAACAAATTTTTGATTAAGAAAAGTTTGCGCCTGAAAGATGAAACTTAATCCTATCAAAATGTAGAAGAACCTTTGATACAGCAAGTCTGTGATCTCCGGAGAAAATAAATTGAACCAGCCTACCGCGAGGCAGATCAATGCCAGAATAGATAAAACACCTTGTATTGTTTGAGAATTTTTCATTTGTAAATTTTATTTTTAGTTTGCTTAAAAAGCCATTTCGGAATCTCATCCACCAACTCGGCAGAGAGAATATTGTTGTGGTATTTGTCTTTATATTCCCAAAGGAAAACGTTCCCTTTGGATTTTATCTCGTCAAAAAACTTAAAATTGCTTTGAGGAAAATTGTCCGTATCCAAACTTCCGTGCACAATCCAAATTGGCATTTTCGTCAGTTCATCTATTTTATCAAACTGAGAAATCCCTGAAACGTTGATCGCCGCTGCAAACAGATCAGGTCTTTTGGAGATTGCGTTCGAAGTTGTTGCGCCACCCATCGAGAATCCCATAACATAGATTCTTTTCGGGTCGATATTTTCTTTTGTAATTAATGAATCAATGGACTTTAAAACCAGATCCAAATGTTCATTCGACTCCGAAACTTTCACATTTCGGGTTTCATCCAAATGATAATTGGAAGATCGGATCGGAAACTGAGGTGACAAAATATAAGCCTGATATTTCTCCCGATTTTCTGGAGTCAACCACATTTTCGACAAAACACCCATTTGAGAAGTATTGTTCGTCCCGACTGCACCAGAACCGTGGAAGACTAATATCAAAGGATATTTCTTGTCCTGTTCGATTTTCGAAGGTTTCAAAAAACGATAATTTACAGATACTTTTCCATTATCAAATTTCCCAGCTTTGAAATCAGAATAATCAAGATTTTTGATTGCCTTGATTCTTGCTAAAGATCTCAACGAATCTTTTTTGTCGTAGATCTCTGTTCTCGTTCCAAATTTGGTTTGATGACAAACGCACGAAACAATTAAAGATAAGATCACGACAAAAGATAATAATTTAGAGATTTTCCGGATCATTCTTATTTAATTATAATTAAAAACCCTTTCAAAGTTTTGAGGTCTGAAAGGGCATTATCTATTTTTATCTTTATTAATAACTTTCCTTATCGCTCGGGAAGTCAGCACTTTTTACATCTTTCACATATTGCGAAACTGCACCAGTGATCTCGCTATAAAGATCCAAATATCTTCTAAGGAACTTCGGTGAAAACCCTTGATTCATCCCGACCATATCTTGGTAGACCAAAACTTGACCATCACAATCCGGTCCAGCACCAATCCCGATCGTAGGAATCGAAATACTTTCGGAAGCTCTCTTTGCAAGTGCAGCAGGAATCTTTTCTAAAACGATTGCGAAACATCCAAGTTCTTCCAAAAGTTTACAATCAGCAATCAGTTTTTCAGCTTCCGCATCTTCTTTCGCTCGTACTTTATAGGTTCCGAATTGATAAATACTTTGAGGCGTCAAACCAAGATGTCCGCAAACCGGAATTCCCGCATTGATGATTCTTCTGATCGATTCTTCGATTTCTTTTCCACCTTCGATCTTAACAGCGTGAGCGCCACCTTCTTTCATCATTCTTACTGCAGATTCCAAAGCTTTCTCCGGATTGCTTTGATAAGTTCCGAACGGAAGATCTGCTACGACCAAAGCTCTTTCTACACCACGAACTACGCATTGTGTGTGATAGATCATTTGGTCGAGCGTAATAGGCAAAGTTGTTTCAAAACCAGCCATTACGTTCGCTGCAGAATCACCTATCAAAATAGAATCTACGCCGCCAGCATCCACCATTTTCGCTGTTGTGAAATCGTAAGCTGTTAGCATTGTGATCTTTTCCTTATCGAATTTCATTTTTCGCAAGGTCTCGGTAGTGATCTTTTTTATTTCTGAATGTACAGACATAATTATGAATGATAAATTATAAGTGATAATTGATTAAAAAATGAAATGATTGATAATAAATTCAGAACGATGAATTGCAAATCATTGATCGCTCATCGATTATCATTTATATAACAACGTGACCAAGTTTGATCAGTTTGTCGCGATTTAGGATCTTGATGTTTCGTCCTTCCACAGAGATCAGGTCATCTTGTTTGAATTCTGAGATCAGTCGGATCGCACTTTCTGTAGCGGTTCCGATTAGATTGGCGATTTCCTCTCTCGTCAAAGAAATTTTGATGAATCCTTCTGGATCAGTTCCCAGTTTTTGTTCCAACAAAATAAGGATCTCTGCTAATCTTTCTCTCACTGTTTTCTGTGCAAGGAAGGTCACAGTGTTCGCAGATTCGCCTAATTCGTAAGCGATTTTTTGAAGCATTGCGTAGGACAATTTGGAATCGACCTCCAACAAATGCAAGAATACATCGGAAGGTAAAAACTGAACTTTCATAGGTGTCATTGCTTCTGCTTTTGCCTGGAAATTTTCCCCACAAAGCAAAGAGCGGTAACCGATCAAATCATTTTCTTTGCAGAATCTCAAAATTTGATCTTTCCCATAAACACCTGACTTGGATAATTTTGCAGTTCCTTTTTCGATAAAATAGACACCTTTCGGCGACTCGCCATCGTCGAAAACCACATCACCTTTTGAGAATTCCAAAACTTTTAACGCTTTTTCATATACTTCAAAATCTGTAGAATTAAGACTTTCGCGCAAAGAATCTTTATGGAAAGCTTTCGAGAAATTTTCTTCTATAACCAATTGTTGTTCAAGAGACATACCTATGACATTTGTCAGCAAAAATAAGACTTTTTAACGCTACATACCAATATTTTTGCCGTAATTTTGCAATCCAAATATCTGAGTAATTTTTAATGGCAGAACAATGTTTTCACTGCGGGCAAAATATCGATAAGGAACAAATTCTTTTTGATGAAAAATTATTTTGCTGCAACGGTTGCCAATCGGTTTATGAAATTCTGAACGTTCATAATCTTGACAATTTTTACAATATCAACAAGCGTTCTGGGATAAGACCTAGCAACGAAAACAATTCACAATTCGACTATCTCGACACGCCCGAAATCTTCAACAAAGTGATAGATTTCTCCGAAGGCGGCACGACGCTTGTGACCTTCAAAATTCCGGTAATCCACTGTTCTTCTTGTATTTGGCTTTTGGAAAGTCTTCACACCATCAACAAGAAAATCAAATATTCTCAGGTCAATTTCACCAGAAAAACACTTCAGGTTTCCTTCAAAGAAGAGGAATTGAAATTAAGTGAACTGGCAAAATTCCTGACCAATCTTGGATACAAACCCATCATCAACCTCGAAACGGCTGAGAAAAAACACGATAAACTAGACAAAAGTCTTCTTATCAAATTGGCGGTTGCCGGATTTGCTTTCGGAAACGGAATGTTTTTTAGCTTCCCAGAATATGTTTCGGGAGAGGACGTTTGGTTCCATTCTTACAAACATCTGTTCCGGGTTCTTTTGTTTTTGTTTGCTACAGCAGTTGTATTTTATTCAGCTTCAGATTATTACAAATCCGCTTGGTACGGTTTGAAGAATAAGATCATAAACATTGATGTTCCAATTGTGTTGGGAATCTTCGTGCTTTACGGCAGAAGCATCTATGAGGTCGTAACCGATTATGGCCCAGGTTATTTCGATACACTTTGTGGATTATTGTTCTTTATGCTGCTTGGGAAAACCTTTCAGAAAAGAACTTACAACACGCTTTCTTACGACAGAGATTACAAATCTTTCTACCCTATCGCAGTGACCAAAGTCGATTTTGATGGAAAACAGGAAAATATCTTGCTTTCCGAATTGGCTGTTGGCGATAGAATTATGGTCAGAAATCAGGAAATCATTCCTGTAGATTCTATTTTGATAAAAGGCGAAGGTAATATCGACAATAGTTTTATCACAGGAGAATCTGCGCATATTTCCAAAAAACCTGGCGACAAGATTTTTGCCGGTGGAAAACAGTCGGGTTCAATTCTGGAACTTGAAGTTATCAAGAGTGTTGACCAAAGTTACCTGACTCAACTTTGGAATAAGGAAGCCTTCAAAAAATTTGAAACTGGACTTGATACTTTAACGAACACCATTAGTAAATACTTCACATTCATTATTTTAGGCATCACACTTCTTGCTGGAATCTATTGGGCCAGAATTGATATGGAGAAAATGTTCCAGGTGGTTTCTGCGATTTTAATTGTAGCTTGTCCGTGTGCTTTGGCTTTATCGGCACCATTTACTTTTGGTCACATTATGAGGATTTTAGGTCGGAATAATTTCTACGTAAAAGACACTTTGACGATTGAAAGACTGGCGAAAATCGACACTTTGGTTTTTGACAAGACGGGAACCATTACCGAAAGTAAAAAATCGAACATCAATTATTTCGGAACTGAGATTGAAGATTTTGATTTGAAGAATATCAAGTCTTTACTTAAAAACTCAAATCATCCACTTTCTAAATCACTTTACAATTTCATTGAGGTGAATGATGATTATTTTGAAGTCGAAGATTTTGTTGAGATTTCGGGAAAAGGTTATCAGGGGAAAGTTCGTGGTGCGACCTACAAAATTGGTTCAGCGACTTTTACAGGTGAAAAATCCCAAGATTTAGAAACAGCGGTTTACCTTAAAAAAGATGAACATATCATTGGAAAATTCACTTTCAAAAATGAATACCGAAGCAATCTTTCTACACTTTTCAGCCATTTAAAAAATTATAAGATCAATATTCTGAGTGGCGACAATCCTTCAGAAAAATCGATTTTGGAAAAACTCATTCCAAATGTTTCGGAGATGAAATTCAATCAAAATCCGGAAAACAAACTGGACTTCATCAAGGAACTTCAGGACAAAGGACAAAAAGTGGCGATGCTCGGCGACGGATTGAATGACGCCGGCGCTTTAAAACAGAGCAACGTCGGAATTGCGATTTCGGACGACAGCAATTCTTTCACGCCATCATCCGACGTGATCATGAATGGTGAAAAAATCCCAGATCTGGATAAATTCCTAGCACTCGCGAAGGATGCGATTACGATTGTAAAAATCACATTCATAATTAGTTTGTGTTACAATGTTGTGGGTGTCAGCTTTGCGGTTTCCGGACATATGCATCCACTTTTTGCCGCGATTTTTATGCCGTTGAGTTCTGTCACCGTCGTTACATTCACGACACTTTCAACCTGGCTTCGAAGTTCCAAATACTTCAGGATAAACATTTAGAACGCCCTTATTTAGAGCGATTATAAATTATCCATATTTGCACCATTCTGACCAAAGTCAGTAATTTTCACTAAATTTGACGACTGTTTTTACCTTAAATTTGTCGCAGTTATGGAGATTCTCTATTTGATGATTATCTGCAGCGTTTCTTTAGCTGTTATTTTCCTAGTAATTTTTATTATTGGTGCTAAAAAAGGACAGTTTGAAGACGATGAATCGCCTGCCGTCAGAATCTTATTTGATGACGAGGTGAAGACAGAAGAGGAGACAGAAACTCCTGACAAAAATGATAAAGAATAATTGCTATTTGTAGATATGGAAACACAAAAATTTAGTTATGACAACGGTATTGTTCGCGCTTTTCTTATCGCGACGGTCGTTTTCGGTTTATTAGGTTTTTTATTAGGACTGACGGCTGCGTTGTTGCTATTTTACCCTGAATTACCAGAATTTTTCCTGGGAACTGATGACCCGACAATCCAATCGCTAAGAACCGGTGGAATGCAGGGACTTATTGATTCTCAAGGTGCTTTCGGATTTGGGCGTATTAGAATGATGCATACGAGCACCGTAATTTTCGCATTTGTGGGGAACAGCTTCTTTGCAGGATTTTACTATTCTATGCAGAGATTGTTGAAAACCAGAATGTGGAGCGACACTCTATCTTGGGTTCATTTCTGGGGATGGCAGTTGATGTTGGTAACGACACTGATCACTTTCTTAATGGGAATCAACACTTCCAAAGAATACGCAGAGCACGAGTGGCCAATCGATATTTTGATCACGGTTGTTTGGTTGATCTTTGGTTTCAATATGTTTGCTACAGTAGCAACAAGAAGAGTAAGGCATTTGTATGTGGCGATCTGGTTCTACATCGGAACTTGGGTTGCAGTAGCTATGCTTCACATCTTCAATAACTTAGAAGTTCCTTTATCCTTCACAGGATGGAAATCCTATTCTGCTTACGCAGGTGTGAAAGATGCCTTGGTACAATGGTGGTATGGTCACAATGCGGTAGCATTTTTCTTAACGACGCCAGTTCTTGGGATGATGTACTACTTCGTTCCTAAGGCGGCAGACAGACCAGTTTTCTCCTACAAACTATCGATTATTCACTTCTGGTCGTTGATTTTCGTCTATATCTGGGCAGGTCCTCACCACTTACAATATACTTCTCTACCAGCTTGGGCTCAGGCTGTAGGAACAGGTTTCTCTATTATGCTTATCGCACCATCTTGGGGAGGTATGCTAAATGGTCTATTGACTTTGAGAGGAGCTTGGGATAAAGTAAGAGAAAATCCGGTTCTTAAATTCTTTGTCGTAGCTGTAACTTGTTACGGTATGGCTACTTTTGAAGGACCACTTTTGGCAACCAAAACCGTAAACAAAGTAGGTCACTTTACAGACTGGGTAATCGGTCACGTTCACTTAGGTGCACTTGGCTGGAACGGATTTATGGCCTTTGGAGTTATCTATTATTTAGTTCCAATTATGTGGAGAACCAAACTTTGGTCTGTAAAACTAGCTAACTGGCATTTCTGGTTAGGAACATTCGGGATCATTTTCTACGCAGTTCCTTTGTATATCGCTGGATTCACACAAGGTTTGATGTGGAAACAGTTCAACCCAGACGGTACTTTGATGTACAAAAACTGGTTGGATACCGTAACTGCGATCTTGCCATTCTTTAAACTGAGATTCCTAGGTGGATTCCTATATTTTTCTGGAGCAGTACTTATGGTTGTAAACTTAATTGCAACCGCTAGAAAAGGATCTTTCCAAAAAGAAGTTCCGGTAGAAGTTCCTGCATTGGCAAAAATCAACAAAGGAAGAAAAGAAGGCGAAACCTTCCACCTTTGGTTGGAGAGAACGCCATTATACTTATCAATATTATCATTCGTTGCAGTTGCAATTGGTGGATCATTAGAGATCTTGCCGACCATATTCGTAAAAGACAACGTCCCTACAATTTCAGCCGTGAAGCCTTATTCACCATTGGAATTAGAAGGTAGAGATCTTTATATCAGAGAAGGTTGTAACTCTTGCCACTCGCAGATGATCCGCCCTTTCCGAGATGAAGTTGTAAGATTCAATGGTAAAAACGGACAGTATTCCAAAGCTGGTGAATATATCTATGACAGGCCATTCCTTTGGGGATCTAAAAGAACAGGTCCGGATTTACAGAGAGAAGGTGGCGCAAGACCAGATTCTTGGCACTTCAAACATATGTACAATCCAAGATCGACCTCTGCAGGTTCCATCATGCCAAGATTCCCTTGGTTGATAGAAAATACACTCGACAGAAGCAAGACGAAAGCTAAATTGGAATTGATGAAGAACACTTACGATGTTCCATATACAAAAGCTCAAATCGACTCTATGGATACTTGGATGAACAATCAAGCGAGTGTCATCGTTAAAAATGTATTCTCTGAAGCAGCTGACGTGAAAACATCATTTGCAGAAGCGAAAGCGAACAAAGCGAAAGATGGCGAGCAATTTGTTCCACTTGAAAAAAGAGAGATCGTTGCCTTGATCGCATACTTGCAGAGATTAGGAACTGATATCAAAACGACAGAAGTAAAAACAGCTAGTAATTAAATTTAAAATAAAATGATTCCGCAAAGTTTTAAAGACATCGTCTCCAATGTGGAAAATGCAGGTTTGTTTCAGACCATTGCAATGCTCATCTTTATTTTGTTCTTCGTGGTAATGGTTTATGTTGTGATCAACAGACCAAAAAAATATTACAAAGAAGAAGAAAATGCACCTTTGGAAAAAGATGATGAGGACGATAGATTTACTTTGTAATTAAAAAAGATAATTAATCATGAAAAGAAGAACACCTGCTTATATTAATATTCCGATCGTTTTAGGATTACTAATTATAGTTTTTTACATGTTTACCCAAACATCAGATTTCCTGTCCACAAAGTTTTTCCTTGGAACAGCGTTGATCAGTATTGTGGTGGTATTCATCCAAGGTGCAATTGGGGACCTGATAGAAAATGAAAAATTCAAAAAGCTAACAGATACTGAGAAAGCAACATATCTTGCGGAGAAAAAAGTTCCTTATTTCCAATATCTTTGGAATGGTGCTTTCAAAAGCCAATCAGAAAAAGAAGAGAAAGATATCCTTATCGATCACGGATTTGATGGCATTATGGAACTTGACAATCAGCTTCCTAAATGGTGGTTAGGTCTTTTCTATTTTGGTGTAGCTTACTGTATCCTTTATGTTTCATCTTATTTCTTGACAGATTTTGCTCATCCTTACAAAGAATATGAGCAGGAATACAGAGAGCAGACTGCTGCTATCAACGAATATATGGCAACTGTAACTCAGCCAACTATCGAAACTGCAGTATTCTCTGAGGATAATGTAGAAGCTGGAAAAGCTGTTTTCGAAACCAACTGTGTGTCTTGTCACGGAGAAGGTGGAAAAGGTGGTATTGGACCTAACTTGACAGATAATTTCTGGATCAACCAACCAGAGAAAACATTATTCAAAAATGTGTTCTATATGGTTGAGAATGGAAGTACAAATAACCCTACAATGCAGGCTTGGGGTAAGAATGGTGTAGTATCTGGATTTGAGATCCAGCAAGTGGCAGCATATGTTTACCACATCAACCAAGAGCAGGCTCCTATTACACCTGCACAAGGTGGCGCAGCTCCACAAGGAACTGAGGCCAACTGGGAAAAAGCTAAATAATATCATACAAAAGAGATTGTCAAAGAATATCATCCGCTTCGGAATGGTATTTGAAAATGAATAGTACACTGTTCATTCTCAGGACAATCTCTTTTTTTTATCTAAATATTATGAGTACTACAGAAAAAAAATACAACGAGGCGGAAAGCTGGGTCGTAGAAGCTGAAACATTCAGAGACTCTGTAGGGACAATGGATAATACCGGTAAAAGAAAATGGGTATTTCCACGAAAACCTAAAGGAAAATTTACCAATTACAGAGTTCTGGTAAGTATCTTACTATTAGCAATTTACTTTGCTGTTCCATTTTTGAAGATCAATGGAAATCCAGTTCTATTATTCAACATCATAGAACGTCAATTCTTTATTCTTGGGCAACCATTTTATCCTCAGGACTTCTTTATCCTGGCATTGGGCGCTATTGTTTCATTAATATTTATCATCATCTTTACCGTGGTTTTCGGAAGGATATTTTGTGGATGGATTTGTCCTCAAACTATCTTTTTAGAAATGATATTCCGTAAAATAGAATATGCGATAGAAGGTGACCGAAACAAACAAATGAGACTCGACAACCAGGAATGGAATACAGAGAAGATCTGGAAGCGTTCTTTGAAGTGGTTTATTTTTCTTCTGATTTCCGTTATCATTACCCACATTATGTTTATGTACATCGTCGGATATGAGGAAGTTCTAAAAATAATGCAACAAGGTCCTTTTGAAAAACCAACCAATTTCTTGGTAATGATTCTTTTCACGGCGGCATTCTATTTTGTGTTTGCTTGGTTCAGAGAGCAGGTTTGTACAATGGTTTGTCCATACGGAAGACTTCAAGGTGTTTTGATCGATAAAGAGACCATCAACGTTTTTTACGATTATAAAAGAGGAGAAAACCGCGCTAAATGGAAAAAAGGCGAAGACAGAAGAGCTGAAGGAAAGGGCGACTGTATCGACTGTAAACAGTGCGTTGTCGTTTGTCCAACTGGAATCGATATCCGTGATGGTCTACAAATGGAATGCGTGAACTGTACCGCTTGTATCGATGCTTGTGATGAAGTGATGGTAAAAGTTGGCCTTCCACCTGGATTGATCCGTTACGCCTCCGAAAAAGAAATCGAGGCACAACAGAACTTCAAATTCTCTGGAAAAATGAAAGCTTACAGCGTTGTATTGCTGGTTCTGATTGGTTTCTTAGGTGGATTGCTCTACAACAGAGGCGAGATGGAAGCGAAATTCCTGAAACCTCCTGGATCCACTTTCTTCGTGAGAGACGGAAAAATTACGAACACTTACAATTATACGTTCCTTAATAAATCCAACGAGAACAGAACAGTTATCATCAAGATCATTGAACCGAAAAATGGTGAGATCTCATCTGGAACTTCTAACAGGATCATTATGAAAAGAGATGCGATGATCAAAGGAACCATCAATGTGAGTTTCCCGGAAAGTCAGATCAAACTGTCAAAACAAAATCTGGAACTGGGCGTTTATGATATGAATGGAGAACTGTTGGATTCTTACAGCACTTATTTTGAAGGGCCGTTCAAATTTCAATTTTAATTAATAAAAAATGAAAAATCTAAATTGGGGACACGGATTGGCCATTGCACTTGGTTGTTTCATCCTTTTCATCCTCTTTCTGATATTTATATTTCCGATGGGAAAACAGAATGCGGAAATGATTTCCAATAATTACTACGAAGAAGAACTTCAGTATCAGGATATCATCGATGCGAAAAATAATGCAGCAAAACTCGAGCAGACACCGACATACAAATCTACCGCAGAAGGCATATTGATTACATTTCCTCAAACGATAAAAGTGGATGAGAACACTGTCAACTTCGTTTTGTTCAGAACCGAAGATTCCAATCTGGATGTAAAAAAAGAAGTGACCTTGCAACACAATCTTTTCTTGATTCCTGCCAAAGTCATCTCGAAAGGTTCTTACACTTTAAAGCTAAAATGGACAGAAAATAAGAAACCTTATCAGGTGGATTATGACATCTTATGGAAGTAGCACTCATCATATCGGCCATTGGTTTGGGATTCGCATCCGGATTCCATTGCATCGGTATGTGCGGACCAATTGCACTTTCAATGGGATTGACGAAGAACCAGAAGGCCAACTTCTATCTTCAAAATCTCACCTATCAATTTGGAAGGATTCTCACCTACTCTATTCTTGGCGGAATCCTGGGCATCATCGGTCAAAGTTTTGAGTTGGCTGGATTTCAAAAATATCTAACTGTTTTGGTCGGAGTTTTATTGATTGTAATGGCGATTTTCTCATTCGGAGGAAAAGACTTCGCCGCCAAAATCCCATTTGTTTCAAGAGCTTTACTGAATGTCAAAATGAAACTTGGGAAAATCCTACAGCGTCCCGATTACAAATCACGTTTCGCAACAGGAATCCTGAATGGACTTCTACCTTGCGGAATGGTCTATATGGCTTTGACGGCTTCTCTCGCAGCCGGCGGAATCTGGCAAAGTTCGCTCTTTATGTTCCTTTTTGGATTGGGCACTTTTCCGTTTATGTTTGCCGTTGTTTACTTGGGGAATTTCATCACCACAGCTTTCCGAGTAAGAATATTGAAAGTCATTCCAGTGATGATGATAATCCTGGGTGGATTGTTTGTTTTAAGAGGCTTGGAACTAGGAATTCCGTACGTTTCCCCACATTCCGAATCTTTGCACGTCAATCACTCTACAGATGGTTTTCATACGGACCATACAAATTGTCATTAATTAAATTTTACTGTAAGATTTAAATAGTCATAAATCACAATTGTTCAGCAAATATTTGTTTCCTTATTGGGAAACACCTACCTTTGAGAAAAACAAATGAATGAAACCAAAATTCGATATCGAGTTGTTACCTGAGGCTGTGCAGTTTTTAGATGATTTGGATGAAAAAGCACGAGAAAAAATTTATTATAATTTGAGAAAAGCACAAATAGTCACAGACAATCCTTTTGGGACAAATTAAATGGAAAGGATACGTTGGTCGTAGCAACGCACGGAATTTTGAAAAAGACTCAAAAGACACCAGCGAAAGAAATCAAAAAAGCAGAAGAAATAAGAAAGCAATACTTAAAATACAAATAGTTATGTCGGACAAAAAATATAAAACAGTTTCTTTAGATAGCTTGATAGATAAGCACATTGGAACTAAGGGAACAGAGAAACGCGAAGTATTCGAAAATGAATTAAAAATAGATTTATTAGGACAAGCCATCAAACAAGCAAGACAAGAGCGTAATCTGACACAAGAGCAACTGGGGAATTTGGTTGGCGTTCAGAAAGCTCAAATTTCAAAAATTGAAAACAGCGTCAAAAATGCGAGGTTTGAAACCATTTTAAAAGTATTTGATGCACTAGGAGCAAAAGTTAATTTCAATGTAGAATTGAATGACAAGAAATTAGCTTATTAAATCTAAACATAAAAAAAATCGGCCATTCGACCGATTTTAATTTTTTAGAAAGTGACTTCCGAAGTTTCTTTTCCTTTCTGGAAATTGAGTGTCTTCAAAGCACCTTTATAAGTGATATTCACAATGTTGACCTGTTTCGGAAATTGTCCAATCAAAATACTGTTCTTGATTTTCAAACTTGAAATATCAGAAACGCCACTCGCTTCATAGTAAACCCAAACAGATTCGCCGTTGACCTGACTTCCTGTGAAAGTCAATTGTTTCGCAGTACCGTTGATGGCAACATCCACATTATTGTTCACATACTTTTTCACTTCAGCTTCAAATCCTGCTGTTGCCGGGTCAATTTTCACGGCTTGAGAGATGTGACCAGTGTTTAGCTTCGTTGTGAACTTCAAAGTTTTGGTTCCGTCGATGTAATCCACTTTGGTCATTGATGAAAAGAAATCCAATGCTGTAAAGCTAAAAAGCCCAACCAGCAAGATTCCTAGAGACAATATGAGTATTGATTTTTTCATTTTATTGTAATATTTAATAACTTTTACTATTGATTATGGTCAAATTATATGCCACGTCCTAGAAATTCACACTTACTGAGTATTTGTCATAGAACGCTTTGATATGCGCCACCGCATCTTCCGCAGTATCTACAACTCGGAAAAGCTCGAGGTCTTTCTCGGCAATCAAACCTTCTTTCAACAATGTGCCTTTGAACCAATCCAGCAATCCGCTCCAGAACTCACTTCCAACCAAAACGATTGGGAACTTCCCTATTTTATTGGTCTGAATTAAGGTCAAAGCTTCCGACAATTCGTCCAAGGTTCCAAATCCGCCAGGCATCACCACGAAACCTTGGGAATATTTGACAAACATTACTTTCCTAACGAAAAAATAATCAAAATTGATATTATAACCTTTGTCAACGTACGGATTAAAGTGTTGCTCAAAAGGTAATTCGATATTCAAACCTATGGATTTTCCGTGTCCGTTCGCACCTCTGTTTCCGGCTTCCATTATTCCAGGTCCTCCTCCAGTGATGACACCAAAACCGATTTCCGTGATTTTCTTCGCAATGTCAACCGCCATTTTGTAGTAGTAATTATCTTCCTTCAATCTAGCAGAACCGAAGATGGAAACACAAGGTCCAATTCTAGCCATTTTCTCGTATCCGTCCACAAATTCGGACATCACGCGGAAAACCATCCAGCTGTCCTTAGTAATGGTCTCGTCCCAGGTTTTCTGACGCAGACTTTCCTGCAATCTTTTGTCGTCGTCCTGTTCTATCATCTGAAAATTCTTTCTGCTTCTACAATAGATTCTGGTCTTCCAACATCGACTAAGTTTGAAGTGTGCTGATAACCAACAATGATATCTTCTTTCATCAATTCCATATATTCATCCATAATGGAGAATTTTCCGGTTCTTGTGAATTTATCAAAAATCTCAGAATTCACGCAATGAACGCCGCTGAAAGCCAATTCTCTCAATTTGAAAATCCCGCCAACGACTGTCTTTTTATTGGTTTGAAGATTTCTCCAACCTTTCAAAAACATTTTATCATTGAACATCAGTTTTCTGGAACTGTCTCTGTCAGAAACGGCCAAAGTAATCATTGCACCTTTGGTCTCGTGTAATCTGATGAAGTTGCTGATATTGAGGTCTGTTAGGATATCGACATTCATTATCAAAAATGACTTCTCATTCTCAAGGAATCTCTTTGCGAAAAGTAATCCGCCACCAGTTTCCAAAAGTTCTTCGTGCTCGTTTGAGATTTCGATGTTCGCGCCGAAGTTGTCATTCTCAGCCAGGAAAGCCAGAATCTGTCCTCCGAAATGGTGAATATTGATGACAAAATCATTGATTCCGAAACCTTGAAGGTATTTGATATTTCTTTCTAGAAGTGGAACGCCGTTGACTTTTGCCAAAGCTTTCGGATGTTCGTCAGTGAAAGGTTTCAGTCGAGTTCCCTTTCCTGCAGCAAATATTAATGCTTTCATATTTTATAAATGATAAATAATAATTTGATAAATGATTGAATAATTGGAGATAAAAAATCAAATATCAATTATCGCTTATCGATGATAAATTAAGGTGTAATTGTTCGTCGTGATGAACTGAAACTTCCGCCTCAGGATATTTTTCTTTAATAAATTGAGCCGTTTTGATTGCTGAATAAACCGAGCGATGTTGTCCGCCTGTGCAACCAAAATTGATTTGAAGATGTTCAAAATTTCGGCTTAAATAATTGTCAATGCTGATTGATATTAATGATTGAATGGAATTTAAGAAATTTGGCATTTCAGTTTTAGTTTCCAAAAACTCCTGAACACCACTGTCATTTCCTGTTTGTATTTTGTACTCTTCTATTCTTCCAGGATTCAAAATTCCTCGGCAATCGAAGACGAAACCACCGCCGTTTTCGGTGTTATCTTTTGGGATGCCGCCTTTTTTATAAGAAAAACTATGAATCTCTATATGGAGTTTGTTCTGCATTAAATCTAATTTTTCCGTAAAGTTACTTTTTTTAATTTTCTTTCAAAAATCTGAGTATTATGAATTTAAAATTTAATTTTGCATATTAATTGATGTGAGGACGGAAAAATCAAACTAATTTCTTACTTTTAAAAATAAATCACAATTAAAATGAAATTCATAAAATACTGTCTATTAATAAGTTTATTGATTTTCACAGTCAGCTGCAAAAAAACAAAAGTGGACGGCAGCAACAGAATGAGCTTTCAGGAAAGTATCAACGATATGGCTTCCAGCTTACCGACTTTGAAACAGGTGAAATTCAATGAAGCACTTTATATCCTAAAAACTTTTGGTGTAGAAGCTGACGGCGACATTGCTGAGATTACTGCACTTGGAAAACTTCTAAATGGTAAAAAAACAGAAGACATCTTCAAAATGGCCGATGAAGTGGCTCAAAAAAATAATATCACCTGGAGCAGTACAGCGCCACCAAGTCTTGGAGAAATGAATATCTTCGGCAATGTCACCGCATCAGAAAAAGACCCTAATGACATCGACGCAGCTGCTTTGAACGTCGTGGTAAGAAATATCGCCGGCGACAGTTTGACAGGTTCAAAAGGCTTAATCATCATTCCTCAACTTCTTGACAACAACGGTAGAAAAGTGGAATTTGAAGGCGCAGCATTGGAGACCATTATGGAAATTTCCAGCGGCGGAACTAAAATCTCAAAGTCTAAAAACCTAATGCAAGACCCAGCTTTCCGAGGTTTCACCATCAAGTATTCATCACTTCCGAGAGAAAAAATCTTCGAAGATAAAATCGATATCAAACTATCTGTAAAAACAACCAAGAAGCTTTTGCAGATGATAAAAATGGGTGTTCCAGTCAATGGTCAAGCACTTTACACACCGCCAGCTCCGGTTGTCTCAGATTCGATTCAGGCGCCGCCACCACAAATTGACCCTCAAACTGGAGAAACTGTGGTTCCACCGCCAGCGCCTGTGAAAAATACAGCTGACCCAAAAGCCACAGTGACCAAATTTTTGAATAACCTTTCTACTCAGAACTTCAAAGCGGCCTTTGATGCTGCGGATAATCCAAATTGGGGTTCTTACGACAAATTCTCAAATCCAAATTCCGGTTTCGGTTCTGTGAAGAATATCAATGTGAAAAATATTGCAGTTCCATATAACAAAGACAATTCAGCCAATGTAAACGTCACCTACGACGTGACAGACAAAAATGGAAAAGTTTCTTCCCTGAATGTCACTTACGGTTTGAAAGCGGTCAACAACACCTGGAAAATCACAACCTACAAAATCAACAATTAAAAATAAATAATGGCGTCAGCAGAACTCATCCACAAACTAGAACAAACCATAGAAAACATCCCAGATTTTCCAATTCCGGGAATCCAATTCAAAGATATCTGTCCCATTTTCCTTCAGCCAAAACTATATGAAGAAGTGATTGCAGACCTTGCAGAGTTCAGCCGTGGAAAAATTGACGTCGTTTGCGGAATCGAAAGCCGCGGCTACCTTTTCGGAATTGCAATCGCTGTCGCTTTGGATGTTCCTTTTGTACTCATCAGAAAAGCAGGAAAATTGCCGCCGCCATTCATCAGTGAAAAATATGACCTCGAATATGGCTCAGCAGAAATCGAGATGAAAACGGGACATCTTAAAGAAGGTCAACGCGTTTTGATTCACGACGACCTTTTGGCAACAGGCGGAACGACGGAAGCTGCTGCGAAATTAGTTGCAAAACAAGGTGCAATCCCAACACAATTCAGTTTTTTGATTGATTTAAAAGAATTGAACGGCGAAGAAAGATTATCAAAATTTGGGGCAGAAGTCTATTCTATCCTCAATTATTAAAGAATTTTCGTACTAAAAAAAGAATTTTTGCAAATCAAAACTAAAACATTAAATTTGCACTTCATTTACTAAAAAATTATGGCAGATCTACATAACAAAAAAAACGAACAAGAAGGAAAAGAAACTGTAGAATTCTTTAGAGACCTTGATAAAGAAGCACTTAACATCGAAGGCTTTTTAGAAAAAAATGCCAAAGTGTTGAGCATTGGTTTCGGTATTTTGATCGTTGCAGTTTTAGGCTGGTTCGGTTATCAGCAGTTCATTCTTGGTCCTAAAAACGAAGAAGCTACTAAAAGCTACCTCTCTGCTCAGAAGAATTTGGCAGAAGGAAAAGAAGACCTTGCTCTTGGTGGAAAATCTGTTGCAAACCCAGGATTCTTGGGAACGTTTGACCAATACGGAAGTACAAAAGCTGGTAAATTGGCAGCTTACAACGCTGGATTGATCGAGTTCAAAAAAGGAAACTATCAGAAAGCTTACGATCTATTGGACAAATTCAGCTCTGGAAACAAAGTTTTGGTGGCGCTTAAATATGGTGCAATGGCAGACTGTCTTTCTAACCTGAACAAAAGCGACGATGCGCTGGCAATGGCAGACAAAGCTTCTTCTGCTTCAGACGACGCTTACACCTCTTACTATTTCACAAAGAAAGCAGGAATGTTGGCTTTGGCACTTAAGAAAAATGCAGATGCTAAAAAATATTTCGCAGCGATCGACGAGAAATATCAGGATTATGACAACGGTCAATCCGATGCATTTATCGAAATGACAAAATATTATTAAAATATAAAAAAATATGGCTACTGTAAATCTTTCAGATTACAAACCGCTCAACATTTCCAATGCCGATGAATATTCAATCGGCATTGTTGTTTCTGAGTGGAACGACTTCATCACCTACAACCTTCGAAACGGCGCTTTGGAAACCCTGAAAGCCGAAGGCATCAAGGAAGAGAACATTCACATCCACTACGTTCCCGGCGCGTTCGAATTGAGTTTTGCGACAATGAAACTTTGCCGCTCTGGCAGATTTGCTGCCGTGATAGCGATTGGAAACGTCATCCGCGGCGAAACACCTCACTTCGAGTTCGTATGTTCCGGCGTGACGCAAGGCATCAAGGACTGTAACATTCTGACCGACACACCAGCTATTTTCTGCGTTTTGACAGATGATAACAAAGAACAATCCATCGCGAGAAGCGGCGGAAGTCTCGGAAACAAAGGTGTAGAAGCAGCCGTGACCGCTTTGAAAATGATAGACTTCAACAAGAATTCGAATTAGAATTGATGTCTTAAAATTTTTAGGAGCTATTTCCTGCTGTCCACTGTATCTTTTTTTTCCAAAGCTAAATTCCAGCCGCAAAAAAAGGATGCCGTTTCCATCAGGGCTATTAATAATTGAGATTCAAAAAAATTTGCATAGATATCAAAAAGAAAGTATTAATTTTAAAACACAAAATATTACAAGATGAAATGGACAAACGACAGAAGTGGCAACTTCGATGACAGACGTGGCTCAGGTGGCGGAGGCGGAATGCTGGTCGGCGGAGGATTGGGCACGATCATCATTGCGGCAATTGTCTTCTTTTTAGGAGGAGATCCGTCAGCTATTTTAAACAACGGCGCATCTTCATCACAACAGACCGAGCAAAGACAACTCTCCAAAGAAGAACTTAGCATAGGAGAATTTGTAAATATGACCACTGCTCTTAATGAAGAAACCTGGAATAAAATCTTTCAGGAAAATGGTATGCAATTCAAACCGGCCAAAGTTGTTCTTTTTGAAAATGGAACACAATCCGGTTGTGGAGCTGCCCAATCAGAAATGGGACCTTTCTATTGTCCGGCGGACCAAACCATCTATATGGATATGAGTTTCTTCAACGAGCTTCAGCAGAAGTTTGGAGCCAAGGTGGGACAATTCACGGTAGCTTACGTTTTAGGTCACGAATATGGACATCACATTCAAACCTTATTAGGAACCACTCAAAAAGTAAATCAACTAAGAGGACGATATTCTGAATCTGAAATGAACAAGGTTTCCGTCGCTACAGAACTTCAAGCGGATTTCTACGCCGGATTGTGGGCAAAACAAACCGACAACCGCGAGAAAATATTAGAACCTGGCGACATCCAACAAGCGATGAGCGCTGCAGCGGCCGTTGGCGATGATAACATTCAGAAGAGAGCGCAAGGTTATGTGAACCAAGAAAGCTTTACACACGGTTCTTCTGCACAGAGAGAAGAATGGTTTATGAAAGGTTACAATTCTGGCGACATCAGACAAGGTGATACCTTCGATGCGCTTTTGAGATAAATTTTTATATTCATTAAATTATTTTAGAGATATCAAAAAACCACTGTCATTCAGTGGTTTTTTCATTTAAATTAAATGCCTAACTTTTATTTCTCCCAAACCTTTTCAATCTCCTCAAGAGATTTTCCTTTGGTCTCAGGAACCCATTTCCATACGAAGAATAGGGACAGAACACTCATCACACCATAAAATCCATAGGTAAATGCACCACTGAATTCCATCATAAAAGGATAAGTAGATGAAATTAAATAATTTGCGGCCCATTGTGCAGCAACAGCAATTGCAATGGCACTCCCTCTGATTTTATTAGGGAAAATTTCAGAGATCAAAACCCAGCAAATTGGTCCCCAAGACATCATAAATGAAGCCGTATAAACGATGATAAAGACCAAAGTGGCAATTCCAATAATCTGATAATAAGATAAAATTGCAATGGCAAACATTCCAATCGCCATCCCTATAGATCCTACTATTAACAATGGTTTTCTTCCCCACTTATCTACCGTGAAAATGGCGATAACAGTAAATATAACATTCACCAATCCCATCACAACAGTTTGTAACATCGATGAATCTTTGTGAACACCCATACTTTCGAAAATCCTTGGTGCGTAATATAATGCCACATTAATACCCACAAATTGTTGGAAAACTGAAAGTAAGATCCCGATAATGATCACGGTCTTACCGAAGGCAAAAATTACACTTTTATGTTCAACAACAGTACTTTTTATTTCCGAGAAAATTTCTCTTCCGCGGGCTTCACCATTAATTTTAGTTAAAATTTTAAGCGCCTCTCCATCTCTATTAATAAAAGTCAGATAACGTGGCGTTTCAGGGACGAAGAACAATAGAATTCCGAAGAGCGCAGACGGAATTGTCAGTGATAAAAACATATATCTCCATCCTACTTCGTTGATCCATTCTACGGTTTGCCCACTTGCGATTCCCCAGTTAACGAAGTAAACCACAAGCATCCCGAATATGATGGCAAATTGATTAAGAGACACTAATTTTCCACGTATTTCTGCAGGCGCAATCTCACCAATGTACATCGGACAGACCGCCGAAGCCAATCCTACACCGATTCCACCAATGATCCTGTAAAAATTAAATGCCAACAAAACACCCATCGAATGTTCGCCATGTTTGAAGAATAAAAATTCAGGATACGCGGCTCCTAAAGCACTGATGAAGAACAAAAATGCAGAAAGCATCAATGATTTTTTTCTCCCCAGCTTTGTAGAGATCATTCCGGAAACAGCGCCACCGATGATGCATCCAATCAACGCACTCGAAATGGTCGCTCCGTGTGCCAGTGCACTCAAGCCTAATGGAATGATCAGATAGTCTTGAATCGATTTCTCGGCTCCGGAAATCACGGCGGTGTCATAACCAAACAAAAGTCCTCCCAAAGTGGCAACCAACGTGAGTACAGTAACGTACAGCATATTGATCTGCGCCTTTGTCCCGGAAGAGTATTTTGGACCAGAATCTATTATTTGCATAGTCGTATTTGATAAATTTAAAATGAAATTACCGAAATATTACAATAGACACTTGATTAATTATTAGATTGATGAAAATCAGTCAGAAACTTTATTACTCTAATACAATTAATAGTATTCTTATGTAAAAAACAATGGCTTTAAGATAGAAATATTATCAATTAATAATGTTCTTCAGTGAAATTAATTTAAATTTAATGTTAAGGTCTTGTAATAAAAATCTAGCATCTCACTCATTTTTATTACTTAAGGAATAATATATAACTTGTAGAAAAGACTTCCTTAAATATGATAAGACCTATAATTTCGGGGATTATTGGGCATTTTTCAAATTTACATTTCTACAAATTTCACTTGCAACAGGCCGATTATACTATTTAATCGAATAATATCTCCTCCTCCACATTTGTATTTTTCAACAACTGTAGATAAATATAAAAGAAATATACTTAGATTAAGTACTAGAATTGAGAAGTAATAAAACAAAAAACCTTGACAATCATTCGATTATCAAGGCTATTTTGTACCCCAGACGGGACTTGAACCCGTACGTCCTTACGGACACAGGATTTTAAGTCCTGCGTGTCTACCAGTTCCACCACCAGGGCGAGGGTGGAGCGAAAAACGGGACTCGAACCCGCGACCCCGACCTTGGCAAGGTCGTGCTCTACCAGCTGAGCTATTTTCGCATAAAAAAAATTCCTAATTGCTTAGAAATTTTTAGCATTGTGCGGATGAAGGGACTCGAACCCCCACGCGGTGAAGCACCAGATCCTAAGTCTGGCATGGCTACCAATTACATCACATCCGCATTATTTTGAAGAACTTCTTTTCTTTTGTTTTGGTGAGTGCAAATATAGAGACTTTTCATATTACCTCCAAAATTATTTCTATATTTTTTTAAAGTTTTTTCAACGGTTGCTTTTGGACTACATCGATAGTTTTTTATTACCTTTACACTCTTAAAACATTTACGAGACATGGAATTAACAGGAACAATCAAGAAGATTTCTGATTTACAAACATTTGCAAGCGGATTTCAAAAAAAAGAACTCGTTCTTTTGACTGAAGAACAGTATCCACAACCAATCAATATCGAATTTACCCAAGATAAAGTTGATTTGCTGAACGCATACAAAGTTGGAGATAGCGTAAAAGTTCATATCAATATCAGAGGAAGAGAATGGACAAGTCCTCAAGGTGAAGTAAAGTATTTCAACTCTATCGTAGGATGGAGAATGGAAAAAGGTGGTGCTTCCGATTTCAACGAGCCTACTCAAGCAACTCCAAGTCAAGGTCAACCGGCTGCTGAGAACAAGAACGTTTTCGCAGAGGACGAAGATGACGATTTGCCATTCTAAGATTTTTAGAATCAATCTATAATAAATCCCTGCATTTTTGATAAAAGATGCAGGGATTCTTTTTATATTTCAACTTTGAAATCGTCTATGGAAATCTTTAAAATCATTGAACCCAAAACTTCAAAAGTTCCCATAATCATTAGTGTTCCTCACGCAGGCACTTTCATTCCAGAAGATATTAAATTTAAAATGAATCCCGAATTGTCTGATAAATTGGACGACACAGACTGGTTCATCGATAAGCTTTATGGTTTTGCAACTGACTTGGGAATTACAATTATTAAAGCCAATTACAGCAGATGGGTTGTCGACCTTAATAGAAATCCAGAAAACCAACCACTTTACAATGACGGAAGAGTGATTACGGATGTTGTGACCGTGACGGATTTTAATGGAAATCAGATTTATAAAAATAATTACATTCCGGATTCTCAGGAAGTTGCAAGACGCATTGAATTGTATCACAAACCTTATCACGAGAAATTGGAAGAACTTTTACAACAGACAAAAGCTGAATTCGGGAAAGTTTTGTTGTTTGATGCGCATTCGATAAGGAAGTCTGTTCCGGGAATTCGTTCTGAGGATTTTCCGGATTTGATTCTTGGCGATAACGATGAAACTTCTGCAAGTTCTGAATTAATAAGCACAACAATCTATTCTCTAAAAAGCACAGGTTACGAGTTTTCTCACAATCATCCTTTCAAAGGTGGTTACATCACGAGAAGTTTTGGAAAACCTACAGAAAACATTCACGCTTTGCAACTGGAAATGTGCAAGACGAATTATATGGATGCTTCGGAAATGAGTTATGACGAGACTAATGCGGAGAGAATTCAGGTGGTTTTGAAAGAGACTTTGGTAAATCTTATCGAGCAAATGAAATTTATTTGACTTTGATAATATTACCATATAGTTTGTCATTCAGCAGGAAACCTAGCGAAGTGGTTCGACGAAGTAAATCAAGATTGTTTAGAGTCCTACGGAATGACAAAATAATGTTTTTATCGCAAAATTTGAATTTATGTTGAATCTGCAGCCCGACTTGAGCGGAAATCCTTTTTTGCGGCTGGTAAAGCTTAGGCAAAAAGATTGGGAGCGGAAGGCGGAAAAGCTGCCCAAATAATAAAAAATGGCTTCGAGAGCCTCAGCCTGACAAATTAAATACAAATACTATTACTTATAAAATGTACACATTCAAAGGATTACTGACCGAAAACGGATGGATGGAAAATGCTTTTGTAAAGCTGGACAATGCCGGAAATATCACTGAACTGAAAACCGTGGAAAAACCCGAAGGCGAATACGTTGACGGCTATGTTTTGCCGGGATTTCAGAATGCGCATTCACACGCTTTTCAGTATGCGATGTGCGGCTTGGCGGAATATTTTGAAGGCTCGGAAGTTCCCGATGATTTCTGGAGCTGGCGCGATGCGATGTACCGAATTGCGTTATCTCTTTCGCCGGAGCAAATGGAAGATGTGGCGGCGATGTTGTACGCAGAAATGCTGCGAAACGGTTATACATCGGTGGCAGAATTCCATTATGTGCATCACGATAAAGACGGAAAAGCTTATCAAAATCTCTCCGAAATGGGTGAAAGATTGGTTGCTGCCGCGAAAAGAGTTGGGATTAGAATCACGTTGATTCCGATGTTTTATCAGAAAGGGAATTTTGGGACGGAACCTTACGATTTGCAAAGGCGTTTTATTTCTAAAAACATTGAGGATTATTATCAATTGCTGGAAGCTTCGAAACAGTCGACAAAGTTTTATGATAAAGCTAATCTGGCGGTTGGGTCGCATTCTTTGAGAGCGGTCCAGAAAGAGGATTTGATTGAGTCTTCGTTGCTTGCGAAAGATTATCCGTTTCATATTCACATTGCGGAGCAGTTGAAGGAAATCAAAGATTCTGTGGATTTCTACGGGAAAAGACCGGCGGAATGGCTTTTGGAAAATTGTGAGGTGAATGAGAATTTCAATTTGATTCATTGCACACATTTGGAGGATAATGAGGTTGAAGGCATTGCGAAATCTGGTGCGAACATCGTGCTTTGTCCATCAACGGAAGGGAATTTGGGTGATGGAAGATTTAGATTTAAAGATTATCAGAAGTTTGGTGGCAATTGGTCGATTGGAACGGACAGTCAGATTTGCGTAAACCCTTTGGAAGATTTGAGGATTTTGGATTACGGACAGCGAATCTACACGCACAGACGCGATACTTTTTTCCAGCCAAATCTTGGTGACAGTGGATTCAATGCTTTGAAGACGGCCTGGAAATCCGGAAGGAAGTCGATGGCTTTTGAGAATGAGAATTTCTTCAAGGTCGGACAAAGTTTTGATGCAGTTGTGATTGATGCGAAAGCGCCTTTGATTGCGACTTCTTCTCTTAAAAATCTTTGCAATACGATTGTTTATTCTTCTGATTCATCGCATTTGCTTGGAACCGTCGTTGCCGGAAAATGGGTGGTTAGAAATGGGAAACACGAGCATTGTGAAGAGGTGCGACAAGGTTTTGTGAATTCTATTAATCAAATTAAAATTAGATAAAATATTTTCTCGCAGATTTAGCAGATAAGAGTCAAAAAATCTGACCGATTAGCCAAATCTGCGAGAAACACAATTAAATATATTCTAAAATGTTTCGCTTAGACCCAGAAGATATTTCTTTTCCAGACCCGGAACTTTACGACCCAGATGGCGGACTAATGGCCATTGGTGGCGATTTGAAACCGGAAAGACTTTGGTTTGCCTATCAATTGGGTCTTTTTCCTTGGTACAACGAAGGCGAAGAAATCCTTTGGTGGTGTTCGGACCCGAGATTTGTGTTGTTCCCGAATGATATCAAAATCTCAAAATCGATGAAGAAAATCTTGCGAGACGATGTTTTTCAATTTACGGAAAACCAATGTTTCGAAGATGTGATGAGAAATTGTAAAATGGCGGAACGAAAAGACCAAGATGGAACGTGGATTAACGAAGAACTCATACAATCATTTGTGAAACTTCACAAATTTGGGAAAGCGAAAAGTTTTGAAGTTTGGCAGAATGGCGAATTGGTTGGTGGTTTCTACGGCATCCAGGTCGGGAATGTCTTTTGTGGCGAAAGTATGTTTTCCAAAGTTTCCAACGCCTCCAAAGCTGGATTTATACATTTCACAACAAAATATCAAAATGAATGGGAACTTATTGATTGCCAAATCCATTCTGAACATTTGGAAAGTCTGGGCGCGAAAATGATTCCTAAAATCGATTATTTAAAAATCTTAAAACAACAAATCTCTTGACAGCAGAAAAACAAAAATGGGTTCTCCTGATTGCACTATCACTAATCTGGGGCTCATCTTTTATATTGATAAAAAAATCACTGGAACATTTCAATCCTTATGAAGTCGGTGCTTTGCGGGTTTTGATTTCGGGAATCGTTCTGATGCCTTACGCCATTTCAAAAATTAAATTGTTTCCAAAACGACATTTGAAATGGTTGATTATTGCCGCATTCACAGGAAGTTTCATTCCAATGTTTCTCTTCCCGATGGCGGAAACCGAAATCAGCAGCAGTATTGCGGGAATCATCAATTCTATGATGCCGATATTTGTAATTATTGTAGGTTCTTTGGTTTGGAAATTCTCGACGACAAAGCGGCAATTGTTGGGTGTTTTGATAAGTTTTGTTGGGGCTTGCATCTTGGCTTTGGGAAGTGGCGAAAGTGGTGAAATCAAAATCTATCCAATCCTGTTATTGATTCTTGCGGTCCTACTCTACGCCATTTGCACAACCACTATCAAATCGAAACTGCACGAAGTTCCAGCGATTCTGATGTCAGCTTATGTCTTTTCGTTTGTCTTGTTCTTGCCATCATTGATTGCTTTGATTTTTGCGGGCTTTTTCAAAGACTTGACGTTGAATCAAAGTACATTGGAAGGATTGGGTTTTGTGGCGATATTATCGATTTTCGGGACGGGATTGGCGATGATGATGAATTACAAATTACTGAGTATTTCAACACCTTTATTCGCTTCTACGGTGACTTTGCTGATGCCAATCGTTGCGATTATCTGGGGAATTTTGGATGGTGAGAAATTGACGACGCAGCAATCTTTTGGAGCTTTGGTCATTTTGGCCGGGTTGATATTTTTGAGGAGTAAGCCGAAGGTGGTTTGATGGTTGTTTGATAGGTTTTAAGGTAAGAGGAAATGAATTCATTCTCTGAAAATCGCAGGTCGCTCCTCTGGAGCTTAATTTATCTTGTGTCTGTTTTCTATAAACAGGTCTTCGCTCCGCGACTTTTATGTAAAAGGTTTCTTTTAATACTGAAATGTGAATAAAATACTGAAACCCATAGCCCTGATTGCAGTGGAAATCCCACAGCAAGCGATGGGAAAGCAAGGTGCGAGGAATTGCAACGGAAAGCAGGTTCCCGGCTCCTAAAAATAAAAAAGCCCAGACGACGAATCTGAGCTTTTGGTTTATTTCTTTTTGGCCTTTATTTTTTTGACCTGTTCTTTGATGAACGGATATTTTAGCTGCATATCTTTGCTGAGCGTGGAATCGAGTTCCAGCGCTTTTTCCAACATTGCAATGCCTTCTGCTTCGCTTTTCAAATGCAGGTAGCAATTGCTGAGTTGATAGTACAATTCGGCGCGTGGATGCGCTTTCAGAGCTTTTTCGAGAATGGTGATTGCTTCCTCATATTCGCCAAGCAACATCAAAACTTCTGAATACGCGTACCAATTGTAAAATCTAGTTGGCTCGGATTCTATGAGTTTTTTAAGGCAAATCAAGCTTTCCTCATAATCGCCATTGGTGATGTAAAGGAAGGCCAAACGCTTTTGGTACTCGACGTTTCCTTCGCTAAGATTAGCAGCTTCCTGAGCGAAATGCAGTGATTCTTTGATGTTCCCCAACTCTTCGTAGATAAAGGATTGCTCCATCATCGCCAAGTAAAACTGCGGGTCTTCTCTCAAAGATTTTTGGAAAGACGTCAATGCCGGAACCAACTTTTTGGCTTCTTTGTGGCACAATCCAATCTTGTAGAACGTGAACGCTTTGGTATACTCCAAATCGAGCATTTCCTCGTAGACGGTAATCGCCTTGTCCCACTCTCCCATCGCTTCATAGCAAGCGGCTTTGTTGGCGTAAACACCGACAGCCTGGGAATTGATAGCTAACAAATAATCGAAACCGTTGATGGCTTCTTCGTAATTCTTTTTGTTGAAATGGAATTGTCCATACTCATACCAAGCCGTTTCCGAAAAAGAAAACTTGTCAAGATATTGATTCAGGAAATCCAAAGCTTCTTGTGAACGATTCAGTTTGCTGTAACAAACCATCACGTTTTCCAAAGAGTAATCATCGTACGGGTCGTGCTCCAAAGCTGAAGTGTAATGTTTCAGGGCATTGAAAGGGTCGTCCAGATTAACATATTCGTCTGCGATGAAATTGTGAAGGAAATTCTCTTCCTCTTCCAATTGCAAAGCTTTCTGGCAGTATTCGATTGATTTTTTCGGGTTCCCGAGATTTGAGTAATATTTTGCGCAACAAACCAAAAAGTCTGTATCTTCCAAAGATGACTGATGCAATTCATCAATCAGTTCTTTAGCTTTTGTGTAACGCTCCAGTTCCAGGAAGACCTCCAATTGCTTGGTTTTGATTTCCAGGGAATTGGGATGTATTTTCAGAGCGTGATTTACAGCCATTTCTGCGTAGCTATAATCTCCCAGCTCCAGATAATAGATGATTATTTCAATATACTCTTCGGTATCGAAATAGAATTCATCATTATTCTCTATCATTTCTTCGAACTTTTTAGCAAGTTCGTTTTCAAAAAATTCTTCCAATATATTTGATTTAGATTCGAGATTCAGCTCCGCTCAGATTGGTTTTATCCGATGTGAGATTTGTAAATCAATTACAATTGCCCGGTCTAAAATCTTCATTTAATAAAGTTACTCAATTTTATTCTGAAAATAAGCTATGTAACTCTGACAACTTATTAACATTAATCCTTTTTCTGTTCTGAGTAGATTGTAGTCAAAAACATACCAAACGACTTTTCCAATCCGGTAATATCACCCGACTTGAGGTTCACACCGCCGTAAAGGCTGTCGTTGCTACGAATCTTGAAATTGGTCAAAGAAAGGTACAAAGATGGCTGTCCGGATTTTGCTGACAATTTTACCGTTGAACCGAGTAATTTCCTGGTGGAGACTGACATAACTTCATTCCCGTTCAAATCCAGTCTGATGAAACTCCTTGGTTCCAGCTCTGTGGTTTTGTTGTTGATACTGATTTTCTGCTTCTTTTCTGAAGATGAAACCAAGTAGGCCACGTTCTCTTCTGCAGGAATATCATCGATTTTTGTGTAATACAAATTCAGAATATAATAAGCCGAATTGAATTTTTGAATCGTTCCGTCGATATTCTCAATTGGTTTCAGACTGAATGAATTGGCACCAACTTGTTTTGCTTTTTTATAAATATCTCCGAAAATCTCCACATCATTGTCTGAATAAGAATTCACGAGGATTTCGCCTAAGAATTCTGATTTGGAAGGCTCATTGATTTTATAAAAAAACTTGTCCTTATTGTCATTCGTCTTCTCTACTTTATTCAAAGTAACTACCTGAAGATAAAAGAACTGACAACAAAAAACACTTATTAAAAATAATAGTTTACGCATTCGTTATTTTTAGGATTTCTACACAATCCTGAAGGCTGTTTTCCCAATGTTTTGGTTCGATGTTGTAATCTTTCTCGATTTTGTCCAAAGACATTGTACTCCTTTTTGGGCGTTTTGCCGGTGTTGGGAATTCCTCGGTGGTGATTGATTTTAATACAACGTTGGAATCTGAAAATTCTTTTATTTTATTAGCAAAATCAAACCAAGTGGTTTCCGGATAATTTGAGAAATGGTAGATTCCGAACTTTTTGTTTTCAGCTTCGATGATATCCATAATCGCCTGTGCCAAGTCATTTGCATTGGTTGGTTGTCCGTGTTGGTCACCTACGATTCCCAATTCGTCTTTCACATTGAACAAATGCAACATTGTCTTCACAAAGTTTTTGTTAAATTCTGAATACAACCAAGATGTTCTAAGAATCACAGTTTCAGGATTATTTTCCAAAGCCAATTCTTCGCCTTTTCGTTTTGAAGCGCCATAAACACCAATTGGGTCTGTGAAATCATCTTCGGAATAGCTCAAATTGGTCTCGCCATCAAAAACATAATCAGTAGAAACGTGAATCAAAATAGCGTTGTGTTCCTTTGAAACTTCGGCCAAATTACCCACACCAATGGCGTTGACAGCAAAAGCTTTTTCTTCCTCCTTCTCGGCCAAATCTACAGCCGTGTATGCAGAAGCGTTGATGACAAAATCAGGTTGATATTCTTCGAATTCTTTTTCAATCTGCGCTTTATCTGTGATATTAAGTGCATCCGACCCTGTAAAATTGAAATCGAATATATCGTGGTATTTTGGTGCTAATTTTTGTAGGCAATGTCCCAATTGGCCGTTTCCGCCAACAACTAAGATTCTTTTCATATGTAGTTTTAATTTTTAATGGTCACCTGCAATCCAAATAGGATTTCATAATGATTTTGTTTTATTTTGAGCTCTAAAGTGAGCCACTCGTTCTTTGAATGTTTTATGGTCAATTTCGACTAGAAAATGGGCAAATTTTTCCAATGTTGCATCTGGCATTTTTTCTGCTCTTCTGGTTTTCATATTGAAGTAGATGACAGTCAGCCAAAAAACAGCGTTTACACGGCCATTTTCGTCTTTCATCAGCAATTCCACAACCGCAGTGATATCGTCCACAAAAACGGTCTTGCTGGTGATGTCAACGGTCGAATTGTATCTAACTTCTTTCAGGTAAGCAATTTCGTTTTGTATCGTGACCCAAGTGCAGCCAGTTTCCCTTGTGTATTGCTCGTAGGTGAAGCCGTAGTTTTGTTCCACGTGGTCTTCTCTCGCATTGAGCATATACTCAAGATATTTTACATTGTTGAGATGCCCAATCGGGTCGCAGTCTGCAAAACGGATCTTTACCGTGGATGAAAATTCTTTTTCCATAATACAAAAATAAAAAAACCGCTCCGTAAAAAGAGCGGTTTCGAATATTTTCTTGTCTTAAATTAAAGACCTAATTCTTTTTTAACAGCAGCTGTTGCATCTGCACCTGCTTTGTAAACTAAAGCTGGGCTAGAAGCATCGAAAGTGAATTCGTAACCTGCAGCTTTTGAAACTTTTGCGATAGCAGCGTTGATTTTTTTCTCGATTGGATCCAATCCTGCATCTCTTTTCTCAGCGATATCTTTTTGAGCAGCAGCATAAAGTTGCTGAAGGTTGTCCTGAAGTTTTTGAACTTCCTGGCTTCTTTGCTCGTTGATAGCCTGAGTTTGTTTAGGCGCTTCGTCCTGATATTTTTTCATCAAGTCCTGAAGAGATTTCCCTTGCTTCTCCAACTCACCTTGTTTTGAAGTCTGCAAAGCTTGTAATTGAGCATCAAGTGCCTTCATTTCCGGCATTGATGTAAAGATCGAATTGATATCAACAGAAGCTATTTTTTGAGCTTGTGCAAATCCAGTTGCAAAAACCATTACAACGGCTACTAATAATACATTTAATTTGTTCATTTTAAAAAGTTATGTTTATAATTTATATTTAATTTTAAAGTCCCTGAGCTTCTGCAGCTTTTAATTTTCTCTGTTGCAAAGCGCCCGATTTTCCTTTGGTATTCGATTTTGATTCCCCTCTGGAATTGGAGCCAGGTCTCAAATTATTAGTTTTAGTTTCCTCACCTTTTGGAAGACTTTTACCCAATAAATTCAAGACAGCCTCTGTGTAGTCATATTTTTTATCTAGAAAAATGACACTAATGTTGTTGCTTTTATCAAGAACTATGCCCAGATTATTTTTCGTAGAAACCGTCTTTATCGCATTCCAGATCTGATCCTGAAAAGGTTTTGTAAGATTGGATCTCAATTGGTTTATTTCGCCGTTTGATCCAAATCTACCACCGATTGTATTACGAATATTGGTTTCCATATCTACCACTTCTTTCTCTCTCAACTTTAATTGATCGCCTAAAAGTAGTACTTTTTCGTTTTCAAAAGCTTCTCTTTTTCTTTCATATTCTGACTGTAATCTCTGAAGATCTGCCTGCCATTGTTCCACTTGAGCATTAAGCCTGTTTTCAGCATCTTTGTACTGAGGCAGCTTACTCAACACATAATTGGTATCTACAACGCCAATCTTTTGTGCATAGATTTGTGTCGCGGTAAAAAGAATTGTTACAATTAAAGCTATTTTTTTCATCGTATAAAAATAAAAAATTATTTTATAATGGTTGATTCATCAAGAAATGTTGTTGCCATCCAGATGGATCTGAACTACCTAAAGTTCTGTCGAATCCATACGCAAAGTCAAATCCAATCAATCCAAATGCTGACATTGATACTCTGATACCAAGTCCAGCTGATCTCTTCAATTTAAACGGATTGTAAGTTCCAAAACTATTCCAAGCATTTCCGGCCTCTACAAAACTCAAGACAAAGATTTTTGCCGTCTGATTCATAGAAATTGGATATCTAAGTTCTGCCGAGAATCTGTTGTAGATGGTTGCACCTCCGTATGGCGTAATATCATAAGAAGATGATGAAGTAAATCCAGTAGAAGAAGCATTTTCATAACCTCTTAATGGCACTAATTCTCTACCATCAAATCTACCATTAAATAATCCAACCCCTCCTACATAATATCTTTCAAATGGCGGCGGCCCTAATTCTTTGCTATAACCATTAAGATAACCCATCTCTCCAGTAGTTCTCAGTACAAGCTTTCCTATTACTTCATTATAGAAATCTGCTTTCAACTTCACTTTGTAAAACTCCATCCATTTGTACTTATCCAAAGTACTCATATTTGCATAATCCTTATCACCAAATAATGAATATGGCGGTGTGAACTTCAAAGATGCCTCTACATTGGAACCATAAGTTGGGAAAACGGGATCCAATCCTGCTGAGTTTCTGCTCAATCCAATATTGATACTAAATGATTTTGTACTTCCATTTTCTTCCTGAACATCTCCAAAATTAAACGGATAGTTTTTGAAATTATAACTTTGATACTGGATTCCAGTGTACAGTGAAAAATAATCATCCGGCCACTTCAGCAATCTTGTAAGCCCTGCTGTTGCGGAGAATATATCCATTGTTTGATCACCAGTTGATAAAGAGTAATTTACATTAGAATAGTTAAATCCAACACTAAGTGCAGTAGGTCTTGTTCCGAAAACCCAAGGCTCTGTAAATGAAACACTATAATTGGTAAAATATTGTCCTGCCTGTGCCTGAAGTGATAAAGTTTGACCATCTCCCTGCGGAACCGGCTTAAAGTCTTTGAACTTCAAAAAGTTTTTCAATGAGAAATTGTTAAAGGTCAGACCAAGTGTACCGATGAATGATCCACCACCATAACCTGCTTGCAATTGAACTTGAGAAGATCCTTTCTCTACAAGTGTCCAGTGCATATTCACTGTATTGTCTTGTGGATTTGGCTTCACATCTGTCCCGATCTGCTGTGGATCGAAGAACTGCATTCCTGCTAATTCGAAGTATGTTCTCTTGATATCGGTTTTCGCAAACAAAGCACCAGGTTTTGTTCTAAGTGCTCTCAGGATCACGTGATCGTGAGTAGTAGTGTTACCAGACCAAGTTACACGGTTCCAGGTTGCTTTTTCACCTTCACTGATTCTGATTTCAAGGTTGATAGAATCTCCTTTCACAGATTTTTCTATCGGTGTTACATTTGAAAACAGGAATCCATTGTTCATATAAATGGATTTGATATCAGAGTCATCTTCTTTACCACCATCATCTCCAACTTTTTTGTTGAATCCAACAGCGTCGTAGATATCTCCAGATTTGTATCCTAAAACTCTTTGTAAAAACTCTGTTGTAAAAGTAGTATTACCAATAAAGTTGATATCTCCGATGTAGTACTTTTTACCTTCGTTCAGTTTTACATTGATGTTGTATCCCTTACTGCCTCTTGTCACAGAATCGGAAACTATTGTCGCATCTCGGAAACCTAGGGAGTTGTAGTAACTGATTAGGTTTTTTTTGTCTTCATCATACTTATCCTGAACAAATTTAGATGGCTTCAAAATCCCTATTAGGAATCTTTTCTGCTTGGTGTCTTTAAAACCTTTATTTCTAAGTTTTCTGTCAGAAATACTTGTGTTCCCATCAAATTCTATTTTATCAATTTTGACTTTCTTACCTTTCGATACTTCTATAGTCCAGTCTACCAAGTTGGAATCTCCTCCATTGGCTTTTTCCTGAATATTAATTTTCGCGTCTGCAAAACCTTTTGCAATATATTCCTGTGGAATCTTGTTCTGTAAGCTGGAAACTAAATTGTTGTTAATCTTTGTACCCGGTTTCAGATTGTTATCCTTGATGAGTTTTTCATTTTTGGACTTCCCAATTCCTTTACCTGTAAACTTAACTTCTCCCAGTTCCTTGAGGTCTTGCAAAGCAAATTGAAGAACAACATTCTGCCCTTCTACATCCTGAATGTAAACCTCTACTTTAGAAAAGGACTGTGTTTCCCAAAGCTTTTTGATAGCGTTGCTAACGCGCTGCCCGGGAATTTCTAACTTCTCTCCTTTCACTAGACCTGTGAAACGCAAAATCTGAGCTGGTGTGTATCTTTTGACACCATCTACCACGATGTCTTTTAGAACGTACTCTTGATTCTGGTTTGCTGCCAGTTCTGTGTTTTCTGCATTGTTACCCTGTGGAACAACTTGTGCGTGCAAAAACGCTGAAGCTGCTAACAAAATAATGGGTATAAATCTTAATCTCATTCTTATTGAAGTTCTCTTTTCTAAATATATTTATGAAGTAAGCTGATCGCTTGTCATTCCGTATCTCCTTTCCTTATTCTGATAATCCAAAATACATTGGAAAAATGTATCTTTTGTAAAATCCGGCCAAAGCACATCTAGGAATTGTAATTCAGCATAAGCTATTTGCCAAAGTAAAAAGTTACTGATTCTTACTTCTCCACTAGTCCTTATCATCAAATCTACCGGCGGGAAATCCTTCGTGTAAAGGTGATCTTCCAAACATTTCTCGTCGATATCATCCACGGCAATTTTGCCTTCCTTCACCTCTTGACTTATTTCTTTTACAGCTTTCAAGATTTCCTTCTGTGAACCATAACTCAAGGCTAAAATCAAGTTTCCGCCTTTGTTGTTTTTTGTAAGTTCTACAACGTTCAACAATTGATCTTTCACAAGATCCGGCAAAGTGCTGATGTCACCAATCACGTGCATTCTCAATCCTTTAGAGAATATCTCTTCCGCTTCCAGCAATAATGTTTCCGACAAGAGATTCATCAGTGTATCTACTTCTTCTTTTGGCCTGTTCCAGTTCTCTGAGGAAAAAGTGTAAAGTGTAAGATATGGGATATGGACTTCATTACATGCATTGATCACATTCCGAACAGCTGTTATAGCATTCTTGTGCCCAAAAGTTCTTTCTTCCCCTCTGGATTTTGCCCATCTTCCGTTGCCATCCATAATGACAGCCACATGTTGAGGAAGTTTATCTTTGTTTATAAGTGTTTTTAAGTCCTGCATAATCGTTATTTGCAATAGCAAGGTGGTCTTCCAAAAGAATAAGACAAAATAAGTGTTGCGGAATTAATCCAATCTTTTGAATTTGGATTACCGATATTTCTTTGTTGGATAAAACTTTGAACAACTGCTGCGGTCTGAGCATCATTCAAGGTGGTTTTTTTTACGGTAACATCACCTTCTTCCACCAAACTGTAATCTACCTGATCTGAGAATGTAGGACGGAACGTGAACTCTCCGGATAAAGCCCAGTTATAATTAAATTTATATTTAAGTCCTACCCCGAAAGGAACGCCCATCGTAAAAGCTTTTTCCTGTTTGTAACTCACTGCCACGTCTGTAGCGGAATTAATGGTCAGTTCTGGTTTTGAAGTTTCCAGATATAAACCAGATAATCCTCCAAATATATAAGGGCTTAGCATACTTACCTGCTCATCATTCACAGGCAGAAAGTTATACTCGAAAAGCAAATCAGCGGAGAACACGGAGTTGGTTCCGTGCAGCTGTCGCATTCTTCTGTAATTTTCTTTGGCATATCTATCGTCAAACTGGATGTTGCTAAAACCAAGGTTAAGCCGCACCGTTTGGTAAGGATTAAAATTCATTCGATACATCAATCCGCCATAGAAAGGCAAACCATTTTCGGAAACATTTCCAAGTGGTTTCTGCAGAACATAATTTGTTCTTCCAATGTCTCCTACAAAATTACTCATACCCAATTGCACCCCAATCTCATGTCTTTGCGCCTTGGCAAAGCTGAGAAAACAAAATAGTGCGATAAAGGTATAAGTTAGTTCTTTCTTCATTTTCAATTTACTGAAACGTCTATTATTCAAAAATTTGGTGCAAATATAAAACATTTTTAGTTTAAGGAACTTCTTAATGTTAAGTTAAATAAGGGTGAAAAAATATAAATTATTGTTATAAAAACGCACATATCTTCAAAATAGTCTATAAAAAAAATAAAAGCCTTGTAAAGGCTCTTATTTTTTATTGAAAAACATTTTCAGTTTGTTTCTAATTTTGATAATCATCGGTTCTTTATAGTTTTTATCTTCGTCGAAATAGCCGTAGCCATAACCGTAGCCGTAACCATATCCATAACCGTAACCATATCCGTAACCTTGCTTGACACTAAAATCATTGTAAACAAGTCCAAGATTGGTGACTTCTTTATTAAAATACTTCTCGCTGATCATTCTCAACATATGTTTCTCCGTGTACTCGTGACGAACAACATAAATTGTGGTATCCGCTTTTTTGATAAGCTCAAAAGAGTCAGCAACCAATCCAACCGGCGGAGAATCTATAATGACATATTCATAGATTTCTTTTAGTCTTTCTATGAATTTCATATTATTATCACTCATCAAAAGCTCTGATGGATTAGGAGGAATAGGACCGGAAGTGATGACGTCCAGACCAGGAATACTTGTGTGATTTACAATATCTTCTAACTCTACTTGTCCTGTAAGATAATTGGAAATTCCGTTTTTGTTGTTGATATTAAAATCTCCAAATATCTTTGGTTTCCGGAGATCCATCCCCAGCAAGACCGCTTTTTTTCCACTAAGTCCTAAAACAGATGCTATATTAATCGAAACGTAGGTTTTACCTTCGCCACTGATGGAAGATGTAACAAGGATAACCTTGCTGTTCTGCTCCTCATCAAACAAAAATCTAAGATTGGCTCTAACTGCTCTGAAAGCTTCTGAAATAGAAGATTTTGGTTCTTCTAAAACTGTAAGATTATTGTCATAATTATTATGCCCAATTACGCCCAATAAAGGAATTTTGGTTGCTGAAAGCAGTTCTTTAAGATTTCGAATTTTATTATCCAACAGCTCTCCCAAAAGCAAAAACAAAAGAGGGAAAAGAAGCAAGCCACCAATAATCTGCATTTGAGTGGTCTTAACATCCGGGGCTATTGGTCCTTGTCCAAGATTTTTTGCATTATCAATGACGGTCAGATTACTTTGGTTTGTTGCAACTCTCATCTGAGATTTTGCCTGCTCCGTCAGCAAAGTATTGTACGTATTTTCAATAATGTTATAACCTCTTTGGGCATCTAAGAAGATACGCTGTTTTTCCGGTAATGTCACCAGCTCCTGGTCGATTTTGCCAATATCTCCGTTTAGAGCTGCAAGTTTATCATAGTAACCTTGGAAATATTTCTTCAATCCGCTTTGTGAGGTGTATTTCGCCTCGTTTATCAATCGGTTTATTTCTCGCATTGGTTCTGAGTTAGGCGTATAAATTTGCGCCATTTCTCTTCTTTTTGCGTAGAGTGATTTAAGTTCCGAAACCGAAGCATTGAAGCTGCCATCCTCTATTCCCGCGATATTTAAGCTGATGATTTTCTCAATACTATTCGTACCTACAGAGGCTTTTATGTCATTTAGCGAGTTAATTTTTGTAACCAACTCCGCTTTTTGTTCCTCCAGTTCTGTAAGTTTTTCAAGCGTTTTGGAATCGATATTTTCCATATCGAAAAGACGGTTATTGATTTTTAAATTATTAAGTACCGTTCCGCTGGAATCTAGCTTTTTTCTAATTTTTGTAAGATTGTCATTAAGATATTCTACTGTATTTTGATCTACAGTGTTCTGATCAAGCAATCTTTTTTTAATCAATTCCTGTACAGAGTTGTTTAGGAAATTAACTGTTCCATTCAGATTGTAGCCCGTTTTGCTAATAATCATAATAGAAGATAGTTCCTTATCAAATTCTACGAACAAACTGCCAATAATACTATTGACTGCCTGATTGACTGGAATAAGAGTCACCATAATGTTTTCCAATCCTAAGTTAGGCGGATTTGGATTTGGGACTAATTTGAACCTGAAATTAGGAGACTCATACCATTCGTTGATTTTGATAATTTTGTTTTTTGGTCTTGCATAAGAACCAATCGTTTCAATATTCTCTGTATTATAATTATAGAGATTTTTTGAAGAACCTTCTTCTGGTAAAACGATTTCATAATTATCTTTCCCTTTTGGGATGATATTAATAGGAAAATTGACTTGCTGCAAATGATCTTTATCAATCTCAAGAAAAACAGGACTGTCTTCTTGATCCAAATAAGTTGTTTTGATAAGACCTTTTGTAGTGTAACTGGTATTGAGACCCAGCTTTTTCACCAGATATTCATTGTGGCTTCTGGACAACAATATTTTCTTCAGATATACTCCATCCTGGTTTCCACCTTGTCCCCAAATGAAATTAATTGATTGATTTGGTGTGAAATAGCTTGCTGTATTATTTGATATACTTAATGAAAGACTAGAAGAATAAACTCTTTGTGCGTAATATTTACTATAAACATAAGAGATGCAATATCCCAGAAAGCCTAAAATCACAAACCAATACCAATTCCTTAGAACTCTCTGCACAAAATGAAGCGGATCAAACAAATTGAATGAACCCATCTTTTCAGCAACTTGAGCTGAGTCTTGTGTGTTTTTTCCGTTTTTGTCAGGAATCATATTATAACGTCTTAAGAATTAAATAAATAGACATTACTGTAGTAATCACCGAAACTCCTGTAGTCAAAGTCTGAAGCGGCTCTTTTCCAAATCCGTTGATACTTTTCTTATTTGTATTCAGATAGATGATATCCCCGTTTTGCAACCAATAGTAAGGCGAATTCATAGCATCTTCTCTTGTAAGATCCAATTTCGCTGTTTTGATACCTTCCGGATATTTTCTGTGAATGGTAATACTTTTTCTGTCAACAGTACGGTTCAAACCTCCGTTCATTGCAAGAGCCTGCATAATATTAAGTTGAGTGACATACGCCGTTTTCTCACCAGTAACCTGCGTGGACTCCATATCTCCTAATATGTAATATCGGATACCATCCAGATTCAGTCTCACTTCGGCTTTTCCTTGTAGAAAATTTTCATTGACGCGGGTCTGTATTTCCTTCGTCATATCTTCAACTGTACGTCCTTCTGCTTTTACGTAGCCAATTCCGAAAATATTAACATCACCGTTGGAATCTACTTTCAATCCATTAAAATAGAAAGTCGCATTACCACCGTTACCGCCGCCTCCGCCAGATTGACCTCCACCACTTGTAGCACCAGCTTGCGAGGCTGCACCTCCTGATGATGAAGCATTAAGAGCTGAATAAAACTGGGCTGCATCTCCTTTTGGCGTGGTGACTACGTTCAAAGTTAGAATATCGCCTTTTGTAATTCTATACTCTGGAACATTATATGGAACCAAGCCTTCTTCATTAATTGTAAGACTCTCACTTGGTTGCAGATAACGGATGTCTTTTTGAGAAATGCAGGAAGACATCCCAAATAAAATAAGCAGTAAAAATATGTTAAGTAAATAACCTTTTTTCATTAATGTTTTTTTTGCAAAAATATAACAATTTTAATCTTTTTTGAATCTCAATAAAAATATTGGTAAATAAGCACCTATAAAACCCAAAATCAAGATAATAACCAACAGCTGATTGACATTATAATGTCTAAAAAAATAAGTTACTGTTATGATTAATAAAAAGTATGCGATAATATAAGCGGTAGACCTTTTATGAGTCAGTCCAAGATTAAGTAATTTGTGGTGAATGTGATTTTTGTCCGGAGACATAATTGATTTCTTGTGATACAATCTTGTAATGATCACTGTAATCGTATCAATAATTGGCAAAATCAAAATAGCGACTGCAATCACAGGAGCCGACTGTAAATGATAAAAAACTTCATCCCTTTTTGCGATGAAGATATCAATAAACGAAATCCCTGTAAATACGAGCAAAAATCCTAATATCATAGAACCTGTATCTCCCATGAAAATCTTCGTACTTCTTTTATTCGATAGATTATAAATCAAAAACCCGAGTGAAGCAGCGATGAGAATTGCACAGAGGATAACCAATGGATCATTATGATTTCCCAACCTGAAAAAACTGATTCCAAACAGTGCACTCGTGACAACTGTGTAGCTGCCTGCCAAACCATCAATTCCATCAATCAGATTAAAGGCATTAATCAAAATAATAAAAGTGAAAATACTAAATAGAACACTGATATAGTAATTGATTTCATAAACGCCGAATACGCCAAAGAGACTTCTGATCCTGACATCCGACCCTATAACCATAAGAGCTGAAACCAGAATCTGAGCCAACAATTTCTTGTAAGCCCGCAAAACCATAATGTCATCCATTACACCAACAAAAAATAATATAATGAAGGATGCAAAAAGGAATTTGTAACGGTCAAAAAGTTCGTAAGCAAAGATGGGTGCACAAACACCAAGTGAGAAAAACACGGCTATTCCGCCTAAATTTGGGATTTTCCTGAGGTGAGAACTTCTTGCACCAGGCTCATCCATCAGGTTTTTTCTTCTGGAAATTTTTATGATAGTTGGAATCGCGAGGTACGTAATCAGAAAAGAAAAAGCAAACCCCAAAACCATCTTGAAATAGAAAAAAGAGATCCCGTAACTTTCTAGAAAAACTTGGAAATTATTCATTGATGTTTGATGTTTCTGGATGTCAATTTCTACTCATTAATCTCCGGATAAGTCCCTTAAACCCGAAGAAGTACAAGAGATAATATAATTTTTTTTTCAGTGGCAAAGATAATAGATAATTCTTACCAAAGCGATTAAATTGCAATATATCTTTAATTTTTAGCCCTTTAATTCTAATGAAATCGTCCAAAAAATGAGACATTTTATAAAAATCTTCATCTTTTTTCACGAATGCCAAATAGGCCAAAAATGTGTAAACACCTTCCAGAATATGGAAGTTTTTCAATGCAATTGTATGTTTTGAAAACCGACTTTTTTGAAATGACTGATCTACTGTTTCAACTGCCTTCAAAATATCAAGCCCTTTCATTGTATGACTTTTGCTGATGGAATCTTGCCTTTCCAAATATTGATAATGAAAGTTCGAGGTAAAAGCTAAAACATTGCACTCGAGCAAAAGTTGTGGGATCAACTCAATATCCTCAAAATGAATTCCTTTTTTGAATCGTTTTCCATTAAACAAATCTCTATGGAAAATCTTATTGCAGGCAAAATAGGAAATATCTGAAAAAACAGAAAGATGATTTTCAAGAACAATTTTCTCGGGAAAACCTGGCAGTTGGGTCAACTTTTGAGTGACGTTTCCGACCTCATCGACTTTTTGAAGATTACAGATCGCCATTTCCGCTTGATGTTTTTCAGCAAGATTGTACATCTCTTCGAACATCGTTTCCGAAACGTAATCGTCGCTGTCTACAAAACCGAGATATTTTCCTTTCGCTCTATCAATCCCGAAATTTCGTGCATCGCTAAGACCGCCATTTTCTTTGATGAAACCGAAAACCTGATTCGGATATTTTTGTTGAAAGTCTTCAATAATTTGTTGAGAATTATCCTGACTTCCGTCATTGATGACCAAAATCTCAATTTCCTTCAAAGTTTGACCGACCAAGGACAACAGACATTTTTCCAGATATAATTCGACATTATAAACGGGAACGATGATTGAAACTTTGATAGGAAATTGAGGATTCATATTTTTAATTTCTTGTAAACCTCGGACTTAGAAAACCTCTTTTCGCCTCGTCAAAATCCGAACGCGAGCACGGAATGCAATTGTCAATATTCTCATCCTCCCCAAAATACCAAAGATTGCTGAAAACATCGCGCTTGAAAGCATATTGCTCATCCTTGATCAAAACAAAAAATGTTTCAAAAGACTTCTCTTTCGGATGCGACCTTTGAATATTGATTCCCTCGATCAAATACCAAAGCATCTGCGCCAAAAGCTGATGATTGAGCTGAGAATCAGAGTAAATATTATAATTGAAAATCCCTACTGACTTCAGTTTTTCACCAAGCCCGATTTCCTTCATATACGCGCAAACTTCCCTCTTATTAAGGCCATTCACTTGTGGATTGATGGAAAAAGCCTCGTTGAAACTTTCGACAGCATCACAGTTGATGGTCACCAGATCTGCTTTTCGGAAATAAGGCTCGGTTTTCTCGGTGGAATTCATCATCTCTGCCAATCGGATAATGTCAAATTGAACTTCTTTAATCAATTTCACAGAATCAGATTCATTCAGATGTTTCTGGTAACCAAGGTGATGATAATTTTTTATCGAGAAGTTTTTGGAACCCAAAATCTTGCTTAGGAAATTTGACTCGTGAATATCTTCATCCTGTTTCAGAGAGACCACATTGCTGATCTGCGTATAATTGATGTCTTTCTGATGAAAACTGAGCGCCGAAAAAAGCGAAAAAGCAAAGTCGTTGCTTCCGCCAATCACAATCGGAATCGCGTGTTTGAAGTGACAAGCCGACAAAACCTCCTGCAAAATATAATGCGAATCCTGAGGCGTTTTCCCGGAAACCAAATCGCCCAGATCCACAATCGGAATATCAAAATCGAGTTGAGAAAGCTTATAAAACTCTCTTCGGATCTGCGTAAATTCCTGACTGTCGGCATCGCCGTTTGCACCGCGGTAATCGGACAAAAACAACAAAACAATGCTGTCTTCCTTGATCTCGTTGGTGATCTTGTCTCCGATCTGCCAATTCTCGGTTCGGACTTTTCTTGGTGGAATAATAAAATCTTCGAAGTTCATTGATTCTATTTTATAATATTAATGATGACATCTTTTGGCGTCTGTTTGGAAAACTCAACCAACTGATTTCTTACTTTATCTGTATTTTCTTTTTTGATGGAATAAAATGAAACCGTAGTTCCTCCAGCCATATAATTGTTCTGGATCGTCAGTGTACCGACCTTCGAAAAATAATCTGGCATTTTCACCCATTCATCAAAAACCAAAGCGACCTCAAAATCATGCAACTTCGCAGTATTGTAAATGTATGCCTGAAGTTTTTTGTTATCGGTAAATTTTCCGTGATCTTCCTTTCGAAGCTTCGCCACTTCTATGCTTCCGAGTCCGTAGGTATCAAGCAAATGAATATTGTTGAAATAAGTAATAGCGCCAATGTCATTCGCTACCACTTTGGAATTTCCGTAATATTTGTGTAGAAAATCCGCCAATTGAATTTGCTGATCGAAAATATTTTTGGACGCATTTGGCTGATGTTTCAGCATAGGAACAAATCGCATTGAGAATGTTATTAGCAGCAATATCATCATCGCAAGTTTCAACACTTGATTCCCGACTTTCTTTTGAAAAATATCATCTGCAAGAGGCGCAATTGCAAAAAGAATCACAACGACCAAATACGCTTCATAACGAATCAGCCAACCGAAATTTGCGAACAACAAATGAATTGTAAATCCACAAAAGACAACAATTGGAATCGCATTATTTTTAATTTTATCAATGAAAATACTTTGACCTTTTGATTTGATGAAAATCTGTACTAATAAAATTAATATTAATATTAAAACCGAAATTCCACGATAGCCATTTCCGGCAACTCTGGTCAGAAAACCGATAATTCCATCATTGGTATTTCCTTTTAGAATCAATGAGTTTGGGAGAAAAAAAGAACCGTGGTCCAAAGAAATCCAACCGTAAATCAAAACCGGCGTCATCGCAAACAATCCCAATGCGATGCTTTGAAAATATTCTTTCTTGATAAAGAAAAGATAGACGCACATAAAAAAGATGAAAAATAAACTTTCGTAACGGAAACCTGTTGCTAAAATCGCCAGCAAAGCCAGATTAGAGAAATTTCTCGGCGCTTCATCTTCCAAATATTTTTTGAATGCGAGCAACGCTAAAACCATTGTCAAGGTGTGGAAAACGTGCTCCATTCCTGTCATTATCATCAAATGCAATGGCATTAATAAAACGATTGAAGCCAAAAAAACCGCGTAGGTCAATTTTGAAAACTGCTTCAGATAATTATGAGAAATCCAAATCAAAAATAGTCCAGCAATCGTATTTGCAACCAACGGAATATATTCCCAATTGCCAAAAATCTTAATCAAAATCGCTAACAGAAATGTGAAGAGCGGAGAAGAAGTTGTGGAAGAAAACTCATATTGCGTAATTCCCCAAACACTGAACTCTGCAAAGTTCTTAGCCATAGACAAATGAATGTAAGCATCGTCCAGCGGATAAATGTATCGCCCTGCAAAACCAGTCACCGCCTGGATATTGTAAAAAATCAATAAGGCGAGAATTAGAATTATTGTTATAAGTATGGTCTGTTTTTTCATCATTAATTCATTAGTAACTCCAAAGGTAGTTTTGATATCGATCTGGCGTAAATCTTCCTGCTGCACCCTGATACTGAGCAAATACAAAATAATAAAAGATCATAAATCCCACAAAAAACAGGTGCCACATCCATTTTGTATTTTTGTTATCCATAGAGGCAATAATATTGGGAATTACAAGTGGCGCAAATCCCAGATATGACCCTACGAGCCTGGTAGAAAACACGGGATTACTTCTCATAATAAAGTAGAGGCAAACACCTACGACCAGTATATTCCGCATATATTCATAGTAATAGATCCGCCTGCAGGCCGATTTGTCATAAGTAATCAGCAGCAAACTGAAGACGAGAATCAATCCATCCATAAAGCTGGATCCAGACGACTCGTAACTGATGTAACCATTGTAACCGTTAGAAACATCCTGCACATTCAGCGTATCCAGGAAAGATGAGAATGCATTATAAACCTGAAAAGGCGACAGTATCACACAGATCATAATGGAATAGAAAATCCTACTGGAGTTCATCGGGATCGTGACAAGCCAATACGCCGGCAAGAAGATGATGGTAGATTTGTGAAATCCATACGCCACAAAAAAACATAAAAGGTACCACCAGACTTTCCTTTCCTTGATGAATTTGAAAGAGATCATACACATCGTCATCCCGAGTGCCTGTCTCATATGCCCACTATCTGCAATGAAATAACTTGGAATAAAGAATATCAGGATGGAAAAGATAGGAAACTCTGAGTTCTTGTAAAACACTGCCAACTTCCCACCAATAGTGATAATCGCACAGACCAACGTAAATTCCTTGAAAGGAAAACCAAAAGAATAGATAAACTTGTTGAGCATGGCGTACATCCACTCTACATCTATCCTTGATTCCCTAAAAAGCATTTTATCCACCAGCAAATTGTAATCTACTGTCGGAAAATACTCGCTGTACATGGATAGATACACGGGATAATCCGCACCTACATAATTCCTGTAGCCGACAGTGACAATCATGTAAACAGCCACAGTCCAAAATATAAATTTCGGAGTCCGTGAATCCTCGTCTCTATTGACTTCCACAAAACTGTAGAGAATCAAAAACACGAAGATAATTGTAAAAATCGGGTGTAAAAATACCATTAACTGCCTTTGCTATGTACGTTTTTTTAGAACATCCAAATATAATTCTAATTTTAAGATTTATGTGGATTGAGTTTTAATATTAATCATCAATTCTTCTTTAATTTTTTTACCAAATATAACCTTGCCGGCTCTTCAAAATATCTAAAAGCCAGAGAAGCCATTAGCAAATTAAGCAAAATCAAAAATAACAATTCGAGAGGAATGGAGATATTTTCATTCAGACTTAATTGATCCATATAATTTTGAAGTGGTTTGAAGAGATAAAAAGCGGTCAGCTGAAACATATAAAATGCAAAAGAGATATTCCCCAGATAAACCATCTTTTTTGAATCAAAAATCCAGTCAAAATAAGTCGGAAACGACAAGGAATAAATGATACCCGCAAAAACCAACATACAAAGTGCATCCATCTTATAATCTGTAACGGTGAGAACAAACAAAACAGTCAAACTAAACAGAAAACCAAAGCTCGCCGCAATTTTTGAAAGTGGAAGATCAAACCTCAGCAAACCTATACTGACCCCAAGAAAAAACTCCGGAATAATCCTTTCCAGACCATTGTAAGTATATTCGTTCAGATCAAAATTCTCAATATTGAACCATCTGACAACGAAAAATAAAACCACCACAACAAGAATAATCCGGCCAATTAGTTTATTCATTTTTAGAACGAAAGCCGAAACAACAAATAAGAACACATAAGCAAACCATTCGTCCGACAGACTCCAGGAATGTGTGTTCCAGCTCAGTGCATCATTAAGATTCCAGGCGTGGATCATCAATAGATTTGACACAATATGATCTGTCCTGATAATCAAATCTTTCTGATGGAAAACATATTTCCCAACATACAAAAGAACCCCAACAATCAAAAAAGTCAGGATCTGAAGCGGATAGATTTTTGCAAACCGCTTGAGGAGAAAATTATAATATTTTTTGAAACTAATCTCTTCCAAAAAGAAACTTTTATAATAGGCATACGTGAGAATAAAACCACTCAACACAAAGAAAACATCTACGCCCAGATAACCTTTATCAAAAAAGAAATTATCCAGTCCGCCAATATACACGCTGAAGTGGTAAAGAAAAACCCAAAGTGCCGTGTAGAACCTTAGTCCAGTTAAATTATTTAGCATCGTCAAATTTTAAATTACCAGTAAAAATTCCCAATCATCTGCATCCCAAACGTCTGGAAAACACACAGGTAAAACAAAATTCTGAATTGATCTGCATTAATATCCTTTAGCAAAATCAAAAAATACGGCACCAAAAACAAACACGCTCTCGCCGTTTCGCCCGTGCCGTAAGCGCCCGTCAAAAGCATGGCGGATAACGCGGAAATAGCTGAGAAAAATAGAATATTAATCTTCGGATTTCCTAAAACTTCGGTTCCAGATTTCTTAGAAAAGAAAATGGCTAAAAATCCAAACGACAGGAAAAGAAAGATCTCACCAATATCCTCAAGCCTGGTCATCAAATAAATAAAAGGCTGATGAAAAAGCCTGAAGCCATCCGGATTTTCGGAATGCGAAGCTTGCAAAAAGGTTTCCAAATGACTGTAACCTGTTGTTGCCCTGATCATCAGAAAAGTCAGAACAAAAATAACCGTCGCCATCACACTCAGCCAAACAAAGTTCCATTTGCCCTTCAACACAAAATAGAAACTGAAACAGCCTAAAAACGCGAAGAGAAACAGTCCGGAAAATGTGATCAGATTGGTCAATATCAATCCTAAACTAACCAGTAGAAAAGAAACAACGTCTATTTTATTTTGATTAAAGATCCTTGCAAATCCCAGAAGAAAAATCAACGTGGAAGTCAGCACCAAAGAATCTATGGAAACCAACAGATAAATATTGACCGATGGAATCACCGCAAAGAGGAGCAACATCCACTTCTTTCTACTTCCTTCGAAGCCTAGATAATCTAAAATTTTATAAAACAAAGGAAAAGAAAAACAACCAATCGCAAAGAAAACAATAGCCAATGTTTCGATACTAGAAATATTCAAAATCCAAAAATGCAAAAGTGTCACAAACGGCGGATGCGTCTTGGTGTGTAGCTGGAAATGTTCCAGATTCTGGGTGAAATCTCTAAGCCAAACTGCGCCATCTGTAATGTTAATGGCATCAGCATAATATTGTCGTCCTTTCAGATAAAACGGTTGTAAGAAAGCAATGTCGAAATTTCCCTGACTTAGATTTCCCAAAACCACAAGAATAATAGCCACTAAAAACAAAAGATAAACATTCAGCTTTTCTGAATAGTTGAAAGCTAAAATCCCACTTATCAAAAACAGAAAGGCGAAGACAAATCCACTCCACAAAAACTGATTGGGATAGATGACAGAGATTGGAAAAAGCGGGCCAGTTCCCGTAAAACCGCCTTGCAGTTGATAATAGAAATTGGCACCTGCAATGGCAATCCATATAAAAATTGCAACAAAAAAAACCATCCAAGGGAAGTTTTTCACCGTTGCCCATTGTAATTTTTCTCCCATCCTGAGTTGTGTTTCGGGTTTTGAAGTGTCAAAAATATTAAAATTAATCCGCAATCTCTAAAATTAAATGCACACAGCCTTACAACCCGGTTTCTTCACAAAACCGAATCCTCTTAATTTTAAAAGCTTTTGATGATTTAGATTTTAGTATTCAGAATCTCAAAGACAAAAGTGGTAGAAGTCTCAAACGCTCCTCCTTGTGTGGCTCCGAGGAGAAACTGAGGCTTTTTCCCATCTTTGCTCATCAGCAACATTGGACGCTCCAGCCTTCCGAACCGATTGAGGTTTTTTGGCGGTGTGGGTTCCGTGATGTAATGTTTCATTTCCAAATAAGCAATTTCTGGTTTTGTCCATTGGATGCCGTTTTTGGTGGTGAGATGCAGGCCGTACTCGTGGTTGTAGAATCCCATATCGCGCGCCACCATATGGAATTGGCCGTTCTGTTTCCAGATGAACGCGTCTTCCAGTTGGGCATTGTTGGGCATATTGGAAAAGTCGATGACGGGATTTTCTGAGACTTTGGTGTAAGGTCCCAGTGGCGAATCTGATTTGGCCAAGCCGTATTTTCGGTTGCCTCGGACGCTTCCTTTTTGGTTGACATATTCGGCGGTGTTCCAGGATTTGTAGAACACCCAGTATTGGCCGTCGTTACCCTTCACGAAAGCAGGATTGGTGGTACAATGGTCGTCCCAGGCGCCTTCTTTCCCGGGAAGAATCAAGGGTTGTTCTGGTCTTGTCCAATCCCCATCGAGGGTTTTGCAAGTTGCCAATCCGATTCTTTTGGTATTGGTTTTCCCATTAGAATTGCCCATAAAGAAGAGTAAATATTGGTCGTCTACTTTTTTGATCAATGGATTGTGGCAAGTCGTTGCGTCCCAAAAGTCGCCACCTCCTGGCGTGAGAATGACTTGCTTGTGCTCAAATTTTTCGAAAGGTGAATTGGCCTCTGCACGGCAAATCTCGGAACCGTTGAGCCAACCGCCCATTCCTTTTTCCTTCTTCCATCGGGAGTAGAAAAGGTGGACCTTCCCATCGTCGCCCCAAATCGGGGAACTGCACCAGATGTAGTAACCTTCGAGAGAAAATTGTCGCCCGATAGGTTTCAGATTAAAGTAAGGCTTCTCGGAAAAATCAAATGTCTTGGTGAAGGATGTTCCAAAGACCACGGCTGCAACGCCTAAGGCTGAGGTCTGTAAAAAGTCTTTGCGGGTGATGTTTTTTGACGGCTTCATTGATTTGATTTTCAGCTAAATTAATGGAAATGCTTGTGGGAAGTGTCCTGCGGTTTCGGCTTTGCATCAAGTCATCTACAATTTAATGTTTTGATTTTAAGATATTTATTACAAAAAACCATTAGATCGTCCATAAATTAACTTTTGTAAATCCATTGTCTATTTTAATTTTTTAATTTCAAAGCCTTAACCAATTAAATTCACAAACGATGAGTACAAAAAACCAGATCAGCATCGCAATCCCTCAAACCGTGATTGCAGAAGTAACAGAAAAATTACAAGAATGCAGAACGCTCCTTGCGCCGTATTTGCAAGGATTGACGGCAGAAGAAAAGGAAACAATCTTCAAAATGGGAGACAAAACGGTAGCCACTGTGCAGAAAGTAAAAGACTACACCGAGATCAATCCCGAGTTTGCCCCAAGCTATATGGACAAAGCGGAGTTCCTGAAGGATGTTGCCGTAGTCACTGATCTTTCACCACTTCGGAATCTGTCCAATCAATTGGCGTCCGATCTTGGAGACACCATTATGCTGGCTGGCAGCGAAGCTCTGCTAGCTGCCCTTCTCTACTACGGAACCGTAAGAGAAGCTTCCGACAAAGGCATTGCCACTGCAAAACCAATCTACGAAGACCTCAGCAAACGATTTACAAGAAAGGGAAACAAACCAGCGCCCGAAAACAAGTAATTTTTTTTCCCCCGACCCTAAAGGGAGTAAAACATCAACAAACATTACGCAAACCACCCTTTTAGGCTCATCAACCAGTCAAAAAGGGTGGTTTTTCATACAAAAAGACTCAACAACCAACCTAAAAGGCTCGCCAACAAGCCAAAAAGGGTGGAAATCCAGGCAAAAAGGATGGTTTTTGAATCAAAAGGCTGGCAGGCGAGGGTGAAAGGGTGGTTTGTGAGTATTTTTGGGTGGAGTGGATTAAAATTTTATATTTTCTAGATAAACACTATTTCTTATACTTTATATTGAGGCAATACGTATATTTGGATTTTAACAGAAATTTTATAAAAAAATATGTCAAATTGGTTCGAAACAAATCCAACAAAAAGTATAATTGGCTATACAATATTAATAATCGGTGTGACTTGGGCATTTTATAAATTCACATTTGAAGAAAGTAAAATTGACAATTACAAAAGTCAAATTGAAACAAAACAAGCAACAATTAGCCAATATCAAGCACGAATTGAATATCTTGAAGAAGAAAATCTAAAATTTAAATCTGAATTAAAAGATTTTGAAGAATGGAATTCTAAATCAGACAATCCCACATTATTTTATAAATCACAATATGAAAAAACAATTCTTTCAAGAAATGATTCTACAAAAATAAATATCTCTGAAAAAGACAATTTAGAAAATATCATTATAAATAAATCTGAAAGTTATATTAATAAAGACTTAGACTTAATTATTGGGCTAAAAGATGTTTCTGTAAATTATGGCTGCTTTCTGAATGTAAGCTATGGAAACAATTTAAATCAAAACTTTGAGAATAAAAAAGTTGGTGAAACTATTATTTTGGAATCTAATAAAGGGAAAATTAAAGCTACAATTAATAAAGTTAATTTCGTTTACTCAAATATTGAAATATCAATTCATAAATAAAATTCCTGCTATTTGAGAATCTCGCTAGTATCTTTATAAACAGACCAAAGCCAGCGTAAAATTGGAAATTATGGATTTATTTAAATAAATTAGATGAAAATAAAGAATTTAGAATTAAAGATATGTATCATTTTGATGAATTAAGTGATGAACAAAAACTGAAATATCGTGAATTCGTAAAATTAACAAGTTCAAGCGAAATCGATATACATTCGTGGATTAGAATAACTGATGAAAGTCCGTTCGTTTGGAGTACCGATTCTTATTTTCCTGATAATTTCCTAAGTGATTTTGAGATTCGAAACAATGCCCCACGCTGGTGCGAGCGTCACGCTCGTATCTCCAATTAATAATAAAACAAAAACCCCTCTTGAAAATCATCAAAAGGGGTTTAATATTTTACGTTTAAAAACTCTTATTTCTTAGCAGCAGGTTTCTTTGCCGGTGCTTTCTTCGCTGTGGTTGCTTTTTTGGTGGCTGGCTTTTTGGCTGCAGGTTTCTTTTTCTCGGCGAAGGCTTTTGGGTCTTGCGCCGTGATCCATTTTTTCACCTCATCCAAGGAAACGTCTTTTAGTTCGTCTGCTTCGTACTTGGTGTCGTCTTTCTTTTTCGGGATCTTGTGGATGTTCTTGCCGTGTTTCACGATCGGTCCCCATCTAGCATTCTCGATGGAGATCTTTTCTGCTTCCCAATGTTGGATGTATCGGTTGGCCTCTTTCTCCAGTTTCGCATCGATGAGTTCATTGATGTCGCTTTGGGACAGATTATCGAAGTTATAGCGTTTCGGAACGTTGATGAAGATACTTTGATATTTGATAAATGGTCCGAATCTTCCGGTTCCTTTCGTCACTGGTTCACCTTTGTAGCTTGCGATTGGCGCGTCTGCCACTTTCTTTTCGCTGATGATTTCCTCCGCACGGTTTTGATCCACGGAAAGCGGGTCCTCACCTTTCGGAATGCTGATGTAGGTCTCGCCCCATTTCACATACGGTCCGAATCTTCCAACACCAACAGCAACAGGTTGTCCGTCCACTTCTTTCAAGTCGAAAGGCAGTCTGAATACTTCCAAAGCGTCTTCCAAAGTGATCGTTGCGATATTCTGATGCGCCATCAATGAGGCAAAAATCGGTTTCTCCTCGTCATCCTGTTCACCGATCTGGATCATCGGTCCGAATCTTCCGATTCTTGCGTGAACATTTTTACCGGATTTCGGGTCAACACCTAAAATCCTTTCGCCATTTGCGCGGTCTGCATTTTCCTCTACATCTTCGATCCTTGGATGGAATTTGGAATAGAAATCCGTCATCATCTCCTTCCACTTCTGGTCGCCGCTTGCAATGTGGTCAAAGCTCTCCTCCACTTTCGCTGTGAAACCGTAATCCAGGATTTCCGCAAAATTATTGGTCAGGAAATCATTCACAACTTCACCAATATCTGTTGGGATGAATTTATTCTTATCACCACCAAATTTCTCCTGAAGCACCTCTTTTTTGACACCAGATTTCCCCAATGTCATTTTCACGATCTCTCTCGTTTGTGGCTCAAGTTCTCTCTTATCTACATACTCACGATTCTGAATGGTCTGAATGGTTGGCGCATAAGTCGATGGACGACCGATGCCTAACTCTTCCAGTTTTTTCACCAAACCAGCTTCCGTAAATCTTGCGGATGGTCTCGTGAATTTTTCTGTCGCGGTAATTTTTTTATAGTCTAAAGCTTCGCCAACGGAAACTTTTGGTAACAATTTTTCGTTGCTTTCGTCGTCTTCGTCCTCCGTTTTCACAATGCCATAAGCCTTAAGGAAACCATCGAAAATGATGACCTCACCTTGCGCTTCGAAATGTTGTGGCAACTTGGCGTTTCCAATTTCGATCACAGTTTTCTCGATTTTAGCATTCTCCATTTGAGAAGCCAAAGTTCGTCTGTAGATCAATTGGTATAATTTGTTCAACTGTGCATCACCAATGGATTTCAAAGCGAAATCTGTCGGGCGGATCGCCTCGTGGGCTTCCTGTGCAGAAGATGATTTTGTGGTGTAATTTCTTGGTTTGGAATAATTCTCACCGTATTCTGAGATGATCTGAGCTTTCGCACCATTGATGGCTTCCTGAGAAAGATTCACGGAATCCGTTCTCATATATGTGATAAATCCTTCCTCGTAAAGTCTCTGCGCCAAACGCATTGTGGACGTCACGTTGTAACCCAATCTAGAAGAAGCTTCCTGTTGCAAAGTGGAAGTCGTGAACGGTGCAGAAGCTGTTCTGGTTCCAGGTTTGGTCTCTACATTCAGAACTTTGAAGTCTGCGGTTTTGGCCAAATTCAGGAAGTTCTCTGCATCGGATTCTTTCTCGAAATCTTTTTTCAATTTCGCCAAGATCTCCTGCTGCGCATTATTAAGGAAAATCCCTTCCAGTTTGAAACTTGGTTTTGGGGTAAACTCACGGATCTCTTTTTCTCTTTCAACTACCAATCTTACAGCAACGGATTGCACACGTCCTGCAGAAAGTCCGGTTTTTACTTTTTTCCAGAGAACTGGTGACATTTCGAAACCTACGATTCTATCCAGAACGCGTCTTGCTTGTTGTGCATTGACCAAATTCTGGTCAATATCCCTTGGATTATCGATTGCCTTCAAGATCGCATTTTTGGTGATCTCGTGGAAAACGATTCTTTTTCTATTTTCAGGTTTAAGTTTTAGTTCGTCTGCCAAATGCCAGGCAATCGCTTCACCTTCGCGGTCCTCATCGGAAGCAAGCCAAACCATATCGGCTTTTTTCACAGAGGCTTTCAGTTCTGCGACCAATTTCTTCTTATCAGCAGACACTTCATAGTCGGGCGTGAAATTCGACAAGTCGATTCCCATTCCTTTTTTAGGCAGATCGCGGATGTGTCCGAAGCTGGATTTGACCTCGAAATCTGAACCTAAATATTTCTGAATTGTTTTTGCTTTTGCCGGAGATTCGACAATCACTAAGTTTTTTGGCATCCTGAAAAATTTTTGCAAAAGTAGGCGTTTTTTTGTAATTAATCATTTTAACAATTATTTCTCCTGTCTATACCTTATATATATTATTGATTTTCCACAAAAATTAGTCTGGTTTTGACTTTCAAACTCTTAACTTTTTTACTAATTTCGCAGACTAAAATTTATAAATATTTCGATTTTAGTCCTTGAAAATGAATAAGTTCGAAAGCACAAAAACTTTAACCATTTCCAAGCCGTAGAAATACATCTGAACCAAATTCAAAAATGCATCGCTTTTTCATTCATTTATATTATCTGATTGCCAGAAACAGAATCCTTTCCGTTGCCGTTGCGATGGGAATTGCTTTTCTGTGTTTGTTTTTCGCATCGAAAATCAATTTTGAAGAAGATATCAATCAGATTATCCCGAAAAGTGAAAAATCTGATTTGACGGCGAAAGTTCTTAAACAACTTAATTTCTCTGACAAAATCATCGTCATTATCGAAAAGAAATCGAAAGACGACAATTTCCAGTTATCCGAAACGGCTGATTCATTTTTAGAAAAAACAAAACCTTTAGAGAAATACATCGGTTCCGTTCAGGGAAAAGTGAATGATAATGAGATTTCCGAAACGTTTGATTTTGTCAATCAGAATCTCCCGTTGTTTTTAGATGAAAATGATTATAGAGAAATTGAAAGAAAACTCAACAAAGACAGCATTGCGAAACAGGTCGAGAACAATTATGTTTCTTTGGTTTCGCCAACAAGTTTGGTCACGAAAGATTTCATTAAAAAAGACCCTTTGGGAATTACTTTTCTCGGAATTAAAAAACTGAATGCTTTAAACATCAGCAAAGATTTTAAGCTTGAAGACAATTACGTTGTTACCAAAGACGGAAAAAACCTCCTCCTTTTTATTGAACCGAAAAACAAGAGCAACGATACTAAAAACAACGAAACATTTGTCAATCAGTTAAACGAAATCAAAGACAACCTCAACAAAGAATTTAAAGGAAAAACTGAACTGAGTTATTTTGGTTCGCCAGTGATTGCGGTTGCCAATGCCCAGCAAATCAAGAAAGATATTCAAAACACGGTCATTATTTCGATGACGGTTTTACTGATTTTGTTGATTTATTATTTCCGAAATTTTTTCACTCCGATTATCGTTTTCCTGCCGACTTTATTCTCTGTTTTATTGGCGTTGATGGTTTTGTATTTTATTAAAGATAAAATTTCAGCCATTTCCTTAAGCGTTGGTGCTATTTTAATTGGAATTACGATTGACTATGCGCTTCACATTCTCACGCATTACAAGCACAACAACAATATTGAAGAGCTTTACAAAGAAATCACCCAACCGATTATTCTGAGTAGTGCGACTACGGCAGTTTCATTTTTATGTTTGGTTTTTGTGCGTTCGGAAGCTTTAAAAGATTTGGGACTTTTCGCATCGATTACGGTTCTATTTTCTTCTGTTTCAGCTTTGATAATTGTCCCACAACTGTATCAGCCGAAAGAAAAAACAGATACATTAAACAGCAACTTCATCGATAAAATCGGGCATTATCCTTACGAAAAAAACAAGCCGTTGATTATCGGCTGTTCGCTTGTGATTATTGCGTGTTTGTTTGGCTTCCGTCACGTGGGTTTCAATGAAGATATTGGCGACTTAAATTACATTCCGAAAGAATTAAAAATCAGTGAGGCGAAACTTGAAAAACTGTCAGATATCACCTCAAAATCCATCTATACGATTTCTTACGGAAACTCGGAGGAAGAAGCTCTCGCCAGAAATTCAGACTTAAGTACATTTTTAGAAAAAGAAAAGAAGGATGGCAAAATCTTAAGCTACAATTCGCTTGGAAACGTTGTTTTATCTAAAGAAGACCAGCAGAAAAAAGTAGCAATCTGGCAAAATTTCTGGAACGCGAATAAGAAGAACTCCACAATTTCTGAATTGGTTTCGAATGGGAACAAATTCGGTTTCAACAGTTCGGCTTTTGACCAGTTCAGTGAAAATTTAAATAAAACCTATCCTACTTTAAGTCTCAAAGATTACGAAAAAATAAAAGCGCTTCAAATCTCAGAATTTCTAAGTCAGGAAAATGGTTTTTACACCGTTTCGAATGTGGTAAAAGTAGACGAAAAGAAAAGAGATGCCTTCATCAAAGACATTGAAAAGAAACACGACGCCATCGCAATCGACCGTCAGCAGATGAATGAGAACTTTTTGGGATTGCTGAAAAGAGATTTTAATACCTTGATTAATTACTCTCTGTTGGCAATTCTCCTGACCATTATCGTTTTCTTCAGAAATTTTGAACTGACTTTACTGACGATGTTTCCGATTGTTTTAACAGGCGTTGTGACGGCGGGAATTTTATATTTCTTAGGATTAGAACTCAATATTTTCAGTACTGTTGTCTGCACATTGGTTTTCGGGGTTGGTGATGACTTCAGTATTTTCCTCACGAAAGCAATGCAGAAAGAACATACGACAGGAAAAAATGAACTTCCGACGTACAGAATTTCGATTATTTTGGCAGTCTTCACCACGATTTTATCTATCGGTTCTTTAATTTTCGCAAAACATCCCGCATTGCATTCTTTAGCCTTAGTCGCTTTGATTGGAATGCTTTCTGTGATTATCATTACCTCAACTTTATATCCGTTTTGGTTCAGGTTTTTAATTATCAACAGACAGAAAAAAGGCTTGTCGCCGATTACGCTCAGACTGTTTTTTCATTCCGTGATTCTGTTTATTTATTATGGTTTAGGCGGATTGATGTTCTCTGCGCTTGGAAGTGTTTTCGTGAAAAATGCGAAAGGGAAAACTTTGGATATCATCAAATTGATTTTGGCCAAGTTTATGAAATCGGTGCTTTACGGAAATCCATTTGTGAAGAAAAAAGTCATTTCAAATCCGAATGAAGATTTCAGCAAGCCAGCGATTATCATTGCAAATCACACGTCGTTCCTCGATACTTTGGCGATTGGAATGACAACGCACAAAATCGTTTATCTCGTGAACGATTGGGTCTATGATTCGCCTATTTTCGGAAAACTCGTGAAAGCGTTGGGCTTTTTCCCGGTTTCGCAAGGCATCGAAAATGGGAAGGAAAAATTGAAAGAAAAGATTGACCAAGGTTATTCGCTTGTTGTTTTTCCGGAAGCTGAAAGGTCTTATACCAATGACATCAAACGTTTTCACAAGGGTGCATTTTATTTGTCCGAAGAATTTAGTTTAGACATTTTGCCGATTTACATTCACGGGAATTCTGAGGTTTTACCGAAAGGCGATTTCATTATTTATGATGGAAGTATTACGGTGAAAGTTGGCGACAGAATCAGCAAGGATGATTTGACCTTCGGAACAACTTACAAAGAACGAGCTAAAAATATCAATGTTGATTTCCGAAATGAATTTGCTAAACTTCGAAACGAAATTGAGGACGAAGATTATTTCAAAAAGAAACTATTCCTGAGTTTCCTTTACAAAGAAACGGAAGTTGTGAAGGCTGTGAAAGCTGATTTCAATGAAAACAAATCGGTCTATTTTGAATTAAATAAATACATTCCGAAAGACGCCACAATCCTTCACATTGCTGATGACTACGGGCAAAAAGACATTCTATTGACTTTGCAACAAGCGAGCAGAAAAATTTTCACGTTCATCAAAAACGAAGAAAAAAGACAAATCGCAGAGAATAATTATCTGGTAAAACGTAGAAAACTGAATTACATCAATGGAATTTCAAACCTCGAAAAAGAAATCGACGTGTTGCTGATTTCCGACGATTCTTTCAATCTTTCTGAGATTCAGGACCTACCGAAAACGGTGATTTTCATCAATGGGAAAAATGCGTTTCCCGAGTCCATTAATTATAATTTAATACACAGTTCGGCATCAATTATGGTACTAAGACGAAAATAATAAAATTATTAATCTTATTTTTGTTACATATTAGTTATTAATGCAGAAAAACATACTTGTCATATACTATTCTCAAACCGGACAATTGGAAGATATTGCAAAAAATATCGCCCATCCGTTTGAGAACAATGCAGATTACAACGTCATCTACTACAACATCCGACTCAAAAAGGATTTTCCTTTCCCTTGGCCAAGTGATGTTTTTTTCAACACTTTCCCAGAATCTTACCTTCAAATCCCAAGCGAAATCTATCCGCCTTACGATGAGGTTTTGAACACCAAATTCGATTTGATTTTGTTCGCTTATCAGGTTTGGTATCTCACGCCGTCAATCCCAATCATTTCATTTTTGAAAAGTGGATTTGCCGAGCAGATTATGAAAGACACGCCAATCGTTACCATCTCCGGAACGCGAAATATGTGGATGCTTTCCCAGGAAAAATTGAAAGTCTATTTGAAGAATATGAACGCCAAATTGGTTGGAAACATCGCATTGGTCGATAGACACGACAATTACACCAGCGTTCTTACCATTTTGCGATGGATGACCACTGGACAAAAAGAAAAATCTGGAATGTTGCCTTCCGCCGGCGTTTCAGACGAGGAAATCAATGGTGCAGGGAAATATGGCGAAATCATCAAAGGATATTTGGACAAAGGCGATTTTGCCAATCTTCAGCCCGATTTAGTGAAAAATGGCGCGGTGGAAATCCGTCCTTTTCTGGTTCGGGTAGAGAAAGTTGGCAATAAAATTTTCACTGTTTGGAGTAATCTGATTATCAAGAAAAAAGAAAAACGCCCTTTGCTGATTAAATTCTTTAAGGTATATTTGATGACAGCAATCTGGGTGATTTCGCCAATCGTATTGGTGCCACACATCCTATTGACGCCTATTTTGTGGTTCAAAAGAAAGAAACAAAGAGAATATTTACAAGGAATAAATTTAAAATAAATAATGAGTAACGTATATATCACCAAGTCCTCCACGTACTTACCAAATGACCCGATTTCTAACGACGAAATGGAAAACTACTTAGGATTGGTAAACGATAAACCATCCAAAGCCAGAGCATTGATTTTGAGAAACAATCAAATCAAAACAAGATATTACGCTTTAGACACCAACTCCAAACCGACACATTCCAACGCAGAAATCACGGCAAAAGCGATTGAAGGTTTGTTTGATGACAAATTCACAAAAGAAGATATGGAACTTTTGTCTTGCGGAACGACTTCTGCTGACCAAATCCAGCCGTCGCACGCCTCAATGGTTCACGGTGAGTTGAACATTGGAAAATCTGTGGAAATCAACACGTCTATGGGACTTTGCAACTCCGGAATGAACGCTTTGAACTACGGTTTCCTATCCGTAAAAGCAGATGTGAAAAACAACGCAGTTTGCGTAGGTTCCGAAAGATTTTCTTCTTGGATGACGGCGGACAAGTTCAACCACGAGGCAGAAAATTTGAAACTTTTGGAAGAAAGACCAATCGTAGCCTTCAAAAGAGAATTCCTAAGATGGATGTTGTCTGACGGCGCTGGCGCATTCTTGTTGGAAAACAAACCAAGAGAAAACGAAACGTCTTTGAGAATCGAATGGATTGATTTCTACTCTTATGCGCACGAAATCGAAGCTTGTATGTACTCCGGTTGCGAAAAACAGGAAGACGGAAGCCTGAAATCCTGGGCAGAATATCCAGCGGAAGAATGGTTGAACCAATCGATTTTCGCTTTGAAGCAAGACACAAAAATCCTTGACAAATATATTTTGGTAAAAGGTGCAGAAAGTTTGAGAACATCTTTCGACAAACATCAGTTGGACCCGGAAACTGTGGACCACGTTTTGGCGCACATCTCTTCTGGTTACTTCAAAGATGGATTGAAGGAGGAATTCGCCAATGTTGGATTGGATTTCCCTTGGGAAAAATGGTTCTACAATCTTTCCGAAGTTGGGAATATCGGTGCCGGTTCTATCTTCATCGCTGTTGAACAATTGATGAATTCTGGCAAATTGAAGAAAGGTGAAAAAATCCTTCTTTGCGTTCCAGAAAGTGGAAGATTCGCTTACTCTTGTGCACTATTGACGGTTTGCTAATGGAAACCAACTTACCAAATTCCGACAAAGATTTTGTAGAAAGTCTGATTCCACAACGATTTCCTTTTGTAATGGTTGGCGAAGTTTCCGACTATTCGGAGAATCACGTGGTTTCTGGATTTACAATTAAAGAAGATAATATTTTTGTGAGCGAAGGCATTTTCCAGGCTTCAGGTTTGATAGAACATCAAGCTCAGACTGTGGCTTTGCATACGGGTTACAAATATTTTCTTTTGGGTAAGGAATCGCCGACTGGTTACATTGGCGCCATCAAATCTGTTGAAGTTGACAGCTTACCGAAAGTAGGCGACCAATTGATTTCTGAAGCGACAATCCTAAACGAAATGATGGGCGTCACTCTGGTTGAAATCGTAACGAAAATCAATGAAACCGTAATTGCAAAATCGCAGATGAAAACTGTTGTGAAATAAAAAAAATAAACCACAAAAGTCACAAAAGAAAAAATTAATTAGTCTAAGTTCAAAAAAGACAGTTTTAAAACGATTATCTTTTTTGAACTTTTTAAAGATAAAAAATAGCAAAAGCTTTTGTGACTTTTGTGGTTAAAATAAAATATGGAACTGAAGGCCGACAACTTAATCAACATCCACAATTTTCTTCCCCATCGCAAACCAATGCTGATGGCGGATTACATTTTGGAATTGACGCCTGAAACCGTCATCACTTCTTTTGAAATCAAGACTGATAATATTTTTGTTTTAAATAATGAATTTGTTGAAGCTGGATTGATAGAAAATGTGGCGCAAACCTGTTCATCGATTCTTGGACAAAGTTTTTTCAAAGGTCCGGATGTGGAAACCAAAGTCATCGGTTTTATCACCAATATCAAAAAAATAGAGATTTTTGCGTTGCCAAAAGTGGGCGACAATATTATTTCCAAAGCTTCTCTGATTTCTCAGTACGAGAACATTTGCAACATTTTCTGCGAGACATTCATTAATGACAAATTACTCATCCGAGCAGAAATCAATTTGTTTATTCAGGAATTGAAAAATTAAAACCAATGAAAAAACAAGACATTCCACAAGACCAAAGTAATTTACAGTCAGCAAATATGACCGAAATGTTATATGTAACTGATGAAAATAACAACTACACCACTGCGCAAAGCATCGGATGGGAAGCCAAAAAAGCAGCCTTAGATGAATCGATGGCGCTCATTAACGAAAGAATTGAAGAAGCCAAACAAAATGTCGCCAAAAATATCTTGAGCCCCATCATCTATTTTATGGAACTCAACAAAATGGATTTGCAGGTTCTTGCAGCTTATGTGGGAAAGTGGCAATGGACAGTCAAACGACACGCAAAACCGAATATATTTAAGAAACTCAGCGATTCTACTTTGAAAAAATATGCCGACACGTTCGGAATTTCAGTAGATGAATTAAAAAACTTCAATGGTAAATAAACCTTTTAGGTTTCAAAAACTATAAGGTTTAATAAAATCCAGACTTATAATGAAGATCACTTTCGAACACCACCAGACAGCCCACTGCGAAAACGGTGTTGCCTCCAATCTATTACTCAACAAAGGATTAAAACTCAGCGAACCTATGATTTTCGGAATCGGTTCCGGATTGTTTTTCGTGTATTTGCCTTTTCTAAAAGTGAATTTTGCGCCGGGTTTCAGTTACCGACCAATGCCTGGAGCTATTTTCAGCAAAGCGGCAAAAAGACTGGGCATCAAAATAAAAAGAATAAAATTTTCAAATCCTAAGGAAGCTCAGGCTGCTTTGGAGAAAAATTTAGAACAAAATATCCCGACTGGTTTACAAGTTGGTGTTTTCAACTTGACTTATTTTCCTGAAGAATATAAATTTCATTTCAACGCCCACAACTTAGTGGTTTACGGAAAGGAAGACGGAAAATTCCTCATCAGCGACCCTGTAATGGATTTCGCAACAACGCTGACCGAAGCTGAACTTGAAAAAGTTCGTTATGCCAAAGGTGCACTCGCTCCAAAAGGTCATATGTACTTCCCGACACACATTCCTGAGAATGTTCATCTGGAAGAAGCCATCAAAAAAGGAATTAAAGACACCTGCAAAAATATGCTCGCTCCTGTTCCGATTATCGGAGTAAAAGCAATGCGTTGGGTGGCGAAAAGCATCCCGAAATGGGCAGAGAAAAAAGGCACAAAAGTGACCAACCATTATCTCGGACAGTTGATTAGAATGCAGGAGGAAATCGGTACCGGCGGTGGCGGATTCAGGTTTATTTATGGCGCTTTTTTACAGGAAGCCTCAGTGATTCTTAAAAATGACGAGTTGAAAGAATTATCTAAAGAAATTACTACAATCGGTGACCTTTGGAGAGACTTTGCCGTGGATATTGCAAGGGTTTACAAAAACAGAAACTCGAAAAGCGATATTTATAATCAGCTTTCAAAATCGATGTTGCATATTGCAGATTTGGAGGAGGCGTTTTACAAGAAATTGAGAAAAGCGATTTAAACTTGTCAATGTAAATTTTCTAAGAAGGCAATGTAGAAATTGATGAAAAGATTATATCAAATAATTATATTTTCTATTTTCTTTACATCGTGTAAAGAAGAAAAGTATAAGTATGATATTTCGGACTTTCGAACTGAATTAAGACCTTCTTTAAAAAGTCTTTCAAAAGAAAAATCACTTCCATCTAAAGATACGATTGCAAGAAACTTTATAGAGAAAAATGCAACAAAGAAAGAACTAATAAAATTGATGGATTCAAACAGTCCATTATTAAGGGTTATCGCATATAGAACAATAGTAAACAGACAGGAACCTGAATATTTTGATTTATTAATAAACCACCTGAGTGACACAGCGAAAGTGAATTGGTGGTATTACGAGGACGCAGGAAACAATTTTTATGTTTCGGACTTAATGATTAGAAAAGCTCACGATAAAAATGGTCTAACTCCGATTCAAAAAAAGCATTTGGTAGAAAAAGTCTTGATGGAACATCCTTATTTAGAAACTTCTACTTGGATGATTGACGATATTAATCCAAATGAAAAATATTATAATTTAATTAAAAAAAGAGCTGGATTAAAAAGCGATGAGTGCGGAGAACAATTATCTGCCTGTTTTGCTTTAAGTAAATTTAAAAAGAAAGAAGATGTTAATGTGCTTTACGACGTTTTCAATCAAAACATTAAAAATGAATATTGTATAAATTGGATTTTTAGAAGTATCGAAAAGAATCCAAATAACAAATTCTTTCCAATTTTAGAGGACTATTTTAATCAAAAAATAAAAGGTAAACTTTCAGCGAAGGAGAATATATTTGATGATGTATTATATTTTTCGAGAGCAATAGCGGCATATAAAAATGACAATGCGTTAACGATTTTGAAATATATAGAACAAAATAATACTTATATTAACAAACCAGCTTGGCCGCCTTCAAATAAAAAATACGTCTACAAAGCTATGCTGATAAATTATGATAAAATTTATGACGATTTAATCAAACAAATTCAAAGCGAATTTAAAAAAGAAGATTTAGAAAAATTAAGATTTGGACGACAATTGCTTGAATATGATGAAGAATCAAATTGGTAAAGATGCTTAGGAAATTAAAGGTTTAAAGTGTAGTTTTTCTAGTTATTAAATATATAAAATATTGAATGTCAAATTTCATCATCGAAATAAAAAACCTCTACAAGAAATACAAAAACTCGGAAGATTTTTCGGTTAATGATATCTCTTTGAACATCGATAAAAACGAAATCTATGGAATTCTCGGTCCCAACGGAGCGGGGAAAACCACATTGATTTCTATGCTTTCAGGTTTGATTAAACCAACGTCAGGAAGTTTTACCATCAACGGTTTGTCGCCTAAAAAAGACAATTCAAAAATCAAACAAATCATCGGCGTTGTTCCTCAGGAATATGCGCTCTATCCGACTTTAACGGCGAAAGAAAATCTTTTGTTCTTCGGAAGTCTGTATGGTTTGAAACACGATTATCTTCACAAAGCCATTGATGAAGCTTTGGAATTAATGGGCTTAACGAAATTTGCCAATAAGAAAGTCGACCAGTTTTCAGGCGGAATGAAACGCCGTTGCAATCTGATTGCAGGAACGCTTCACAACCCAAAAGTTCTATTTCTAGACGAGCCGACTGTTGGCGTTGATGTTCAATCCAAAAAAGCCATTATCGATTATCTTTTAGATTTAAATAAAAAAGGAACGTGCATCATTTATACCTCGCATCACTTATCTGAAGCTGAGGAATTCTGTACAAAAATCGCCATCATCGACCACGGAAAAATCCACGCAACTGGAACACCGGAAGAATTGGTAGAAAGAGTTCCCAATGCGGAAAACCTGGAGGATGTTTTCATTTCATTAACCGGAAAAGAATTGAGAGATGTTGTATAAATTGTGGAGAAGTTTCATCAAGGAAATTCAGTTACTGAAGCGAGATTCGGGCGGAATTGTGATTATTTTCCTGATGCCGTTGCTGTTGATTATTACGATTACTCTAATTCAGGATTCGACATTCAAAAATCTGGAAGGTTCAAAAATTCCGATTATTTTCATCGATAACGATAAATCTGAAGTTTCGAAAGTCATCAAAAAAGAACTGGAAACCAGCAAAACATTTGAACTGGTCACAGATTACAACGAAAAATCGGCTGAGAAAGCCGTGTTCACGGGAGATTATCAGATGGCCATTGTCATTCCTGAAAATTTAACGAAAGATTTAAATTCAAATATCGATTCTAAAGTTCAGACTGTTGTAAGTTCGTTTGGTCTGGAAACCGATTCTACTTCGACAAAAGCTGTAGCTTCAAAGGCAAAAGACATTCATCTCTATTTCGACCCAGCTACCAACGCAGGTTTCAAAAATTCTGTGATGAATGCCATCAACAAAATGGTTTTCGAAATCGAGAATAAAAAAATCTACAAAGCCTTTCAGGACCAACTTGGAACAACCGAAGACCTTGAAAATAAAAGCTTAATTACCTTCAAAGAAATCACGCCGAACAAAGGCAACGAAGAGGTGATGCCGAATTCTGTGCAACACAACGTTCCGGCGTGGGCATTGTTTGCGATTTTCTTTATTGTGGTGCCACTGTCGATTAATTTAGTCAAAGAAAAAAGTCAGGGAACGAGCGTAAGAGTTCGCGTGAGTCCGACGCCGTATTACATTCACATTTTAGGAAAAACATTCACCTATCTCATCATTTGCGTCATCCAGTTTTTGCTGATGGTTGCAGTAGGAATCTGGCTTTTCCCGTTGATGGATTTGCCACAGTTTGATGTTTCAGGAAAAATGTTCCACCTTCTGATTGTCACTCTTTTTGCAGGATTGGCAGCGATTGGATTTGGAGTTTTAATTGGAACCGTTTCCGACACTCAGGAACAGTCGGCGCCGTTTGGAGCGACTTCGGTGGTAGTTTTGGCAGCGATTGGCGGAATTTGGGTTCCGGTTTTCCTGATGCCTGAATTTATGCAGAAAATTGCGCAATTTTCTCCGATGAACTGGGGACTGAATGCGTATTACGATATTATTTTAAGAAACAGCGGCATTGGCGAAATCGCTAAGGAACTGATTTTCTTATTTTCATTTTATATTGCGATGGTGAGCATTTCCTTATTGTATGAGAGGAAGCAAAATAGTGTTTGATTCAACATTGTACAGATTTTTAGGAGCCGGGAACCTGCTGTCCACTATATCTTTTTTGTCATTGCGAACGACGCAAATCAATAAATTGAACTTATCAGCAATCGCAATGACAAAAAAGGATGCCGTTCCCATCAGGGCTAGGGATTTCGTGGAAAATTCACGTTTCTTCAAGCCTATCAAGAGTCAAAACTTTGCCAAAGTTTGGAACTTTTGCAAAGTTGAAAGCAGAATAATATGAATGAACCAACAGAAATATTTGGTTTATAGTTTGTCCGATAAAAAATATAAACAAACTGAAGAACTCAATGTTTACAAGATAAATTAACAGTTCGCTCCTCTGGAGCTTTGTTTTGCGATTTCTTTTTTCTATTAACAGCAAGTCCTGATGGGACTTTGCAAAGCTTCGTTAGAAGCAAACTGTTAATAGCAAATAGATATTGATAGAAGTAAAGCTCTAGAAGAGCGACCTGACAATCTTATTTTAATTTTTATCAACAATAATATATTTGATTATAATTGGTGACCTTTGTGAAAACCTTTGTGCCCATTGTGGTTAAAAACAAAACAAAATGCAGTCTAAAAATTTAACCTGTACCGAAGAAGTACGTGTACGTTTCAACGAGACAGACCCGCTGGGAATCGTCTGGCACGGGCATTACATCGTGTATTTTGAAGACGGAAGAGAGGCTTTCGGAAGACAGCACGGTTTGACCTATCTCGATATTCAGAACGCCGGATTTGTAACGCCGATTGTGAAAAGTACGTGCGAACATTTTCTTCCTTTGAAATATGGCGAAACATTTAATATCGTTACGACTTTCGTGAATTCTGTTTCGGCAAAACTAATTTATAAATACGAGATTTTTAATCAGCAGAATCAATTGGTTTGCAGTGGAGAGACCATTCAGGTTTTTCTGGATTCTGAAAATAATTTATGTCTCTACAATCCCGAGTTTTTTCAGGCCTGGAAAGATAAAATGGGATTATAATTGGCTTTTGGCAATTAGCTGTTAGCTTTTAGCTTTTCAAAAAAGATTCAAAAATTTTAGTAATTAATGAACAGAGAAATTTACATTACAGATTATAACTGCGTCACGCCTTTGGGTTTTGATGTAGAATCAAACTGGGAAGCACTTTTGGAAGGAAAATCTGGAGTGGCTTTGCATAAAATTATCGATAATCACGAAGCTTTCTTTGTTTCTAAAATTGATTCTGAGAAATTGGAAGAGGAATTTAATAAACATTTCGACAATCAGAATTTCACCAGACTTGAAAAAATGTTTTTGCTAAGTCTGAAACCTTTGGTAGAAAGACATCAGATTTCAGATGACACTGCTTTTATTCTTTCAACGACTAAAGGGAATATCAGTTTATTAAAAAATGAAACCACTTTACCGGAAGGCGTTTATCTTTCAAAATTAGCTCAAAAACTGGCAGATTTTTTTGGATTTAAAACCAAACCGATTGTCGTTTCCAATGCCTGTGTTTCAGGAGTGATGGCGATTTCTGTGGCGAAAAATATGATTCAGGCAGAAAAATACAAAGACGCTTTCGTCGTTGCTGGAGATGAGATTTCTGAATTTGTAATTTCAGGCTTCAATTCTTTTCAGGCGATTGGAAGCAAACCTTGTAAACCTTACGATAAGAACCGAAACGGAATTAATTTGGGCGAAGCAACTGCAGGTATTTACATCACTTCAGAATTAAATCAGAAAGAAAAATTTAAGTTTAAAATTTTAGGTGACTCGGCGATTAACGATGCCAATCACATTTCCGGACCATCGAGAACCGGCGACGGATTGTTTGCCAGCATTCAAAATGCAATGAAAGAAGCGAAAGTTTCTTCAGACCAAATCGATTTTATTTCCGCCCACGGAACGGCAACACTTTACAACGACGAAATGGAAGCCATCGCTTTCAACCGTATGGATTTGCAAAATGTTCCTCTGAACAGTATGAAAGGCTATTACGGACATTGTCTAGGCGCATCAGGTTTATTGGAAAGTATTATTTCTATGGAATCTGCTTTTAAAAACAATTTAATTCCATCCAAAAATTTTGAAGAAATGGGTATCTCTCAGGATTTGAATATTATTAAAGAAAATCAATCTGCAGAAATTAAATATATTTTGAAAACGGCTTCAGGTTTTGGTGGGTGTAATGCGGCCATTGTTTTGGAGAAATGTTAAAACTATAATGATGAAAAAAACACATATCTGCACCATAGAAAGCTCAAAAATAATCCTCAACGAACAAATTATTTTTGAAACCAAAGCCCAAAATTTCTCAGACTTTGCAAAAGAAGCTTACAAAACTTTAGAACTGAATTATCCTAAATTTCATAAAATGGATAATCTCAGCAAACTCGCTTTTCTTGCATCCGAAATGATTCTGAAAAACGACGACCACAGCAATACCGCATTGGTTTTTGCCAACAAATCCTCAAGCCTCGACACCGATTTTAAATATCAGGAAAGCATCAATTCTGAGGAAAATTATTTTCCGAGCCCTGCTGTTTTTGTGTACACTTTACCGAATATTTGCGTCGGTGAAATCAGCATTAAACATAAAATGCAGACCGAAAATGCTTTTTTTGTTTTAGATGAATTCGATGAAGAATTTTTAAATTCATACGCGGCACAGATTCTGCAATCAGGGAAAGCCGAAAAAGTCTTGTGTGGCTGGGTCGAACTATATCAGGAAAGTTATAAAGCTTTTGTATATTTGCTAACTACGTAATTTAACAATATAACAGTACAACAATGTAACAATACTATTCAGTCCTAATCGGTAAACTGGTACATTGATACATTGGTAAATTTTTGAAAAATGGAAGATTTAAAATTAGAATTAAAAAACAAAATCATAGAAGTTCTTAACCTTGAGGACGTTGCAGTAGAAGAAATCAAAGATACAGACCCACTTTTCGGTGGCGGTCTTGGTTTGGATTCTATCGACGCTTTGGAATTAATCGTACTTCTAGACAAAGACTACGGAATCAAATTATCAGACCCGAAAAAAGGAAAAGAAATCTTCCAATCCATCGAAGTGATGGCAAAATACATCGAAGAAAACAGAACAAAATAATTCAATCTAACAATGTATCAATCTGGCAATGTACCAATATTGTTACACTGTTAAATTGATACATTGGTACATTATAAAAGGATGAGTCAAAAAATTGCCATTACAGGGATGGGCATCATTTCCTCCATTGGTAACAATGTCGGGGAAAATTTTATTTCGCTTACGACCGGTAAACACGGTATTTCAGACATCGAACTGTTTGAAACACGCCACGCCGGAAGCATCAAAACGGGCGAGATAAAATTGTCTAATGAAGAACTTGTGCAGAAACTTCAGCTGGATGAAGACAACAATGTTACAAGAACCGCTTTGTTGGGGATGGTAGCCGCAAAAGAAGCTGTAGAAAGCGCCGGAATTTCGGATATCAACGAGTACAGAACCGGACTCATCTCCTCCACCAGCGTAGGCGGAATGGACATCACCGAAAAATATTTCTACACCTACGAAGATTTCCCTGAAAAGCAAAAATACATCGACGCTCACGACGCTGGAAATTCATCTTTGGCAATTGCCGAGTTATTGGGTCTGAAGGGAATGGTTTCTACCATCAGCACGGCCTGTTCGTCTGCAGCCAATGCGATTATGATGGGCGCAAAACTCATCAAAAACGGAGTTTTAGACCGTGTAATTGTCGGCGGTACAGATTCACTTTCAAAGTTTACTTTGAATGGATTTAATACGCTGATGATTTTGACGGATTCTTACAACACACCATTTGACAACGACAGAAAAGGTCTGAACTTAGGCGAAGCAGCCGCTTTCCTGGTTTTGGAATCTGATGAAATTGTCAAAAAAGAAAATAAAAAAGTCCTCGCTTATCTTTCCGGTTATGGAAATGCCAACGATGCGCACCACCAAACCGCATCCTCGGAAAACGGACAAGGCGCTTTTTTAGCAATGGAAAAAGCTTTGAAAGTTTCAGGTTTAGATAAAGAAAACATCGATTACATCAACGTTCACGGTACCGCAACTCCGAATAATGATTTGTCTGAAGGCATTGCAATGATTCGGATTTTTGGTGAAAATCAGGTTCCGGAATTCAGTTCTACGAAAGCGTTTACGGGTCATACTTTGGCGGCGGCGGCGGGAATTGAAGCCGTTTATTCGATTTTGGCGATGCAGAACAATGTTATTTTTCCAAATTTAAATTTTAAAACCAAAATGGAAGAATTTGATTTGACGCCGGTTACCGAACTGAAAGAAAAAAATATCAATCACGTACTTTCCAATTCATTTGGATTTGGCGGAAACTGTTCAACTTTAATTTTTTCTAAATAATGAGTGCGGTTTACATCAACAGTGTCGCCTGCATCTCGGTTCAGGACACTTTAAACGAAAATTTCTTCGACACTTTAAAACCTGAAAATTCAATTCAGATTTTAAAAGCCATCGAGCCCAACTATAAAGAATTCATTCCGCCCGCGATGAGCCGGAGAATGTCTAAAACGGTCAAAATGAGCTCCGTAGCTTCTACGAAAGCTTTAAAAGAAGCAGGAATTGAAAAACCCGATTCTATCATCGTCGGAACTGGAATGGGCTGTTCTCAGGATTCTGAAAAGTTCCTGAAAAATGTTTTGGAAAACAATGAAGAATTTCTGACACCAACGTTTTTCATTCAATCAACGCACAACACGGTTTCAGGACAGATTGCTCTGGGATTGCAATGTCACGGCTATAATTTCACGTACGTCAACAGCTCATCTTCACTCGAATTTTCAATGCTGGATGCGAAACTTCAGATTTTGGATGGTGAGGCAGAAAATGTTTTAGTAGGTTCAACGGACGAACAAACGGAAAGAACGATGGAGCTCTATAAATTGAGTAATTCCATTAAAAAAGAAGAAAATCTTCCGGTTGATTATTTGAATTCAACGACGCAAGGTGTGATTTGGGGCGAAGGCTCAAGCTTTTTTGTTTTAGGCAAAGACAAAACTGAAGCTTCTTATGCACAACTCAAAGATATTCAAATTTTTAACTCATTAGAACTTAATGAAACTCAACAATTCATTGAAAATTTTTTAATTAAAAACAATTTGAAAAACGAAGAGATTGATGCTGTGATTTTAGGTTTCAGCGGAGATTCAGAATCGAATGTTTATTACAAAAATGCATCGCAATTATTTCCAAATTCTTCATTACTCTATTATAAACACTTGAGTGGAGAATTTAATACAGCAAGCGGTTTTTCAACATTTATGGCCTGTCAGATTCTGAAAAATCAGGTGATTCCGGAAGTGATGAAAATTAATGATGTGAAAAAAGAAAGGATTCAAAATATTCTTTTGTACAATCATTTGGGAGGAATTGACCACAGTTTGGTTTTGCTGGAAAAGGCTTAATTATTTATATTTTAATAGCTGCTTTTGTCATTCCGTAGGAATCTAAACTCTCACAATTCTTTGCTGAGATTCCTATGGAATGACAAACACACTGCCAAAAGTAGCCGAATATTTTAAATTAAAATCCAAAAAATAAAGATGAAACATTATTCTTTTATTATTTTTTATCTTTTTCTGAATGTATTTATGTATGCATTTCAAGGAACAATTTGGGTTTACATCTTTTGCTTCATTCTATTTTCAGCAGTTGTAATTTGGGGTTCATTTGATATTAAATTAGGATATTTTGTCAATAGTTTTACTCATAAACGGACAAAAATCAAAGAAGTTGCTTTGACTTTCGATGACGGACCGACAGAATTCACACCAAAATTTTTAGATGTTTTAAAAGAAAACAACATCAAAGCCACCTTTTTCTGCATCGGAAAACAGATTCAAAAATATCCTGAAACTTTCCAAAGAATCATTGCAGAAGGTCATACGGTTGGTAATCACACTTTGTCACATTCCAATAATACCGGATTTTTACCGACTTCAAAAATGATTGAGGAAATTGAAAAATGCGATGAAGTGATGTTGAAAATTGGCAGTTTTAAAACCGATTTGTACCGTCCACCTTTCGGCGTAACCAATCCAAATATCGCAAAAGCCATTAAGAAAACAAATAAAAAAAGCATCGGCTGGAATGTCCGTTCACTGGACACGGTGATTCCGGATGAGAAGAAAATTTTAAAGAAAGTAACCAAAAAATTACAAAAAGGAAGCATTATCCTGCTTCACGACACTTCTGAGAAAACGTACAATGTTTTGGTTGAATTATTGTTATTTTTGGAGCGTGAAAAATATTCAACTTTCACTATTGATTCAATTATTAAATCAGAAAAATAAATGTTTAAAAATATAGCTTTCTTCGCCTTTTTATTAATTTCAGGTTTCGTTTTTGCCCAATCTACGGCAATGACGGGTGCCGAATCCAAAGCATTTGTGACAAAAATTTCTGCTGAAACAAAGGAAATTAAAACTTTGCAAAGCGATTTCGTTCAAACAAAAAAAATGGATTTTTTAGATAAAAACATTGTCACACAAGGGAAAATGTCTTTAAAATCACCAAACACACTGAGCTGGAAATACACAAAACCTTATCAGTACAGCATTATCTTTAAGGAAAACAAAATTTTCATCAACGACCAAGGGAAAAAATCATCGGTGGATGCAAAGAGCAAAACTTTTGAAAAAATAAATAAACTGATTGTCGGGAGTTCCAATGGAAAAATGTTCAGTGACCCTGAATTTTCTGTAGTTTATATGAAAAATTCAAGTTCGAACATTGCGAAATTTACTCCGAAATCTGCGCAGTTACTGAAATACATTAAGCAAATCGAACTTCATTTTCCTAAAAATCAGTCGACAGTTTCGCAAGTGAATATGACCGAAGCTTCGGGAGATACTACGAATATTGTTTTTAAAAACACCAAAATCAATGCGCCGATTCCTGCTTCTGAGTTTTCTTTATAGTTCATTTTTGTTGCTGATATTTTCGTGCAAAACGTATCAGCTGACAGATGCAAAACCAATTTCAAATTCCAAAAAAGAAGTTGAAAATCTGTACTTTTCTTCAAACGAAGATTATGTTTACAAATGCCAAATGGAAGTTTACGGCAACGACATCAGCGGAATTCTTATCATTAAAAAAATCTCCGAAATCACGCACAGAGTTGTGATGACCTCGGATTTTGGAAACAAAATGATTGACTTTGAAATCTCAGAAAATAACTTCAAACTCAATTACGTCTTGGCAGATTTAGACAAAAAAATGGTAATCAATTTTCTGAAAAATGACTTTCAGGAATTACTAAAACGAAATTATTCGGTGATTGAAAGTTTTGAAAATGAAACTTCTAAAATTTATCTTTCAAACGTTGATAAGAAACAATACTATCTGTTTTTTGACAAAAATTCTGGTTTATTAAATCAAATCATTTACACGAAAAACAAGCGAGAAAAAATCGATTTTAATTTTGAAGCAAAAAAACATACTTTTGCAGAGACAATCAATCTTCAACACAAAGATTTTAAAATAAACATCAAACTTTTCCAAATTACTGAAACTGAATAAAATATGCAAACCATTCTTACCAACTTTTACACTTTAGAATCATCCGAAAAATCAGAGAATGGAAGTTTCATTGCGAAGATAAAACTCAATCCAAATCACGAGATTTTCAAAGGTCATTTTCCTGGAAATCCTGTGACGCCAGGTGTTTGTATGATGCAGATTGTGAAAGACTTGACGGAAAATTTCACCGCTTCAAAATTGTTTTTGAAATCCGCTTCCAATGTAAAGTTTATGGCCATCATCAATCCTTTTGAAACGCCAGATTTGGTTTTACAATTGGACATCACCGAAAAAGATGGCGAACTGAAAGTAAAGAACACGACCAGTTTTGGCGAAACAATTGCATTGAAACTGTCAGTTAATTACACCAAAATCTAAGGTTATGAAATTGATTTTCACTTTGATGTTCACATTCTTCTCATTCTTCCAATCGGATTTGGAATCTTTGAGAACCAGCTATTCCAAAGCAAATTCATCCAACGAGAATGCTAAGAATTTCATTGCTTTGGCTGAGAAAAAATCATCAAACGACCCCGTAATTTCCGCTTACAAATCAGCTTCTAAAATCTTGGAAGCGAAAGTGACGACCGAAAAAAACAAACGAAAATCCTTTGTAAAATCGGGCGCAACTACCTTGGAAAGCCTCATTTCGAGCAATCCAAACAACGCAGAATTACGTGTCATCAGAATGAGCGTTCAGGAAAATATCCCGAAAATTGTGGGTTATAACAAGAATCTGAAAGAAGACAAAACCTTCCTTATCAACAACTACAGCAAGCAAAACGCTGACCTGAAAAGCTACATCAAACAGTTTGCTGGGCAATCCAAAACGATGACGGCTTCCGAAAAAGCTTCATTCAAATAATGACCATCCACGAAGTACGAAACGCCATCTTCGAAAGGAAAATCTGTGTTTTAATCCCTACTTACAACAACGAAAAAACACTGAAACGCGTCATCGACGGCGTTCTGGATTACACCCAAAACATCATTGTTGTAAACGACGGTTCCACGGATTCTACTTCGTCCATTTTGAGTGATTACGAAATTTCAATCATTAATTTGCCCGAAAACAAAGGCAAAGGAAATGCTCTGAAAATCGGTTTCAGAAAAGCTTTGGAACTTGGATTTGATTTTGCCATCACGATAGATTCCGACGGTCAGCATTATCCAGACGATATTCCCGTTTTTGTGGAGGCTTTGCTTGCGGAAAATGAAGATGTTTTGCTCATCGGCAACCGGAATATGTCGCAAGATGGCATTCCGAAGAAAAGTAGTTTCGGAAACAATTTTTCCAACTTCTGGTTTTGGTTCGAGACCGGAATCAAGCTTCAGGACACGCAATCCGGCTATCGACTTTATCCATTAAACAAAATCCCAAAAAAATATTTCACGCCAAAATTCGAGTTCGAAATCGAGATTATCGTACGAACTGCGTGGAAAAATATTCCGGTTAAAAATGTTCCAGTGAAAGTCCTTTACGACCCAGCGGAACGGGTTTCTCATTTCCGACCTTTCAAAGATTTTACTCGAATCAGTATTCTGAATACCATACTGGTTATCATCACTTTAGCCTACATCAAACCTCGGAATTTTATTCATAATTTCAGGAAGAAAAGTTTCAAAAGATTCATCAAAGAAGATGTTTTGGAAAGCGATGGAAGCAACCGTACCAAGGCGTTTTCCATTGCGTTGGGCGCGTTCATTGGATTGTCTCCGGTGTGGGGTTTTCAGACGGCTTTGACGATATCTTTAGCTGTTATTTTCAAGCTCAACAAAGTGCTGGCATTCGTCTCTTCCAACATCAGTTTTCCGCCGTTCATTCCGCTCATTATTGCGGGTTCTCTGTTTATTGGTGCGCCTTTCGTGGATGGGGAAACCAATTTTCTGAATCACGAAATCAACTTTGAACTGGTCAAAAACCATCTGCTTCAATACATTATCGGCAGTATGATTTTGGCAACTTCGGTCTCCACAATTCTGGGCGTTGGTTTTTATCTTTTCCTCAACAAAGTCAATCCCGAAAACGGTTAGAATGATTTGGGCAACTTATCCGCCTTCCACTCCCAATTGTCACTCTGAGGCTCTCGAAGAATCCGTTCAAGTCGGGTTGAGCTTCGCAGAGTTTAACGCTTTCCATTAATCTGACGATTAGTCATTATTTCAACTTTCTCAAAGTCTTCTTCAGATATTTCTCAACATTCTTTTTGTCGGGAACCGTTGTAATCTCCTTCTTCAAAGCTTTTTCAAATTCAATTTTCGCTTTCTGATAATCTTTTTGATTGAAATAATATTTCCCAGCTTGATAATAAACCAACCAAAAATCAGGATTTAAAGCTTGATAATGATTGATAAATTTATCAGACAAAATTTTGTTTTCATCAAACGGAGAACTCAGTTTTTTAAATTCCTCATAATTTTTGAATTCCTGAGAATCCACAAAAGAATCTTTCGCAATATTCAGATTTGAAGTCGCAAATTTTCCAGTTTTCAATCGCTCATCAGAGAAGATTTTATTGAGGTCATAACAGACAAATTCGCCTAATTGATAAGGATTTGACGACACCCAAACCAATCGTTTCTCCGGCGAAAAAATCACAGCGTGATGCGCCAAAAGTTGGTTCAAAGCCTTCTCATTTCCATAACCGATTTGTGCTCCTTTCAAACCAGATTTATCTCGTAAAATCGAAGCCAATTTTTCAGGATTCAATTTTGGATTTTCTGTCAACAATTCCTGAAGTTTTTCATAACGATATTCCGAATGGCTTTCCGCAATGTGCTTCTGATTTCGCTCGTCATCTTTGTAAGCCTCAGACTGAAAGTGATTCGTACAAACCAATTGACTCGAATTTTCCAATTTAAAAACCCCGAAATTATCCGGCGAAACTTCAATGATTACAGCACTTTTATCATTCGCACTTCCAACCAAAATCGATTCTGAAACGAAGACTTTCCGTTTTTTTGCAATCGCAATCGCTTCATCAATATTTTTAGCAAACTGTAGAATTTCACGAGTCACAAGCGAAATCGGTGTTTTCGCGGTCATCGGAATTTTGGATTTTCCAGCGTTGATTGTAACTGTGATTCCTTCCTTATTCATTCCCGAAACCACGCCAATCATTCCCGGCCAACTGACCGACATATATGGAATTCCGTTTTCTGGTTCTACAAATTCTACCAACTTATTTTTGGCAAAATCGTCGCCGACATAAAAATCGAAATTTCTTCCAATCAGCAAATCGCCGTCTTCCGTATTTTCGTTCCAAACAGCGAGTGAAGAACAGCCAACCATCGCCAAATCCTGCATTGCGTGACCGATGTCGTGCGCGCCGTGCAAGTACAAACTTCGAAGATATTTTGGCGCAATGAAGTTGTATTTATCTGATGAGCATTGGGATAAACCATAGATTTCGCTTTGATAATCTTCCCGAACATTCAGATACATTTTCCGATTGTACCATTTCAAAAAACCATTCAACAGTTTTTGTTTGAATTTTGATGGCACAAAGCCTTCAACCTTGGAAAAGAAAATTGTTTCCTGATTTTGCATCAGATTCTGTGTCAAAGCACCGTTGTTATAGCCCAACTGCAATGGATTTCCGTGGATGTAGAGTTCCCAAAGTTGCTGTTTATTTTTGGTCAGATAATTTTGATTAAAGCTAAAAGTTGAGTCGTTTATTATTTTAACTTTCGGGATTTCAAGAGAATATTGGCTGATTTGCGGAACGTGATTGATGGACTTTGAAACGCCACACGAAATGACATTTAAAACAAAAAACAGATAAAGTAGAACTCTATTTTTCATCGGCTTGATTTAAAACTTGAGTCAATCTTTCGTCAATCAATTCTTTTCCCAGAATCTCCGAGCAAGTGTTGAACGCGCCAATTGTACATCCCAAAATCCCGTGCATATTCACGCTTTGACCTGTCAGAAAAAGGTTACTGACCTTGGTTTTCGGCGAGAAAATCGTTTTCATCGGATTGGACGAATCTTTCGTATAGCCGTACATATTTCCCTTGTAACCGCCGATGTAATCGCGGTAAGAAAGTGGCGAAGAGGTGTGAACAGCTTTGATTTGAGAACGCAGTTCCGGAAATTTCTTTTCGATTTCAGAAATCAACTTTTCAGCTTTTTCAGTTTTGAATGCTTCGTAATTTTTTCCCCGTTCGTGTTCTTCAGCAACCGTGTTGAAAGTGTTTTCCCATTGTTTTACCTCATCATAATTCATATAAGTCAGAATGGTCAAACTTTCTGCGAACTCAGGATTCTGTTTGGAAGCCGTTGCGGAAAGCATATAAGATTCTGGCCAATTTTCCTCAGAATAATCGGACTGATTCCAGATATTTTCTTCGTTTTTATAATGGTAATAATTGAAATTAAAATGTTTGAAAGTCTTCGGTTTTAGAACAATGTAAACGCTGAAACACGAACTTATCGGTTCTAACTCATCAATTCTTTTGGTGAAAGATTTCTTAAAATGTTCTTTACCAATCAAATCCAAAGTTGTTTTTATCTCAATATTCGAAATGAATTTTTCCGCAAAATATTCTTTTCCGGTTTTGGTTTTTACGGATTTCAAAATTTGTTCCTCATCGAAAATCATCTCTGAAACTTCGGAATGTTTATAGACTTCTGCGCCGTAATTTCTCAATTGTTTAATCAGTAATTTTGAGATTTGACTTCCGCCGTTCGTACATTTATACGCACTTTGAATGTACGAATTGACAGTCAAGGCGTGAACATACAAAGGCGTTTTATCCGAACCTGCATAAAGAAAATTGGAGCCTGCTAAAACCGTTTGCAATTTCTTGTTTGATGTAATTGATGCTATAAAATCTTTGGCATTAATGTAAAGAATGTCTTCATCATATTTTCCATCGCCCACAAGATTGTACCTTGGAAATTGATTGCAAACGCTTTGAATTTCATTAACATAACTAATTAAATTCTCTCGCTCCTCAGGAAAAATAATTGATAATTGATTTACAAAATTGTCGTAACCTTGAGAATGTGGATATTCGATTTCGTCGTTTTCAAAAGTGATTTTGTCGAATCCGATTTCGTCCATTTTCTCGAGATTCAAATCTTGGATGATGCCGAGATATTTAAAATATTGATGGAGATTCTGACCTTCGGAAAGTCCACCCAAATAATGGACGCCTGTATCGAAAATGAGTTTGTCACGCGAAAAGGTTTGGAGGTTTCCGCCGTATTGGTTATTCTTTTCTAATACGCATACTTTCAGTCCCTCTTTCGCCAAAACCAAGGCAGAAACAAGTCCACCAATTCCGCTTCCGATGACTAGTATGTCGTATTGTTTTTTCAATTTTTTTGAAGTGAGATGTTAGAATTTAGATAAGAGTATATTCAATGAATTTTATTTTTTCACTCATTGGTGACTGCTAAATTTAGATTCCTACGGAATGACAAAATTGGGTTTTTAATTTGAAATGTTAATCTACGACAAATCTGCAACCCGGCTTGAGCGGACCCTTCGAGAGCTTCAGAGTGACAATTGGGAGCCCTTCGACTTCGCTCAGGATAAACTACAGACGGATTAAGTTGCCATAAATATATTGAAAATCAATCAATATCGTCCCAAAAGTCGAAGTAATTGAACCATTGGAGTGGATATTTTTTGAGCATCGATTCCAGATTTTGGACGTAGGAGTTGAGCAAGCCTTGAGAATCGCGGTTTTTGATGTTCTGAGCGACTCGCGCATAGAGATGATAATGGAGATTTTTTTCCTTCATCACATAAACATAAACCACGGGAACGCGCAATCTGGAGGCGATGAGAAAAGGTCCAGCGGGAAATTTGGCGGTTTTTCCGAGCAAGTCGGCTTCCAGAAATTTGGAGCCTTCGAAATATCGGTCGCCTGTGAAACAAATCAGTTCGTTGTTGGACAAAGCTTCGTTGATTCGGAAAATGTGCGACATATCGTCCTTCACAAAAATGAATTTGATGTTGCTTTTCTTGACGGAGATGCTTTCCATATATTCTCTGATGGCCGTCACTTCCTGGTCTGTCGTGACAAGGTTGATTTGCGCATCAAAATCGATGTCGGCAAAAAAATTTTCAGCGATTTCGAAATTTCCGATGTGTGCGCTAATGAGAACTCCACCTTTTTTCTCAGCGAGAAGGTTTTTGAGATTTTCAATGCCATCGAATTCGTAGGTGAATCGGTTTCTTAAACCAACAGAAATGGCGGTTTTGTCAATCAAAACTTTACCGAAGACAAAATAGCTTTTGAAAACGGAAAATTTGGTTTTCAAAGCACTGAAATTCAGTCTGTTTTTAAAATAATAAGAAATATATTGGTTGCTTTTCTTCTCGAAAATGAAGTAGTAGGTCGCAACGAAATAGAGGACAAAATAGGAGCTTCGGATTCCGATATTCTTGATGCACCAAACGAAAATCTGGTAACCTAATATCGTTCCTTTGGATTTGCCTTTCCATTTGTTCATAGTTTCAATTTAACAATAAATCAATTTAACAGTTTGACAATGATTTAGAATACTATTAGATTGAAAAAATTGTTACGCCTTTTCAGTAATTTTTTGTTCTATCGTGTTATAGAAATCTTCAAACGTGATGACTTTTTTGAAGTCCGCCTCACCCAATTTTACACCAAAATTAGACTCGATAACCACGACCATATCGATATAATCCAGGCTGTCCAAGCCCAGTGTGGTTTTGAAGTTGGCATCATTGGCGATATCATCGCGGTCCACCTCAAATTCATTGACAAGAAAATCATTAGCAATCGTAATAATTTTTTCTTTTTCCATAACTTTATTTAAACAAATTTTTTAACAATCAATGCAGAATTGGTTCCTCCAAATCCGAAAGAATTCGACAAAAATACGTCAATTTTTTGATTTTTGGTTTCGGTGATGAGATTTATCTTTTTTGCGTCGTCGTCTGGATTTTCGAGATTGATGTTTGGTGCGATGAAATCATTCTGCATCATTAGAATAGAATACACAACTTCACTTGCGCCAGCCATCCAACATTCGTGGCCGGTCATAGATTTGGTGGAGCTTACAGGAATTTCGTTTCCGAAAATCTCGTGGATTGCTTTTGCTTCATTCGCATCGCCCAAAGGTGTGGAAGTGGCGTGGGCATTGATATAATCGATATCTTTTGGCGTGAGGTCGGCTTGTTTCAGAGACCTTTCCATTGCTAGAGCTGGCCCGTCGACATTCGGTGTAGAAATGTGTCCGCCGTTGGAAGAAAATCCGTAGCCGACAATTTCGGCTAAAATATTGGCACCTCTCCTCTGTGCAGATTCCAGGCTTTCAACAATCAAGGTTGCTGCGCCACCGCTTGGAATCAGTCCATCACGTCCGGCATCAAATGGTCTGGAAGCTTTCGCAGGTTCATCTTCACGAACAGAGAAAACGCCTAAGCCATCGAAACTTGCCATTGAAAATTTGTTGGTTTCCTGGGCGCCTCCGCAAACAACAATGTCTTGCATTCCGTTCTTAATCAGCAAATAAGCTAAACCTAAAGAATGAGAACCGCTGGCGCAAGCCGCACTAATTGTCAAATTAATTCCTCTCAGTTTGAAAATCGTTGAAAGGTTCATCGTCACAGTGGAATTCATTGATTTGAAAATCGCCCCTGAACCCATCAATGTGGTGTCGTGCTTTTCTCTCACGGTGTCAATTGCTTCTACAACTGCCTGAGAAACACTGTCATTACCGTATAAAATTCCGACTTCGTTGGCATCAAGAAATTCCTGTTCAATGCCAGCCTGCTTTAAAGCGTCAATCGTTGCCAGATAAGCATATTCGCTTTCTTCGCCCATACTGATGCGCTGTCTTCTGCTGAGAAGGCTCTTCAAATCTGGCTTGGGAACACGGCCTGTTAAACCTGACCTGTAGCCAAATTCCTTTCTTTCCTCATCCAAAACAATTCCGGATTTTCCGTGATAGAGCGATTCTTTAACTTCTTCCAAAGAAATCCCAATGCAGGAATAAATTCCCATTCCGGTAATGACGACTCTGTTTTCCATTTTTAAAATTTAACAATGTATCAGTCTAGCTATGTAACAATTACAATCATTGGTAAACTGGTAAATTTTTAGATTGTTACATTGATTATGAATAAATTCCTCCGTTGATATTGATCACCTCGCCAGTGATGTAAGACGATTTTCTCGATGCTAAAAATGCAACAAGGTCAGCCACTTCTTCCGCTTCACCAAAACGGTTGGCGGGAATCATTGCTTTCAGTTCTTTCTCATCAAAATCCTGGGTCATATCGGTTCTGATAAATCCTGGTGCTACGGCGTTGACAGTGATATTTCTTTTCGCAACTTCCTGAGCCAAAGCTTTTGTCGCTCCCACTACCGCACCTTTTGCTGCAGAATAATTGGTTTGTCCGGCTGTGCCTTTCATGCCAGAAACAGAAACCATATTGATGATCCTGCCGTATTTGTTTCTCAATAATTTCTGAATGAAAAAATTGGTCACATTGAAAAAACCATTCAAGCTTGTGTTGATCACAGAATTCCAATCCTCGGATTTCATCCACATAAAAAGTCCGTCTCTCGTGATTCCCGCGTTATTGACGATCACTTCTACCAAAGATTCTGGATTCTTCTCCTGCCAATCGCCAAGAACATTCAAGGTTTCTTCGGCATTTCCTACATCAAATTTAAGAATTTCTCCTGTAGAACCCAACTCTTCCACTTTTGATAAAGTTTCCTTTGCGGCGTCTTCGTTTGAAGTATAATTGATAAGAATGTGATAGTTTTTTTCCTCCGCCAGTTTCAGACAGATCGCTCTACCAATTCCTCTGGATCCTCCTGTTATGATTGCACACTTCATTGGTTGTAGTTTTTAGATTTAATTAAGAACAGACTCCAAACTTTGGGAGCTGGTCATTAATATTTATAATTCTTCAGATATTGCTTCACACCTTCCAAGTACGGATACATTACCATATCTTCTGAGAAAGCTGGAATAATCTTTCTGATCTCTGTATAAAGTTCTTTGGTAGATGATGAGATCTTATCCTGAAAACCAAGATACTCAACTGCCTGGACGATTGTAATTGCTTCTATCGCTAAAACTTCAAAAGCATTTTCAATCACCTTTCTGCAGACCACCGCCGCATTGGTTCCCATACTTACAATATCCTGATTGTCATTGTTATTAGGAATACTGTGAACGTACATCGGGTTGGACAACATCTGACTTTCTGCCGTTGTAGAAGTCGCTGTGAACTGAACGCCCTGCATTCCAAAATTGAATCCTAATTTACCCAAATTCACAAATGGTGGGAAGATCTCGTTGATCTTAGCATTTAACAAATAATTCAATTGTCTTTCGGCTAACATTGTCAGTTTCGTCACAACAATTTTCAGCTTGTCCATTTCGAGCGAAATATAATCGCCGTGGAAATTTCCGCCGTGATAAACGTGCTGATCCTCAACATTGATGATTGGATTGTCGTTTGCAGAATTGATCTCATTCTCCAGCACTTCTTCTGTATATTTCAAAGTGTCTAAAACTGGTCCCAAAATTTGCGGAACACATCTCAAAGAATAATATTCCTGAACCTTTTCCTTGAAAACTTTATCTTGCTCTTCGAAACTTGTATAAAGGTGGTCTTCTCTTTTTCTAATTAATTTACTGTCAGACAAATATGAGCGCATTTTCTCTGCTACTTTTTGTTGTCCAAGATGTTTTTTGGTCGCATTGAGCGATTCAGAAAAATGGTCATCGTAAGCCTGAACCAACTCGTTGATAGCGCAAGATAATTTGATAGAAATTTCAGTTAATTGATTGGCTTTGTATGAGTTGACGATTCCAATTCCTGACATCACGGAAGTTCCGTTCATCAAGGCAAGACCTTCGCGGATCTCAACATTGATCGGTTGCAATCCTTCAGTTTCGAAAACTTCTTTCGTTGATTTTCTTTCTCCTTTGAAGAAAACTTCGCCTTCACCGATTAGAACTAAAGCTAAGTGAGCTAATTGAACCAAATCCCCACTTGCACCGACGCCGCCGTGTTCGAAGATCAGTGGCGTAATATTTCTGTTTATCAAATCTTTAAGCAAATTAACAACAGAATCGTGAACACCAGAACGACCAAGCGACAATGTATTAAGCCTAGCCAACATACAAGCCTTTACTTCATCTGCAGGCAATGGATTTCCGATGCCAGAAGAATGACTTCTGATGAGATTGTACTGAAGCTGATGCGTGTCCTGATCATTGATCTTGAACTGTGCCATAGGTCCGAAACCTGTGTTGACACCATAGATCACTTTATTTTTAGAAAATTCTTTCAGAAATTGGAAACTGGCGTTCACTCTTTGTAAAAGTGTATCGTCCAATTCTATGTTTTCATTTTCAATGATTATCCTCTGGAAATCCCTTATATCTAAATGGTTGCTAATTTTCATTAATTATCGTAATAAAAGATAAAATTGTAATATAATTAAATATTTGTCATTAATTTTGCGCAAAGATAAAAGTTTTATTAAACAAATGGACAAAGAAATTGTTGATGTTTTGGTAATTGGCGCCGGACCTTCGGGTTGCGTTTCCTCTGCTTTTCTGAAAAAGAACAACATCAATGTGAAAGTTGTTGAAAAAACGTTATTTCCAAGACTCGTGGTAGGCGAAAGTCTAATTCCGAGAGTGATGGACCATTTTGACGAGGCAGGATTGTTTCCTGCGCTAGACAAGATGGGTTTTGAAAAGAAACTTGGTGCCCGTTTTATGCGAGGAGACGAAGTTTGCATTTTCGATTTTAGCGATAAATTCGGGGAAGGTTGGGATTGGACCTGGCAGGTTCCGAGAGCGGACTTTGACAACACTTTAGCGCAAGAAGTGATCAATAAAGGCGTTGACCTGGAATTTGAAACCGAAGTGATTGGGATCGAGTTCAATGGAACGGATTCTATTACCACCGTCAAAAACAAAGACGGAAAGACGAAGGAAATTCACGCAAAATTTGTCATCGATTCCAGCGGTTATGGTCGCGTTTTGCCAAGATTGTTGGATTTAGAAAAACCTTCTAAACTCTCTCCACATTCAGCCATTTTCGCTCACGTGAAGGATATCAACAGAGAAGAAGGTGTGGAAGGCACTTTAATTTCATTTGATATTATTGAAACCGAAGTTTGGCTTTGGGTCATTCCTTTTTCTGATGGAAACACCAGCATTGGAATCGTTGGACCAACTGATTATATTGATAAACTCTCGGAAAATGGCGACACAACGGAAGCTTTGAGAAAAGCCATTTCACTTTCTGATTATTACGTCAAACGTTTTGGCGATGTAGATTTTCTTTTTGAGCCTAGACATTTGAAAGATTATTCTTGTTCCGTAAAAAAATTATTCGGAGACGGATTTGCATTGACTGGAAATGCTTCAGAATTCCTCGACCCCGTTTTTTCGTCAGGAATGGCGTTTGCTACAGAATCTGGAATGCTTTCCGCAAAGTTAGCCTTAAGACAACTGAACTGCGAAACCATCGATTGGCAAAAGGAATATTCGGACTACATTTTATACGGCGTGAATGTTTTCACCACTTATGTGAAGGAATGGTACACCGGAAATCTTCAGGAATTATTTTTCCATCAACCAGAAAATCCCGATGTGAAGAGGAAAATATGTGCGGTTCTCGCCGGCTATGTTTGGGATAAGAAAAATCCATTCGTCAGAATCCACGATTCTGCTGTTAAGAATCTTGCGGATTTCATCAAATTAGAAAAATTGGAGCAACAATAAAAAAAGGTCTGAAAATTCAGACCTTTTTACTTTTTCTATCTAACAACTTTTTTCAAAGCCTTGCCAACCAGCTTCCCAGTTACTTCGTAAGCTGCGGCAATTCTTCCATATTCCATCGTGAAATCTTTATTCGTCTTTTTGCCAAGAATAGCGTCGCCTTGGATTTTCATCACGACTTTCGAAGGATTCTCTGTTTCTACAAAAACCAAATCAGATGTCAACTTTCCTTCCTGAGCCACCAAACCTGCGTGCCAGCCCGCATAAACCCATTTCGTGTCAATAATTAAGGTATATTTTGGCTTCACATCTTTTTTAAAAACCACCTGCTTAGACCATCCATTGACACCTTTCAGGAAATAATTAAGATATTCTGCATCTTTATAAGTTTGCCAAGCTTCTGACCATTTTGTCCAAGCCTCGGCGTTTTTCTTCGCCAAAGTTTCAGCTTTTCTTTTTTCTAAATATTGTGCTTCTGTATAATTTTCTGCTTGAAAAAGGACGTTATCAAATTTCATTTGAACATTGACCTCAGATTGGTCTTTTAAAAAATCAAAAGTTCCAGATTCAAAATTCAATTGGTTCTGGGCAAAAGTAAATGTCGCAAACATAAGAACGACAAGTAACAATAGTTTTTTCATAGTTATTAATTGAGTAAAATTTTAATTTCGTAAATCTATAAAATTAATTGGTTTACGGCTATTTGGATTAAAAACATTTTTCGATAATACTTCAAAATCCAAAACTTCGATTTTCGGACTCACTCTCAATTTTGCTCGGAAATGGTCTCTCACTTCGTCCACAAAATTTTCGGTCTCGTTGTCTGTACTTAGTTTGATAATAATTTCATCCAAACCAATTTCGTCTGATTTGATAACGATTTGATAACACGAAACATTTCCGAAATCATTCATAATATCGTTCATCGCAGGCGGATAAAGTGTGGTTCCTTTATACTTTATCATTTGCTGTTTTCTACCTAGAACAGGACCAAGACGCATCGTATTTCTACCACATTTGCAAGGTTCATAATGCGCTTTCACCAAATCTCCAGTTTTAAATCTTAATAATGGAATTGCTTCAACACCCAAACTTGTAATCGTCAATTCGCCACTTTCGCCTTCTTTTACAGGATTTTCATTTTCATCGAGGATTTCTGTAATAATCAATTCCGGATGATGATGACCACCGATTTGAAATTCGCATTCCGTGAAAGCCGTACTCATTTCTGTCGAAGCATACGTCGAAAACAGTTGAATATTCCATCTTTCTTTGATTTTTTGAGACAGAATATTATCTGTGAAATCTTGATTCTTAAGACCTTCACCAATGCAAATCGCGCCGTAAACGCTGGAATTTTTATAATCGATACCGTGTTTCTCAGCGTAGTCTATCATTTTCAAAAGGAAAGAAGGAACGGTGATGAGATATTTCGGTTTGTATCTGAAAATTGAATCCCATTGCAATTCCGGAATTCCTGGTCCCATTCTCACAACACTTGCTCCCATTTTCCGAAGTCCAAGAAAATACGCCAAACCAGCCATAAATCGTTTATCGATAGTTGTTATCATCTGCACAACATCGCCTTTTTGGATTCCGGCGCAGGCAAAGGAAATCGCTTCGTTGTAAGCCAATCTTTCCAAATCCTTATCCGACAATCCGAAAGTCACAGGGTCGCCCAAAGTTCCGGAAGTTGTGCTGTAATCCACAATTTCAGTTTGAGGGACACAGAAAAAATCCTGATTGTTTGCCTGAATATCATTCTTGGAAGTCGTCGGGATTTTGACTAAATCTTCCAAAGTTCTAATTTCATTAACATCAATATCGTTGTCTTTGAAAAGTTTCTGATAATATGGCGATTTCTCGTTCAAATATTGCAGTTGCTCCCGAAGTTTTTCTTCTTGGAACATTTTTATTTTATTGGGATCGGAAAATTCGATGTCTGGAAATAAGTTCAAAATAATGGGTTTTAAGCAAAGTTAGAAATATTAAAATTTTGAGCAATCAAAAGCTATCCCGCAAACTCGTGGAACGGCAAAACTTCTATGATTTTTCCATCTTTTTCAAAATGGTCTTTCTGATTGAATGTGATGATTTTTCCTTTTTCTTCATCGAAATAATTCAGTGCATCCAGCAATCCAGCGATTTCCCGTTGCAAGTTATCTTGATTCAAATCATAGCAAACCTGTATTATTTCCGCAGGTTTTCCTTGCTTGATAGCGATAAAATCACATTCTTTTTTTTCATTAAAATAGTAAACTTCGGGAAATTTTCTTCTTAAATGCAAATACACCATATTTTCCAAACGCCTTCCCAATTCGTCCGTAAAAACGATGGAAGCGTGCGTAAACAAACCCAAATCCACAACATAAACTTTCTTCGGATTTCGAACTTGCGTTTTCAAAGAATAACTGAATTTTGGGAGAAATTGCACCAGATAAGTATTTTCCAAATGAGAGAAATAATCGGCGATTGCACTCACCGATTTCAAACCGAATAAATCTTTCAATTTGTTTGCAGAAACAAGTTTTCCTATATTTGATATGAGATAGATTGCCAATTGTTGCAAAGAATTGATGTCGCGTATTCCGTATCTCACGGCAATATCACGGTTCAAAACATCTACCAACAAACGTTGCAAAACCAAACCATTATCCAAATTTAGAAACTCCGGAAAACCACCTTCCATCATATATTCTTCAACTGAAGAACTATTGTTTTCTAAATTTTTAAACTCTAAAAATTCACGATAAGAAAACGGAAAAAGTTCATATGGAAGGTTTCTGCCTGTTAATTTCGTCCCCATTTCTCGACTTAGCAAAGTCGCATTAGAACCCGTAACTGCAACTTTGAAACCTTCATCTAATTTCTGCCGAACATACAATTCCCAACCTTCAACAATTTGTATTTCATCAAAAAATAAATTTTTCACATTTTTTTCTCTGATGATGACATCTAATTTCTGAAAATCCGGCAATTCGAAACCGGCCAATCTTGGGTCTTCAAAATTCAAAAACAAAGATTGGTCTTTATTATCATTCAATAATTGTAGTAAAAGTGTACTTTTTCCAGCTCTTCGAACGCCAGTTATAAGCAAAACAAAACTTTCATACAAAGTTATTTCCTCTAATTTCTCACGTTGCAATCCTATTTTTTTTTCCAAAAAATATACATTTTGGTACTCGACTATTTCTGTTAATTGATTATTAGACAGCATAATAATAATTTTATTCAATACAAATGTATAAAACTTAATTTTATTATCAAACACATATATCCATTACTAACAAACATAATTGTTTTTTATAATCAAATAATATCTTCCATTATTAATGAAAAATATTCTCCATTTTAAAACAACAGATAATTTTCATTCAATTTTAAACCCACATTTTCAAGCTCAAAACCCATTAATTAATCGACAAAAATCACTAAATTCGCAAACTTAATCTATCAAAAACAGATTTGAGACATTGAAAATGAGCAAGTTCACAGAATATAAAAATCTTAGCCTAACCGAAACTGCAAAAAACGTTGCAGAATTTTGGAAAACCAACGATACTTTCAAAAAATCCGTAGAGATCCGCGAGGGACAGCCGGAGTTTGTTTTTTATGAAGGACCGCCTTCCGCCAACGGAATGCCGGGAATTCACCACGTAATGGCGAGAGCGATTAAAGATATTTTCTGTCGTTTCCAAACGCAATCTGGAAAACAGGTTTTCAGAAAAGCAGGTTGGGACACGCACGGACTTCCTGTGGAATTGGGCGTTGAGAAAGAATTGGGAATTACAAAAGAAGATATCGGCAAGAAAATCAGCATCGAAGAATACAACGAAGCCTGTAAAAATGCTGTGATGCGCTACACCGATGTCTGGAACGATATGACCGAAAAAATCGGCTATTGGGTGGATATGGAAAATCCGTACATCACCTACAAACCAAAATATATGGAGTCGGTTTGGTGGCTTTTGAAACAAATCTATGACAAAGGTTTACTGTACAAGGGTTACACAATTCAGCCTTATTCTCCGAAAGCCGGAACTGGTTTGTCTTCTCACGAAGTCAATCAGCCAGGCGCTTATCGTGATGTTTCTGATACGACGGTTGTAGCCCAATTCAAAACGTTGCCAGAAACTTTGCCTTCGTTTTTACAAGGTTTTGGCGATATTCATTTCTTGGCTTGGACGACGACGCCTTGGACTTTGCCTTCCAACACCGCTTTGACGGTCGGTCCAAAAATCGATTATGTTTTGGTGAAAACTTTCAACCAATATACTTTTGAGCCAATCAATATTGTTTTGGCGAAAGCGTTGGTTGGAAAACAGTTTGCGAAGAAATATGCGGAAGGAACTGATGAAGATTTCGCGAATTACACTTCTGAAAGCAAAGTTATTCCTTATCAAATCTTAGCAGAATTTAAAGGTGCTGATTTGGTTGGAATCAAATATGAGCAACTTTTAGATTACGCGAAACCTTATCAAAATCCGGAAAACGCTTTCCGTGTGATTGCTGGAGATTTTGTAACAACTGAAGACGGAACTGGAATCGTGCACACCGCCCCGACTTTTGGTGCAGACGATGCGAAAGTTGCGAAAGAAGCGACGCCTGAAGTTCCGCCAATGTTGGTTTTGGACGACAATGGAAATCCGGTTCCGTTGGTCGATATGCAAGGGAAATTTTTATCGATTGTAAAAGACGACACTTACGGTTTTGCGAATGAATATGTGAAAGGCGAATACCTGAATGATGATGAAAAATCTGTAGAATTCAACATTCAAAAAGAAAATCTAAAAGCAATCATTTCTGATTTGAAAGCGTATCTTTCTGTTGATGAGCGAATTGCCTTAAAATTAAGAAAAGAAAATAAAGCCTTCAAGGTTGAAAAATATGTTCACAGTTATCCGCATAGTTGGAGAACTGATGAGCCTTTGTTGTATTATCCGCTTGATTCCTGGTTCATCAAAGTGACTGATGTGAAAGACAGAATGTTCGATTTGAATGAAACCATCAACTGGAAACCAAAATCTACAGGTGAAGGCCGTTTCGGAAATTGGTTGAAAAATGCCAACGACTGGAATCTTTCCCGCTCGAGATATTGGGGAATTCCGTTGCCGATTTGGAGAACCGAGGATAAAAAAGAAGAAGTTTTAATCGGTTCTGTGGAAGAATTGTACAACGCAATTGAAAAATCTATCGAAGTTGGTTTTCAGAAAGAAAATCCGTTCAAAGGTTTCGAAATTGGAAATATGTCGGAGGAAAATTACGCGTTGGTTGACCTTCACAAAAATATTGTGGACCAAATCACTTTGGTTTCAGAATCCGGAAAACCAATGAAACGTGAAAGCGATTTGATTGATGTTTGGTTCGATTCCGGAGCGATGCCTTATGCGCAATTGCATTATCCTTTCGAGAACAAAGAACAAGTTGACAATAACAAAGCTTTCCCGGCAGATTTCATCGCAGAAGGTGTTGACCAAACTCGTGGTTGGTTTTACACTTTGCACGCGATTGCAACGACTGTTTTCGATTCTGTAGCTTATAAAAATGTAGTTTCAAACGGTTTGGTTTTGGACAAAAACGGACAAAAAATGTCCAAACGTCTTGGAAATGCCGTTGACCCATTCGAAACACTTTCAGTTTACGGACCGGATGCGACGCGTTGGTATATGATTTCCAATGCGAATCCTTGGGAAAATCTGAAATTTGATATTGAAGGCATTGATGAAGTGCGTAGAAAATTCTTCGGAACGCTTTACAATACTTATTCATTCTTCGCTTTGTACGCAAACGTTGACGGTTTCAAATATTTGGAAAGCAACATTGAAAACCGTCCTGAAATCGACCGTTGGATTTTGTCTGAATTGAATTTATTAATTAAAGACGTGAAATCTTTCTACGAAGATTATGAACCGACAAAAGCTTCCAGAGCAATCAATAATTTTGTTAATGACAATCTATCGAATTGGTACGTAAGACTTTGCAGAAGACGTTTCTGGAAAGGCGATTATTCTGATGACAAAATTTCGGCTTACCAAACGCTTTACACTTGCTTGGAAACTGTAGCGAAACTTTCCGCGCCAATTGCGCCATTTTTTATGGACCAATTGTTCCAGGATTTGAATAAAGTTACTGGAAAAGAATTGGTAAATTCTGTTCACCTGACAGATTTCCCAGTGGTGAATGAGAGCCTGATTGACCAGGATTTGGTTGAGAAAACGCATTTGGCTCAGCAAATTACTTCGATGGTTTTTTCATTGAGAAAAAAAGAAAATGTGAAAGTTCGTCAGCCACTTCAAAAAGTGATGATTCCGGTTCTTGATAAGAAAACTGAGGAACAAATTTTGGCCGTTTCAGAATTAATAAAACAAGAAGTAAATGTGAAGGAATTGCAACTCATCAACTCCGAAGAAGCCTCGCATCTTATTGTAAAACAAATCAAACCAAATTTCAAAACCCTTGGTGCGAGATTAGGAAAAGATATGAAAACTGTGGCTGGAGAGATTGCCAACTTCACGTCTGAGCAGATTGCAACCTTAGAAAAAGAAGGAAAAGCAACCGTTTCCGGATACGAAATTACGACTGAAGATGTGGAGATTTTCACAAAGGATATCCCCGGATGGACCGTTGCAAGCGAAGGAAAAACAACTGTGGCATTAGATTTGAAGCTGACGGATGAATTGAGATCAGAAGGCGTTGCACGAGAGTTCATCAACAGGGTTCAAAATCTTAGAAAAGAGAAAGATTTTGATTTAACGGACAGGATATCAATCCAATTGGAAGAGAATTCGCCGTTCCAGACAGAACTTATTAACAATGATGCATATATTTCTGAAGAAGTATTGTCAGATAAAATAGAATTTGTAAATTCACTTTCAAATTTCGATGAAATAGAGATAGATGAAGAAAAATTCAAGGTAAAGGTTGAGAAAAAATAAACGATTTTTTATTATTGTTAAGAAATTGTGAATTGATAATTCTTTATTGATGTTTTTTAAATTTTATTTCTATCTTGTTTATTGAAATCAGCGTTGCTGCTAGAAATGAGAAAAGCTAAAAAAAATAAAAATTGAACAATTAATAACAATGGAAATGGCCGACGAAAAATTACGCTATAGTGACGCAGACCTTCAGGAATTCAAACAACTGATTCAAGATAAAATTGATAAGGCAGAACATGATCTTGTTTTGATCAAGGAAAGTTTTATCAATGACCAAAATAATGGGACAGACGACACTTCGCCTACCTTCAAAGCTTTTGAAGAAGGTGCAGAAACTTTGAGCAAAGAGCAGAACTCTATCTTGGCAGGAAGACAGGAAAAATTTGTACGTGACCTAAAACACGCACTTATTAGAATCCAAAACAAAACCTATGGAATCTGCAGAGTGACAGGAAAACTGATCCCGAAAGAAAGATTAAGAGCCGTTCCTCACGCAACCTTGAGTATTGAAGCAAAGAATATGCAACGATAAAACATTATTGTTGTAAAAACATAACTTACAAAGCAAGAAGCATTTCTGATGTTTCTGCTTTGTATTTTTTTTATAAGGATGGTTCTAATTATTATTTTACTTTTGGCGGTCTTGATCGGTTTTTTTGTCTTTAAAAACAAATCGGTCAAAAATATTTTCCAACCCGAGCAGAAATATTATACGATTGATGATGAGTTCAATGCAAAACGCAAGGAACGACAAGATGAAATCGACAAACTTCTGAGCAAAATCGGGAAAAATGGATTGGACGACCTTACAGAAAAAGAACGCAAAAGACTGGACGAACTTTCTCGCAAATAAGTAATTTGAATTACATTTGCAAAAAATTTCTATTCTCAGAAATTGAATATAATCATCAATTAAAATTAAAAAATTACAAGATGGAATCCATAATTGTACACCCAAAAAACGCGATGGAACTCACGGCGCTGAAAAGTGTTCTGAAAGATATGAACATCGAGTTTGAAAAATTTCACACCAAAAATAATTTTCACAATAAGAAAACGGTTCAGAAAATCAACGATAGAAAAGAGAAAAAAATAACGAGAACGCCTAAACCAAAAGGATTGTAATGAAGAAAATAATTGCAATTACGTTTCTAATCTTATTAATTGACCAGTTTTCCAAAATCTACGTCAAAACGCATTTCTACCTCGGCGAGAGCATCAACGTTTTTGGATTGGATTGGTTCAAACTGACTTTTGTTGAAAATCCTGGAATGGCTTATGGACTGCATTTCGGAGGACTTTGGGGCAAATACGCTTTGATTATTCTAAGAATTGCTTTGGCCATCGGAATGGTTGTACTTTTCAAAAAATGGCTGAGAGAAGGCGCTTCCAATTACCTCATCATTCCAATGGCAATGATATTTGCCGGCGCAATCGGGAATGTTTTCGATGGGATTTTCTACGGTGTGATTTTCGACAGCGGAACGTTCTACGACGTGGCTTCCGAAAGATGGATTGATTATGGAGGTGTTTCCAAACTCACCGCATTCGGAGACGGCTATTCTGATTTGATGAAAGGTTGCGTGGTCGATATGTTGCATTTTCCTTTGGTAGATACGACTTGGCCAGATTGGGTTCCGATTTTCGGGGGCAACAGAATTGAGTTTTTCAAATACATTTTCAACGTTGCAGACAGCTCGATTACGGTTGGCGCATTGTTCTTATACATTTTCAGAAAGAAAGCCTTCCCAAATGGTTTGGATTTTTAACGTATGAAAATTTTCAAAAAAATATTAGTTACAGGACTGATTTTCTTCGGATTATCAGTTCTTTTTGTTTTGTTCGCGAACTACACGATTGATTATGAGGCAGAAGATAATGTAACTTCTGACATCGGAAATCTTCCGAAAGAGAAAGTTGGACTTCTCTTGGGAACGAGCAAAATCTTGGCGAATGGAAAGCCGAATCCATATTTCGTCAATCGGATAAAAGCTACGGCAGAACTTTACCACGCAGGCAGAATTCAAAATATCATTGCGAGCGGAGACAACTCCAGAAAAAATTACAACGAACCGGAAGATATGAAGAATGCGCTCATTAAGTTAGGCGTTCCAGCTGATAAAATCTATGAAGATTTCGCTGGTTTCAGGACTTTGGATTCTGTGATTCGGGCTAAGGAAATTTTTGGACAGGAATCTTTTATCGTGATTTCTCAGCGTTTTCACAACGAGCGCGCCATTTATCTCGCACACAAAAACGGCATCTCAGCTTATGGCTACAATGCGAAAGATGTGGACAAAGAAGCAGGTTTCAAAACCAATGTGAGGGAAAAATTTGCAAGAGTGAAGGTGTTTTGGGATTTCTTTTTTGGCGTGGAACCGAAGTTTGGAGGAGAGAAGATTTTGATTAAATAAGTTTTATTATTTTAGTAAATCTCCAATTCTCTAAATATTTTTTTAAAATTAATTAAACTAAACTATGAAAACAATTATTCACTTCTTACTGTTTTTTCCTCTGGCTTTTTTCGGGCAAAATATGAATATGGTTGACAACAATCCTTACATTGAAGTGATTGGTAGCGCAGAAAAAGAAATTGCACCAAACATAATTACTCTAAGAATCGTACTGCAAGAAACAAACGACAAAAATAAAATTACGATTGACGAACAGGAAAGAACCTTAAAGGAAAAACTTAAGGCAGGCGGATTCGATTTAAAAAACCTCGTCATAAGAAATGCCAATGCAAGTTTGCTGAAACTGAGCAGAAAAACTAATGATGTCATCAACAGAAAAGAATATCTAGCTAAAGTTGGAAATTCTGTAGAAGCTTATAAGATTTTCAAAATATTAGATGAAATCAATGTGAAGGAAGCAAGTATTTTTGAAACAAATCATACTGACATTCAAACGTTCAGAAAAGAAGTAAAACAGTTGGCCTTAAAAGTTGCAAAAGAAAAAGCAACCGATTTGCTAAAATCAATCGATGAGCAAATCGACAAACCATTAATCATACGCGAAATTGACGAGAACGAAAGCATTCAAATTAAAAATACATATTCTAATGTAGCTGTTGGATATTATCAAGAGGAAACATCTGCGAATGATTATTTGGACATCAAACCTATCAAATTGAAATATCAGATGTTTGCAAGATTCAAAATTAAATAAAGACAACAGAAGTTACAGTACTAAGATTCGTAATAGTCATTACATTTAAATTAAAATCACAAATCCGCAAGCAATTATCAAATCTTCAACCGAAATTTGAAAAGACCAAGATTTTGACCAATTAAATTTAGTACTTTTAAAGTATAAATTTGATGATGAAAAAAACTTACCTGATTTTATTAATGTCCTTAATTATATTTTCTTGCAAAAAAGAAAATCAATCGGAAGGTTATTTGAATCCGGAAGATTATGACGCACAATTGCTCGGAATTCCGAAGGCTCAAATCGATTCTATCCGAAAAAGCGAAGAAAGCAAACAAGCAGTTTTGAGGAAAGTGTCGTACGAATTGGATTCTGCCACAACGATTGATGTGATGCTTCCTATCAGCAATTTTCTTAAAGAATATTCATTTTCTGGCGACATTAGCTTGACGGACCCAAACGCAACTTCCGTACCTGAAGGTTTTGAATATCCGGAATCCATCAGCATTCAGAATCCTATTTCCGATGGCGATTCCGGTGAATTGCTATTGGTCGGGAAATCTGCAAATGCTAATATCTTTCCGGTTTCTGATATTAAAAAATTCAATGAGCCGGAAAAAATTCTTTTCGAAGACAAAAATGCTTTGCTATACGTGGATGGCTATGGTCGCAAGAAAATGTATTACAGGCAATATAATCCAGCAAACTCAACGTACTACCTCTACACCGCCGAAGTTCCGAAATACAACGACCCGAAGCTTCAATATGCCTCACTTTTCTCAACTTATAAAAAAGCGCAAAATCTTTTGGCTTTTGACAAGGAAACCTTACCCGAAAATCTGACTTGGGAAAAAATCAAACCGAGCCCTTCTGAGCCAGAATTCAAAAACTACCAGGTCTATTACAAATCATTGGAAAAGGAACTCAAATATTTTCTTAAAGACAATGACAGCGTCAATATCAACCGAGATAAAATGCAGTTTTACTTCTATCGTGACGAAGACCATAGCAAAAATACCTTCAATCAAGTTGGGATTTTGGGAAACTCAGAATTTGCAGGAACGTTTGAGGATTTGAATTTTGACAACCGAATGTATTCTGGCTATTTCAAACAGATTTATGCTCGTGATGATGAATTCAAATTTATCAGAAACATCAGTGAGAACAGTATTTTGATGAAAGCCATTCAAGTTGGATACAGCTCTGACACGGTAAGTTATTACATCATCAGTTCCATCAAGACAGAAAAAGGACAGTTTTATCTCATCAGTCCGACCAACGAAAATGGAGATGATTTGACCTCGTTGATGAATGATTATTTCAGCAAACATTTAAAAATATAATTGTTTGCTTCTGGCTTTTAGCTTTTTACTAATGTTCTAATATTAAAAATTATGCTTAAAATATTTCAACTCTTTTTAACTTTAATTGTGCTTTCAATCGTCACAATCTCCTGCAATCCCGTTGGAGAAATAGTTTCCGAAGAAAAACCGCTGGACGACCAATTGGTCAACACCACAGAAAACATTGATTTGAAGAAAGGTGACGTTCTCGTCATTTGGGGGAAAATGGATGCATCATTTCTGGAGAATAACAATGTTCCTTCTTTTCGCTTGAACTACAATCTCAGCTTGGATGGAAAAACCATTGAAAACTCTACTGTGACGATGTTTGCGGGCAATGATAAAATCATCAATTCTACGCACGAAGTTAGAAAAGACGAGAAGGAAGAAGAAGAACAAACTCAGAATGAAACTTCTGATGATGAAAATAATTCTGAAGAAACGCCAGAAGAAAAACCTGAAAAAATCGTAAAATCTGACTGGACTTTTGAACAAGAAGTGATTCAAATTCCAATTGAGAAAGACGGGAAATATACTTTAGATTACAAAGCCAGCAGTGATAGTGAATCGGCGAGAAGTATGTTTACGAAAGTGGCTGTGATATTGAGGAAGAGATAGTAAAGACAGGAATTTAATATGAAATTAAAAGAAATCGAACTTACCGAAAATAACCATTTCATTGCAATGGAATACTATTTTTTAATATTAAATAGAACTTTCCTTATCTTAAAATTGGATGATTTTTTAGTTGGAATACAGGCTAACGGAATGGTGAGTGTTGAAGGAGGTGGAGATATAATCACGCATTTTGTAACTTCAAAAATGGCTATCGATAATGATTTAGAAAATCCTTTTTCTTATTTGAAAAATAAGTATTTAGATAAAATCGCCAACTTAGATTTATTAGATGGTAGTATCATAAATGCTAACAAAACGAATTTTATTTTAAAAATTTCTGATATAAAATCTGCCACTTATAATCCTTCTAAGAAATTCGGAATGGGTCATTATCCTCACGATGGAAGAGTTACAATCCGAACAATTCAAAATAAGAAAAGGGAATTTATTATTCTTGGCAACCAATCAGGACAGCACATTGCAAACTTACTGACAAAATAAATAGAAACAAATGTATTTCGTTAATTGACGCTTAACTACTTCTTATTCAACGTCTCAAAAGCAATATAATAAATCCCATAAAACACAATCGTCGTCAGAATCATCGCAATGGAAAAAGTGTGTTTCACAAAATCCAAAACATAGTCTTTGAACATAAATTGCTCGTCATAAATCCCGCTGTAAAACGGATAAACATTAATCATCGTTATAAGTCCAGCAAGAATCAAGGGGAAAATCCAATTGTACTTTTTGATGTAAGAGACAATCCAAAAACTGGCGATGTAGATAGCACTCAGCAAAAGTCCTTCCAGCCTTTTATCATTATCAAGAATGTCATTTTTATAGAAAAACAGAATCAAGACAGATGCGATAATCAGATGAATCTTCTTAGCTTTTTTGAAGTTTGATGGGGAAAGGAATTTTATTTTATCATCAAATCTTATCATTAATAAAGAAAAAATATTAATCACGGGAACCCAAACCGAGCTTCCAATCACGCCGTAATATTTCTGTTTCTGAAGGCTTCTTTCCTTCAAAAATTGACCTACAAATCTGGAGCAAATCACGAACAACGCAATGACAGCAATATTATTGAGCCAACCAAAAACCGTCAACTTTTCTCCGAAGAAATCGAGCTGAAGTGAAACTGCATTTTCAATCAAATAAGCGAAACCGAAAATCAAACAGCTGATGGAAATCAAAACTGTAACGCCAAAATATCGGTTGGCAAATTGTAAAACCTTGCTTGAAAAATGGTAAATATTTTCCCGATTGATGACACAACCTGTCAGAAATAAAAAGGTACCCAAAAACGCCACACTTCTCACAGAAGTCAGAGCATAATAAATAAAAGTCACGATGAATTCGCCCGTTTTCGAACTGAAAGTCCCTGTGGAAATCATTTGCTCCACGATTCCCATATCAGAATTGTAGAGCGAAAACAGACCGAGATTCAAAATGAATATTTTTCCAAACGCCCATTTTCCGGTTACCAGTTCTTCCACCAAATATCGTTTGCTCAAAACAAAAATGGCAAGCAATTCTATAATCAAATATGAATATTTTCGAATCGTCCCAGAATTGACAATGGTTTCAAACGGAATATAATAATCCAAAAAATTCCGAATCTCTTTCATAAAAAAGAAACACAAAATCAACAGAGGAAGCGCCATTACAAAGGATTTCCAACGTCTATTGATAACAAAATACCAAAGAAAAAACAAACAGTGAAGCGCCGAAGAGAAGATGTCAAAAATCTTCGCCAACGAAGAATCTTTTTGCTCGGGATAAAAGAAATTGGTGATAAAATCCACACCTACAAAGATTGCCAGCAAAATCCATAAGCTTTGGATGGATTTAAAAATCTTCGGCGATAAAACGTCGTTGTTCTCCATTTGTGAAAATATATTTTTACTAATATAATCAAAACCTGGCAGTAGATAATAAAAAAAGAGGTCAAAGAGACTTTTGTGATTAATAAAAATTGTCAAAACCTTATATCTTTCTTATTTTTACAAACTAAATTTTAAAATCTAAAATTAAAATGTCTAGAATCCTAACCGGAATACAAGCCACCGGAACACCACATTTGGGAAATCTTTTGGGAGCCATCATTCCCGCAGTAGAATTGTCCAAACAAGCAAACAACGAATCTTTTTTGTTCATCGCCAATCTTCATTCTTTGACTCAAATTAAAGATGCAAAAGAATTGAAACAAAACACCTACGAGATTGCCGCAGCTTGGCTTGCCTGCGGACTAGACACAGAAAAAACTTATTTCTACAGACAAAGTGACATTCCAGAAACCTGCGAACTCTCGTGGCATTTGTCGTGCTTTTTTCCTTATCAAAGATTGACATTAGCACATTCTTTCAAAGATAAAGCGGACAGATTGCAAGATGTAAACGCTGGACTTTTCACCTACCCGATTTTAATGGCTGCTGATATTTTGTTGTACGATGCGGAAATTGTTCCGGTTGGGAAAGATCAACTTCAACATTTGGAGATTGCGAGAGATGTGGCTTCGAGGTTTAACAATCAAATGGGTGAAGTTTTGGTTTTGCCTCAAGCAGAATTACAGCAAGACACGAAATACGTTCCTGGAACCGACGGACACAAAATGTCAAAATCGAGAGGAAATATCATTAATATTTTCCTCCCAGAGAAAGAACTAAAAAAACAGGTAATGTCTATTGAGACTGATTCTACGCCTTTGGAAGATCCAAAAGATCCTGAAACTGATAAAGTTTTCGCCGTCTACGCTTTGGTTGCAACACCTGAACAGACTGAAGAATTAAGAGCTAAATATTTGGCTGGAAATTATGGCTATGGTCACGCAAAAAAGGAATTGTTGGATTTGATTTTAACAAGATTTGCTAAGGAAAGAGAGACTTTCGATTATTATATGAACAACCTTTCAGAGCTCGAATCTAAACTTCAGGAAGGCGCTCAGAAAACAAGAAAAATAGCTTTGGAAACGATTACCAGAGTGCGAGAAAGTTTGGGAATTTAATTATAATCGAACTTCAACATATAACAAAGCCTTTCAAATTGAAAGGCTTTTCTTTTATAAATATTCTTTGACTTCTGACAAATGTTTGATGACTTTCAAATCCACTTCTTGGGGATTATCATCGTAAACATCAAAGAAAATTACATCAATCCCGAATCTTTGCGCACCTTTTACGTCTGCTATCCAATCGTCACCAATCAAAACACTTTCTGATTTTTCAGCTCTGGCAAGATCTAGAGAATGTTGGAAAATTTCCGGTCTGGGTTTTCGTACGCCAACAGAATCTGCACTTGTAATGGTTTCAAAATAGTCAGCAATTCCGGAAAGAATACATTTTCTCTCGGTCACTTCCTGGAAACCATTGGAGATGATGTGCATTTTGTATTCTTTGGATTCTAAATAATCCAGCAGATCTGCTGCGCCGGGAACCAACTCATTATATTTCAGAATCTCATCCAGGAAATGATGTTCAAAATAATCTGCAAGATCCTGATCATCTACTTCGAACCTTAAGAAGGTGTTGTAAAATCTATATTTTCTCAGATATTCTTTATCAATTTCACCATCGCGGATTTGTTCCCAAAGTTTCTCATTGATGTCGTGATAAGCATCGTGAAACAACTCAAAATCGATGTTATAAAGTTCGGAGATCTTCTTTTGGGAGAATAATTCCTTGATGGTCAAATATGCGTTTTTGCGGTGATCCCAAAGTGTGTTGTCGAGATCAAAAAAAATGTGCCTTACGTTTTTCATAAGGCACAAATCTAATCATTTTTGATCCACGTAGGAAAGTTCAATCATAAAAATCAATTATTTAAAATCTAAAAATGCTTAGTTCTTTGAAACTAAAATGGTTTTACTGTTCTTAGTTTTCATCGGATGGATATTCTTGGAATAACTCATCAGAAAATCGATTATTTCTTTTTTCGGCATCAAAGCTTTCGTTGTTAAAGTGTCGTTTTTTTTCATAGGCTGACTTTTACAACAATAACGCCAAAAGAAAATCTTTATTATTAAATATTTATTATTTTGTCAAAATTATTTTATGCTCGTCCATAATCTTTCTAAGGTTGATCAGCGCATATCTCACTCTTCCAAGTGTAGTATTGATACTTGTATCTGTATGATCTGCAATCTCTTTGAAGCTTAATCCATCAAAAAACCTAAGCTTGATCACCTCTTGCTGGTTCTCAGGAAGCATTACGAGCATTTTCAAAAGATCGTCATTTATTTGCTTATCTATCAATCGGTCTTCGATATTGCTTTCCGGTTCTTTGATGATATCAAAGATGGAAAACTCTTCGTTTTCATAAGATGTTTCGGAGATCTTGATGTGTTTGGATTGCAGGCGGAAATGATCGATGATCAAATTGTGTGCGATCCGTTTTGCCCAGAGAATGAATTTGTTTTCCTCCTTGTAACGGCCTTCTTTTAGCGTCACAATAATCTTGATAAAGGTATCCTGGAAGATGTCATTGGCCAAATCTTCGTCCATCAGTTTGTAATAGATGAAGCTGAAAAGATCTTTCTTGTGCCTGTTAATCAGAAGAGAAAGTGAGTTTTCGTCACCATTCTGATATTTTAGAATCAATTGGCTATCAGTTTGCGTTTTCATAATAATACTTCTTTAATATAAAACCCAGCAAATCATCAGTTACTGAGGTAACTAATTTTCCTGACTCGGTTGTTTTAATTTTTAATGAAGTAGAGTTTAATCTATACGCTGATTTTAGGTTTGTAAAAGTAATAAAAAACTCAAAACAAAATGTTAATGAATTGTTAAACTTTCATATTTCTTTAATTTGATTCAAATATATTATAAAAGTTAAATCAATTAAGTAGAACTAATGGGATATTTATTGTGAAATTGATATTGAGTCCTTTCAGTTCTTTCCCATTGACACCTTCTTTATCGAGCGAAAATCCATATCCGCCAGTCAGATCTAAAATTCCAAAAAGACTGAAGCCAGCCTTGGGAGCGATGTATTTATTCGTGGCTTCTGCACCTAAAATGAAATAATGGGCGTGATAAAAGTCCACATTTTTCTGAAAATTTAACAAGAAATCAGCGTTCACTTTTGGCATGATCGCGAACTTACTATTAGCAGAACCCATCAATGCTGAGGCGCCAACGCGGAAAAGGACATCATCATTGCTGAGGAAAAGCAACTTCCCTCCTATTTCCCCAAAACTTTGATTCTGATAGACGTAACCTGCTGTGATGAACTTATGCATTGTCAATTGTGACTTAGCAAAACCACCGAAAGCCATTAATATAAATAGGATAAATATTTTTGATTTCATTTTAGTAATCTTATTTACGACAAAAATAATAAAAGAGATGTTTGAAACAGAAGTTTGTTGAAAGAATATCGAGAAATAAAAAAACTGCTCCATCCAAAGACAAAGCAGTTTCATTATTTATACAAGAATCAGATTAAAGTCCGAATTCTTTTTTGATATCATCTACTCGATCCAGTTTTTCCCAAGTGAAAAATTCCAGGTCTTTCAAAGTGATTTCGTTTTTAAGGCCTTTGTTGAAAGTTTTATCAGCTACATAGTATTCTTTCCCCATATGTCCGTAGGCTGCAGTCTCGATATAGATCGGATTTCTAAGCTTAAGGTTTTTCTCAACGGCGTAAGGTCTAAGGTCAAACAATTGCTGAACTTTTTTCGCCAATTCGCCATCGTTGATATCCAGTTTTGAAGTTCCGTAAGTATTGATGTAAAGCCCACAAGGTTCTGCCACACCAATTGCATAAGAAACCTGCACCAAAACCTCATCTGCAACACCAGCTGCTACTAAGTTTTTTGCAATGTGTCTCGTTGCGTAAGCTGCACTTCTGTCCACTTTACTTGGATCTTTTCCAGAGAATGCACCACCTCCGTGAGCACCTTTCCCACCGTAAGTATCCACGATGATCTTTCTTCCCGTCAAACCCGTATCGCCGTGAGGACCACCTATCACAAATTTTCCAGTCGGGTTGATGTGATATTTGATGTCGCCGTTAAACAACTGCTGGATCTCAGGTTTTTGCTTAGCTTTGATCTTAGGGATCAAGATCTCAATAATATCTCTTTTGATCTTCGCCAACATCGCTTCTTCGCTTCCGAAATCGTCGTGCTGCGTAGAAACGACGATGCTGTCGATTCTCACTGGTTTGTGGTCATCAGAATATTCAATTGTTACCTGAGATTTTGCATCGGGACGAAGGTAAGGAATCGCGGAACCATCTCTTCTTAGATCCGCTAATTCTTTAAGAATTTGATGAGCAAGATCCAAAGCCAAAGGCATATAATTCTCAGTTTCATTGGTCGCATAACCGAACATCATTCCCTGATCTCCAGCACCTTGAGCATTTGCTCTGGTCTCGAAATCGGTTTCATCCAAAGTTCTGTCGACACCTTGGTTGATATCCGGAGATTGCTCGTGGATCGCAGAGATCACCCCACAAGAATCACCATTGAACATATATTCGCTTTTTGTGTAACCAATTTTGTTGATCACATTTCTTGCAATTTGCTGAACATCAAGATAAGCTTCTGACTTCACCTCACCTGCCAAAACCACCTGACCTGTTGTCACAAGCGTTTCGCAAGCTACTTTTGAGTTTTTGTCGTAAGCTAAAAAATGGTCGATAAGCGCATCAGAGATCTGATCGGCTACTTTATCAGGATGTCCTTCAGAAACTGATTCGGACGTAAATAAATAAGACATAAATTATTCCTTTTTATATTAAATTTTTGAGGTAAAACAATGATTGTTTAAAAAAGGAACTAAAAGAGAAAAAAATCTGTTTTAGCATTTTTTATTGAGGTTGCAATCAGTCAAAGTTCTCCTCCGTTTATTCAAAAATCGACTGCAAATTTACAAACTAATTTTTAGATTTCAAAATCAATTCCTATGAAGCCAGTATGAATTTATTCAGGTTTGACGCTTTTATAATTTTCACGGTCTTTGTAGAAATTAAGTTTCTGTTCCATAGATGTTCGGATCTCAGAAATCAACTCATCAATGATCTTTTGTTTGTAGGTCGGCTTGTAGTAGATCAAACTGATCTCTCTGTAAGGGAAAGGCTTGATGAATCTGGAAACTTTTTCTTTTTGTTCTGATGATAATTGCTGAACGCCGATCTCAGAAAGGATGGTAATTCCGCCAACTTTATCCACCATTTGGATCAAAGTATTTACATTCGAAGCCAAGAATTCCAAGTTTTTCGGCTTCAAAGAATTTTCTTTCAGATGACAGATATTTTCGAATTGCGTTCTCAGGCAATTGCCTTCTTCCAAAAGCCAAACTTTGTTCACATCAATATCTTCCGGAACCACGAAGCAATCTTTCTTTTGCCCAGACTCTGTTCCAGAGTACAACATCAATTCTTCATTAAACAAAAAGTCCTGATAAAACTCATCCGCCGCAGAATATGGTGTTGATATAATTCCTGCATCCAACTCTCCAGATTTTAAAGACTTGATAATGCTTTCCGTCGTCATCTCTTTGATATTCAATTCGATCTGTGGATTTTTTTGAAGAAAACTAAAGATCTCGTTTGGAAGGACATAGGTCGAAACCGTCGGAATGATCCCAAGATTAAGTTTTCCAGCCAAGATATTATTCAGAAAATTAGCCTTGTTGCGCAGTTCCATCACAGCATCGATGATCTTTTGAGCTTCTTTGATGAGTTCGCCACCGGCATCTGTCGTCCTGATCGGATGTGTGGTCCTGTCAAATATCTTAACATCCAGCTCATCTTCAAACTTTTGGATCATTGCACTCAAAGTAGGCTGAGTGATAAAACAGGCTTGTGCAGCTTTGCCAAAATGTTTATATTTATCTACTGCAATCAAATATTCTAACTGTTGGATATTCACGACTTGTAATTTATTTTATCTATGACAAATATACTTATTAATTTGTTTCATAAATAAGTTTTTTTATCGAATTTAGCTTTAAAATATCATACATCAATAAAATCTGAAATATGGAAAACAAAAAAAAACTCACCAATTCTGTAGGCGCTCCCTATTATGAGCATCAGGATTCACAGACTGTTGGCCCACGCGGTCCGGTTCTGCTACAGGATTTCATTCTTCAGGAAAATCTTGCGCATTTTGTAAGAGAGAGAATTCCCGAAAGAATCGTTCACGCCAAAGGTTCTGGTGCGTACGGGACTTTTACGGTGACACAAGACATCAGTCATTTGACAAGAGCAAAAATATTTTCCCAAGTTGGAAACTCTTGCAAAATGTTTGCAAGATTCTCAACCGTTGGTGGCGAAATGGGAAGCGCCGATACAGAAAGAGACCCAAGAGGTTTCGCTTTGAAATTTTATACCGAAGACGGAAATTGGGATCTGGTTGGAAACAACACGCCGGTTTTCTTTATTAAGGATGCTAAGAAATTCCCAGACTTCATTCATACTCAAAAACGTGTTCCGAAAACCAATCTGAAAAGCAAAACAATGGTTTGGGATTTCTGGTCTTTGAATCCGGAATCGCTTCATCAAGTTTTGATCTTAATGTCAGACAGAGGAACACCTCACGGATACAGACATATGCACGGATTCGGAAGCCACACTTTTTCTTTGATCAATGCAAACAATGAAAGAACTTGGGTCAAATTCCATTTCAAAACGCAACAAGGCATCAAAAACTTCACAGATGATGAAGCCACAAAAATGAAAGGCGAAAACCCAGATTTCTCACAAGAAGATCTGGTGAATGAGATCGAGGCTGGAAATTTCCCAAAATGGAAACTTTACATCCAAACAATGACCGAAGAGCAAGCGAAAGAATGGCGTTGGAATCCTTTCGACGTCACGAAAGTTTGGTTCCAAGACGAATTCCCATTGCAAGAAGTTGGCGTGATGGAACTGAATGAAGTGCCAAGAAATTATTTCGTTCACGTAGAACAATCTGCTTTTGCACCAAGCCATTTGGTGGACGGCATCAGTTTTTCTCCAGACAAAATGTTGCAAGGAAGATTATTCTCCTATGCCGATGCACACAGATATAGATTGGGTGTTAATTCTCATCAACTGGAAGTTAACAAATGTCCTTTCGCAGTGAACAATTTCCAAAGAGCAGGACATATGGCAGACGATTCTGACTATGGCGACAAACCAAACTATTTCCCAAACAGTTTCAGCGATGTGGAACCTACGGAATCTTACAAGAATTTGGAATATGATCTGGACAATTCCCGCGTTGCCCATTTCGACAGAAATCAAAATGATGATGACCATTACACGCAGCCTGGATTGTTTTATACTAAAGCTTTAGACCAAGAAGCGAGAACGGCTTTGGTAAACAACATCGTTGGTCATCTCGGCGGTGTTGATGGACCAAAACGTGACGAGATCATCAACCGCCAGCTTTGTCATTTCTTCCGAGCGAACATCGAGCTTGGAATGAGAGTGGCTCAAGGAATTGGTGTCAACATCGATACTAATATGATGAATCACACCAAATAAACTTTGGGATTATAGAAAAATAAAACATAGACAATTAAAATAGAACCTTCCGCCTTTTTTCGGAAGGTTTTTTTATTAACATTAATGTCACATTCAAAATAAAGTAAATTTTATGAAAAGTTCATAAATTGAAAGTTTAAATTAATTTATAAGTAAATGAAAAGAATTTTTACCTCATTAATCGCAACCGCGGCGCCTTTATTTGTAATGTCTCAAAATGTTAATATCAATATTTTGAAGGACATAAATCCAGGCTCAGAAGGCTCATCAATCTCACAATTAAAAACCTTTGGAAACAAACTCTATTTCTCTGCCGATGATGGCATTCACGAAAATGAACTTTGGGTTACAGACGGCACCAGCACAGGAACTAGACTTGTGAAAGACATCAATCCAACTGGAAATTCAGGCATTGTAGAACTCACAGAAGCAGGCGGAAAATTGGTATTCAGTGCGTTCGACGGAAGCACCGGAATCGAATTGTGGGTGACCGATGGAACAGAAGCAGGAACCAAACTACTAAAAGATATTTATCCAGGCGAATCAAGTTCCGTTGCCTTGAATTTTAAACAATACGGGAACAGAGCAATCTTTGTTGCCAATGACGGCACTCACGGTGAAGAAGTTTGGATCACAGATGGTACAGAAGCAGGAACGTATATGATAAAAGACATTGCGCCAGGAAGCGAAAGTTCCTATTCATCTGACTTTACAGAATACAAAGGCAAAATATACTTCCAGGCCAGCAATGGAATCGATGGTTGGGAACTTTGGACCACAGACGGCACAGAAGCAGGAACTTATATGGTGAAAGATATTTTCGCGGGCTCAGACTCTTCGCCAAGAAGATTTAAAGTTTTCAACGACAAACTTTTCTTCCGAGCAGATGACGAAAACGGTGATGAACTTTGGGTGACAGACGGAACCGAAGCGGGAACTTTGCTTGTGAAAGACATCAATCCAACCGAAGGATCAAGCATCAACGAATTTGTTGAGATCAATGGAAGATTATGCTTCAGAGCGACTGATGGCGTTCACGGTGCTGAACTTTGGACCACAGACGGCACAGAAGCTGGGACAGTTCTTGTGAAAGACATTAATCCTGGAGGTGCAGATTCTTTCCCAGGAGCGTTGACGGTTTTCAACGACAAAGTTTATTTCCAGGCAACAGACGGCGTGCATTCAGAAGAACTTTGGGTGAGTGACGGAACGCCGAACGGAACTTATATGGTAAAAGACATCAATCCAGATAGTTATTCTGCACCAAACTTCTTTGCCACCTTCAAAGACAAATTGTTCTTTGTGGCCATAGATGGAAGCAACGGCAGCGAACTGTGGATGACAGACGGTTCAGAAAATGGAACTGTAAAATTGACACCACCAAATGCGACCGAACCAAGCCCTTTATATTTCCTACCGTTCTTCACAGAATTTAACAATGAGTTGTTTTTCAAAGCTGAATTTGACGATCAAGGCGTGGAACTCTGGAAACTTTCTCTCGGAGAATTAAATGTTACCGATGTTCAAAAATCGCTTACCATTCAGATTTATCCGAATCCTGTGCAATCAGAATTGAAAGTTCAAACGGCCAACAAGGAAATCATCGACCAACTTTCTATCTACGGATTAGACGGAAAATTAATTAAAACAAGCCATCCTAAAAGCAACAATCCAGCGATCAATGTTTCTCAACTTTCAAAAGGAACTTACCTTCTCGAAGTTCAGACATCGAAAGGAAAAACAAATAAGAAGTTCATTAAAAATTAATTCTTTGCTTTTTTAAAATCTAAAATCAGTCTCAATCTTAGAGGCTGATTTTTTTTGATCATCAAACAAAGGCTAATTGATTTATATTTAACCATATATTTTCTATATTCGCTTCCCTATAATTTTATTTATGACAAAATTTTTATTCTCTGTAGCCACTGCTTTTTTATCAATTTCAATATCTGCACAACAACAAAAAATATCTTTTGAAACGTCCGAAGGTTACAATCTCGGAACCGTTATCGGACAAAAAGAATGGACTGTGAAAACGGATAATGTTCCGAATAATAATTTCAAAGTTGTATCTGGAAATGCGACCGATGGCAATAATTCTGTGGAAGTGACAAGCACAGACGACTACACAGGAAATATGACTTACCTCTTCAAAAAAATCCCAGAATACAACAGACTTTCGGTTTCTGCAGATATAAAGCTGGAAAAATTGGAGAGTTCCGAATATTATATGCTGTCATTATATTATAACAACAATGGGAATTATTCTTGGGCTGGAGGATTCAATTTTTTAATCAGTGGAAATTTTTATGCTGATAATGATCTCAATTTTCAAGCTCTCGGAACGTGGATTCCAGGAAAATGGTATAATTTAAAAATCGAAATCGACCACGTTACTGAAAAAAACATCAAATATTATCTTGACAATCAATTGGTCCACACTTCCGCACTCAGTTCTAAAGTTGTGAGAGTGAATGATTTGAATTTTGAATTTGATAATGACGGCAGTGGTTTTATCGTCGATAACATCATCATAAAAGATATGGATCAATTGGCTGTGAACGAAATCAACAAAACCAAGATCAGTATTTTCCCAAATCCAAGTTCAGATTTCATTAATATTAAGTCTGACGAAGAAATCAAATCACTCAAAATTTATGACGTCAAAGGTTCATTAATAAAATCTGACAACACTTCGAAAATCGATATTTCTGCTTTCCCAAAAGGAAACTACATCATTTCCATCGAAACAAAATCTGGAACTGAAACTAAAAAATTCATCAAAAACTAAGCACTAAATTTTTGATTTTCAATACAAGCTATCAATTAAATGATGGCTTTTTTAATTTCTTATCGATAATTTTTTCATTACTTTTGTAGCTATGAGTCAAAAATGGATCTATAAACCCGAGCCGGACGAAGAAATTGTTGATGGATTAATTTCTTCTATTGGTTTTGGAACTTTAGAGTCCAAGATCTTGGTAATGCGTGGCATCGATAATTATCAAAAAGCCCGCGAATTCTTCAAACCAAACGGCACAGACATCCACAATCCTTTCTTGATGGCCGATATGCAAAAAGCGGTCGAACGCATTGCAACGTCGATAGAAAACGGCGAAAAAATATTGGTTTACGGCGATTATGATGTGGACGGAACCACTTCCGTGGCTTTGATGTACTTGTACCTCAGCAAAATCGTTGATAAAAAATATTTAGATTTTTATATCCCAGACAGAAATGTCGAAGGGTACGGGATTTCCGACGAAGGAATTGACTTTGCAAGAGACAACGGATTTTCGTTGATCATCGCTTTGGATTGCGGGATCAAATCTGTGGACAAAATAGATTATGCCAATTCTGTAGGTGTGGATTTCATCATTTGTGACCACCATTTACCAGGCGAAAAACTCCCGAATGCCGTTGCTGTTCTGGATCCGAAAAGAAAAGACTGCCGATATCCTTACAAGGAATTGAGTGGTTGTGGCGTTGGTTTCAAACTTTGTCAAGGTCTTAACACGATCTATAAAATCCCGGAAAGCGAATTGTTTGAATTGACAGATTTGCTAGCCATAAGTATTGCTTCAGACATCGTGGCGATGACCGGTGAGAATCGCGTTTTGGCGATGCAAGGTTTGAAATTCCTTAGAAAAACCAGAAAATTTGGTTTAAGACTTTTGATTCCGGAAGAGAAATTAGCACATTTCGAAATTTCAAATATCGTTTTTGACATTGCTCCGAAGATCAACGCGGCTGGCAGAATTTCGCACGCAAAAGCTTCGGTTGAACTAATGATCTCAGACAACCTGAAACAGGCGCAACAAATGGTTGAAAACATCATCAACCTGAATGATGAACGCCGGGAAATGGACATCAACATCACACAATCGGCGATGAATCAAGCCTTGGAAATGCATAAAACACAACGCTACTCCACCATTGTTTACGACCCGATTTGGAACAAAGGTGTGATTGGAATCGTTGCTTCCAGATTGATTGAAAATTACTTCAAACCGACCTTGGTCTTCACCGAAGGAAATAATGGCGAAATGGTTGCCTCGGCGAGATCTGTTTCGGATTTTGACATTCATAAAGCTTTGGAATTCTGTTCCGATTTGTTTATGAAATTTGGCGGCCATCAGGCGGCCGCAGGACTTTCTATGGAAAAGGAAAAGTTTGAGGAATTTAAAATACGATTTGAAGATTACGTTAAAACTAATATTCAGGAACATCAGAAGGAACCGACAATCTATGTTGACAGCGTTGTGAATCCGGAAGATTTGAATCGGGAATTCATTAATTTCCATAGAAAACTGGCACCTTTTGGACCTCAAAATATGAAGCCCGTTCTAGTACTCAAAAATGTGAAGGTCAATGGCTACGTCAGGTTGATGGGGAAAGAAAGCACACATCTCAAATTCAATATCTTACAGCCTTCAAATGGTAGAAATATAGAATGTGTAGGATTTCGATTTGGCCAATTTGTCGAAGATTTTAAAACTAAATCTTTCGATTTGGCGTTCACCATCGAGGAAAATCATTGGAAAGGAAACGTATCGCATTTCTTGAATATTAGAGATGTGAATTTCAGAGATTAAAATATAAACGCCTCCAATTGGAAGCGTTTTTTCATTCTACAAACTTACCGTCTTGCTGTAAAATAACTTTTCCATTTTGTTCGACCGTCAAAGAAATCTCAGCGGCCTCATTTACGCCAATAATTCCTCTGTAAATTTTATACTTGAATTCACCTTTTTTGAAAGTAATCGTATGATTGCCACCGCTTCCATCAAATTGTAATTCTCCATTTACAAGGATCAAATCAGGTTTTGAAGTTTCTGATTCCCCTGATTTCCAAGATGCGTATCTGTATTTCCCATTCGACAATTCATCAATTCTGATCAGATAATTTTTGGTGGTAAATTTATAAACCGGAATTTTAAAAACCTTCAAAGCCGAATACAATTTCTTTTTGTCATTATTAATAAGACTTTGTTTTTGATTCACTTCAAAATCACTTTGATAGTTCAATGCTTTTATTTTTCCATTAGATTCTATCCAAAGATCTCCACGATTCAACATGATTCCTCGCCAACCAACTTCTGACCATTGATCGATTTTTGAATTTGAAATCTCTTCAATAATCTTCTTGTCAAAAATTTGATTGAATCTTCTCTTTAATTCTGCTTCGTTTCTCACAGGTGGGATTGGATATTCTCTTTCCAGTGGATAACTGATGATCTTGGTAATTTCTCCAACATCATTAGTTTGAAATAATCTAATCAGTTTTTGAATATTTGCTATCTCAGTTTTATCCAAATCATTTTGAGCAGATGAAAGATTGTAAACTAATAAAAGGAGAACTAGAATTCTGTACTTCATCAGTTAATAGTTTTATTTTAAAAATGAATTATGATTCTTTTCAAAGCCAATTGTGGTAGTTTCTCCGTGTCCGCTGAATACTTTTGTGGCTTCCGGAAGCGTCAGTAATTTTGTTTTAATACTGGTAATTAATTGGTCATAATCACCTTTGTAAAGATCAGTCCGTCCAATGCTCATCATAAAAAGGGCGTCACCGGAAATTACAAATTCATTTTTTTCAGTATAAAAAGCAATACTTCCCGGCGAATGGCCCGGAACATCAAAAATTTGAAAAACGTCAGAGCCTAATTTAAGCTCATCTCCTTCTTCGATGAATTGTGTCTCGCCTTTGAAAGCCGGGAAAAGGAAACCATATTTTTTTGCTGTAAATGGCGCTTGCTGGAGAATTTCGATTTCATTAGAATGGAGCAAAACCGGAACTTTGAATTCATCATAGGCCCATTGCAAACCTATAATATGATCAATATGAGCGTGAGTAAGAAGAATGTTTTGAATTTTCAATTCTTTAGATTTTATAAACTCACCTAAAACTTTAGTTTCTGCGTCCGGCATATTTCCCGGATCTATAAGAAAAGCTTCTTTTTCTTCGTTATAAATGACATAGGTGTTTTCGGAAAACGGATTGAAAGTGAAGGATTCTACGTGTAACATTTTTTTAATTTATCTGTAAAAATATAAAACATTAACTTAGCAAGATGAAGGTATTAAGACTATTTATAATTTTTTTAAGTGCATTTTCTTTCGCACAGGAAATCAAAAGCATCCAGCTTTTCAACCCTAAAACCAATGATGAGACTCCTGTAATTGCTCAGGGACAGCAGTTGATTTTGAGATTTGATGATCTTTCAAACTCTAGCCAACTTTACCGCTATACTTACAAACATTACAATAGAAATTGGGAAGAAGACGGATTGTTCTTCACAGAATATGCGAATGGAAGTATGAATGCTTTAATCGATCAGTTTCAATACTCATTCAATACTTATCAGAAATATACACACTACGAATTGGTTTTTCCAAATGAGAAAATCCAGCCAAAGATTTCCGGCAATTACGAAATCATTGTTTACAAAGATTCTCAGGACAAACCATTGTTTAAAAAAAGATTTTCCATCTATGAAGAAGGTGCTAATCTTGGCATCAATGTCACAAGATTGATTGACGCTAAAAATCCAAATGCAAAACAAAGACTGGAAATTCAGGCGACTGGAAACGGTTCTGGAATTACAAATAACCTGTCATCATTATCATTAAGTGTGATTCAGAATAACAACTGGGGAATTTCTTTAACTAATATCCGACCGAGTTCTACATTGGGAAATCAATTGCTTTTCCAACAGTTAGGTCTTGCTTTTCCGGGAAATAATGAGTTTTACTATTTTGATAACAAGGTGATGAATCAAGCTCTGGATATGGTCGCCAATACAGAAAATATTGATGGGAAAAATTATACTTACCTCCATCCGGCTTGGGCGTACCCAGGCGATTATCAATATCAGCCAGATGTGAATGGCGCATTCTACTTTAGAAGAAATGATCTCGGCATCGAAAGAGATGCAGACAGAGAAGGTGACTACTCTTGGGTCTATTTCGCGCTAGACAGCCAGAAATCTGACAAAGAATTCTATGTTCTTGGAATGTTCAACGATTACAAAGCTGATGCAAAAAGCCAGATGTTTTATGATGAAAAAGCTCAGAAATACATTGCAAAAATTTATTTGAAACAAGGATTCTACAGCTACATCCTCGCAACCAAGGGCGCAGATGGAAAATTGAATTACGGTGAAATTAACGGAAACTTCTGGCAGACAGAAAACCTTTACCAAGCCTTTTTATATTACACACCATTTGGTAGAAATTTCGATGGACTGATTGGTTACGGTGAATTTAGAACACCTGTGAGATAATTTTGTATTAAAAAAAACATTTTACAGGGCTTTTGGAATATTTTTGGCTATAGTAGTAAAAAATACAAACTATTATGGATCTTAGCTTTGAAAATAACAAATCCGGAAACGGAGGTTATATCACTTTAAAAAACAGTGCAGAAGATGTTGGACGATTGACCTATACAATCGTTCCGGAACTTAAAAAATTGATTGTGAGCTACGTAATGGTTTTTCCTAAATTTGAAGGACAAGGTCTTGGAAAAAAATTAGTGGAAAAATCAATTGAGTTCGCACGAAAAAATGGCTGGAAAATAAAAGCACATTGCTCTTACGCCCACTCTGTCCTAATCCGAAAAGATGACGTTGAAGATATTTTGGTTTCTTAAATTAGACAAAATTCAACTCTATAAATAAAAATTCCGAATCACTACGATTCGGAATTTTTATTGTTTTTAAAAGAATACAAATTATCTATTCATAGACATCAAGAACTCTTCATTATTCTTCGTTCCTTGGATTTGTTTCTGTACAAATTCCATTGCTTCCAGAGGATTCATATCAGAAAGATATTTTCTCATGATCCACATTCTCTGCATCGTTGCCTCGTCCAAAAGGAGATCGTCTCTTCTTGTACTGGAAGAAACCAGATCTACAGCCGGATAGATTCTCTTATTGGCAATTTTTCTGTCCAATTGCAATTCCATATTTCCTGTTCCTTTGAACTCTTCGAAGATCACCTCGTCCATTTTTGAACCTGTATCGATCAAAGCTGTTGCGATGATTGTCAAAGATCCACCATTTTCGATTTTTCTAGCCGCACCAAAGAAACGTTTTGGCTTGTGAAGCGCATTGGCATCAACACCACCAGAAAGTATTTTTCCTGAAGCTGGAGTCACCGTATTGTAAGCTCTTGCCAATCTTGTGATCGAGTCAAGAAGGATTACAACATCGTGTCCACATTCCACCATTCTTTGCGCTTTTGAAAGAACCAAGTTCGCCACTTTTACGTGCTTGTCTGCCGCTTCATCAAAAGTAGATGCGATCACCTCTGCGTTCACACTTCTCTGCATATCCGTAACTTCCTCAGGACGTTCGTCGATAAGAAGAACCATCATATAGGCTTCTGGATGATTGGCTGAGATGGCGTTGGCAATATCTTTTAGTAAAATTGTTTTACCGGTTTTTGGCTGTGCAACGATCATTGCTCTTTGTCCTTTTCCGATTGGTGCGAACAAATCAACAATCCTTGTCGAAAGTGTAGAACCTTTTCCTGCCAAATTGAATTTCTCCTGAGGGAAAAGTGGCGTCAAATATTCGAAAGCCACTCTGTCCTTAATGAAAGCCAGATCGCGTCCATTAACTTCAGTCGGTTTCAAAAGTGAGAAATATTTCTCGCCTTCTTTTGGCAATCTTACGAATCCTTTCACGGTGTCTCCCGTCTTCAAACCATAATTTCTGATCTGGTTGGTAGAAACGTAAACGTCGTCTGGAGAAGAGATATAACTGAAATCTGAAGAGCGAAGGAATCCGTAGTTGTCCGGAAGGATTTCCAAAACACCTTCAATCGTGATCAATCCATCAAAGTTGAATTCTTTCTTTGGCGAATTGTCCTGTTGGTTTTCGGATGGTTCTTTTTGATTGTTTTGTTGGGAAGAATTGGGATTTTGTGTTTTTTGCTGACCTCTATTGTTGTTATTGGTCTTTTGCTGTTGCTGACGGTTGTTTTGCTGTTGAGGCTGTCTTTGCTGAGGTTTTGTTTCCTCTGGTTTTTCGTCAGTTTTAGGCTCTGTTTCTGTTGGCTGAGGCGCTTCTGCTGGTTTAGCTTCGGCAACGACCTCTTGGTTTTCGTTGGCTACAACTCTTGTTCTTTGTGGTTTTTTCTTCGGTGGATTTGGTTTCTTCACTTCCTCCGTTGCTGCCGGCGTTTCTACCGCTACAGGAACCTCTTCTTTTGCAACCTCTGTTGTAGGAATCTCTGCTTCTTGCTTTGGCTTCTCTGCAGGTTTTCTGCCTCGTTTCTTAGCAGGAGCAGCTTTTTCCTCAGAATTGTCTTCTGTGTTCTTATTCATATTTTCCTGATTGGCGTTTAGATAATCTTTAATGATTTTTGGATTTGAAGCCTGATAGTCCAGAATTGCGAAAACAGTGTCTTCTGGAGAGCTTTTTTTTGCCAAATTGACGCCTAGATCTTTAGAAAGTTTGGTCAATTCCTCATCGGATTTTGACCTTAGCGTTTCAATATTAAACATATAATGCGTAAAAAAGTAAATTATTTTTGTAAAAGTAAGAATGAAAATCAGGCGATTATCATTTTTAATAGGTGATTACAATGCAAATCTACATTAATTTTTGAATTACGCAAAAATTATTTTATTTTTGCAGACAATTTGTTCCCTTTCTAAAAAGGAATCAATCAAAAAAGATGTTACAAAGAATACAAACAATCTGGATATTATTAGCTGTGTTAGGCGCTTTGTTCCTAAACCTGACCGCTCAGGACTTTGATGTGTTAGGTGGAAATCTAATTATCAATATTTCTACGGTCTTATTAATATTATTGGGATTGCTAAGTATCTTCAGTTTCAAAAACCGAAAAAGACAGATCTTGCTGAATAACATCAGTATTTTCATAAACGCTTTGTTGCTTGGTTTTTTGATTTATTGGCTGCAAAACTTATCCGGAGGAATTCAGTTTCCTGAGAAGGGTATTGAGCCAGTTTTCTCAGTGATCGCGATTGTATGTTTGCTTTTGGCAAATGTGTACATCAAGAAAGATGAGAGGCTCGTAAAATCTGTAGACAGACTTCGATAAACTTGACGACGATTTTTTTGAGTAAGAACAGCTTCCTTTTTGGAGGCTGTTTTTTTATTTTTATTAAGGTTAATGGTAACAAAACCAAAGAATCAATGACTTATCGATCATATCTTTGTTCTATTACTAAATTAACCATTATGAAAAAACTGATCACCGCAATTGTGCTTGCCCAATCATTCCTGACATTTGCCCAAGAGGTCTCCAAAGAAAGAGTTGTCAATATTGTTTCCACTTTGGCTTCTGACGAAATGAAAGGAAGAAAATTCGGAACACCCGAAAACGACAAAGCTGCCGAATACATCGCATCGGAATTTAAAAAAGATAATCTCGATTACTGTTTTGGCGATTCTTACTTGATTCCATTTGAGTACAAAGGACAGAAAGGTTTCAACGTTTGCGGCATCAAAAAAGGAAAATCTGAAAAAAGTTTGGCTTTCTCAGGTCACTTCGATCACATCGGAACCAATAATAAATCTGGCGACAATATCTACAATGGCGCAGATGACGATGCCAGCGGAATTGCTACAGTCATTGGAATGGCCGATTATTTCAAAGATAAAAAGACGGATTACTCATTGGTTTTTATGGCTTTCAATGCGGAAGAAATTGGATTGATTGGTTCAAAAGCACTTGCGGACAACAAAGATTTGAGTCCGGTTTTCAATAACATCGCCGCACTATTCAATTTCGAAATGTTGGCCACGGAATCTCAGTTTGGAAAAAATGCTGTGTTTATGACCGGCGATGAATTTTCCGACTTTGATGAATTGATCAATGCCAATGCGGTCAACGGTTTGAAAGTTCATTCCGATCCATACCAAGGTCAACAATTGTTTTACCGCTCAGACAATGTGAATTTCGTTAAAAAGAAGATCATTGCACACTCGATCTCAACGGTTGATATGAACAAAGCGACGCATTATCACGCTGTGAATGACGATATTAACATTGTTGATGCAAATAATCTGACGAATATTATTAACAATTTTGCAAAGACCATTGAGAAATTCGATACCAAAAACTTCACTCCAAAATACAACGATAAAGTAAATTTCGATTTCTAGCGTCTGGATAAACTAAGCTATTTATTTTCCGTAATTTTGCATTTCCAATTTTTTTGAATGAAACCATTTCAACGTATTCTCAGTATTGCCAAGCCACATCAAAGATTTTTGTGGGGCAGTATGTTTTTCAATATTCTTTATTCACTTCTTCAAATCGCTTCTATTGGTACATTGTTGCCAATTCTAAGCGTGATGTTCGGAACTGTCGACAAAGTTGACACGTCAAAAGTTCCGGTTTGGAGTGGCAGAATTGCTGATTACTTTGGCTACGTAAAGGATTGGGCCTACTACACGATCCAGATCAATATGGACGAACACGGGGGCATCAAGGTTTTAGCTGTTCTTTGTTCGATTACTGCCGTTGCATTTTTATTGAGAAATATTTTCAGGTATCTTGGGTCTTATCTATTGGTCAATTATCGTGTTGGCATCACGAGAGATCTTCGTACTTCGATGTATGATAAATTTCTGAAGTTGCCAGTTTCCTTTTTCACAGAACAGAGAAAAGGCGATATGATGTCCAGAATTTCAAACGATATTGGCGCTGTTGAAGGTGGAATTATGGGATCTCTGGTAGATATTGTGAATTCGCCATTTATGATCATTTCATCATTGACCGCCTTGTTTTTATTGTCGCCAAAGTTGACTTTGTTCTCTTTGGTTGTGTTCCCGATTATGGGTTGGATCATTTCTTGGGTCGGAAAAAGTTTGAAAAAGCAAGCGAGATTTGCTCAGGAGGAATTAGGAAATCTCTTTTCTTTGGTTGATGAAACCTTGAAATCTTCAAAGGTCATCAAGATCTTCAACGCAGATAAGATCCTTAAAAATAGGTTTAATAAAACCACCAGTCAATGGCAACACCACGCCATTTCGATGAGCCGAAGACGTGAGTTGGCTTCTCCGATGAGTGAATTCCTTGGCTCGGTTACCATGTTGATCATCACGTATTATGCAGGTACCGAAATCATCAATGGAACCAACAAGGATCCTGCGACTTTTCTTGCGTTTATTGGTGTTTTCTTTCAAGTATTAGATCCTGCGAAACGACTGTCCAATGCAATTTCGGCAATCCAAGGTGGAATGGCGAGTTTGGAAAGGGTTTCGGAAGTATTGGATTATGATTTGAAAGTGGAAGAAATTGCCAATCCAACACCAATTTCTGAAATCAAAGATAAAATAGAATTCAAAAATATTGGTTTCTACTACGAGAAGTCCAATTTGATTCTGAAGAATGTTTCTATCACTGTTCCAAAAGGAAAAACTGTCGCTTTAGTAGGACAATCAGGAAGTGGTAAAACAACGATTGCCAATCTACTAGCGAGATTCTACGATGTTTCTGAAGGCGAAATATTGATTGATGGTCAGAACATCAAAAACTTAAAACTAACCGATTACCGCCAGCTTCTCGGAATGGTGACGCAGGAATCTGTTCTGTTTAATGATTCGGTTTATAATAACATCTTGATGGGAAATCCAGATGCAACCGAAGAACAAGTGATAGAGGCCGCAAAAATCGCCAATGCTCACGAGTTCATTTCTCAGCTTCAAGATGGCTATTACACCAATATTGGTGACGACGGGAACAAACTTTCCGGTGGACAAAAACAGCGTGTTTCCATCGCCAGAGCGGTTCTGAAAAACCCTCCGATTATGATCTTGGATGAGGCCACTTCTGCTTTGGATACTGAGTCTGAAAGATATGTTCAGGACGCTTTGGAAAAGATGATGCAGAACAGAACGTCATTGATCATCGCTCACAGATTATCAACGATTCAAAAGGCCGATCACATTGTTGTGATGGAAAAAGGCGACATCATCGAGCAAGGTTCTCACCAGGAATTGATGGAAAGAAACGGAACGTACAGAAAGCTGGTCGAGTTGCAGAATTTTGATTAATTAAAAGAATATTAAGGTGTTTCTTCTGGAGTAGGTTCTTCCGAATCTTCTTGATATTCATCCGATTCACCATTTTCTCTTTCTTCTTGGTTTTGAATCAGATCTTCGTTTGTGTATTGATAAAATTCGTCAAAGGTTTTAGAACTTTCGTTATAGACCAATGCATATTTGGAGTCTTTGGATTTGATGATCAAACCATCTTTTGGCGATGGTTTCAACGTTTCACCTTCCATAAAGATCTTACTTCCTTTCTTGAAGGAATTGATGATTGGCGCGTAGCTGTAATCCTTTCGGAAAAGCACATCTCGGTCACTGGAAATGATGAATAGCTTGCTTTCGTATGCATCTTCAGACTGGATCAGGAATGCCATTTCGGGCTCATTGTTTTTGGTTTGCCCGGTAAAGTCACCGAACGCATATACTTTTGAAGCTCTGTCTTTGATCTTCGTCATAGAGAACCTTTTTTCGCCTTCGGCTGGTTCAAAAAGACCATTGTCGCGAAAAACCTTCATTATGCCTTCCCGATAGTTTTGAGAGATGCCATCATATTCATTAATGTCGAATAACATTTTATTGTAATAGTCATAGTTCTCTGTATCTGGGTACAAGGTTGAAGTTACTCCAGTGGTAGTTTCATAGCCCTCATCGATGGATGCTCTATCCTGGTAATTTTGCCAAACAAAATATCCGATCACTAATAAAAACAATATCCCAAAGATGATGTAGATTGTTCTGCTTTTCTTTTTGGTCTGTTTTTCTGTCAACTGATTTGTTTCCATATCGTGTTTTTTACGAATTTACTAGTTTTTATTTATCAAATGTCAAATTTTTTAGCAAATATGATAAAAATAACTAACCAATATTTAGACCATTTTTCACAGGCAAACTTGACGTCAAAAGGGTTACTTCATTTTTATTTTCGCCGTAAACACCCATCACCAGACATTCGCTGAAGAAATTGGCAATTTGTTTTTTCGGGAAATTCACAACGGCCATAATTTGTTTTCCAATCAAATCCTCTTTTTTATATAAAGCTGTAATTTGAGCTGCAGATTTTCTGATTCCCAGATCTCCAAAATCGATTTCCAGCTGGTAAGAGGGATTCCTGGCTTTTTCAAAATCTGTTGCGGAAATTATCGTTCCAACGCGGATGTCAATTTTCTCAAAATCCTGCCAAGTTATTTCGGGTTTTGTCATTTTACTTTTATTGATAATTGATTTTATGGTTTAATTCAATAGGATTATTGTTTTTCCGAATGTACTCCTGACTGTCCTCATTCATTTGTCTGATGTTTGGTTCAATTTTATTACCATTTGCATCTGTCATCAAAACTTTATTGGATTTCACTCGTAATTCTAGATCCCGATTGGGATTTTCATAATAATTTTTCGCCAATTGATTAAATTGATTCCAATCAATCGGGATTAGTTGATTTTTAGCATCAAACAAAACAGTATTTTTTTTGACTTCGATGAGATTAAAACTATATTCTGCCTTATTGTCCTCAATTGAAACAATTATACCAGGTAACCCACAAAAAATGTAAGGGCCATCGCTGATAGGTATTTCGCTGGTGAACCAAGCAGACCAATCTCTTCCACCATAAGTCACAGTTGCTTTTTGTACATCATAACCTGCAATCTTCTTCTTATCAGATAAAATTTTCCAATTCAGTCTTTCATCGATAGTTAGAAGAAAATTGTTTTCAGAATTGGTAATTATTTTTTGCGTTTGACCGCTTGATAAATCTTTTTTGATATAGAATTGATTTTCAAATCCGATGCTGTTCATAGGAGAACCATTATTGATTTTTAGAGAATCTCCATCGCGGTCAACCATTTCTCTGAAGATAGATTTATCGTCTACAAAATCTAAGATCATTATTTGAGGACGTTGTTTATCGAGAGTTAAATTAGTTTTGCATATTGCTGAATATGTAATTTTCAGTTTTTGTCCAAAGCTGAGTCCGGAAAGCAATAGTAAAAAGTAGAATGTTTTTATCATCAGTTCAGATTTATCATATACCAATTGACTTGATAAGGGTATCTCTCATAGGGAGAATCTCCTTCATTAATAGTCATTCCACTATCATAATTTTTTTTTGCTAATCTTGCGCTTTCCAAATATTTTGAATAGTCGCTATCCAATTTATAAATATTCAGAGCTTTGTAATATTCTGCATCTGAAAAATTGGGGTAATATTTCAAAGCTTTGTCAAATTCTTCAACTGCTTTTTTGTAATCTCGTTTTTCATAATAAATAACGCCAGTATAAAAACAGCAAAGAGGTGAAACCCAATCTTCTCCACTTTGTTCTTTTGTTTTTTCAATTTCCGCTTTCATCAAGTTTAAAGCTTTATCATATTGATTGAGTTGCAAATAACAAAGCGATTTATAAAAATCATACGAATGATCATTTTGGATTCCATCTCCAAATTCTTTTGTTGCATCATCCAAATCTTTCAAGGCATCAGAATAATTTTTCGAAAAAATACATTTCAGAAAACCTCTTCTTCCCAAATATTCTTTTCGGTTGTAGAAAACTGCCTTGTCGTAACTTTTCAAAGCCAATTCATATTTTCTTGTTTTCCAAAGTGGAAGAGCTTTGTGATGCCAGAAAATAGCAATCGTTGAATCTGCTTTTATACCTTCATTGATACAATCTTCCCAACCTTGCGCTAAATAATGAAATTGATAAGCACATTTTTTTGTGTATTTTTCTATGATTGAGTCTTGTTTCTGATTTTGAGAAAAAGAATTGTTAAATATACTTATGAATATTAAAAGTAAAATTTTATTCATATCAGGTTACTTTATTTTAAGATCCTCTAATAGTTTTTCAACTTCTAATTTTTGTTCAGCATACTTTAGTTGAAGTTCACTTCCTTCACCCATTCTTGAGTAATAGATCAATGCTTTTTCTCCGAAGAATTTGAGATAGTAATCAGAAAGCGTCGGGATTTGAGGAAAGTTGGTGTGGAAAAGCATTTCGTAGTAAGCTTGCCATTCGCGTTCGTTCTTGTCCATTACCATCATTCTCGGCGATTTCTGGCGAACGTGCAACATCTCGTGAGCCAACATATTTAGAACTAAGGTCAAATCAAAATCGAAGAGGTTCTTGGGAATCATCACGTGTTGCAATTCTCCTAGTTCTCCATTTGCGGTTAAGAGAATGGAATTCTTTTCTAATTCATCGCGGAAACCAAAGCCTGCAAAGTTATCGTCGTCCAAATCGAATTGGTGAATGAGGAATTTTGCGGCGTCCAGGATTTCGCCGGTTTCTTTGTAAGCGTTGAGGTTGAATTGTAGTTTTTCGTAGTTCATCTGTGTTTTTGTAGATTCTAATTTAATCAAATTTACAATTTAAAGACAAATGTTCAAAATAGGTCGTCACCGCGCCCCGACTTGAGTGGAGCTCTTTTTGTCATTGCGATTGCTGAATCGTTCTATGGATTGCTTCCCGTCTTTCGCAATGACAAAAAAGCGGGAACGGAAGGCGGATAAAGGCGCCCAAAAATAAAAAATCCCAGAAAATTCCGGGATTTAGATTGTTTATGTTGAAGTTTTAAAATTCCATACTTACCTCCAGCTTTTCAGCGAGTAATTTTGAAACCTTTACTTTTAATGGTTCAATATCAATGTTTTGCATCGCATCGTTGGCGAAAGCGTAAAGCAAAAGTGCTCTGGCTTCTTTCTTGGAAATTCCTCTCGCTCTCAGGTAGAACATCGCATCTGCGTTTAGCTGCCCAACGGTACAACCGTGCGAACATTTCACATCATCGGCGAAAATCTCCAGCTGAGGTTTTGTATCGATGCTTGCGCCTTCGTCCAGAAGGATGTTGTTGTTTTGCTGATAAGCATTGGTTTTCTGTGCGATCTTGTTCACGAAAACTTTTCCGTTGAAAACACCGTGCGATCTGTCTTTGAAGATCCCTTTGTAGTTCTGGTAAGATTCGCAATTTGGCGTGTTGTGGTGCACGGCCGTGTGGTGATCTACCAATTGGTCTTTTCCGATGATCGTGATCCCGTTCATAAACGAATTGATATTCTCACCGTTGTGGATGAAATCCAGATTGTTACGAACCAATTTTCCTCCGAAAGTGAACGTGTTCACCGTCGTCAAACTGTCTCTTTCCTGCTTCGCAAAGGTGTGGTCTACGAGGTAAGACGTGTCGTTGTCATTCTGCAATTTGTGCCAATCGGTTTTTGCATTTTGATAAGTGAAAATCTCTGTTACAGAGTTGGTTAGCACGAAATATTCGTCCAGATTGTGATGACTTTCGATGATCTCCACTTTGGCGCCTTCTTCTACGATCAAGAGATTTCTTGTGTTGTAGAAGGTGTTCTCTTCCTGATTTTGAGAAAGATAGAAGACGTGAATTGGTTTCTCGATCACTACATTTTTTGGCACTCTCAAGAAGAATCCGAATTTGCAGTAAGCTGAGTTCAGGTTCGTGAAAGCCAGATCTTTGTTGGCAATCGTGTTGAAATATTTGTCGAAAACCTCTTTGTGAGCTTCATCGTTCAATGCGTAATTGAAAGAAATGAACTCTGCATTTCCGATGGAAATCTTGGAAAATTCTTTGTGAAGTTTTCCGTTGATGAAAACGATTCTGTCAAAGTTTTCCTCGCCCAAATGAAGCGCATCCAATTGCTCTCTCGAGATGTGGTGCTCCTCTGTCGGGAAAAAATTGTAGTTTTTCTCCGTGATCTCTTTTAGGTTGGTGTATTTGTATTCTTCGTCTTTTTTGGTCGGAAAACCTTTCAAAGCAAAAGCCTCAAGAGCGGTTTTTCTGTCCTCGTCCAAAAACCTGTGACGAAGCGTTCCCAAAAAATCTGAATGTTGATCTATTGTCTGTTCAAATAAAGCCATTGTAATGGTTTGATTTTGCATCTGTTAGAAGATTTGTTTTTAGTTTAAAAGCCAGTCGTAGCCTTTTTCTTCCAATTCTAGTGCTAGAGATTTATCTCCTGTTTTAATAATTTTCCCGTCTGCCAAAACGTGTACGAAATCTGGCTGAATGTAATTCAAAAGTCTTTGGTAGTGCGTGATCAAAAGAACGGCATTGCCTTCATTTTTGAATTTGTTAACACCATCAGCAACGATTCTCAAAGCATCGATATCAAGTCCGGAATCGGTCTCATCCAGGATGGCCAATTTTGGATTGAGCATCATCATTTGGAAGATCTCGTTTCTTTTTTTCTCACCTCCGGAGAAACCTTCGTTTAGAGATCTAGAAAGGAAATCTTTTTTGATGCCCAATTGCTCAGATTTTTCACGGATCAGGCCAAGCATTTCTTTTGCGCCCATATCTTCCAGGCCATTTGCTTTTCTGGTCTCATTAAGCGCTGCTTTGATGAAGTTGGTAACAGAAACGCCAGGAATCTCAACCGGATATTGGAACGAAAGGAAAATCCCTTTGTGCGCTCTTTCCTCTGGTGCATCTTCAGCAATATCTTCACCTTCGAAAAGGATGTTTCCTTCGGTCACTTCATAATCTTCTTTCCCTGCGATCACAGAGGAAAGTGTAGATTTTCCAGCACCATTCGGTCCCATAATTGCGTGAACCTCGCCTGGTTTAATCTCAAGATTGATTCCTTTTAATATTTCTGCGCCATCTTCAATTTTGGCGTGTAAGTTTTTGATTTGTAACATCCTTAGTTATACTTTTCTTTATGTCAATTATATTAGCTTCCTCTGTAAGTTGAATATCCAAACGGTGATAATGTAATCGGCACGTGATAATGCCTGTCATCTTTGATCTGGAATACAACTTCAATAAATGGATAGAAGCTTTCTATTTTTTTATTTTTAAAATAATCTTCTGTTAAGAATATCAGTTTATATTTTCCGTAATTGCTTTTTAAGTCTTTAGAATATGGTAAAAAATCGGCGATCCTACCATTCTTGTCCGTTTGTTTTTTGCCTAATGAAACCCATTGTTTTGTAGTCTCATCAAACTTTTCCAACTGAACATCTACTTTCTCGACAGGTTGACCAACGGTGATGTCAAGAATATGGCTTGAAAGCTGAAATTCCTTCTCTTCCTGAGCCGAAACGCTGGTAAATAATATGACGAAAAATAGATATAAAAACTTTTTCATTATCTCTGATTATCCTACTGAACCTTCAAGCGAGATCTCCAATAATTTTTGAGCTTCAATCGCGAATTCCATTGGAAGCTTGTTCAAAACTTCCTTACTGAAACCATTCACAATCAATGCAATTGCTCTCTCTGTATCGATTCCTCTTTGGTTGCAATAAAAGATCTGATCTTCACCGATTTTCGAAGTTGTAGCCTCGTGTTCCAATTGTGCTGTAGGATCTTTGATCTCGATGTATGGGAAAGTGTGTGCGCCACATTCGTTACCCATCAACAAAGAATCACATTGGGAGAAGTTACGCGCTCCTTTTGCAGAAGGCATCACTTTTACCAAACCTCTGTATGAGTTTTGAGATTTCCCAGCAGAGATTCCTTTAGAGATAATTGTCGATCTTGAATTTTTACCGATGTGGATCATCTTTGTCCCTGTATCAGCGTATTGGTGATTATTCGTTACGGCAATCGAATAAAATTCTCCAATTGAATTATCACCTTTCAAGATACAAGATGGATATTTCCAAGTTACGGCAGAACCAGTTTCTACTTGTGTCCAAGAGATCTTTGCTCTGTTTTCACAAAGTCCTCTCTTCGTCACAAAGTTGAAAACACCTCCTTTTCCTTCCTCATTTCCTGGATACCAGTTCTGAACGGTAGAATATTTAATCTCAGCGTCATCCATTGCGATTAATTCTACAACGGCAGCGTGTAATTGATTTTCATCTCTAGACGGTGCCGTACAACCTTCCAAATATGAAACGTAACTTCCTGCATCAGCGATGACCAAAGTTCTCTCGAACTGTCCGGTTCCTGACTGATTGATTCTGAAATAGGTTGACAATTCCATAGGGCATTTCACGCCTTTTGGAATGTAGCAGAAACTTCCGTCAGAGAAAACTGCGGAGTTAAGTGCTGCGTAGAAGTTATCGCCTCTCGGAACTACTTTCCCAAGATATTTTTTAACGAGGTCTGGATGGTTCTTGATCGCTTCTGAAATAGAGCAGAAGATCACACCTTTCTCCAACAAAGTCGCTTGGAAAGTGGTTTTCACGGAAACAGAATCCATTACGATGTCAACTGCTACGTTTGAGAGTCTTTTTTGCTCTTCGATGTTGATTCCTAGTTTAGCAAAAGTTGCCAAAAGCTCTGGGTCAACTTCGTCAAGACTTGCCAATTCCGGTTTTTTGGTCGGAGCAGCATAATATCTGATCGCTTGGAAATCCGGTTTTTCATATTTGATGTTGGCCCAATCCGGTTCTGTCATTTTCTGCCAGATTCGGAAAGATTCCAAACGCCATTCCGTCATCCATTCTGGCTCTTCTTTCTTTGCAGAAATAGCGCGCACGATGTCTTCATTCAGTCCAGTCGGGAAATCATCATACTCGATATCGGTATAAAAGCCCGCCTCATATTCTTTAGTTTTAAGGTCTTCCCTTAAATCGTCCTCTGTATATTTTGCCATTATATTTTTAACGCAAAGCGCGCTAAGATTTTTTAATATTATTTCTTTTTAAGCTCAAAACTTAATAAAGCAAATGTCTTCGAAGTTTCTAATTTTTAAAGACTGAAACTCTCTCCGCAGCCACAAGTTCTTGCAGCATTTGGATTGTTAAAAATAAAACCTTTCCCGTTCAATCCGCCAGAATATTCCAGGACTGTTCCTGCAAGATAAAGGATGGATTTTTTCTCAATAATGACTCTTACGCCGTTATCTTCGAAGATCGTGTCGGTTTCATTTTTTATATTATCAAACTTCAAGACGTATTCTAGTCCGGAACAACCGCCACTTTTTACGCCTACTCTTATATAGTCAGTCTCAGGGTTGAAGCCTTCTTCGGTCATCAACTGAGCCGCCTTAGATTTTGCCTGATCGCTTACTTGTATCATTGTTTTTATTTAGACTGATTTTAGTCTACAAAAGTACGAACTAATTTCCGCAATCTCAAATCGATGACATCTATTTTGATGATTTTCTAAGTTGGACCAGTAATGCTTTAGTAATGAGAAACAGTTTGTTAATGTTAAATTCTTATCAAAAAATGAACAATTATTAATTCTGATAATTCTTATAATTAACTTTGCTTGATTTTGTTAATCAAACAATCAGTTTTAAATTATGAAGAAACTCCTCATTTTGATGCTTATGTTTTCCTTTTTCGGAAAAGTTTTCAGTCAAACCGAAAGATACATTTACCAAACAGAAGTGAATCCGGATACCATCAACCTTGTGAATATGAAAGTTGAGAACACGTTTTTGGACATCAAAGGAAACCAATCACTGTTCATCAGCGAAAGCAAATTGCTGAGAGATTCTTTGACCACAGTTCTAAGACAACAAGGCATTACAGAAACCAAGAAATCGAAAAAAGACAAATCCGAATTTCCAAAATTGCCTAATGGAAAATCAATCCAACCAACATTCTTCGATTATTTCATTATAAAAAATAGGGATGACAGATCGGTGAATTTTGTGGAAAGCATTGGCTCAAAGCAAGTTTACTATCAGGAAGACCGAAAAATGAATTGGGAAATCTCCACGCAAGTTTCTGATTTTAACAATCATAAAGTTCAAAAGGCAACAATGAATTTCGGTGGTAGAACGTGGACTGCGTGGTTTGCGCCAGAAATTAAAATCGCTGATGGACCTTATAAATTCCTTGGACTTCCAGGATTGATCTTGAAATTGGAAGATGACAAAGGCGATTACAGATTCAGCTTTGTGAAGAAGGTCAATATTGAAAAAGCCTTTTCGGAAATCATAAAACCAGAAGCCAGAAAATCGACAAGGATCAACTTTCAAGGTGATAAAGCTTCCGTGAGAATGGAAATGGTGAAGAATAAAGACCCAGAGATCAACTTCGACAGCTTCAACCGAATGAATCAAAGAAACGGCGGAATGAACGGCGGTTTCGGTGGTCAACAAGGTATAAATGGAATGCCAAACGGCGATATGGGCGGACAACCAGATATGCAAATGGGAAATCCTTCGTCGCAATCTCCGTCGAACAGTGGAAGTGTGATGAACTTCGGAAATACAAATCCAATCGAACTAAGTAATAAATATTAATATGAAAATTTTAAAAATATTAAGCTTACTTGCAATGCCACTTGTAATGGCTCAGCAAAGTACTCGTTTCGTCTATCAAGCCACATTGACGCCCGATTCTACAAATGTTGAGAAGAAAACCGAATTGGCCTACCTGGATACAGACGGCAAGAGATCTATTTTCTACGCCGAGAATTCGATGAAAAGAGATTCTGTAATGGAAAGAATGCGGGCAACAAAGAATTTTGACCGCAGCCAAATGGAAAACTTGAGAAGCAATCTGCAATTCACAATCGAGAAAGACCTTGCGAATCAAAGTTTGGTCTACAAATCCAGAATCGGAAGAGATAATTATTCTTATCCAGAAACGCCGGTCTTTCAATGGAATATCTTACCAGAAACTGTAAAAATCGGTGATTACCAAACACAGAAGGCAGAAACCAAATTTGGTGGAAGAACTTGGTATGCGTGGTTCACACAGGAAATTCCTTTGCAAGACGGCCCATATAAATTTTCTGGATTGCCTGGTTTGATCGTGAAAGTTCAGGACGAAAAAGGCGATTATTCTTTCGATCTGATGCAAACAAAAAAAATATCAGAGTTGCATCAACCTTTGAATCGAGGACAATTTATTACACTTACCAAATCGAAATATGCAGAGATGGAAAAGAAGATGCAAAAAGACCCAGTCAGCTTTTTCACAGCTCAGAGAAGTGGCGGCGGTGGAAGAGGACCAGCTGGCGGTGGCGGCAATAGACCGGGAGTTGACCCGAAACAAATGCAGGAATTCCAAAAAAGGATGGAAGCCGAGGCAAAAAGTAAGAACAATCCCATAGAATTGAAATAAAAAAAATCAGGAACTTAATTCCTGATTTTTTGTTTTATGATTTTCTGATCTCTTTGACTTCCTCGATTTTTTCTTTGAAGTAATCCTCTTTTTGTGGATGCTTCTCGATCAAGGTTTCGTAGGCTTTGATGGCTTTGGAATAGAGTTTTTGTTCCACATACAGCTTTGCCAAAGTCTCTGTCATCAGGTGCGAAATGTCATCTTTTTTCTCTTTTACCACGAAGTTGACTTCGTCTTTTAGTTGGGAGATCTTAGGATTTTTTTCTATGAATTGGTCAATGATCTTTTCTTTGACGACAATCGTTTTTTCTGGAATATCTTCAGATTTTGCTCTGTCGATCTTCAGCCAGCTTTGCCAAGTATTGATGAAGGTTCCAACGTTGCTGTCGGGGATCTCTTCAGCTTTTGGTTTGTCTAGGATTGATGGGATCTCTTTTTCTTCTTTGATCTTTGCAACATCATTTCCGAAGAATGAAACATTCATCACAGGTCGTTCGCTTTCAGTGGTTTGAGGTTTTTCTTCTTCTTCAATCGGTTGTTCATCGATGATGATTTTCTCTGTCACTTCAGGCTCTTCGACTTTTTCTTCAATTTTGATCTCCTGTTTTGGCTGTTCAACTTCCAAGGATTTTCCAATTAAGGCGTCTGGCGTGTTTGCGGAGAATGACATTGGTTTCCAGGTAGAAATTGGCTGTTCTGAAGGTGATTTCTCCTGAATAGTTGTATTTTCAGTTTCTTGATTTGAAGTCTCGACCACATTTTTCTCTGGTTCAGAAACTTCAAAGGTTTGTGTGTTTTCAAAACTGATTTGATTCTCAATGTTTTTTTCAGCAATTTGATCTACCTGAACTTCCGCTTCCTCTATTTTTTCAGATTCTGAAACTTCGAAAGATTGCGTATTTTCAAAATTGACCTCATTTTCAGTAGCTTTTTCTTCGTTTTGATTTTCAAATACTGTTTCAGTTATTTCACTTTCAACAGGTTTTGAAACTTCAAAAGCTTGTGTTTCTCCAAAACTGATTTGGCTGTTGTCAACTTCTTCTTCACGGATTTCCGCAGCAATTGGCGCTTTATATTCTGATTTTGAAACAGGCTTATCTATTATTGGATCTTCCTCTTTCTTAATTTCTTTTTTTGGTGGATTCAGATAATCCAAATGATTTTTCGGAACAGAGAATTTGACTTGAGGTAAAAACTCTTCGATGCCATTGAAGCTCACATTTCCAGAAGAATCCTCATCCTGAACTTGAGTGTCAGCAGTGGTTTCGGGAACTTTTTCGATAGGCGTTTCTATCACTTCTTCAACATTCTTGTGCTCAGAAATCGTCTCTTCGGAACGATTATCATCATTGACAATCAGATTTTCCTTAACATCCAGATCATCCTTAACTGTGATCACGCCAGATTCTTTGGTCGCTTCGATGTCGATTTCCTGAGATTTTTCTTCGAGGAAATTCTCTTCACCTTCATACAGCAAACGATTTTTCTCGCCTTCTACAACTATGAAATCTGAGTTATACTGACTTTCCGATTCAATAATTCTATCAACATCAAATTTATTGAGAACAACAGAAGTATTCTCCATCTCTGCGGCATTCTCATCGGTTTTTTCAATGATATTTTCCGCAGTGGTTGTTATATTAGGAATTTGATTTTCAGTAACTTGTTCCGTTGTTTTATCAACAGGCGTTTCTTCTTTTTGAGTGATTTTCTGAGAATTGATAAATTGATAAAGTATCTTTTTATCAGTCGTGTAAGCAGCTGTTTTTGAGAGGTTTTCTTTATAATTTTCTGATTGATAAAGATTGATCCCGTAAAGATAAAGTGCCTTGATGCTTTGTGCGTAAGGCATTTTTTCCGATTCCGATTCCAAGATGCTCAGGTCGGATTCGGTGATTATTTTTGGATTCTTTATTAACTCTAAGATTCTAGTATTCATATGTTTACCAGTTGGCGACAATGTCGTTGTAAATTTTGTTGATGATCCTCTCGTTCACAATTCTCACTTGCGCAGTTTCTATTGTATTGATATCGAGGTCACTGTTGAAAACTGCTTCATCACTGTAAGTCCTGTCAAAACTCAAAGCAGGATCTATTTTGTTCTCATAATGAACCTTAATTGTGATTGTCAGTTTATTCTGCAAAGCCTGAATTGTATTTCCCGCATCTGTGGTAGTTGGCGTTCCAATACTGGTTGGCGTAATATTGTAATCGCTGATTTCTCCTTCTATCAGAAGATCTGGATTCTCTACTGCCCCTTTTAAAGTGGTTCGCTGGAGAAAACGGTTTTGCAACGCCACAGTAAAGTCCTGGCTCAAACTCGGAAGATTGTTCGCCGCATTATTCGGAAACGTATTGATTTTTACCGTTTTCATTTCCGGACTTAGAGACGACCCTGTGAAAGAATAGCAGGATGTTAAAAATAATAAAAGAAGTAAGAGCGCTCCTAAACGGATTTTCATAATTAATAATTTTGACCTATTTCTGTGATGTCATCGTATTCGATCTGTGCAAGACCATCTTTAAAAGCGAAATAATGAGAAACATACAAAAACGGAAGTGTAAAAATCAACCCAATTCCACAAGCTAAGATTCCCAATTGGGAAAGGAAACTTGCTACAATAGAAAAGAATAAAATCTGCCAAAGATTTCCTTTGCTCATGATCTTCGAAATATTCCAAGCGATTTTCAAATCCTTTATATTTTTGAATGTGATAAGTGCCGGAATATAAAAAGCTTGCAGTAAAAAATAGATGATGACAAAGTATACACCCAATATATAAACCATACCAATTCCTCTCACAAACCCAGAGACAATCCCATCATTATCCGAAAAAATACCTATAAACGCAAAAGGAATCAGTATAAGAAAAAATGCTCCAATCATATAGATTTGAAAAATAAAATAAGGCATAAAATCGTCAAAATTAAAGACCTCATCCGCTTTAGCCGGAATGCCTTTATCCAGCTTATAACAAACTTTATAGAAATTTCCTATTGCCATCAATCCGCAAAAAGGAATAATTCCTAATATCATTGCAAAAATAAAGGACAGAAGTACTGTTCCGAAATCTTTTTTCATCAAGTCAATGGCTTGTGAAATATATATTCCTAAATTGAAATCTACTTTTCTTGGTTTTAGTTGAGCTTGCATATTATTCTTCCAGGTTATATTGTTTTATTTTTCTGTAAAGCGTCCTTTGAGAAATTCCCAATTCGTCCGCAGCTCTATTCCTCCTACCTTTATGCTTTTCTAAAGCTTTGATAATCAAATCCTTTTCATTGTTTTGGAGTGATAGAGATTCTGGTCTGCTTTCCTCCAACTCGATATCCTCTACATCGTTGTAATGATGATCCTCATTTTCAGAAACAATCATTGGATGATGAATCTGACTCTGCTGGTGGTTCTGATTGTTTTCAAAATAAAGCAAAGAATTCGGACTTGCAGATTGCTGTGTTTCAGGTGTATAAATTCTGTTGATAAGATTTTTTTCCTGAAGACTGAGATCCGTATTTCCTTTGTTTTTTATCAGTTCCGAAGTTAAGGATTTTAAATCATTAATGTCGCTACGCATATCGAAGAGGATTTTGTACATAATATCTCTCTCCGATCCAAAATCTCCGGACGTTCCGGCTCCAGCATTTTTAGTAATGACAGCGGGCAAATTCGCATTCATAGGAATATATTCAGCCAATTTTGTGGAATTCACTTCGCGGTTTTGCTCTACAACGGTCATTTGTTCTACTAAATTTCTTAGCTGACGAACATTCCCCGGGAAAGCATAATTCTCCAGATATGAAACCGCATCATCTGTCAATTTCAATTCTGGCATTCTGTACTTCTCAGCAAAATCAATAGCGAATTTTCTGAATAGCAAATGGATGTCACCTTTTCTTTCGCGAAGAGCAGGCATATCAATCTGAACAGTATTCAATCGGTAATACAGATCCTCACGGAAGCGGTTGTCCGTGATTGCTTTCATCATATTGACATTGGTCGCAGCCACGATTCTTACATTCGTCTTTTGAACCTGAGAAGAACCAACTTTCATAAACTCGCCGCTTTCCAGAACTCTTAGTAAACGAACCTGCGTCTGAAGCGGCAACTCCCCTACTTCATCAAGAAAGATCGTTCCGCCATCGGCCACTTCAAAGTAACCTTTTCTGGTCGTCGTTGCCCCCGTAAATGCGCCTTTCTCGTGACCAAAAAGTTCAGAATCTATTGTTCCTTCGGGGATTGCGCCGCAGTTTACGACGATATAAGGTTGGTGTTTTCGTCTGGATTCGCCATGGATTATTTTTGGGATAAATTCTTTCCCTACTCCACTTTCACCCATTACTAAAACCGAAATATCTGTTGGTGCCACTTGGATTGCCTTTTCCAAAGCGCGGTTGAGCGCCGGGAAGTTTCCGATAATTCCGAAGCGTGCTTTTATGGATTGTAATTCTGCCATAATTTTTGATTAAATGATTAAAAATTAAATGAATAAAGTTTACAGTTCAGCAATTTGCTTTCTGTAAATTTTGTTGAAATGATGGGTGTAAGCATCTTTCATTGTTCTGCCTTCATCATATGACTTCAAGGCTAGACTTTTCAAATCCAAATAATCTTTATTTCTGATTTTAGAAACTTTACTTCTAAAATAAATATTTTCTGCAAAATCGTAAACTTTGCTTTGCTTTTCAAAATTTTCTAAGGCATTGTCGTATTTTCCAGTTTCGAAATACGTAACGCCTAATTGATAATAATCGTACAGTCCAAAATGGTAATCTTTAGTTTTAAAAAGATTTTCCAAAACCTGAATTGCTTTTTCTTTTTGATTTAAAGCGCTGTAACAAATCGCTTTTGCGACATATAAATTATAATCGCCATTTACTGAATAGCCGATATTTCCAGGTCTGTATTTTTCAAGCAAATCAAAATCCTGAATTGCGCCTACGTAATCTCTTAAAAATTGAAATTTGCACCAGCCTCTGTAATCCAAATGATTATTAGGGCTAAGCTCTACAGCCTTATCAATTAGTTTTTTCCAGGTTACAAAATCTCCCCTTTTCAAATAAGGAACTGCTTTTTCCATGTAAGCATGGGAGAAATTCGGACATAGGTTTATAGCCTTATCAAAACTTTCCTGAGATTCACGAGATCCTTGGGAACCGGAATTGCTATTGTAGATTTCACAAGCTTTTTTGCACTTTTCGCCCTCAATTGCATTACAGTTTACCTGCGCTTGCACATTAGCATAAATAACCAGTATAAGAAAGCTAAGGAAGTATTTCGGTAACTTTTCCATCTTTTATTTTAAAGGTTAAATATTGATAATAATTTATTTTTATCCCTAAATATTCCTGCGGAATCCATCCGTTTAAACTTTTGGTAAAGTCTAAAAGCTGATTGATGAATTTTTTGTCAAACACTTTTTCTTTGTAGTTCTCATCCATTTGTTGAACTCTGAACATTCCAGTTTTTCCTTCACAATTCACTACAAAACGAATTGTAATGTACCCAGTTGAATTTTTGTCACTTTTTAGATTTGATCTTTCTAATTTTTTTTCTATTTCTAATTTTTCACCTTTATATTGAAATCCATCGAAATTATAATATTGGAAGGAAAAAGGATCAAAAAAACATTTTTTAAAATTGGAATCATCTATATTTCTATCAAAGACAATATCTCCAACTTGATTTGGATACTCTGTAACTGTTTTCTCAGACTGGCAGCTAAAAAGAATTGGCAATAGAAATAATATGTATAAGGTATTCTTCAAGGATTTTTATCAATCTTAATTAATTCACTGGTTATGAACTATCAAACCGTTTCCCCCAAAAGTGTTCCCTGTGTATTGCCGTGTACAAAAACAGACACAATGTCGCCCAGTTTTTGCCCCTCGAGTTTATCAAAAACGCAAACAGCATTTTGGGAATTTCTACCCTTCCATTGGTTTTGATTCTTTTTAGAAGTTCCCTCGATCAAGATTTCGTGAACTCTTCCGACATAACCTTCCATTCTTTTTCTGGAAAGTTCACCTTGTAGAGCAATCACTTCTGCGAGACGTCTTTGCTTCACATCAGCAGGAATATCATCTTCAAGCTTCTTGTGGGCGGGTGTTCCTGGTCTTGTGGAATAGGAGAACATATAACCATAATCGTATTCTACTTCTCTCATCAAACTCATTGTCAATTGATGATCTTCTTCGGTTTCCGTACAGAATCCAATGATCATATCTTGTGAAAATGAAATATCAGGGACGATTTCTTTTCCTTTTTTAATTAAATCTAAATATTCCTGACGCGTATGCTGACGGTTCATCAATTGAAGAATTCTGTCGCTTCCACTTTGAACTGGAAGGTGAACATAATTACAAATGTTATCGTGCTTTGCAATCATTCTGAAAACTTGTTCCGTCATCTCGTGTGGATTGGACGTTGAGAATCTGATTCTCATCTGAGGAACTGCAACTGCAACCATATCAAGCAACTGAGCAAAATTAACAGCTGTCAACTTTTGCATTTCCGATGCTTTTGCAAAATCTTTTTTCGGACCGCCACCGTACCAAAGGTAGGAGTCAACGTTCTGACCCAGCAGTGTGATTTCTTTATAACCATTATCCCAAAGACTTTGACATTCCTCGATGATAGAATGTGGATCCCGGCTTCTCTCACGACCTCTTGTAAACGGAACAACGCAGAATGTACACATATTATCACAACCTCTCGTGATCGTCACAAAAGCCGTCACGCCATTTCCGCCCAAACGTACTGGATTGATATCGGCGTAAGTCTCTTCTTTTGAAAGAATTACATTGATGGCATCTCTCCCATCATCAGTTTCTTTTAATAAGTTTGGAAGATCTCTGTAAGCATCGGGACCAACGACCAAATCTACGAGTTGTTCCTCGTCTAAGAATTTGGTTTTCAATCTTTCCGCCATACAACCAAGAACCCCAACGGTCATATTTGGTTTTTCCTTCTTAAGATGTTTGAACTGAGCGAGACGCATACGAACAGTTTGCTCGGCCTTTTCACGAATGGAACAAGTATTTAATAAAATCAAATCTGCTTCTTCTACTTTTAAAGTCGTGTTGTAGCCTTGCTCGTTTAGGATAGATGCAACAATCTCGGAATCAGAGAAGTTCATCTGGCAGCCATAGCTTTCCAAGAACAGTTTTTTACCATTTCCTGGTTTTTCTGCAATTGCAAAAGCTTCGCCTTGTTTGGTTTCGTCTATATATTTTTCCTGCACTTTAATTAAATTTTAAATTCTGAATTTGAAATTCAAAACCGGATGCAAAGATACAAAATATTGTGACAGAATGGCAGGAATTAATCCATAGAAAAAGTTAATGGAAACCTCATATGACTCCTCACCGGTTTGGAGTGAAGCTTTCCGGGTGTCCATTTATTTTTAATTTTTTTGATTGATCTGATAATCATTTCATCAAATTCCTGCAGACCTGAAGATTTTTCTAAAATGATATTGGACAACGATCCATCTTTCTCAACTACAAACTTTGTTACCACTCCAAATTTCCCTTTCCAATTGAATCTCGAAAGATCAATCGTATTAGATACTTTTTTACGAAATTCATTGATTCCACCTTCGTAATTTGCGAAAACAAACGCTTCCGAAGAATCATAACCCTCTTTGTAATTTTCAAAAAGATCATCGGGATACACGATAAAATGAGCAATGGCTGATTTCTTTTCGCCATTGATGATTGCAGGCTTCCATCCTGTTTGATATTTTGCAACTTCCCTTGCAAGATCAAGGGCACATTTGTTATCCAGTATATCGTTCTCATCTGTATCTTTGATGAATTTTATAGTAGCATCAGGAGAAATAAGAACTTTGAAGTTGTACATCTCATCTTTGTTGACGCACGGTTTTAGATTTTTTTCCATCACAATATTGTGAAAATCTTTATAATAATTTTGAATACCTTCATTATAAGGTGACTGATCTTGTGGGAAATAGTCAAATTGGGCGTTACAAAATGATGCTGTAAAACCAAATGCAAGAACTAATTTTTTCATTGTTAAAAGTAGAATATAAATTTAAATAAAATTAGTACTCTTCATCCGCGTGGTCCGATGAAAAATTGATCTCGAAAACAATATTGGAACTCACTGGAGTGCCATTTTGTATCGCAGGTTTCCATTTTTTCTTGATACGTTTCATTGCGAACTCCATATCCTGTTTGAATTCTTCATCATTCTTTACTTTTGGATAGATCTTCAGTTCGCTCATTTTTCCTTTTTCATCGATGGTCAATACAAAAGTGAATTTTCCGTTCACGGCATAAGCAGTAATGTCAACGTATGCGTAAACCATTTTCATAAACTCATTTCGAAAAACAGTTTGTCCACCGGGAAATTCGGCTTTGGAATATTCGGTGAGAGTTGTTTTCGTATTTTCGGATTGTGAAAAAGCAGGAATGCTTATTAATAAAGTGATTATTAACAGAAATGTTCTCATTTTATAATGGTTATAAGTTGCGTCAAAGATATTAAAATGATGCTAAAAATTGATTTCGCACTTATTATTCTTTTCCGGTGTAGAAATTATAATCTTTAATGACCACACTAATGAATTGTCTTTGAGTAAATTGGATTGAATCTGGCTCCAACTTCAGAATTTCTACAATTCTGTTTGTCAATCTATTGATAATTTGGCGGTCATCCGTCTTCAAAGCTTTCTGAAAATTTTCCTTGATAATCCTCACATCGTTATCACTTAATAAAATAACCTGCGGAAAAGTTGGAACATAGTCTTCCTTCAACTGTTCTAGAATTGTGTGGGAAATATTGACATTGTTTTTAAGAGAAATAACTGCGGTTCCGGTAGCAATATCGCCCAAACGTTGGTGATTTTTTGATGCTAAAGTCGTTATAAATGCTACCATTCCAAAACTGCCCATAATGTCTACAAGCCTGAAAATCCAACGCATCAGATAGTCTCCAAAACTTGCCTGATAGCCATCAATTTTCACCACTTTTATCTTCAGCAGTTTCTTTCCAAAGGTCTGGCCTTCCATCATACTTTCGAGCACCAAAGTGTAAATATGGATTGGAAATGTGATGATTAGCACAAACGCACCAACGGACCAGCCATCCATTTCGCTAATAAAATTATCATAATCAAAAAAATTCCGCATCACCCAGGAAAGAATAATTACATACACTCCTTTGATTATCGAATCTATAAAAAAAGCCAGTATTCTTTCTCCTACGCCAGCCAATGTAAAATTAACATTTACATTTTGTGATGTATTGATGGCAATTTGATCCATATTTTTATTATTTTAGCGTTATGAGAGAAGTGGCTTTTATAAAGCAAAATAAAGAAAAATGGTTGGAAACTGAGCAGGTTGTCAATGGAAAAATGAAAAAAAATCCAGATGATCTCTCGTCTCTTTACATCAATCTAATTAATGATCTCTCTTTTGCACAGACTTATTACCCAAAAAGTAAAACGACGGTTTATCTTAATTTTCTCTCGTCTCAGATTTTCCAGAAAATTTATAAAACCAAAAGAATAGAGGAAAACCGAATCAAATATTTTTTCACAAGAGAAGTTCCACTCACCGTCTATGAATATCGGCGTTACCTTTATTATGCATTTGTGTTTTTTATTTTGTTCGTTGCGATTGGTGTGATTTCATCTATTTATGATAAGGACTTTGCAACCTTGATATTGGGCGAAGGCTACGTGAATCAGACTTTGGAAAACATCAAAAAAGGCGATGCAACTGCAATCTATGGCTCTGGTTCCAATTGGGGTTCAGCTTTAATGATTATTGTCAACAATCTTGTGGTTGGTGCAAAACTCTACATTTTCGGAATTTTTGGAGGCTTGGGAACTTTGTACGCGTTGATGCAGAATAGTATTATGCTGGGCGCATTTCAATTTTTTTTCAAAACACATAATGCACTGCTGGATAGTGCGAAGGGAATATGGCTGCACGGCGTTTTTGAAATCTTCGGAATGGTGGTAGAAGCGATGGCTGGTTTGATTTTAGGCGCTTCCATTTTGTTTCCAAAGACTTTATCAAGAGTAGAATCATTCAAACTTGGTTTCCGAGATAGTTTTAAAATTTATCTCAGTACAGTTCCATTCACCATTTTTGCCGGATTGATTGAAGGTTTTGTTACCAGATATGCGCAGACAATGCCTTTGGTTCTAAACATTATCATTATTTTCGGAACTTTATCTGTGATTGCTTTTTATTATTTTATTTATCCTCATATTGTCGTCAAAAAACTAAACCAAAATGCAATTGTTGCCGGAGATAACATTCGAATCTGATCCACTTTTAATTAAAATAGATGAGATTTAGAATTTTCCTTTTTCTACTTTTTTCTTTGTTTGGCACTTTCGCTTTTTCACAATATGAAGAGGTGGAGGAAGTTGTGATTGTAAATTCGGCTACCACAGAAACATTTATGGAATCTGACTCTTTGGTTAGGACCAATTATTCAACAGATAACATTCTATATCCCAAAAACTTTGTTCCCAATTATAAAAACAAATATAAAGGAGACGATTTTAACTACAAAGTTGTCCAACCAAAAGAATCGATTTGGGATCTGATCAAAAGAAAGATTGCTCAATTTTTATTTAAAAACATCGATCCTAACAAAGCAGCCATTTACACTACTAACATTTTACGCTTTTTCGGAATCATTATTATAGGTTTTCTTTTATTTATTGTGATCCGATATCTGATGTCAAAAGACGGTAACTTTTTCTTTGGCCGAAGAAATAGAAAAATCAACATCACGAGTCAGGATATTGAAGAAAATATCCACGAAATCAACTTTCCTGAACGAATACTTAATTTAGAAAAACAACAGGATTACCGTTCAGCAATTCGTTATCATTTCCTATACTCACTCAAAAAACTGACCGACAAAAACCTCATCAACTGGAATGTAGAAAAAACAAACCGAGATTACCTTAGAGAATTGAAAAACAAAAACTTACAGGAAGACTTCAGACGCGTAATTTACATCTACGATTACATTTGGTACGGCGAATTTGACACGAAAGAGGAAGATTACCAACACTACAAATCATACTTCAACAAGTTCTAAAATTATTTCATCAAGTAAAATCTATGAATAAAAATTTCAAAATATACGCTGTCATTTTCATCATCATTCTGATTGTGGTGGCTATGTTTGGGATGAATAGAAAGCCCGTCTTAGACTGGCGAAAAAACTACAACATAGAGAAAAAAACACCTTTCGGACTATATATATTCGATCAGGAATCCAATCAATTATTCAATAAAAAATTAGAAAAAGTAAGCATTTCGCCTTACAATTACTATCAGAAAAACAGTCAGAAAAAGCCGCATAATATCCTGATAATCCAGAAAGAAATAGACGATGTTTCCTGGGAATATATAATGGATGAAGTTTCTTATGGCTCAGACGTGATATGGTTTACGGATAACACAACGGCTACACTGAGAGACACTTTAGGTTTTAGATTCAAAACCGTGAGTTATGAAAAAAATTACCACCTTCAATTGACCGATAAAAAATTGAATAACAACAATTTATTCATTGATAAATCTCCTGACAACAAGGGCTTTTCTTACATTAGAAATGACATCGAAGTTTTGGGGAAAACATTGCGTAAGGAAAATAACAATCAGACTGCAATCAATGTTGATTTCATCAAAGTTCCTTTTGGAGAAGGCCATTTTTACATTCATTCCGAGCCGGTTGTTTTGACGAATTATTATCTTTTAAATTCAAAAAACAAATATCTGGAAAGCGTTTTGTCTTATCTGCCAAATCGGGAAACAGTTTGGTTTATGAACAACGAGACGCCTCTATCCATGTCGCCACTGAGATTTATCCACAGCAATCCGTCACTTAAATATGCGTGGTATTTGCTGCTTTTTGGTTTAATTGTTTTTGTGATTTTCAATGCGAAAAGAAAACAGCGCATTGTACCAATCACTGAACCATTGAAAAATACTTCAGTAGAATTTATCCGAAGTATTGGAAATCTCTATTTACAAGAAGGTGATTTCCACGAGATGATGGCGAAAAAAGCACAGTATTTTTTGAATAAAGTAAGATTGGATTTGATGATCGACACACAGAATCTGGACGAGCAATTCATTAATAAACTGCATCTGAAAACCGGAAAAAATAGAGAACTAATAACAGAAGCTGTAGAACTCATCAAAAAAGGTCAGGATCCGTATGCAAGTGTGATGAAAGAAGATCTTATTCGGATGAATCAGCTTCTAGACCAAATTTTAAAATAATATTATGGAAGAACAATACCAAAATCAAGCCCCCGAATTCCAGTCAAGGCTGGATATGACGGACTTGCGAAATAATCTGGAACGCGTAAAAGCAGAAATCGGAAAAGTCATCATCGGTCAGGAAAATATGATTGAGCATTTGTTGGTGGCGCTTTTATCCAACGGACACGTTTTGATAGAAGGCGTTCCCGGCGTTGCAAAAACCATTACGGCAAAATTATTGGCAAAAACCATTTCTGTAGATTTCAGCAGAATCCAGTTTACGCCGGATTTGATGCCATCGGATATTTTGGGAACTTCCGTTTTCAATGTGAAAGAAGCGGATTTCAAATTTAAAAAAGGCCCGATTTTCTCAAATTTTATTTTGATTGATGAAATCAACCGTTCGCCTGCAAAAACGCAATCCGCTTTGTTCGAAGTGATGGAAGAGCAACAAATCACGATGGATGGCGTGAAGTACCAAATGGAAGAACCATTCTTGGTTGTTGCAACACAAAATCCTATTGAGCACGAGGGAACTTACAGATTGCCGGAAGCGCAACTTGACCGTTTTCTATTCAAAATTGAAGTCGGTTACCCAAATCTGGAACAGGAAATTGAAATCATTAAAAACCAACATAACAACAGATTAGAAGATAAAACCGACGTGGTTCAAACCGTGATTTCCGGACATCAACTGAAACAATATCAGCAGTTGGTAAAAGAAATTGTCGTTGAACAAAACCTTCTGGAATACATTGCGAAAATCATTGTCAATACAAGAGAAAATCAATTTTTATATTTAGGAGCTTCCCCAAGAGCTAGTTTGGCTTTGTTGACTGCGAGTAAAGCTTTTTCCGCAATTCGTGGTCGTGATTTTGTAACGCCGGAAGATATTAAAGAAGCATCTTTTGCAGTTTTGAGACATAGAATTATTGTTTCTCCAGAACGCGAAATGGAAGGTTTGACAGCGGACGAAATCATTCGCCAAATTCTGGAAAGTATTGAAGTTCCAAGATAGTAATTAGGTAGTAGAATTTAGGTGGTAGTTTTTAGTTTCGTTGATTATGGCTCATTTTAAAGAATTAATTGTTTGGCAGAAGTCGATAAATTTAGTGACAGAAATTTACAGGATTACTGAGAAATTTCCTTCAAACGAGATTTATGGATTGACTTCACAATTGAGAAGAGCCTTCGTTTCTGTTCCAAGCAATATTGCAGAAGGAAACACAAGAAGAAGTAAAGCCGATTATCTACAATTTTTACGAATAGCGAGGGGGAGTTGTAGCGAAATAGAAACTCAAATCATCATTTCTAAAAACCTGGGATTTATTGACGACACTATTTTCGAAACCCTTAGTTTTAATATTATCGAAATTTCTAAAATGATTAATGGTTTAATTAATTCATTAAAAGACTCAAACCCTACAACCTAAAACCTTGATGAAATCCTTATACCTAAATAACAAATTCTTCTTCGCCCTTTTCGGCGTTGGAATCTGCTATGTGTTGGCGTTTTTCTTTCCGGTGATGATGTGGATTGCCAACTCCTTATTGATTTTTGTTTTAGTGTTGACGGCGATTGATGGATTAATTCTTTTCATTAATAAAGAAGGCATCAACGCCCAAAGAATTTTGCCCGAAAAATTATCCAATGGCGATGAAAACTCAGTAAAAGTTGATATTAGAAATAACTATAATTTTAATATTAATACAAAAATCATTGATGAAATTCCGTTTCAGTTTCAGAAGCGAGATTTCTTAATCAAGAAAGAGATTGAAAGCGGAAACAACACTTTTTTCGAATACATTCTCGAGCCGAAAGAACGTGGCGAATACAGTTTTGGAAATCTGAATGTTTACGTCAATTCACCAATTGGTTTGGTTTCCAGAAGATTTACTTTTCAGAAAGATGCTAAGTTGGCAAGTTATCCATCGTTCATTCATCTCAGAAAATATGAATTGATGGCACTTCAAAACGAATTTATGCTCGGCGGAATCAAGAAAATCCGAAAATTGGGACACACGATGGAATTTGAGCAAATTCGCGATTACGTTCAGGGCGATGACATCCGAAGTATCAACTGGAAAGCGACTTCAAAATCCAGCAAATTGATGGTCAATCAGTTTCAGGACGAGAAGTCTCAGCGAATTATGATGCTCATCGACAAAGGCAGGACGATGAAAATGCCTTTCAACGGATTGAGTTTACTTGATTATTCCATCAATGCGACGATGGCGCTTTCGCACATTATTCTGAAAAAAGGTGACCGCGCTGGAATGATGACGTTTTCAAAAAAAACTGAGAACAAAGTCGTTGCTGATAACAAATCCGGACAACTGAAAAAGATTTCCGAAGCGCTTTATAATGTTCAAACCAACTTCTTCGAAAGTGATTTTGGAAGACTTTATCAGGAAACGAAATTTCATTTGAATCAAAGAAGTTTAGTTTTATTATTCACGAATTTTGAAACGTTGGATGGACTGAATCGACAGATGAAATACCTGCGAGGAATTGCCAAAAACCATCTTCTCGTGGTTATTTTTTTTAAAAATTCCGAAGTTCATAATTTGCTTAATAAGAATCCTGAAAATATGCAGGAAATCTATGACGAAATCATTGCGGAAAAATTCGAGTTCGAAAAAAAACTGATTATTCAGGAACTCAGAAAATATGGAATTTACAGCATTTATACATTGCCAGAAAATCTCAACATAGATGTCATCAATAAATATCTGGAGATAAAAGCAAGAGGAATTTTGTAAATTTGAACTTAATTAAAATTTAATAATGAAAATTACACTCAATAGAATCAACGACGATTTCCTTTTCGAATGTTCCAATGAACAAGGAAACTCAATTTTACTCGATAATACAACTTTGCCAGGTGCAAAAGGAGTTTCGCCGATGCAATCTTTATTAATGGCAGTGGCTGGTTGTAGCGGAATTGATGTCGTTTCAATATTAAAAAAACAACGCCAAACCATCACCGATTTCAAAGCAGAAGTCGAGGGCGAAAGAGTTCAGGTGGATGAAGCAAAGCCTTTCAAATCCATCAAAGTAAAATTCTTCCTCGAAGGCGAAATCGACCCGAAAAAAGCGAAGAAAGCAGGAGAATTATCTTTCGAAAAATATTGCTCGGTTTCAAAAACATTAGAACCAAACGTAGAAATCACTTACGAAGTCCACGTCAACGGAGAGCTTGCGTAATAGGGTTTGAGAGTGGGAGAGTTTGAGTGTCAGAGCGCATTAGAGTATTAGAGAATTAAAAAAAATCCCCCAAACTCTAACACACTCCAACTCTCCAACTTATCGATGCGTCAACCTCGGCTGAATCAATTTCGCTACCGTAGAAGTCCATCCGGTTTGATGCGAAGCACCAACGCCTCGGCCATTGTCACCGTGGAAATATTCGAAGAACATAATGTAATCCTTGAAATGCGGGTCGTTATTGAATTTATCAACACCACCGTTGAATGCTCTGTTTCCATTTTCATCTTTTAGGAAAATGCCACAAAGTCTGTCGCTGATGTCTTTGGAAACTTCTTCCAGATTCTTTTGAACGCCACTTCCTTTCGGATATTCAATCGTCAATGCGTCACCGAAAAAGAAATGAAAACGCTGTAAACTCTCGACAATTAGGAAGTTAATCGGAAACCAAATTGGTCCGCGCCAATTGCTGTTTCCTCCGAACATTCGACTGTCGCTTTCTGCAGGCGTGTAATAAACAATGTGTTCCTGGTCGTGAACGGTAAATCGGAACGGATTTTCTTCATAGAATTTGGACATCGCACGGATTCCATAATCGCTTAGGAATTCGGATTCATCCACCAATCTTGTTAGAACTTTCGTCAGTCTGGTTTTTCTTAGAATACTCAAAAGATGCTTGTTTCCTTCGCCTTCCACGTACCATTGGGACACGAGTTTCGTCAGGTCTTGCTTGTTTTTCAGAATCCATTCCATTCGTTTTTTAAACTGTGGCAATTTCTCCAACATACTGTGTTCCACGACTTCTACCGCAAACATCGGAATCAATCCAACGATGCTTCGAAGTTTCAAACTCACACTGTCTCCATTGGAAAGCTGAAGCACATCGTAGAAAAATCCATCTTCCTCATTCCAAAGTCCTTGCTTCCCATCACCGATATTTTCCATCGCTTCTGCGATATAAAGATAATGCTCAAAAAACTTGATGGCCATATCTTCATATACTGGATTGTGAATTGCCAATTCCATAGAAATACGCATCATATTCAGCGCATACATCGCCATCCAGCTGGTTCCGTCGGCTTGTTCCAAATGCTCACCTTCATTGAATTCCATATTACGGTCAAAGGCTCCGATATTATCTAGACCCAAGAATCCACCACCAAAAATGTTGTTTCCGTTGTAATCTTTTCGGTTGACCCACCAAGTGAAATTCAATAATAATTTTTGGAAAACCCTTTCTAAGAACGCCAAATCCGGTTTTCCATTGTTTTTTTCATCGATTTTGAAAACCCGGAAAGTTGCCCACGCGTGAACCGGTGGATTCACATCATCGAAGTTCCATTCATAAGCAGGAACTTGCCCGTTTGGGTGCATATACCATTCTTTCGTCAGTGTAATCAATTGATTTTTAGCAAACTCCGAATCAATCACACAGAAGCTCACGCAATGGAAAGCCAAATCCCAAGTCGCATACCAAGGATATTCCCATTTGTCGGGCATCGAGATGATGTCTTTGTTGTGAAGATGTTCCCAATCACTGTTTCGGACGTAGCCTTTTCTTTGAATCGGGAAATTCGGGTCCCCTTTCAGCCATTTCCCGACATTGTAATGGTAGAACTGTTTGTTCCAAAGCAAACCTGCAAAAGCCTGTCTTTGGACATTTCGTTCGTCTTCGTTTTCAATATCTTTCTGGATGTTCGCGTAGAAATCATCCGAATCTTGCTTTCTGTGGTTGATAATTTCATCAAAATCCCAAAACGCATCCTCCATAATATGAGGCGACAATCGGAACTCGAAAACCTTGTTGCTGTGCGCTTCTACGATTTCTTCGCAATGCAAAGACGCTTTGGTTCCAGTTTTTTTAGGATTGATGGTGTCTAAACCTTTCGTAATATATTGATTGATTCCATCTTTAAAGAATCCTTCCGTCTTAGGAAGATTGAAAAGTCGCGCTCTGTTCGTTTCATTTTCACAAAACAAAGCGTCCACATTTCTGTTTCTGGAATATAATTTCTTGATGCTGATGCTGTCGTGGTGAATATCAATCTCACCTTGCTTGGAAAAACCAAGATTCGCCTTGTAATCATTGTAACCCCAAACCCAATTGTTTCGGTACCAAACCGTTGGCAAAACCACGATAGGCGCAGGTTTATCACTTCGGTTATGAACATCGATTCTGATTAAAAAATCATCCTCGCCGGCTTTTGCATACTCAATGAAAATGTCAAAATATTCATCGTTGTCGAAGATTCCCGTGTCAATAATTTCATATTCCATCTCATTTTTGGAACGCTGACCATTCACATTGATGATTTCTTCGTACGGAAACTCATTGATTGGATATTTGTAAACCATCTTCATATAGCTGTGAGACGGCGTATTGTCTAAATAATAAAAAATCTCCTTTATATCTTCCCCGTGATTTCCCTGATGATTGCTCAGCCCGAAAAAACGTTCCTTAATTCTAATATCTTTTTTGTTCCAAAATGAGAAGGCAAAACACATCTGTTGCTTCTCATCCGAGATTCCTGCGATGCCTTCCTCGGCCCATCTGTAGGTCCACGCTTCTGCTGTGTCGTGGCCTGTAAATCCCCACGCATCGCCGTTTGTACTGTAATCTTCCCGCACATTTCCCCATTGGCGATGGCTCACGTAAGGTCCCCATTTCTTCCAACGCGGATTCCTCAATTTTTCTTCCTCGTTCATATGTTTCTAATTATTTTAAAGAATAATTATTCGTTTTTCCAATTTAGGAGCATCACGTTTCTACCTTTGTTCCACGTTTCCAACCCGCTGTCCACTATATCTTTTTTTGCTCAGACCATTTGTTATCCAAAAGAGAACTTTCTCAAAAGCAAAAAAAGGATGCCGTTCCCATCGGGGCTATGTTGAGGGTTTGTAATTTCTTTCAAGTTTTAAAATTCCAAAAACTAAAAACCATCAACCAAAAACCAAACTACCCGTTATCCGCAAAACTCTCCAACGTCGTCATTCCACCATCCACATAGATACTCGCTCCCGTAATGTAATCCGAATAATCACTCGCCAAAAATACGGCTAAATTTCCAATGTCTTCCGGTTGCCCAATTCTGTCGTATGGAATCAGCGTCATCAGCGCATCCATAGACTCTTTGTTGTCCCAAGCCGGCTTGTTGATTGGCGTTTGAATCGCGCCAGGACAAATATTATTAACTCTGATTTTATCCTTCCCATATTCCTGAGCCAAAGTCTGCATCAACATTCTCAAGGCACCTTTACTGGAAGCATAATTCGCGTGTCCAGCCCACGGAATCGTCTCGTGAACACTACTGATATTAATGATTTTCCCCAAAGCTTTCGATTTTTCATTCATTCCGCGTTTCAGAAATTCTCTGATAGCTTCTCGCGAACAAAGAAATTGTCCGGTCAAATTCACATCAATTACTTTTTGCCATTGCGCCAAAGTCATATCGATAAAAGATGCATCTTGTTGCAAACCAGCATTATTCACAAGAATATCAACAGTTCCAAATTTTTCAATTGTGGTTTTGAACATTGCCTGAACTTGGTCTTCCTTGCTCACATCACATTGAATGATAAAACCTTCGCCACCATTTTCTTCAATGGTTTTCAAAGTTTCCTCCGCTTCCGGACGAGAATGTTCAGATGAATGATTTATGATGGTAATGGCGCCCGATTTTGCCAAACTAATAGCAATTCCTTTCCCGATTCCACTGCTGGAACCCGTTACGATGGCGACTTGTTTATTAAGATTGATTTCCATAATTTATTTGTAAAAAGAAATTTTTAATACAAATATTATACGCAAGTTCTGGGAAAATAGAATATTAACAAATAATTATTTTAGAAATTTCAATCGAAATTTGGAAAAAGTAAACTTTGTGAAGTATATTTGCAGTCAGAATTGTTCATTTACATATTGAAAATGTTATCGAGAAAGGTGGAGAGATTAGACTCTGTGAAACCTTGGCAACCCTTCGGAAACGAAGAAGGTGCTAAATTCTATCCCAATTTATTCGGGAAAAGATAACCAAACATTTATTCTACATTTCCCCGTAGCATTTTCAATTTTTTATCAGATAAAATTGGAAAATAAGTTACAACATCTTCAGACATTACATTTCACGACACAAGCCGGAAAGGTTTATGATATTCCATTAAGCTATCAGCTTTTTGGAAAAGAACTGTATTCTGCTCCCATCATTCTGATAAACCACGCGCTCACAGGAAACTCCGATGTAGCCGGCGAAAATGGCTGGTGGAAAACCTTGGTCGGAGACGGAAAAGTAATCGACACAAACCGATTTACCGTAATCTGTTTCAACATTCCAGGAAACGGTTTCGACGGATTTTTCATTGATGATTATGAAAACTTTATCGTTAAAGACATCGCCAAAATTTTCATCGAAGGTTTGAAGCTTTTGAAAATCGAAAAACTGTTCGCTTTAGTCGGCGGTTCTGTTGGCGGTTCTATCGGCTGGGAAATGTTGGCTTTGGAAAATAATTTAGCAGAAAGATTCATCCCCATTGCAACAGATTTCAAAACCTCGGATTGGTTGCATTCGCAATGTTTGGTTCAGAAATATCTTTTGGAATCAGAAGAAAAACCATTGGAAAAAGCCAGAGTTCACGCAATGTTGTGCTACAGAACACCGGAATCTCTCAACTTAAGATTTAAAAGAGAAACAGATTCTGAAAAGCAGATTTTAAAGTCCCACGACTGGCTCAACTTTCACGGAAACCGATTGAACGAAAGATTTAGTTTAAAAGCTTATAAGCTCGTCAATCACCTTTTGATGAACATCAACGGAAAGGAAAATGAACTGGAAAACATCAATGCAGAAATCCATTTGGTTTCAGTCGATTCAGACCTTTTTTATCCGGCTTTTGAGATTAAAAATACTTACGATTTTTTAAAAGATAAAAACAAAAACGTTCACCACCACGAAATCAAATCCATCCACGGACACGACGCTTTCCTAATGGAATATGAACAGCTGAACACAATTTTAACACCCATTTTTTTGAACTGATGACAGACAAGAACGCAATTAATATTTATAGAAACAAAGCTTTAGTCAACTTCGAAGGAAAAAATTTCCTCGGACAAATCGGCGTGGATTCACGCATTTTTCAAGCTTTAAATGGAGGCGGAATCAGCGTTGGCGTTATTTCCCAGCAAGCGATAGAAAACGGAATTTCTGTTCTTGTCGATGAAGTGGATGCAGAAGATGCGGTGAAGTTTTTGAAAAAAGAATTCGAACAGGAAACGAAGGAAGGTCACGTTAATAATATTTATAGTATTGATAGTCTTAGTGTTATCGGTTTTGTTTCGGATAATTACAATAAGATTTTATCAGAACTTCAGCGCAACAAGATTTTCCCTTTATTATTAAGTCAAATCGCGTCTGCCGGAAGAGTGAACATTGTTGTGACCGAAAACCAAACCGAAATCACCAAAAATATCATCGAAACCGAAATCTACGGAAAACCAAAAACTGTTCATCTCGCTTTGATTGGCCACGGAAATGTCGGCGGAACTTTGGTAGAACAAATTTTAGATTCGGCTTATGAAATTCTGAAAAGAAAAAGAGTCGATTTAAAAATCGTTGCGATTGCAAATTCTAAAAAAATCGCTTTCAACCAAGCCGGTTTCGGAAGCGACTGGAGACAGAAAATCAAATTTTCTCAAACAGAATCAAGCATAGAAAAACTGGTTGAGTTCGCCAAAGAGCATCACTTGGAAAACCTTGTGATGGTCGATAATACAGCGAGCAAAGATTTTGTAAAACATTATCCGACATTTGTAGAAAATGGTTTTGATGTCGTTGGTTCCAACAAAATTTACAATACTTTACCAATTTCAGAATACCGCGATTTCAGAAAATTATTAGAGAAAAACAAAAAGAAATATCTTTACGAAACGAATGTCGGCGCAGGTTTACCGTTAATTGACACGATTAAACTTCTCCATCTTTCAGGCGAAAACATTACCAGAATCAAAGGTGTTTTTTCCGGAACTTTGAGCTATGTTTTCAATAATTTCTCTCTCCGAAATGACAAATATTCCGTCATCATCCGAGAAGCGATGGAAAAAGGTTTCACAGAACCAGACCCACGCGAAGATTTATCAGGAAATGATGTTGCAAGAAAATTGTTGATTCTGGCAAGAGAATTAGATTTGATTAATGAGTTCCAAGATATTAACATTCAAAATCTTGTTCCACAAAACCTTTTGGACATCAACAAAGATGAATTCATTTCCAGACTGGAAGAATTAGATTCAGAATATCAAAACATCAAAGAAAAACAAAAGCCTGACCACGTTCTGCGTTACGTCGGCGATTTGCACGGAAATCTTCATGAAGAAAAAGGAGAGCTGGACGTGAAATTGATTTCAGTTCCAGCAAACTCCGCACTCGGACAATTGAAAGGTTCAGATTCCATCTTCGAAATCTACACCGAAAGTTACGGCGAAAATCCAATCGTCATTATGGGCGCCGGAGCCGGAGCAAAAGTGACTGCCCGAGGCGTTTTCGGAGATATTTTAAGACTGAGCGAAACAAAGTAAATTAATGTACCAATATACCAATGTAAAGAATGTAACAATGACATTGGTAAATTGCTAAACTGATACATTGTTACATTAAATTATGGAAAATTTCGAAACATTAGCCATCAGAACCCAAACCGGAAGAACTCAGTTTGACGAGCATTCCACGCCTTTATACCTCACTTCGAGCTTCGTTTTCGAAGATGCAGAAGATATGCGCGCAAGCTTTGCGGAGGAAAAAGACAAGAATCTTTACAGCCGTTTTAGCAATCCGAACGTCACAGAATTCGTAGATAAAATCGTGAAAATGGAAGGCGCAGAATCCGGTTACGCTTTTGCGACAGGAATGGCTTCGATTTATTCCACATTTGCGACCTTGCTCAACGCTGGCGACCACATCGTTAGCTGTCAGTCGGTTTTCGGTTCCACGCACACATTGTTCACGAAATATTTCCCAAAATGGAACATCGAAACCACTTATTTTAAAGCAGAAGACGCCGAGAATATTGAAAAATACATCCAACCAAATACAAAAATCTTGTACCTGGAAACGCCGACAAATCCCGCAATCGAAATTTTAGATTTAGAATTTTTCGGACAAATCGCAAAAAAACACAAACTGATTTTCATCGTAGACAATTGTTTCGCAACGCCTTACTTGCAACAGCCAATCAAGTACGGCGCAGATATTGTCGTCCATTCCGCAACGAAACTCATTGACGGTCAAGGTCGTGTCCTTGGTGGCGTTGCCGTTGGGAAAGCCGATTTGATTCGCGAGATTTATCTTTTCGCAAGAAACACAGGTCCTGCGATGTCGCCGTTCAACGCGTGGGTTTTGAGCAAGAGCTTGGAAACTTTGGCGATTCGTGTCGAGAAACATTGCGAAAATGCACTCAAAGTAGCCGAGTTTCTAGAAAATCACCCGAACGTGGAATTGGTAAAATATCCTTTCCTGAAATCTCATCCAAACTACGAAATCGCCAAAAAACAAATGAAATTAGGTGGAAACATCGTCGCTTTCGAAGTCAAAAACGGCATCGAGGGCGGTCGCAATTTCCTCAACCGAATCAAGATGTGTTCTCTTTCCGCAAACCTTGGCGACACGCGGACGATTGTCACGCATCCCGCTTCCACAACGCATTCCAAGCTTTCCGATGACGAGCGGAACGAGGTCGGAATCACCGCCGGATTGGTGCGTTGCTCCGTCGGATTAGAAAATATCGATGACATTATCAACGATTTGAAACAGGCTTTGGATTAAAACTTTACTTACATATCTATAATTAAGATGCCTAAATATATTTGTAAGTGCGGAAACATAATCAATCTAAGTGATATACCAAGTCCAAATCAATTATTATTAATCGAAGACAGAGATTATGATAAATATTATGGAGTTGTTGATGCGGAAAAATTACATCAGGATATGAGTTTAGTCGTCAGATGTGTCGATTGTAAAAGGATTTATATTTTTGAAAATGGATATAGTAAAGAACCTATTGTGTATCAAATAGAGAAGGGAAAATGGAATAAAAATGATTAATAAACCATTTCTGATATATATGTAATACCTCGTCGTTTTCTTAGCAATGATAAAAAATGAAATAATGAAAAATTCAGAACAATTATATAAAGCCATTTCCGAACGCATCCTGATTTTGGACGGTGCAATGGGAACAATGATTCAGCGCTACAATTTCTCAGAAGAAGATTATCGTGGTGAGCGTTTTAAAGACTGGGAATCCTCACTCAAAGGAAACAACGATTTGCTCTCTTTGACGCAACCCGAAGCGATTGAAGAGATTCACAAAAAATATCTTTTGGCCGGCGCAGACATCATCGAAACAAACACCTTTTCCGGAACTACCATTGCAATGGCCGATTATCATATGGAAGATTTAGTTTATGAACTGAATTACGAGTCAGCCAAAATCGCCCGCAAAGTCTGCGACGAATTCACCGCTCAGAATCCCGACAAACCAAGATTTGTTGCAGGTTCCATCGGACCAACCAACAGAACAGCAAGTTTAAGTCCAGATGTGAACGACCCAGGTTATCGCGCAATCACTTTCGACGAACTGAGAATTGCGTACAAACAACAGGCAGAAGCTTTGCTGGACGGCGGTTCCGACATTCTTTTGGTAGAAACCATCTTCGACACATTGAACGCAAAAGCTGGACTTTTCGCCATCGACCAAATTCAGGAAGAAAGAAATATCAAAATCCCGATTATGGTTTCCGGAACGATTACCGATGCTTCCGGAAGAACTTTGAGCGGACAAACCGCCGAAGCTTTCCTGATTTCTGTTTCTCATCTTAACTTATTGAGTGTAGGATTCAATTGTGCTTTGGGTGCAAAACAACTCACGCCTTATTTGGAAGCGATTTCTTCTCAATCAGAATTCGGAATCTCAGCTTATCCAAATGCCGGTTTACCGAACGCTTTCGGTCAATATGATGAAACGGCAAGTCAAATGGCTGAGCAGGTGCAGGAATATCTGGAAAAAGGACTAATCAATATTATCGGTGGTTGTTGCGGAACGACGCCGGAACATATCAAAGCGATTGCTGATTTGGCAAATAACTACGAACCTAGGACAATCAATGTAACAATATAACAATGTATCACTTTACCAATAAGTTGCGAGCTCAAGATTGCTACATTGGTAGATTATTACATTGGTAAATTAACTTATGAAATACTTAAAATTATCAGGTCTAGAACCTCTAATTATAACACCCGAATCCAACTTTATCAACGTTGGCGAAAGAACTAATGTGGCCGGTTCTAAAAAATTCCTTCGCTTAATTAAGGAAGAAAAATTTTCCGAAGCGCTGGATATCGCACGTCATCAGGTAGATGGCGGCGCACAAATCCTGGATGTCAATTTCGATGACGGATTGATTGACGGAAAAGCCTCAATGATAAAATTCCTAAACTTAATTGCTTCGGAACCAGATATTTCCAGAATTCCAATTATGATTGATTCCTCGAAATGGGAAATTTTGGAAGCGGGATTACAAGTTGTTCAAGGAAAGGCGGTTGTGAATTCCATCAGTTTAAAGGAAGGTGAAGAAGAGTTCATCAAACACGCCAGAGCAATCAAACGTTACGGCGCCGCGGTGATTGTAATGGCTTTCGATGAGGTTGGGCAAGCTGATAATTTTGAGAGAAGATTGGAAATTACCAAACGTTCTTATGATATTTTGGTCAATCAACTCAACTTTCCGGCAGAAGATATTATTTTCGATTTGAATATTTTCCCTGTTGCAACTGGGATGGAAGAACACCGCAGAAACGCCATTGATTTCATTGAGGCGACGCGTTGGGTTCGATCCAATCTTCCTTATGCTTCCGTGAGTGGAGGCGTTTCCAACGTTTCATTTTCTTTCCGAGGCAATGATTCTGTGCGTGAAGCGATGCATTCCGTTTTCCTTTATCACGCGATAAAAGCGGGGATGAATATGGGAATCGTAAACCCCACGATGTTGGAAGTTTATGACGAAATCCCGAAAAAATTGCTGGAATTGGTCGAGGACGTGATGCTCGACAGAAAAGACGATGCAACTGAAAGACTGTTAGACTATTCCGAAAGAGTAAAATCAACCAAAAAAGAAAAAGCCGAGGATTTGGCTTGGCGCGAAATGCCTTTGCAAGATAGAATCACACATTCCTTAGTCAAAGGACTTGACCGTTTTATCGAGGAAGATACTGAACAAGCAAGATTGCAGGCAGAAAAACCACTTCACGTCATCGAAGTTAATCTAATGACTGGAATGGGCGTTGTAGGCGACCTTTTTGGAAGTGGAAAAATGTTCTTGCCTCAGGTTGTAAAATCGGCTAGAGTAATGAAAAAAGCAGTGGCTTACTTGCAACCATTCATCGAAGCTGAAAAAGACGGAACTAGACCAGCTAACGGTAAAATACTGATGGCAACCGTAAAAGGCGACGTTCACGACATTGGAAAAAATATTGTGAGTGTGGTTTTGGGTTGCAACAATTACGACATCGTTGACCTCGGCGTGATGGTTCCGGCGGATAAAATTATTCAAACTGCGATTGATGAAAAAGTGGATATCATTGGTCTAAGCGGATTGATTACACCAAGTTTGGACGAGATGGTTCACCTCGCTTCGGAATTGGAAAGACGAAATCTTAATTTCCCATTATTAATTGGAGGCGCAACGACTTCCAAAGCGCACACAGCTGTTAAAATCGCTCCGAAATATGCAAATACAGTTGTTCACGTGAACGATGCTTCCAGAGCTGTCGGTGTTGTAAGTTCACTTTTAAATAAGGATAAATCCAGCGTTTATTCTTTGGAATTGAAAAAAGATTATGACGATTTCCGTGAAAAATTCCTGAATCGACAAGTTGATAAAGAATACGTGACAATTGATGAAGCGAGAAAACAGAAATTCAAAATCGATTGGGAAAATGAAGAGATTCACAAGCCAAATAAATTAGGAATCACCATTATCGAAGACCAAGATTTAGACGAATTGGTAGAATTTATCGACTGGTCTCCATTTTTCAGAAGCTGGCAATTGTTTGGGAAATTCCCAGATATTTTGACGGATAATGTGGTTGGCGAACAGGCGACGATTTTGTTTAATGAAGCCAAAGCAATGCTCAAGAAAATCCTTCAAGAAAAAAGTTTCAAAGCCAAAGGTATTTTCGGAATCTTCCCTGCAAATGCGACTGAACGTGATGATATTGTGGTTTATGATGAGAATCAAAATGTGATTTCGACTTTCAGAACTTTGAGACAACAACATAAAAAATCTGAGGGCAAAGAATATTTCGCTTTGTCAGATTTCATTGCGCCTGAAAATTCAGCAAAGCAAGATTATATCGGTGTTTTTTGCGTTTGCACAGGTTTTGGTGCGGATGAATTGGCGAAAGAATACGAAGATAAAATGGACGATTACAATGCAATTATGGTAAAAGCTTTGGCCGACCGTTTTGCAGAGGCTTTCGCAGAATTTCTCCACAAAAAAGTCAGAACCGAATATTGGGGTTATTCAGAAAACGAAACTTTGACCAACGATGATTTGATTAAAGAAAAATATTTGGGAATTCGTCCCGCTCCGGGCTATCCGGCTTGTCCTGACCATTTGGATAAATTGACGATTTGGGATTTGCTTAAAGTTGATGAAAAAATCGGAGTGACTTTAACCGAAAGTTTAGCGATGTGGCCAACTGCAGCAGTTTCCGGTTATTATTTTGGTAATGAAAAATCAAAATATTTCGGCGTTGGAAAGATTGATGAAGACCAATTGAAAGATTATGCCGACAGAAAAGATGTCGATTTGGAATATGCGAGAAAATGGCTGAGCCCGAATTTGGCTGATTAGACTTTGAATTTTAAACCTTGAATTTTGAATTAAAATAATGAAAATTACTGACCATATAAAAAACGCAAACGGCAAAACGCTTTTCTCTTTCGAAATTGTTCCTCCCCAAAAAGGCGTTGGAATTGCCGATTTATATAAAAACATTGACCCGTTGATGGAATTTAAACCTCCATTTATAGATGTGACGACTTCTCGTGAAGAATACATTTTTCTTGAAAGAGGAAACGGTTTGATGGAGCGCAAAATCACAAGAATGCGTCCTGGAACTTTGGGGATTTGTTCCGCGATTCAAAATAAATATAACGTAGATACAGTTCCACACGTGTTGTGCGGAGGATTTACGAAAGAAGAAACCGAATATCTTCTGGTGGATTGTATGTATTTGGGAATCAATAATATTGTTGCTCTTCGAGGCGACGCTATGAAAGGTGAAAAATACTTTGAGCAGTCAAAAGGAGGACACAAATATGCTTCGGATTTGGTAAAACAAATTCACGATTTAGGAACCGGAAAATACCTTCACGAGGAAATCGTCCAATGTGAGGAAAATAGTAGTTTCTGCATCGGCGTCGCAGGTTATCCGGAAAAACATATCGAAGCACCTTCTATGAATTATGACCTTCAAATGTTGAAGAAAAAAGTGGAAGCTGGCGCAGATTACATTGTCACTCAAATGTTCTTCGACAATCAAAAATTCTTTGACTTCGTAAAACAAGCCAGAGAAATCGGAATTGATGTTCCAATTATTCCAGGCATCAAACCAATTGCTACCAAAGGTCATTTGCAAATGTTGCCACAAGTTTTCAAAATCGATTTGCCTGAGAATTTAATCTCTGAAGTTTTGAAATGCAAAACCAACAGCGATGTACGCGAAGTCGGGATAGAATGGGCCATCAACCAATGCAAAGAATTGTTGGATTTTGGAATTCCGGTTCTGCATTTTTATTCGATGGGGAAAAGCGATAATATTTTGAAAATTGGAAGAGAAGTTTTCTAGAACTAAAAAGAGATGCAAATTTGCATCTCTTTTTTTATTTGTTAAGGAAAGTAATCACTTTTACTAAGGATTCTTCTTGCTTTACATTTATTTTATTGGCTTTCATAAAATCCTCTAATTCTGGTTTTTTCTCAGGAAAATAGCCTAGTAATTCCTTGTTGTTTTTTGGTGCTTTCATTATTTTCTGGTCGGATACAATGAAATAGGTGGGACTTATTCTCTCGAATTTGGAATAGCCTTCTTTAATTAATGAATTAGGTTCGATAGATGATTTGGTAACCTGGATTTTTATTTTTTCCTTTTTTAGTAATTGATTTTTACCTTCAACCAGTCTGAAAAAATAACCATCATAATCTTTCAAATAAACGATGACAACGCCCGTTGTTTTCAACTTAAATTTAGATAAGTCCTCACTTTTTGGAACTTCATAGACTTTATCTTCTTTCAGTACTTCTATCTTATCTGAGTACGCATCATAACGGATTTGCACTTCTTCAGTTGAGTCTCCTACAGTAGCAGTAACGAAATTAGCAGTCAAGTATGGACTTCCAATAACATTATTTCCCAAACTTTTAAATTCTGTATTTACAGAAGCGAGCGGTCCAGTGTAGATTTTGTAATTTTGTTGACAGTACATTTGATTTACAATACAAATCACCATCAAAAGAAAAAGTTTTTGCAAAAAAAATTTTTGAGTCATAATTATTAAGTTTATGTAAAATTAAATAAAATGCTCAAATATCTACATATAAAATAAGTTTAATTCACACCTATGTTTTAATCGATTCGAGACATTATTTTTTTCAAAAACTTTATTTTAACATCACAAGCTTTAATATGAAATTATCAGGACCATTCAAACAAATCATCACACTCAACCATCTTCTATTGAAGGGAAAATTAAATAACGAACAATTGGAAATCATCATTGATGGCGGAATTTTGACCGAAGAAGGAATTGTTCTCGAAGTTGATAACTTCGAAGTTCTAAAACAAAAATTTCCAAATTCAGAAATCGATTTGATTAAAAATGAACAAATTGCACTTCCTGCTTTTGTGGATGCACACACGCATATTTGTTTCGGCGGAAATCGGGCTAATGATTTTGCAATGCGAAATGCAGGAAAAACCTATCTAGAAATCGCCGAATCTGGCGGTGGAATCTGGAGTTCCGTGCAACACACCAGAAAAGCTTCCGAGGAAGATATGATTAATGGAATTCTTGAACGCATCAATATTTTATTAAATCAAGGCATCACGACCATCGAGATTAAAAGTGGTTACGGACTGAATCTCGACGAGGAACTGAAAATGTTGAGAGCCATCAAAAAAGCTCAGGCAAAAACCAAAGCCACCTTGATTCCCACTTGCCTTTCCGCCCATTTGAAGCCAAGAGATTTCGAAGGTTCTTCCGAGGATTATCTTAATTATATTCTTAATGAAATCTTGCCAAAAGTAAAAGAAGAAAACCTCGCAAACAGAGTTGATATCTTCATTGAGAAATCAGCTTTTCAGCCGGAAGAAAGTAAAAATTTCCTTTTGAAAGCCAAAGAATTAGGATTTCAAATCACCGTTCACGCCGACCAATTCACGGCCGGAAGTTCGAGAATTGCGGTGGAAGTTGGTGCCAAGTCTGCCGACCATTTGGAAGCAACAATTGATGAAGATATTGAATTTCTTTCCAATTCAGAAACCGTTGCGATTGCACTTCCAGGCGCAAGTTTAGGTTTGGGCGAACCATTTTCACCAGCCAGAAAAATCCTCGACAAAGGCGGAATTCTAGCCATCGCAACAGACTGGAATCCAGGTTCTGCACCAATGGGAAATCTCGTGACGCAAGCCTCAATCTTAGCAACTTATCAGAAATTGACTACTGCGGAGGTTTTGGCGGCAATAACTTTCCGTGCTGCTTATGCATTGGATTTAGAAGACAGAGGAATTTTGGCAAAAGGTAAAAAAGCAGATTTCATCACTTACGAAACAGGTAATTTTCAAAATATACTTTACAACCAAGGAAGTTTAAAACCTTCAAAAGTTTACATCAACGGAAAATCGATTTTATGATAGAAGAAAGAGACAGTCTAATTTTTGACCTGGACGGAACGCTTTGGGACGCTTCGGAAACCGTTGTCAGAGCCTTTAATGACAGCATTGTGGAAATTGGTTTTGATATTAATTTGAACGCTTTGGACATCAGAAATTTTTCCGGGATGAAGATGGATGATATTTTTGCCCAACATTTCAATTTTATTCCGAAAGAAAAACTTCAGAATTTTGAAACTATTTACAGCACGCGAGAGAAGAAATATCTCAATGAGTCGGGCGGAAGATTATTCCCAGACGTCCGAGAAACTTTAGAAAAACTCAGCAAGACACATCGTCTTTTCATTGTCAGCAATTGTCTTTCGGGCTACATCGAGAGCTTTTTGGATTTTTACGACCTCAATCCGTATTTTGAGGATTTCGAATGTTTTGGAAATCGGGGTTTGCCAAAAGATGAAAACATTCGATTGATTGTCACAAGAAATGACCTTCAAAACCCAGTCTATGTCGGCGATACGATTTGGGACAAAGAATCTTCCGACAAAGCTGGCGTCGATTTTATTTATGCCGCTTATGGTTTTGGAAAAATAGAAAATGCTGAATATCAAATAGAAAAATTCGAAGATTTATTAAAATATTAGTCCACAAAAAAGCCTTATCAAAATCTGATAAGGCTTCCTTTTTTTTAAATCTTGATAATTACTTGAACTCAATCGGGAATTTAACTTGTGTATTGTCCCAACCAGCGTACAAATCTGCGCCTGTTTTGGTCTGTACAAAAGTGATAGAGAAAAATTCAACAGGAGAAGTCGTTTTCTCAGCCGGAACATTGAATCTCACCACATCCTTGCTCTTGTCATAAGCGTACGCGCCCCATTTGTCAACATCAGAATTCAGAACGATGGTCCATTCTTTTTCGTTTGGAACAGCGAATAAACTGTAAGTTCCAGCCGGAATATCTTTTCCGTTGATTTTCACTGGCGTATAGAATTTGATTTCCGTATTTTCATTCGCTCCCATTCTCCAGATTTCTCCGTATTTGATAAGATTACCGAAAACAACTCTGTTCTTTTTCTGAGGTCTTGAATAAACGACTTTCACTTTCGGCGTTTCTGACTTTGAAGAAAGCACTTGAAGCGGATAATAGGTCGCATCCATCGGACTTGCATCTGCCGGCAAATAATTTAGTTTTGTCGCATCCAATTTGGCTTGAGAGTAAGCGCTAACTCCGATTAGCAGAGAGGCTGCTAAGATTAAATTTTTCATTTATTTATTTTTAATTTTATTAATTGTTCAATGGCTTTGTCCAAAGTTTCCTGTTTTTTGGCGAAACAAAAACGGATAACTTTTTCATCGGTTTTATCTTTGTAAAATGCTGAAAATGGTATCGTTGCAACTTTATGTTCTTTCGTCAGCCAATAACAAAAATCCTTGTCTTGCATATCAGAAATCGAACCAAAATTGGCGGACAGAAAATAGGTGCCTTCACAATCCAACAATTCAAATGGCGTTTCCGATAAAGCACTTTTCAAATAATTTCTTTTCTCTTCAAAGAATGTGGAGGTTTTAGAAAAATCCTGAATGTTTTGAAGATATTTTGCAATCGCAAATTGAGCAGGCGTATTCACGCAGAAAACATTGTATTGATGGACTTTTCGGAACTCATTCATCAGTTGTTCGGGCGCGAGAATATAACCGATTTTCCAACCCGTGATGTGAAGCAGTTTTCCAAATGAGCCAACAACAAAAGTGCGTTCCTTCAATTCTGAATATTTGGCTAACGTCAAATGAGATTTCCCGTCAAACGTGATGTTTTCATAAACTTCATCGCTTAGAATAATGATGTTGGTGTCTTTTACAATTTTGATTAATTCCTCAATATCATTTTCTTTCAAGATTTTTCCGGAAGGATTATTCGGATTGTTGATGATAATCATTTTGGTCTTCTCGGAAACCAGATTTTTCACTTCGGTCCAATTGATTTTGTAATCCGGATAAAGCATTTTGACATTTTTCACGATTCCGCCATTCAGGATAATCGCGGGTTCATAACAATCGTAGGCAGGTTCGAAGATAATCACTTCATCATCTTTTTTAACAAATGCAGAAATCACGGTGAAAATTCCTTGCGTAGCGCCAGCTGTAATATTAATTTCAGTATCCGGATGATAATCAACCTGATATTGCGAACTGAACTTCCTCGAAATCTCTTCCCGAAGTTCCTTGATTCCAAACAACGGTGCATATTGATTGTAACCCTCTTTCGCAAAATCGCCCAAGTATTTCAGAAGATTTTCATCAGCTTGATAATCGGGAAAACCTTGCGAAAGATTGACTGCGTTTTCCTGTTGTGCCAACAATGACATTTCTGTGAAAATCGTGGTTTTCACGTCCGGAAGTTTGGATGCAGATAATCTTAAAGCCATAATGATGGTAAAATTAAGTAATAATTATTTTAAATCTAAAACAAATTTTATCGCAAAGGCGCAAATCTATTTTTAAAATCAAATGCTACAAGTCGCCAATTTTGAGGATTCTGTTATTCTTAAAGCGATTTGATTTGCGACTTGCAACAGGTAAGATGATAAGACTTTTACGCCTTTACGTTGAAATATAATGCGGGAAGAATTTCACATTTCGTAAATTTGCAAAAATATTTTTTTGAAACGTCTTATCTCCATCGTCGGAACTACAGGAATCGGGAAAACAAGATTGGCCATCGATTTGGCAAATCATCTCGGTACGGAAATTATTTCGTGTGATTCCCGTCAGTTTTATCGTGAGATGAAAATCGGAACTGCAATGCCAACGGAATCCGAATTGGCGGAGGCAAAACATCATTTTGTCGGGAATCTCAGCATCGATGATTATTATTCCATTGGTTTGTACGAGCACGAAGCGATTGAAAAGCTGGATGAGATTTTCGCCGAAAAAGATGTTGCCATAATGGTTGGCGGAAGCGGAATGTATGAAAAAGCAGTTGTGGAAGGATTGAACGACTTACCAGAAGCTGACGAAGAAAATCAAAAAAAACTGATTGATATTTTTGAAAATCAAGGAATTGAACCTTTACAAAAATTATTGTCAGAACTTGACCCGGAATATTTTTCGGTTGTTGATAAAGACAATTCAAGGCGTTTGTTGAGAGCCATCGACATCATTTGGCAGACTGGAAAAACCTACACCGAAAATCTTAGTTTACCAAAACCTCAGCGTCATTTTGAGACGTTTAGAATTGGAATCGAGGCACCAAGAGAAGTGATTTATGAAAGAATCAATCGACGTGTTGATATAATGATGGAAAATGGTCTGTTGGAAGAAGCCAAAGGATTAATTGCCGACAGAGACAAAGTTGCGCTTCAAACTGTTGGTTATTCAGAGTTGTTCAAATATTTTGATGGCGAATGGGATTTGGATTTCGCAGTTTCTGAAATCAAGAAGAATTCCCGCCGTTACGCGAAACGCCAAATGACGTGGAATCGAAAATTGGGAAATGTGAATTGGGTGAATTATGATAATTCTGTGGAAGAAGCATTATCTTTGCTCAAGAATTTACCAATGTAAAAATTTAGCATTCTAACAATGGGAATCACAAAATTGGTAAATTGTTAAACTTTAATATTGTTACATTAAATAAAAATTATGTCAAATACACAATCAAATATGTTGGCTCTGGGAACGAAAGCGCTAGATTTCAGCCTTCCAAATCCTGTGAAAAATAACGAAATCCAAAGTCTGGAATCTCTGAAAGGGAAGAAAGGAACTTTGGTGGTTTTTATGTGCAATCATTGTCCGTTTGTGCTTCACATCATCGATGTTTTGGAGGAATTGTATGAAGATTACAAATCCCAAGGCATCGAGTTTATCGGGATTAATTCCAATGATGTTGACAGATATCCTGCAGATTCTCCAGAAATGATGATTGATTTTGTGGATGAAAAAGCAATCAAATTCCCTTATCTCTACGACGAAAGTCAAGACGTTGCAAAAGCGTTCGACGCCGCGTGTACACCAGATTTTTATTTCTTTGATGAGAATTTAAAATTAATCTATCGCGGACAAATGGATGATTCAAGACCAGGAAATCAGAAGGAGATTACTGGTGAGGATTTGGTGATTGCGTTTGAAAATCATTTGGCCGGACAAGACCAGGAAGATTTCCAAAGACCAAGTTTGGGTTGTAACATCAAGTGGAAATAATTGGCTTTTGTCCGTTTGCTTTTCGCAAATTGCTTTATTGATATAAAAAACCCAGAAATTAGTTTCTGGGTTTTTTTAGTTAAAGTTTGGTGATATTATTTTTAATAAAATCCTTCTGAGATTCGAAAGCGATTTTGTCAATATCAATTTCCGAGATGGGAATCCAAATGCCTTCAGAGATTTCAGATTCTTCTATTTTGATTTCAAATTTTTCATTGACTTCATACTCATAAAACAAATCCATAGTATTGTAACTGATGTTTTTGTATGGGTAAATGTTGGGTCTGCTTCCCAGATATCTCAGTTTTTCTACATTAATTCTCAATTGTAATTCTTCAAAAAGTTCTCTGGCGCAGGTTTCTTCGGCACTTTCTTTTGGGTCACAAAAACCACCTGGCAAATCCAGTTTTCCTTTTCCTGGTTCCTGATTTCTGACTGTGAAAAATAATTCATTATCGTGTTTGATGATGACTGCAACGGCCGCGGCTGTATTGTGATACAAAACAAAATCGCAGTTACCACAACTGAATTTGGTGATATTATTCCATTTCAAAGTTTCGTGTCCACATTTTGGGCAGAATTTCAGATTTTCCATTGGATAAAATTAAGGAAATTAGGTCAACTTTAAAAACAAAAACCATCCTGAAATTACAAGATGGTTTTAAGAATTATATAATGCTTTTGATTAAACTGCTTTTCGATTTCTTGGATGAAATTGGATAATAACATCTCTCAATTCCTCCGTTTTCAAATGCGTGTAAACCTGAGTCGTCGTGATGCTGCTGTGACCCAACATTTCCTGGATGAATCTCAAATCTGCACCATTTTGCAACAAATGCGTCGCAAAAGAATGACGGAAAGTGTGCGGCGAAATACTCTTGTTGATGCCGGCTTTCTGTGTCAATTCTTTAATGATAATGAAGACGATTACTCTGGACATATTCGTTCCTCTCGTATTCAGGAAAAGAATATCTTCGAATTTTTTGTTGATTTTACCCAAGGCTCTTACATTTTTGATGTAATCCAAAATGCACTCTGCAGTAGATTTCGCCAAAGGAACCAATCTTGTTTTTTCGCCTTTTCCTTGTACGATGATGAAGTTTTCTTTAAAATTGATATTAGAGATTTTCAAATCCACCAATTCAGAAACACGCAATCCACAACCATAGAGAACTTCCAAGATGCATTGGTTTCTTCTGCCGATATCTGTGTGTTTTTCAATGTTTTCGATGATTCTGTCGATGTCATCAATGCTCAAAGTGTCAGGTAGATAAAGTCCTAATTTTGGACCTTCTAATAGTGACGCAGGATTATCATCTCTGTATTCTTCTTCCAAAAGAAATTTGAAAAAAGCCTTGATAGACGAGATTCCTCTTGCCTGCGAGCGTTCGCTGATTTTGTTTTTGGATAATTGGTAGATGTACTCCTGAAGGTTTTCGTAGCTGATATGCTGTGGAGAGATTTCTCCTAAATCAGTAATAGCAAAGCTTTCCAGCTTTTTGATATCTCTCACGTACGCGTCAAGTGTATTGTCGGAGAAACTTTTCTCAAATTTTAGAAAATTTGAGAAGTCTGTAATTTTTTCGGACCAGTTCATATTTGTGTTTTTAATTAATTGTTTGTAAAAAAAGTAGTTATCCTATCATAAAGTATATAATTCTTGTTCTGTTATATTTAAAGTTTCAATGCCTGCGTTTTTCAAAAATTCCAATCCACTGTCGTCTGAGTAAACCGTCATATAGACCACTTTGCTGATGCCTGCCTGTAAAATCAATTTGCTGCACTCCTTGCAAGGCGACATTGTGATGTACAACGTTGCGTCTTTGCAGGATTGCGTACTGCTGGCAATCTTCAAAATGGCGTTGGCCTCTGCGTGTAGCACAAACCAATTGGTTTTCCCTTCTTCGTCTTCGCAGTTGTTTTCGAAACCGGAAGGCGTTCCATTATATCCGTCGGAGATTATCATTCGGTCTTTCACGATAAGTGCTCCCACTTTTTTTCGCTTACAGTAAGACAGGTTTGCCCATTCGGACGCCATCTTCAGGTAAGCAATATCGAATTTGTTATAATCCATTCTTTACATTTAATCGAAAGCAGGCTTCCTTTTTTCCAGAAAAGCCGAAACACCTTCTTTAAAATCTCCTTGAGCGAACAATTCTCCAAAAGAATTGATTTCACTTTCCATTCCATTTTCCTTGTCACTTGCATTGACTGCTTTTATGGCTTGTGCAATGCCTTGTGGCGAGTTTTTCACAATTTTCTCTGCCAATTCCTGCGTTTTTGGAAGCAATTCTTCTAGAGAAAAAACTTCATTCACCAAACCAACCAATTTGGCTTTTTCTGCAGAAATCATTTTAGCAGAGAAAATCATTTCATTTGCAATTCCTTTGCCAACTAATTTCGGCAATCTTTGCGTTCCTCCATAACCAGGAATCAATCCCAAAGTTACTTCTGGCAGACCAAGCTTTGCATTTTCGGAAGCGTATCTTAGATGACAAGCCATTGCCAATTCCAATCCGCCACCCAAAGCAAAACCATTGACTGCTGCAATGACGGGTTTGCTTAGATTTTCTATTTTATTAAAAACAAAATGTCCCCTTTTTGATAGCTCGGTCGCTTTTTCCTGACTGAAATTTGAGAACTCCTTGATGTCTGCACCTGCAACGAAGGATTTCTCTCCACTTCCGGTTACGATGACACAGTTCACGGTTTTCTCATTTTCCAGAAAATCAAACACGTTTTCCAAATCGTTAAAAACTTGAGTATTCAAGGCGTTTAAGCTCTCTGGTCGGTTGATTGTGACAACGGCGATTTTTCTTTCTATCGTTAATTTTATACTTTCGTAATTCATTTAAAGGAGATTATTTTTAATCTCTAATTTGATTTAAAAATCTAATTTAGAAATTTCTGCAATATAAACAAAATATTAATGAATAATTAACATTTATAACGTGCATTTATTAACCATTGTAAATTATAATTATGAAAACTTTATTAAAAACCTCACGATATGCGTTTAAAATTTACATATTCCTACTTGCGCTTTTTGTAATTTCGTGCGGAAGTCGGAATTCTGCTAGTAGTTCTTACAGGTCGACCACTGTTTCTTATTACGCCGATAAATTCAATGGGAACAGAACGGCAAGCGGCGAAACATACAGACATTCCAAACTTACAGGCGCACACAAATCACTTTCATTTGGAACGAGGGTGGAAATCGTGAATGTTGATAATGACAAATCCGTCATCATCACTGTGAACGACCGAGGACCTTTAAAGCCGTCAAGAGAATTTGACCTCAGCCAAGGCGCTTTCAAAAAAATAGCCGACCTGAATGAAGGCATCGTAAAAGTGAAATACCGGATTTTGAATTAATCCTAATATAATGTAGATGAAACTATAAATTGATTCGATACATAATATATTTAAAATGTTTAAATTTGCAATGCTTTTAAAAAAGTCAACAAATAAAAATCTTAAAAAATAACATCAAGACAATGAGTTACATTTCATTTATCGAAGCAAGACAAATATTAGATTCCAGAGGGAATCCAACAATTGAAGTAGATGTTTTCACAGAAAGTGGAGCAATGGGACGTGCAGCAGTACCTTCTGGTGCTTCTACAGGTGAGCACGAAGCAGTTGAACTAAGAGACGGTGCGCCGGAATATCTTGGAAAAGGTGTTTTGAAAGCGGTAGAAAATGTGAAAGAGATCATCGCTCCAGAATTGATAGGGCTTCCGGTTTTCGAACAAAATCTTATCGATGCGGTAATGATCGACCTTGATGGAACTTCTAACAAAGGAAAATTAGGTGCAAACGCAATTCTAGGTGTTTCTTTGGCTGTTGCGAAAGCGGCTGCTAACGAACTTAGAATGCCTCTTTATAAATATGTAGGTGGTGTGAACGCCAACACACTTCCAGTTCCAATGATGAACGTGATCAACGGTGGTTCTCACTCAGATGCGCCGATTGCTTTCCAGGAATTTATGGTAATGCCTGTAAAAGCAGATTCTTTCTCTCACGCATTGAGAAAAGGAACTGAGATTTTCCACAGTTTGAAATCTATTCTTCACGGAAGAGGATTGTCTACAGCTGTTGGAGACGAAGGTGGATTTGCACCAACTTTCACAGGAACTGAAGATGCTTTGGATACTTTATTACAAGCTATCGAGAAAGCAGGTTACAAGCCAGGAGACGACATTATGATCGCTTTGGATTGCGCCGCTTCAGAATTCTACAAAGATGGCGTTTACGATTACAGAAAATTCCAGACGCCAGATGCACCTGTGTTCTCAAGCAGCGAGCAGGTTTCTTACCTAGCTGATCTTGCAAACAAATATCCGATCATCTCTATCGAGGACGGAATGCAGGAAAATGACTGGACTGGTTGGAAAGAATTGACAGATAAGATCGGAGACAGAGTACAATTGGTTGGAGACGACTTGTTCGTAACGAATGTTGAAAGACTTTCCAGAGGTATCAAAGAAAATACAGCGAACTCCATCCTTGTCAAAGTAAACCAAATTGGTTCTCTTTCTGAAACAATGGCTGCTGTACAAATGGCACAACAAAACAGATATACAACTGTAATGTCTCACAGGTCTGGTGAAACAGAAGATTCTACGATTGCAGATCTTGCAGTGGCACAAAACTGTGGACAGATCAAAACTGGTTCTGCATCTAGATCAGACAGAATGGCGAAATACAACCAACTTTTGAGAATCGAAGAAGCTTTAGGTGAAACTGCAGTTTTCCCAGGTTTGGACGCTTTCAAGATCAAAAGATAATTAATTTTTAAATTAATATAAAAGGCATTTGGAGAAATTCAGATGCCTTTTTATTTTTATGTAATTGTAAATCAATGTTTTATTTTGATTAATTATTAATAATAAATGTTTTCATTTGTTCAATTATTGACATTAATAGAATCAATTAGAAGATATGACTTTTGTCAGTTGACCATTTCCGAGTAAAGTGTTATATTTAACACATAAATATTTTTATAATGTCAGATAACAAAGTTATATTAAATTACGACGGGAAAAGTTTCGAGTATCCGATCGTAGATAGTACTATCGGAGACAGAGGAATTGATATTTCCAAACTGAGAGACCAAACGGGATTGATCACTTTGGATCTTGGTTACAAAAACACAGGTGCTACCATTAGTGAAATTACTTACCTAGACGGTGATAAAGGAGAATTGTTGTACAGAGGTTATCCTATCGAGCAGATCGCTGAGAAATCTAATTTTACGGAAGTAATGTATCTCTTGCTTCACGGAGAATTACCAAAAGCAGAGCAGTTCAACAGCTTCGAAAACAACATCAAGAAATATAATTTTGTTGCAGATGAGCTTAAAAAACTAATTGATGTTTTCCCTCGTTCTGCGCATCCAATGGGTGTTTTGTCTTCTTTGACTTCTGCATTGACGGCTTTCAACCCGAAAGCGGTAGATGTGAAATCTAAAGAAGAATTGGATTATGCATCAGAATTGATGATCGCCAAATTCTCTCACCTTTGTGCTTGGACCTATAGAAAAACACAAGGTTTACCAATTAACCACGGTGACAACAGCCTTAATTATGTAGAGAATTTCTACAAAATGGCTTTCAAACTTCCAAATCAGGATTTTGTGATGGATCCGGTGGTGGTTGCAGCTTTGGACAAATTATTGATTCTTCACGCCGATCACGAGCAAAACTGTTCTACTTCTACAGTAAGAATGGTGGGTTCTGCTCACACAGGTCTTTTCGCTTCTATCTCTTCTGGAGTTTCTGCACTTTGGGGTCCACTTCACGGTGGTGCAAACCAAGCAGTTATCGAAATGCTTGAGTTGATCGAGAAAGATGGTGGAGACGTGAACAAATGGGTGGAGAAGGCTAAAGATAAAAACGATAGTTTCCGTTTGATGGGCTTTGGTCACAGAGTTTACAAAAACTTCGATCCAAGAGCGAAGATCATCAAAAAAGCAGCAGACGATATCTTAGGAAAACTAGGAATCCAGGATAAAGCGCTTGATATTGCAATGCAGTTGGAAAAAGTAGCTTTGGAAGACGAGTACTTCATCGAAAGAAAATTATATCCAAATGTAGATTTCTACTCAGGAATCATCTATAGAGCTTTGGGAATCCCTACAGAAATGTTCACCGTAATGTTCGCATTAGGAAGATTGCCAGGATGGATCGCTCAGTGGAGAGAAATGAGATTGAAAGGTGATCCGATCGGAAGACCAAGACAAATCTACCAAGGTGCTACAGAAAGAGATTATCTTGATATTTCAAAAAGATAAATTAATATAAAAAAGCTTCTCATCTCGAGAAGCTTTTTTATTTTCCAGCGGATACATTGATATCGACGATAAAAAAAATACCATCATTAATCAATGATGGTATTTGTAAAAAAAATCAAAATGTCAATTATCTGCATTATCATTTGTGTTTCCGCCCATAACTTTTTTAATAAAATTCGGTACGCAGCAATTGATTTTTGTTTATCTTATTTCCAAAAATTCCAGACACTGCCATCAAAGACAGCAATCATCTTATTGAATGTATCATAACATATCATTCCTGGATATGGACTTCTCACATTAATATCCGGTCTAAACACTTTTGGCAAAATTACCGCCTTGTTGTCAGATTCTAAAACCAGTACACCTTTTGCTGCAGTAGTAGTAGCACCAATAATTGCTCCTTTTCCGGCTTCATCAGACGTATTGTTTGCTATGGCAGCACTGCTTCCTTTTGCGTGGCTTAGCATTACCCATTTATTATTCTCATACATCTTAACCTTTTGATCGGTTTTATCGAAAAGGAAAGTTCCGTTGTTGTTTTCAGTTAAGGTTGCAGAAGCTTCCAAAACAGCTGGAAGTATAATTCCAAACCAATTATCAGCTTCCTTGAAGTCTAAAATAGTACTGTTCCCGTCGACAGTCTCCTTCCCTATTGCGACTTGCGATTTGTGAAACTGAAATATGGCTATTGTTATTAGTATTAATATTTTTTTCATGTTCTTAAAGTGTTTTAATTACTATCGTTACAAGTTCTTTGGATACAAGTCCAGTTTGCACCATTGAAAAGCTTCACACATTTGTCGACAATATCGTAGACAACCATTCCCTCTTTTGGATCAGCAATAGAATCTGATGCTAGTGGCGTTGTGCTCACGTGGTTTACGCGGGTAATTACAAAACCATCATTTTTGGACTCTAGAGCAATGTGCCCGTTCGCAATATTCAATGGCCAATTGCTTTGTTTCGTTTGATTAGATATTCCAACTTTCGTATAACCTTGAGGTGTTCCGCCAATAGGCTCTTTCACACAGTAGCAAGATTCAAGACCTTGTACCAGCAAACCTGCATAATGTGGCTCTGAGTACATTTGTACTACTAATTCATTAATTCCAGTTTGGAAATTATTTTTCAAAAATGTTGATTTCTCGTGACCATTTGCGTAACCTAAAAAGTCTGTCGTATTAATATTTTGATCAACCCCATTGATGTAAACTCTTACTATTTGGTTGTCAACATAATAATCCAATCGTAATTTTAAATTATTAGCAAGGAAAGGATCAGCAATATTAAACTTGTACTTGTAAAAATACGTGTTAGGCAATGTGGAAGCCCCAGTAGCAGGTGAATCATTGTCAAAGCCATTTTGTGTTGCAGAAATCCAATCTGCGTTACCAAAGGGACTTGTTGCCCAAGTTTGATTAGGATTCCCTGCAGTTACTACCGCACGTCCCACTACAATTGCAGGATGGAAAACTGAATTAGCAATACTGCTGTAATTGTAAGAACTGGTTGTTGGAGAAGCCGTTCCACCTGTAAAATGAGTTACTGTCCAATTATTATCAAGACTTCTAACAGATTTTTTACCAGTTGCCGTTTCATTCGTTGAGGTACTAATTAATGGTACTCTTTCACAAGTCATATTGATTGGTGTAAGTCCACAAACTAAAGGAACTATCTCTGCAACTCTCTTTCCGTTGTCGGCTACAATCATTCTGAGATATCTTGCATTGACTGGGCTTGCAAATCTAATAGTATTTGGAATTCCTTTTTCAGCAAGATTATATCCTCCATAATTTGGAAAAGTACCGGTAGCTACATTAGTGAAAGTTACATTATCTGTACTGGTTTGAATGGTATAACCTAAAACTTTGCTTCCCGTGGTACTTGGATAATAAGTCATCCCATTCAATGTGTAAGATTGCCCATAGTCTATTGTCAAAGATTGGCCTGCTGCGGTTGATTGCCAAAAATTATTTGCAGCTACGCTATTATCAACAACAAAAGCCTGCTGACCATTTCCTCCACTTTGAGTAATAGATACCGAAGATGAGTTGAGCATCGACGATTCTGAAGTACAAGATGGCGGCGGACAGATGCTTGTAGTAAGAGTCGTTTGTTTTGATTTATTGCCATAGATATCTTTAACAATATACTTTACACTTGTCCCTGTAGAACCTACAGAAGAGGTAAATGTTATAAGACCTGTAGTTGTGTTGACCGTAAAAGTACCTTATCCCGCAATAGTCACTGTGGTAGTAGGAAGAGAAGTTAATGGATTGATCAATCTTACTGTTGATGGATCAATATCAAATGTACCTTTTACATCATTAATAAGAACATCGATTGGAAATGACTGCACAGACGTATTACTCTGCATACAGAAACTATCATCTTTAGAATTGGGAGGTATCACAAAAGCGCAACTAGCACCATCTGCCAATACTTGTCCTGTGGCTTCCAGATTTGAAAAAAGTTGTGCATTAAGCGAATAGGTATTTGTTGCCAAATTATATTCAAACTTATATGTGTTTCTGCTTCCATTATTTCCTACGTACAGGTTTCCTGCCGCATCAATGAATGCTGTTCCCCAAGAACCTGTTTCAGTTGTCATACCTGTACCGGTTGCGCTACCTAAATATGAAAGAGCATTGGTTGTAAGATCTAATTTGAATAGCCTTTTATCTGTAAGCATGCCATAAATATTGCCATCCAATCCAAATGCAAAATCATTAATTGAAATAGTGAAAATATCATTTGAATTAGGCAATGTAAATGGTATAATGGTAACTGCTAATGTAGCCAGATTAATTTTCCAGATACGACGCTGATCATTGTCGAAAATATAGAGCTCATTATTACGAATATCTCCTGCAGTCGCCGTAGACACGTCTGCGGTAACTAGATTCGGAACCGTGAGCAGCTCATAGTTACCAAGTGCATCTATCTTTACAATTTGATTTGTTTGAGATCTGTATCCGTAAATAAAACCATCAAGTGAGTTATATCCTATACAGTTAATTCTTCTAAAAGATCCTTCAGTTGCAGGCAGGATTGGGTTTTTCACAACATTTGTTACGCCAGTGATCATATCAACTGTATAAAGCGAAGTGATTCCCGAAATTCCCGTGACATTCTGCATAACTACGTAAGTTTTCGCATCATTACAACTAATAGGCGTTCCCCAAGAAACCTGATTGATTCCATATCTAAGATCAGAAACATTATTACTACCCAGCATAAAACGGATGTTTCCGTCTGCAAGCCCATCATTTCCAGTAGTATTTCTGCTTTCTCCAACAGTGACCCAAGATGCAGGCAATTCTTTGAATGGAGCAGGTTGCCCCACTGTTCCGGTATTCTTTGACAATTGATAATCATACACATTTCCTTCTGTGAGATAACCCGTTGGAATTGTGAAAACCCCAGATGAATTTACTGCTGCAGAATAAACCAGATTTCCAACACTATTAATGACATTCACGAACAAACCACCTGCATTTGTAGCAGTTCCTTCAATCGTTGTCGGACCATTGTTATCTAAAAAGACAGTTCCACTAACTTCTGGTGTTCCAAAAGGAATCAAAGAGTACATAGTAGCGACTCCAGCTTCAATATTTCCAGTATTAGCCCGCATAAAATCATAACTCGGAACGCCAGACGTAATATTGGTGTATGCACTTACAGAGGAGATCCCAAGTGGTGTATTATTAGTCGTGAATACCCCATTACCTGCAGGCCAGTCCACGGTATTTGGAACTATATTTTTCATACTAGATGTAGAAGTCCAGTTTGAGCCCGGCGCTAATGTAAGAGCTGATGCTTGGGTAATCCCTCCATTTGTTACAAACATTACGTCTGCTAAAGTTCTTCCACCCGGAATAAATGAAGTATTGAATGTCCCGGTGATGGTGCCAAGATTGGTTTCGCTTGGTACAGTTGTTCTAGGAAAAAAAGTACCAGCGGTTCTGAATGTTTTTACATTTTCATAAACAGAAATAATCACAGACACCTCATCAGATGCTGCGCCAGGTACATTAAAATTTGGAAAAGTAACCGTTGTAGCACCGGCAGGAACTGCATTGGTTTCCAAATTTATTAATCCAGTAAATTGAGTGAAAGTAAAACTTCTTTCGTTTACTTCATTGGTACTCATATTTGGACCTCTCGCAGTTGTAGCTCCAGGAAGATCATAGAGAACGCCATTGATATTTGCGCGCAAAAGATAGGATCCATTCGCTTCAGGAACTACTGGATGATTACTGCTCAAAGGATAGTGATGGCGTTCTACCAAAACATTGATTACCATAAAGCGATTTTTCCCAGCTGGAATATTATAGGACACCGACGGAATCCCTGCAGATCCCGCTCCTACTGCAGAATAACTTTGAGAATTTAGAAATGTTGGAATCTGAGAGTAAACAACTCCAAATAGGAAAAAGGCAAAAAGCACTAATAAATTTTTTTTCATCATGTGTGTTTATTTATCATAATTAATCAATGAAAATCAAATCATTAAAAAATCATTAATTAAAAAAAAGAATTCGATGTGATAAGATCAACCCAAGAACATAGCTTTCTCAGAAATGGAAACTAAATGCTTTGCCTAGATTTTAGGACAAAAATTATAAAAATGTTGTGGGAAGATTCAAGCTATTTGGTTGAGATGCCGAGGTGGCGAATGAGTGAAAACCTGTAATAGCCAGTGGAGAATAATTGATTTTTCATTTGTGTTTTATGTGTTTAGAAGTATATAATATTCTTAATTGCAAATTTTAACTTTTTAACGATTCAAAAGAATATTATGCATCAAATAATTTACAAATTAATTATCATTATAAAATCAACCAATTGATTACCTGAATTTTAAAAAATTTTTTAACTTCAAAATCAACTATTCATTTTTCCTTATTTACAAAATAACTTATCTTTATTTATTAATTAGCTTATCTGTTTTACGATTTGATAGGTGTAAAATTTTAACTTTTTTGCTGTAGCATTGTTTTTTGCTATTTTCGGCAAACAAAGTAATTTTTTATATTATTTGATGAGAGCGCATTTGATTCATATTAATATGTTCTTTATGAAGCAGATTAATTAAAGTATTTTTGAAACACAAATTTTGAAAGATAATTTCGACGTAAACAATCAGAAGAGAAGACAGTTCGGTAGAATTTTTTTCTATTCTGTAGCAGGTGTATTCGCATTTTTCCTGCTTCTTAGTATTTTTATAAAAGACAGTGGCGTAGTAGTCTCCAAGGGAATTCTTTTCTTTGGATTCTTCCTTACAATATATACGGCATATCTGCTGTCCAAAACCAAATACGATTTTGTAAAGCTCTATCGGATTCTTACTTTTTTCCTGGGATTCTTCATTACCTATGTCAGTTTATTAATTTCTGACATTTCTCGGGCTATTCATTTTTTATTTGTTCCTATTGTTTTGCTGATAATGCTTATCTCATCGTTTAAGAAAGCTGTTTCTTGGGGAATTGTATTTCTACTATTTAGTGTCTTCAGTTCACAGATCTCAGCTTATTTCCAACTCGACATTAGAGAGGATTTTTTTAAAAACCAACCAGAAATCCTATTAATCCAGGAATATATTGTCATCATCATCGCAACTTACTTTTCATTTGTGATTCTATATTTTAATAATGAGTTTATAAAAGCCAATAGTGAAGATCAGCCTGTACCATTGTTGGACGAAATCAATCAGGAAGATTTCCCTCGGGAAGATCATTTTTCGGAATCGGAAAATAGTTCAGAACTGACTTTTGAATCATTGGACAAGGACAAAATACTGTATCAAAAAATCGTACAGTTTTTTGAAGAAAAAAAACCCTATAAGAATCCAGAATTTAACATTAGAAAACTGGCAGAACTTTTAGACTCTAACAGTACGTATGTTTCCCGAGCATTGAATAGAGTCGGAAACAAAAAATTTAATCAACTCGTAAATGATTACAGGATAGACCAGGTAAAAAGAGAAATTGCGGGGAATCTACATCAGAAATTCACTCTGGAACATATTTATACAAATGCGGGATTCTCCCAGCAATCTACATTCAACAGAATCTTTAAAGAGTATACTGGATTTACGCCTTCTGAATATATAGAAAATTTGGACCGTTCAAACAACATGTAGTTGAACAAGTTGGCATTTGCACCTAGTTTTGAAAACTAATTCCAGACTCAAAATGTTTATTTCAAATGATTTGATCACAATTTGATTAATATTTTTTCTCTTCTCAGCCGTTTGATTATATTTGCGACACTTACATTTTTATGGGAATCAACCTCAATATTAAAAACGAAACGGGAAAACTAAAGTCTGTAGTTCTGGGGCAACCAAAATCCAACGGACCAATTCCAACGCTTGCAGAAAGCTACGACGCCAAATCATACAACACAATCGAAAGCGGTATCTATCCAAAAGAGGAAGATATTGTCTTCGAAATGTCAGAATTTGAGAAAGTTCTGAAGAAATATGATGTTGAGGTTTTCCGTCCGAAAATCATCAAAGATTACAACCAGGTTTTTGCACGCGATGTAGCTTTCGTCATCGAGGATAAAATGATCATTTCAAACATCATCCCAGACCGCGCAGATGAGCAGGAAGCTTACCGACATATTATTGACAAAGTTTCTTGGAGAAACGTGGTCAATCTGCCAGAAAAAGCGCACATCGAAGGTGGTGACGTGATTGTTTGGGACGAATTTTTATTCATTGGAACCAGTTACAGCCCAGATTACAGAAATCTGAAAACCGCCAGAACCAACGAATACGCCATCGAAATCCTAAAAGAATATTTTCCTAAAAAGAGAATCATCGATTTGGATTTGAAGAAAAGTGACACCAAACCTTACGAAGGCATTTTGCATTTAGATTGTACCTTCAACCCAATTGGAGAGGACAAATGTGTGATTTATAAAAACGGATTTGTGGACGAAGATGATTACCAATTGGTTCTTGATATTTTTGGCGAAGAAAATTGCTTTAATGTCAATGACGAAGAGATGTTCCAAATGTTCCCGAATGTTTTCTCAATCTCACCAGACGTTGTAGTCTCGGACAAAGCTTTCACCAGAATGAATGACCATTTCCGCAACGAATGGGGAATTACTGTAGAAGAAATTCCATATAGAGAAATTTCCAAAATGGGCGGACTTTTGAGATGTTCAACGCTTCCATTAGTTAGAGAGTAATTTTTTATTCATTTAATTCTTTAATCATTAATTTAAAAATGCAAACCACAGATACAGTTCTAATGATAGAGCCAATCGCTTTCGGATTCAACGAGCAAACGGCGGTTAACAATTATTTCCAAGTTCAGCAGGAAGGAAATGTGCAGGAAAAAGCGCTTCAGGAATTCCATTCTTTTGTTGAGAAATTGAGAGCGAAAGGCATCAACGTCATTACCATTAAAGATACGATTGAACCAAAGACACCGGATTCAATTTTCCCTAACAATTGGGTGAGTTTTCACGCTGATGGAAAAATCGTTTTGTATCCAATGTTTGCCGAAAACAGACGTTTGGAAAGACGTGAAGATATCATTAAGCAAATCAAAGAACAATTTGGCGTCACAGAAATCATCGATTATTCCAAGATTGAAAACGAGAACAAATATCTGGAAGGAACTGGAAGTATGATTTTCGACCACGACAACAAGATTGCCTATGGCTCGGTTTCGTTGAGGTTGGATGAGGAACTTTTTAGAAAATTCTGTGCTGATTTTGGATTTACGCCCGTCGTTTTTTATTCTTATCAAACTGCCGGCGACGAAAGATTGCCAATCTATCACACCAACGTGATGATGTGCGTGGCGGACAAGTTTGTCGTAATCTGTTTGGATTGTATCGACGATGAAAGTGAAAAACAAAACGTCATCGATTCCATCAAAAATTCAGGGAAAGAATTGATAGAAATCTCCGAAGACCAAATGCAGAATTTCGCCGGAAATATGCTTCAGGTCCAGAATAATTCGGGAGAAAAGTTCCTGATAATGAGCCAAAGTGCTTACAAATCTTTGAAATCGGAACAAGTTTCCGCGATTGAAAAATATTCAGAAATCATTTACTCCGATTTGGAAACCATAGAAACCAACGGTGGCGGAAGTGCCCGATGTATGTTGGCAGAGGTTTTCTTGCCGAAGAAATAAATTAAATTTAAAGAAACAAAAATCCCGATACAAATTTGAATCGGGATTTTTGTTTTACTTTTTGATTACTTTTCGTATTATCTCTTTGCTATCGGTTTTTATCTTGAGATAATAAATTCCGTTGCCTGCATTGATATTAAATTTAAGATTCTTGGAAGGCAAACTTAAGATTTGGGTTTGCAAAACTCTTCCTGCAGCATCGTACAACGCTATAGATTTTACATTTTCTTTTGCAAGAATGTTCACTTCGCCTTTTGTCGGAATTGGATAAACCGTTACTTCATTTAGCTTCAAATCTTCATTGCCTAAGGTTGGCGAAGAAACCGTTTTCTTGTTGGCATAAATCAATCCAGACGAGCAATACACAACTGCGTTCAAATCCAAAGATTGTCTCACGCTAGAGTTGTTGGAGAATACCAAAACTTTGATGTAATATCTTCCAGCAGACAAGCTATAGTTTTCCACTTTCGGGCTTCGGCTGTTTAGCCAACCTTTTGCACCATCATTCATCCATTGGGTTTTTGTGATTTCGATTTCGTCTTCACTTCCGTCTGGGTTTACTTTTACGAGATACGTCCAGTTTCTTACGAAAGATAGAGATCTAAGATTCAGAGTTGCATCTGTCGCATTTTCTGGGATGGCAAACTCTCTGCTTTTGTAGGTGTAATAACCTTCGAAGTTGTTCAGAGAAATCCATTGGCTGTTGTTTCCGTTTCCGATGTCTGCGTTGCTCCAACCGGAATATGTGTGTCTTACTTTCGGTGTGATTTCGGTTCCGTTGATGTCATAGCCTTTCCAATCGTCATCGTCAGCATCTATATTCAACGGATTTCCATCTGAGCCTTTTCCAGTAGAAATATCCGCAGAATTCCCACCAATGCTGAATGATACGGTCTGAGAAGAAGATTTGTCATCAGCATCAGAAACAGTCAGTTTTGCGGTGTAGTTTCCTGGTGTGGTATAGACTACGGTTGGGCTTGATACTGTTGTAGAACTTACTGTCGGATTTCCGGAGAATTCCCAAGTATAATTGGTAATAGTTCCAGTACTGAGGCTTCCATCAAAATCTACTGGATAATTATTGTTGCTAAATTGAGTCGCGTTGTAATTAATTTTAGCTTTCAGAATAGACGTTTCGTCTAGGATTTCTGTGATATAATCATTGGTATCAATCGGGAAATTATAATCGAAATAAATCTCTGCTTTGTTTTTAAAAATATCGCCTTCCACAAGATTTGGGTTTGTTCTTATTTTAAGAAGAACACCACCGTGACCTCCACTTTGCAGTTTTATTTTTTTGAATGCAAATTCCACTTTGTTCCCTGATATTGTTGTGACAACATCAGCAGAAGCATTTTGCAATTGAAGTGTATTAATATCAAATTCTGCAGGATTGATGTCCATTTTCACCACAATATTTTCTGCTTCGGCTGTTCCTGTATTTTCAAAATTGACAACATAATGCATATATTTCCCAACCGCAACAGACGGCACAGTTTCACCTTCCAAACAAATAATATCATTCGGGTCAAAGGAGTTCACCACTGTGTGGTTGAAACCAAAGTTGTTGTCCTCCGGTGTTAGATCTGCACTGTTTGGCGTGATCTGCGCATTGAATGTCAAAATATCGCCAGAGTTTACTGGATTTGTAGAATTGGTTGGTGTATTAATCGTGAATGTGATTTCCGAAGCTGTATTTGCGAAAGGTTTCAGATTGGTGTAATCAAACTCCAAAGTTCCATTGCTCGCAACCGAATACGGAAGCGAGCTGCTTTGGAAAGTCATTTTGCTGGCATCGTAATTCAGGATTACTTTTCCGGAAAGCGTTGTGTTTCCTTTGTTTCTCCAAACCAGTTTGTAAGTCGCATCAAATCCTGGTCTTGCGCCTGTAAGTGGCGCAATCACCACCTCAGCATCGTTTTGGTTTCCGTTGGCTGTGACGCAAATATCTTGGGTAAAGACATTGTTGTTAGAATCCGCAAAACTAGTACTGAAAGTGGCTGGCGAAATGGAGAACAAGCCCGGATTTTCCGCCAGAGCAGTCAGATTGAAATTACCAGCTTGTGTGTAAAACTCGTATTTTCCATCATTCTGAGCGAAGGTTTCTCCGGAGTTTGCCCCGTCATTTATTTTAAGCTTCAAGAATTCGAAAGGATTGTCTGAGGCATCGCAGCCGTTGCTGTTCGCATCAAATCTCACAGTTCCGGAAATGGTGTTGAAGTTTCCTCCCGGTGTGAAGGAGCAGTAGGTGTTGACGTTGGCCGTTTTTCCCTCATTAATTAATATTGTTTTAATATCTTCAATTTCAGAATCGTCTGCACAGATGTATTTGATGTTAGTTCCTACAAACGCTCCGTTATAACTTACTAGCAGTTGTTTTCTTCCATTTTTCAAAAAAAGATATTCCAAATTCGGATTAGAAGTAAAGTTTACATTTTCTAATACCAAATTCTGCGTGAAGCTTAAATGAGTGAAATTATTACCTTCGATCTCCAAACTATGCAATTGAGAAAGTTGAGCAAAATCAAGATTCGAAAGGAGTTGATTATTTAGATTCAGATATTCCAATTTCGACAATCCATTGATATTCAAACTCGCAAGAGAAGGATCAAAGTTAGCTTCGCCAGAGATTGGTCCCCAAGTCTGCTTATTATTCGAAAGGTCAAGATACTCAAGATTTGTAAATTGTGACGCATCAAAAGTCACAAGAGAATTGCCACGCAATTCTAGTTTTGTAAGATTGGGACAATTTGTAATATTGGATACAGCGAGATTATTATTAGTCCAAACAATGGTGTTCACTTGCGGACAATTATTAACTATCAAAGCCTGTGTATTCCCGTGAATATTATACGCAGAAGCATTGTAACTATCCGTATAAGCAGATTTTATTTCCAACAGATTCGGACAATTTTTGATGCTTACGTTTGCAATATCACATTCTGACAAATTAAAAATTTTGAAATTATTAAGTCCATCAATGTTTATATCCCCGATTTTTCCGTGGCTGTGTGAGTAGGAAGAATCGTTGATATAATAGATTGCCTCCAAATTCACGAAAGAATTGATGCCTTCTAAAGTTGTGTAGTTAGATATTTGTCTGAAATCTATTCTATATACCAGAGCAGCCTCGGAAAGCTGTATTTCTCCATCCTGATTTTGGTCTATAAGAATATTAGTCCCGTTTTGATCATAGGCAAGCACAAAATTGTTTTGAGCAACTACACCACCTACCAAAGCTTGCTTAAAATTGGCATCTGCAAAAGAAACATTTTGAGCCTGCATCCCTACTGAGAGGAATACGAGCCAAAAAAATAATTTATTAATCATCATTTGTGTTTTTCTGTGTTAAAATTAGTTTGAATATTTATAATATTAAACCTCAATTAGAATTCGGTTGTTTTGAATTAGAATTTATAGTTTACTAATTAATTCCTGAAGTCTTTCCTTCTTCCGCTGAGAAACTGGAAGCTGAGAATCATCTGACATTATGACAAATCCGCCTTCCTTCCTGATGTAAGATTTCAACTCATTCAGGTTAATCAAATGCGACTGATGAATCCTCCCAAAACCCTGATCCTTCAGCAGTTCCTCATATTCCTTCAAGGTTTTGGAAATCATCACGGGCTTGTGATTTTTGATGAAAAACTTTGTATAATTGTCTTCACTTTCGCAGCGGATGATGTCTTTAATCTCAAAAAGATGAATCCCGTCTGACGTTGAAAGCGCAATTTTTTTGAAACCTTCAGATTTTTTCTGAATATTTTCCAACAGCAATCCAATGTTTTTGTTGTCCGTATTTTGATGGATTACATTTTTGATTTTCTTCAAAACGCTCTGTAATTCATCAGGATTCACAGGTTTCAAAAGAAAATCCAACGCACTGAATCGAAACGCTTTAATCGCAAATTCCTCATGAGCCGTGATGAAAATAATATGAGAAGTCACGTTCCCAAATTTCTCATTCAGTTTTTCCAAAATATCAAAACCAGTTCCGTCATTCATCAGAATATCCAGAAATGCGATGTCGGGTTTTACCCTTTCCATCAGTTCTGTTCCAGTTTTCACGCTATCTGCCTCGCCCACGATTTGGATTTCTGGCGCGTACAGATTTATCATCATCTTCATTCCTTCCCGCAGATTGCCGTCATCGTCTATTAATACAGCTTTTATCATCTTAATCTTTTATATAATTCAGCGGAAGCTCCAGCGTGATTCTGGTTCCTCGGCTATTATTATTTTCATCTTTCAGTTCCTCTATTTTCAGATTTACCTTTTTATTTTCCAGCTCTTCCAGAGTTTCCAATCTTTTTTTAGAAATCTCGAGAGCCATAGATTTGTGCACATTCACAGAGTTTTTCTTGAGTTCCCTAGAAGTGTTTATCCCTACTCCATCGTCCTCTATCACACAAAGAAGCTGGTCATCATTCTGCATAAAATCTATTCTGATAAAACCTTTACCATCTTTCGGCGCAACACCGTGGATGATGGCATTTTCCACATAAGGTTGCAACAGCAAAGACGGAATCGCCGTGTCGTCCTCAATTTCTGAATCTTTATTAATTTTAAAATCAAATTTCTGATTGAATCTCAATTGTTCCAGCTCAAGATAGTTTTGCAAAGCCTCGATTTCTTTGTCAATTGGAATAGACGATTCTTTTGAAAACTCGAGTGTCAAGCGCATCAGCTTGGAAAACTTGGACAGATATTTCATCGCATCTTCCTTCCCGTTTTGCATAATGAATGACGAAATTGCTGCCAGACAATTGAACACAAAATGAGGATTCATCTGCAAATGCAAAGCTTTGTGCTCAAACTCTGCAAGTTGTTTTTGTAAGGTTAAAGTTTTTTCCCGCTCTTTGTTTCGGAAGTAGAAAAACAAGCCGACCAAGACAAAAGCCAAAACCACGAAACCCAAAATCACCAACAGTTTTTCTCGCATTTCCGTTTCCTTCTTCTCGAGTTGCACTTTTTCATAATGAAAATCGAGTTCCGTTTTCAGACGTTGCTGTTCGTTGATTATTTTTTCGAGGTTATCTTTTTCTAGGTTATAATTTCTGAGATGCCGCAACGCCAATTCCTGATTTCCTTGTTTGTCATAGATGTCGGAAAGTAATTTTTCAGATTTCATCAGCGTTTCCGAAAGGCTCAATTCCTTGGACATTTTCTGGCTTTTGCTAGCGAACTCAAGTGATTTTTCCAGATTATTTTCTTGAAAATAAATTTCTCCCAACAAGAGATAAGTATCCGAAAGTCCAAACTTGTTCTCAATACTTTGAAAGGTTTCTTCTGCTTTCAGCAAAAATTTCTTAGCTGCATCATATTGATTTTCAGAAATATAATATCGAGAATAATTATTATAAAGTTCGCCTAAACCTTTTGGATTCGGATTGGTTTCGAAAGCTTTCAAACTTTCGTCAAAATATTGTTTTGCTTTGGCTTTTTGATTTTGTTTAAGATAAATAAATCCAATATTAGAAGCACTTACAGCAACTGCTGTATTCTTCTGAATCTTTTGGAGGCTGTTTGCTTTAAGGAAATATTCCAAAGCTTTTTTCCCATCATCAATGGAATTATAAATCACACCAATGTTATTGTAAATCTTAGACAATTGGATTTTATTGTCCATATTTTCATAGATTCTCATCGCCCGAAAATCATATTCCAAAGCCTCTGCATATCTATTCTGCTCCATATAGGCAAACCCTTTGCTTCCTAGGGTTTTTGCAAGAACTTCCTTGACTTCCTTCAAGTTTACATTCTGCTTAATGAGTATCTTTTCCGATGCCTCAAAATTCTGAATCGCTTTGTCATAATCGCTTAGGACAATGTAGGAAACGCCTATGTTTTGGAACGCTTTTGCCTCTTGGATTTTATTATTATTTTTCCTCGCTGTGCTGAGAGCCAACCTAGCGTAGCTCTGCATTTCATTGGGGTCTGAGACTTGATATGCCTCAGAAATCTGATTGTGAAGTTGGGTGATTCTGTCAATTTCTTTGGTTTTTTTCAGGAGCAAAATCAAAGAATCTGCATCGGGATTCTGTGCAGAGTTGATAACAAAAAAGCAAAATAGTAAAATTGAAAAAAGAGGTTTCATCTGTGTTTAAGTTGCAAAAATAGCGTATTGGTTTAAAAATCAAAACTGTAATTGAGAAATTGCAGGATGTGAATTAGAATTTGATTTCAGATTGACATTTTAATTCTTTAAATTTGAGGTTCAAACTTTTACAATTTTGGAAAACGCAAAGAAAATCGGACTTTTTTTCGGCTCGTTCAATCCTATTCATATCGGGCATTTGATTTTGGGTAATTATATTTTGGAGAATTCTGATATGGCGGAATTATGGTTTGTGGTAAGTCCGCAAAATCCATTCAAAGACAAAAAATCACTTTTGAAAGACCATAATCGTTTGGATATGGTTCAGCTGGCCATCAAAAATTATCCAAAAATGCGTGCCTCGAATGTAGAGTTTTCCTTACCCGTTCCGAGCTACACGATCGATACTTTGGCTTATCTGAAAGAAAAACATCCGAATTTTTCATTTTCATTAATAATGGGTGAAGATAATTTGGGAAGCCTGCACAAATGGAAAAACTACGAATTGCTGCTGGAAAATTATCAGATTATTGTTTATCCGAGAATTTCCGGTGAAGAGAAAAAGGGTGAGTATTTGAAGCACGAAAATATCCATCAAATCAATGCACCAATCATCGAACTTTCTGCTACAGAAATTAGAAATATGATTAAAGCAGGAAAAAATACGAGACCAATGTTGCCGCCGGAAGTTTTTGACTATTTGGATGGTTCTTCTTTTTATAAATAATCATCAGATGAAAATAATTATTTTTTCACTCATTTTCCTGATTTCCCAAACTTTACTTTTTGCACAAAACAAAGAAGTCAAGAAAATAAACTGTGATTCAATTTACAGTCAAAAAGGTTATTCTGTTTCTTTGGAATTTGACCCGAAAGACCAAATTTTTCTGAATGTCTTATTTACATTCTCAAAAAAAATCAATGGAAAGGAGAAGATCATACATCAGGAAAAGTTGCATAGTCAGTTTCAAAATGTTGAGTTCATCGATTTCAATGGTGATGGAATCAAAGATATTTTGGTGGAAAACACTTCGGATGTGAGAAGTAATTTGACTTACAATTTGTTTATCATCGATTTTAAAAATCAGAAACTGAGAAAGATTGAAGGTTTTGAGGAAATTAAAAATCCAAATTATCTGAAGGAATATGACCTCATCGATTGTATGGTAATGTCCGGAAGAAACTGGACAAGCTTTTATAAAATCGAAGGCAATAAAGTAAAGGATTTTGGCTATGTCATAGAAGATGGCGAAGATGAAAACGGAAAAGATCTGGAATATGACAAAAATTACGAGTTGACTTTGGCAAAAATCCTTAAATCTGAAAAAAAGAAAAAATGAATTTGATAGAAAAATATTACTCAAAATATCCGGAAGAAAAAATCATCAAATGGTTCAAGCAGATTTGTCTTGCGGAAGCTATTTCGTGGCTTTTCCTTTTTACAGCGATGGTTTGGATACGGCTGGATCCGGAAGGTTTGTTCGCAATTATTTACATCAGTACAGTTGGGACGATCCACGGATTTTTCTTTACACTTTATCTCATCTTTCTTCCCGCGGTCAGGAAAATATATGCTTGGGACGACGAGGATTCTATCTTTGCATTGATGGGCGCTTTTTTTCCGTTCGCCACTATTTGGGTTGAGAAAAAACTGCTCCACAAAAATCGGAATGAGTGATGAAAATCAACCTGTAAAAATATCTTTTTATAACTGATTTTCTTAACTTTAGGAAATGAAAATCACCTTCTTCTCCACCAAACCTTACGACAAGGAATTCTTTGACAAAGTCAATCAGGATTTCAATTTTGAACTCGAGTATTTCGAAACGCATCTCGGTCCGCATATTCTAAACGTAATTGACCATTCCGACGCTGTTTGTGCTTTTGTGAATGATACTTTGAATGCGGAAGTTCTGGAATCGCTTTCCAAAAAAGGGGTGAAATATATTGCATTGCGTTGTGCTGGTTTCAATAATGTAGATCTGGAAGCTGCGAAACGTCTTGGGATGAGAGTTTGCAGAGTTCCGGCTTATTCTCCTGAAGCTGTTGCGGAGCATGCAATGGCGATGATTCTCACACTTAACAGAAAAACGCATAAAGCATACAATCGCGTTCGGGAACAGAATTTTTCTTTGAATGGTTTGATGGGATTTAATCTTTTTCAAAAGACGATTGGCGTGATTGGAACTGGAAATATTGGAACTGCGTTTGCGAAAATTGCGAAGGGATTTGGCGCGAAAATTTTGGCTTATGATATTGCAGAAAATCAAGAACTGAAAGACCTTGGGATAGAATTTGTTTCGTTGCAAAAACTGCTTTCTGATTCCGATGTCATTTCGCTCCATTGTCCGCTGATGGATGCGACTCATCATTTGATCAATGAAGATTCCATCAAAAAAATGAAGGAAAATGTGATGATTATCAACACCAGCCGAGGTGGATTGATTGACACAAAAGCCGTGATTGACGGTCTGAAATCCAAACACATTGGTTACCTCGGGATTGATGTCTATGAGCAGGAAGAGAAATTATTTTTCCGCGATTTGTCTCACGCCATTATTGAGGACGACACGATCCAGCGATTGATGAGTTTCCCGAATGTTTTGGTAACGGCGCATCAGGCTTTTTTCACGCAGGAGGCTTTGCATCAGATTGCGACCTCTACCCTTTCCAGTCTTTCAAATTTCGAAAAAAGTGGAGCATTTGAAAATCCGAATGCAATTTTAGTTTAAAGTTTCATTAATTATAAAAAATATTCCGCAATTAATTAGCGGAAAACTAAGCCTTTGCAAAAATCTTGCAGAGGTTTTTTTATTTTTTTGCGGTCATGATGTAATGAAATTTGCATTTCAATTGTCTAATCTATAAATCGAACATAAATTTTTACCTCTGAAAATCAAGGCTTTAAAAACAAAACTATTTTTTATTTACTACTTTGTATTGCATAATACTAATATTATAATATATCTTTGCAATATCAAATAGTACCAAAAGCCAACTACTTTAAAAAATAAATTATGAAAGCCAAGATCCTCATCGCCGTTATTTTTTTCTCAGGAATGATTACCGCTCAGCAAACAAAAACAGATTCGACCAAAACGAAAAATATTGAAGAGGTAAAACTTAGTAAAAAAGTTTTCGTGAAAAAGTCTGACCGATTTGTTTACGATGTTGCCAACTCTCCTATCGCAAAGGGAACGAACTCTTTCAATCTTTTGCAGCAAACACCAATGTTATCCAGCACAGACGGAAAGGTTTTCAAAATTATGGGGAAATCCAGCGTTGTTTTTTACATCAATGGTAAAAGAACGCTGATGGATGCTGAAGCAATTACTGAAATGTTGAAAAATACACCTTCAGAAAATATTCAAAAAATTGAAGTGGTGACTGTTCCGGGAAGTGAGTTTCAGGTGGAAGCAAATGAAGGTGTCATTAATATTGTAATGAAAAAATCAAAAACGAATGGCTACAACGGTACTTTGAAAATGAACAACAGCCAGAGTTTTTACAACAATCCTTCTTCCGGAATTGCCTTCAATGCGAGACAAGACAAATGGTCTTTCAATTCCAACTTCAATATGGGAAGTTACAGAGAGCGAGAAAAATATACGTTGACCAACGGCGATTCGACTTTCAGAAATGAGTCTGTTGGAACAATGGACGATCCGAACAAAAATTATGGTGGAAATATTAATATTGATTATGAAATTAATAAAAAACAAAGTCTAGGCTTCAGTTATAACGTGCGTTACAACAAGAGTTTTGGATCTGTGTTGGATATGACGAATTTTGAGAATGGAGAACTATCAAACAGAACTATCAATCAAGAAGATGCACAGACGAGAAACCACAATTTCAATCTGAATTACGAAATCAAAACGGATACGCTAGGAAGTAAATTGAGTTCAAATGTTTCTTACTTGTGGTTCAATAGAGACAAAGTAAGTCTTGGCGAGACATTTCCATTCGTAGTAACTGAGGAAAACACTTACAGAGCATTCCAACAAGCTGTTCCTCAAATCATTAACAACTACGCAGCAAATATCGATTACATCAAGAAATTCAGAAATGAAAGTACGTTTGCGATTGGAACAAGCTATAATTTCACCAATACGGACAGTGACACAAGACAAAATGATTTCATCGGAAATAGTTTTGTTATTAATACCAATCTTTCCAACCACTTTATTTACAAAGAAAATATCATCGGCGCTTATGCCACTTATGAAAGAAAATTCTCTGAAAAATTCAGTGGAAAATTGGGGACAAGATTTGAAGCGACAATCAGCACGGGTGACGTTGTAGGAAAATCGGATATCGGTTTTGAAAGAAATTACAACAACCTATTGCCTTATGCGACTTTGAATTATGCAATTAATGATAACAACAACATTACTTACAGTTTTTCCAGCAGAGTACGAAGACCTGGATTTGGACAACTGAATCCTTCCAGAACTTACTTTACGCCAAGCAATTACATTCAGAACAATCCTTTTATGCAGGCTTCGAAGAATTACAATCAGGAAATCAATTATATGTACAAGAATGCTTTCTATGCTAATTTGAGTTTCAATTTTGCAGAAAATGCCTACAGCCAATTGCCTCTACAGGGAACTGAAACTAAAATCCAGAGAGACGAAAACGGAAATCCGATCCTTGGACCTGATGGACAACCTATAAAGATTACATCAAAATTCCTCAGATATATCAGAACCAATTATGGTAACAACAAACAGCTGGGATTGACCTTGGGAATGAACAAATCGTGGTTTGGCGACATCTGGACAACCAACTATTCTGCCAATTTTGAGTACGCAACCATCTCGGGTGGTGTAACAAAAGATCCAACTTCGCAACTACTTCCAGGAGACACAGAAGAATTGCAGCCTTATGTGATTGATATCAAAACATTGAATATGTTTTTCCAGGCCAACAATATGATCAGATTATCATCGAAAAAAGATTGGTATGCAGGTGTTAATTACTGGATAATGCCGTCCAGAGAAATGGAAATTGGAAAACTGAGAACGCAGCAGAGTCTGGATCTGAACATTAAGAAAATAATGGGGAATTTCACTTTCCTTGTAGAAGTGAATGACATTTTGAATTCCAATATCGATGACATCAGAACTACACAGGCCAACGGAAGTTACAACAGCGTGAGAAGCTTCAAATATGGAAGAGAACTAAATATCAATGTGACTTATAATTTCGGAAATCAGAAGTTGAAAAAAGCCAGAGAAGTGAAATCTGCCAACGACGCTATAAGATCCAGAACTTAATCATTATCAAAACTTTAACTCTCAAAATAAATATTATGAAAACTCTCAAAATAAATATTATGAAAACTCTCAATACAAAACTTTTTTTAGGAGTAAGTCTTGTCTCAGGAATCTATCTCAATGCTCAGGAAAAACCTACAACAGATTCTGCCGCGACTAAAAATATTGAAGCTGTTACCATCACAAAACAAGTCTTCAAAAAGGAAAGTGACCGATTCGTGTACGATGTTGCCGCATCTCCGGTTGCTAAAGGAAATACCGCTTTCAATATCCTAAAACAAACACCTTTGGTTTCTTCGACTGACGATAAGACTTTGAAGATCATTGGAAAGAACAACTCTGTGATTTTCATTAATGGAAGAAAAACCAATATGGATGCTGAATCCTTAACGCAATTTCTGAAAAATACGCCAGCAGAAAACATTCAGAAAATCGAAGTGATCACGCTTCCAGGAAGTGAATATCAGGTGGAATCTTCTGACGGCATCATTAATATCGTTTTAAAGAAAAAAATGACCGATGGACTAAACGGAAATATGAGAATGGGAAATTCCCAGAGTTACTACAACTCCTCATACGCCGGACTTTCCCTTAATTACAGAAAGGATAAATTGGGAATCAGTTCCAACATCAACACAAGCCAGAATATACAGGAACAATATTACATTTTAAGGAATGGAACTTCGACATCCAGTAATCAATCTGAAGGAAGAGTCACCGATCCGAACAAAAATTTGGGTGGCTACTTAAACATCGATTATCAACTGAATGACAACAGCAATTTGGCCTTGACGTGGAATTCCTGGGCGAACAGAAGTTACGGTTCTACATCCAATCTTTTTAATACGATTAATTCATCAGATATTAATGGAAATGCTTTACCCACAAGATATAACTACACAAAGAATCTAGAAAATTCACGTTCGTACAATAATTCTTTGAACCTGAACTACGAATGGAAAACCGATACGCTTGGAAGTAAAGTGAACTTGAACGCAGCGTACCTCCATTACAAACGTTTCCAGAATGCGAATAATAATACGTTCAGGTCTGATGCCTTTCAAAATCTAAACAGTTTACAAGTTCAGATCACACAAAGTACACCACAGATTATCAACAATTTTTCTTTCTTGGGAGATTATATTAAGAAATTCAAAAATGATTTCACAGTTTCTGTCGGCGGAAATTTTAACAAAACAAAAACGGATAACGACACTCAAAATGCTACTACTCAGTATGATGAAGATGGAATAACACTTTCAGAATTATTTGACAGCCAGGGAAATTCGCTACCTAACCCTAAATCAAATCCTAACCATTTCATTTACGATGAGAATATCTACGGTGCATATTTGACGCTTGAAAAGAAATTTTCGGATAAATTTTCGGGAAAGATCGGATCAAGATATGAGATTACAAACAGCGTTGGAACTTCTGACAATCCGGAAAAAGCTGCACTCGGCAGAATCGAGCAAAACTACAACAACTTCCTGCCTTACATCAGTTTGAATTATGGCATTAATGATAAAAATAATATTTCCTACGCCTTCTCCAGCAGAATGAGAAGACCAAGTTTCTGGGAACTGAATCCTGTGAAAAATTACCTGACAGATGTGAATTACACACAGAATAATCCTTTTGTAAAAGCAGCTTCGGTTTACACCAACGAGTTAACTTATATGTTCAAAAGTTCATACTTCTTGATATTGAATCATTCCTACACAAAAGATGTCATCACACAAGTATCATTGATTGGCGCACCTAGACGACTGGACGGAACTTTTGGCGAAGATCAAATCCGATATATCAGAACCAATTTTGGAGACAAACAGGAGATGTCTGCAATGCTCGGGATGCAAAAAACTTTCTTTAAGCAATATCTGACAACAAATTTCAATATCGGAATGCAGAGAAATATCAACAACGGATTCTTGAATACGGATCCAATTACAGGCGAAGTTTTCCCGGATTATGTGAACAAAATAAAATCCAACAGTTTACTGATTCAGACCAACAATACAGTAAGACTCGACAAAAAGAAAACCTGGTTTCTTGGCTTGAACTACTGGTATGTTGACAATCAGCAGATAGAACTGGGGCAATTGAAATCCTTGATGAGTCTGGATACCAGCATCAAAAAAGTGTGGAACGACTGGACATTCAATCTGGAAATATTTGACATCCTGAAAACGAATAAGGTAGTCATCAGCGATTTTTCGCAAGCCGACGGAAAGTATAATTACATCAATCAAAACCAATACAACCAAAGCGTCAACTTCAGCATCACTTACAACTTCGGAAACAAGAAAGTTCAGAAGATAAGAGATATCGACAGCGCAGACAAAGACATAAAAAACCGCACCAGATAACTACATTATATATCACGTTAAATTTTTTCAAAAAGAAAATCCCGAAGAAAGTCTTCGGGATTTTGATTATTAAAATTAATGCTGATGAACTTCTGATAAATTTGGTCCTGAAGGAATCAAATCACGCGCTTCATCATTATCTGCAAACTGCTCAAAATATTTAATGTATCTCGCAGCCAGATCTTTCGCTTTCTTCTCCCAATCAGAATTATTCTCATAAGTATCTCTCGGATCCAAAATATGTTCGGAAACATTCGGAAGAGAAGTCGGGAATTCCAAATTCATAATCGGAACGTGATCCGTTTCAGCTTTATCAATGCTTCCATCGATGATTGCATCAATGATCGCTCTTGTATCTTTCAGAGAAATTCTTTTTCCTGTTCCGTTCCAGCCAGTATTTACCAGATAAGCTTTTGCATTGTGTTCCTTCATTTTTCCGATCAAAGTTTTGGAATACATCGTTGGATGAAGTGTCAAAAATGCCTCACCAAATGCCGGAGAAAAAGACGGCGTTGGTTCTGTGATGCCACGCTCTGTTCCTGCTAATTTGGAAGTATATCCGCAAAGAAAATGGTATTGCGCCTGGCATTCTGTTAAAATTGAAACTGGAGGCAAAACCCCGAAAGCATCGGCAGAAAGATAAATGATTTTGCTTGCGTGACCAGCTTTGGAAGGCAAAACGATTTTGCTGATATGATAAATGGGATAAGAAACTCTCGTATTTTCTGTGATAGATCCATCGGTGTAATCTACATTTCCTTCGTCATCGGTCACCACATTTTCTAACAGCGCATCTCTTTTGATTGCGCCGTAGATATCCGGTTCTTTTTCTTTGCTAAGGTCGATCACTTTTGCGTAGCATCCACCTTCATAGTTGAATACACCGTTGTTGTCCCAACCGTGTTCGTCATCACCAATCAAATATCTTTTTGGATCTGCAGAAAGTGTGGTTTTTCCAGTTCCGGAAAGGCCGAAGAAAACAGCCACATCGCCCTTCTCACCAACGTTTGCAGAACAATGCATTGAGGCCATTCCTTTCAGCGGAAGGTAATAATTCATAATGGCGAACATTCCTTTTTTCATTTCGCCACCATACCAAGTTCCGCCGATGATCTGCATTTTCTTGGTCAAATCGAACATTACAAAAACTTCAGAGTTTAATCCGTGTTGTTCCCAATTTGGATTCACAGATTCGGAAGAATTGATGACTACAAAATCTGGCTCGCCATAATTTTGCAGGTCATAATTGGAAGGACGGATGAACATATTCATCACAAAATGTGCTTGCCAAGCCACTTTGGTCACGAATCTTACTTTCAGTCTGGTGTCTTCGTTGGATCCGCAATAAGTATCGACCACATAGATACTTTCGTTGGAAAGATCTTTGGTGACAATGTCTTTCAGCTCATCAAAAACCTCTACGGAAGTCGGTCGGTTAATGGTTCCGTCCCACCAGATCGTATCCTGCGTAATATTGTCATTCACGATGTATCTATCTTTTGGAGATCTACCAGTGAAAATGCCTGTTTTTACAGCAACTGCTCCTGATTTGGTCAAAACTCCTTTGGCAAAACCGGAATTTTTCGGATCCATTTCTGCCTGGAAAATTTCTTCGTAAGTTGGATTGTGGAAGATCTGTTTGGGATTGAAAATGCCCTGACGTTCAAGATAAGATTTTAGCTTGTCCATTTTTAATTTTTTTTGAAGATTAAAGGTGTTGGGACAAATGTAAAAATATCAGCGAACTATGAAAGTTTTTATTAACTGATTTTCATCAGTTTAAATTTTATTCATAATTAATTAACAATCAATTAATTAAATCGCGCCAAGAAAATATTTTATCGAAACCTTGCTGTTTGAAATAGGCTTCATAATCTCCAAATTTGGACGTCAGGACGAAATCTCCGCCCCAAGCGCCCAAACTTTTGACAAAGCTGGGACAGTTTTGGAAATATTTTTCTTTCACAGTTGGAATTTCGAGAAAATCGGAAAGTTTTTCTTCGTGCAACGCCATTAATTGCGAAAATTCTTCTAAATCTTTACTTTTAAGAATAGCTTTCGTCAAATTAGAATATTCGTTGATCAAATCCTGAGATTTCGGTTTTGACTTGTAATGCGAAATTCCATCTCTCGTATCTTGCTTTTGATTGAGGTGGATGAAGATCAAATCATCTCTGAAAATTGGATCGAAAATCACTTTTTCATAAACCCTTTCCGGAAAACGACTGTAGAGAATTGCCGACTTTTCTTTCGCCACCGCAACATCGTAACCACTTCCGCCAAGACTTATTTCATTTAAAATAAATGGATCGATTTCTGCCCATTCTCCAAGATTGCTCATTAAGGTAGAACTGCTTCCCAATCCGAAATCCGATGGAAACTGGAGATTGGTTTTGAGATGATAGGATTTATTAGTTTTAAATTTAATCTCAGAAAGTTCCTGCACATTTTTCAAAACTTTCAGGATGAACTCAGACGCTTTTTGATCATTTGTTTTAATGATGGTCCAAGTTTTATAATCAATGATGGTTTCCAGCCACAATTGATCTTGATGAAATGCGTTCCAATAGATCGACGATCGCTCATCATTGTCTTCATTAAAAAAAAACTCTTGTCCTAGCTTTGTGGGAACAGCCAGGACAAGAGCACCATCTACAGCAACATATTCTGAGGTCAGCATCAGCTTTCCGGGTGAAAATATCCTGTTCATTTATGGAAATTTTATTTTTAATAATATCAGATCGTCCGAAATTTACATCGCAGAAGATGCAGAAACTTCAGAATTGATTTTCTTAATCAAACCTTGAAGTGTTTTTCCAGGTCCAACTTCGATGAAATTACTTGCGCCGTCTTTGATCATATTCTGCACACTTTGAGTCCACTTTACCGGGCCAGTCAATTGTGCGATCAGGTTTTTCTTAATTTCTTCCGGATCAGTCACAGCCGTTGTGGTAATATTTTGATAGACCGGAAGGCTTGCCTTTCTGAATTTCGTATTCTCAATAGCAGTTGCCAATCTATCTTGAGCCGGCATCATCAAAGGTGAGTGGAAAGCGCCATTTACAGGCAAGATCAAAGCTCTTTTTGCGCCAGCAGCTTTCAATGCTTCACAAGCTTTTTCCACGGCAACAGTTTCGCCAGAAATCACCAATTGTCCAGGACAGTTGTAATTGGCAGGAACCACGATTCCTTCTATCTCAGCGCAAATCTCCTCTACTTTGGAATCTTCAAGACCAAGAATTGCAGCCATAGAACTTGGATTGATGTCGCAAGCCATTTGCATTGCTTGGGCTCTTTCGTAAACTAACTTCAGTCCGTCTTCAAAAGACAAAACACCGTTTGCCACCAAAGCGGAAAATTCCCCCAAAGAGTGCCCTGCAACCATCTCTGCGCCCAACCCATTGGCAACTTTCACTGTTGCTACAGAATGTAAAAATATCGCAGGCTGGGTAACGCTGGTTTTTTTGAGGTCTTCATCTGTTCCATTGAACATTGTAGAAACAAGGTCGAAACCAAGAATCTCATTGGCAGAATCCATCAAGTCTTTCACATCTTTTCGGGAATCGTACAATTCTTTTCCCATTCCTACATATTGTGAACCCTGACCAGGAAATACAAGTGCTTTCATATATTTTTATAAATGATAATTGATGAATGATAAATGATTATTTCATCAATGTTTTAAATTTTATTTTAATATTAATTTTGAGATTACGAATCCTGAATCGTCTATCATTCATCGTTTATCAACTACAATCTACTGCATCAATCTTACGACTCTGTAACCGTTGTTGATGTACGCACCGTTTGGTTTCGCTTTTACAAATTCGAATTTTGTTGCGAGTTGCGTCTGTGATTTATTGATCTGTTTAAAAATTTCTCCTTTTTTGTTTTCTCTTGTCAGCATATCATTCATCACATCAAAACCGATCACGGCATATTTGGATGGTGCTTTGCAATATTTTGATTTGTAGGCGGCAAGAATTTCTTTTTCAAAATCGCCGTCGTAGTTGATTTTTCTGTCCATCAGATAAACCAGACTTGTCTTGGAAAGATCATCTACGTTTTTCTCAAAACTTGGGCTGTAGAACATACTGAAAGTTTTCACACCATCTGTCTGTTTTCCTAGGGCGATAATTTTGGAAGCAAATGCACTTCCTGCAGAATCATCGTCATCTGCCAAAATTGCGATCACAGGTACAGATTGTCCTGTCATCATATTATTTTCTAATTGAATTTCATTGGATGAATTGACGATCACAATATTCGCTTTTGCTAAAGATTTTTCCAAACCAGCTTTAATAGCGTTGGCATTTGCTTTAGAATTATCCGCGACAATGTAAATTTTCTGATCCTGATAAACCTGAGAAACTTCTTTCACAATTCTGTCTGAATACACGGAGTTTTCTGTCTCAACGATAATCAAATTATTATAATCAAAAAGATCCGGAGAATTCGCAAATGGTGCGACTACAGGAATACTTTTTTGTTTTACATAATTAAGGACTTCCAAAATACTTGATTTGAAAAAAGGTCCAACAATCAGATCCGTATTATCTTGGTTGATTTGTGAAAGACTATTTTTAAAAGTCACTTCATTTCCAGCATCAACGACTTTAATATCCAGTTTCTGTCCTGATTTTGCATTTCTTTCTGCCGCTAATTTTGCACCAGTCAGAAAATCCATAGACATTGTTCTGTATTTTGCATCATTCGCATCAAATCCGAAAGGCAACATTAAAACAACGCTCAAAACATCGCCCGCTTTTTTGGAGTACATCGGATCTTGTTTCTTGATCTTTAAAGTCATTCCGGCTTTCAAACCACCAGAAAGACTTGGATTAAGCGTAATCAATTGATCCAAAGTCACATTGAAATGGTTCATAATGCTAAACATTGTGTCACCACTTTGAACCGTGTAAGTCACGTAATCGTCCTCTGAAGTTGAAGTATTTCCAGAAGCGGAAGACGTAGCATTTGGCGCTGAAGTTTGCGTGGTAGTAACCGTTTTCGTCACTGGAGCCGAAGTAGAACTATTTTGAGAATTATCTTCAACATTGATCGCATTGGATTCTGACCCAGAAACTCTAATCGATTCTCCTGGTTTCAGACCTGCAGCTTCCAAGCCGGGATTAAGTGCAAACAATTGCTTTTGCGTCAGGTTGAACTGTCTAGAAATTTTATAATAATTGTCTTTTGTTTGGACAACATACATTCCTTTTGCAGATTCTGAAGCAACAGTTTCTGTTTTCGTAACTGTTTTTACGTCTGGTGTTTTTTCTACTGCAGGCGATGTTTGCGCAACAGCTGACGAAGAAGAATCACCATATTGCTGGATATTATCCAAAGGCAAAGTGATTTTATCACCGATTTTCAGATTTGAATCCAACTGTGGATTTAGTTTTCTGAGGTCAGCTTCTGAGATTTTGTATTGTTTTGTGATGCCGTAAACTGTTTGCTTTGGCTGCAAAGTAATCGTTCCGGTTTTACCAGAAACAGTTCCGGAATTTGCTGGTGCAACTTTAACTGGCGTTGCGGTTGTAGTATAGGTTTTAGTCGAGCTTCCAGTTTTAGCAACTACCAAAACATCCCCGATCTTCAAACCACTATCCTTTTTGGACGGGTTCAGTTTGTACAGTTCATCGATGGACAATCCGTACTGCTTGGAAATCCCGTAAGGTGTTTCCTTTGGAGCAACGGTGTGCGTTTTCTGTGCTGAAAGGCCTAAAAAGGCAGCTACTGCGGATAAAATGAAAATTTTGTTTATCATTCTTTTTTAATAATGATACAAAAATAATGCTTTCAGATTAAATGGGCGAAATTATTAATTCGGATTTTTGAACATTCATTTTTTGGTAGCTTTCGTCGATCCATTCTTTGCCCAGATCGGCGTAGAACACACTGAAATTGAAAACCCGCTCTTGCCAGTTTCCGCCTGGATGAACTTTCAGAAATAAACTTTGCATCTGGTCAAAGCGTTCCGACTGTTTTGTTTTTTCGGCTTTCAGAAGGCGTTTTTGCATTCTTTTGAAAGATTTCAGTTGTCGGGTTTCCTCTGCTTCTACAAGATTCAAGAATGTTTTTTCTGTTTCGGAAGCTTTGTTTTTAAGTTCTGAAAATGAGCTGATCAATTGAAGTTCTTTTTGTGTCAGAAGTAGTTTGATATCGTTGTTCTCCAGAATTTTTTGATTCAATACTTCGGCGAAGTTTTCGAAGAAGTTTTCTATTTCCAACCCTGAGTTTTCAATTTTCTTAAACGTTTTTTCTTCGAGGAAAAGCATTGAGTTTCTCGGAATCAAAATCGGAAAAGGAAGATTGATGGATTCGAAGTGATCTTTCAACTCGATCCAATACATAACTTCTGCATTCCCGCCAACGTAAGCGAGATTGGGCAAAACTGATTCCTGATAAGCCGGACGCAGAACTGCATTGGGGCTGAATCTCTCGGGATGAATTTCCAGTTCATTTAGGATTTCTTCTTGAGTGAATTTCAAATCGGTGTCGAGAATTTGATATTCATCATTGATCTTCTCGATTCGGTTTCTGGTTTCTGAAAGATAGAACAAATTGATCTCTCTTGGATTGACCTGAACTTTGTGATATTCTTTTTCCAGAAATTCTCTCTGCGTTTTTGTGGTTTCGAAAAGTTGATTGGCCAACAATTCCTTCTTGAAAATATCTTTGACCTGAGATTTCAATTCTTTTGAATTCCCGTCAATCGTCAGCAAACCGTAATCTGCAAACAATTGATTCACCAAATATCGAATCGCTTGCGTGTGGGAATTTCCTTTCTTGTACGCATTTTTGACCCAAAGGATCAATTCGGTTCCGTAGAGATGGTCTTTGAATTCTTTTTCGAATTCCTGAATGAAATATTGGTCTTCAATCTTGATATTTCCGACATCGCCACCAGAATTGCCTTTGATCTCGTAATAATGTTCTCGAGTTTTGAAATGGTCGATCTCCTCAAAATCGTGGTCTTCTGTGGCCATCCAAAAAATGGGAACGAAGTTGTGATGCGGGAAATTAGATTTTAGGAACTCTGCGGTTTTGATGGTCTGCAAAATCTTGTAAACAAAGAAAACCGGTCCTGTGAAAAGATTGAGTTGATGTCCTGTTGTGATTGTGAATGTATTGCTTTTCTTCAGAGAGAAAAGATATTCCAATTGTTTGGGTGACAATTGCGATTCTTGATTTTGTGAAAAGATGGTGTTGTAAAGAACTTCCCTTTTCTCATCGGAGAATGAATTTTGTTTTTCAGCAATTTGAATTTTGAAGTTTTCCAGGTCAAAAATTTTTTTCTGAAATCCGTCCAGTTTTTTTCCTAAAAAATCTTTGATGAGTTTTGGAATACTGTTTATATTTTCGAAATCAATCGTCATTTTGGTTGGTGGTTGTTGGTTGATGGTTGATTGTTCTTTCTGATGACAAATCTTCTTTTATACTGAAACTGCAGCCCGACTTGAGTGGAAATCCTTTTTGTTGCTGGAAAAGCAAGGCAAAAAGATTGGGAACGGAAGGCGGAAATAGCTGCCATAATTAAATTAATGGAAAAGATACCAGACAACGCCCAGATTGAGCCTGAAATCGTAGATCGGATAATTGGGTGAGGTGAAAGATTTGTTCTGCATAAAGGTTTGATTGATGTGCTGACCTTCTATATAGAAAAACATCCTTTTGACCCTCATATTGAAATAAACGTCCGCAATAGGCTGTCCACCAATTGCATATGAGTTGGTTCCGGGCAAAATATATTCGTTCAATATTGGAGAATATTCTCTGGAATCGAATTTTGTGAAGTAGTACAACTTGACACCGACTTGCACTTCAGCTGCTTTTTTGAAGGCTGGCGCTTGGTAGAACAGATTGATCCTTCCAATGAAATCCGGCATTGGCAAAAGTGCCTGATTGCTCAAGGCTTTTTGGAAAAGAACTTTTCCGTTCAGGTTGAATTTGCCATATTTCACGGTGCTTTCTCCTCCGATCTGGGAAATATTGAGTGCTGATGAACTCTGCTGCGGTTTTGAAAGGTTATCGAAATAGGTGTAATTATCTATCTTGAAGAAATCTACAAACACCTTCGTATCAAACCATTTTGCCAATCTTACTGTTCCTCCAAGCTGAGTTACAACTTCGTTATTAGGATTTTGAAGATAATAATTGTGTTCAACGTAATGTGACGAGTTCACCAAATAATTGAAGCTTGGATAAGCCGACTGGAAATTGATGCGGCCTTCTACCAAATAATCTTTGATCGGCTCGAAGACCAATTGATTTGTGGTCTTGATGTAGTCGCCAAACTCTGAACCTTTGGAAATTTCCAGGAATGACTTTAGCTGGATCTTGTCTAATAATTTAATTTGCAAATTACCAACTGCACCAATTCTTTGTTCTTTGAAATAGCCTGGTATATTGAGTATTGGATACGCATTTTTATTTCCAAACACCAAATATTGATGGCGGAAACCAGCATCCAATTTAAATTTCTCGTTGTCCCAAAGCAAGCTGAATGTATTGCTCAGATTGTTGGTGAATTTTTTATTATAAAGTGGAAAATTGGTAATGTTTTCGGATTGAAAAAAATCTGTGTCTGCAGCAGTTTCGTTAAAATAATATTTGTTTCCTTGATGAAAAATGGTATGTCTCAGTTTGAAAGGATATTTTGCCGGATCAAAAGGTGAAAACTCCTGGCTGAAGTAATAACGCCTGTAAGAATAACGCGACTCCACGCCTTCGAGATTGGTTTCGATGTTCTGTCTGTTGTTGAATCTGGAATCTCCGCTGAGGAAAACATCCATATCGGCAATCCCGCCATTTTCCTGATTGTTGACATTTTGATGAATGTAATGCGCGTATGCTACATATTTTTCATTTGGTGAGGTGTAGTTCCCACTGAAAATCGTGTTGTTGCTGGACGCCAAACTGTTTCGATAAAGACCTTGCGATCTAAGTCCCATATATTCCAGCGCAAAGTTGAAATTCTTTCCAACATTCTGCGTGTAGGTGGTTTGCAGCTGTCCACCATTTCTCATCGCATTGTTGTAGAAGAAGGTGGTGGTTGGCGTTTTGACATCGTAGTAGTTGATGTCATTTTCGCCTTTGATGTAGAAGGATTTATTTTCTGGCAGCAGCGTCAAGTTCTGCTCAGCATTTTTTTCGTAGACCAAATTCTGAAATCCTGACCCGATATTAGATGCCGGAATTTTCCCAAAATTATCTTTTTTGTTGTACTGCGTCGCAATATAGGACCGCTCGATGGTGAAAGTGGTATCATAGATCTTCTTCTCAGAAAATCTGGTTTTTACCAAATAATCATTGATCGTGGGTTTGTAGATCTCTAAAGAATCTTTCTCTCCAGAATCCACTTTGAGGGTATCAGAAGAAATCGTGTTGGAATCTGTTTTGTTGACCTGTTGCCCGTTTATAAGAACACTAAAAACAAACGACAGTACTAATAAATATTTCATCGAGGAAATTTGAGTACAAAAATACTAATTAAACTTAAATAAAAAATCCCGTCTCATTATAAAACGAGACGGGATCATATTTAAAAATAATGTTGATTATTTTTTGATGAATTTAGTGTTTTCAACAGAACCGTTTTTGTAAGCTGCTTGAACTACATAAGTTCCTTTTGCTAAGTTAGAAACGTTGATTTGAGAAGCACCTTTTTCTCTTTTGATGATTTTTCCTGAAAGATCGATCACTGTAACACCAGTAATTTCTTTATCAGATTTCAAATTTAACACCTCAGATACTGGATTTGGGAAAACAGATAATTTCAGTTTGTTAGCATTAGCTTCAGAAACAGCTAATGAAACACTTCCTGATAGTACACTGAAAGCTGGTACTGCAGCACCACCTACTTGCGCCTGACTAACACCACCTGCAAAACCTACAGTTGGACTAAGGAATTCTAGAGTTCCATAATATTTACCTGGAGTAACAGGATCACTTCCTATTTCAGTCCAGTTTAATCCACCATCTACTGAGAAAGAAGAACCTAAATCACCTCCAGAACTTACATAAGTGTTATCTGTTCCTGGAACATATTCTATATTATTAGAGTAGAATGGACCATTTGGAGTAATTGGATTCCAGCTAGAACCACTGTTTGTAGAAGAATACAATAAAGAAACTCCATCTTCGTCAGAAATTAGCAATCCGTTGGTTGAATCCTTGAATGCAACATCAGCAGTAAATCCGACTGTTGTTACACCACCAAAATCAACAGCTGGAGTTTGGAAAGCTTGCCAAGAAGCACCTCTATTTGGAGAATAAAGTACTCTACCTAAATCTGTTCCGTACCAGATGTTATTACCTTGAACTGTTATTTTCCCAGTGTATCCGAACTCAGCACCATTTAGAGGAGCTGGAGCTGTACCAGTAGGAATATTAGTCCAGTTAGTACCACCATTTGTAGTTGTGTACATTTCGAATCTTAAGTTAGCACCAGTTCCAAAAGGATCTCCTGCGCAGAAACCATTATTCTCATCCCAAAAATATACAACGTTTGCAAAAGATATACCTGTACTAAATGGTGCAGTTGTTTGTTTTGTCCAAGTAGTCCCGGCATTTGTAGTTTTCCAGATACCGTTTTGAGATCCACTTCCAGAACTTACTAACCATGCAGTAGTTGCAGAAACTGGATGCAAATCACCAATCGTTGCACCAGAAGCAGGGCCAGAAATTAATTTATTTGCCCAAGTGTTTCCACCGTCAGTTGATAATCCGATATATCTTCCTGTATCGGGTGGTGGTGAAGTTGTACTGATTGCATCACTGAACCAAATTGTGCTTGCATCAACAGCCTTTAGAGCATTTACAAAGTGTAAACTAGATGCTCCAGTAGTTTTGGTAACCCAAGTTTGAGCTTGCGATACACCTGCCATTGAAACTAATGCTAAAGAAAATAGTATTTTTTTCATAATTAAAAAATTTAAATTTATGTAAATATAGTAAATTATAATATTTTATGGATAGCCTAATCGAATATTTTTATGTTAAAGTTTGCGATAAACCTATTATTTTAAAAGGAATGCCTTTTTATTTCTAAAAAAGCATTCCATATATTGATTAAGAAATAATTGAAACTACCAGCCTGGGTATTGTTTCATGTTCGGATTAATATTCATTTCTCTAAGAGGCATCGGTAAAACAAATAGCTTATCATTTCCTGCCACTTCGCAAATGTTACTGTAACAGTTTGAAGTTTTTGAAAATCCTAAATTATTTCTTTTCAGGTCAAAAAATCTTTGTCCTTCTCCGAAAAATTCTTTTCTTCTTTCTGTTAATACATTTTCTATACTTGCACTTGTGTAAGTACTTCCACCTCTTCTAGTAGCAAAAGCATTCAATTCTGTAAGTGCTGCCGGTAAGTTACCTAACTTATTCAAAGCTTCAATTTTGTTTAGGTAAGCTTCAGACATTCTAAGAATTTTCACATTTTGTGTAAAGTTACCTTCTGATGTAGTTCTGATATACTTCGATGTCCATACTCCTGTTGGGTTGTCCTGCGTAGGAATTGTACCTCCAGTCGCTACAAATAATTTTCTTCTCTCATCAGCTGTTGGGAAAGTATTATAAAAACTTCTTTGGAACAAAAATCTTTTCTTAGTTCCGTTGCTAGCATAGAAAGATGACAAGGAGTTATTAACGCCTGTATTTTCTGAAGGTGTAGATGTCATATTAATTTCCCAAACAGTTTCCGGCTGGTTCTCGCTCACAGTAATGTCTGATGAATTGAAATAATTGAAATAACCTGCCTTAGAAACAAAATCAAATGTATTGCTACCTGCAGAATTGATGACAAGATTCGCATAATCTAAAGCCTTCTGATAGTCACCAGCAGCACCTCTTGTAAGATAGACTCTTGATAACAATAATCTTGCTGCAGTAGGACTAAGGTGTCCCTTATCAGATGGAGCTTCATTTGTCATGATGCTTAAAGCTGTTGTAAGATCAGAAATAATAACATCATAAACTTCAGCAACACTAGCTCTCGGTAATCTAAGATCTGGGTTATAGATACCAAGATTTAATGGCACTCCATATTCTTGATTAACTCCAGAAGTTGGATTTGGAGAATAAAAACCAACAGCATAGTAGTACCCTAAAGCTCTTGCAATTCTTGCTTCACCTTTATAGTTTAGAACTGTAGGTGTTTCTGGCAAGGATTTATCATTGATAACAGCGTTCGCTAAAACTATTCCGTCATATAACTCGTCCAACATTCCAAAATCAGAAATATCTGAAGACCAGTTTAAAAATCCAGTTGTTCTGTATGCTACATCGGTATTTTGAGCGGTAATAAATACGTTATCAGAAATCAAATCACCAAAAACCGTAATATCTGTTCCGAAACCCGCTGCTGTAGAATATTGATCGTATACTCCATTCAGTAGATACAACATATCTGACTCAGCTGTAAGTGAGCCTTCTAGTGGAAATTGATCTACAGGGCTCTCATTCAATCTATTCTCACTACATGACGAAAGTGACAACATCCCAATTAATATACTAATAAATATTTTTTCTAATTTCATAATAATAATTTTAAAAATCTAAAGAAACTCCAAAAGAAACACTTCTCATGATTGGAGATGTATAATCATATAATCCCTTGCCCTGCCAAGAAGCTCCTGCAGCATTAGAGTTTGCTTCCGGATCAAAAGTAAGGCTCTTGTCGAAGGTATATAACCATAGATTAAATCCTCTTAAGTAGACTGTCAAGTTATCTATTCCTGCATCTTTTAACACTGATCCAAAGCTGTAAGATACTTTAACCTCTTTTAATCTGATGTGGTCACCATCTCTCATCCATCTTGTTGATGGTCCCGCTGCATTCAGAGGGTTACTTGCTCCCGGTAACTGAATTGGATTAGAAGCTGTGGTGTTTGTTGGCGTCCAGCTATCATACAATGCATCGGTGATTTGGTTATTATTCGCAGATCCATCACCTAGGATATAGTTTTGCCATCTGTTATGTACAGAATATTCGAACTGACCTGTAAAGAATAAACTTAGAGCTACATTTTTATATCTGAATTCACTTTTGAATCCTGCAGTATACTTAGGGAATGGAGATTTTCCTTGCCATACTCTCTTTGCTAAAGCTCTGTTATTCGTTTTTTCTGTGTGTGAACCATCTACCCAAAATAGACCATCACCATTGGTAGGATCTACCCCGGCCCAATCATAAGTATAATATTCACCTAACAAATGTCCTTCTGCTGTAGCTCTCATACTATTTGCAGTACCAGAAAGTGTAATTTCCGTAGGGTCAGAAAGACTTTCAATAGTATTTTTGTTGTAGGCAAAATTTCCGTCTAATAACCATTTGAAATCTCCCTTATTGAAAGGTCTCGCATTCAAGGTTACCTCGACACCTTTGTTCAGTACAGTTCCAACATTTGCAAAATAAGAATCTAACGATCCAGTAGTATTTGCAGTTTGTTTCTGCCAGATAGCATCAACTGTTTTTCTATTATAAACATCTACTGTTGCACCAAGATTACCATTTAAGATAGCAACATCTAAACCTATGTTAGCTTGCTTAGAAACTTCCCATACTAGATTTTTGTTACCTGCTTGAGTAATATTTGTTGCAGTATCTGCTCCATATAAAAATGCTGGGCTAATTAATGCCAACGAGTTGTATGATGCACCCCACTGATCAGCATAAGGAATATTTCCTATCTGTCCGTAATTACCTCTAATGGACAATTGTTCAAAAAAATCTGGCGCAAAACTTTCATTCTTAATATTCCAAGATCCTGCTACAGACCAGAAATTTCCAAATTTAGAGTCTCCAAGTGTTGAATTTCCATCTCTTCTGATCTGTCCAGAGAAAGAGTATTTTGAATCAAATGTATAGTTCAATCTTGAGAAGTAAGAAATCTGAGTCCATTTTTCTCTTGTGAAAAATGAAGGTAGAAAATCTGGTGTTCCGAATGAAATGTATGGAAGTGGACTAGATAGTTTATCTGCCTGAGCACCTAGAACATAATATTTATGCTCTTGATATTCCATACCTACGTAAGCTTGGATATCATGTTTCTCTGCTAAAATTCTTCTATAGCTAACAGAGTTATTCCAGTTCCAATCGAAAGCACTTGTTCTACTTTCCAATACATAACCACCGTAGTTCAATCCATCTCCAATTGTTGGATGCCAAAATTGTTTCTCATCCAACGATTGATGCTGTACACCGAAAAGTGAGTTAGCATAGAATCCTTTTGCAAACTGCCACTCTCCACTAACTGATGATACAAAGGTCTTAATAGATCCTGTCATCATATCCATATTTTGGATTGCAACTGGGTTAAAATCCTCATTCCCGTTACCCAAGTTTGTTTGGTTATATGTCCCATCCGTATTATAAACCGGATAGATTGGCGCAATATACCAGTTAGTTAGCCACGGATTTCTATAAGCACCACCATCATCATAAGTTCTTCTTTCAACATTGGTGAAGTTTGCATTAAATGCTAAATTAAATTTATCTGATATTTTGTGATCAATCGCAGTATTTAAACTTAATCTGTTGAATTTACTATTAAGAACCAATGGCTCATTCTCGTAATAAGATCCTCCTAATCTGAAAGAGGTATTTTCACCACCTCCAGTAGCAGAGAAATTGTATGTATTAACAGTTGAGGTTTTTCTTTGAACCGCATCTTGCCAACTTTCGTCTGTAACGCCATCATAATTATTGTCAGCAGCAAATTGATTGATTGCAGTCTGCATATCTAAAGTCTGTCCTGCTCTGAAATCTCTGTTGACATAGGTTAAGCCACCCCAACGCAAGTATTCACTAGCATTCATATACTTTTGCTTATCAAATGCAATATCCTGCACAGACATATCAGATGACAAATTAAATCTAGTTTTTTGATTGTACTTACCTCTTTTTGTCGTAACTACAATTACACCATTAGCTCCTCTAGCCCCATACAAAGCAGTAGCAGAAGCATCCTTCAATACAGCAACCTTTTCAATTGAGTTAGGATCTATACTTGCCAAAGGATTCCAAGATTCCATAACCTGAGAGTTATCAGATCCTTTACCAACAACTACTCCATCAATAACGTATAATGGATTTGGCGTTCCAATTAAAGAGCCGACACCTCTAATAGTAATTAAGTTTGTAGAACCCGGATCTCCACCATTAGTAGAAAAAACCAAACCTGCAACTCTACCATTCAAAACCTCATCAATTGATGCAACAGGAGTAGATTCAAAATTTTGTTTAGACACCACGGTATAAGAACCCAATTTAACAGCTGGATCCAATTTGATTCCGCCAACCAAAACTACTTCCTGAATATTTTTCACTTCAGCAGTATCTGTCTTTGTTTTTTGTGCCGTTAATGCTTGTCCCGTAAAGAACAATACGCCAACGGATAACAATCGTAATTTTACATTCATATTAACACTATTTAATTATAATCTGCAAATATGTTAAAAAATATTAACACAGCAAAGAAATTGGCTGAGTATTAATTATGAAATTGATTATGTTTTTTAAAATTTAATTTAAATAAAGCAATATTTTTTAAACTTATTTGAATTTTCACTTAAATAATAGCAATACTTTAATCACTTGACCGCCAGGCTAGATGAAAATAATTAATATAAAATAAATTATTTAGAATCATTATAAATAATATTCAAGCACCAAAAAAAACCGCCATATAGACGGTTTTAATTATTTAATAAACTTATTTAAGTTTCTTTTTAACAGCAACTTCTTCATAAACCTCAAGAATATCTCCGATTTCAATATCGTTGTACCCTTTGATATTCAATCCACATTCGTAACCCTTAGTTACTTCCTTCACATCATCTTTGAAACGTTTCAAACTTTCCAGCACACCATCGAATTTCACGATGCCATCTCTAAGAAGTCTAATGCTGGAGTTTCTTGTTACTTTTCCAGTAAGAACCATACATCCTGCGATAGATCCAACTTTAGAAATTCTGAATACCTCACGGATCTCCACGTTACCAATTACTTGTTCCTGGATCTCTGGAGAAAGCATTCCTTCCATCGCCTCTTTCACTTCGTCAATTGCTCGATAGATGATAGAGTAGGTTCTGATCTCCACTTCTTCTTTATCAGCAATATCTTTTGCATTCACACTTGCTCTTACGTTGAAGCCGATCATAATGGCATCAGACGCCGCTGCTAGCAATACATCAGATTCTGTGATCTGGCCTACACCTTTGTGAAGAATGTTAACCTGGATCTCTTCAGTCGATAATCTTTGTAATTGATCTGACAATGCTTCAACCGATCCATCCACGTCACCTTTCAAGATGATATTCAATTCTTTGAAGTCACCTAGAGCGATACGACGACCGATCTCATCCAGCGTCAAATGTTTCTTGGTTCTGATAGACTGCTCTCTTTGAAGCTGTTCTCTCTTATTTGCAATGGTTTTCGCCTCTTTCTCATCAGCAAAAACTCTGAATTTATCTCCTGCTGTCGGTGCGCCGTCCAAACCTAGAATCGTTACTGGGATCGATGGTCCTGCACTTTCCATAGCTTTTCCACGTTCGTCAAGCATTGCTTTCACTTTACCGTGGTTTTTACCTGCAAGCACGTAATCTCCCACTTTCAAAGTTCCGTTTTGAACCAACATTGTGGCTACATATCCACGACCTTTGTCCAAGGCTGCTTCTATCACAACTCCGCTTGCCTGCTTGTTTGGATTTGATTTCAACTCCAACATTTCTGCCTGAAGCAAAACTTTTTCCAATAACAGATCTACGTTGTTACCAAACTTAGCAGAGATCTCTTGCGCTTGTACATTTCCACCCCATTCTTCAACCAAGACATTCATTGCCGATAGTTGCTCTCTGATCTTATCTGGATTTGCACCTGCCTTATCTACCTTATTGATTGCGATGATCATTGGAACGCCAGCTGCTTGTGCGTGCGCTATTGCTTCTTTTGTTTGTGGCATTACGTCATCATCCGCTGCAACAACGATGATTGCGATATCAGTGATCTGAGCACCTCTAGCTCTCATCGCGGTAAAGGCCTCGTGACCTGGTGTATCCAAGAATGTAATTCTCTGTCCACTTTCCAATTTCACGTTATATGCACCAATGTGCTGTGTAATACCTCCGGACTCACCGGCAATTACATTTGTTTTTCTAATATAATCCAGCAAAGATGTTTTACCGTGATCCACGTGTCCCATTACGGTAACAACGGCTGCTCTTGGTAATAGATCTTCTGCCAAATCTTCAACATCGTCTGCTGCTGCCTCTTCAACATCAGCATCGGAGAATTCGATCTTGAAACCAAACTCGTCAGCTACCAACATCAATGTGTCAGCTTCCAAACGCTGGTTCATTGTCACCATTACTCCTAGAGAGAAACAAGCAGAGATTACCTCTGTCGCACTTACATTCATCAAACTAGCCAAATCGCTAACGGTGATGAACTCAGTTACTTTCAGAGTTCTGTCTGCAGCATCGATTTCCTGTTGGATCTCATCCTGCTCTCTTCTCCAAGATCTTTTGTCTTTTCTATGTTTAGAACCTTTAGATTTACCACCTTTATTAGTTAGTTTCTCTAAAGTTTCTTTGATTTGATTTTTAACTTGCTCATCTGTCAGTTCCACTGGCATTGTACGAGCTTGTCCTTGGCCACCTCTGTTGTTTCCACCTGGACGGTTGTTTCCACCCGGACGATTGTTGTTTCCTCCCGGACGGTTTCCACCTTGTCCTGGCGGACGATTACCTTGGTTACCTTGTCCTGCAGGTCTGTTAGCACCACCCTGGGTATTTCCACCTTGGTTGGTATTGGTTTGTCCCGGAACATCTTTGGTAATACGTTTTCTCTTTTTCTTAGCGGCGCTAGAATTAGAAGATGGTTTTTTATTGAACTGTGTAAGGTCAATTTTTTCACCAACGATCTTTGGACCATCTAATTTCTGGTAAACCGTTTCGATTTTTTGAGACTCTTCAGAATCAGGACCTTGAACCATTTCAACTGGTTTTGTCGGCTGTTCTTCAACTTTAGGTTCTGGTTTTGGCTCTTCTTTGATGACAGGTTTTGGTTCCTCTGCAGGCTTCTCAGTCACTTTTGGTTTCTCAGAAGGCTTTGGTCTTCCTGTATCAATTGTAGAAAGGTCGATCTTATCTAGAACTTTGAACTCTTGTTTTTCTTCTTTTTTCACAACCTCGGGTTGCACTTCTTTTTTCTCTTCTACTGCCGGTTCTGGTGTAGGAGCAACTTCTTCCGCAGGCTTAGCCGTAGGATTTAAGTCGATTTTTCCCAAGATCCTGGTTTCAGGTCTTGCGTTTGATTTGGCTCTTATAACCTCAGGTGCTTTTTCTTCGATCGCTAATTTTTCGTCAGGAACTTTAGAAATAACCACCTCATGAGAAGCTTTTCTCTGTTCTCCATCTTTTCGGAACTCAGCTTCCAATGCAGAAAATGCCTGTTCTTCCAATAGAGCGTTAGGATTACTGTCCACGTCGATCCCTTTTCCCTGCAGATATTCCACAGCTCTTGGGATAGAAATGTTAAGTTCTTTAACGGCTTTATTTAATCTTATTTTTGGCATAAATATAAATTTGCTTTTGGCTTTAGCGTTTTAAGCTTTTGCTTTATTTTTTTCTTTTTATTAAATTTTCAGTTGATCAAAATTAATTAAAAAACTGTATTTCATTTATTATCCTTCTAATTCTTCTCTTAGAATATTCTTCACATCATCAATCGTCTCTTCTTCAAGATCTACGATTTTCAACAATGCGTCGGTATCTTTGTCCAAGACGCTTCTTGCAGTTGTCAATCCAACTTTTTTGAACTCATCGATGATCCAAGCTTCTATCTCGTCGGAGAATTCTCTCAACTCAACATCGTCGTCATCAGAAGTTTCTCTGTAAACATCAATTTCATATCCTGTCAACCATGATGCCAACTTGATATTTTGTCCTTGTTTACCAATCACTTTGGAGATCTCTTCTACTGGCGTGTAAACCAAAGCGTAGTTAGACTCCTCGTTTATTTCAATTTTATTGATGATGATATTTCCTAAAGCTCTCTTCACAAAGATCTCTGGATTTTTTGACCATTGGATCACATCAATATTTTCATTTTTAAGTTCTCTCACCACACCGTGGATCCTAGAACCTTTCACACCAACGCAAGCGCCGACAGGATCAATTCTGTCATCGTAGGCATCAACGGCGATCTTCGCTTTCTCACCAGGAATTCTCACTACTTTTTTAAGAATGATCGTTCCGTCTTGGATCTCAGGGATCTCAAGCTCCAACAATTCTTCCAAGAATTTAGGTGCTGTTCTGGAAACGATGATCTGTGGTTTTGAACCTCGGAAGTCAACGCTTTCTACAATTCCTTTCACCGTTTCTCCTTTTTTGAAGAAATCAGAAGGGATTTGATTTTCCTTAGGCAAGATGAATTCGTTATCTTCATCATCCAAAAGGATCACGTGTTTGTGACGAATATGGTGTACTTCACCAATGATAATTTCTCCGATTCTATCTTTGAACTGCTCATATAAAGAAGCATTGAAATGCTCCTGAATTTTCGTAGCCAAAATTTGCTTCAAAGTTAAGATACTTCTTCTCCCAAGATTTGCAACTTCGATCTCCTGCGTATATTCCTCACCAACTTCGAAAGTTGAATCGATCTTTCTAACTTCAGAGATCTCGATTTCCAAATCGTCATCTTCAGACATCTCATCCTCAACAATGGTTTTGTTCAAGAAAATCTGAAAATCCCCTTTGTCAGGATTTACGATCACATCAAAATGGTCATCAGAGTCATATCTTTTTCTAAGAAGAGTCTTAAGAGAATCTTCGATAATAGCCATTAAGTCTATTTTGCTGATATTCTTTATTTCTTTAAAATCACCAAAGGCTTCTATTAAAGCTAAATTATCCATATCCTATATATAATTGATAAATGATGGTTGATAATTGATCTTTGTTGAATCAACATCAAATCATCTAATTGTTAAAATTTAATTACTACTAATGCTTTTTTGATATCGGTGTAAGGAATCTCTCTTTCTTCTACCACATCTTCTTTTCCTTTTCCCACTAATTTTGGTCTTCTGTATTCCAATCTCAAAACGATCTTCTCGTCATCGACTGATAAAAGTTCGCCTTCAACTTCGGAAGAATCATTCAACATCACTTCGATCTCTCTTCCAATATTCTTTTTAAATTGTCTCGGATATTCAAGTGGTTCACTCAATCCGGAAGACATCACCTGCAGACTGAAATCGTGAATCTCGCGATCCATATTGAACTCAATTGCTCTACTTGCATCCAGACAATCCTGAAGTGTCACCCCATTGTCACCGTCCAAAATCACTGTGACATCGGATGTTGCAGAGATTTTCAGATCCACTAAAAAAAGATCCGGTCTAGTTTCTAGAAACTCATTAAGTAATCGACTTAATTCTGTTTTAAATTCCATAATATTACCTCCTAATTACATCTACGAAAAAAGGCATTCTTGCGAAAGCCTTCCCATTTTCCCGTAAATCTTTGGCAAAGATAATCAAATTTATTAAAACAAACAAAAAGCTAAAATTTCATTTACATACACTTCAAGTAAATTTTCTTATTTTTGCCGAAATTAAAACTTATTCTCTTGAATATTACAATTGTCGGAACAGGATATGTTGGTCTTTCCAACGCTGTTTTACTAGCGCAACACCACGATGTAATTGCGTTGGACATTATCCCGGAAAAGGTAGAGATGATCAATAACAGACAATCTCCTATCGATGATCACGAAATTACAGAATTTCTGAAAACGAAGAACCTTAGCCTAAAAGCAAGCCTTGACAAAGAAGAGGCATATAAAAATGCTGATTTTATTATAGTAGCTACACCGACTGATTATGACCCAGCTACAAACTATTTTAACACCCGCAGTGTTGAAAATGTTATAGAAGAAGTGAAGCACTACAATCCTAAAGCAGTAGTGATTGTAAAATCCACAGTTCCTGTAGGTTTTACAGAAAACTTAAAAAAAGAATTAAATTTCGAAAATATCATATTTTCACCAGAGTTTTTGAGAGAAGGAAAGGCACTTTATGACAATCTCTATCCATCGAGAATTATTATTGGTGAGCAAAGTGAACGCGCAACGGTTTTTGCAAATCTTTTGAAAGAAGGCGCCATAAAAAAAGACATCCCAATTCTTTTTACCAACGGAACCGAAGCAGAAGCTATAAAATTATTCTCAAATACCTATTTGGCAATGCGTGTAGCCTATTTCAATGAATTGGATAGTTATTCTCAAATTCATGGATTAGACAGCCGTCAAATTATAGAAGGCGTAGGATTGGATCCGAGAATTGGTTCTCATTATAACAATCCTTCTTTCGGATATGGAGGATATTGTCTTCCGAAAGATACCAAGCAATTGCTGGCAAATTATGATTCGGTTCCTAATAACCTCATCCAAGCTATTGTAGATGCCAATCGTACAAGAAAAGATTTTATTGCAGATTCTATTTTGGCAAAACAACCTAAGAAAGTTGGGGTTTACAGGCTAATAATGAAATCGGGGTCAGACAATTTTCGGGCTTCTGCGATTCAAGGCATCATGAAAAGAATCAAGGCAAAAGGAGTAGAAGTCATTGTTTACGAACCCGTTATGAAAGAAGATTCTTTTTTCGGTTCAAAAGTTTACACAGATCTGGATGCTTTTAAAAAGGAATGTGACGTCATTATATCAAACAGAAAAACACCGGATCTGGATGATGTGAAAGAAAAAGTTTATACCCGGGATTTATTTGGGAACGATTAAAATAAAAAACTAAAAACAATACAAATAGTATTTATGAAAAATATCATTATCACCGGAGGAGCCGGTTTCATCGGATCTCACGTTGTAAGAGAATTTGTAAAAAACAATCCGGAGTCAAAAATTATCAATCTAGATGCACTGACTTACGCTGGAAATCTCGAAAACCTAAAAGACATCGAAAACGAACCAAACTACGTTTTCGAAAAAGCTGACATCACAAAACCTGAAGAACTAAGAAAGGTTTTTGAAAAATATAACCCAGACGCTGTAGTACACCTGGCGGCAGAAAGCCACGTGGATAGAAGTATCACTGACCCAAATGCCTTCATCAACACCAACGTAAACGGAACTGCAAATCTTCTTAATCTTTGTATCGAATTCTGGACTCTAAACCCGGATCACACACACGGAAGATTCCCGAACGAACCTAGAAAAAATCTTTTCTATCACGTTTCTACAGATGAAGTTTATGGAAGTCTTGGTGAAACAGGTTTCTTCTTGGAAACTACGCCTTATGATCCACAATCACCTTATTCAGCTTCAAAGGCAGCTTCTGACCACTTGGTGAGAGCTTACGGGAATACTTATGGAATGCCATTTATTCTGTCGAATTGTTCTAACAATTACGGGCCAAATCACTTCCCAGAGAAATTGATTCCGCTTTGTATTTCGAATATCATTAATGAAAAACCATTGCCAATCTACGGTGATGGAAAATATACAAGAGACTGGCTTTTTGTTATCGATCACGCTAAGGCAATTCATCAGATTTTCAACGAATCTAAAACAGGTGAAACTTACAATATCGGAGGTTTCAACGAGTGGCAGAATATTGACTTGGTGAAAGAATTGATCAAGCAAATGGATGAGAAATTGGGAAAACCAGCTGGTCATTCAGAAAAACTAATCACTTATGTGAAAGACAGACCGGGACACGATAAACGTTACGCAATCGATGCTACAAAGCTTAATAAAGACTTGGGTTGGAAACCATCTGTAACTTTTGAGCAAGGTCTTGGAAAAACGATTGACTGGTTCTTGGAAAACAAAGAATGGCTGGAGAATGTAACTTCCGGAGATTATCAGAAATATTACGACGGACAGTATAATTAATTTATCCAATACGAAATTTATGAAAGGAATTATATTAGCCGGCGGATCCGGAACGAGATTGTTTCCATTGACGATTGCTGTGAGCAAGCAGTTGATGCCAGTTTACGACAAACCAATGATCTACTATCCGCTTTCAACATTGTTGTTGGCTGGGATTAAGGATATTTTGATTATTACAACGCCTCACGATCAGGCAGGATTTATCAAGCTTTTGGGCGATGGATCTCAACTGGGATGTAATATAGAGTATGTTGTTCAGCCAAGTCCAGACGGATTAGCACAGGCATTTATCCTAGGTGATCAATTCATTGGTGATGATTCTGCAGCTTTGGTTTTGGGTGATAATATATTTTACGGTTCCGAAATGGGAACTCTTCTTAAGAATAAGACCAATCCGGACGGCGGTGTTGTTTTCGCTTATCACGTTGCAGACCCAGAAAGATATGGTGTTGTGGAATTTGATAAAGATTTCAAAGCGCTTTCTATTGAGGAAAAACCGACAGAGCCGAAATCAAACTACGCAGTTCCAGGACTTTATTTCTATGATAATGAAGTCGTTGAGATTGCAAAAAACATCAAACCATCTCCAAGAGGTGAACTTGAGATCACGGATATCAACAATGTTTATCTCAGCAAAGGGAAATTGGAAGTTGGCGTTCTTGACAGAGGCACAGCATGGTTGGATACCGGAACATTTGATTCTTTGCAAGACGCTTCAGAATTTGTGAGTGTGATTGAGAAAAGACAAGGTTTCAAAATTGGCTGTATAGAGGAAATTGCTTTTAGAAACGGTTTCATCAATGAAGAAAAACTTCTAGAAACTGCAGCTAAATATGGGAAAAGCGGATATGGACAATATCTGAAAGATCTTATTAAATAATAAAAAATACAAAACATAAATGAGTGATTCTCAAAATCAGCAATGGACAGAAACCATAGAGTCCAGCCACTCTCTTTTGGATCTTAATCTGAAGGAGGTCTGGAGATATAAAGATCTGGTCTATATGTTTGTGAAACGGGATTTTGTCTCCAGTTTCAAACAGACCATATTGGGACCAATTTGGTTTTTTATCAATCCAATTTTTACAACAATTGTCTATATTGTTGTTTTCGGTGGAATTGCCAATATCTCCACTGACGGCGCACCAAAAATACTTTTTTACCTGGCGGGAGTGACACTTTGGAATTATTTCTCCTCGTGCCTCAATGGTACTTCTAGTGTTTTCACCAGCAATGCTGCAATCTTTGGTAAAGTCTATTTCCCTCGATTGGTAATGCCAATTTCTATAGTTTTTTCAAATCTAATGCGATTTGGGGTACAGATGATTTTATTCCTAATCGCTTTTTTCTACTATCTGGCAAAAGGTGAGATCCAACCTAACTTATGGATTTTAGCGACTCCATTTTTGATACTTCTTATGGCAGCTTTTGCTTTGGGTGTAGGGATGATCTTCTCTTCTATGACTACAAAATACAGAGATCTTCAAATGCTTTTGGGTTTTGGCGTAAGTCTTTATATGTATGCCACACCAGTGATTTATCCCGTGTCTGCGTTGCCTAAATTTATACAACCTTATGCAGCGTGGAATCCTCTGACGGGAATTTTTGAATGTTTCAAATATGGATGGCTGGGTGTAGGTAAATTTAACCCCGCAATGCTTATTATAAGCAGTTTAATTATTCTTGTGTTATTAGCTATTGGAACTATTGTTTTCAATAAAGTAGAAAAAAGTTTTATGGACACTGTATAATCAATTGACAGATGGGATTAGCATTAAAAGCAGAAGATATTTCAAAACAATATCGTTTAGGACAAGTTGGAACGGGAACCATTTCTCACGATCTCAATAGATTTTGGCATCAGATAAGAGGTAAGGAAGATCCTTATTTAAAAATTGGCGAGGCTAATGACCGCTCTCAGAAAGGTGAGAGCGAATATGTATGGTCGCTGAAGGATATCAACTTCGAGATAGAACAAGGTGATGCTGTAGGAATCATTGGTAAAAATGGTGCTGGAAAATCAACATTATTAAAACTATTAAGTAAGGTAACCAAGCCTACAACTGGTAAAATATTTACAAACGGAAGAATTGCATCTCTTTTGGAAGTTGGTACAGGTTTCCATCCGGAAATGACTGGTCGCGAGAACGTCTTCCTCAATGGAGCAATCCTTGGAATGACCAGAAAAGAAATATCCAGAAAATTCGACGAAATTGTTGACTTTTCTGGTGTAGAAAGATATATAGATACGCCGGTAAAAAGATATTCTTCCGGGATGTACGTTCGTTTAGCTTTTGCAGTGGCGGCTCACTTGGAATCAGAAATTTTAATTGTCGATGAAGTACTTGCCGTCGGTGATAACGAATTCCAGAAGAAATGCCTTGGAAAAATGGATCAGGTGAACCAAGGAGAAGGAAGAACTGTACTCTTTGTAAGCCACAATATGGGAACCATTTCCTCCTTATGTAAAAACACGATCTTACTAAAGCAAGGAAATCTCATCGGATATGGTCCTACAGCTAATATCATCAGCGATTACCTGAGGGTAAATGAATCTGGTGTGGGTGAGGTTTTAGAATTATCACCAGTTGATGACAATAAGAAAGTAAAAATTAGAGCTGCAAGAATACTAAATCATAAGTTACAGACAGCTTCTGAAATTGACAACTCCCAAAAAGCCTTCATAGAAATTGAGTTTGAAGTTTTGAAAGAAGGTAAGGGATATGACATTTCCTTTACATTAGAACATATTGAGTATGGTCCTATTTTCGGATCTTGTTATAAGGATACAAAGCTCAATGCTTATGATTCATTTGTCTTTAAAAAAGGATTACATCGTTTTCGAGTAGAGTTACCGATGGAATATCTACGTGGAGGAACTTATTATGTATCTGTTGCTTCTGTCATTCCAAAAATTGAAGGATTAGATCATTTGAAACAGGATTTGGAGTTCAATATATTGGACACAGTTAGTCCGGTAATTATAACTACAGAAGGAAGATTAGGATCAATATTGCCCGTATTAAATTGGAATGAAATATGAGCAATGTCTTGTTGAAAATATTAAATCGATTAAGACAATCTTACACTTACAGAAAAAAAATTGACCTTAATAATATTTTCGCCCACACTTTTTCTCCCGATTTCACTGGAAATGAAGCTTCTGAGTATATTCATTCTTTAATAATTAGGGATGAACCTCTTATGGTTGCTAGATTTGGATCCGTAGAGCTTAGAATCCTCAACAACTATTTAGATCTTCAAAAGAGCAAAGTTGATAAGTATTTGGATTACATCAAAGGTGAACAAATCTATTTTGAGTGGAAGGATTCTATCTTTGACTATAATTTTTTTCTTTTTACAAAGAATAATGAATCCCGCAAATCTCTTATTAATAGATATTCTGAACTTTACAAACAGGATATCAAAGAATTAGATGTTTTGGGTTCTTGGCTTGAAGAGGAAAAAAAATTAAAAAAATATTATCCAAAAACACTAAAAACAGTTTTTCTACTAGACTTAGAGCCTTATTATCATAATAATCCTTGGAGCAAAGCTTTAGAAGGGAAGAAAGTTTTGGTAGTACATCCTTTTGAGGAAAGCATTTACAATCAATACAAAAAGAGAGAACTTCTTTTTAAAAACAAAGATGTTCTTCCAAATTTTGATCTGACGGTCATTAATACCTTTCATACTTTTTCAGGGATCAATCAGGATCAATTTCAGGATTGGTTTGAAGTCTTGGAGTCGATGAAAAAACAGATGGATGATACTGATTATGATATAGCTATTATCGGTTGTGGACCTTACGGTTTTCACCTTGCGGCACATGCAAAAAGAAGAGGAAAGCAAGGAATCCATCTGGGTGGTGCAACTCAGCTCCTGTTCGGAATCATAGGAAAAAGATGGGAGGAGCCTGATTATAAAAATTTCGCAGGTGATTTTTTCAATGAGCATTGGTCGAGACCATTACCATCTGAGTCACCAGAAAAAGAAGTGAAGAAAAGCTTAGATAAAGAAACATATTGGTAATGAGCTATTTAAAAGATATTATAAGTGGTTTTTTGAAAAAGAAAGGCTATGAAGTAAAAAAAACGGTCAATACTCAGTTGCTCCTGGAGAACGTTTTCCAAACACAACATGAAAGAAAAGTTTTAATTTCATATCTAACAACGCCTTTTACAAACGAAATCAACTTTTCACATACCAATCTTACAGAATGCTATACTGCTGCAGAGATCTTTAGAGATCTTGCTTACAACGTAGATGTCATAGATCTCAATGATTCTATGAAGTTAGATTACAGTGCCTACGATGTGATCTACGGCATGGGTAATATGTACGAAGAGTCATTCCAATCTTCTGAGCAGGAAAAATTCAAAAAAATATATTACGGAACAGGGAACAGTCCATTCTTTTATTACAAAGAAGCAGGAAAAAAGTTACACCAATTCTACAAAAATAAAAAAAAACTTTTACCAGAATCTGTTAGACTAATTGGCAGCAGATCAACTTTGGCGCTTACAAATTCAGACGTTATTATATGTCTTGGAAACGATTTTTGTAAACAGACTTACATTGAAAATGTTCCTTATCTTCCAACTTATAATCTCAACGCCTTTTACTTTGATGTAATTCAAGATAAAATATCGAGAGATGTTTCCACTGCAAGAAACCATTTTTTGTGGTTTGGAAGCGGCGGACTTATATCAAAGGGACTGTCTGACTGTATTGACTTTTTCAGTAAAAATCCTGATATGACACTTCACATCTGTGGTGCATCTAAAGTTTATGAAAAAAGATTTTGGGAAATGTACAGTCCAATTGTAGAGCAATGTGATAATATAATTGATCATGGATTTGCTCCATTAAAATCTGAAAAATTTGCGACTATTGTATCACAATGTCTATTTGCAATCTTTCCATCTGTGAGCGAGGGTGGTTCGCCAGCACTGCTCAATCTTATGGCAAATGGTGGCATCATTCCAATTGCAACCGAAGCTTGCTCTGTAGATGTAGACAAATTTGGTTTTATTTTAGAAGATAGTTCTGTGGAAAGTATAGCAAAAACTATTGGTAAGCTGCAATCTGTATCTGACCAGAATCTTGATATATTATCTACGGAAACACAAAAATATGTCAGAGAAAATTACACTCTGGATATTTATAGAAAAAATTTGTTCGAGATTATTAAAGCAAATTTGGAGTAGGTCATTCCTATTGTTTTAAATATATAACTAAAACTTAAGTTTTGAAAAAATATCTTATCACCGGCTTTTCGGGTTTTGTAAGTCATCACTTTCTTGAATATCTGGATTCATTAGAAGAAAAAATTCAAGTTCAGGGTATCGACATTAATAAACCTGATTTTGACTATAATTCATTTAAAAATATTGATTGCAGCTTCAATATGATGGATTTACTGAACAAAGAGGATGTGGATGATATTATCTATCAATTTCAGCCCGACTATATCTTGCATTTGGCATCATTCAGTAGTGTAGCTTTTAGTTGGCAGAATCCAGTGGTTAGTTTTACAAATAATACCAATATTTTCCTTAATCTTCTGGAACAAGTTAAAAATCTGGGTTTAAAATGCAGAATACTTTCCGTTGGAAGTTCTGAAGAATATGGTAATGTTAATGAAAAAGACATTCCACTAAAAGAGGATAGTAAACTGAACCCTGTGAGTCCGTATGCAGTAGCCAGAGTGTCACAAGAACTTTTAAGTAAAGTCTATGTTGATGGTTATGATCTGGACATTGCACTTACAAGATCGTTTAATCATATTGGACCAAGACAAAAAGATATTTTTGTAATTTCATCTTTCGTTAAAAAGATTGTTGAAATAAAGCATAAAAATACGGAGCCCAAAATAGCAACTGGTAATCTGGAAATCATCAGAGATTTTCTGGATGTAAGAGATGTTGTACGTGCATACTATGAGATTCTGCAGCGTGGTAAAAAGGGAGAGATTTATAATATTTGCAGCGGAGAAGGAACGTCTTTGAACACCATTGTAACTATGATTTCCAATATTTTAGAAATCGAAATTGAGACCCTGCAAGATCCTAGCCTGGTTCGCCCCAATGATAACAAAATAATCATCGGCGACAACACAAAAATAACCTCAGAAATTGGATGGAAACCGACAATAAGTTTGGATAAAAGCTTAAGAGACATTGTAAAATATTGGGAAAAAGAATATGAAAGTATTAATTGATCATCAAATCTTCCAAAATCAAAAATTTGGAGGCATCAGCCGGTACTTTTTTGAATTAATGGAAGGATTCCGGAAGAGTAATGTGGATTTCGATCTTTCATTGCTTTACAGCAATAATGAATACATTAAAGGTTTTGAAAATATACAATCAGAATCTATACATTCTGCTGGTTACAATGATTTTTTATTCGGGAAAGAATTTCGTGGCAAAGCATTTTTATACAATCAGTATAAAAAAACACAACCAAAGGTTCCGTCCTTCCGCCAGCAAAATCTGGATCATACAATTTCTAAATTAAAAAAAGGTGATTTTGATATCTTTCACACCACCTACTATGATGATTACTTTTTGGATCACCTTAATGGAAAACCTTTTGTAATCACTGTTTATGATCTCATACATCAGATCTATCCAGAATATTTCCCATTGAATATTGTTGATAAAAACTACAACATTCTAGATAAAGCATCAAAAATCATAGCTATAAGTGAATCGACTAAGAATGATCTAATCGACTTTTATGGATTACCTGCTGAAAAGATAGATGTCACTTATCTTGCAAGTTCATTAGATGCAGGATCAGAGGCAAACAATATTTCAAATTTGCCAGAAAAGTATATTCTTTTCGTTGGTAACAGAACGATTTACAAAAATTTTTATTTTTTTGCAGAAGTACTTTCACGGGTTCTTGATAATCATCCCGATATTGAACTTGTTTGTACAGGTTCAAAATTCAGTAAAGAAGAAGAATTTTTTATCAAAAAATTAGGCTTACAAAACCGCATCAAAAACTATTTTGTCAATGATGCCGAATTGATTATGCTTTATCAAAAAGCCCTGTTTTTTGCATTCCCTTCAATGTACGAAGGTTTTGGAATACCAATTTTAGAAGCGTATGAAAATGATTGCCCAGTTTTGTTAGCAAGGAATAGTTCTTTAGAAGAGATTGGAGGTGACGCCGCACATTATTTTTCATCTAAATCGATTAAATCTCTCGAGAAGAGTTTGGAACAGTTGATCAGCAATCAACACTTAAGAACAACATTAATAGAAAAAGGTAAGTTACGTCTGCAGGATTTTTCTTGGAAGAAGACTACGGAACAAACAATTAAAATTTATAAAGAAGCAATCAATGCAGCACAAAGATAAAATATACGTTGCCGGTCATAGAGGTCTTGTAGGCAGTGCCATTCTGAGAGAATTGGAAAATCAAGGATTTACAAACCTTGTGACCAGAACCTCTAGTCAATTGGATCTGCGTGATTACCAAAAAACAGCTCAGTTTTTCGCAGAAGAAAAGCCAGACTACGTTTTTCTTGCAGCTGCGAAGGTCGGCGGAATCCAGGCTAATAATACCTACAGAGCCGAATTTCTTTATGAGAATATGATGATTCAAAACAACGTCATTCATCAAGCTCATACCAATGGGGTTAAGAAACTGCTATTCCTTGGATCCAGTTGCATCTATCCAAAAATGGCACCTCAACCGCTGAAAGAAGACTCTTTACTTACTGGAACTTTGGAGCCAACAAATGAGCCTTATGCCATTGCTAAAATAGCGGGGATCAAAATGTGTGATGCTTACAGAAGCCAGTACAACGCTAATTTTATTTCAGCGATGCCGACCAATATGTATGGTCCAAATGACAATTATGACCTCAACAATTCTCACGTTTTACCTGCACTTTTGAGAAAATTTCATGAGGCCAAAGAACAGAACCTTCCTAATGTAACAGTTTGGGGAACCGGAACACCATTGCGAGAATTTTTACATTCCGATGATCTTGCAAAAGCATGTGTCTTTCTAATGGAAAATTATGATGATTATGGTCACGTGAATGTTGGTATTGGAGAAGATATAAGCATTAAGGATTTAGCATTATTGATCAAAAAAATTGTAGGTTACGATGGTGATCTCGTTTGGGACACTTCAAAACCAGACGGAACTCCAAGAAAGCTGATGGATGTTAAAAAAATAAATGATTTGGGCTGGACCGCAAAAATCAGCCTTGAAGAAGGAATTACAAAAGTTTATCAAGATAAATTTCTTTAATGATTCAATATTTATTAAGATTGTATAGAGATGTCAAAAAAACGGATGGTAATTTTATCATAATTTTCGTCAGATCTATTTTTTATAATTTTTTTTACAATAAGAATATTTTGGCTCATCAAAATGCGTCAATAAAAGGTATTGAAAACATTAAGACAAAAGGACAATTAAAATTGGGAGTCAATTATATTGGATTTTGTTCTCCAAAAGATCATACCTATTTGAATATTAAGGGGAAATTAATTTTCAACAGTAAATATCTGATAGGCAGAGGATGTCGTTTTGATATAGGAGAAAATGCAGTGGTGAGTATTGGAAACGGAGGATACATTAATGCTTTTACTAAACTAATTATAATGCACAAATTAACAATTGGTGATAATTGCAGCATATCCTGGAATGTCCAAATTTTAGATGAGGATTTTCACTCGATTCAATATGAGGATAAAATAGAAAGAAACAAAGAAATTATAATCGGAAACAACGTTTGGATTGGTTCAGGCGTCCAGATTTTTCAGGGAACAACGATTCCTGACGGCAGCGTTATCGCTTCCAATGCCATTGTAAGAGGCATTTTTAATGAGGAAAACTGTATTATTGGAGGCAATCCGGCAAGAATTATTAAAAAAAACATAACTTGGAAATAAAAATGATTTTGTTAAGATAGAACGTAGATTATTTTTTACTTACCAAAAAGAAAATATTACATTAATAGATGAAAACAGCATTAATTACAGGAGTTACAGGACAAGACGGCTCATATTTAGCAGAATTGCTATTAGAAAAAGGCTATAAAGTACACGGTGTCAAAAGAAGAGCTTCCTCTTTCAATACCCAGAGGATTGATCATTTGTATATAGATCAACATGAGAATCACGTGAATTTTAAACTTCATTACGGTGATTTGACAGATTCTACCAATATCATCAGAATTATCCAGGAGGTGCAGCCAGACGAAATTTATAATCTTGGAGCAATGTCCCACGTAAAGGTAAGTTTTGATTCTCCTGAATATGTTGCAAATGTAGATGGAATTGGAACGCTTAGGATTCTAGAAGCTGTAAGAATATTAGGATTAGAGAAAAAAACAAGAATCTATCAAGCTTCTACCTCCGAACTTTACGGTGGTTTGGAAGAAAACAAAAATGCCGCTGGGTTTTATGATGAGAGTTCTCCCTTCTACCCTCGTTCTCCGTATGGCGTTGCAAAAATATATGCATTCTGGATTACCAAAAATTACCGAGAGGCCTACGATATGTTTGCTTGTAATGGGATTTTATTCAATCACGAGTCTCCGAGAAGAGGCGAGACATTTGTTACAAGAAAGATTACAATGGCAACTGCCGCAATCGCAAAAGGAAAACAGGAAGTTCTATATTTAGGAAACCTGAATGCTCAAAGAGATTGGGGACACGCCAAAGATTATGTGGAGGCAATGTGGAGAATCCTGCAGCAGGATGTTGCCGAGGATTATGTGATAGCAACCGGAAAAACCACTTATGTCAGAGATTTTGTTAGAATGGCTTTTGCAGAAGCTGGAATAGAATTAAGCTTCGAAGGTGAGAATGAAAATGAAGTAGCGAAGGTAGCAAAATGTAATCATCCTGATTATCAATTAGAAGTTGGTAAAATCGTTGTGAAAATTGATCCACAGTATTACAGACCAACAGAGGTTGATTTATTAATTGGAGATCCTACAAAATCCAAAACACAATTGGGCTGGCAACCAAAGTATGATCTTGCTGGTCTTGTAAAAGAAATGATGGCAACGGATCTGTCATTAATCTAAAAACTTTTTTTCATTTCAGACACTCTATCTTATGTTGAAAAGAATTCTTAGCAAAATAAAATGGGAGATTCTCAGAATATTGGGAATCTATAAACCTACGCCTAATAGATTTAAGGTAAGTACTCTGAATGAAAGGGTTTTAAATTTTATAAAATCAAAAGAAAATTTGCCTCTTCCAGCTAGAGAAAAAGACTTCTTACCGGAAATTTTAATTCCGTGTTACAATCACGGGAAGTATTTGGAATATCTGTTTTTAACTTTGCCTACTGATATTCCTATTACTATAATTAATGACAATTCTACAGATGATACAGAATCTCATATTAATATATTAAAACAAAAATATAGATTCAAGGTCATAAAGAATGAGGAGAATTTATTCCAATACGGAAGTGTAAATAAAGCGGTAAAAGAATCCGAAAACAATCTTTTCATCATCGTAAATGCGGACGACCTGATGGTTCCAACGTGGATTCATTATGCCATCGAAAAGATGAAACATTCTGATCTCTTTATGTTTGCCGGCACAGCTTTTCCGTTTACGACCCTGTCGGAAGAATATAATAAATGGAATCACATCTTCGCAGAATTGGTACAATCGATATCTTACAAACCCAATAAGGAGGTTAAATATTACGGACCAGATTCAGCAAAGGATTTCACACACGACAATTCTATTAATATGACCTTCAATGGATGTATTTTTCTGAAGTCTGCGTGGGAATATATTGGCGGTATGCTTCCTCTACACGAGCGGGTTTCTATGCACGATGACAGAGATTTTCAGATGAGAATTTGCTCATTTTTTAAGATCGGAATTTCCGAAGATATTACAACCCTATACAGAACGGATTCCTCAGCAGGAAAAGGAACATTATAATGAGCAAGAAAATTTCTATAATTACCGTGGCTTACAACAATCGATTTGGATTGGAAGAAACCATCAAAAGTGTTACGACTCAGGATTTCAAAGATTTCGAATTTATCGTCATTGATGGGAATTCTAATGATGGAAGTAAAGAATTGCTGGAGAACTACTCCGCACAAATCGATTACTGGGTCAGCGAACCGGACAAAGGAATCTACAATGCCATGAACAAAGGCATCCGAAAAGCCAGCGGAGAATACTTGATATTTATGAACAGTGGCGACCGCTTTTCCGCTCCGGACATCCTTAGTAAAATAATACCTCACTTCAACGGGGAAGACATTGTTTACGGAAACGCCTATTACGAATTGGAAAACCGTAAAAAATACGAATATAAGATTCCTGCAAAAATAACGATCGGAAGCCTCATAAAGGAGCCTATCTGTCATCAATCTGCTTTTTTCCGAAAAGAGCTTTTCGAAAAATATGGTCTTTATGATGAGAACAACAAAATTGCTTCTGACTGGACTTTTATGATGGATATTTTTGTTCATCACAATATCTCTCAGAAATACATCAACGAGTTCATTAGTATTTTCGAAAAGATTGGAATCAGCACAACGAGTAATAACCTGGGCGTTGGCGAGCAAAAAAAATATTTGGCAGAAAATGTCTCAGAAGAAGTTCAAAATATGGCTCTTTACTTTGATGAATATTCCAAATTCTACAATGGAAAACCCGGGACACTTCTGCGCAGTATCAAAGATAAAATCTACAGCCTGATCTACAGAAAAAGAAAGTCTGAACGAAAGTTTATTGACTAAATCAAATCTTCAAGAGTGGATTGATATATTTGGGGAATTTACCGTACAAAACAAAACGCTCATCAAACTTAGCTTTATAAAGATAGTAGGCTAACAATGGATTCAAACTGAATTCGTTGTGTTTTGGAAAATACTCTCCAAAGTCTTCTCTCAGCTCTAAATAAAAGTTCCGGAAGGTCTTAAAATCAAGTAAGCTCACTTTGGCTAACAAAATTTTCTTTGCAAAATTTCTAATGTAGATTTCGGTTTTATCGTTAGCGTTGTACAAGTCAATTTCTTTAGAAAACTTCAATTTTTCTTTTAAAATGGCTTTGTAGTCATTTAAATTCTTAATCCCGACATTGGCTGTTATGGAGCCTTGGTTGGAGTAATAATAGTTGTATGTTTTTGTGTTTAGAAAATTAATCTTTTTGGCAAGTGCAGATATTTGGAACACCCACAGTTCATCTTCGTGAAGGAGCCCTTCCGGAAATCGTAAATTATTTTTTCTTATAAAATTGATGTCGTACAACTTGTTCCAGACAACTGACGCCCATTGTGTGGAAAAAAAACCGTTCAGTATTTCATTACCAACATACGTGTCTTTTGTATTTTTCAATGTATGATACTTACTTTCCGTCAGCTTATCATTCACAAAAAAATAATTTTCACCTACCACAATATCAGGGTGATCTGCTGTCTTAGCAATAAAATCCTCAAGTGCAGCATTATTGGACAAATCATCATCGGCATCTATAAAAAAGATGTAATCACCCGTCGCCATTTCGATTCCTGTATTTCTACTGATGCTAGGTCCGGAGTTTTTGTCATTTGTTAAAATAATGAGATCTAACTGAGAGTTTAGCGCTTTATAATTATTCAATGCAGAAAGCGTATTATCGGAACTCCTGTCATTGATTAGAATAATTTCAAAATCTTTGTAAGTCTGCTGCTTTATGGAATCCAGACACCTCAAAATATATTTTTCAGCGTTGTAAACTGGGATGACAATCGATATTTTTTTCATGAAATTATTTTCTTCTTGAATTTATTTACCAAAACATTCAGAATAAGAAAAGGGCTGATTCCGAAAAATTTCACACTGAAATCCTGATTGGTTTTGGATGCAATATCCCAATATGTTTTTGCCAGTTCGTGTTTCTCCTGTTTTGACAATGGATCTTTGAACCGTTCCTTAATATTAAGCAAAGAGCCTTTTGGGTTTTTTAAAATGAGCTGATAAAACTTACTGGATAATCCGTCTTCCAAATAGTCACCGAAAGCCAAGACTTTGTCCGTACACAGAATTTTATATTGTCTTTCTATCCTTCTCAGCACCAAAGATTCTGCACAAAATTTCTCACCTTCAAATTCCGGAAACAAAAATTGCTTATGAATTGCTGTTTTAAACCCGAAAATCATCTCACCCTGAAACTCCCAATCGTAAACGACTTTGCCATTAGAAATCCATTCTTTTTTTCCATATTTTTCTTTATCATACGGCGTTTGTGTAGGAAAATACAGTATTGTAAATCCCGCAATCTGCTGATCATCCTTTATTTTTGCAGCAAGAATTTCCATTTCTGCAACAGCATTTTCAGTAATAAAATCATCACTGTCTATCACTATGAAAAAATCAGTATCCGTATTTGTAATACCATTATTGATAGCAAAGTGCTTACCCTTATTTTCCTGGTACAAATACTCAATTTCAATGATATTCTCACTTTTAAAAGATTGGATTAGCGCCTCCGTTCCATCGCTGGAACCATCATCTACGATCAGCCACACAAAATTTTTGTTAGTCTGAGCAACTAAGCTTTCGTATAACTTTGGGAGGATATAAGCCCTGTTATAGGTTGGGGTAAAAATGGTTAGAAATTTTTTCATCAAGGTAGTTTTATTGTTTCATAATCGCCATAATCCAGAGCATACTTCAGCCAATTTTTGACACCATATTTTTCTATTATTTTTTGGTCGATTTTATGATAAGGTTTTTGAAGAAATTCATCAAGCCCGTTAAAATCTTCAAAATCTGTAATGAAAATATTATTTGGGTGATAAAAATCGTAGTTTTTTAGCTTCTGATTATTTGAAATAAGTTTTTGTTCTCTTTGTAGGCATTCAAACACTCTGAAAGAGGCACCGTCGTGCTCATCCATTTTAAAATCTATGATACTTTTGGATCTCCGGGCATAACTTTCATTTTCCTGCAAAGAAATAGAATAATGCTGAAGAGTAACTGCTGGCGTAACACTTTCTGATCTAAAAATTGGAACTGTAAGAATTGCTTTCAGTTTTTTGCCGTTTTGCTCAGAAAATTTTTCAACATTATGGATCAGTTTTAATCTTTCTTCCAAACCAACTCCAATATAAAAAAAATCATAGTCCTCCTCAAGTAAATCAGTGTTGTCGGAGTAATAAAAATTTGTGATTGGCAGAAGTCGGTAATCTGGGTAGTCTTTTATATCCTGGCTGTCAAAAACGAGAAAACGATCAAAATACTTGATGTAATTAAAGATTCTTGGATACATTCCCAAACCGTCCCACTGGTAACAAACCATTTTTTCACTCCTCTGCTTTACTCTTTTTATTAAGCTTTCGGAAAACATATCTGCCCTTATGAAAAATGCAATATCGTAATGCTTCATCTGAAGTTGTTTCTCAGCAAACTTCTCGAACAATCTCTTTTCTCTTTTTAAAAAGTAAGTTTTGTCTTTTAATATTAATCTATAAAAAATATTAATCATCTTGTGGACAAATGAAAATTTGTTTCCAACAGATGGTGAGGATTCTATCAACACGTCAACTTCAAAACCCATTTTTATCAATTGATCTACAATTGGTTTTGAAAGATTAATATTTTTATTAACATATAATATCCTCATTACACAAACTTAACACCCTTTTAATAAAATTTACCGCTAAATTATGCTTTTTTTGTACTTTTACAAATCAAAATTTGTTCTTTATTAATGAACATTTGCATAAAACAAATACATCATTTTTGATATTAAAAAAGTTGGGAAAACATATGATTACCATCAAGAATTTTGTAAAACATTGAAAAATCCTATTAAAAAAACACAGTTAGATGATTCCAGTTACAAAACCATTTTTACCACCTCAGCAAATCTATCAGCATTATTTGGAAGGCATCTGGAAAAGGCAATGGCTCACCAATATGGGGCCGCTTGCCAATGATCTGGAGATGAGATTAAAAGAGTTTTTGAAAGTGGATCATCTACTATTCGTTACCAATGGAACTGTTGCCATTCAGATGGCGATAAAAGCATTGAATCTTCAAGGACAAATTATCACAACACCTTTCTCTTTCGTGGCTACAACAAGTTCTATCGTTTGGGAAAATTGTGAACCTGTTTTTGTGGATATCAACAAAGATTCATTGAACATTGATGCGGAAAAAATAGAAGCCGCTATTACCGATAAAACCTCTGCAATCCTAGCAACTCACGTTTATGGAAATCCCTGTGATGTCGTAAAAATAGAAGAGATTGCTACAAAACATAATTTGAAGGTAATCTACGATGCTGCTCATGCTTTCGGAGTAGAAATCAACGGAAAATCTATTTTTGAATATGGTGACATTTCCACTTGCTCACTACACGCAACCAAGCTTTACCATTCCACAGAAGGCGGATTGATCATTACAAAAGATGCCGAACTTCTTAAAAAATTAGCATACATCAGAAATTTTGGATTTGATGGTCCTGAGAATTTTGCAGAACTTGGAATCAATGGAAAGAACTCGGAATTTCACGCGGCAATGGGACTTGCAAATCTGAAGTACATTGATTCTATTCATAAAAAAAGAAAAGAACTTACAAAAAGATATGATGAAAAATTACAGAATCTAAAAGCCAGAAGACCAATCTGGCACCAGGAATCTGAAAACAATTTCTCGTACTACCCCATCGTTTTTGAAAGTGAAGAATTAATGCTGAAAATCATAGATCAGCTCAAACTTCACGAGGTTTATACAAGAAGATATTTCTATCCTTCGCTTTCCAATTCTCTGCCTTACGTAAAGTCCGACAGTGATCTTCCAATTACGGAAGATATCGCTAAACGTGTACTTTGCCTTCCTCTGTATTATGATTTGACTTTGGAAGAAGTAGATATGATTTCGAGGTTAATGCTTAGAATTCAAAATAATTAGAATATGCTGATTGTAGGCGCAAAAGGTTTTGCTAAAGAAGTTTTGGAGATATTTCATCAAAAGGATGAGACCGAAAACCTGTTCTTTTACGATGATATCTCTACCGACTTACCTGATTTATTGTACGATCAATTCAAAGTTTTAAAAAGTGAGGAGGACGCAAAAACGATTTTCGAAGGCATTTCCAACGAATTTACATTAGGAATTGGAAATCCAAAACTTAGAAATAAATTATCCGAAAAATTTGAAACTTTAGGAGGCAAATTATCCTCAGCCATCAGCCAATATGCTGAAATAGGAAGTTATGGTGTTGAGATTGGAGAAGGCTGCAATATTCTTGGCGGCGCCAGAATCTCCAACGATGTGGCAATAGGATCAGGTACTATTGTTTATTATAATTCCATCATTACGCACGATGTCAAAATTGGAAAGTTTTGCGAAATCTCACCAGGTGTTACACTTTTAGGACGATGCACAGTTGGCGAATTTGTAAAAATCGGTGCCGGTGCCATTATTTTTCCTGATGTAAATATTGGTAGCAACGCAGTGATAGCTGCTGGAGCAGTCGTAAGAAATGATGTTCCGGAAAACACAATGGCAGCAGGAGTTCCGGCTACCATAAAAAAAACAATATAGAATTGAAAAAAAAATCAATCCTTTTTGTTGCGGACAGGCCTGACTGGGCTTACCATAACCTTATTCGGACCTGGGGTGATGGTTTGAAAGATTTTGATTGCTATGTAACCTTCGAGGAGGATTTTAACATCAGAGCAAAAGATTTTTCATTTTCGGAAAAGAGAATTACCAATGTTCTAAATCTTGTTAAGAATCCAAAGAAGAAATTTGTCATAGACTCTTCTTCCAAATTTTCTTATCCGAAGTACAAAACACCGCCTGTGTATGAAGTCAATACCGGGAAAAAAGTAGAAAAAATACATTTTGATGTGATCTATGAATGTGCATTTTACTTCCAGTTCATGTCTGTTTTTCCATTTACTTCGGACAAAAGGTTTGTAGGAATTTATACAGATTCTTTTCCGCATGAAGGGCCAAGTTTTGATGAGAAAACGAAAACCGACCTAAAGAAACTTTCCAGAAAAGAATTCTTTGAAAAATATCTGAAATTGTATGACGGTATTATTGTCGGAAGTTTGGGTTTGTACAACGATTATAAAGAATTAAGTGATAAAGTTACATTTGCCAATGGAATTTTCCTTCAGGATGAATTTGTTGAGAATAATAACGTCGGCGAAAATGAACATTTGATAATTGGCTGGACTGGAAATCCCAACCGCGCGATGAAAGGTTTCCGGGAAGTGATAGAGCCCGCAATTGCAGAAGTGAATAAGACTGGAAGAAAAGTAATTATAAAAACCAAATTTTCAGGCCCTTACACAGAATTGCTAACTTTTTATAGTGATGTAGACGCCATTGTTATCGCATCAGAAGCTGACACAGGTCCTTCACTATTTGCAGAAGCAAGTTTATCAAAAGTGCCCGCAATTTCTACAAAGATTGGATTTCCGAAAATGATCATTAAAGATGGTGTCAACGGAATGATTGTAAACAGAGACATCAATGAGATGAAAAATGCAATCATCAAACTTTATGACAACCGGAAACTGTTGAAATCCTTTTCGGAAAGAATAAAGCAGGATTATCTGGCACTTTTGGACAACCAGATTTCTATTGAGAATTTAAAAAAATTGTTTACCTAAAAAAACATATAAATGTTAGGAACACTCATTTGGAGACTAAAAGAAGCAACCGCTGTTTTCTTGGGAAAAAAGAAAACAGAAAGACAACTGCCCAAAAAGAATTATCCGGAAAGGAATCTGAAAAACCTGACTCCCTTCCAAACCAATGATGAAAAACTCAATTCATTCTTAGCAAACCTTTCAATCGAATTCATTTTCAGTGAGTTTAATGAGGAAAGGGTAAATGCGGGCGGTGCAGATCTTAGCCATCAATTACGGTTGGATCCCAGTCTCAGCACTTTGAAAAAATATTTTCCTAATGCAAAATATACGGTCTATTCAGATTTTGATTTGAAAATTGATGGTGTGAATCTTAAAAAAATTCAGACTCCAGTTTTACAGGACAAAAAGAATCTAAAGAGACACTTCTACCATTTGGCAGATTATTACAAATTCAAAGGAATGCTGGACTCAGAAGCGGATGTAGCAATTTCCATCGATTCTGATATGTATGTTTTGAATGAAGATGTTTACAGCTTAATATACCTGACAGAAAAATTTGGTTTCTGTGTACCAAACAGCTCTGCCCAAAGCATGAATTTTGAAGTCGAAACTTCTCTGGACACAATCCCCGTAACAGATGAAAGCAAAGGATTTGGAACGACTTCTAACATCACACCGATGACCCTGTCAAAAAAATCAGAAGCCGGAAAAGTCTTCTATGAAAAGTGTTGCGAAATGATGGAAGCAGAACCTTCCCGCGCATCTATAGTGATGTGGAAAGCTGCTTGGGCAACCTCTGTGTACCCTTATGTTCTCCCAAAAGAATTCTGCGTCTGTAGAGGAAACGAAGGACTTGGCAATGAAGTGATTTTACATGTTGGACATCCGACTGTTGCTGATTTTTATAATGTAAAATTAGAAAACTGATGAAGAAAAGTATTCTTTTTATTGCAGACAGACCTAATTGGGCTTATGAATATATGATAAAGGCTTGGCTTCCGTTTTTATTAGAAGAGTACGACTGCTTTATAGCCTTTGATGATGATTATTCGATAAAAAAGATCAATTCCAAAAGTTGGATTTTTCGCCTTATTACTAACTTTAAAAGTTGTGTGAAATTAATAATATTCCAACTTATAAATAAGAACAAAGCGGTTTATTTTATTGATAAAACTTTTAGCTATTACTATCCAAAGTATCCGTCTGATAAACTATATCAATACAAAACAGACCTTAGCAGAACACTTTCTGAAAAGAAAAAATTCGATATAAAAGTAGAGATGGCTTATTACTTCCAATACATGGCAGAATTACCTTTCTCTGCCGATAAAAATATTGTGGGAATCTTTACAGATAAATTTCCACACGAAGGACCAACCTACGATTTAAAGAATAAAATCGACAGAAGTCTCCTTACACAAAAAGAGTTTTTTGATAAATACATCAAGTCTTACAGTCACCTTATTGTCGGTGGTGGAAATCTGTTATCAATTTATAAAAAACTAACCGACAATGTCAACTTCGTTTACGGTATCTTTGGTCAAGATCAATTTATTGAAAATCAAAAAGTTGGTAAGAATGAATTTTTGACAATTGGATGGACTGGAAATCCTACACGGAGAATGAAAGGTTTTGAAGAATACATTTTGCCGGCAATAGAAAATGTAAAAAAAACAGGCAGAGACATCCGACTGAAAACCAAATTTTCCGGGCCTTATCAGGATCTTTTTACTTTTTATAAAGATGTAGATCTCGTGATTGTTGCTTCCGATGCGGATTCTGGACCATCAATGTATGGAGAGGCAAGTTTGTCCAATGTGCCCTGTATTTCTACCAAAGTGGGACTGCCGCTAATGGGCATTAAAAACAACGAAACGGGATTCCTAATCGATCGGGAAATTAAGGATCTTGAAAATCACATCATTAAACTTTATGACGATCGCGAACTACTTGGCTCTATGGCTCAAAAAGTAAAAACAGATTATCTGAAATGGATGGATAATAAATTAACCATTGAACAATTTAAAGCTGTTTTAAAAACTAAAAACTAAGAAAAAATGATAATAGGTAGAGGACTTTTAGCATCTCTTTTTGCAGAAAACGATAAAGAAAACACAGTTTTTTTCGCGTCGGGCGTGTCTAATTCTCTGGAAAACAGACCCGAAGAATTCCTGAGAGAGGAAACGTTAATTAGAAAGACCATTGAAGCCAATCCTGAGAAAATTTTTGTCTATTTCTCTACTTGCAGCATTTATGATTCTTCCAAAACAACCAGCGATTATGTGCTTCACAAGCTAAAAATGGAGCAAATTATTAAAAGCGATTGCAAGAAATATCTGATTTTGAGAGTCAGTAACGCCGTTGGAAAAGGCGGTAATCCAAATCTTCTGATGAACTACCTCGTGCGTTCTATCAAAAATAACGAAACGATAAATGTTCATACGAAGGCAACGCGAAACCTAATCGATGCGGATGATATCAAGAATATTACATTTGATTTATTAGACCATCAAACCCTTAATAAAATTATCAATGTGGCCTACATCCAGAATTATGTGATCATTGAAATTTTAGAAATCATCGAACGTTTTTACAAAACAAAATTAGACCTGAATCTTATAAAAAGTGGTTCCGGATATGATATCAATGTTCCTGATGTAGAAGATTACTTCCGAAATCACGGTCTTACAAACAAAGAATCTTATCTTTGCAAAATCTTAGAGAAATATTACTCTTAAAACTATGAACAATTTTAAAGAAAAACTAAGTAACAAAAACATATTAGTCACTGGTGGCGCAGGTTTCATTGGATCAAACCTTTGCGAAGAGCTTTTGAACCTCGGTGCAAATGTCACTTGCCTGGATAACTTTTCTACAGGCTTGCGAGAGAATCTGGAAGCTATCAAAGACAATCCAAAATTCAAGCTCATCGAAGGCGATATCAGAAATTTGGAAGATTGCAAAAAAGCCTGTGAAAACCAACATTTCGTCTTGCACGAGGCGGCGCTTGGATCTGTTCCCAGATCTATCAACGATCCTATCACAAGCAATGATGTGAACGTGGGTGGATATCTTAATATGCTAGTTGCGGCAAGAGATTGTGGTGTGAAAAGATTTGTTTACGCAGCAAGTTCTTCTACTTATGGTGATTCTGAAAGCCTTCCAAAAGTGGAAGACGTAATTGGGAAACCACTCTCACCGTACGCCATTACAAAATACGTGAATGAGCTGTACGCCGATGTTTTCAAAAGGACTTATGATTTTGACACGATTGGCCTGAGATATTTCAATGTTTTTGGAAGAAAACAAAATCCCAATGGCGCCTATGCTGCGGTAATTCCGAAGTTTGTGATGCAACTGATGAATCACGAATCGCCTGTCATCAATGGTGGTGGCGAGTATTCCAGAGATTTCACTTACATCGATAATGTAATCTTAATGAATCTTTTGGCATTGACTTCAGAAAACCCTGAATCTCAAAATCAAGTTTACAATACAGCCTTCGGAGAAAGAACAACTCTTAATGATCTTGTAAAATACCTGAAACAATATTTATCAGATTTTGATGCTAAAATTGCAGATGTGGAAATCATCTACGGTGATTACAGAAAAGGAGACGTACCACACTCTCTTGCAAGCATCGACAAAGCAAAAAGTCTATTGGAATATCAGCCAAAACATTCTATGAAAGATGGACTGAAGGAAGCTGTGAACTGGTATTGGGAAAATTTAAAATAAAAAAAATAATGAATCATAAAATTACAATAATCGGATTAGGCTATGTTGGGCTGCCACTAGCAAGATTATTTTCAACTAAATATCCTGTTGTAGGATTTGATATTAATGAAAAAAGAATTGGCGAGCTGAATGCCGGAAAAGATGACACATTGGAAGTTTCTGATGAACTTCTACAATCTGCCCTGGTAAAAAGCAATCCGAAACAAGAGGAAACTGGTTTGTTTTGTTCTAATAAATTAGAAGACATCGCAGATTCCAATATCTATGTTGTTACAGTTCCAACACCGGTTGACAAAAACAACCGCCCAGATCTTACTCCGCTTTACAAAGCAAGCGAAACTGTGGCAAAGGTCCTTAAGAAAGGTGACATCGTTATTTATGAATCAACGGTTTATCCTGGCGTTACGGAGGAAGAATGTATTCCTGTTTTAGAAAAAAATACAGGATTAAAGTTCAATGTTGACTTCTTTGCAGGCTATTCCCCAGAAAGAATAAACCCAGGAGATAAACTTCACACGGTAGAGAAAATCTTGAAAGTAACCGCAGGATCCAATCCTGAAATCGGAAAAATAGTAGATGACCTTTACAATTCTGTAATCGAAGCTGGGACTTATCTTGCTCCAACCATCAAAGTTGCAGAAGCTGCAAAAGTGATAGAAAACTCACAGAGAGATATTAATATTGCTTTTGTAAATGAACTGGCAAAGATTTTCAATCTGATGAACATCGACACACACGAAGTTTTGAAAGCTGCCGGAACCAAATGGAATTTCCTTCCTTTCAAACCAGGTTTGGTTGGCGGGCATTGCATTGGTGTAGATCCTTATTATCTGGCTCAGAAAGCGCAGGAATTTGGCTATCATCCAGAAATCATCTTGGCTGGACGAAGAATGAACGACAGCATGGGACAATACGTTGCAAGTGAAGCTGTTAAGCAAATGCTTAAAAAAGACCTGAAAGTAAATGGCTCGGAAGTTTTGGTGCTTGGCTTTACATTCAAAGAAAATTGCCCGGATGTCAGAAATACGAAAGTTGTAGATGTGGTTAGAAATCTGGAAGACTACGGTATTAATGTTAGCATTTTCGATCCTTGGGCAAATCCGGACGAAGTGAGACACGAATATGGACTGGAAACATCAACCAAAATGCCTTTCAAAAAATATGAAGCTGTCGTACTAGCCGTTTCTCACAAAGAGTTTGAAACGCTAAACATCAAAAATCTACTTTCCGAAAATGGAATTATCTATGATGTGAAAGGAATTTTGGAACAAGGCGATTGTGTGACAAGACTATAATTACTTTCCAAATCTCCATCGGAAAAACGGATATCCAATAAACAAAGGCAGGCGATAAAATAAGTCCTGCTTTTTTAGTTTCTTAGAATAATCTGCGGACAAATAATCCTTCAAGCCCAAAGATTTCATTTGGTTATATGCCTTGTAGCTTCGTTTCCAAAGCATTTCGTTTTTCTGTGCTTTCCAGTTCATTTCCAAAGTCATTCCTTTGAAATCCACCAGATATTCCAGAATTAATTTTTTCCTTGCAGCATCCTTTTCGTCCCGGTAAGCCTTATCCATGTAGGAAGCAATCGTAATCCAATTACCAAAATGTTTTTCTCCACGATTATGAATAATAGAAGCACCGTGGAAATAGTACAAGTAAGTATCTTCTCTTAAGAAAGCAATCTTACTGAATTTCAACATACTCTGAAAACTCCAAAGAACATCCTGAGAGAAAAGATCTTTCACAAAGTACAGCTGGTGTTTCATCAGAAAATCCATTCGCACAAGCTTATCACAAGCCATTACCGGATATTCTCCTTTCACAAAGTTCCAGACAATCTCTTTGTTTCCTTCCAGAATATCTTTTTTAGAAGTAATTGGAAAGTAATTTCTCTTCCAGTTTTCTTCCTCATTGATGCAGACGCTTTGCCCCAGAACCATCTCGGCATCTGTTTCCTCTGCCCGTTTGACAAGATGATCAATCGCATAGTCTGTAATTTCATCATCGCTGTCAAGAAAATAAATATACTTGCCCTTTGCCAGATCCATCCCTGCATTTCTTGCCATAGACAAACCTTGATTGGTCGGCTGATTAAAAACAATAAAATTAAATTCCGGATTTTTCTGAATGAATTTTTCAGCAATTTCCATCGATGCATCCGGCGTCACATCATTTACCAATATGCATTCTATGTTTTTATAAATTTGATTGACAACCGATTGCAAACATCTTTCAATGAATTTTTCGACTTTGTAAACAGGAATGACAATGGTAACAAGAGGATTCATCTGGGCGTGTTGTTTAATTTTATTAATTTTAGCAAAAATAGAAATAAAATCGGGCATTAACTTTATATTTGTACCAATTAGAACACGATGGAATTTTTCGCAAAAATCATTTTTAAAATCCTGAAAGAGAACACGCTCGCCAACATTCGGAAAAACAAAAATTCGAAGATTGGAAGCGCTTTCAGAATAGGAAATTATTCCAATTTTTCCATTGATGCTTCTGCTTCTCTGATGATTGGCGACGGCGTAAGCTTCAGAAATTACTGCAACTTTGTTTTGGCAAAAAATGCAAAAGTGATTTTGGAAAACAATGTTTTTATGAATAATTACTGCTCCATCAATGCCATCGAAAAAATCGAAATCGGAGAAAATACATTGTTTGGAGAGGGTGTAAAACTCTACGATCACAATCACGAATATTCCCAAAACAAAGTAGAACACAGGAAATTCACAACAGCGCCAATCAAAATTGGAAAAGACTGCTGGCTAGGAAGCAACGTTACCGTACTGAAAGGCGTTACAATTGGCGACAACTGTATCATTGGTGCAGGCTGCCTGATTTATAAAGATGTTCCTGCTGGAAGCGTTGTCAAATTAAAACAAGATTTAATTTAAGATGAATCCAAAAATTTCTGTCGTAATGTCGGTCTACAATGGCGACAATTTCGTGGCTCAAAGTGTGCAGGCAATTCTGGATCAGACGTTTCAGGATTTCGAATTTATTATTATTGATGATGCTTCTACAGATAAAACCTGGGAAATTCTAAATCAATTCTCAGAGAAAGACGCTAGATTAAGGCTTTTCAGAAACGAACAAAATATTGGTCCGGCAGGTTTCATCAGAAATCTTAATTTCGGCTGCAAACAGGCCAAAGGTAAATACATCGCAAGGATAGATCACGACGACATTTCCAGAAAAGACCGTTTCCAACTGCAATATGATTTCTTAGAAGATAATCCCGACATTTTTATCGTCGGTGCCGGTTTGAAAAAAGTAGATGAAACAGGAAATGATCTTGGAGAAATGCGTGCTCCACTCAATGATGCTGAGATCCGGAAAGTAATGCCGAAAAAGATCTCACTCTACCATCCCGTCATTATGTTCAGGAAGGAATTCTACGAAGATTTCTACCGGGAAAAGATGCGATATTGTGAAGATTACGATTTCTATTTCAGAGTAATGACGGACCATCTGAAAATGGCAAATCTGGACGAAAGTCTTTTGGAATACAGGATTCTGCAAAACTCACTTTCCCGCGAGCAGGACAAAGTGATTAAGAATCTCTTCATCAATCAATGTAAAGTTTTTTACAAAGAACGTTTGGCAACAGGCAAGGATTCTTACGCCATTTTTGACCCGAACACGTTTTTGAATATATATAAAAATCCATCCAAAGATCTACTTCAAACTGCAATCGCCGTTTCAAAAAAATATTACGATTTTTCCGGGTTTCAAAAACTGATGAAAATGTACAGAGAATTGTTCAGTTCGGATCTTTTTTATCTTAAGAATTCTATTTTCCTGACACTCGGAGAATCTATGTTTTACAAAAATTCTAAGTTGATCAATCAACTCGATTAAAACTTTAAAAACACTTATGACAGATATTTTCATCAAATCTTTTAACCGTCCTTTTTACCTAGACAGATGCATCTCTTCTATCGAAAAATTTGTATCCGGAGATTTTAGAATTAAGGTTTTGGATGACGGCACGCCCGAAAAATATCTGGACAAAATCAGAAAAAAACATCCGAACATAGAAATTTTGCTTTCGGATAATTATCACGGAAAGATCAAAGCAATAGAGGAAAATTTAGCTTCCGGAAAAGCTGTCAATGGTTTTGAAATTCCCACAAAATTCTGGTTCGAAAATGTAAAAAAAGGATCCGATTATGTGATTGTAACAGAGGATGATGTTTGGTTTACCAATCCAATCAATGTGGATGAATTATCTAACCAAGCGAAAAAACACGATATCAATCTTCTAAAACTTGGCTGGCTTGGCAATGAGTCTGAGAGAGAAGATCTTAACTTAAAGTCTATTTCCGAAACAGTTGAATCTGCACAGCCAAAGGGACTTCTTTTCTTTTCAAAAAGATGGATGCACGCTTTTTTTTACAATGATTTCAAATTCTATACAATCCTTTATAAATTAGGCAAAGTAGATAATATTACACAAAGAAAATATTGGGCTTTGAACTCCATATTAATGGGATTCTTCAATAAAAGATACTGGCTGGAAATCTGGAAGGAAATGGATGGCAAAGTGGATGAAAAGAAACAGCTTATCAACGCTTCACTCTTCTACAAAAACCACAGAAACAATCCCAACTTCATTTCAAGATTGAAAAGCGAAGCTATGAAAACCACCTTCCAGTCTTCGGCTACTAATTCTTATCACGAATACGGTTTTGATTTCGACGTCAATCAGTTTAATCATTTGATCAATGAAGCCTGGTGGAAAGGGAATTTTGACGCATTGGAGAATTTTCCAAAGGATTTTTCTCAGGATTATTTTAAGGCTTTTGTCTCTGATAAAATTAATATTCCGGAATTTGAAAAATGGGCTGACCAATTTCGCAAACAGTACGAAAATATGGGCTGCAAAACAGAATAATAAAATTAATCTTTGAAAATGAGACCTGCATATTTACCATCAAATTCTACAACATAAGGTTTCAGACCTTTGGTTTCGCAAAAGTCTTTGAAAGCTGCATTGTCTCCAATATCATCACTCATAAAAATTCCGCCTTTTCTCACTTTGTTGAATAATAAATTGTAAGCCCAGATTCGGCCATTATAAGATTTGTCACTGTCATAATGTACCACATCGAATGACTTAGCTTTCGAAAAGATTTTTGGCAGAGATTCTTTGTCTGCAAATCGGTAGAGATTCCAATTTGATCTGTACTTGTCCGGAATCACACAACCCACAAAATCTTCACTTTGACTCTGCAGCAGATAAGGCATATCTGAGCTGTAAAGTGTTCCATTCCTGTGAACTAATGATGCCAGAGCAGCAAAAGAAGACCAACCGTATGCTACGCCAGTTTCTACAGTTTCTTGAGCACTTGTATACTCATTAATGTAATAGATGACACTTAGAGATCCAGCCCCGCCCAATTTCACTGGTGCTTTCGCCTGAATCTGTAATGCCATTGCAAACTCCTTCGGGAAAATTTTTTCGAAGGGAATAAAAGTCGATTTTAAAATATTTTCTATAAAGTCTTTTTCAGAAATTGCCAAAGACGCGCACCACTTTTCTGCATCATCTTTTCCACGCAATGCCGAAGAACGGTTAAAGATGTTTTTCCATATTTTTCTTCTTAGTTCCGGGTAAAGGTCTGGACGTTTCAAGTAAGCAAAAAAAGTAGATGTGATTTCGGAGATTTTACTCATACTATTTATGTTTGTATTACAAAAATAAAAAAGTTTTGCACATGCAATGCTTATATTTGCATTGTGAGAATTTTTTGAAAAAAACACGCATGAATCGAAAAATAAATATCCTTTTCAGACACCGATCTATGGAAATGGGAGGTGTAGAAAAAGTAATTTTGGGCCTTCTGGACAATCTTAATAAAAATAAATTTGACATCACTTATCTGGTCAGTCTTTATCAGGGTGAGTTACGGGATAAGGTTCCTTCTCACATTAATTATGTGAAAATAAATACAGGGAAGGAGGATTTCTCACAAAATCCAATCATTAACAAGGTCCAACTTACGATGAGAGGTCTGAAGATCAAATTTCTGCAGACTTTCCCCAACCTCATTGACAAAATCTTTTTGGACAAAAAATTTGATGTTGAAATTGCTTCATCTTACACGGATTTTGCTTCCGTTCTTGCTAGTTCTGACAGAGATTCCAAAAAAATAGGTTGGTTCCATTCGGACATTACTTTCCCAAAAATGCAACCCATTGTTCCATTACTTTTGAGCCAGATTCCTAGATTTGACTATTTTATTTTTGGTTCTCAACAGACAAAAGACATTCTGGTAGAAACCTATCCAGATCTCAAACTTCCTGAGAATGAAGTCATTTTAAATGCAATTCCTATTGAAGAAATCAAAGAAAAAGCAGGAGAGTTTGTTCCTGATTTTGAAACTAAGGACCCTGTTTTTGTTTCTGTCGGAAGACTACATTCCAGAAAAGGATATCGCAAACTTATAGAAGTGCATGCCCAGCTAATCAAAGATGGTTTTCCTCACAAAATTGTTATCATTGGTGATGGCGAGGAAATGGAGAACCTCAGAAACCTAATTGCGGAACTGGGAGTGGAACATTCTTTTATTTTGAAGGGATCTCTCCTCAATCCTTATCCTTATGTGAAAAATGCAGATTTTTTCATAATGCCTTCCGAGTCCGAAGGTTGGCCATTGATCATTGCAGATACTTTGATTCTTCAAAAACCAATCCTATCAACAGCAGTTGGGGGAATCCCGGAAATGATCACTCATCAGAAAAATGGATACCTCATCAATTATGATTCAAAAGAAATATATGATGCGATGAGGGAATTCATGACAAATAAAAATTTGATTGCAGACATACAGGAAAATCTAAAAAACTCTGAGGAGCAATTTGATAATCAAAAGATTTTCGATGCAGTTGAAAATATCATTATTAATTTAGCAAAAAAATAATATGACTTTATTATATCGGATTATTTTAAAAATTCATAATATTTACATCACTTTGATCAAGAATATTACAATTACACTTGCAAAGGAGAGAGGTCTTAAAGTTGGAAAAAATCTATTTGTACAAGGCATTCCAGATTTTGGTTCTGAACCTTTTCTTGTAGAAATTGGCGACAATGTAACGCTTGCTGAGAATGTTTCTTTTATCAATCACGGTGGAGATGCAAGGGTGACAAAAAATATTGAAAAATATAAAGACGGCAGATTTTTCGGAAGAATAAAGATTGGCAATAATACTTTCATCGGAAAAGGAACCATTATTCTACCGGGTGTCAAGATTGGAGACAACTGTATCATTGGTTCTTTAAGTATTGTAAGCTCATCTATACCAGACAACTACGTTTACGGTGGTATTCCGGCAAAAAAAATATGTAGTATTGATGAATATGGAGAGAGATTATTGGCTAACACTGTCGTTTATGACCTAGAGTTGGAGAAAGACAGAAAAAAGCTCGAACATTATTTGAAAAATAATTTACCACACCAATATAAGGCTGTTAAATAAATTCTATGTAACCAAGTAATAATATCCTAAAAACTAACTAATCTATTAATTTCATAAAAATCACTCAACCATTAATTCTTTGCAAAACATTATTTTAAGATGCTTATCTTTGCAAAAATTTACCCCACGCTAATATGATTAACATTGCAGCGATAGAATACTATCTGCCCAAAAATATACTGACCAACGAAGACATTGCCAATGAATTCCCAGAGTGGAATGCAGAAAAAATCAAAGCAAAAATCGGCGTAGAATCCAGACATTTTGCAGATGAATCTGAAACAGCTCTCGACCTTGCTTATGAAGCTTGTGAAAAGCTTTTTAAGAATTATGACAAAAATAAAATCGATTTTATTCTTTTCTGTACTCAAAGTCCAGACTACTTTCTTCCGACAACGGCTTGTATTTTACAGGACAAATTAGGACTTCAGAAAAACATTGGAGCTTTGGATTTTAATCTTGGCTGTTCAGGTTTTGTATATGGTTTAACACTAGCAAAAGGACTCATTTCCATTGGTTTAGCTAAAAATATTTTGTTGGTAACTTCTGATACTTACACCAAGTTTTTGGATAAGAATGACAAGTCCAACAGAAGCATCTTTGGTGATGGTGCCGCGGTTACCATTGTAGAAAAAGACGACTCCAAGGCAGATTTCCAATATGTTGTGGGAACAGATGGTGCTGGATACAACAATCTAATTGTAGAAAATGGCGCTTCCAGAAATACTTCGGAAAAGCCTGTTCTTTTTATGAAAGGTCCAAAGATTTTCACATTTGCTTTGGAAAACATTCCAACGTTAATTAGTGAAACGCTCGAAAAAAACAAACTCAGACTAGAGGATATCGATCTTTTCGTTTTCCACCAGGCCAGTTCTTATATGCTGAATTACCTGAAGAATCTGTGTAATATTCCAGACGAAAAATTCTTTTTGGATATGAAGGATATTGGCAATACGGTTTCTGCAAGTATTCCAATTGCTTTAAAATTAGCTTTGGACCAAGATAAAATCAAAGAAGGCTTCAAAGTAATGGTGGCAGGTTTTGGTGTAGGATATTCTTGGGGAGCTGGGATCTTAGAATTCTAAATTTTGAAGAAGAAAATACTTATCAGAATTGGTTCTCTGCGTCACGGCGGCGCAGAAAAAGTTTTGGTAACCTTTCTCAAAAACCTTCCAAGAGACAAATACGAAATTGATTTACTACTAAATCTTTATTCCGGGAAATATCTTACGGATGTTCCGGATTGGGTCAATGTGATGTACCTCAATCGTGGCGAAATGATCACTACCAATCGCCCGAAAGACATTCCAAGAAAAATATACAGAGTTGTTTATCAGCAACTTTTAAAAAAATATCCAAAAATTCTGTATAAGCGAAAACTCAAAAACAAAGTTTACGATGTTGAGTTTGCTGCTATCCACGGCTTCAAGGATGAAGTACTGAACAGTCCTTTGAAATCTTCCAAAAAACTGATGTGGATCCATAATGATCTTACACAGGTCAGTGGCTATACAGATGAAAAGATCAGGCACTTCTTCCATTATGACAAAGTAATGGTCATTTCTGACAAGATTCAGCAGACATTTTTAGATTTAGCAAAAACCGAAGCCGAAAAAAAGAAAATAGTAAGAATTTACAATCCACTTGACACTACCGAAATTCTTACAAAAGCTGAAAAACCAATTCTTAATTATACCTTCGACAAGGCAATTCCTACTTTTGTTTCTGTCGGAACTGTTTTCCCTCAGAAAGGTTTTGACCGATTGTTGAAAGTTCACAAAAGACTTCTGGATGAAGGTTTCCCACACAAAGTATTAATTGTTGGCGACGGTTATGATTTCGAAAATGTGAAAAAACTGAAATCAGAATTAAAAGTTGATGAAACCGCCACAATGTTTGGTTTTACAGACAATCCTTATCCCTACTTCAAAGCAGCTGATTTTTATATTTTAAGCTCTCGATATGAAGGCTATCCAACTGTTTTGTTTGAAGCTATTACATTAAAAAAGAATATTCTCGCGACCGATGTCTCTGGCGTTACAGAAATGCTGGAAAATGGAAAATTAGGCTTAATCACAGAAAATTCTGAAGAAGGAATCTATGAAGGAATGAAGCGAGCATTGAAAAATCCCGAGAAATTTCAATCGTTTCAGGAAAATCTTGAGCATTATGAGATGCCTTTTAACTTGAAAAATTCTGTCGATAAAATTATGGAAATCATTGATAATTTGTAATTTTAACCAATGAGTTATTCTATTCTTCAAAAAGATTTCTACCGAGAAAGTGGAAAATATCTGTCCCATTTTCAGATGCTGAAAAAATGTTTCAGTCCCAATCTTCATTACATCTATTGGTTCAGAAATGCTCAGAAACATTCTAAGTCATCATTAATAGGCAAATTCTACCGTCTGATTCTCCGACATTATCAGATCAAATACGGATTTCAGATCTATGCAGAAACCCAGATTGGAGAAGGTTTGTATTTAGGCCATTGGGGCGCACTCGTCATCAATCCGAAAGCCAAGATTGGGAAAAACTGCAATATCGCACAAGGCGTAACCATCGCCCAGGCCAACCGCGGAAAAAATGAAGGCGTTCCCGTCATCGGAAACGAAGTCTGGATTGGTCCCAACGCTGTGATAGTCGGCAATATAACAATTGGCAACAATGTTCTTATCGGTCCAAATGCTTACGTGAATATGGATATTCCAGATAATTCTATTGCTTTGGGAAATCCTGCAGTCGTCACTTCAAAACAGAATGCGACCGAGGGTTATATTAACAATAAAGTTTAATTAATTTTATTATTTCTCGCTTTGATATCATATTTTCCTATATTAAACTTTGTTAAATCTCATTGTTTTTAAATTTTAAATTATATTTTTGTGTAATTATTGATTTGGTCTATTAGTTTTTAGAAACAACTACGCCGAATCAAATAATCATAAATGAGCAAATTTTATTGTTATGACAAACTCTTATGAAGGTATTTTCGAAAACAATAAAAAATGGGTCGAAGGAAAGTTAGCGGACAATCCCAATTATTTCCACGATCTGGCTAAAACACAACACCCGGATTACCTCTACATCGGATGTTCAGACAGCCGCGCAACGGCAGAGGAACTGATGGGCGTAGGGCCAGGCGAAGTTTTTGTACACAGAAACATTGCTAATGTGGTCAACACTTTGGATATGAGTTCTACAGCAGTAATTCAATACGCAGTTGAACATCTGAAGGTAAAACACATTATCGTCTGTGGACATTACAATTGCGGAGGCGTGAAAGCAGCAATGACGTCTCAGGATCTTGGACTTTTGAATCCTTGGCTGAGAAATATCAGAGATGTTTACAGACTTCATCAGGAAGAGTTGGATTCTGTGGATGCCGATAAAAAATATGATCGCCTTGTGGAACTGAATGTTCAGGAGCAATGCATCAATGTGATAAAAATGGCCTGCGTTCAGGAACGTTATATCTTGGATGAATATCCTATTGTTCACGGTTGGGTTTTCGACCTTAGAACAGGAAAAATAATTGATCTGGAAATCGATTTTGAGAAAATCTTGAAAGATATCCAGAAAATCTATAACCTGACAGATTCTGATTGGGTAATGAGTAAAAAGAACAACAAAAATCTTATTTAAGATTTATATATGAAGTATTGGAGTATTATAATATTAACGGTTTTTCTAAACTTTACGGCGCTTCCTGGGATTGCCGCTATGTTTGGTTGGGAACTACCGAGAACCAATGTTATAGTCAACGAGGAAGAAACCCATGCCAACACTTTTGTACTTTACGAAAAAACTATTCCTAAAACTTTGGACATCCACGATTTCCTTAAGTTTTGTGAAGTTGTTCCTCAAAAAAAACTGACTCCAAATTGGGAAACAAATATTTACTTTTCCCCTTATCTGAGTATATTTTCTCCTCCACCGGAAGCTTAATTCGTTTGCGTTTTTCTATAAACGTTATTCTTGTTTGCTGTTTTTGATAACAGTAGGCTTTGTTCTGTATTAAGTCAATCAACACTTTTTTAGAATAATTGGTATTCATTATCAATGACTTCTGCCATATCATTATGCAAAAATCAAAATCTTTGATTGGAGGGATCAAAGAGAATTTTCCTTCCGGTCTTGTAGTTTTTCTTGTGGCACTGCCGCTTTGTCTTGGGATTGCTTTGGCATCAGGAGCGCCGCCATTATCTGGGATCATTGCTGGGATTGTTGGCGGGATTGTTGTCGGACTCATTAGTAATTCCAACATCTCCGTTTCTGGTCCGGCTGCTGGTTTGACGGCCATCGTTTTGGTTGCCATCACAGACCTGGGTGCATTTGAATTATTTCTTTGCGCAGGGATCATTGCGGGAATTCTACAGTTAATTTTAGGATTTGTCCGGGCAGGAAGTATCTCAAATTACTTTCCGAATAATGTGATTGAAGGAATGTTGGCTGGTATCGGAATCATCATTATTCTGAAACAAATTCCGCACGCCTTAGGATTTGACAGTGATTATGAAGGCCACGAATCTATTTTTGATAAAGGACTTAATTTCGGATATTTCTCAGAATTATTTGGAGCGATCCATCCGGGAGCAATCGTTGTAACCTTGGTTTCTGTAGCAATTTTGCTGGCTTGGGACCATATTACTTTTCTGAAAAGAATAAAACTTTTACCTGGCGCACTGGTTGCCGTCATTGCGGGAATTCTACTGAATGAATTTTTCAAAATGTCTGGAAGTTCTTTGGCAATTTCTGAAAAACATTTGGTGACTTTGCCAACGCCAAGTTCATTGGAAGACTTCAAAAACCTGATCACGTTTCCAGATTTCAATGGATTTACGAATCCTAAAGTTTGGATCGCAGGTGCCACCATCGCAATTGTAGCATCTATCGAAACCTTGCTTTGTATTGAAGCTTCAGACAGATTGGATGTAAGAAGAAGGATTACCGATACCAATTTGGAATTGAAAGCGCAAGGCATTGGAAACCTCATCAGCTCTTTCATTGGTGGATTGCCGATGACGTCTGTAGTGGTAAGAAGTTCCGCTAATGCTAATGCTGGAGCAACTACCAAAGCTTCAGCCATCATTCACGGTGTTTTGTTGCTGATCTGTGTTTTGTCGATCCCGGTGATATTAAATCTAATTCCATTGGCAACTTTGGCAGCGGTATTAATCTTGGTAGGATATAAATTGGCAAAACCAGCAACCTTCAAACATTTCTGGCACAATGGGAAATATCAGTTCATTCCGTTTGTAGCAACCGTTTTGGCCGTGGTCTTCACCGATCTTTTGAAAGGTGTGGGAATTGGATTATTGATATCAGTATTCTACATTCTTCAAGGAAATATGAAGCGCGCTTATTATCTGAACAAAGCCACTTTGGACGATGCAGATGAGATCACGATAAAATTGGCAGAGGAAGTTTCCTTCCTGAACAAAGCAGCCATCAAGAAAACTTTGAAGAACGTAAAATCTGGCTCCAAAGTCATCATTGATGCAAAAACAACCTCGTACATCACAACAGATGTTCTGGAGATGATCCAGGATTTTGCCAATGTGAGAGCGAAGGAAGAAGACATAGAAGTCGAATTGCTTGGCTTCAAAACATCTTACAGAGACTATGCGAGCGATCAAGATTCGCACGTCATCGTCAACCACAAAAGAGCAATGTAAAAATTGCACAATCATTAACATTAATACTTTTTAAACATTTAAAATATGAAAGCACATACATTCGAAACACAAACGACCATTACTCCTGACAAAGCGCTTGAAATCCTAAAAGAAGGAAACGAAAGATTCGTTAAAAATCTGAAAGCGAACAGAGATCTTTTGTCTCAGGTCAATGACACGCGTGCGGGACAATGGCCATTTGCTGTAGTTTTGAGCTGTATCGACAGCCGTACATCTGCCGAATTGATCTTTGATCAGGGACTGGGCGATATTTTCAGCGTGAGAATTGCTGGTAACTTTGTAAATCAGGACATTCTTGGTTCTATGGAATTTGGTTGCAACGTGGCCGGTTCCAAACTGGTTGTCGTTCTAGGTCACACCAAATGTGGCGCATTGAAGGGCGGATTGGACGCAGCAGCGATCCAAGGTCTTGGAATGGACAACCTGAACCATTTGATCGACCACTTTGATCACATCATCAAAGATATCATCACTGACGGTGAAGAGCGATCTTCTAAAAACGAAGACCTATTGGAAAGACTGAATCAAAGCAATGTAAAAAATGCTATTGAAGACATCCGTACCAAAAGTTCTACGCTTAAAAAGATGGAAGAAGACGGCAAGATCAAGATCGTAGGAGCCAACTACGATGTTGAGACCGGTGTGGTCACTTGGATCTAAAAAATATTTTTTCTTTATACAATTAATTAGGTTTGCAGGCCGGGTAATTTATTTTATCCGGCTTGCTTATTTCCCTGCCAGAAACGAAACACAGGATATTAAAGGATATAAAATTCTTATGTTTTCCACAATAATCTATTTTTGGAATCCATTTTGTTATGATACCTTTGCAAAAACATACATTGATGAAAAAATTATTCTTCCTGTTGGGCGCATCTTCCTTTGCGTTCGCTCAAACCGCTACCACAGAGCCGAAAGCATCATCCAAAGATCTTATAAACTCAAACAATGTAGTTTCACAGGATGTCAGTGGAACAGCCAAATCATCTGAAAATCAAGTGACAGCAACTTATGAAAGTAAGAAACTCAAGAAATCTCAGGTTTATACCTCAGAAGGGAAGCTGATCCAGACTTCGACTAAAGCAATTTTAGATGAAAAGAAATTGAAAGCTGGGGAATACGTTATCAAAGTTGATTTCCAGGATGGAACATCTACTTCTGCCAAATTTATAAAGGACTAATATTATTTTCCGTTGAAAGCGGTCATCGTATTTTGGATGCCTGCAAAGACAAAAGATAAACAGGCTTGGGAAAACTTTTCGATTCTTTCGGAAAGTTTTTCTTTTTCCTCATCGTTCCATTTTCCGAGAACGTAATCTGCTTGCTTTCCCTCAGAGAATTCTGCAGAAATTCCAAATCTCAATCTTGGGTAGTTTGGGGTATTGAGTTGTGACTGGATACTTTTCAATCCATTGTGACCAGCGTCAGAGCCTTTCATTTTCATCCTAAGAGAACCGAATGGCAGTGCGAGATCATCAGTAATAATTAAAATATTTTCTAAAGGAATATTCTCTTTTTGCATCCAGAATTTTACTGCATTACCCGAGAGATTCACGTAAGTGTCTGGTTTGAGGACAAAGACTTTCCTGCCTTTGTATTTGCCTTCTGCGAGTAGTCCAAAATTTGAAGATTTGAAAGGCGCTTCTATCTTCTCTGCAATTTTCTCTGCTACTTTGAAACCGATATTATGACGCGTTTCCGCATACTCTTCCCCTTTGTTGCCAATACCGACAATGAGATACTTCATCTTTAAAAATTATTTTACATATTCAAAAGCTACAGATCCCTGATCAGAAGTTCCAACAATCGGATATCCATCTGTATCGTAGGCAAATTTTAGATCAGCAGTAATGGACTCCGTGTTGGTTGTAGCCTTCATTGTTTTTGCATTGTTGATGGACAGCCCGCTTCCCACATTATTTTCCAGGTCAAAATGAGAACTTACCAATTTGAAAGCCATTGGCAAGCTATTCAGAGGATTTTTGTAAGTGTCATAATTACTGAATGCTGTTGTGATTACAATGGGATCAATTGTCACTGGTCCAGGCACCGTAGAAACTGTGTACTTCATCCCACTGACATTGCTGCCACTGAAGGTGTAATCTGTCTTTATTGTAAACAATTCGCTTGTATTGGTCTCGTCTTTTACCTTTGTAACGATGCTTTTGATCTTATCAGAAGAGTACTCGTAAGTTGTTGTCGAGTTATAAACTATTGTTCCATTTACCTTATTAATCCCTTTGGACGATGTAAGTTTACCCGAAGTATAGGTCAAATCTTGGCTGTTAACTGTTCTATCTCCGGAGAAATCATCTACAGACTCGTAATCTACTTTGCTGATCTGGTCTGCAGCATAAGTTAAAGTGTACTTAAAAGAATTGTCATCCGCCGTTACGCTTGTAAGTTTATTGCTTGTATAATTGTATGTTGCAACCACTTTATCGCCTCCACTATCGATGGATGTGACTTTCTTAATATTTTTAATCGTTGGATTTGTACTGCCATTATTGGGATTGAAGTCATACTCTACTCCATTCAGAAAATCGCCAGATTCATCTTGGCTGGGACTGCAAGATGCCAGTGTAAAAATTCCAAATATGATAGAGAGATAATATATAATATTTTTCATTGTTTGATTTTCTGTTTGCAAAGTTAACTTTTTAAAATAAATCCTTTAAGCCAAAATCCTATTCAAAACCAGATTCACCTCATCCACATTTTTCACGTTGTCTTTCCGCATCATCAGCTGGTTGTTCTTTTCTTTTAACGTCGCTTCCTTCGGATTTTGTGTGAGGTAGGCAATTATTTTTTTGAATTTGTCGCTTTGATAGAATTTGTCCTGAGGATTCGCAGGGAAATAACCGAGGAACACTTTGTTTTTCACCACCAATTTATCAAATCCAATTTCCGCGGCCAGCCATTTCAGCTCCACAGATTTTAGAAGATTGATGGCTTCATCTGGCAATTCTCCGAATCTATCTTTCAATTCATTTTCGAAGTTTGCAAGGTCGATCGCATTATTGATCTCAGCTAATTTTTGGTATAATGACAATCTTTCCTCGGTCGAACTCACATAATGATCCGGCAACATCAACTCCAGATCTGTATCGATATTCACTTCCTTCGTCGATTTGAATAATTTCTGACGATCTTCCTCATTCTCGAAAAGATTTTCAAAATCCTCATCATCTTTCAATTCCTCCAAAGCTTCCTGCATCATTTTCTGATACGTTTCAAATCCCATTTCGTTGATGAAACCACTTTGTTCCGCTCCCAACAAATCGCCCGCACCACGAATCTCCAGATCCTTCATCGCAATCTGAAATCCACTTCCAAGATCAGAAAATTGCTCAATTGCTTCCAATCTTTTTCTCGCATCGGAAGTCATCATATCAAACGGCGGCGTGATGAGATAGCAAAACGCTTTCCTGTTGCTTCGCCCAACTCGTCCACGCATTTGGTGAACATCCGCCATTCCAAAACGGTGAGCATCATTTATGAAAATTGTATTCGCATTCGGAACGTCAACTCCACTTTCGATGATGGTTGTAGCGACCAGAACGTCATATTTTCCATTCATAAAATCGAGGACGTTTTGCTCCAATTGTTTGCCTTCCATCTGCCCGTGGCCGATCACAACTTTTGCGTCTGGAACCAGTCTTTGGATCAATCCTGCAATATCTTTCAGATTTTCAATTCTATTATTGATGAAATAAACCTGTCCGTCACGCTGAAGTTCATACGAAACCGCATCACGGATGACTTCTTCGCTAAAACCAATAATACTCGTATCAACAGGCTGACGGTTTGGCGGTGGTGTTTTGATGACCGAAAGATCTCGTGCAGCCATCAATGAAAATTGCAAAGTCCTCGGAATCGGTGTTGCCGTCAATGTCAACGTATCAACATTGGTTTTCATCGTCTTCAGTTTATCTTTTACCGAAACGCCGAATTTATGCTCTTCATCAATGATCAACAAACCTAAATTCTTGAATTTAACTTTCTCTGAAGCCAATTGATGCGTTCCGATTACGATATCCACTTTTCCATCTTTCAATCCAGCCAAGGTTTCGGATTTCTGTTTTGCCGTTCTGAATCTATTCAAATAAGAAATATTGACCGGAAAATCTTTCAATCGTTCTTTGAAACTTCTGTAATGTTGGAATGCCAAAATCGTCGTTGGAACCAAAATCGCTACTTGCTTGCTGTCCGTCGCCGCTTTGAAGGCCGCACGGATCGCAATTTCCGTTTTCCCGAATCCTACGTCGCCACAGATCAAACGGTCCATTACGCCTTCATCCTCCATATCGCGTTTGACATCGAAGGTCGCTTTTTCCTGATCCGGCGTGTCTTCGTAAAGGAAACTCGCTTCCAACTCATTTTGAAGATAAGAATCCGGCGAATATTGGAAGCCTTTTGCGGTTTTTCGTTGCGCGTAAAGTTTTATTAAATCAAACGCGATCTGCTTGACCCTCGCTTTTGTTTTTTGTTTTAATGATTTCCACGCTGGCGAACCGAGTTTGCTGAGGACAATTTCCTTTCCGTCTGGTCCGTTATATTTTGAAATTTTATGAAGGGAATGGATACTTACATAAAGCAGGTCGCCATTTTTATAGGTCAGTTTGAAACATTCCTGGATCTTCCCATCGTTATTGACCTTCACCAAACCCATAAATTTCCCAATCCCGTGATCGATATGCGCAATGTAATCGCCCACTTTCAAAGACATTAGATCTTTTAAAGTCAGCTGTTCGGATTTGGCAAACGTGTCTTTGGATTTGTAACGTTGATAACGGTCGAAAATCTGATGATCTGTGTAAACCAGAAGTTTATGTTCCAGATCCACAAAACCCTGATGAAGTTCGGATCTGAAACTTTTAAATGGAATCTGATGTCCCAATTCTTCAAAGATAGACTGCAATCTTTCTCTTTGTTTTTCTGATGAGAAAGAGATCCACGTGTCAAAGCCGAGAATTTGTTTTTCCTGAAGGTCATCGATTAACAATTCGAAATTTTTGTGGAAACTTGGCTGTTGTGTTTGGTTAAGTTCCAGCGTTTTGATCTTCGGAAGTTCAAATGGGTGCGAACTGAAATCGATGGTTTTGAACTTGATTAGTTTATTCTTGAATTCATTTTCGGAAATAAACAATTCTTCCGGCTTTCTATGACTGATCTCTTTGCTTAATGTTTCAAATTTCTCAAACGATTTTTCATAAAAATCTTTGACTTTCTTAACGCCGAGAAATAGATTCTTCGATACGATCAAACTGTCATTAGAAAGCAATTCGAAGAACGAAACCTTGTTCCCGGAAACCGAAAAATTCATATTGGAGACCAACTGGAATTCCGTGATCTTGTCCAATGAAAGTTGAGATTCGATATCAAATGTTTTGATGCTTTCCACCTCATTACCAAAAAATGTGATCCGGAAAGGCTTTTCATTAGAGAAAGAAAAAACATCGACAATTCCACCACGAACAGAGAATTCTCCCGGCTCGGAAACAAAATCTGTTTGGTTGAATTGGTAATGATTCAGCAACTCATCCACAAAATCAAAATCCAACTGATCGCCGACTTTAATCTGGTGAGAAATCGCTTTGAAATCTTCCTTCTTCAACACTTTCTCCGACAATGCACCAACGTAGGCCACGATGACTTTCGGAGATTTTCCAGAATTTATTTTATTGATGACCTCAGTTCTCAAAACCAAATTGGCATTCTGCGTTTTCTCTACTTGGTAAGGTTCCAAATGCGTCGCCGGAAAATAAAGTATATTTTCTTTCCCAAGCAGATCTTCCATTTCTGAGTTCACATAAAGCGCATCTTCCTTGTCATCGACAATATAAAGAATATTCTTTTTGTGCGCCAGAAACAATTCTGCCGTGAAAATAGAAACCGCCGAACCTGCGCTTCCTTTCACAGAAATATGTTGATTGCTATCTAATTGTGAAAAAATCTCACTTCCAAACTCTTTCTTAAGCAAATCGGGAAGCAGATTTTCATTGATTTTTTTTAATTCCATTCTGAAATATGTGTAAACAGGAAAACGATTCCGAGCTTGTTCCCGGAATCGTAATTCTTTGCAAAAATACGAAATTTAAATATTCAACAATTAATCCATCTCCGTGATTTTGTGAATGAAAAAACGTTAAATTCGTAAAAAATTAACCTATGAAATCAAATTTCAATTTTGGTTCTATTGCGCTCATTACACTACTTTCGTTTGTGAGTTGCGGACAAGATTACGTAGATAATTCCAGAGTTTTTGCAGAGGGGAAAATCACGTCCCAAAGTCAATCTGTGAGTAATCTTCCGGTGAGTTTGGAAAATTCCTATTACATCCTTTCGAAAACCACGACGGGAAATGACGGCTCTTTCCGATTGGGCGGACCCGATGCGACGTCCGAAACAGAACTGGTCCTGAACAAAAAAATCCTCAGTTTCTCTGCAGACCGCGCAGGTTGCGTTTTGAGTTACGATTCACTTTCCATCGTCTTTCCAGAAGGTCGGAATTACGTTAAATTTACTAACATCACAATTGAATAATGAGAAAAATTCTATTATTATCCGCATTTCTATTCTGCCTTTTTTCATTTGCCCAAAAACCAAAATTCACTTTAGGCGTCAATGCTGTAGGCGTTTTTCCGATGGGTAACAATTATCTGAAAGATGGCGTGGAAAATTTTACAGGCGTTGGTCTGAACTTTCAAACCGTCTTCAAAAATAATATGGGATTTGGCATTGAACTCAGCCGAGCCTTTACCGAAGTAAAAGACAAAAGCGTCTTCGGAGAATTGGAAAGTCCGAAACTGACCAACTTCACAACCTATTTTCTTTACAAATATCCTTTTACAGAAGCCTTTAATATCGAAGGTCAAATTGGATACAGTTATATGGCATTGACGAGCCGATCTGATTATTTTTCAAATAATTATACAGAAAACGCAAGCGCATTTCTATTGGGAACTGAACTTTCCTACAACTTTCCAAAAGCAAAAATGGTGGAAATCTACGCGTCTCCAAAAATCTATTTCTTCGACTCCGAAGTCAAGTTCGAAGAAAGAGCAATTGACCGCTATTACTCCAGAGCGCCGTTGCTGAATCTCAATGTTGGCGTGAGGATCTATTTAAATTAAAAATATTTTTATCCGGTAATAAATATCATAATTCGTTAATTTTGCGTTTTATAATAAACTATACTTTGAAATTTACCTTTAAAATATTATCCGTTTTTTGCTTGATGTCGATTCTCTTGACCCAATGCAAAGACGACGATGCGAATATTTTCCGCGCCTATGTGGAAGGTAAGATCACGTATTCGGATGGAGAATTTCTTCAGAATCCGATTCATCTGGTCGTCGATAAAAAAATAATTGCAGAGAGCTACCCGAAAGAAAGTGGAAGTTTCGTTTTAGCTGGGCCATACAACAAAGGTGCATACAAACTGCAACTGAAAAATTTCAAAATCAAATCATTCTCCACAGAAACGGCAGGTTGCAAAATCTCCGCAGATTCCCTCAGTATCGAGATTCCGGATGGTGTGACTTATATTATTTTTAATGATATTACTTTGAAATGATAAAAAAATCTATTTTATTTTTCATCGTCGTTTTTTCGATTTCGGTTTCTGCACAACGGAGAAAGCAGGATTGGACAGAGCAAGTAAAGTTTTCTGTAGATCCACACGTGAAAATAATGACCTCGCTGGGCAACAATTTCCTGAGCGATGCCTTTGGATATTTTTATGGTTTCGGACTAGGTCTTAATACCAATCTTTATAAAAATTTTGGATTGGGCGTGGAATACACTTATTTTCTTGCAACCATCAAAGACCGCGACAAGTTTGGTTATCTAGGTGCACCATCGCTGAGTAATTTTGACTGGTACGTTTTCCATAAAGATAAAATCTCAGAAGAATTTTTTATTGAGGAAATCCTTGGCTATAGCACATACAGAATGAAAAGTCCTTATCTGGACAACTCTGGCGACTTCCGCGAAGGCAATGGCGGACTGAATCTTGGCGCAAAGGCCATTTACGTTTTGGATGCAGAAGGTTTCCAAGAAGTGGTTTTCGGTGCAAAGCTGAATTTCTATAATTCTAAAATCGGAAATCAAAATCCGGATGTTGCGAAGTACTATTCCAAAGCGACATTACTGAACATCAGTCTGGCCTATCGCTTTAATTTTTAAGGAGATTTTAAGCTTTTATAATTTCTGGTTAAAGTTTTATATTTCTCATTTTTAATCAATTATTACTATAAATTTGTCTCATCAAAAAACATAAACAACTCAAAATGAAAAATCTTTTAGCAACATTGCTGCTTACTTTCGGACTAGGAGTAGCATCAGCACAAACAACACCAGCAGCGAAAGCAACGAAGACAGAGGTCAAAGCGAAAACTTCTAAAACATCCGTAGAAGCAAAAGCTGCAAAAGTAGCAAACACGCCAGACGTCAAACTGAAAAAAGACGGAACACCGGACAAACGATACAAAGCCGCCAAAACCCTGAAAAAGGACGGAACGCCAGACAAGCGTTACAAGGCTAAAAAGTAATTTATCTCGATCTTTTGAAGAGAAGGATAATTTAATTTTTCATAACTTTTATTTTTTTAAGGCTTTACAAATTTTGTAAGGTCTTTTTTTTGGTTCGTGATTTGATTAAAGTTTATCATCAATAAAAAATATCATTATGAATAATCCGAAACCAATGCTTACACTTTCCGAAGTGATGGAAAAACTAAGACAAAAAGGCATCACCAAAGAAATTCTAATGAATGAGGATAAAAAATTTGTGTTGCGCGACGAGGGAATTGTATACAAACCTGAAGACCTGAAGATCATCCGAACGTACAGATTCGAAGGTGCAAGTGATCCAGGCGATAACGTGGCTCTGTACCTTTTGCAGGACGTGTACGGCAACCAAGCGATGATCATCGATTCATATGGCGCCAACAGCAACTACAGCGGTCCGGAATTCGATGACTTTTTGAAGAAAATAGAAGAAGACGAACAAAAAGAAGAATTTGATTTCTAAATAATTCCTTTTTTAGTTTTTTTATAGAAGCCTCGTCTCTCAAAAGACGAGGCTTTGTTTTTTTAGATCTTGATGATTAGCAAAGTTTTCTTGAGTCCATCCTCAATGCCTTTCCAGTAGAAGTTGAAGAACGATCGTTCCTTGTTCCGTTCAACATAGATGTCGACAGATTCCGGGAATTTCTGAGAATCCTTCTTCACAAACAGATTGGCAACGCCAGAGAGGAATTTCTTTTTCTCCTTGGTCTCTTTATCGATTAGCGCCACTTTCAAATCTTTATGTGTGATCTTGAATTTCCCATTCATAATATCATTGTTCCCTTTGAAATTATAATTGAGACTCGTAATCGTTCCAGTTGCGGTGATATTCATATAAGGTTTGATGAATGGATTGATGTCATTGGCCGGCAAATCATTGATGTAGCCACCGATTGTAAAATTGTCTCGCAAATCTGATGTATCAAAGTTCCAATTCACCTTCATTGGAGAAACGCCCATAAAATTACAATTGATGACAATCGGAACTTTCGAATTGGCGCCTTTCTTTTTATTAGAATTAAGATTTTTGACATTCAAATTGAAATTCGTAAAAAATACTTTTCCAGGGCCGTTGTTGTCTGGCTTGTCTTCTTCATAAACCAATTGTGAGTTTATAAGATTCAGATTGTCAACAACTAAAGGAAATTTTATATTTCTAAGAACTTTGGAATAGAGCAACTTTTCTTTCGGATTGTCTTTCGGGATTTTGCTTCGGAAAATATTGGCGTCCACGTTGTGAAGTTTTGCGGATTTCAAATGAAGGTCGAGTTCTTTTTCAAAAGTCCAATCTACGCCGGAAAGTTGAATCCTGTTCGCTGAGATATTGAATTGGTCATCTTCCATCGGAATTGTTCTCACAAACTCAGCGCGCGACATTTTGGGAATCATTTTAAAATTCATCAAATCAATCGATTGCGAAGATATATTGAAGCTTGACAAACTGAGATTGTAATATTTCCCAGAATCGTAGAAAAATGTGTTTCCAACAATTTTATAATCTTTGAATTTGAAAGGCAATTTATTTTTCGAAGTTTCATCGTCCATCAAAAATTCTTTCACATTCGCATCAAATTTTGCTAATGAAAGTGATTTTTCGCCGTTGGATTTCAACATTGATAAGGTTCCATTTTTAATATCAATATTGGCAAAATTCAAATCGATGCTATTTTTCTTTGTATTTTTTGGCTTAATGATTTTCGCATCACGATTTTGAATCACAAATTCCGGATTGATGAACTGCGCATTTTTCAAATTCAGTTTCGTCTTATCAAAAACCAAATCATTGAAGGAAATTTTCTTGCTTTTGATGCTGAAAAGACTTTTTTGTTTCGTAAAACTTTTCTCCCAATCTTTAAAGTCCAAAATCGATTTCAACTCAAAATCATTAATTTCCAATTGGCCATTATTGGTTTTAACATCGCTAGAATTAATTGTATAAACATCACTTATTTTGGCGAAGAAATCTCTCGCGGTAATCTTGTAACTATCCAGTGCAAAAGGCAGTTCGTTCGGATTATCATTCAAGCTAAGATTCTTGATTTCGAGATTGAGGTTTTTAGCTGAAAAAGCCCTTGAGTCATCCGAATTTATAACATCGATGTTTCCTTTGGTGATGTCAATATTTCGGATGAGAAACGGCATTGGTTCTTTTGCGGAATCTTTGGTTTTCTTTTGCGCCAATCTGATTTTGAGACGTGGATTCGTCAATCTAATGGAATTGGTATTGATTTTTTTATTTTTGATTAAATCAATAATACCTAATCTACTGACATTCAAACCATCAACAAAGCCATCAATCGCCAGGACTTTTTTGTCATTCGGATTTTTGGATTTAATTAAAATATCGTCTGCCGAAATACTTCCGCTGAGAATCTCGACATTCAAAGTTTTGTAGGTAATGGCGTAAGGTGTTTTGTTCTTGATGTAATCCGGAAGCTGATACTTGAGCCAAAGCGTGAATCCAACGTTCACTATCAGGATGAGAAGCAAAATACTTCCCAGAACGATTCCGGTAACTTTTAAAGTTTTTTTCATCTAATTTTTTCTAACTAATTGATTACTAAAAACCGTTCCAACTTTAAATGCCTTTTTTCTTTTAAAGTCGTTGAACCACAAAAGTCACAAAAGAAAATGAAAAATTAAAACATTCATAAGAGCAACAAGACAACTTTTAAAACAATTTCTTTATTTGAGCTTTTAATAAAATTAAGACTTTTCTACCTTTTATGGTTTAAATTTTTTAAACCGTCAGTTCCACCACATAACCTTCGTGTCCACGAACATTGATGAAATCATCGCCTTCAAAAGCCAGATACTGCCCTTTGATACCCTTCAAAACACCATTGAATTCTGGTTTTTTGTCCAATGTGAAAACATTGATCTTCTCAGGCTTTTCATAAGGAAAATCGAGTTTGATGATATTTTCCTCGCTCACCGCAAATTTTTTGAAATCGTTGGGGAAATAGTCTGCAATTTTGTTTCGGAAATCGATGAGATCTAAAGTGTCCTCGTAATCATCCAAAAGCATCTTCTTCGGATTGGTCTTGTCGGCCACGTGTTTTTTCAGTTCCACCTCGATCATCCCAGCTTCGTAACGGTTTTCCGTGATGGCGATCGGCAAAGCGAACGTCGCACCTTGGTCAATCCATCTTGTCGGGATTTGCGCTTCTCTAGTCACGCCAACTTTCACATCGCCCGTATAAGCCAAATAAACGATGTGCGGAACCAGCTGGATCTGTTTTTCAACTTCCAGATCTCTTTCTCCAACGCCAAGATGCGCGGTTGACAATTCCGGTCGGATGATCGTGTCGCTTGCGTATGGACTTTCGAAGAAGCATTTTTTGCAGAATCCCATTCGGTAGATCTTCTCGTCGCTCCCACAATTCACACATTCGTAGCCAACGTGTTTGATGTGAAGTTCTTTCCCAAAAAGTTGATTCATATTGATGAGATCGCCATTCAGGTTGAGGTAATATTGGATTGGTTTGCCGTTTTGAGAGATCATTTTCAGGATTTGTCCGGAGAATTGCATTTTGTCGTGGATTTGAAATTGGGACTAAAAGTAAACATTATAAATCAATTTCTAAAAATTTATCGAAGACTTTGAACGAGCACTTTGGCGGATGATTCGAAATAAACTTAAGATAATTCTCAATTTGATTTTAAATAATAAATTTGTCGCAATTAAAAACACTTTTTATGAAAAATATCTATGGATTGCTATTATTAGCACTGACCAACTTCGCAATTGCTCAAACAACTATTTTCACAGAAAATTTTGGTGCTGGAACAGGCTCTACAAATACCAGCGTGGGAGTTTACACTGGATATCAAAATGCTTCTCCGATTGTTTACAGTGGAAATTCTGATATAAGAACCACACTCTCTTCCACCGGTTATACTGGTGCTAGCGGAGCTGGCTGTCTGTTTTTAGGAGCTACCACAGCTGCAACTGCACCAGAGAAATTTTTGACAATCTCAGGAATCAAGACATCAGAATACAAGGATATAAGTTTATCTTTTGGGCATTACAATGGCATTGCAAACACAAGCTTTGTCCCAAAAGTTGAAGTGAGCACAGATGGATCTAACTGGACCGCTCTTAGTTATGCAAGAGTTAGTACCAATGCTTCTGTTTGGGAATATGTGACGGCTACAGGAACAATTCCGAAGACAGAAAATCTAAGAATCCGTTTTACTAATACTATGGATTCAGCGGTTGGATACAGAATTGATGATATCAAATTAGTGGGAACCGTAGATGCTCTAGCGGTCAACAACACCAAAAAAGAAAGTTTTAATATCTATCCTACTGCGGTCAGCAATGGAATTGTCTATGTTACATCTCCAAGTAATGGACTGAAAAATATCAAGATCTACGACGCTTCTGCAAAATTGGTCATCAGCACAGCAACTCCAAAAGAAGTGAATGTATCCAAACTTGCAAAAGGAACGTATATTATGAATGTTGAAGAAAATGGTGTTTCACAAACGAAAAAGTTTATTGTCAAATAAAAATAATCATCTGAATATTAAAAGAATCTCCCAATTAAGAGATTCTTTTTTTTGTTTAATTCTTATCTTCGCAAAACATTTGATCTTATGAATTATCTAGTTACTGGCGGCAGTGGATTTATCGGTTCTCATCTGGTAGAACAACTTTTGAAAAATGGACATTCTGTCATTAATATTGACAACTTCGACGGTTTTTATGATTATAAGATCAAAGTTCAAAATACACTTGAATCTTTGGCTTTAAAATCTAATTTTAATTTTAAGGACAAAGAAACCGATATTCAAAAATTATCAACTGAAGCAAAGTCAGACAATTATCAACTTTACTATCAAGATATTAGGGATAAAAAAGGATTGGAAGCGATTTTCCAAAATCATAAAATCGATGTCGTGATCCATTTAGCGGCTTTGGCAGGCGTTCGTCCGTCTATTGAAAGACCTTTGGAATACGAGGAAGTGAATATCCGTGGCACTCAGCATCTTTGGGAACTGTGTAAAGATTTTGAAATCAAAAAGTTCGTTTGTGCTTCATCATCAAGTGTTTATGGGAATAATGAGAAAATCCCGTTTGCTGAGACCGACAATGTGGACAATCCTATTTCGCCTTACGCAGCGACAAAGAAATGTGGCGAAATTATCGGCCACGTCTACCACAGTCTTTATCACATCGATATGATCCAACTGCGGTTTTTCACGGTTTATGGACCGAGACAAAGACCAGATCTGGCGATTCACAAATTCACAAAACTGATTTCCGAAAATCAAGAAATCCCTTTCTATGGCGATGGTTCCACAGCTAGAGATTACACTTTCATCGATGATATTATTGATGGTATCTTGAAATCTATCCAATATCTGGAAGCCAATGACAACGTTTACGAAATCATCAATCTTGGTGAAAGTGAAGTGGTGACACTCAACGAAATGCTGTCTGTCCTAGAAACTACAATTGGCAAAAAGGCAAACAAAAAAATGCTGCCAATGCAACCAGGCGACGTCCAAAAAACCAATGCTGACATCACCAAAGCAAGGACAATAATTGGATATGCGCCAAGCACAAACTTCCAAAATGGCATAAAAAAATTTGTGGAATGGTTTTTGGGAAATCCGCAGTAATACGCCACGATGACAATCGAATTTAAATATTAAATAAAATAATTTTTAAATATTGTTGAAAATCAGTAGAAAAGTGTATAAAGTATCACCTAATTTTTTACTTTTGCAAAAATTATAAATTATGTATTGGACATTAGAATTAGCATCTTACCTTAGTGATGCACCTTGGCCGATGACCAAGGCAGAATTGATCGACTACGCTATCAGAACCGGAGCGCCTATGGAAGTTGTAGAAAACCTACAAGCCATCGAGGACGAAGGAGAGATCTATGACGCAATCGATGAGATCTGGAGCGACTATCCTACAGATGAGGATTACCTCTGGAACGAGGACGAATATTAATTCGTTTTTTTGGCTCTTGGTTTTACCTTTTGCCAATTCTTTTAAATAAATAACGCAGTTGGTCACAAGCCAGGTGCAAACCGCAAATAGCAAATTATGAGTTTTTTAAATACAGTTCTTAAAAGTTTTTTGGGAGACAAAAATGCAAAAGATCTTAAAGAAGTAAAAAAAGTTGTCGCAAAAATCAAAACAGTAGAATCTGGCATCCAAGCATTATCCGATGATGGATTGAGAGATAAAACAGCAGAGTTCAAAGAGAAATTGAAAACTGCCACTGCAAAATTTACAACCCAAATTGAAGAAACTAAAGAGCAGATAAAAAACTCAACCAACGTTGACGAGAAAGAAGCACTTTTCACCAAGATTGAAACTCTGAAAAAAGAGTCTTATGAAGTGGAAGAAAAAGTATTAGCTGAAGTTCTTCCAGAAGCATTTGCTTTGGTAAAGGAAACTTCCAGACGTTTGGCGCAAAACGGAGAGATTCGTGTAACAGCGACTGACAGAGACCGCGAATTGGCAGCCACAAAGGATTTTGTGGTGCTGGAAGGAGACATCGCTGTTTGGAGAAATAAATGGGATGCTGCTGGCACACCTGTCGTTTGGGATATGGTTCATTATGACACGCAGTTTATCGGTGGTGTTGTCCTTCACCAAGGGAAAATTGCAGAGATGGCAACCGGAGAAGGAAAAACGCTTGTTGGAACTTTACCAATCTACCTTAATGCACTTCCTGGCCGTGGTGTTCACGTGGTAACTGTGAATGACTATTTGGCAAAACGTGACTCCGCTTGGATGGGTCCATTGTACGAATTCCACGGCATGAACATCGATTGTATCGACCTTCACCAGCCAAACTCAGACGCTAGAAGAAAAGCTTATCAGGCAAGCATCACTTACGGAACCAACAACGAGTTTGGTTTCGATTATTTGAGAGACAATATGGTGACTTCTCCTACAGAATTAGTTCAGGGAGAATTGAACTTTGCAATTGTGGATGAGGTGGATTCTGTTTTGGTAGATGATGCCAGAACGCCATTGATTATTTCTGGTCCGGTTCCGCAAGGCGACAGACAGGAATATGATGTCTTGAAGCCTTCTATCGATAGAATCGTTGAAGTTCAGAAGAAAACCGTTTCAGTCCTTTTCAACGAAGCAAAAAAATTAATTGCTGCCGGAAAAACCAAAGAAGGCGGATTCAAATTACTACAAGCTTACAGAGGTCTTCCTAAGAACAGACAATTGATCAAGTTCTTGTCAGAAAGTGGAAACCGTGCATTGCTACAAAAAGTTGAAGGCCAATATATGGCGGACAACAACCGTGATATGCCAATCGTAGATAAAGATCTTTATTTCGTGATCGATGAGAAAAACAATCAAATCGATCTGACTGATAAAGGTGTAGAATATATGTCAGCTGGTAACGAAGACCAACAATTCTTCGTTTTAACAGACATCGGAACAGAAATCGCTGATATCGAAAAACAAAATCTTTCCAAAGAAGATGAATTCGCTGCGAAAGAAGAATTGTACAGAGATTTCTCTATCAAATCTGAGCGTATTCACACTTTAAATCAATTATTGAAAGCTTATACATTATTTGAAAAAGATGATGAATACGTGGTAATTGATGGCGAAGTGAAAATCGTTGATGAGCAAACTGGTCGTATTATGGAAGGAAGACGTTATTCCGACGGACTTCACCAAGCGATTGAAGCTAAGGAAAATGTAAAGATCGAAGCAGCGACTCAAACTTTTGCGACGGTTACTTTGCAGAATTACTTCCGTATGTACAACAAACTGGCTGGAATGACCGGAACGGCGGAAACAGAAGCCGGAGAATTCTGGCAGATTTACAAACTGGATGTGGTGGTAATTCCTACCAACAGACCAATCCAGAGAGATGACAGACAAGATTTGGTTTTCAAGACCAATCGCGAAAAATACAATGCAGTAATCGAGGAGATCGAAAAATTGGTAGAAGCAGGAAGACCTATTTTGGTTGGTACCACTTCTGTTGAGATCTCTCAATTGTTGTCAAAAGCATTAAGCTTAAGAAAAATCCCTCACAACGTTTTGAATGCGAAACTTCACAAGAAGGAAGCAGAAATCGTAGCTGAAGCTGGTGGCGCTGGTGTTGTAACCATAGCAACCAATATGGCAGGTAGAGGAACGGATATCAAACTGAAAGGCGAAGTGAAAGCCAATGGTGGTCTTGCGATCATCGGAACTGAAAGACACGATTCGCGTCGTGTTGACAGACAGTTGAGAGGTAGAGCTGGACGTCAAGGAGATCCAGGAAGTTCTCAGTTCTATGTTTCTTTGGAGGATAACTTGATGCGTCTTTTCGGATCAGAAAGAATTGCGAAAATGATGGACAGAATGGGACATAAAGATGGCGAAGTGATTCAGCACTCTATGATCTCCAAGTCTATCGAAAGAGCTCAGAAAAAAGTGGAGGAAAATAACTTCGGTGTCAGAAAGAGATTGTTGGAATATGATGATGTGATGAACAAACAGCGTGACGTGATCTACAAACGTAGAAAGAACGCCTTGTTCGGAGATCACTTGAAGTACGACATCGTGAATATGATCTATGATACAGCAGCTGCAATTGTTTCTCAATCCAAAGCTACTGGAAACTTCAAAGATTTCGAATTCGATATCATCAAGTATTTCACAATGGAATCGCCAGTCACTGAATCTCAATTTTCAAGCACTCAGATTCCTGCGTTGACAGACATCGTTTTCAAAGCGGCAAAAGAGGATTATGATCTTAGATTAAACCTTCTTAAAGAAAAAGCTTATCCAATTATCGAGAATGTGTTCCTAAATCAAGGTTCGATGTTTAAAATGATCCAGGTTCCGTTCACAGACGGCATTAAAACAATGACCATTGTAACTGACCTCCAACAAGCTTATGAAACCAAATGTGAATCTTTGATCACTGATTTTGAAAAGAATATCTCTTTATCTATCATTGATGAAAACTGGAAAACACACTTGAGAGAAATGGATGACCTACGTCGTTCTTCCCAAGGTGCGGTTTATGAGCAAAAAGATCCGTTGGTCATCTACAAGCAAGAATCTTTCTACTTGTTTAGCGAAATGGTAGAGAAAGTGAACAAAGAAATTGTTTCATTCTTATACAAAGGCGAAATTCCTGCATAAACAAAGGACTATACGATATAACCAAAAAGCTGTTGATAATTTCAACAGCTTTTTTTTGTTTTAACATTTATTAACAAAATGACAAATATCATATTTAATTCTAATTTAGAATTAATAAAAATAATACATTTGCAAAAATTATTCTTTGAAAATCAAAACAGCAAAACGGTGGTTTAATTGGCATAAATGGACAAGTCTTATTTGTACTCTGTTTATGTTCCATCTGTGCATCACTGGACTGCCACTGATTTTCCACGAGGAATTGGAAGATATCTTGACACCTCACAAAGAGGCAAAAGTTACTGAAGGAACACCAAAAAAGAGCATTGACGTTTTAATTAAAAATGCAGAATCAGCAAATCCTGGCAAAATAGTACGTTATGCATTTTGGGATCAGGAAGCACATCCTAATCAAGTTTTGTTAGATGTTGTAGAAAAACCAGACGACGCTTACGAAAAAAGCAAATACATTTTGCTTAACGAATACACTGGCGAAGTTCTGGGAGAACCTAAATTAGAAGGCTTCATTTACATCGTTTCCCGACTTCATATTGATCTTTTTGCAGGCATTCCGGGAAAATTATTTCTAGGACTGATGGGGATTTTATTCATTATATCAATCGTTTCCGGAATTGTTCTTTACGGACCGATTATGAAGAATTTTGATTTTGGAATGGTAAGAAAGTCCAGAACCAGCAGAATCAAATGGCTGGATACACATAATTTATTAGGTATTGCAGTAATGGCCTGGATGACAGTTGTAGGTTTTACAGGCGTCATCAATGCCTTTTCGGACGTCATATTGGGACTTTGGCAGCAAGGACAACTGGCAGAAATGACAGCACCTTACAAAAACAAAAAACCAATCGAAGGAGAATTGAGTTCCCTGAGTTCTGCTTTGAAATTGGCGAAAGATAAAACACCAGGAATGGATGTGTCAATTGTTGCATTTCCCGGAACTGCTTTTACCAGCAAACACCATTATGCTATTTTCTTAAAAGGAAATACAGAAGTTACATCAAAACTTTTGAAGCCTGTTTTGATAGATGCAGAAAATGGAAGTTTCACAGACTCCAGAACATTGCCTTGGTATGCAAGTGCACTTTTCCTTTCGCAGCCATTGCATTTTGGAGATTATGGCGGGATGCCGATGAAAATTGTCTGGGCAGTTTTTGATGTCTTTACGATTCTTGTTCTTATCACGGGAATTTACTTATGGATTTCCAGAAGAAAAGGCGAAAAGAAAGCCTGGAAAAAACTGGAATCTCAAATAGCTTAATGAAATGAAGCGAACTTTAAAACTTTGGGGAATGCCAATCTTGTTGTCAATCATCTCACTATTTGGATTGGTGATTGCGCTGGTTGGAGATGGTATTTGGGATTATCTTGGCTGGATCTCACTAGCAATTCCTTTGATTTTGATTATTAAACATTATTACAAATAAAATTTATATAGATACTATGAAGAAACTAATTTTAAGTGCAGCCCTTTTATCAGGAGTTTTCGCTTTAGCGCAGGAGAAAGACAGTACCAATACAAAAGGTATTGAAGAAGTTATCATCAATTCAATTCTAAAAAAAGATTCTGAATACACCAATAAAATGCCGTTGAGAGCAATTGAAAATCCACAATCATTCTCTACGGTTGACAAATTATTTTTTGAAAATCAAATGATCTACACGGTAGATGATGCATACAGAAATGTTGCAGGGATTCAAAAAATGTGGAGTGCTACAAATAGAGCTGGTGATGGAGGCGCATACATTGCATTAAGAGGTTTTGTATCTAATAATTCTTTAAGAGACGGTCTTGTTGCACCAGTCACCACATCAATCGATGCTGTGAATGTAGAAAGACTTGAAGTTCTAAAAGGTCCTTCTGCAACTTTGTACGGAAGTAATGCAACTTCATATGGTGGTGCAGTAAACAGAATTACTAAAAAACCATACAACGAATTGGGAGGTAGCGTTTCTTTGATTGGAGGAAGCTACAATTATTACAGAGCTCAGGCAGATGTGAATGCACCTCTTACCAATGATAAAAAATTAATGTTCCGTGTCAATACGGCTTATACAAATTCTGGAACTTTCCAAAAGACAGATGCGAAAAATACATATACTGCTTTTACGCCATCATTACTTTACAGAATAAATGACGATCTAGACGTTAGCTTGGAATTCGAAATGTTTGATACGAAAGCGACGCCTGAGCAATCATTTTTCTATTTATCAAAAGCAACAACAGGTGTTGACAACGCTAAGGATTTAGAAAAATTGGGTCTGGATTACAAACAGTCTTACTATGGAGATGGGATGTACACAACTGCAAAGGTTAGAAATATCTTCGGACAAGTAAATTATAAGATTAATAAAAACATTAGATCTTCTACGAATGTAAGTAGTGCGTATACTTTTTCTAACGGATACAATCCTTATTTCACAGCATCTTTAAATCCATTGGATAATCAAATCTACGTAAGCAGAGCAGATCAATCAACAGATCGTAGTAAGAAGACTTATTTCCAGGTTCAGCAGAATTTCAATTTTGATTACAAATTTGGAAACGATATGAGAAACAGAACTGTAGTTGGTTTTGATTATCAGAATATCAAAAGTGATTTGAAGTATAAATATCTTACACAAGGATTTTTAGATTCAGTTCCGGCAAATGGTTACGACTATGCAGGTACTTTCAATGCAGACACTTTGGGTGCAGCTTATCAAAATCTACCTGTCAGTACTTATGATCAATTAGACGAACAGGATACTTACAGTGCATATATTTCCAACGTTTTTACTCCTCTTGAAGGCTTAAACATTATGGCAGCTGTACGTTATGAAAACAATGATTTCAAAGGTGGAAAACTTTGGATCAACGATGTGAAGGCTTATAACCAAACTGCGTTCTCTCCTAAATTTGGTGTCGTTTACGAAATTATAAAAGATCAATTCTCTGTTTTCGGAAATTATCAAAACAGTTTCAAAAGCAATGGTTACTATTTTACTGATGAATTTGCCAATACTGCATTGTCAGATCCAGAAAGAGCTAATCAGTTTGAAGGAGGTTTCAAAGGAAGTTTATTCAACAGAAAGGTTAATGCAACTTTGAGTTACTACAATATTAAAGTGAAAAACACATTGTACACTTTAGGATATATCCCGGGCACTTTCAATGCATTCCAAAATCAAGCTGGAAAAGTTGAAAGTAAAGGAGTTGAGCTAGAAGTAAATGCATATTTAGTAAAAGGACTTTCTCTTGTTGGAGGTGTAAGCTACAATGATTCAAAATATCTTTTCTCTGACCCAACTACTCAAGGAAGAAGACCTGGAACTGCAGGATCACCTTGGTTAGCAAGTCTATATGCAAGTTATCAGATTATTGATGGAAACTTAAAAGGTTTAGGATTTGGTATCGGCGGAAACTATGCAAACGATCACAGAGAAATCAATAACAATACTTTGGATGCCAATGGAAATGTGAACGGTGAAAGTATCTTCATTCTGCCAAAATATTTGGTTCTAAATGCAAGTGCTTTCTACGATACGAAGAAATTCAGAATCGGAGTTAAAGTGGACAACTTTACCAACCAGCATTACTGGGTAGGTTTCACAACTGCAAATCCACAGACTCTTATCAATGCTCTAGGAAGCGTGACTTACAAATTCTAAAATTTAAAATCATAAATTTGCTATTCCTGAATTTTTCGGGAATAGTTTTTATTTTGAAAAATGAGGAAAAAACATCATCATAAGAAGAAACCTGGTTTCTTTAAAAAATGGACAGCCAAACTACATTTGTGGTTTGGCTTGTCCATTGGTACACTCATTTTCATTATCGCGATCACAGGCGCCTTGTATGTTTTCAAAGATGAGGTGGAAAATGTAACCAGAAAAGAATACATCTACCACAACGAGCAGAACATCGACCAAAAACAAATCCTGCCGATCCGCGTGATGGAAAAACTGGTCAACCAGCAGACCAAAGAAAAATATCCGATCCACTGGATCAACGTTCCGATCGACAAGAAAATGTCCTATCAATTCTACTGGTACGAGCATCAACCTGATCAATGGAATTACTTTGACGAATTTCCGATTTACAAATTAGCTTACGTCAATCCCTACACAGGAAAAGTACTGCAAACGTACGATGAGAAAAACGGTTTTTTTGCGATTGTAAAATCCATCCACTGGAGTTTTCTTTTGAAACAGGATTGGGGAAGTTATGTTGTCGGGATTCCGGTCATTATTTTCTTAATAATGCTGATCACAGGAATCGTCCTTTGGTGGCCTAAAAATAAAGCAGCCCGTAAACAACGCTTCAAATTCCAATGGAAAGACACCACACAATGGAAACGAAAGAATTATGACCTTCATAACATCCTCGGATTCTACTCTTCTATTTTTGCTTTGATCCTCACCATTACAGGTTTGTTCTACGCATTCTTTGTCGTTCAGGCGATGATCTACGTCGTATTTTCTGGCGGCGAAACAGCTTATCCTGATTTCTCAAAGATCACGACCAAAGCGCCAATCGAGATGAAAAACGACAGAACCTTGGACAAGATCTCTGACAAAGTGAAGGAACTCTATCCAACAGCTTATGCATTCAGTTTGGATCTTGGTCATCCGCATATCGACGATCACGAACATCCGAATTTCGAGGTTTATGTGAGACATCTCTCCTATTCTTATCACAAAAGCAGCAGCTTGATCTTTGATGAGAACTCTGGAGAATTACTGCACACACACGACCCGAAAGACAAGAACTTTGGAGAGAAAACCGTGGCTGCCAATTATGATATTCACGTTGGTGCGATCTTAGGCTTGCCGACAAAGATCATTGCATTCATTGTAAGTTTGATCATTGCCTCAATGCCGATCACTGGATTTATGATCTGGTGGGGACGAAGAAAGAAAACACAGATTAAATAATTGATCTTAAAACCTGAATTTAATCATTCAGGTTTTATATTAATTTTAATTCATACTATTTTAGTATGATAATAAAATGATTTACTTTTGCTCTCTATTTTTAATAAACTATGAGCAGCAATCCTATTATCTTGAAAAAGTGGTCCATCCTTTTTTTCACTTTTACAATCATCCATTCATTCGCACAGAATTCGATCAACGGAAAAGTTCTGGATAGCATCAACAACAAACCGATCACATCGGTCAAGATCACTTTGAAGGCCGATAAAAACGTATCCGTCCAAACCGATCAAGATGGTAATTTTACTTTAACAAACATCAATCTATTTCCTTCCGAATTCAAAATTCAGAAAAACGGATTCGAGTCGAAGTCTTATTATATTAATGAAAATCCGACCGACACTTTGATCATCAAACTTCTCCCCAATGATTTCGTGATCACGGAAGTCATCGTTACCGCCAGACGACGAGAAGAAACGGCGCAACAAGTTCCGATTCCCATCAATGTGATCTCGGGAAAAAAAGCGGAGGAAACGGGCGCTTTCAATGTCAACCGCTTGAAGGAACTGGTTCCATCAGTTCAGTTTTACAGTTCCACACCCAGGAATACGAGTCTCAGCATTCGAGGATTGGGTTCTACCTTTGGATTGACGAATGATGGTTTGGATCCAGGTGTTGGTTTCTACGTGGATGGCGTTTATTATGCAAGACCAGCAGCCACAACTCTAGATTTTGTTGACATCGAGAGAATCGAGGTTTTGCGCGGTCCGCAGGGAACTTTATTTGGTAAGAATACCACGGCCGGAACTTTCAATGTCACTACAAAGCAGCCAAGTTTCACAACCGGAGGAACAGCAGAGATCAGTTTTGGAAATTATGGATTCATTCAGGCAAAAACGTCTGTAACAGGCGCTATTTCGGATAAATTCGCTAATAGATTTTCTGCTTCCGGAACACATAGAGATGGGACAATTTATAATTCCAGAACCAGCCAAGACCTGAATGATATTAATTCTATTGCGATACGAGATCAGCTTTTATACAAACCCAATGAAAATTTAAAATTCATCTTGACCGGAGATTACAATCGACTTCGAGCAAATGGCTACGCACAAGTGATCGCCGGCGTTGTGACCACAAAAAGAGCGGCCTACAGACAATTTGGAAATATTATCTCTGACCTTGGATACACACTTCCAACAATCGACCCTTTCAACAGAACTGTCGACACAGACACGCCGTGGAAAGCGGAACAAGATATGGGTGGACTTTCCCTGAATGCTGAATACACCTTGGGAAAAGGAAAGATCGTTTCGACTTCAGCGTGGCGATTCTGGAACTGGAATCCATCCAATGACAGAGATTTTACAGGACTTGCAGCGTTGGCAAAATCCCAGGCGCCGAGCAAACATCAGCAATGGAGCCAGGAGATCCGCTGGTCTGGTGATTTCAATGAAAAACTGAGCGGCGTGTTCGGTGTTTTTGGAATCTGGCAAAGATTACGGGCAGACAAAAATGGACAGATCGAAGAAGCTGGAAAAGACCAATGGCGATTTTCCCAAAGTTCTACAAGCGCTTTGTGGCAAACGCCAGGATTGCTAGATGGCTATGGAATCAAATCTTATCCAAGTCTCAACTCTTTTAGTGGTGCGGTTTTCGGACAGTTGGATTGGAGCTTCTCCGAAAAATTTAGTTTACTGCCGGGAATTCGCGTCAATTATGATAAAAAGGAAATTGATTTTAAAAGATATGTTTATGGTGGCCTGGAAACCAGTGACCCAGCTTTGATCGCGCTCAAAAATTCCGTTTACAGCAATCAGGAATTCAATGCGTCGATAGATGACACCAACTTTTCCGGACAATTGACTTTAGCCTTCAAACCAACCAAAAACTACAACCTTTTCGGAACATTTTCAACGGGATTCAAACCAGTTGGACTGAATCTTGGCGGACTTCCAACAGATTCTAATGGCAATGCATTGACGGAATTGGCGGTCGTGAAACCAGAAAGGATCCTTCATTACGAATTAGGTTTGAAGTCTCAACCTTTCAAAAATTTCATTTTCAATCTAACCCTATACAATTCATCTATTAAGGATTATCAGGTTCAAGTTCAGGCAGCTGATCTTTCCATCAACAGAGGTTATCTAGCCAACGCCGAAAAAGTTAGAGTTCGCGGCATCGAAACAGACCTTTCTTACAGCTTTAGCAATTTCTATTTCTATTCCAATCTGGCTTACACAGAGGCAATCTATAAAAAATTCAACAATGCGCCGCCAGCTTTGGAGAATACAGGCGGACCTACTTTCGTTGATATTTCGGGAGGTGTTTTGCCAGGCGTTTCCAAATGGGCTGGTTCTACTGGTGGAGAAATTAATTTTGCAGGAAAATTCCTCAATTATAATGGCGATTATTTCTTCGCTTTGGATAGCTACTACCGTTCAACTTTCTCATCAAGCCCTACACCATCACAGTTTTTGAATGTTCCCGGCTATGCCCTTTTCAATTCGAGATTTGGGTTCCGTGTGCGACAAGGTGTCACGACCTATCTTTGGGTAAGGAATATTTTCAACCGCGATTATTTTGAGCAATTGCTTCCCGGTGCTGGAAATGCGGGACATTACGCCGCGGTTTTGGGCGACCCAAGAACTTATGGTGTTACGATAAAATATAACTTCTAATTTTTAAAATTAACCAAATATTTAATTCATATTAAATTCCTTTTCTCTAAATTTAGGGTCTTAAAAATTTTGATCGATGTCATTAATTGATTTATCACGACAAATCGCCATAGGTATAGATATTGGCGGAACCAATACCAAATTCGGTTTGGTGAACCACCGCGGAGAGATTCTCGCAAAAGGACAAATTAAAACTGAGGAGTACAAGCAGGTAGAAGATTTTATCGAGGCCTTGTATGTCAACATCAAACCACTTATCGACAAAGTTTCCACCAACACGACTTTGGACGGGATCGGCGTTGGCGCACCCAATGCCAACTATTACACAGGAACCATAGAGTTGGCACCAAATCTTCCGTGGAAAGGTGTCGTTCCGTTTGCTGAATTGATGACAAAGAAATTCGGGGTGCCTTGCAAAATGACGAATGATGCCAATGCCGCTGCACTTGGAGAAATGATGTTCGGTGCTGCACGAGGAATGAAAGATTTCATCATGATCACATTAGGAACAGGCGTTGGCAGCGGAATCGTAGCCAGCGGAAGTCTGATCTACGGTCACGATGGATTTGCGGGAGAACTAGGTCACACTGTGGTGAAGCCTGGTGGACGAAAGCATTGGAGCACAGGTTCCGAAGGTAGTCTTGAGGCTTACGCTTCTGCAACCGGAATCGCGATCACTGCAAAAAAATTCAGAGCTGAGTTTCCGGATTCTATGTTGAATCAATATCCGGAAGAAAATATCAATTCTAAAACTGTACACGAATGTGCACTGGCAGGCGATCCAACAGCGATAGAAGTTTTCAGATATACAGGACAAAAGTTGGGTGAAGCATTAGCAAACTTCGTCATGTTCTCTTCTCCTGAAGCAATCTTGTTATTCGGAGGGGTAATCAAAGCGGGAGATTTCTTGTTGAAACCTACTAAACTACATATGGAGAGAAACCTGTTACCAATTTTCAGATCAAAAGTAAAATTGGTTTTCAGTGAACTGGACGAAGCGGATGCTGCTATTCTTGGCGCAAGTGCTCTCGTTTGGGAAAATAAATAATTGAGATAGAGAAATCCTTTGATGTTGGTTTTTAATGGGAATAATATTTGCTATTAAGAACAAGGAAAATCAAAGGATTTTTCTTGCTCAAAAATGAAACGTTATTTATTAATATTCTTAAGCTTTTTCCTCGTCAACTGTAATGGACAGGAGAAAAAATCAAAACCTTTAACAAATCAAAAAATGGATAAAAACAATTTGGAATATGCCACTTTGGCAGGCGGATGTTTTTGGTGTGTGGAAAGTTGTTTCCATATGCTGAAGGGTGTAGAATCTGTAACCTCAGGATATTCTGGCGGACAGAAAGATAATCCTACTTATGAGGAAGTATCAACTGGAACGACTGGACATGCAGAAGTGGTACAAATCGCTTATGACCCAAAGATCATTTCCTTCAAACAATTATTGGAAGTATTCTGGTTCCTTCACAACCCGACAACGTTGAACAGACAAGGCAATGATATTGGAACGCAGTACAGATCCGCCATCTTCTATCATTCTGATAAGCAAAAACAAGAATCTGAGGAATCTTTGAAAGCATCTGAAGCTAAGGGAGAATGGAATGGAAAATACGTTACAGAAATAGTTCCTTTTGAAAAATTCTGGTCGGCGGAAGCTTACCACCAAGGTTATTATAACGCCAATCCAAACCAGCCTTATTGTAGTGCTGTCGTTGGACCAAAGATCCAAAAATTCAAAAAGCATTTTGGAGAATTGGGTTGGTTACAAGAAAAAGTGGAGCAATAAGCTCCACTTTTTTTATTTAATAGCAGCAAGTTCCTCGTAAGTGTATTCTTTATATTCAATACCAAACCGCCTTGCATTTTCTTCGACCGTTGTTTCGAAACCAGCTTCTCTTCTTTTTTGATTTACGTTTTTAGAATCTTCAATTGGTAAAACATAAGTGAAATTCTCCTGTTTACCAGTTTCTTGATTTGTAATCATCCGAAAGGCCAGCTGAGTTCCATAGACTTGCGGTTTTTGTTCGCCTGTCAATTTTCTATCTAGCATCATTGCGACATATTTAAAAGGTAATTCCCCTTTTTTACCTGCCTCTTCAATCAGTGGATAATACTTTTGAATTTTATCTGAGTGCTGTACAACATAGAAAACTGCAGTATTTGCCGGTTCGCCAACCAAAGATTTACCAGGATAGCCAAATTCAGAAATAATCTTTTCTATTTTAATTATATTTTCTGCATCGATTTTATTGATTAAAGTCCAAGCACTTTGTTGCAGGTTTTCCCGAGATAAATTTGTGATTTTAGCAATTTCATTTTTTCTTTCTTCCGACGTTTCGCTATCAATGAATTCTCTGTAGATCTGATCCTTAAAAAGAATATCTTCTAATTCTTTCTTCAAATCGATATTTAATGATGTTTGCGCTTGGCAATTCATTAATGAAAAACAACTAATTATTAAAACTAAATATTTCATAATATAACATTGAATTGCAAAATTGAATGATTTATTTGATTCATAATTGTAAAATTGTAAACTAAATTATCAACCAGGGATTTTTGGTCTTGAATTGAATCGTTTTAAAGATGAAATGCCACTAAACTATTATTTAGTTTTCCAATCTTGATTTCGCTTGTCATCGGATTTTTTCTTGCCGTTGTCGACATTGTAGGCAAAGCCAATTCCCAAAGTTTGTTTCAATTGCGTTTTCTTGATCTGATTGTGGTCGTACAACAAATCTAAAGTAACGTTGGTCGAGATGTACTTATTGACTTTCAAATTAAGAATTCCGCCGTACGAAAGCACCAATCGTTCAGGGTGATCTAAGTAGTTGGAGAAAACGGAAGCATTGTTCTGCAACGTAATGTTTTCCATCAATTTCACCTTGTATTGCGCCGTTGCCAGGAATCCAAATTGGAACAACATAGCATCGCCATCATTCTTCAAACCGTAATTACCCGCGTATTGCAGATCTTTATCCGTTACGAATGTGAATCTTGCGTTGGCAGGCCTCAATGTCATTGTGAAATTATCATTGGGTTTATAAGTAAAACCAGCACCAACGTTCACATAACCAGGTGACATAAAGTTTGAGATTTTCTCAGCTTCAGGATTGTTTCCGTCCTTGTAGCCTGGTGCAAATTGAGAGATCAAACCAGCGCCAACCGATGCGTACCAATTGCCCGAGATCTTGCGTCCATAATTGGTAGAAAGATTGATGACATCCTGCGTTTTTCTATTCCCAACACCTTGTGTATTATTCATTCCATAACCCAGAATGATGATGTTTTCCCAAAGATCTTTGTCCTTCTCGTAGGTCAGATTATAATTGACTCCTGCTTGCCAGCCCAGATTGTTGGCGCCACCTGCCACCCAATTAGAAAAGGCAGATTGATTGAGCATCAATGTATTTTGTCCCAAGACAGACCAGGCTTTTACTGTATCTTGAACAGGCGATTCTTGAGCATAGGAATTGAGAGCAAGCAGAATGCCTGCTGCAAAAAATAGTTTTTTCATCAGTGTGTATTTAATTATTATTAATGTTCTTAATTCACAAAAGGTTTGATTACACCAGTTGTTGTGTCACGGTCTACTTTATAACCAAGATTATAAGTGATCCCAAATCCTAAAGTTTGTTTTCTCTGAAGTCTTTTGATTTGATCGTGGTCATAAATCATATCAATCGTCACGACACCAGAAATATATTTATTAAATTTAAGATTCAAAGCACCAGTGTAGTTGATATCAACTCTTTCTGTATGTTCCAGGTAATTGCTAAAGAAATTGACCTGATTCACGTAAGTGATATCTTTATAAATTTTGATTTTGTAAAGAATATTCAGCATCGCACCAAGCTCTGCACGCATCGATTGCCCGTCACGTTCCAAACCATACAGACCTTTCATCTGAAGCTTTTCGTCTAGCACAAAAGTGAATTTACCATTCAGTGGTCGCAAAATCACCTGGAAATTATCATTCGGATTGTAAGAGAAACCGAGACCAACATTCAGATATCCTGGCGCCATAAATTTGGAAATCCTATCATCAAAAACAGGATCTGGCGTATTAGCATAATTGAAACCCGGCGTAAACTGTGACAAAAACTGGAAACCCGTGGACAAGTAATAGTGCTGCGCCAACTCATAACCGTAATTGGTCATTATATTAATATAATCATCTGTCTTTCTGGTAGATTGCCCGGTGGATGAAACAAATCCGTACCCTAACTGAATATTATTATCCAGATAATGCCTGTCCTTTTTATAGACAATATTGTAATTTACTTTTCCGATAACGCCAATATTGTTATTCCCACCGGCGTACCAGTTTGCAAAGGAAGATTGATTAAAAACCAAACTGTTCTGACCAAAGAAAAACCAGCGTTTCAGCGTTGGTAAGGTAAGAATCGAAGATGGCGTCAGCGGACTGCTGTCTTCTGTATTGGAGACGATGATGGTATTATTGGACAACTGGACAGAATCTCTCTTTAAGGATCTAATGTCAACAATCTTTGGATTTGCCAAACTATCAATGTCGAGAGACGTAGAATCCCATCTTTTCTGAGCAATTGAATCTATTAATTTTTGATAATCAGTAATTTGAGCTTTAGAAAAAAAGACCATTACAACCGCAAAAACAACCAATACCTTTTTCATTAATAAAAATTTTTGACAAAAATAATAAAACTAAATTTTTAAAAATCTGACTTTATAACCAAATTCTCAATTTAACCTTCTTTTTTTACGGACAAAATTACCTTTTCTATAAAATGGCTGTATAATTGTGATTCTCAAATCCATGTTTTTGAAAACTTTTCATTTAAAATCCTTTTTGGTTCCCATTGCAATGCTGGCATTGATGTGGATTTTTTTTCTTCTTCAGAATCTCGGATTTTTTGGAGGCTGCAATGGTGCAATCATTCCATTGGTGCCGGAAGGTTTGAGCGGAGTCATCTTTGCACCACTACTACACGGCAGTTTGGATCATATCATTGGCAACTCTATGCCGATTGCTATTCTCCTTTTCTTACTATTTGAATTTTATCCCAAGATTGCTTTCAAAATATTTTTGATTGGCTGGATTGCTTCCGGATTACTAGTCTGGATGTTGCCGCCCATAGACATCACAACAGGAGAATGGAATTACAATTGCATCATCGGCGCAAGCGGATTGGTCTATATGCTGGCATTTTTTATATTTTTCAGTGGGGTTTTCCGTTGGAATATGAAATTGCTGACTGTTTCCCTGGTTGTTGCATTATATTACGGGAGTTTGATTTGGGGAATTTTTCCTGAAGAATTCTTTTCCCAGTTGCAGGAACCAAGCAAGATCAGTTGGCAGTCCCACTTAGCAGGAAGTATTACCGGAATTATTTTAGCATTGATATTCAGAAAAATTGGTGAAAAAAAAATAAAATATATTTGGGAATATCCAGAGTATTACAGCGAAAGAGATGACAAAATGTGGCAGGAATACATACAAAATCACCCAGAAGATTTCGAAGAACTGCCTCAGCTGAAACAACACAATATTTGGAAATATCTGGATGAAATACGGGAGAATGAAAAATAATTTCTAAATTGGTCATACACAAATGACCTTATGAATCCCGAAGAATATCTCTACATTCTTGCCCTGAAACAGTGCAAAAACATTGGCAACATCAATCTCAAAAAGCTGATAAACCATACAGGATCAGCAAAAAAAATTTGGGAATCGCCGCAAAAATCTCTTTTATCAATTTCTGGAATTGGGAAAAGCAGCATTCAAAATATCGGGAATAAGGACTTTTTATTATTGGCTGAAAGAGAAATCAAATTTTGCGAAAAGCACGAAATCAATATCATTTCACAACAACATAACCTCTACCCAAAACATCTTCTCAACTGTGATGATTCGCCAGTAATTTTATTTTGTAAAGGAAATTTGGATAATGATCTCAATCCGGTAAGCATTGTTGGAACGAGAAAAATGACCGCTTATGGCAAACATTTTATTCAGGATTTGCTTTCTGAATTATCTTCTTCAAAAGTTTGTACCGTGAGTGGATTAGCTTTAGGCGCAGATTCTTGCGTACACGAAGAATCCATAAAACATAATATTCCCACAATTGCAGTTTTAGCCCAAAGCCTGGACAAAATTTACCCTGCTTCCAACAAAAATCTGTCTAAAAGAATTCTTGAAAACAATGGTGCACTGATCACAGAATATGCATCTTTTGAAGGAATGTCAAAAGAAAACTTCTTGCAAAGGAACAAGATCATCGCAGGGTTTTCGCCACACCTGATTGTCGTTGAAACTGCTTACGGCGGCGGATCTGTGACAACGGTAACAGCAGCAAATCAATACAACAGAGATGTTTTTGCATTACCCGGGAAAATCACTGATGTTTACAGCCAGGGCTGCAATCATTTGATAGCGAGCAACAAAGCTGAAACAATCGTTGATGTGAAAACGCTGGTTAAGAATCTGAATTTCATTCCGCAGCCAGAATTATTCCCGATGGAAGAAACAAGAGTCAAAATTGATGCTGACAAAAAGGAACATCATAAGATTTTGGAAATTATTACAGAAAATAAAAACATTTCTCTGGATGAACTGGCGGATAAATCTGACATCCTCCACCACAAGATTTTACCAATTCTTCTTGATCTTGAGATATATGGCTACATCAAATGTCTTTCCGGTCGTCAATATCAATTAAATTGAGAAAATCTTCGTTTCGGAAACTTGAAGTAATTTAATATTAACTTCAAAAATTGTTAACACAAAAGACAGAATTATACATTATGCAAAAAACTTAACCAATATCATTAAATTTTCAATAAAAATCAAAATATTACTTGCGAAATTCGAAAAAGAATTTAAATTTGTTGTCATAATTGTACACAATGGAATTATTTAACGTTGAAGAAAAGATTCAGGAATTTATGGCGAAAATCGAAGCCAAAAATCCTAACGAACCCGAATTTATCCAAGCTGTAAAAGAAGTTGCGGTGACCGTAATTCCTTTCATTGCGACGAGAAAAGAATATACCGGAATGAAACTTCTGGAAAGAATGGCTGAGCCGGAAAGAGTAATCATTTTCCGCGTTCCATGGATCGACGACAAAGGCGAAATCCAGGTGAACAGAGGATTCAGAATCCAGATGAACTCTGCAATCGGACCTTACAAAGGCGGAATCAGATTCCATCCAACTGTTAATCTAAGTGTTTTGAAATTCTTAGCTTTTGAGCAGACGTTCAAAAACTCCCTTACAACTTTGCCAATGGGCGGTGGAAAAGGAGGCTCCGACTTTGATCCACAAGGAAAATCTGATATGGAAGTGATGCGTTTCTGTCAAGCCTTTATGATGGAGCTTTGCAAACACATCGGTCCTGAAACAGACGTTCCTGCTGGAGATATTGGTGTTGGTGCAAGAGAAATCGGATACCTTTTCGGAATGTATAAAAAGATCAGAAACGAATTTACTGGTGTATTGACTGGTAAAGGTTTGGCTTATGGTGGGTCTTTGATCCGTCCGGAAGCAACTGGTTATGGTGTGGTTTATTTCGCTGAGCAAATGCTTAAAACGATTAATGAATCCATCGCTGGTAAAACTGTAGCCGTTTCTGGATTTGGAAACGTGGCTTGGGGTGTTATCAAAAAAGTCAACGATCTAGGAGGAAAAGTTGTGACGATGTCTGGACCGGATGGTTACATCTACGACAAAGACGGGATCTCTGGAGAGAAGATCGAATATCTTTTGGAATTGAGAGCCAGCGGAAATAACAGAGCAGAAGATTACATTACGAAATATCCTGAAGCGCAGTTCTTTGCAGGAAAAAGACCTTGGGAAGTGAAATGTGACATTGCTTTCCCATCTGCAACGCAAAATGAGTTGGATCTGGAAGATGCAAAAGTATTGGTTGCAAACGGATGTCTCTGTGTGACTGAAGCTGCAAATATGCCTTCTACTTTAGATGCAATCAACTATTTCCTTGATAATAAAGTACTCTTCTCCCCAGGAAAAGCGTCCAACGCTGGTGGTGTTGCCACTTCAGGATTGGAAATGACGCAAAACTCAATCAGACTTAACTGGACTTCTGAGGAAGTAGATGCAAGACTGAAAGAAATTATGATCGGAATTCATAAGGCTTGTAGAGATTATGGTAAAGAGGAAGATGGTTACGTAAACTATGTAAAAGGTGCAAACATCGCAGGCTTCGTAAAAGTTGCTGAAGCAATGTTGGCTCAAGGTGTAGTTTAATTTAAAATATCAGAAGTTAGAAATTAGAATCTACTTCAAAAATAGAAAAGCAGCTAAAATTATTTAGCTGCTTTTTTTTATTTAATAATAAGAAACCACTTAGTACTTTCTACATTTTACTTTTTTACAATTATTTCGGCAAACCTCTTTTCAATGCGTAATTTCCTCTTTCAATGGCCTTCTTCTCTTTCCAGTTCATGTAATTAGCTTTGAAGTTTTTCTTCATGAAGTTATCAAAACCTCTTTGAACCGTAAGATTCCAGAGAGAATTAGCTTTTACACCCCAGCTTTTGTCCCAAGCTCTAAGCGACAAAGAAAAGCTGCCATCCAGATACTTCATCCAGTGCCACCAGCCTGTCGGCATAAACAATGTATCACCATGTTCAAGAAAACATTCGATGCCTTCTACCCCATTCAAGGCTGGGAATTTATCAAAATCAGGATTCTCAATATCATAATCTTCCAAAGCATAAGTTGCGTAAGGCAAGCAGTACAATCTATCTTTCCATTTTTGTTCGAAAAGCAAAACGTGCTTTCTTCCATTGAAATGGGTATGAAAAATATGTGCTAAATCAATATCATAATGAAGGAATGTCACAGAGCTTTTACCTCCGAAAAACATACTTGGATATTTGTCCAGGAAGCCGCCCATCAATTCTTTTGGAGAGATATAATCTTTCAGAATATCCGGTGCATGTTTTATAGGATCGAAAAAGAAAATTCGCAAATCCGTAGGTTCCCTTTGTATCAGATCGATGTAATCCGCAAACTTCATCTCCGTAGTTGGCGTATTAATAGGAGCAGCAGGATCGGCTTTGGCGCTGTCATACAGAGGAACTGTCACATCACCCACCACTTCTTTGATGTAATCCATTGTCCACTTTTGATAAGCCGGCCAATTTTTCGCCATATTTTTGATGACAACTGGTTTGCGCGGTTTCAGATATTTTTCAAAAAAATCTTCTTTGCTAATATCATCTACAATATCAATCGGTTTTAAAATAACTCCCATGTTAATCTAATATTAAGGAACAAATTTATTAAATTTTACTTTTGTGATAGGAAAAAACAAGGTCTTATCTATAATTATTTTAAATTATCAGATTCGATACTATTTATCAGCTATAAACAATTTTTGAATTACTCAATTATTAAACCAAATCCTGTTTAACTTTCATCTTTTACAAGACTCAAATAAAAACTTTGTAACATTTTGCAACTTTCTTTTACTAATACTTTAGTGATACAATAATTACCATGAAAAAAATTCTATCTATCCTTTTTGCGTTGGCTTTTTCAATGATTGTTTTTGCGCAGAAAACCGTAACGGGAATAATAACTGATGCAGACGGAAAAGCCCTTGCAAGCGCAAGTGTAACCATCGAAGAACCGGGAAAAAATGCCATTTTAGCTTATGGAATTTCAAATGCGAAAGGCGAATACAAAGTAACTTTTAACTCATCTGAAAGCAACCTGGATCTGAAAATCAAAGCCTTCAATCAAAAATCGATTACACAATCCATCAAAAATGATGATCAGAAACTGAATTTCTCTTTAGATTCTCAAGCCACAGAAATCCAGGAAGTCAGACTTAAAACAAAATTAATTACCAAAAAAGGAGATACAATTGCGTACGACCTTAAGTCCTTTGAAAATAAAAACGACAGAACGCTTGCCGATGTTTTGAAAAAAATACCAGGCATTGAAGTTAACAAAGACGGAACAGTTCTTTATCAAGGTGAAGCGATCAATAAATTCTATGTCAACGGAAAAGACCTAATGGAAGGCGGCTACGGAACCATCAACAACTCACTCCCAAAAGATGCGGTTTCCAAAGTTGAAGTTATGGAAAACCACCAGCCGGTGAGTATTCTACGTGATAAAGTGCCATCCGAACAGGCGGCGCTTAATATTAAATTAAAAAAATCGGTAACGATGACTGGTCGTGGCGAGGTTGGTGCAGGTTTCAGTCCATTGCTTTGGAATGTGAAACTGACGCCAATGTTCTTCGGACAGAAAAACCAATGGGTTGTTAACTACAAAGCCAATAACAATGGTGAAAGCGTTGAGAAAGAAGGCAACTTGCTAAGTTTCGGAAGCCGCTGGGAAGGCAGAAGATCGCAAACCGCACAAAAATCCTGGACAAATGTAGAAACTGCAGGATTACCGGATGTTCCGGAGAAAAGATATTTGCTGAACAATGTCCATTTCTTCTCTGCAAACCTTCTCACAAGTCCTTTTAAAAATAAAGAATGGGAACTGAAAGCCAATGTGACTTACACGAATAACGATGTTGAGAGAGAATCAAACACAAAAACAGCTTACGATAATATTGAAGCCAACGGAGCGCTTGCAGGAAGAACATTGGAACAGTCCAGAAATAATGATTTCTATACCAATGCCGCAAAAGCTGAATTGATCTTTACTAAAAATGCTAAAAAGGGTTTCTTCAAAAATACAACTACCTGGAATGGTTTCTGGAATGCCGATCGTGGATTTTCTGGATTGGATACAAATGTTGATGCTCAGCCATATATCTTTGGAAACCAATCTTTGGAGTCGCCTTCAGGAAGTTTTCAAAACTCATTGAGTACAATTATTCCTTGGAAAGATAAGCTGGTGAATGTGATGAGTTACTTCAAATATCAAAGGGACAAACAGAATATGGAAGTTAGCCCCGGAAGTTACACGGATTATTTTACAGGTCTAAGTACACGTGGTCTTTATGACACATACAGACAGTCTGCCCTTTCGGAGACTTTGGAAATTAATCATTCGGCTTCGGTTGGATTCAGTTTCAAAAAATTGACCATCATCCCGGAAATTGGTCTTAATATGAATTTTAATAATTTAAAATCTATATTAAGCGGTTCTTCCAATGGCACTTATTACACTTTGGCAGGAAGCTATCAGAACAATGTGGATTGGAATGAATTGACACCTTACACCCAAGTTTCATTGAATTACAAATCCGACAGATTGAATATGAACTTGACTCTACCAGCCAATTTCTACAGCATCAGATATCAGGACAATCTTTACAACCAACTGGCCAATAAGACCAAAACGGCATTGGAGCCCACATTCTTTGCGAGTTATGACTTTGCATCATTCTTCAAATATTGGGTGTTTGCAAATCAAGGTTACGAATTTGGAAACTTTGGATTCTTGTATGGCGGTAATATCCTGACTTCGGCGGGTAACATCTCTCAAAGATATGTGAGCGATCTTAACGATTCTCAAATGCCAGAATACCTCAGCAGAAATGTAGGAACCAGGTTGGAATATAGAAATCCACTTAATAATCTCTTCTTCAACGTCCGCTACAACTACGGAACAGTCAAAAGAAATATCGCAGAAACCTTTGATACAGAAGGCGGAATTGGCGGAACAATTGGAATTGAGGCCTTAGAAAATTCTACAAAAGCTCAAAGTGAAAGTGCTGAGATCGGAAAATATTTTCCAAAATTCAAAAGTAATATTTCAACCAGTTTTACGAACTCAGATTCTAACTCTTTTAGTTTCTTCAACGGGAATTTCATAGAAAGTAAAAATAATATCCAGACTTGGGCAGCGAAGTTCAACAACGCTTATTTCAGTTGGCTGAGTGTAGACTACAACATCAGTATGAACTGGAGAAACAGTAGAAATGCAACCCAATCTACTTCTCAAAAAAGTTCTGGCTGGAACCATAATCTTGCGGCGTACATCTATCCATCAGAGAACCACACTTTCGGATTCAATTGGGACAACAGCGTCACTTCTACACAGGGAAACACGTATAAAAATCCATTCTACGATATTTCTTACCAATACACTTGGGTGAAGAGAAAAATCGATTTCGAATTCAAATGGCTGAATATTACAAATAAGAAAGTTTATGAAACCGTAGCGGTGAATATTGACAGAGGAAACACCGTAACACAGAGTTACAAAATCCGCCCAAGCCAGTTTATGTTTACTGTAAAATTCAATTTCAAGTAACACACTATTTTAATTATACCAAAAAGGTAGCGCAAATTTTTGTCTGCCTTTTTATTTTTCTTAATTTTAAATCACTAAAAACTTAGTTATGAAGAAAACACTTTTATTAATGATAACCTTCCTGAGTTTAGTATCATTTGCTCAGGGAACAAGAATTATGTACGAATACAGATTTATTTCAGATCTCGCGAAAAAAGATTCTGCCAATACAGAATTGATGTATCTAGATATTAAAAAAGACGGAAGCAAGTTCTACAGCCGTCAAAAATTCTACAGCGACTCCATCCGCGATGCTTACATCCAGAAACAATTGGCTTCTGGTGCAACCAATTTTAATTATAATGATAATAATGCCGGGAAAGTAGAATTTTCGGTCATCAAGTCTTATCCTGATTTTAAAATAAACTTACACACTCCTATTGGTCAAAATCGTTTTGATGTTACAGATTCCAAACCAATGAATTGGAAAATTGAGCCAGAGAAAAAAAAGATTGATCAATTCGAAGTTCAGAAAGCCACTTTGGAATTTGGCGGAAGAATTTGGACAGCCTGGTTTTCTCAGGATTTTCCATTTCAAGACGGTCCTTACAAATTTCATGGTTTGCCAGGATTGATACTGGAAATGGAAGATTCTACCGGAACTCACATTTTCAAATTCGCTGGAAGTAAAAAATTTGATGAGGTCGAAAAAATCGAGAAAAAAGATATTGAATCAACGGCTCCAGGCGGAAGAGTTGTAAGATTTGGAAATATGGCCGGCGGAAAAGAACTGGAAGTTACCGAAGAACAATTCATCAAACAATGGAAAGATTATAAAAATGATCCGGTAAAAGATATGAGACAAAACCTGTCCAGACCAGGCGTGAAAATGAGAGTCAACATCAACGGTAAAGAAATGACAGATCCTGCAGAAATGCTGAGAAATATGGAAAAATTCCAAAGAGAGCTAATCAATAAGGATAATAACAAAATAGAACCTTCGCTTTATCCTTAATATCCACATAAAACACTATTTTTATAGTCCTCTATTTCGAGGACTTTTTTATGCTGAATTTTTAAAAGATTACAATGAGTTATTTACCCAAATTAAAAAATATAAAAGCCTTCGTATTCGATGTTGACGGTGTTTTCACAGATGGCAGCGTTTATCTTTTGCCAGACAAAAATATGAGCCGTGTGATGAGCGTCCTTGATGGTTATGCAGTGGTACAATCCATCAAACAAGGTTACAAAATCGGAATCATCACCGGCGGCAACGATCCGATGGTGCAAAACAGAATGGAATATTTGGGCATTAAGGATTATTACGCTAAGTCATCGCATAAAATTTCGGATTATGAGGACTTTAAATCAAAGTATAATCTCAAAGATTCTGAGATTTTAATGATGGGCGACGATATTCCGGATATTGGCATTATGAAACTGGCAGAAATTTCCGCTTGTCCAGCCAATGCCGTTCCGGAGGTGAAGGCGATTTCAGATTACATTTCTCCCGTTTATGGTGGAAAAGGCGCCGTCCGTGATGTTATTGAACAAGTGATGAAAGTCCAGGGAAAATGGAATCTGGACGAAGAAACAAAATCAGCTTAGTTAATTGATAATGAAATGCTTCATCGCTCCATTTGACCACAGGAAAAAATAGAAATTAAGCAAATGAAATTATTATTAGCCTCCCAATCACCCAGACGAAAAGAATTATTATCGCAACTTGGCTATCAATTCGAAACCGTTAGTATTGATGTTGATGAGTCTTATCCTTCGGACTTAGCACCAGAAAAAATTGCCGAATTTGTTTCAAATAAAAAAGCAAAAGCGTTCAACGTTAATACTGATGAAATTCTTCTGACATCTGACACGATTGTGGCATTAGACCAGAAAATTCTCCTCAAACCAAAAGATGAAAAAGAAGCTTTTGAAATGCTGAAAAATCTTTCCGATAAAAAGCATCAGGTCTATACTGCTTTCACTATCAAAACAAAAGATTCTGAAATAAGTAAAACCAGCAAAACGGATGTGGAATTTTCTGAAATCAGTGAGGACGAAATCAGATTTTACATCAATCATTATAAACCTTTTGATAAAGCAGGATCGTACGGAATCCAGGAATGGTTGGGAATGGCCAAAATTAAAAATATCACTGGATCATTCTATGCTGTAATGGGTTTTCCGGTAGATTTGGTTTATGAAGAACTCAAAAAACTGAACTGCTTTCCTGAGAATTTGTAAAACTAAATTCTTTAGATAATTTTCCTTGCAAAATTTCGTTATTTTTACAGATTGAATACTCAATTTCAAATTGAAATTAATTAGATGAGAAAATATTTACTAATCATACTTGCTGTCGTAAGCATATTGGCTTGTAATCCGCGTAAAAAGAAAAAGAAAACCAGCAGCGGACCAGTGAATAGGTTTATGACATATCATAATACTCTATTCAACAGCAGCGAGGCTATGGCTGCAGAAATGGAAAGCCGTGACAAGGCGCATGTGGACAATTTCTATGATCCTTACATTTCCGTTTACACAACGGAAGATGTTGCTGCTGACCCAAGTTTTTCTCCTGCTGGCGCTACGGGTGCCAACGATTCTGTCGCTCCTGTGGGTATGAGAGGAAACGCGAGAAATGCGAACCTAAGTACTGACAATGAAAGATTTGCATCAGGAAACGGAGGCTCTTCAAACGGCAATAGAAAAGGCGCATCTATTCTTCAGATTACGGAAGCAAAAGCAATAAAGGCGATTACAAAATATTCGGTTTTGGTAAATGGCGTCGAAAAAAACAAGAAAATTTTTGATGCTTACATCCTTTTAGCAAAAGCGAGAATGTATCAGGGCAAGTATTTGGAATCTCTGGACGCTCTTAGTTATCTGTTCAATACAATGGATAAGGATAAGAGAATCCCGTTAGCTCACATTTACAAAGCTGCCAATTATACTAAGCTTAAAGAGTATTACCGTGCTGATGAGGTTTTCAAAAACCTTGAAGAAGATCCTAAAATCAAGCTTAAAAAGGAGCATCTGAAAATTCTGAAAGTTTACCAGGCAGACAACTTCCTGAAATGGGGCAAAAAAGAACTGGCTGCTGAAGTTTTGGAAGAAGCTTTCACCTACAACAAAGAAAGAAAAACAAAAAGCAGAATTGCATTTTTACGCGGACAGATCCTTTCTGGCCTCAATAGAAAAGAGGATGCTAGAGAATCTTTTGCAGCGGCCTACAAATATGCCAACAGCTACGAGTTTGAAGTAAAATCCCAAATCGAGATTGCCAAAACATTTGACGGTAAGACTGATAGCTACGAAAAGGCAATCGCCTACATTTCGAATATCGCTAAAAAAGGAACCTACGCTTCCCGTAAAAACGAATTGTATTATGCGAGCGGTTTGATAGCCACCTCTGCAACCAAGGACTCTTTAGCTGATTCCTACTTCAGAAAAGCATTAAAGGAAAAGCAGTCCGATCCACAAATCCGTGGACTTACTTATTCCGAAATTGCTAAGAAATATTTTTCGAAAGACGATTACCTTACGGCTGGTGTCTATTACGACAGTGCTTTGGCTGTGATGAGTTACCAACCAGAAAAAGAGCGATTGACAGATCTAACAGCCAACATCAAAAAGTTATCAAAGAACTATTATGTCATCAAGAAAAATGACAGCATTCTGAATCTGGCAAAAATGTCTCCTGACCAGCAAAGAGAGTATTTCACAAAACATATTGAGAAAATAATCGCGAAAGAGCAAGCTGCCGAAATCGAAAAAAGAAAAGCGGACCGCAGCAAAGGTTTTGATAATGAAGATTACAACGCCAATTCGATTTTTGCAAACAATTCTTCAGATGCCAACAGTTTTCAGAATTTTGGGATAACAGGCGGATCTACGTTCTACTTTGCTAATTCTAATAATATTCCGAGAGGAGAAAGTTCTTTTAAACAGACTTGGGGAAACAGAACGTTATCTGATAACTGGCGTTATTCTGCAAAGACGACCACGATTGAGGAAATGAAAAATGAAGCTTTAGGATTGGCTAATGCTCCAGACCCAAGGCGATTGGAACCAGAATTTTACATTGAAAAAATTCCAACTTCTTCTGAGGAATTGGGAAGACTGAAAAAAGACAGAGATACTGCAAGCCTCGGAATGGGAAGAATGTATGAATCCTTTTTTGGCAATACAAAATTGGCTACCAAAACGCTTTTTGATTTGGTAGAGGCAAAACCTGATGAGGAAACAGATCTGCAGGCTTTATACAATATTTTTGTATTCAATTACGAAAAGAATCCGGCAGAAGCAGAAAAGGCGAAACAACAGATCCTGGAAAAATATCCTTACACTTCCTACGCTGAGTTTGTGAAAAATCCGAAAAGCAAAGATTTCAACAAGTCAACAGAAGATGTCGAAAAAATCTATGCAGAGTCCTATAAACTCTATCAGACTGAAAAGTTTAAAGAATCTTCTGAAATGATTGATAAGGCACTTGCAGATCATCCAAAAGATGCATTGGTTCCGAAGTTCTATCTGTTAAATGCTTACAATGCTGGAAAGAATGCAGGCAAAGAAATTATGATTTTGCAATTGGAGCAGATTGTTCTTAATTACGCAAAAACGCCGGAAGGTATAAAAGCAAAAGAACTTCTGAAATATCTGAAAAGTGATGCTAAATTAGAATTGACAGACGAATCAGGAAACACTATTTCTAATAAACCCCAGCAACAGGCACAAACTGTTAATGAAGACCTTAATGAAGAAAAAATAAAACAGCTGAAAAGCGAGCTGGATGCAAATGAAGGTGGAAATGTTGCACCAAGCGGACCTGGAAGTCCTGGAAGAATCGAGAGCGCTGAAAAAATAGCTCCACTACAATCCGAACCACAGATAACACCAGAGAAAAAAAGACAATAAAAAAAGAGAGCTAATTGCTCTCTTTTTTTATTTATAATGATACTTTATCTAATTGAACCGTAAAGTGTCTCAAAATCGAAGGTTCCTTTGTGATTTTGTAGCCTTTTGTAATTTCATTCCTTCTTTCAAAAACATTGATCACTGCTGCTGCCACATAATCCATATGATTGTTTGTGTAAGTTCGCCTTGGGATTGCCAACCTCAGCAATTCCAATTTTGGATAACGGTTTTCTCTCGTTTCAGGATCACGATCAGCCAACAAAGTTCCGATTTCCACACCTCGGATTCCGGCTTCTTTGTAAAGCTCGATGGCTAAAGTTTGTGCGGGAAATTCTTCTCTTTTGATATTCGGCAAAAAGTTGAGCGCATCTATGAAAACAGCGTGTCCACCAATTGGTTTTTGAACCGGGATTCCTGCTTCCATTAATTTGTTTCCAAGATATTCCACTTGCGAAATTCTGCTTTCCAGATAAGGAAATTCTGTCGCTTCGTCTAATCCTGTTGCCAACGCCGACATATCTCTTCCAGCCATTCCACCGTAAGTGATAAAACCTTCGTAAATAATGGTGAAGTTAGATGCTTGTTCAAAGATCTCTCTATTTTTCAAAGCGATAAAGCCGCCGATGTTGACCAGACCATCTTTCTTGGAGCTCATCGTCATTCCATTGCCATAGGAGAAAATCTCTTTACAGATTTCTTTGATGGTTCTGTCTTCCTGTCCTTTTTCTCTTTTCTTGATGAAATAAGCATTCTCTGCAAACCTCGCCGAATCAAATAAAACCGGAATTCCGTATTGGTCTGACAATGCTTTCACAGCTTTGATGTTTTCAAGAGAAACCGGCTGTCCACCAGAAGAGTTGCAAGTAATTGTAATTAAACAAAATGGAATCTGCTCTTTCGGATGTGATTTGTAAACCGCTTCCAATTTCTCAAGATCGATATTCCCTTTGAAAGGGTGAAGGTCATTAATATCAAAAGCTTCATCAATTGTACAATCGATGGCGTGCGCTTTTCGGAATTCGATGTGTCCTTTTGTGGTGTCGAAGTGTGAATTTCCGGGACAAATGTCGCCTTCTTTCACCATTACCGAAAACAGCACATTTTCCGCTGCTCGTCCTTGGTGTGTTGGTAATAAGTATGGAAAACCAGTAATTCTTTCAACAGTACTTTGCAACGCTTCGAATGAACGTGAGCCAGCATAACTTTCGTCGCCGATCATCAGTGCGCCCCATTGTTTGTCGCTCATCGCGCCAGTTCCACTGTCTGTCAACAGATCGATGAAAACGTGGGAACTTCTAAGATTGAACAAATTGTAATCGGCTTTTTTCAGCCATTCTTCGCGTTGTTCTTGTGTGGATTGGTATATTTCTTCGACCATTTTGATTCTAAATGGCTCTGCGTAAGGTAATTTCATGATAAATATAAATGATGATTGATAATTGATAAATGATCTTTTATATTGATAATTGATAAAAAATAATTCGCATTGTAAGACCAATGGAATAGACCGTTATTTAGAATGAAAAATAATGACTCGCAAGAAATCATTTATCATCTATCAATTATCATTTATGAAAACTACTCCGGTGCTTTGAAAACGTTGTCGTCTGAGTGAAATCCGGCGACGCCTCCACTCACAGCAAATTTCATTGCTTCGGCGGCGCTCATTCCCGTCACTTCCTTTACATTATTGAATTTGGTGATGATCACCCAGCCAGAAACGGCGTAGGAATGTGGCAAATACACGGCGATCATATGCTCGAGATCTACAACAGACATATCAGTCTGTGTCAAAAATCCGATTCGCCAGATTTCCGGCGTTTCATTGGTCTTGACCCAAACCGGGACGTTGAATTTTTTCTTGTCTCCAACAAAAGATCCTAGAACGTCTTTCAGCGAAGTATAAATAAATTTGATCCCTGGAATATGTTCCAAAACATAATCTACACCGTCGACGATCAATCTTCCTATGATGAATTTATTGCCAAAAAAACCAATGAATGCAGTTCCGAAAATGACAATGAAGAACATCAATCCTGGAAATCTTTGCGAAACAGAAGGTATCAAATTATCAATACTAAAAACCACGCTCCAAATGACCCAAACCGTGATGGCTAAAGGTCCAATGATAATCAATCCCTGAATGAAGGATCGTATAAATAAGCGTAGATAATCGTTGAGATTTCTGTCCATTTTAGATTTTAGCCGTGGATGTTTTCTTTGTTTCCGTAGGATTTCATAATGTTGGCCTCATATTCCAGCCATTCTTCCCAACGTTTGTTCACTTTTTCCGGATTGCCTAATTGTCTTGCGAAACCGATGAAAGTTGTATAATGATTGGCTTCGGAAACCATCAGGTCGTGGTAGAATTGCTTCAGTTCCTCGTCCTTGATATTTTCTGTCAATACTTTGAAACGTTCACAGCTTCTGGCTTCGATCATTGCTGCGAAAAGCATTTTGTCGATAATCTGCTCGTCGCGATGTCCACCTTTTACTAGGAATTTAATTAGGTCATTCACATAATCGTCTTTGCGTGTTCTTCCCAAAACACCACCTCTTTTTTTGATGATCTCGTGAACTTGGTTGAAGTGGTCCAACTCTTCCTGCGCAATGGCCAAAAGTTCGGTCACCATTTCTGTGTGCTCTGGAACCATTGTGATCAGGCCAATGGCATTGGTTGCTGCTTTTTGCTCACACCAAGCGTGATCGGTTAGGATTTCTTCCAAGTTATCTTCGGCAATGTTTGCCCAACGTGGGTCTGTAAGAAGTTTTAGACGGAACATTTTATATTTTTTGTAAAAATAAGGATTTGATTGCTTTTTATTAAATATTTTATCGACTAATATTAATTTCTGAAATCAATCAAAGAGAAACACTCCTATAATGAATCATATTAATATTTGGCACAGATATTGAAAATCCTTCAACAATTAAATAATAAAATTATGAAAAATTCAACTATTACCAATCGTGCTAGATTATTTCTTTTTAGCTTTTTGGCGGTATTTTCTTCTGCATTATCTTTTGCACAAGATTCAGCAGTCGTTAAGACAACTAATGTCACCACAACTTCCACAGAAGAATGGCAAACCAATCCAACATACTGGATCATTGGTGGCGTCGTTCTTATCGTGATCGTCGCAATTGTGGCGATGAGCGGAAGGAAAAGAAATGATTAAAAATATTACAAAGCGCTTTTAGGAGCGCTTTTTTTATGGATTCTTTGAAGCTGTTTTAGCTCTTAAAAATTCTAGAACTTTCCAACCGAAATCATCCACTTTTTTCAAACCAATCGAAATCAGGAATGCCAATAAAATATTGAGCGGATAAATGATCAAAACCAACAGCCACCAACTCATCGAATCTTTCATAGGAACGACAAGAAAATAAATCAACGAGGAACTCATCCCTTGGGCGAAATAGAAAAAGATCGCATTTTGTCCGACATTGGTTACGAAATTTGGTTTCGTGATCTTCAATCGGTTGTAGAATACGAAAAGTGTTACCAATGAGAATAAGGTCCAAATGATGTAAGGAATTTTCGGCGGGAACTTTTGTTTATTGATCTTATAGAAAATATCGCTTCCATAATTCCAGAACATCCAAGCCAAAGCAATTGCGACCAATCCGTACAAAACGGGAATAATTTTGGTTGAGATCTTCTTGCCTTTCATTCTATTTCCAATCAGAAAAACCGCCATATAAAAAGCCACATAACCGCCTTGTCCATTAGGGTAATAATGTGGAAAAATATTGAATATCAATGTTAAAACGACGCAAAGTCCAATAAACCAATTGATGTGTTTCGGGAAGAATTTTAAAATCAATACGCCCAAAACCGTCAGAATATAATAGACTTTCAAATACCAAAAACTTCCCATCACCACAGGAAAAGTATCACAATTGGAATACTCGTGCAAATACCAATTTCCCAAAACCTGCCATTGCGGTTCTGATGAAATACTGCTTGGAACATACTTAGTTCCGAATGTTGAGTAGAAATCCTTCAACCACTCAAACGAGAAAAAATTCAATCCAAAAACCTTGAAAAAGTAGTCGAGGAAAAAGAGAAATGTCACGAAGATCATATACGTGATCTGCAACTTCAATAATCTGTACAATGTTTTCTCAATATTATTCCCGGAAGTGATTCCACTCAGCGCATAAAACAAGGCAACATCAAAAACCAAAGAAAAAACCCGGACCTCGGTCGGAATGTAAAACTGCCCGCTCCAGAAAGCCGTGTGAATAAAAATAATGGAAATGGTCGCCAGTCCTTTGGCAAAATCAATATAGAGATCTCTTTGCATCGATGTGATTAATTATCTGAAAGTCAAAATTATCATTATTTTCCCAAGTTCTTTATAAATATTTAACTTTTACCACTCGATTGTTATCCTTATTTTTACAAGTTCAATCGTAGAAATGTCAGATATCATTCAGCTTTTACCGGATCACGTTGCCAATCAGATTGCTGCTGGGGAAGTGGTACAGAGGCCAGCCTCCATTGTGAAGGAACTTTTGGAGAATTCTGTGGATGCAGGTTCGAATAAAATCCAACTTATCATTCGTGACGCTGGGAAAAATCTGCTTCAGGTGGTGGACAACGGTATTGGAATGTCTGAGACTGATGCGCGATTAGCTTTTGAGCGCCACGCCACTTCAAAAATCCGCTCAACTGAAGATATTTTCAAGATCGCGACCAAGGGTTTTCGTGGAGAGGCTTTGGCATCCATCGCCGCTGTTGCGCAAGTGGAGCTTAAAACGAAACAAAAAGATTCACCTGTTGGGACGAATATCTATATCGAAGGTGGACTTTTCCAATTTCAAGATCCGATTCAAACCGTTGAAGGTTCTAACTTTTCGGTGAAAAATTTATTTTACAATGTTCCTGCAAGAAGGAAATTCCTTAAGAATGACAATGTAGAATTTCGTCACATCATTGATGAATTTCAGCGGGTTGCTTTGGCTCACGAAAGTATCGAGTTTGAAATGTTTCATAATGACGAGCCGGTTTTCAAACTGAGAAAAGGCGGTCAAATGCAAAGGATCGTGGATGTTTTCGGGCGAAAGTTGCAACCACTTTTGATTCCGATCAAGGAAGATCTTGGCTGGGTTCATTTGCACGGCTATGTGGCGAAACCGGAAGGCGCTAAAAAAACACGAGGCGAACAATTCTTCTTTGTGAATGGCAGATTTTTCCGAAGCGCTTATCTCAGCAAAGCCGTTCAGGAAGCATTTGAAGGACTTTTGCAGCCTGGTTACATTCCGTCATTTTTTCTTTATCTGGAAATGGATCCGGAGAAAATCGATGTTAATATTCATCCTCAAAAAACAGAAGTCAAGTTTGAAGACGAAGCGTTGATCTTCGCTTTGGTAAGATCCACCATCAAACGTTCTTTGGGAATTTACAATGTTGCGCCAAGTTTGGACTTTGAAAGAGACCCGAAAATGGAAGCTTTTTTCGCACCAAGCAAAAGTACTTACAGCGCACCATCGCCATCTGCGATTAATGTTGACCGAGATTTCAATCCATTTTCTGTGGAAAAAACAACGGATGAAGAGCGGATCAATCTGGCCGAACTTTACCAAGCTACAGAAGCTGCACCATCAAAAATCAATCTTTTCGAAGATGACGATCTGGACGAAGACCTTTTCCGATTGCCAAACGGTTATTGGCTTCTTAATAAAGATGGATTGACGTATATGTTGGATCTTGGGAGAATGCACCGCGTGATTATGTCTTCGCATCAGGAAAATCTGCCAACGAAAAAAGCAGGTCAAAGTCTGTTGTTTTCTTTAGAATATCATTTGAATGAGATCGAGAAAAATAAATACAAATCCATCAAAAAATATCTGCCGGATTTTGGTTTCGAAATGACCTTGGCTCAAGAAAATGTCCTAAGAATTGAAACAGTTCCGGAAGCTTTGAAGGAATCTCAGGTCATCAAATTCCTGGAAAAGATTTTCGAAGTTTTGGAATACCGAACCGAAGATGAGTTCTCCAAATATTTTGAATATCAATGGATTAAGCTTAAAACAAAATCCAAATTTGATTTTATTTATAAGACTGAGGTCGAGCAATTGGTAAAAGATTTCATCGATCTTGGTTTCCCACAATATACCGTGAATGGTAAAAAATGTTGGATGGAAGTTCCATTTGACGATTTTAAAAACAAATTTTAAATTATGTTTCCTCAAATAACACCAGTGACGCGAAATATCATCATTCTGAATGTGATTTTTTTCGTGGCAACTTTTCTACTTCGATACGCTAATATTGATTTAAGTCCTTTGCTGGCAGGATATTTCCCCCTGTCTCCGAATTTCAATTCTTGGCAAATCATCACGCATATGTTTATGCACGGTGGCATTATGCATATTGTTTTCAATATGTTTACGCTTTATAGTTTTGGGCCAGTTTTGGAACAGGTTTTAGGACAGAAGAAATTCATTATTTTATACTTCGCTGCAGGTTTAGGCGGTTTCCTTCTATTCAATTTATGGAATTATTATGAGGTAAGTCAACTTACAAATTATCTTACATCTCAAGGATTTGATATTCACGAAATCTATAAGACCGTGGACACTACTCAAATACAATATTACCCACAGTTTTCTGATAAAGAAGGTATTGACAGTTCTGCTAGAGAACTTTTTGCTATTTTAAAAACCCCAATGGTCGGCGCATCGGGTGCAATTTTCGGAATCATTGCTGCATTTTCCACATTGTTTCCGGATGCAAAACTGATGTTTATGTTCATCCCATTTCCTATCAAGGCAAAATATCTGACACCAATCATCATAGCTGTTTCGATATTTTTGGGATTAAGACAATTCAGTGGTGATAATATTGCACATTTTGCACATCTTGGAGGCGCATTGATTGGTTATCTATTTGTAGCTAACTGGAAGAAAAATCGAGACAGAATACAATAGATGGGAATCATTAGACTTCTTTTGACGATTTTTCACCTCCTTGTTATTGTTCTTTTATTTGGAACGATAATGAACGCTTACATTCCGCCAAGTGTTTTCGGGATGCTGAATCTCTTGTCGTTGGGATTTCCAATCTTGATCATCATTAATATTTTATTGTTGATATTCTGGATTGCAAGCTGGAAAAAACGAGCGGCCGTTTTTCTTATTTTGTCTTTATTTTTCATCATCCCGACAAGAAGATGGATCAATTATACGCCTACGAAAAAAGAAACGCCCAATCTGAAAATCATTTCTCTCAATGGAAAATCCGGGAAATTTGGCGACGAAAATATTTACAGTTTTCTTAATGCCCAAAAGGCCGATGTTGTTCTGACGCAGGAATATAAAAGCGCTGAAAATCTCAAAGGTTTTGAATATTTCGAACGAAATTTTCCGGTGGTGAAAATCCAATCCAGATTCCCAATTGTAGAAAGTGGAATCGTGGAAACCGATGCGAAAAACGGGCGTTGTATTTATGCAGACATCAAGGTTAATGGAAAAACCATCCGTTTTGTCAATGTTTATATGGAACCTTTCTATCTTGACAAAAGTATGGTGAAACCTACGAAGGATATGAATGTGAACGAGGAAAAAGCTAAGAACATCATCCATAAACTCGTTCCCACTTTCCGAAAACACCAAAGTCAAATTGCGCCTATCAAAGGATTTTTGGACAGTTCGCCTTATCCGATTATTTTGGCAGGCGATTTCAACTCGGTTCCAAATTCTTATGAGCATTACACCTTATCCGAAAATCTGGAAGACACTTTTCTGAAAGTCGGCAAAGGAAGCGGGACCAGTTTCCACGATTTCAAATTTCCAATCAAAATCGATCATATTTTTGCTTCAAAGTCAATAATGCCAATCAGTTACAAAGTTGACAGAAGCGTGAAAATATCAGATCATTTTCCTGTGATTGCAGAGTTTTTAGTAGAATAAAACCAAATGAACATTATGAAAAGAATATTACTTCCAACAGCAATTTTGCTTGTAAGCTGTTCCAAAGAAACACCCGTTCTGAACAATTCCGACAATCTGGATGCCTCACCAAAAATCACCTATGATACAATAGCGATAGATTCCTTCGGTCCCGGCGCAACTTCCGAAGCTGTGATGGCAAAAATAAATGCTGTCGCCATCAAAAAAAAACAAGACAGTTTAGCCAAAATCGCAAAAGCCGAGCAGGAAAAATTGGACAAGGAAAAAGCCAAATTAGAAGCTGAAAAAGCGAAAGAGCCCAAAACAGAACAACCGACACCAACCACAAATCCATAAAAAAACCCATCAGATAATTTCTGATGGGTTTCTCAATATAATTCTATGAAAAATTATTTATTGTAAAGTTCCTCTACTTTATCCCAATTGATCACATCAAAAAACGCAGTCACATAGTCTGGTCTTCTGTTTTGATAATTAAGGTAATAAGCGTGCTCCCAAACATCCAATCCAAGAATTGGCGTTCCTTGTTTGTCAGCAACCGGCATTAGTGGATTGTCCTGATTTGGCGTAGAAGTTACCGCTACAGAACCATCAGAATTTTTCACCAACCAAGCCCAACCAGAACCGAATCTAGTTTTCGCCGCATTAGAAAAATCTTCTTTGAATTTATCAAAACCACCGATTTTCTCGATTTCAGCTTTCACATTTCCAACTGGCCCTTTGCTACCGCCTGGCGTCAAAAGTTCCCAGAAAAGTGAGTGGTTGTAGTGTCCACCGCCGTTATTTCTTACTGCAGGTTTGTCAGTTCCTGTTTTTTGGATTTCTTCAAGAGATTTCCCTTCAAGTTCTGTCCCCGCGATTGCGTTATTAAGATTGTCCACATACGCCTGGTGGTGTTTTGAGTGGTGGATTTCCATTGTTTTTGCATCGATGGTTGGCTCCAACGCATCGTACGCATAACTAAGTTTTGGTAATTCGAATGACATAGTTTGGTATTTATTTGTTAATAAATGAATTGTTCAAAAATAGTCAATTATTATTCCAAGAAGCAAGAATTAGACTTATTTTATAAATATTTAACATCGAAAAATATAATAAAATTTGCCGTAACTTTGACGCATTCTAAATAATTAATTATTATTTGGGCAGCTTTATCCGTCCTCCGTTCCCAATCTTTTTGCCAAAGCTTTTCCAGCCACAAAAAAGGATTTCCACTCAGGCCGGGCTGCAGATTCAACGTTTTAAACATTGGATTTTCAATCTAACATCTAATTTCTAACATCTAATATCTACATCTAAATGTTTGATATCAACAACATAAGAGCCAAATTCCCAATCCTGAACCAAGAAATCAACGGCAAACCATTAGTTTATCTGGACAACGCCGCAACTTCCCAAAAACCAATTTCAGTTATCAAAACCTGGGAACAATATTATGAAACCATCAACGCCAATGTTCACCGTGGCATCCACACGTTGAGTCAATTAGCAACGGAAGAAATGGAACTTTCCAGACAGAAAATCCAACGTTTCATCAATGCAAAACACGACTACGAAGTGATTTTCACCAAAGGAACGACGGAAGGAATCAATCTCGTGGCATACGCTTTGACCAACCAAATCAAACCAAACGACGAAATCATCATTTCTTATTTGGAACACCATTCCAACATCGTTCCGTGGCAGATGCTTTGCGAAAGAACCGGTGCAAAACTTCGCGTCATCCCAATGGACGAAAACGGAATCCTCCAAATCAATGTTTTGGAAGAATGGCTGAATGAAAAAACAAAAATAGTCTCTGTAAATCAAGTTTCTAACGCTCTAGGAATTGTAAATCCTATCGAAGAAATCATTGAAAAAACAAGAAGACTTTCCAATGCTTACGTTTTGATTGACGGCGCTCAATCTGCACCACATTTCAAAATCGATGTTCAGAAACTGGATTGTGATTTCTTCGTCTTCTCGGGACACAAAATGTACGCACCAATGGGAACAGGAATCCTTTACGGCAAAGAATCAGTTCTCGAAAACCTTCACCCTTTCCACGGCGGTGGCGAAATGATTGCGGTTTGTAGCTTTGAGAAAACAACTTACGCCGGTTTACCTTTCAAATTCGAGGCTGGAACACCTAATGTTGGCGGAAATATTGCGCTTGGAGAAGCGGTTGATTTCATTGAAAATATCGGTCGCGAAAATCTTCAAAACCACGAAAATGACCTTCTGAATTATGCGCAGAAAAAACTTCTGGAATTGGAAGGCATCAAAATCTATGGCGAAAAAGCCAATAGAACCGGCGTAGTTTCCTTCAATCTGGAAGGCGCAGGAATCGCTTCTGACACTGGAATGATTCTAGACAAACTTGGAATTGCAGTGAGAACCGGACACCATTGTACACAACCGATTATGGATTTCTTCAACATCGCCGGAACTGTTCGTGCAAGTTTTGCAGTTTACAATACTTTGGAAGAAATTGATATTCTAGTGGAAGGTGTTAAAAAAGCGCAGAGAATGTTGGTGTAAAATAAAAAAATATATTCTCGCAGAGCAAGCCAATTTTGCAGATTTAAATTAAAAAAAATCTGCTCTATTTGCCAAATCAGCGAGAACTAAAAAAATAAACCTTTCGATTAATTTCGGGAGGTTTTTTTTTTATATCTGCCAAATTGTATTGCTTTTCCTATTGGCATATCTCTTGCGAAATTATAGATTCATTCGTAACAGTATTGTTTTTCCATTAAATTGGAGAAACGATTTTTATATTAATTAAGATTAATGACAATATGTCATTCAATATACTATGACAGAATTTGAAAATATCAGTTTTGAGGAAATCCTAGACGAAGGTTTCGGAATCGTGGCAGAAGAGATCAATCTGGACGAGCTCGGCAATCAAGATGCCGACAAGACCCAAACTGTTTTCCCAATTCTCCCCGTGAGAAATATGGTAATGTTCCCAAAAGTCATTACGCCAATTACGGCTGGAAGGGAAAAATCCAAAAAACTCTTGGAAGATGCCCAAAGAGAAAACAAACTCGTGGGAATCATCAGCCAAAAAAATCCTAACGAAGAAAATCCTTCGGAAAAAGACCTCTATCTCGTAGGAACTTTGGCAAAAATCCTTAAAATCATCACACTTCCCGAAGGTAATATTACTGCGATCACTCGTGGCGTTCAGAGATTCAAAGTGAAAAAATTTGTTTCTACCGAGCCTTACTTTCTTGCAGAAATTACCAAACAAAAAGATACACAACCCAAAGATAAAGAGGAATTTTCTGCATTGGTGGACAACATCAAAGACCTTGCAGAAAAGATCATCAACATCGACCCGAATATTCCAAATGCAGCACAGTTTGCTATCAAAAATATTGATGGGCAAGAAGACCTTTTGAATTTCGTTTCAGCCAACGGAAATTTTGCGTCTGACAAAAAACAGAGTTTATTAGACGAAAAAACTTTGATCGGCCGTGCAAAAAATCTTTACGAAATGATGCACGATGATTTCCGTCATCTCGAACTCAAAAACCAGATCCATCAAAAAACCAGCAAGGATCTGGACAAGCAACAGCGCGAGTACTTCCTCAATCAGCAGATCCGCACCATCCAAGACGAATTGGGTGGCGGCGCAGAATCTGATGCAGACGAATTCCGTAAAAAAGCTTCAAAACTGAAATGGAGTGACGATGTAGAAAAACACTTCGAGAAAGAATTACAACGACTTTCCAGACAACATTCCAGCTCGCCAGATTACAATGTTCAGCGTAATTATCTGGACTTTTTCACCGATTTGCCTTGGGAACATTATTCCAAAGATGCCTTCGATTTGAACAAAGCGGAGAAACTTTTGGACAAAGAACATTTTGGACTGGAAGATATCAAGAAAAGAATCTTGGAACACATTGCGGTTCTGAAACTCAAGAACGATATGAAGTCGCCAATCCTTTGTTTGGTTGGTCCTCCAGGCGTTGGAAAAACGTCATTAGGTAAATCTGTTGCCGATGCTTTAGGAAGAAAATATGTGCGTGTTTCCCTGGGTGGATTGCACGACGAAAGTGAGATCCGCGGACACAGAAAAACCTACATTGGTGCGATGGCAGGAAGAATCCTTCAATCCATCAAAAAATCCGGAACATCAAATCCAGTTATTGTTCTGGATGAGATTGACAAACTCGGACAAGGTGCGCACGGCGACCCAAGTTCAGCTTTGCTGGAAGTGCTTGACCCTGAACAAAATAATAATTTCTATGATAATTTCCTAGAATTGGGTTATGACCTTTCAAAAGTAATGTTCATCGCAACTGCCAATTCACTTTCAACCGTTCAACGTCCGCTTTTGGACAGAATGGAAATCATCAGCATTGCGGGCTATACTTTGGAAGAAAAAGTGGAGATTGCCAAACGACATTTGATCAAAAAACAATTGCGTGAAAATGGTTTGGATGCCAAATATCTGAAGCTCGGAAACACAGAATTGAAACATATTATCGATGCACATACTTCTGAAAGTGGCGTGAGAACTTTGGAGAAAAAAATTGCAGGAATCGCCCGTTGGGTAGCACTTCAAATCGCAATGGAAAAAGAATTTGACCCGAAAATCTCTGTTGATAAAGTCGATGAAATTCTTGGTGTTCCAAGACCGAAAACTTTGGCGGAAATCACTGATGTTCCCGGCGTGGTAACAGGTTTGGCGTGGACAAGTGTTGGTGGTGACATTCTCTTCATTGAAAGTATTTTATCCAAAGGAAAAGGTGCTTTGACAATGACTGGAAACCTTGGAAATGTGATGAAGGAATCCGCGACCATCGCTCTAGAATTCATCAAAGCACATTACGAGGAATTAGGCATTTCTGAAGAAGATATCGAAAAGAAAAACATCCACGTTCACGTGCCAGAAGGCGCAACACCGAAAGATGGACCATCTGCCGGAATTGCGATGCTAACATCAATGGTTTCAAGTTATAAGAACATCAAAGTGAAACCTCATCTTGCAATGACTGGCGAAATTACACTTCGTGGAAAAGTACTTCCAGTTGGTGGAATCAAAGAAAAATTACTTGCTGCAACCAGAGCCGGAATCAAAGAAGTGATTCTTTGTGAAGCGAACAGAAAAGATGTGGAGGAAATCAAAAAAGATTACCTGAAGCATTTGAAAGTCAATTATGTAACCAATATGAGCGAGGTTGTCGAGATTGCTTTGAAGTAAAAAACTTAAGATTTAAATTCTAAATATTCATCCGTTCGGGAAATTTCTCGGACGGATTTTATTTTAATATTCAATTCAAATTTTTATTAATTTCGCATTTACAAATTCATTTACACCAGAATATTAAAACATCATATGGGAATTACCGCACTATTTGTAATTTTATTGGTCATCTTGATATTTTCGGTGTCATACATTCCCAATCTAACATTCCGCAAAAAGATTTTCATCGTCATTGCTGCTCTGTTGGTCTGCTTCGCCGTTTTGGCTTTCCTTTTTGCAACTCAATTTGGTGGAGGAAGAGAACCGATTCAAGAAAGTGAAACTGTAGAAATAAAAAAATAACTATAAAATTTACAAACTATGAAATACGTCAAATTTATCCTCTGCCTCCTTTTCGGTTTAATGTTCATCAACGCCGGACTAGACAAGTTCTTCCACTATATGCCAATGCCGGAACTAACAGAGTCTATGAAAAAATCATTCGCCGCCTTTGCAGAACTGAGCTGGCTGATGCCGTTGGTCGGTGCCGTGGAAATCATCGGTGGTGCTTTATTCATCTTTCCAAAAACGAGAGCGTTGGGCGCCATTGTCATCTTACCAATTATGGTCGGAATCGTTCTTCACAACTTTACAAAAGCTCCGGAAGGCATTCCAATCGCCTTGGTTTTCGCAACCATCAACCTTTGGATTTTGATTGATAATCGCAAAAAATACGAAGCTCTAATCAGCTAAGATTTTTACCATTTCAAAAATAAAATTTGCAAATTCAAAAAAAATAATATCTTTGCACCTGAAAATCAAGTTCAACCAACAAAAATAACAACGAAGCAATGTTCAAATACAACTTACATACATCAGTAGGATTGCCTTTTGCAAAGGCGAGGCTTCGTGGTTTGGTACATTCTTAGAACAACAGTATAATGAAATATCAAAACCCGGAGTCGTAAGATTTCGGGTTTTTTATTGCGCAATATTTCAAACTTAAAACGTTTCCCCGAAATCTTTTTTTTAGGAGCTTAATCCCGCTTTCCGCTATATCTTTTTTTGCCAGCGCTTTTTTCAAGCCCAGGCAAAAAAAAGGATGCCGCTGCAATCGGGGCTAGGACAAACTCCTGCCTTAAACCAATTAAAATTTTAGTTGGCAAACCAGATGCGAGAAAATCAATCATTCTCATCATTCATCAATTATAAAAAAATGGGAAATTTAAAATTAAAAGGAAAAGATATATTAAAATTAGGCTATCCAAACAACCAGAGCGTCAACATCGCTTTGGAAGTGATGAAGAGAAATTTTGCAACCAAAAATATTCATTATGTGAAATCTCTTTTAAAGGAAATCCAGCAAAATCCGGAGAACTTCGAGAAAGATTTAACCTTCGGACAAATTGCAGAAGCTCTGCTTTCATCAAAGAAAACTGAGAAAAGAATGCTCAACACCAGCAGGGCGTCTTTCCAAATTTTCGGAAATGATATTTCAGATGAAGCAAAAAACCAACTCTACACCGCACTGAAACTGCCAATTGCAACACAAGGCGCTTTGATGCCCGATGCACACAGCGGTTACGGACTTCCAATAGGTGGCGTTCTTGCGGTAGAAAATGCGGTAATCCCTTACGGAGTCGGAATGGATATCGGTTGCAGAATGTCGCTCAGTATTTTGGATACGCCAATTTCATATCTCGACGGCGCGAAAGACAAATATGAAAAAGCGCTTGGCGAACACACTAAATTCGGAATGTATGAAACGCACAAATCTCACGTCGACCACGAGATTTTCGACAGAGACACGTTCGGTTTAATTCCGATTTTGAGACGATTAAAAGGAAAAGCCATCAAACAAATGGGAAGTTCCGGCGGAGGAAATCACTTCGTGGAATTCGGTGAAGTGGAAATTACGGAAGAAGATGAAAAAATCAATCTTCCGAAAGGAAAATACCTCGGAATACTTTCACACAGCGGTTCGCGTGGATTGGGAGCAGAAATCGCTCAGTATTATTCGAGAGTGGCGACCGAACAATGTCCGTTGCCAAAAGAAGCGCAAAACTTCGCCTGGCTGGATTTGAACACGCATCTCGGATTAGAATACTGGACGGCGATGAATCTTGCAGGAGATTATGCTTCGGCCTGCCACGACGATATTCACAGAAGACTGGTGAAAGCGGTCGGCGGAAGAGTGAAAGCCAGAATCGAAAACCATCACAACTTCGCATGGAAAGAAATTCACAATGGAAAAGAGGTGATTGTTCACAGAAAAGGCGCAACTCCAGCCAACGAAAACGAGTTGGGAATGATTCCCGGCTCGATGACGGCAAAAGGTTTCATCGTCCGAGGAAAAGGAAATCCGCATTCACTGAACTCGGCTTCACACGGAGCGGGACGGGCTTTTTCGAGAGGAGAATGCAGAAACCGTTTTACTCAGAATGACATCAAGAAAGAATTAAAACACAAAAATGTCACCTTGATGGGCGGAAATGCGGAAGAAGCACCAATGGCGTACAAAGACATCAACGAAGTGATGAACGCACAAAGTGAACTGGTCGATATTCTCGGAACTTTCCAACCCCGAATTGTGAGGATGGATAAATAATGATTAATGTTGGATGCGGGATGTTGGGTATTTGATGTCAAATACCTGCATTTTAATTCTTTCAAAAATCATTACATAATTTATAACAATAGTAATACAAAGGAGAAAAACAATAGCCCCGATTGCAGCGGCATCCTTTTTTTTGCAAGGGCTTGAAAAAAGCGAGGGCAAAAAAAGATACAGCACTTCGACAAGCTCAGTATAAACTGCAAGCGGGATTAAGCTCCTAAAAAAAATGGACAAAATAATACAAATCACCTCGGGAAGAGGACCTTTGGAATGTCAGTGGGTAGTTGCCAAAGTTCTGAAGGTCTTTCTTGAGGAAGCAAAACAAAATAAAATCGGTTACGAAATTATTCACCGTGAAAATGGCGATGAAAACCTGACGTTGAAATCTGCAACTTTAGTTTTAAAAGGAAAAGAAGCAAATGAATTTCTGAAAAACTGGCTCGGAAGTATTCTTTGGATTGGGAAAAGCACGTTCAGAAAATTCCATAAAAGAAGCAACTGGTTTATCGGGATTTTTGAACTGGAAGGTTTGGAGAAAATTGAATTTAATGAAAAGGAAATTCAGTTTCAGACCGCAAGAAGTCAGGGAAGTGGCGGACAAAACGTGAATAAAGTGGAAACTGCCGTTCGGGCGACCTATTTAAAAACCGGACAGAGTGTTTTCGTGCAGGATTCCCGTTCGCAACTGGAAAACAAGAAAATTTCAATCATCAGATTAAAAGAAAAAGTGATGGAATTTCACATCCAGCAACTGGAAAAACAAATGCAGGAAACTTGGAACAATCATTTGAATGTTCAGCGGGGAAATCCTATCCGAACATTCTCAGGAACCGATTTTAAAAAGAATCATCAGGAGAAATCTTTTAAAAAAGAAAGACATCAACTGAAAAATGAATTAAAAAACTACAGAAATGACCTTAACTAAAAGTAAATATTATTTCGAAGCACTGGATAATTATCCATACAGCTTGCCGGATTGTCTGGAAGCGTTGAATTATGCGCTTTCCTACGACCCTGAAGATGCAGATTCGCTTTGTCTGATGGGAAGAATCTACAGCGAAATGCTCGATGACTATGAAAAAGCAAAACTCTATTTCGAGGAAGCAATGCAATGTGACTTGACCAATCTGAATACGCCAAAATACTACATCAAATGTCTTTTGGACAACGAAGATTTTCAGGAAGCCGAAAAACTGATTAACTATTCTTTAAGAATCAAAGGAATTGACAAATCGACTTTATGGTTTTACAGAGCTTTGTTGTCTGAGATGAGGGGAAGTTTTGTGAATGCTTGAAGTTTTTAAATGATGCAAAGCAATTCAGTTATAATAAGGAAATGCTAGAATTCATTAAGGACAGAGAGCAATTCGTCAAATCAAAAATGCCGAAAAAGCTGAAGAAAAAATCAGCTAAAAAGAAAAAGGAAACCCATTGAGGTTTCCTTTTTTATTATAATTTTTCGATGGCCGCTACGATTCTACTTTTGTCCACAACCATTGCCTGGATGTGTTCTCCTGTAAATTCGAGGAATTGTTTTGGTTCGGGAGCGTTGGCATAAATCAGTTGTCCTTGCTCAAACGGAACTATTGAGTCGCCTTTGCTGTAGATGAATAGTTTTGGAACATTGCTCAAAGCTTTCACATCTTCTTTTGCAGAGTAAGGTGAAATCAGAGCTTTCTCAATCATTTCCTTGTATTGCGGCGCAAAGTGGATGGCAATATCTGTGAAAGACGCCATTCCGCCATCAACAATCAGTCCTGAAATCTTTGTTGGATTTTCCTTAGCCAAATGCGTTGCAATCTGAGAACCCAAAGAAGCGCCATACAAATAGATTTTTGTGTTTCGAATATCTTTTCTGGCCAAGAGATAATCGAACATTTTTTGACCATCTTCTGCCACATTCAAGTGGGTCGGTTTTCCTGTTGACTTTCCGTAACCTCTCACATCTACCATTACGACCTGGAATCCGTCCTCCACCAATGTTTTGGTGATGTATTGATAAGTTGAAATATTGCCGGCAGCACCGTGAAAAAAGACAATTGTTTTTTTTATTAATTTTGATTCGGGCTTCAAAACGACCGCGGTGATGGTATCGCTTTCAACTGGCAAACTGATGTTTTCGATGTTTTTGAATTCCAGAGGTTTCATTTCTTTCTTGGGCTGATAGAATTTGTCATCCATTTGAGCTTTGGAAAAAATTGATAATAAGATGAGGAAGAACGAGAAGAATACTGATGTTTTCATTGTTTTGATTTTTAATTATGCCTCAAAATTATATTGATGAGACCTTAATTAAAAAAATAATGGTCCGAATGGTCAGAAATTCCGACCAAACTGTCAATTCTCAAGATTAAACAAAAAAAGAGACTTAATAAATTAAGCCTCTTTTGAATTTTATATGGATGAAAAATTAGTCTCTCATTCTTGCGATGACATCTATTCCACCTTTTGTCTTATCTCCGATTTTGCAAAGGATTTCGGTGTCCAGAGGAAGGAAAACATCCATTCTGGAACCGAACTTGATGAATCCGAATTCGTGACCAGCTTTTGCTTTATCTTCAACATTACAATAGAAAACAATTCTTCTCGCCACATATCCTGCAATTTGACGGAAAACAACCTGATGATTGGTCAAACTTTTCACGGCAACAGTCGTTCTTTCATTTTCAGTAGAGGATTTCTCGTGCCAGGCTACCAAATATTTTCCCGGATGGTATTTTTTATAAATCACATCACCACTCACCGGATAACGGCAAATATGAACATTCAAAGGTGACATAAAAATAGAAACCTGAATGCATTTGTCTTTGATGAATTCATCTTCGATTACTTCTTTTATCATCACGACTTTCCCGTCAACTGGCGCAACCACGTTTTCAGTATGGTCAAGAATGGCTCTCGTTGGAACCCGGAAAAACCAAAATATCAATCCCAACATCACTAAAAGCGGAATTAAGATGACCAAAGACCATAATTCTAAATAATAAATGGATATGGCTCCAATGAATGCAATGAACAAAATTGCAACAACCAAGGTCCCTTTTGATTCTTTATGTAGTTTCATATAATTGATTCTAAACTAGTTTTTCTAAGATAAAATAAAGATAGACAACTGGCACGCAGATGATAAAGCTATCCAGCCTGTCCAAAACGCCACCGTGACCCGGAATGATATTTCCGCTGTCTTTGACTGCAAAACTACGTTTTAACTGACTTTCTACCAAATCTCCCAACGGCGCGAAGACAGAAACCAGGAATCCAACCATTATCCAGTTTCCTTTGAGTTCAGGAAAATACTGTTCTACAAAGAATCCCAATATTAAGGTCAGAACCACACCACCAGCAAATCCTTCCCAGGTTTTCTTGGGCGAAATCCGCGGTGCCATCTTGTGTTTTCCAAAGAATTTGCCTGTCAGATAGGCGAAAGTATCGCTGCTCCAAATCAAAACGAAAAGCATAAAAATTTCTAAAGTGAAAGTTTTGCTCTCATCTAATGTACTAAATTTCGGTAGGCCTAATGAGAAGGCAAACGGTAAAGTCACATAAACGACCGTGAAAATCAGTTTTCCGTTTTCGAAGTATAGTTCTCTGGAATATTTGAAAAGTGTGACGACAGCGATTACAATTAATCCTAAAGCAAGAATTTCACTTAAGTAATTATTTATACTATAACTATTAAGAAAATCGTGATGAAAAAATCGTTGCGTAAATCTATAATAGACAATTGCTGCGACAGGGAAAACTGCCCATTTGTAGATGCTATTGTCAAATTTCATTATTTTGATACATTCGTAAAGACCAACTACCAAAAAGAAAGTCATCAATCCGTAAAAAAGATATTGCTGTTTTACTTGTGGCAGAAAACTGCTAAAGAGATTTTCGCCAAGCGGCGTGGTGCAAATAGCAATAACGAGAACATAAATGACTCCGGAAATTGTACGCTGAATGAAATTTTTATCCAAAACTGAAATTTAATCTTCCAGCAAAAGTAAGAAAAGTTTGGTATTATCCTTATTAGGTGTATCTAATTTGGACTGACTTCCGCTGATAGAGGTCAGATTTTTAAGATTTCCTGCACGTTTGACCTTCATCATTGCCTCGTTCAGATTGTTTGCGATCTGAGAAACGTTTGCCATAATGATGATTTTGCTTGGCAATCTTGAAGAATGATAGTGAAGGATATTGTTGTGAGAAAGCATAATTCTGCCGTCGAAAGCAATCAGATATTCGCAAGTGATGAAAGCAGCATCATTTTGCTCGGTGAGCTCTGGCGTGTAAGGTGTCTTGATGACGTCCAAGAAATTTCTCAGATCCTGGTCCCAACAGAAAACATCTTTTACCTGCTCGATTTTAATGATCTGATTGAGCGTTTGTAAGGCTTCGGATTCATCTGCGCAATAATTAAAAAATCCCCCTGAATGCGTAAAAAGTTGCGCAAATTTATAATCAAGATCTGCATCGCGAAGTTGGTCCGCCAGTTTGGTCACATCTGGCTGCTCCTCTTCGGGCTGATTCATTATCTTATTGACGAGTTTTTTGAACAGACTCAATTTAGTTATGCTTTAATTAATACAAATGTAAAAAAATAATTATAATAGGTTAAAAACCAAAACTTTATTTTAACAAAAAATCCTAAATAGATTAGGATTTTTTGTTATTATTTAAATTTTGAATAGTTTAACTGTCTGTATTTAAGACATTTCCAGCATCAGCAGGATTATCTAAACTTGATACAGGTTTTTCTGTCAATTCTGGGTCCCAAGCGCGTTTTCCGAAAATTTCTTCAAGATCTTCGCGGAAGATCACTTCTTTTTCCAAAAGTTTCTGAGCCAAGGCATCCAGTTTATCTCTATTTTCTGTCAAGATATGGACCGCTCTTGCGTACTGCGTTTCGACCAATTTTGAGATCTCTTCATCAATCAGTTTCGCTGTTTGCTCAGAATATGGTTTTCCAAAACTGTATTCAGATTGACCTGAACTGTCGTAGTAAGAAATGTTTCCCACTTTATCGTTCAGACCATAGATCGTAACCATCGCCTGCGCTTGTTTCGTCACTCTTTCAAGATCGGACAAGGCTCCAGTAGAAATATTCCCGAAAACAGCTTGTTCTGCTGCTCTACCGCCCAATGTTGCACAAATCTCGTCCAACATTTGTTGCGTTGTGGTCAATTGTCTTTCTTCCGGAAGATACCAAGCGGCTCCAAGTGAACGTCCACGAGGAACGATTGTTACTTTTAGAAGTGGCGCTGCGTGCTCTACCAACCAAGAAATCGTTGCGTGACCAGCTTCGTGGAAGGCAACTCTTCTTTTTTCGGAAGGTTTGATGGCTTTATTTTTCTTCTCGAGACCGCCGATAATTCTATCGACTGCGTCCAAGAAATCTTGTTTGTTTACAGATTCGTGAGAGTTTCTTGCTGCGATCAAAGCGGCTTCGTTACAAACATTGGCGATATCAGCACCGCTGAAACCAGGTGTTTGTTTTGCCAAGAATTCTCTATCGATAGAGTCATCCATTTTGATCTTAGCCAAATGTACATCAAAGATCTGCTGTCTCTCGTGCAATTCTGGAAGATCTACATAGATCGAACGGTCAAAACGGCCAGCTCTCATCAATGCTTTATCCAAAATATCGGCACGGTTTGTAGCAGCCATCACGATCACGTTGACATCAGTTCCAAAACCGTCCATTTCTGTCAGTAATTGGTTCAATGTATTTTCGCGCTCGTCATTTCCACCTTGGAAACCACCTTTGCCCCTCGCTCTACCAATCGCATCGATCTCATCAATGAAAATAATGGCTGGCGATTTCGCTTTGGCCTGAGCAAAAAGATCTCTTACTCTGGAAGCTCCTACACCCACGAACATTTCAACAAAATCAGAACCTGAAAGTGAGAAGAACGGAACTTTAGCTTCACCTGCAACAGCTTTCGCCAACAAGGTTTTACCAGTTCCCGGAGGACCTACCAATAGAACACCTTTCGGAATTTTACCTCCCAATTTCGTATATTTTTCAGAATTCTTCAAGAAATCTACAACTTCCTGAACTTCCTCTTTTGCACCTTCCAATCCTGCAACATCTTTGAAAGTGATCTGCATCTTGTCTTTCTCGTCAAACAATTTGGCTTTAGATTTTCCAATGCTGAAGATCTGTCCGCCAGGTCCGCCTGCGCCACCGCCCATTTTTCTGAAAATGAAGAAGTACAACAAAGCGAAAAGTCCACCCCAAAGTGCTAAAGTAAACAACAACTCGGAGAAACCACTTTGGCTTTTACCAAATTCCATTCTTGCCTGCGTAGGCAGTTTGGCATTGATGCTTTCAAATCTTTCCTGGAAATATCTAAGATCACCATAAGTCAAAACATAATCAGGACTTGGTTTGATATTGATCACAGAAAGAGGATCGCTTTCTTTATCTGTCTTTTTAAGCTCAGCTTTAGCCGTTTTTGTAAGGTAAACATCGGCTTTGAAATTGTCTCTGTAGACCATTACTTCGCCAACTTTCCCTTTTTCTACAAGTGTATAAAATTCTTTTTCATCAATGTTTTTTACCATAGAATCTCCAAGAAGTCCTGGAAGAAATATAAGTAAAATGAGTCCCAATATAACGGGTATAAACCAGTTGAATCCTTTGTTATTCATTTTTATTTTTTAAAGATTGATGATGCTATAGTGCATCTATTAACTTTCTATTTTTGTGATCTTTGCATCACCCCAAAGTTCTTCGATGTCGTAGTATTCACGGATCTCTTTTTGGAAAATGTGCACCACCACGGAAACGTAATCTACCAAAACCCACATAGAGTTCTCAGTACCTTCTACGTGCCAAGGTCTGTCATTGAGGTCGTTTCTTACGTTTTTTTGGATATTGCCGGCGATTGCCGAAACTTGTGTATTGGAATTTCCACTGCAGATGATAAAAGTTTCTGCTGCTGCGTTTTCTATTCCTGTTAAATCGAAGACCAAAATATCTTCACCTTTTGTATCTTGAATCGAATCTACGATCTTGTCGATTAATAATTGTTTTTCTGTAATTTTACTCATTCAAAAAATTGTCTAATTTGCAAATTTATTGATTTTTATCTATTTATCTTTCCTTTCTCATGTTTATTATCTCTTAAAGTTTTCATAAATGACCCGTTTACACCACTTCGAAAATTGTTTTTCTACAAATGACGAAATTCTCTCTGTTATAAATGAAGACGAATCAACTGCTGTTTTTACTTTTAATCAAACGAAAGGCCGCGGACAATATGGAAATATTTGGAGGGTCGTTCCCAATCAAAATTTGGCATATTCTATTGCGATAAAAACTTCTAAAGTCAATATTTCCGATACATTCCTCAATTACTATACCGCTATTATCATTCGGGATTTTCTTGCCAATCTGGCAAACGCAGATGCAAAAATAAAGTGGCCAAATGACATTATCCTGAACGGTAAAAAGGTCTGCGGGATCCTTATCGAAAAAAAGAAAATCGATAATGAAGAATATTACATCATCGGGATCGGGATCAATGTCCTTCAATCAGATTTTTCAAATCTTCCGAAAGCAGGTTCCATATTGTCTGTCACGGGTTTAAGTTTTGATCTAAGAGATTTCGCGAATCAGTTTCATCAAAATATTGTTTCGAAAATGGAACAAATTACGACGGAGGAACAAATCCTAAAGGATTACAATGATTCACTTTTCAGAAAAGATGAAATTTCGGTATTTCAAAAAAACGATTTGCGCCAAAATGGCATCATCAAAAATGCTGACATAAATGGTTTCCTTTGGATTGATCTGGAAAATGAAGGCTTGCAGAAGTTCTTCCACAAGGAGATTGAGATGCTTTACTGATTTGCTCTCTTAATATAAAGATAAGCTGCAATAGGCGCAAAAATCATATTCGGAAGCCACATTGCTAATAATGGTGGCAAACTTTTGTTCTCGGAAACGACATTCAAAACTTGAAAAGAGAAGACGAATAGGAACGCCAAAGCAATTCCCAAAGCGAGATTAAGCCCCAATCCGCCACGTTTTTTCTGAGATGATAAAGATAATCCTAAAAATGTCAGAATAATAATAGAAACCGGCATTGATGTTCTTTGGTAAAGCTCATTATAAAAGGAAGTTACGTTGCTATTTCCTTTCATTTTTTCCCTTTCAATCATCGTCAACAATTCGGGCGTAGTTTTGTTTTGAGCTACTAACTTATCCGGAAACAATTCTGAAGGCGGCAACTTAAAATCCTGAATTTTTGTAGTTCCCTGTCCCAAAATTTCGGTATCTTTTTTCCCTGCCGTACGCTCTATGTAATTATTTATGACAAAATGTTTTTTCTTTGCTTCCCACTGGATATCCATTGCAGTGATTTGATAGACCAGTCTTTTGTTCTTATCAAATTTCTGATACATATAGCCAGAGCCTCGGTTTTCTTTCTTGTTGTAACTATTAACAAAAATAAAATCGGTGGGGCTAATATTGGAGGCAATGCTCATATTTCCTAACAACTTTTCCTTGTTTACCGCATTGTAAGTATAAGGTTCGAGAATGTTTTTCTGGATATTCGCCCACGGTAAAATGAAATGGTTGACCGCCAAAGTCATTATGAATATCAACAACGAGGTGATCAAATACGGTCTTGCAAACCTATGGAAACTCGCACCACTACTGATGATGGCAACAATCTCTGTATTATTTGCCATTCTGGAAGTGAAGAAGATCACCGTGATGAAAACTAGAATCGACATAAAGGTCAGAATCAAATTCAGGATCCAAAACGGATAGAAATTAAGCAAGAAATAACCAACCGTAAATCCATTGCTCTCGATCCTTGGCGTTTTTGCCTGCACATCCACAACCATAATGATGATAGACAAAAGCGCCAACATAAAAATGAGGGTTCCCAAATATTTTTTGATGACGTAAAGGTCTATGATTTTCATCGAGTTATAATTGATAAATGATGATTGATAATTGATTCTCTCTTGAGTCTTTTTATTTTTTTCTTAAGTCTTTTAAAGCCTTGTCTTCAACTGTGGAATGATTGAATCTTTCCATTGGTAGAAGTCACCTGCAACGATATGTTCTCTCGCAACTTTCACTAAATCTAGGTAAAACGCCAAGTTATGGATCGAGGCAATCTGCTTTGCCAAATATTCCTTCGAAACAAAAAGGTGACGCACATAAGCCTTGCTATAAGCGCTGTCCACAAAACTCGTCCCAAACTCATCCAGCGGAGAGAAATCCTCTTTCCAACGTTCGTTTTTCATATTCATCACACCTTGCCAAGTGAAGAGCATTGCGTTTCTCGCATTTCTGGTCGGCATTACGCAATCCATCATATCCACACCGAAACCGATGCTTTCCAGAATATTCCAAGGTGTTCCAACACCCATCAAATATCTTGGTTTGTCTTTCGGGAGAATGTCCGTCACTTCATTTGTGATCCTGTACATTTCCGGTTCTGGTTCACCAACGGAAAGTCCACCGATTGCGTTACCTTCGGCTCCAGCTTCAGAGATCACCTCAGCCGAAATTTTCCTTAAATCAGAATAACAAGAACCCTGAACAATTGGGAACAATCTCTGTTTGTGACCGTACAATTCTTTGTTTTCCTCAGTCCAAGTGATGCATCTTTTCAACCAACGGTGCGTAAGCTCCATTGAAGTTTTCACAGCGTTATAGTCGCTTGGATAAGCAATACACTCATCAAAAGCCATAAAAATATCCGCACCGATTTGTCTTTGAATTTGCATCGAAACTTCAGGCGACATAAAATGCAAACTACCGTCGATGTGTGATTTGAACTTTACACCTTCTTCCGTGATCTTTCTGCTTTTTGCTAACGAAAAAACCTGATAACCACCAGAATCTGTCAAAATTGGAAGATCCCAATTCATAAACTGGTGAAGTCCGCCCGCTTTTTCCATAATGTCCATAGTAGGACGAAGCATCAAATGGTAGGTATTTCCTAAGATGATCTGCGCTTTGATGTCTTCTTTCAGTTCTCTCTGGTGAACGGTTTTCACAGAGGCCACAGTTCCCACCGGCATAAAAATCGGGGTTTGAATCTGTCCGTGGTCGGTATTGATAACTCCAGCTCTTGCTTTGGATTCTGAAGTTTTTTCGATTTCAAAAAATTTCTGCATAACTATATATCTCCAAAATTATCGCGCTTGCGGCGGTATTCCCGGATTCTCTTTTAATTTTTTATTGATGAAAGCCTCAGCTTTCGGGTCTTTGGCTAAGATGATTTTCTGAGCGTCGTCCAGGATTTCCTTGATAACTTCAGGCTTTGTCATATAATATTCATAGCTATTAGTGAAAAGTTCGCCTTTGATTTGGTATTTTTTTAGAATAAATCTGGTTGCATTTTCAGAATTGATGTTATTTCCGATCGTATAATTCTGCTCATTGATGGCAAAATCTGCAATGATCTCGGACATCTTGTCTTCCGGCAACAGATCTTTCGGTTTTTCTATCGCCTCTGTACAAGACAAAACGCAGAAAATCATTGATATGTAAAATAAATACTTCATTATTTACAATTTTCCGATCAGGTTTTTCCATTTCAAATTCAAAACACCAAAAATCGCTTCCTGGATGATTCCGCCATTCATTTTGCTCACGCCTTCTGTTCGGTCCGTAAAAATAATTGGAACTTCTACAATCTTCAGATTTTTCTTGAAAACGCGATATTTCATTTCAACCTGGAAACCGTAACCTTTCAGTTTGATCTTATCTAGACCAATGGCGATCAAGGTTTCTTTTTTAAAACAAACAAATCCCGCCGTTGTATCGTGAATTGGAAGTCCGAGAACAAACCTCACATATTTTGATGCAAAATAAGACAACAAAACCCTTCCCATCGGCCAGTTCACCACATTCACGCCTTGAGAATATCTGGAACCCACAGCCATATCAGCCGTTTTACAGGCTTCAAAAAGCTTAATTAAATCTTTAGGATTATGGGAAAAATCAGCATCCATTTCGAAAATGTAATCATATTCATTATGAATCGCCCATTGGAAGCCATGGATATAAGCTTTACCAAGTCCATCTTTGATCTTTCGAACCGTAAGATGCAATTGAAGGGGAAACTTCTCCCTCAGACCTTTTACAATCTCAGCCGTTCCGTCGGGCGAAGAATCGTCCACCACCAAAACGTGGAAATCCTGTTCCATAGAAAAAACAGCCGAAATGATTTTTTCGATGTTTTCTTTTTCGTTGTAAGTGGGAATAATGACAAGTTTCTTCATCCGGCAAATAATCCGCAAAGATAATCTTTAATCGTTAATGTTTATTTGACGTGGTGGAAATTAACTTTTTTTAATAGAATCTAGAAAATCCAATACAATCTGAAAATTAGGATTCATCGTATATCATTATATAATAAACGAATGCAAAAATCTATCATCACACTCTTTTTATTTGCCTTAATGATTATCAGTTGCAAACCGACGAAGATTTACAAAGATATTTCCTACACCAAAAACCATAAAGGAGAAAATGTAAAACTGAATATTTTCACACCGAAAAACATCAAGGACAAAAATCTTCCTGTCCTCATTTTCGTTTACGGCGGAAATTGGAACACGGGAAATAAAAACAAATACAATCTTCTCGGGAGAAACTTTGCCCGTAAAAATATGGTCGTCGTGATTCCAGATTACACTTTGAGTCCGAATGCTGATGTGGATGAAATGACGAAAGAAATTGCAGCAACAATCCTATTCACAAAGGCCAATGCGCAAAAATATCACGGAAATCCAGAACGAATTTTCATCTCCGGCCATTCTGCAGGCGGGCAATTATCAACTTCCGCGGTGATGAATCCCAAATATGGAATTCCAGAGAAAACGATTTCGGGGATTATCCTAATTGATGGTGCTGGGATTGATATGAAAAATTATCTCGAAAAATATCCGCCCACAGCTGAAGATAATTACGATATCACGTGGAGCAAAGACCCAGAAAAATGGAAACAAGCGTCGTCCATCTATTTCATTAATGAAAAAACGCCACATTTTATGATTTATGTAGGCAAGAAAACTTATCCTTCCATAAAAATCGCAAATGAGAATTTTTTGAAAGCATTGAAACCTTTCCAGCCAGATGTCAAACCAATTCTGCTCAATAAAAAACACGTTCCGATGATCTTGCAGTATTTTTTGCCGTGGAGCAAAAGGTTTGATGAAGCTGTGAATTTTATGGAAAGTGTGAAGTAATTTTCCCACTTAAAATCCAAGCACCAAAAAGAATAAGACTAAATAAACCATAAATGTGATCTCAAACAACTTCATTTTATATCTATAGATCGCAATGGCGTTGATTATCAAAATAAAAAGACAGAACAAGGCAAAGAAAAACTTTGTAAAGGATCTGATGTTGTAGTAGAATAAATCCGTCCATTTTGATTTGGACTCTAAGGCAATGTAAAACTTGTCCTCACCACTTTCTAAGGTTTCGTTTTCATTAATATAGAAAGTCAGTTTTTTATTGATGGAAGTATTCAAGATCGCTTGGTCATCTTTAAAATACGAAAGCATCCCGTTTCCTGAATTGTAAAAAGCACCGGGATATTCCTTGGTCTTGAACATAAAGTAAGGAACTCTGTTTCCGCTTTTCGCAACTTCGGTGACTGTTGCGTTGACTTGTTTTAAAGCATTATTCGAAATGAGAATTTTCCCAAGAATGTAAAATATGCCGACGACAGACATTAAGATGACAAAGGTTTTGAAACTCATTTTGATTTTGGAAATTTCTTATTGAATTAAAAATAGGGATAATATTAGAAAAGAAGGAGAATCTAAGCTTAAAAATTATCTCAATTATTTAACTTACAAATAAACCGATAACAATTTCTAATTCTTATTTTTGCAAAAAATTTGAAGCTTGGTAAGAATAGCAGAACATAACGATTGGGTGGTATATTGTATTCTCGGGAGTATTTTTGCCTACATCATTGTGCTATCTGTTTTCAACCGCGATGCAAACATCAAGGATTTTTTGACTCAGAAGATCGAGGATTCTAATAATTTGACGCCGTCTTGGATCATCATTTCCATTGTGAGAAGCGTGATGATCGCCGTTCTGTTGTCTCAATTCGTACCTATCGTTCCGAAGTTCATTTCCGACATTCAGTTGTTTGGCGTTCAGCTCAACAAGTTTGGTTTTGCCTTCTTAGCTGTGATTTCTTTTGACATTATCAAGAATGTGCTCACGTTTTTATTTTATAACAGCATTGGCGATGGGAAAAACTTGAAAGGCTTAGCTCTGATATCCAGCAAGTTCTATTTTCTGGAAACTATCGGACTCATCATCGCTGGATTTGCTCTCTACTTCTACCCTTTGGATCTGGTACAATATTTTTATGTCATCATCATTGTACTAATTTCCTTGTTCGTATTGAAAAACCTCATCTATATTTTTCATAAGCAAGCTATTTTACCCGAAAAATGGTATTATAAATTTTTGTATATTTGCACGCTTCAAATAGTACCCGTATTGGTACTTTGGAAGTTCTTATTTTATTAAATGTAACACACACATTTTAAGATGAAAATCAAATCTATTTTAGTTTCACAACCAGCACCTAACGAATCTTCGCCATATTTGGAGATCGCAAAGAAAGAGAAGATCAAAATTGATTTTCGTCCTTTTATTCACGTTCAAGGTGTGGATGCGAAAGATCTGAGAACGCAGAAAATCGACCTTACTCAGTACACAGGCATTATTTTCACAAGCAAAAACGCGATCGATCATTATTTTCGATTAGCAGAGGAAATGAGATTCACAGTGCCGGATGCAATGCGTTACATCTGCCAGTCCGAAGCGATTGCCAACTATTTGCAGAAGCACATCGTTTACAGAAAAAGAAAGATCAGCTTCGGCGAGAAGACTTTTTCCGACCTGGCGCCATTGTTTAAAAAACATCCATCCGAAAAGTATCTTTTGCCATCATCTGATATCTTGACGCCAGAAGTTCCAAAGGTTTTGGACTCTTCAAACATCGATTGGACTAGAGCGATTATGTACAAAACAGTTGCGAGTGATTTGACAGATATTAATATCGACGATTACGAAATGTTGGTCTTCTTCAGCCCACAAGGAATCAAATCTTTGAAGATCAACTTCCCAACGTTTGAACAGAAAGACACAAAGATCGCTGTTTTCGGAACCACAACCCAAGCGGCTGCAGAAGAAGCTGGATTGACCGTCAACGTGATGGCTCCAACGAAAGAAACGCCGTCTATGACAATGGCGATTGAAAAATATATCAAAAGCATCAATAAGTAATTATTGTTGACATAAATCAAAACCGTCTTCTTTCTGAGAAGATGGTTTTTTGTTTAAATTTGAGTTAGAAAAAATATCGCAAGGTCACAAAACAAACTATCAAATACACTGAAAGTTGGCGACTTTCAACATTGATATTTTAACTTAATATTGCGCCTTTGCGTTAAAAAAATCAAAAGTAGAATGAATGCTCCAAAAGCAAAAAAAATAGAAAAACTTCTCGAAATTCACAACGACCAAAGGAACGACCCTTATTTCTGGATGAATGAAAGAGAAAATCCCGAAGTCATCAAATATCTGGAGGAAGAAAATGCCTACACAGATTTTGTGATGAAGGAAACGGAAGACCTTCAGAATGACCTTTACGAGGAAATGAAATCCCGCTACAAAAAGGATGATGAGTCTTTGCCTTATTTTTTCAATCAATATTGGTACATCGTCCGTTATGAAGATGGGAAAGAATATCCGATTTTCTCAAGAAAGTTTCAAACCTTGGAGAATGAAGAAGAGATTCTTTTGGATGCGAATATTTTGGCTGAGGGAAATGACTATTTTGATATTGGAAGCATTTCTATCAGCGTTAATAATGACATTCTATCTTTTTCAACGGATGTTGTCGGGAGAAGAATTTATAAGATTTTCTTTAAGAATCTAAAAACCGGCGAAATTTTCGGAGACGAAATTGACAACACGACTGGAAAAGCAGTTTGGTCCAATGACAACAATTATGTCTTTTACATTAGAAAAGATGAAAGTCTGAGAGCATTCCAAATCCATCGCCACAAATTGGGAACTGAAACTGAAAAAGACGTTCTGATTTTCCACGAGGAAGATGAGACTTTTGATGTTAATGTTTATAAAACCAAGACTTTAGATTACATTTTCATTTCTTCATCTAGCACGAATGAAGACGAGCACAGATTCATTCCTTCCAATGATGTTTTTGCAGATTGGAAAATCATTCAGGAGAGAACTGAGGATTTGGAATATTCTGTGGAGCATTATCAGGATGATTTTTACATCATCACAAATGCGGACGATTCGACCAACTTTAAAATTGTGAAAACGAAAGTAGAGAATCCTTCGATTGAAAACTGGGAAGATTTTATTCCGCACAGAGAAAATGTACTGTTGGAAGGCTTTGAGATTTTTAATGAATATTTCGTTTTGGAAGAACGGGAAAGCGGACTTCTTCAAATCAAAATTATTGAAAGTAAAACCGGAGATTCGCATTATCTGCCATTTTCCGACCCGACTTACACCGCGTACATCGGAACGAATATGGAATTTGACACCGAAAAATTGCGTTTCGGCTACACGTCTTTGACAAAACCCGCTTCGACTTACGAATACGATATGAAGGAAAAAACCACCAAACTTCTTAAGGAACAGGAAGTTTTGGGCGGGAGATTCCACAAAGAAAATTATATCTCAGAGAGAATCTGGGCAACGGCGAGAGATGGAAAAAAAGTTCCGATTTCATTGGTCTATCACAAAGACACACCAAAATCCGAAAACACGCCACTTCTACTCTACGGCTACGGAAGCTACGGTCACACGGTGGATGCGAGCTTTTCCAGCGTAAGATTGACCTTGCTTGACCGCGGTTACATCTACGCCATCGCACACATCCGAGGCGGAGAATATCTTGGCAGAGAATGGTACGAAGACGGAAAAATGCTTCAGAAAAAGAATACGTTTTTTGATTTCATTGATTCTGCAAAATACTTAATATCAGAAAATTACACGTCTCCAAAACACCTTTACGCAATGGGCGGAAGCGCTGGCGGACTTTTGGTTGGTGCAGTGATGAATTACAATCCGGAACTTTTCAACGGGATTGTGGCGCAAGTTCCTTTCGTGGACGTAGTTTCGACGATGTTGGATGACACGATTCCTTTGACAACCGGAGAATACGACGAATGGGGAAATCCGAATGAGTCGGCATATTATGATTATATGAAATCCTATTCGCCTTACGATAATGTAGAAGCGAAAAATTATCCTAACATCTTAATCACAACAGGATTTCACGATTCTCAGGTTCAATATTGGGAACCCGCAAAATGGACCGCGAAATTGAGAGAATTGAAGACGGATGACAACATTCTGATTTTCAAAACCGATATGAGTTCTGGTCACGGTGGTGCGAGCGGACGATTTGAAAGTTTAAAAGAAATTGCCTTGGAATACGCGTTTTTATTTAAAGTTGAAGGTTTAAAAAATTAATTATGAGCGAAGCAGAAATCTGGAAAAAAGTAGAACGGTTTTTTGAAGTTAATTTTCAAACCGAAAAAAATCCGCCAATTGATACCTTATTGTTCATCATTGGTGTTCAGGAATTAGGAAGCGGACAGCAGAAATTCACAAAAGACGACAAGGTCAATCTTTTGCACATCGCGGTCTGCAGATTGTTGGAACCTTTTGGTTATTATAAATTCACGCATTATGAAGACGGCTGGCCTCATTATGACAAACTCGATGATTTGCCAGAATTGAAACCAAACGAACAATCGCTCTTGATGAAAAAAGCGATTATTCAGTATTTTCAGGATGAAGAGATTGATTTGGAGTAAGAATTAAAATTATTTCACCAATTCTGAAGGGCGTAATTTTAATTCTTTGACAGTAAATCTTCCAACTGATTCAATCCCATTTTGAAGCCTTCTTCAAAGCCCATTTCTACAATTTGATTCAATTCTTCTTTGGAATTGAAATGCAGATTGAAGGTCATTCTTGTACCTTCGTCGATTCCTGTGAAGCCAATCAGCCAAGTGGTTTGTGGTAAGTCGGTTTTCACTTTACCTTTGTCATCAGCGAAAGCATCTGTCCACGAGATACTTCTGTGAGGCATTATTTCGCCAAAGTTTGCGATGGCAAATTCCTTTTCTCCTTCTGGTCCGACCATTGCGTACAGCCAATTTCCACCTTCTCGGAAATCCATTTTTTCGGTTTCGCATTTCCACGGTTTTGGCGCCCACCATTGGTCTATCAATTCGGGTTGGGTAAAATAATCCCAAAGTTCTGTCACGTCTGCTTCATAAATCTTAGAAATATAAGCCGTTGCAGAATCTAAATCGCTGTTGAAAATAATCTCTGAATTCATAACGTTATCTATTTTATAAACTTAATCATAAAAAATCACACCAAACTTTTCTTATGGCAACATATTTGATTATTCACAAAAAAATGTTAAATACGTTGATTTTAAGAAAAATTTAATAATTTCAAACGTGATTTTTTATCGCGACATTCTTAAAATCAGTAATTTTAACTTTTCAAACTTAAAACAACTTATGAACAACAAATTCATTCCGATTATTTCTGTATTTATGACAATCTCGTTGATCGTTTTTGTCTCTTTACAGTTGTATTGGATTAAAGAATTATATACGTCGCTTGAGCAGGATTTCTCCAACAAAGTCTATTCCGCATTAGAAACTTCGACTCAAAAAGTAAATCAGATCGAGGTCAACAAATATTGGAATGAGACCTATGGCGGCGTTGGGAAAGAAGTTTTGGCATCGGCTAATCAACCTACAAAGACTTATATCCAGCAAAGTTCAGATTCGGCAAACCGTTCTAATATTCTATTTCAAACGAGCATTGTAGAAAAGCAGAATATTCCGGTTTCTGCAAAAGGCGATACGCTTTATACCACGAAACTCTACAAAGACGAAGGTCAATTGAAGCTGAAAAGAAACTCACCAGAACCGCTTACAACCAACATCAGTAGGGACATCGATAATAATTCTTTCCAAATGAAGGAGTTTGCGAGGTTGAGCGCAACGAATCTACCAATTGAAAAAAGAGTCGATAGCAAAACCATAGACTCCGTGATCTCCAAAGAATTGAGACTCAAAGGAATTGACACCAAATTTGGTTACGGCGTCATCAATAAAACCAACAAATTGACGACGGTTGCAAATAATATCTATCTCGATCAAAAAGATAAGACCAATTACACCTATCCGCTTTTCACAGACAGCAAAGACAGAACGCTTTACACCTTGGCCATCGTTTTCCCGAGAAAAGATTACTCTTTGGTGAAGCACAATTTGCCAATGCTTTTGGGAACCTTCATCTCATTGTTGACGATTCTTGGGATCTATATTATTTCCATTAATTATATGATGCGTCAGAAGAAAATCGCGGAAATCAAAACGGATTTCATCAATAATATGTCGCACGAGTTCAAAACGCCTTTGGCAACCATTTCCGTAGCGGCAGATTCTTTGGCCAATGATAAGATCGCGACCAATCCTGATAAAGTGAAATACTACTCCGGATTGATAAAGCAAGAAAATCTCAGAATGAAAAAGCAGGTGGAAACTGTGCTGAATATGTCCAAATTAGAACGAAACGAAATGCCTCTCCATTTGAAAGAAACCAATGTGAGACAACTGATAAAAGACGTGGCAGAATCTTTCCGCCTGATTGTGGACCAGCGAAACGGCACTTTGACAACGGACTTTAACGCAACCAAATATAATTTTCTGGTGGATGAATTTCACATCTCGAATGCCTTGATCAATCTTTTGGACAATGCGAATAAATACTCACCAGAAACGCCAGAAATAAGAGTCAGCACACGAAACGAAGGCAACTTCTACGTCATCGAAATTTCTGATAAAGGAATGGGAATGGATGGCACCAATAAAACAAAGATTTTTGAAAAATTCTTCCGAGAGGAAACGGGAAATATCCACAATGTAAAAGGGCAAGGTCTTGGATTGTCATATGTAAAGAAGATCATTGAGATCCACAAAGGTCAAATTTCCGTAGATTCTCATAAAGGAAAAGGAAGTACGTTTACCATAAAATTGCCAATGGTTTAGAATATAAACAATAAATGAAGCTTGATAAACAATTCTAAAAATCAAATATCATTTATCTCAAATCAATTATTAATCAAAGTAAAATTAAAAATATGAGCAATAGAATATTATTAGTAGAAGACGACCAGAGTTTTGGTGCAGTTCTGAAAGATTACCTTACGATAAACAACTTCGAGGTTACCCTGGCGACCGACGGAGAAATGGGACTGAAAGAGTTCACAGAAAAAGAATTTGACATCTGCATCTTTGATGTGATGATGCCGAAAAAAGATGGATTTTCTTTGGCAGAAGATGTGAAAAAAATCGATAAAAACACACCGATTATTTTCCTGACTGCGAGAAACTTGCGTGAGGATATATTGAAAGGTTATCAGATCGGAGCAGATGACTACATCACGAAACCATTTGATACGGAGCTACTTCTTTATAAAATCAAAGCAATTCTACAAAGAAGTGCCGTTTTGGAAAACGAAGATCAGGAACAATTCAAGATCAGCAATATCTTCTTCGACTCGATGCTTAGACAATTAAGAGTCAATGAGAATGATTACAAATTATCGCCAAAAGAAAACGAACTTCTGAAATTGCTTTGTATCCATAGAAACGACTTTATGCCAAGAGATCTTGCATTGAGAAAGATCTGGAAAAAAGAAAATTACTTCACCGCAAGAAGTATGGATGTTTATATCGCAAAGCTGAGAAAACTATTGAAGGACGACGATGGACTAGAGATCATCAACGTTCACGGAGAAGGTTTCCGTTTGTTGGTAAAGAATCCTTAACATAAACAAAAATCCCTTCAGAGTCTTTCTGAAGGGATTTTTTCTTTCCTTTACTTTTTACTTAATTCGTTGCCATTTTCTGTTCCGGAGAACCTAAGATCTGGTCTTTTTGTTCGTTTCCTTTCAGCCATTGTGAGCTCGAAAGATAATTTTGATCTGGATAATAGATAAAGAGACAAGTTCTGTTTTTTATCGTGTTGATGATGGGTTGCGCCAATTCTCTAGGAACTGCGGGACATCCCCAACTTCTCCCCAATCGCTTTTCAGCTTTGATAAAATCCTCACTCACGTACTTTGCGCCGTGCATCACGATGCATCTTTCCAGTGCCGCATCATTGTACCCTTTGTCCATTCCGAACAATCTCAAGGAATAGCCGTTGTCTCCGTTGTAAGTCTGCTCTGTGACGTAGAATCCGAGACTTGACTGGTGCGAATCCTCCGTGTTGGAAAAATTCATTGCAAACTCTTCACCTGTTCCTTTTCCGTGGGCTACCAGGGAATTGAACAGTATTTTTTTCTCTCCAGTATCGATCACCCAAAGGCGTTTTCTGTTGGAAGACAAGCTGAAATCACAGATCGAAAGCACTTTCGATGTCTGTTCCAGTTTGCCGGATCTTTTCAAATTTTGGAATCCTAAAAATGCTTTTTCAAAGACTTCAAAATTCAATTTTTCTCCTTCAAACTGTAGATTGTTGTACACTTCTTCCGCTTCATTCACTGGTGAGAAATTCTTTTTAGGACTAAGTTTTATTTCTTTGATTGTCATTGGAGATGGAGAAAGATTCTCGGAGCTCGCTGGAAAAAAAGAGGTTGTGATCAAATAAAACAATCCTAATAATAATGGGAATTTCTTCATAAATTAATGATATTTCTTTTATTTTTTAGTGGTGCAAAATTACAATTATATCATTTTCAATAAGTTATTGCAGTAGCTTTTAACAGTTCTTTAGGAAACTTTAACTCAAAATGACAATTTATGGACGCTTTTTATTAAGATTTCATTATGATAAATCACTATGTGCGATGTTAAGCTTGAAATCTTGATTCAAATGATAGAAACGAATTATAAATTAATAAATTGCATTATTAATAGTGAAGATATGTCAATACTCAAAATCGCAGGTTTAAACTTGGATATCGCTTGGAAGGCTAAAGAACAGAATTTCAGAACGATAGAAAATAAATTTTTGTATACAAAAGCTGATATTTTTCTGCTTCCAGAAATGTTTTCGACAGGATTCTGTATGGAAGCTGAGGAAGTGGCGGACCGACATTTGGAAACTTTGACCTGGATGAAATCCTTCGCCAAATCAAAAAATTGTGCTGTTGCTGGAAGCGGGTCTGTGGAAGAGAATGGGAAATTCTACAACCGGTTCTACTTTGTTTTTCCGGATGGGAATTTTGAATACTACGACAAAAGACATTTGTTTTCCTACTCTGGTGAAGATAAGATCTATACAGCCGGAACAGAAAGAAAAATCGTTGAATACAAAGGTTTCAGGATTCTTTTGCAGGTTTGTTTTGACTTGCGTTTCCCAGTTTTTTCCAGAAATCAAGATGATTACGACGCGATTCTGTATGTTGCGAATTGGCCAAGTTCCAGAGTTGAAGCTTGGAAATCTTTGTTAAAAGCACGTTCTATCGAAAACCAATCTTTTCTTTTTGGATTGAATAGAATTGGAATTGATGGTTACAAAAATGATTATGAAGAAAGTTCGTTGGTCTATTTCCCTGATGGAAAAGAAATTTCAAAAGGAGAAAATAATATTGTTCTTTCTGAATGGAATTTGGAAGAACTAAAGGAATTTCGGACCAAGTTTCCGTTTTTGGCGGAGAGAGATGAGTTTAAAATTAAATTGTAGTTTTGCGAAAATATCAAATATGAAAAAAATATTTACATTGTTGTATTCAATTTTCATTTTATTTTCTTGTTCCAGAGATGATGATAAAGAACAAACACAAAATGATGATGCTCTGATTACAAAAATGAGTCTTATATTATACCCAAATTCTTTACCTTACAATAACTCTGAATTAAGCTTTTACTTTCAATACGATAACAACAAACGTTTAATTAAAAAAACAGGAGGCTTTTTATCTGTTTCCGGTTCTAGCGGATATAATGGCTTTTTTACAGATAAAATTTATACAACTTTAACTTATATAAATAATAAAGTCACTGTAGGAAACTTCTCATCTTCTCCCGACTTTACAGTTCCTAAAAACTCTAAATATTATACAATAGATAACAATCAAATTATACAAAAGGAAGTTCCCAATACTTATTATGGTAGTTATCGTGATGAAAAACATACATTTAAATATACTAACAATAAAGTTGTGGAAATCTCTACAACATTACCAAACCTGCCATACTATCCACCAGATGATTATATAGAAACTTATCTGGAAAAATTCTATTATGACACAAATGGAAATTTGACAAAATCGGAATACTTTGAACAACACGATGGCATCAATAAAGGAATAAAAATAGTCAGGACTTTTGGAGATTATGATAATTCTATTAATCCTTTTAAAAGATTTTATTTGTTGGATGAATATTTTTATAGATCAATCTCTAAAAATAATTTTAGAAAATACACAGAAGTTAAATATAATGAGGCAGGAAGTATTATATCAAATTCAGAACAGGCTTGGACTTTTAATTATGATTCGAGTGGAAATATTATAATCAATTAGAATACTGCTCCAACACGCCAACCAAAGAATTCACATCGTGAACGCCGCTTTCTTTCCAAAGCATTTCTCCATTTTTGAAGACCGCTAAAGTCGGAACACCTCGCACATTATACTGATTGGCGATGGACGGAAATTGGTCGATGTCAATTTTAACAATTCTGGCTTTCTCGCCAACTTGCTCTTTTACAGAATTCAGTACTGAAGATTGCACTTTGCAAGGCTGACACCAAGTGGCAAAAAAGTCAATGAGAACCGGGCGTTCGGATTGAATGAGTTCTTGAAATTTTTGTGACATTTTCTTAGATTTAGAGGTTACACTTTAGTGATTCACCAAAATCCGTGCAATAATCATTTAAAGCGTCTTGGTCTGACAAACAAAATTGCTCGTCGGCACTTTTTCGAATTTTTTTATTTCATTAAAACCACCTTGCACTTCTGTAAAATTACGATAACCTCTTGATTGCAAAATACTTGCCGCGATCATACTTCTGTAACCACCAGCACAATGGATGTAAAAATGCTCAGAATTGTCAATTGCGCCTACCCAATCATTGATATAGGCCAAAGGCTTGCTGTATGCCTCATCGATGTGCTCTGCTTCGTACTCTGTTTCTTTTCTTACGTCAATAACTTTCTGACCTTCAGAATATTCTGAAACAAACTGTTCTGCAGAAATCCTCTTGACCTCATCGATTTCTTTTCCAGAATTCTTCCAGCTTTCAAAGCCACCGTCCAAGAATCCGACCACGTTATCAAATCCAACTCGGCTAAGTCTTGTGATCACTTCTTCTTCAGTTCCCAGATCTGAAACCAGAATAATCGGCTGTTGCACATCCACAATCATCGCTCCAACCCAAGGCGCAAAATCACCTTTGATCCCGATGTTTATTGAATTTGGCACAAAACCTTTATGGAAATCTGCCGCACTTCTTGTATCCAAGATCAATGCTCCAGTTTCTTCAACTGCAATCTCAAAATCTTCTACTGCGATGGGGTTATTTCCCTTTTTTAGAACTTTTTCAAAACTTTCGTAGCCACCTTTGTTCAGTGCTACATTCATCCCGAAATATTTTGGAGGTGCTGTCAAACCATCCAAAACCTCATCGATAAAACTCTCTTTGGTTGGCTGATTCAGCGCGTAATTGGTTCTTTTTTGATTTCCCAAAGTATCTACCGTTTCTTTCTGCATATTCTTCCCACAAGCAGAACCAGCACCGTGCGCTGGATAAACAGTGATGGAATCATCCAAAGGTAAGATCTTGCTGTGAAGACTTTCGTACAACATTCCTGCTAGATCTCTTTCAGTGATCTCGCCAGATTTCTGAGCAAGATCTGGTCTTCCTACATCACCTAAAAACAAGGTGTCGCCAGAGAATATGGCCGTTTCTTTTCCATTTTCGTCAATCAGAAGATAAGTTGAACTTTCCAACGTGTGACCTGGCGTGTGAAGGACTTTTATTTTGATTTTTCCGATCTCGAAAATCTGTTCATCTGTTGCAATGATCGCTTCGAATTCCGGTTTTGCCGTTGGTCCGTAAACGATAGGTGCATCTGTTTTTTTGGATAGATCCAGATGTCCGGAAACAAAATCAGCGTGAAAATGGGTTTCAAAAATATATTTGAGTTTGACCTGGTCTTTTTCCAAGCGTTCTAAATAAGGTTTGATCTCTCTCAACGGATCAATGATCGCTGCTTCGTTCCCAGAAACAATGTAATAGGCTCCTTGTGCAAGACAGCCTGTATATATTTGTTCGATTTTCATTGTAAATCAATAGATTATATTCAAAAGCCAAAGAAGTATCTTCCATTTCGACTTTTGATCATACAAATATGAGACTATTTAAAATAACTATAAATAAATTTTAACTGATATTATTTATGATTCCGATATAAAATTAAACAGTTGCTTAAATTTACTAAAACAGAATTACAAGTCTAAACAATTACTTGATCAACATATATATTCCCACACCGACAGAGGCGTAAGCCACAACGGTGATGATATCGGCTGTTCGGTTGGAAAAACGTCTTTCTGCAATCGTGGATTGATCGATCTGGTTCTTATGAAACTTAAGTACCTTTTTTGGTTTGTGGATCACGTGAGCGACCAACGTGTCGCTTTCCCATTTGTCCACTTGGATCTTATATGGTTTTCCGCCGACGTCGATTTTGAAGTATTTGTTGGCTTCCAGTTTTTCCTGAATACCCTGTGGCTGGTTTGGTTTGTTACCAGTGGAGCTTCTATTCCTCTGCGAAAATTCCATATTTGCCCTTGCTGCGGTCACTTTTCCTACCGCCACATCTGGTTTTACAGGCGGTTTTTTAGTTTCTTGAGGTTTTTCATCACTTTCTGTCTTGACTTTGTAGGTGTAACAGCTTATCAGAGAAAACGATATAAGGAGGAGATAAATATTTTTCATTAGCCAAATTTAAGAATTAAACGGATTATTTCTGATTTTCTTTTAATTAAGAACGTGATTAATAGTTAAAAATTCCAAATATGACAATGATCGTAGCCAAATAATCTCTGAATTAATTCGTATTTTAGCGCTTCTAAAAATCAGAACTTTGGCTAAGAAAGAAACTCCTTTAATGACGCAATACAACACCATCAAGGCAAGATATCCTGATGCACTTTTGCTGTTCCGCGTGGGAGATTTCTACGAGACATTTGGCCAAGATGCAATCAGAACGTCTCAAATTTTGGGCATTGTTTTGACCAAAAGAGCCAATGGCGAAGGTCACATCGAGTTGGCAGGATTTCCGCATCATTCAGTGGATTCCTATTTGCCAAAACTTGTGAGAGCCGGATTGCGTGTTGCGATTTGTGACCAATTGGAAGATCCAAAAACGGTAAAAGGCATCGTGAAACGTGGCGTGACAGAATTGGTGACACCCGGCGTGACGTTCAACGATCAAGTTTTGAGTTCCAAGAAAAATAATTTCCTGCTTTCTCTTCACAAAGAAAAAGAGAAATACGGATTGGCTTTGGTAGATGTCTCCACGGGAGAATTTCTCGTGAGCGAAGGCAACTTGGAAAAATTGCTTCACATCGTTCATACTTTTGATCCAAGCGAAATTGTCTACCAAAGAACGACTGAACTTCCGAGTCAATTAAAAAACAAAAGTGCTTTCAAGCTAGAAGACTGGGCTTTCCGATATCCTTATGCTTACGAAAAACTGACTGCTCATTTCAAAACGCAATCTTTGAAAGGTTTCGGGATCGAGGAACATAAATTGGGCGTAACTGCAGCTGGAGCCATCTTCGCTTATTTGGTTGAGGATACGCACCACGCACTATTACAACACATTACAAGAATTAATTTGATTCCGCAAGATGATTATCTGATGATGGATGGTTTCACTCTAAGGAATCTGGAAATCGTTTATTCTGCCAGTCAGCAAGGAAAATCGCTTTTGGATATTATCGACAAAACATCTACGCCAATGGGTGGAAGATTGTTGAGAAGACGAATCATTCTTCCTCTTAAAAATATTGGCGATATCAACAGAAGACTCAACCTCATCGAGTTTCTGAACAAAGAAGATGCTTTGAAATATGACATCAAGGATCTGTTGAAAGGCATTTCTGACCTTGATAGATTAATTGGAAAATTGGCCGCCGAAAAGATTTCACCGAAAGAATTAGGTTATCTCCGTCAATCGGTTGTTAACATTCAGGAAATCAGAACAAAACTGTTGAAATTTCCGAATGTTTTGGCTTGGCTAGACCCAATTATCAATCTTGATGAGCTAATTGATTTTATTAAGAATCATTTGAATGATGAACTTCCCGTTAACATCAGCAAAGGCAATGTCATCCGAGAAGAAATTTCCGAAGAACTGGACCATCTGAGAAACATTCAAAGTAAAGGTCGCGGTTTCTTGGACGAGATGTGCCAGCGCGAAATCGAAAGAACCGGGATCACAAGTTTAAAAATCGATTTCAACGGGGTTTTTGGTTACTACATCGAAGTTCGAAATACACATAAAGACAAAGTTCCAGCTGAGTGGATCCGTAAACAAACTTTGGTAAATGCCGAACGTTACATCACGGAAGAACTTAAAGAATACGAGACTCAGATTCTTGGTGCCACGGATAAAATCAGCGCGCTTGAATTTAAACTTTACAGAAATGTCTGCGACAATGTGATGATCTATATCGATCAGTTGCAGGAAAATTCAAAATTGATTGGCGAATTGGATTGCGCGGTTGGTTTATCGGAATTGTCGGTTGAGGATAATTACACCAAACCAATTCTCAACGATTCTTTCTCCATCAATATCCAAGAAGGACGACATCCGATCATCGAAAAATCTTTACCTCTTGGCGAATCTTACATTCCGAATGATGTTTTTCTGGACAGAGATTCACAACAAATCATAATGGTCACCGGACCGAATATGGCTGGTAAATCAGCAATCTTAAGACAAACCGCGATCATTTCTTTGCTCGCTCAAATTGGAAGTTTTGTTCCAGCGAAACACGCTGAGATTGGAACTTTAGACAAAATTTTTACCCGAGTTGGTGCGTCGGATAATCTTTCTGCTGGCGAATCGACTTTTATGGTGGAAATGAATGAAGCCGCGAATATCCTTAATAATATCTCGGACAGAAGTTTGATCTTGCTTGATGAGATTGGGCGTGGAACTTCCACTTACGACGGTGTTTCCATCGCTTGGGCAATTGCAGAATATCTCCATCAACATCCAACGCAACCGAAAACGCTTTTCGCAACGCATTATCACGAGTTGAACGAAATGTCCATTAATTTTGAGAGAATCAAAAATTTCCACGTTTCCATCCAAGAAGCAAAAGGAACAATTATTTTCTTAAGAAAATTGATTTCTGGCGGAAGTGAACATAGTTTCGGAATCCACGTGGCAAAGCTGGCTGGAATGCCGTCGAAAGTGGTGAATCGTGCGAATGAGATCTTGAAAACTTTGGAATCTAACCGATCAACCCAAGAATCTGGTGACAAAATAAAACGTGTGACCGAGGAGAATCTTCAGCTTTCGTTCTTCCAATTGGATGATCCGGTTTTGGAAAACATCCGGGAAGAACTCACAAAAATTGACATCAATACTTTGACGCCAATTGAAGCTTTGATGAAGCTGAATTCAATCAAGAAGATGATTGGTAAATAGGCTTTATTTAGCTGAATCTTTTTTTACCGCTACCGTATCAACTTTATTAGAATCTGTAGAAAGTGATGCGGAATCCACGCCTTCATTTCTCATATGTTCTGCGCTGTGATCGTCTTTGCGCTGTTCACGCTTGTCTTTGTCTGGGATACAGCTGGTTGCCAATAATGCTAACGAACTGAATATTAATAACTTTTTCATTGGAGTAAATTTTATGGTTATGTAAAGCTAATACTGTCAAAAATCAAACCGAATTGATTTATCTATCTTGCATTAATTTCTAATGGTAATTTAAAAATTTGACTTACAACAGCTCCATTTATTATTGCTGGGTTCCATCTTCCTTTTATTTTTGAAACTGCACGAATCACTTCTTTATTTAAAGATTCATTATCACCAGTTACATTAATGTTACTAATCTTTCCGTTTGTTTCTACAACAAATGAAATCTCACAAAACATATTTTCTTTTTCTTTGATCTTCTTCAAAGAAATTTTTTCTTTAACTTCTTGTATGAATCCTTCGTTAGTTCTAAAATAGGTTGGTTGTGTATCATTCTCAAATTTCATATCTAAAGGAACTTTATATCGAGATCTCACAGCAACTCCATTTATCTTTCCTGGAATCCACTTTTCTTTAATTTGTGAAATAGCACTTACTGCTTCGTCATTGAATTCCTTATTATCACCAAAAGCTTTGACGTCTGTTATATTTCCTTCTCTATCAATTATAAAAGTTAATTCGCAATGAATATTTTGATTTCCATTGGACAAAATCTTGTCCGTTCTTATATTTTTAGAAATCATTGTTCTGAATACTTGATTACCTTTGGGAAAATAGGCTTTCTCTTCAATTGCATTCTTTTCTTCATTTTGGGAGTACGCAAAAATGCTTAAGAGAACTCCAAATAATAAAATAAGTTTTTTCATAGTTATTTTTTCCAAAGATATTGATTTACAGAATTTGATGGAAGTGTCAAAAACTATTTTTAAATTTGAGTATGAAGATTTTATTAAAATTCCTTTTGCTGATTTTTCCTTTGATGATGAATGCGCAGGTTCAAAGCGATGTTTCATTAATCAAATATGAAGATCTGGAAAAACATCTCCAACAGTCAAAAGACAAGTTTGTAGTGGTCAATTTTTGGGCAACCACTTGCGCACCTTGCGTGAAGGAACTGCCACATTTCATCGAAATCAACAAAGAATATTCCCAAAATCCGGATTTCAAAATGCTCTTAGTTTCGCTTGATATGGCGAGAGACAAAGAGAAAGTCCTTAATTTTATAAAAACCAAGAACCTGACCGCCGAAGTTGTGATTTTGGATGATGTCAAGCGGATGAACACTTGGATCCCGAGATTCCAGAAAGATTGGGAAGGCGAAATTCCGGTGACTTTATTTTATAAAAACGGAGAAAAAGTGTTCTTCAACAACGGCGAAATGTCGCTTGAAGAATTGAAAACCGCGATCGATAAAAATTACAAATCATCAAAATAAAACATTATGAACAAATTAAAATATCTCTCGTTTGGATTAATGATGATCTTAGGATTGTTAAGTTTTTCATCAATTAAAAAAATCAATTCCGGATATCAAGTTGGTGATGAAGCCACAGATTTCAAATTGAAAAACATTGATGGAAAAATGGTTTCTCTCAGCGATTACAAATCGGCGAAAGGTTTTATCGTGATTTTCACTTGCAACCGTTGTCCGTACGCGAAGAAGTACGAGGACAGAATCATCGAGCTCGACAAAATGTTCAAAAGCAAAGGTTATCCGGTGATTGCAATCAATCCGAACGATGCGACGGTACAGCCTCAGGACGGTTTTGCAGAAATGCAGACGAGAGCGAAGGAAAAAGGTTTTACATTCCCATATTTGGTGGACGAAGGTCAGAAGATCTATCCAATCTATGGCGCTACAAAAACGCCTCACGTTTATATTCTGAAAAAAGAAAATGGAAAAAATATCGTGAAATACATCGGCGCAATCGACAACAATTACGAAAATCCAAACGATGTTTCCGAGTTTTATGTGCAAGATGCGGTGAATCAATTATTGAAAAATGAAGCCGTGAAAACGGAGAAAACTGTGGCGATTGGTTGTACGATCAAAGTGAAAAAATAAAAAAATCGAGGTAATAATTTCCTCGATTTTTTGTTATAATTTATAAACTATTCCCGTGAAAACTAATTTTAAATTCAGTCTAAAAAACCTTCTGATTGCCATCGCCATTTTCTTAGTAGAGATCCTGATTGCGACCAAACTCAAAGATTGGTTTTTCGTGAGAGCCTATCTGGGCGACGTTTTCGTGGTGATGCTAATGTATTATTTCATCAAGGCATTCCTAGATTTTGAACCTGTAAAGTTGATCATCGGCATCTTTATTTTCTCTTGTTTGATAGAATTCCTACAATATTTCCACTTTGCCGAAGTTCTCGGTTTTAAAGACAATCGGTTGATGATGATTGTCTTGGGAAATTCATTTAGTTGGCTGGATATTCTTTGTTATTTTGCGGGATGCGTGGTTTTATTCTTGATTGAAGGCAAAGCCTATCGCCCAAAAGTGTCGTAATGGTCTTCCGCATACTTTTCGAAACGAGCCAACAGCGCAACATTTTCTTTTTCAAGTGGCGTCAAGTCTGCATCCACATTGTTTGAAACTGGAACATACCAATCTGCATTTTCAAAAAAGCTGCGATAGGTTTCCTTTTTGAATGAATAGCCGTGACGGGCAAAAACCGTATTTCTAATAATTTGAAGATCCAATTTTCTAAGGTTTTTCAAATCTTTCTCAGTCAGTTTTTGCTTTGAGGCGTTGATTTTGAAAACACTATCGGAAGCACTTCTGTAAAAAGTAAGTTCGGAAATTTGCGTTTCGCCTTCATTGTTTACGTATGTATTTTTCTTTGCTTTTCCGTCGTTCCAATCCACGGGATTTTCATAATCATTTTCTTCAGAATTATCCTTGGAAAGCATAAAATTTGGATTGTAGGCAAACTCTTTTCTTGTCAGTTTCAAAGTTTTTTCAGGCGATTTGACCGATGATTTATTAAAGGCGATCCAATCTCCAATCAAGCTATCTTGTTTCAATTTCAATTGGAATCTTCCATCAGATTTATCATTTCCAGGCTCATCAAGAACAAATCCCAATGTATTTTCATTTAGAATGCCTTGGAAAGGTCTTTGATTCCCATTCACAACAGAATAGCCGTAAACACTGTCTTTTGTGATTCGGTTGATCTTCACAGAGATTCTTTTATATTCTTCTATTCCATTGTCATATTCTCTTGAATTTCGCTTTGTATTGAATTCGCCAGTGTAAATGCCGTACCACTCTTTATGAAATTCCTGCTCCACTTCTTTTTTAGAAACCAAAGAATCGGTTTTGATGTTTTCGTTTGATTTCTCTTCTTTCTTACAAGAAATTACTGCAAGGGCGAAAAACAGACTTGCGAAAATTAGATTAATTCTTTTCATCGATTTTGTTTTTTGATTAAATATTCCACAAATAATAAGTTCGGAACCCACCCAAGCCAAGCAATAATTTGATAAACATCCATCGGATTGGGATGGAATAAATATACTAAAATTACCTTCCACATCCGCAATGTAATTGCAGAAAGCGCCAATGCGTAACTGCGCCACATCCAGAATTGATGTTGCTGAATATTGCCTTTCCTGATTTCAACATAGGATTTATAAGTCGTATAAAACCAAAGTATTCCGAGGATAACAAACGACACTTTCGCCACCAATCCGCCATTAGCAAAAACACCGATGTAAACTCCTGATAATGAGGATAAAAGCAAGGTTGTAAAAACATAGATCCGCCCAGAAAACCGATGCAGATATTTCAACTTCTTATCAAAAAAAACAGCAATAAATCCTGCCATCAAAGCAAAAATACTGCTGTAAACGTGTACGTAAAAAATGGAAAGATATTCCGGTCGGGAAGTGACTTCGGTTTGTTTTATCATCAGAAAACTTACATTAGAACTCACGGGAACGTAGTCTAAAGTAATTTTCAACATCAGTCCAAAAAAATATATAAAAACAATCGCAAGAATTACTCTTACAATTAGACCTTTGGACGTGATAAAACGGAGCATTGCTCTGGATTAAATCGGAATAAAAATAACTGCTGCAATCGCTGCAAGCCCGATGATCGCAGAAACCAAATAATCAGGTTTTTTGATTTCCCTAACCTCGCTTTTCTCAATTTCTACCATTTCGCCCGCTTTGTTTTTCCCGTAGATCTTGGTTGCATCTACTTTCAAAACTTCCACTTTTTGAGATTTTGCATCCTTGGTCTGGATGGTGTAAGTTTTATAAAGATCCAATGAGTTATCTTGCATCGGTTTCGAAGGTGAAACCACTCTCGTAGAGCAAGAAGCGAGGATAAAAAACATTGATAAAACTAGAATTTTGGTAATATTTTTTGAGAATTTCATTTTATTTTATAAAAATTAATTATGATGGTAAAGTTAGCAAAAGATTTTATTTATAATGAATTAAGATGTTGTGAAATCAACCAGCCTTCGCTCCAGCAAGCCTGAAAATTAAATCCACCTGTAACAGCATCTATATCAAGAACTTCGCCAGCGATGTAAAAATCAGAAAGAATTTTTGAAGCCATATTTTTAAAGTTGATTTCCTTCAAATCTACGCCACCGGCCGTTACGAATTCATCTTTGAAAGTCGATTTTCCGGTAACTTTTAATTTTTTAGCACAAAGATTTTCCAGAATCAGATCTAATTCTTTTTTTGTGATATTAGCGATCTGTTTTTCTGGATTGATATGATTAATTTCAAGGATCTTGTTCCAAAAACGATTGGTTACATCAAATATTTTTGATTTCTCAATAGATCGTTTCGGATTGCTGTTTTTGAATTCCTTCAATTCTTCTTCGGCTTCCGAAATTGGTTTCGAAATGAAATTGACCTCGATGTCAAAATTATATTTCAGCTTAGCCAAATTTCTCGCTTCCCAAGCCGAAATTTTCAAAACAGCCGGACCAGAAAGTCCCCAATGCGTGATGAGAAGTGGCCCAGATTCTTCGGTTTTCAAACTCGGAATGCTGACTTCGGCATTTTCAAAACTTGTTCCTGGAAGATCTTTCAACAAATCATCCTTAATATTAAAAGTGAAAAGCGAAGGAACCGCCTCCACAATTTTGTGCCCAAGATTCTGAATCAATTTTACAGATTTCGGAGAACTTCCAGTCGTGTAAATCACAATATCTGCTGTGAAATCGCCCTGTTTTGTTTTAATCAAATAAGTTTCTTCTTGTTTAATAATCTCAGAAACAGAAACCTGCGTTTTGACTTCGAAGTTTTTATTTCGAACTTCATCAATCATAGCATTGATGATGCTTTGCGAAGAATCTGTGGTTGGAAAAACGCGATTGTCTTTTTCAATTTTCAAAGGAACATGTCTGGTTTCAAACCAATCCATCGTGTCGCCTGGTTGAAACTTGGTGAAAACGCTCAGCAATTCTCGATTGCCCCTTGGGTAAAAATTAACCAATTCTCTCGGATCAAAGCAAGCGTGCGTCACGTTGCATCGTCCCCCTCCGGAGATTTTCACTTTCTGCAAAACATCGGAGTTTTGCTCGAGGATTGTTACGTGATATTTGTTCTCATCAAGATTTGCAGCGGTGAAAAAACCAGCTGCGCCTCCACCTATGATGATTATTCTTTTCTTTTTTGACATTAATTTAATCTTATAAACCAAGATGTCGCTCCGCTGGAGCTCTAAGTTGATGCTTCTAATTATTCTACCAATATGTCACGACTTCGTCGCTATTATTCTATGCACAAAATTACATTTTTAAAATCCACCTCAAATGGTTAATTTTGAAGAATATTAAAATCGGAAAAATGTCTGTGTATTATCATAAATTTGAAGTGAGATGGAGCGATATCGACGCCAACCGTCATTTGGGAAATTCAACTTATGTTGACTATTGCTCGCAAACGAGAATGGCTTTTCTCAACAAAAACAAAATTGGGTTGACGCAACTCAACCGTTGGGGCGTTGGTCCCGTGATGATGCACGAGAAATATTCTTTCTTCCGAGAAATCTATGCAGATCAGACCGTTTTTGTAGGTTTGGAAGTCGCCTCGATTTCGGAAGACGGCTCTATCTACCAGTTTGTTCACAAATTTTATCTTCCAGACGGAACGCATTGTGCAACAGCAGAAGCAACCGGGGTTTGGATTGATGTGATGCTGAGAAAAATCACAACGCCGCCAGAAGATATCATCCTGGTAATGAACGAATTCAAATCTGAGAACGTGAATATCATTACGAGAGATTTTCTGAAAACTCTGCCCTTCCGACCGGAGAATGTTAGTCCGGAAATATTTAAATAAATGATTGATGACAATCGATAAAAGATTTTTTTCGCTTGTCATTAATCAATCATCATTAATCAATTATCATTTATAAAAATGCTCGAAGATAAATCACAAGAACTCACGCCCATTTCCAAATTGGGAGAATTTGGTTTGATAAAACATTTGACGGAAAATTTCCCAATTGTTCAGAATTCTACAAAACTTTCCATCGGCGACGATGCGGCGATTATTGATGCGGAAGGTCAAAAAGTTGTTGTTTCCACGGATATGTTGGCGGAAGGTGTTCATTTCAATTTAGGCTATGTCCCATTGAAACATTTGGGTTATAAATCTGTTGTTGTCAACCTTAGCGATATTGCCGCAATGAATGCAACGCCGACTCAAATCTTGGTTTCCGTTGCTGTTTCCAGTCGTTTTCCAGTGGAAGCCTTGGAGGAAATCTATGACGGAATATCTTTGGCTTGCAACAGGTACAAAATTGACTTAGTTGGCGGAGATACAACAAGTTCCAACGCTGGTTTGGTGATAAGCATCACAGCCATTGGACTTGAAAAAGAAGAAAATATTGTCAAAAGAAGTGGCGCAAAACCAAATGACCTTTTGGTGGTTACCGGAGATTTGGGAGGCGCTTATCTTGGACTGCAGATTTTGGAAAGAGAACATTCGGTTTTTCTGGCAAATCCAAATATGCAACCCGAAATGGAAGGATTTGATTACATCTTAGAAAGACAATTGAAACCAGAAGCGAGAACGGATATCAAGAAAAAATTAGAAGAACTGGATATTTTACCAACATCTATGATCGATGTTTCAGACGGTTTGGCTTCGGAAGTTCTTCATTTGTCGGATCAGTCGAAAGTGGGTTTCAATGTTTATGAAGAGAAAATCCCGATGGACGAAACTACGATTCATACAGCTGATGACCTCAACTTGAATCCTGCAATGGCTGCTTTAAACGGTGGTGAGGATTATGAACTATTGTTCACGATCTCTCCTAATGATTTCGATAAAATCAAGAATCATCCAGACTTTACAATTATTGGTCACGCAACTGAAAACAACAAAGGAAATTTCCTGATCGCCAGAGGTTCCAACCAACTGATTCCTTTGACAGCACAAGGCTGGGACGCGTTCCTAAACAAAGAATAATTTTTGGAATAGAACTTGTAAAACACAAACAATATTTAAAATATAAAACGATGAAAATTGTAAAAATTTCAACACTTCTATTAGCTGGTCTGGGAATTACGGCTTGCGTGACCAATCCGGTTACAGGAAGGTCATCTATACAAATTGCCAACAATAGCGAAATTGCTACTGCTGCCGCGACTGAATATAGAAGCACACTTTCCAGTGCAAAAGTTGTAACAGGAACTACAGATGCCAATAGAATTAAAAATATTGGTGGCAAAATCAAAAATGCTGCCTATGCATATTACAAATCTATTGGGAGAGAGTCAGATTTAGCTAATTATAGCTGGGAATTTAACTTAATCCAAGATCCGCAGCTTAACGCTTGGTGTATGCCAGGCGGAAAAGTAGCTTTTTATACAGGTATAATGCCTATTTGTAAAGATGATAATGGCGTTGCAGTAGTAATGGGACACGAAGTATCTCACGCTTTGGCGGGCCACGGAAACGAAAGAATTTCGCAGGCTATGCTTGCGCAGTATGGTGGAGGTTTAATAGGTGGATCAATATCAAATAGTCAATGGGCAGGAGTTTTCGAGAAAGTTTATCCAATTGGCGCCCAGGTCGGATTGATGGCTTATGGTAGAAAACAGGAGTTAGAAGCCGATAAAATGGGACTTTACCTAATGGCAATGGCAGGCTACGATCCACGAACATCTACATCATTTTGGCAAAGAATGCAAGCTGCATCTACCGGCGGAAGAAATCCAGAATTTCTTTCTACGCACCCAAATCCTGAAAACAGAATTGCCGATCTAAACGCTGATATGCCAAAAGCTTTGGAATATTACAAAGCGGCTGGAGGTAAACTATAATTCACTACATTAGTAAAAACATTTGAGAATGAAAAGTTTAGTTGTAATAGGAATTATTTTGCTGGGACTCGGCGCATTGCTTTTTTATCTTAATGATATGGCAATTGACCTTAGAGTTATTTACGGTGCACTTTCCGGCATCGGTATCGGGTTGATCATTGGCGGATTGGTTGGCTATGTCAGCAAAGGTAACGCGGTGAAAGAAGCGCAATTGAGAAGAGAATTCAAAACACTTCAGCAGGAAAAAGCAGAGTTAGAGTTAAAAAAACAAAGCATTGAGAATAATCCGAACACCGGAAGTTATTAATTAAAGACTTCGGATGAATTGACCAGGCGTCGTCTTGGTATATTTCTTAAAGATTTTATTGAAATAAGTAATATTATTAAAACCTGTAGCATAGCAGCTTTCTGCTATGCTTTTTTCTTGTGAAAGCAGGATGCAGGCTTTATCGATCCTGTATCTGTTCACGAATTCAACAAAAGTGAGGGACGTTGCTTTTTTGAAAAAATTACAGAAAGCCGGTTTGGTCAAATTAGCAAGATCGGCCGCTTGCTGAATATCAACCTCATTTTGATAACCATTCTCAACATAAGTAAAAACAGCTTCCAATCTCACTCTGTTTCGGGAAACAATTGTGTAAGGCATTATTTCGGTATTCAGGAGCTCATAGTCATCTGTTTTGGAAAGTTCAAAAAGAAGATCTAAGAGCAAAAGATATCTTGTGTAGCCTTCTGCTTTGGTAATCACTTCTAGTTTTGGAATAATTTGTTTCTTGACCTCAGAAGAAAAGAGAACACCGTAGCGAGACATCTCCAAGAGTTTCTTGATCGAATTACTGTCCGTCTCACCTTCTGGCAACGAAAGAATCTCTTCCTTAAACAAAATTACGATTTCTTCGTGTGGATCGGTTGCATTGAGACCAAGTCCGGAATGGGGAATATTAGAACCAATCAAAGCCAAAGCACCATCTTCGAAATGACTTTTGTGGTAGCCAACGTGTCTTGTTCCTTTGCCTTTTAGCACGCAAACAATCTCAAATTCAGGATGATAGTGGTATTTCCAATTCAATTCCGAGATTGGAATATCTTTGATGTGCAATACTTTGAAGGAGCTATTCTCGTCGGGAGAAATATGTTCTAGAATTACTTTCATTCCAGTTAATACTTATTTTGCGTAAAAATAAGCAAAACATATTAATATTGTTATGTTTTTTATTATTTGAGTTAAACAAATATTTAATGATTGCCTTTACATTTGTAAAACAAAATCAAGTTTCTCACAAAGTATTGGTTTTGTGAATTTTTAAGGTCTATATATGAAGAAGGCTGGAAATTAATTTTTCCAGCCTTCTCATATTTTATATAGTATTATGACTATTTGAAGTTATAACCGATACCTAAGATGAACATACTTGGACGGTTGTCATATCTGATCTCTGTTTCGCTTCCAGCAATTCCTGCTCCAGCGTTGATGAACTTTCTGGTATCTTTAGAGAAAGCCCCTTCGTATCTTGCATTAAGTACAAATTTGGACAGTGTTGCCTGCGCACCTATTTGGTAACCAACAGTAAACTCTTTTGTGCCATTTTCTTTGAAGTCAGCATAGGTATTATCTGTAGAAAGGTTATATGATGCAACCGGACCAACAAAAGCAGCTAATTTTCCTAAAAGGAAGTTATGTCCTAATAAAACCGGAACGTCTATTCTATTGCTTTTCGCTTCTATTTCTACATCACCTGTTGTTTCAACACTTTTTTTGAAAGAGGTGTAATAGATCTCTGGCATTACGAACCATCCACTCACAGGAAAGTCCACTTTTGCAGCTAGACCTACGTTAAAACCTGTGGAATTGCTACCTTTTGTATCTACAGCAGTATTTACAGCTCCTTTAAAATTTTCCCAACTTGCAGACGATGTGTCTAGTAGGACATTGGTTCTCAATCCAAATGTTACTTGCGAATAAGCCATTGCTCCTAGGAATATGGCAAGTGTACTAATTAGTTTTTTCATTGTTGTCTTCTGGTTTATCATTAATTAAACTTGTTTGATCATTTTCCAACATAAATTCTCTCAGCTGCTTGAACAGTTCTGAGGAATAAACGAAGTCTATAAGGTTTTTATTCTTTGCTGTGGTCAGCATATTTTTGTCACCTTCCCATTCTTTGATTCCTAATCTCAGGTAAAGGATCTTCTCCCCGATTGTCATTACAGAATTCATATCGTGGGTATTGATAATGGTGGTTGTGTTGTACTCTCTTGTGATTTCCAAAAGAAGGTCATCAATAACGTTTGATGTATAAGGATCCAATCCGGAATTCGGCTCGTCACAGAACAGATATTTCGGATTATTTACGATTGCTCTTGCAATGGCAACTCTTTTCTGCATTCCTCCGGAGATTTCGGAAGGATATTTTTTGTTTGCCTTATCCAGGTTTACGCGGCCAATTACTTCCAGAACTTTTCTTTTCTTCTCACGGTAAGTCAGATTGGTAAACATATCCAATGGGAAACTGATATTTTCCTCAACCGTCATAGAATCGAAGAGAGCACTTCCCTGGAAAACGGTTCCAATTTCCGAGCGAAGAATCTGCTTTTCTTCTCTGGACATTGTCACAATATCTCGTCCATCAAATAAGATTGCGCCACTGGATGGCTCATAAACATTGAGGAGAGACTTCAGAAAAACTGTTTTTCCGGATCCACTTTGCCCAATGATAAGATTGACCTTACCGGTTTCGAAAGAGGTCGTAATGCCTTTCAATACCTCAACTTCATTATTGAAGCTTTTTCTTAATTCTTTAACTTCTATCATTAGCTGAGTAACATCTGGGTTAATAGTAAATTCATAATAATTACGGAAATCATTGTCCAAACTACGGCTTGTGTACTGGCACGTCCAACTTCCAGAGATCCGCCTTTGACATTATATCCAAAATAGGCTGGAATTGTCGCTATCAAAAATGCAAATACTGCAGTTTTCAGAAAGGCATACCAAATAAAGTAAGACGGCATGTACATTTGGATTCCTGTGATGTAATCTGCCTTTGTCCAGCTGCCTGTCGCCAGTCCGGCAATATATCCACCCCATATTCCCACTACAATACTGATTGCAATAAGGATCGGATTGAAGACCACACTGGCTACAATCTTGGGTAAAATCAAAAAGTTTGGAGAATTGACGCCCATAATATCAAGCGCATCAATTTGTTCTGTAACACGCATTGTTCCGATACTGGAGGCAATATAAGAACCCACTTTCCCTGCGAGAATTACGGAGATAATGGTGGGAGAAAATTCTAATATTAAGACCGTTTTTGTAGCATACCCTACAAAACTATTTGGAATAGGAAATGATGATGCACTGAAATTATTAAACATCTGGATGGCTACAACTGCACCCACAAAAAATGAAGTAAACAATACCAATCCAAAGGAATTAACACCAAGATCATAGAATTCTCTTACAAGGAGTTTCAGGTATACATTTCTTTTCTGCGGTTTGCTGATAGCTTTGCCCAACAGTATAAAATATTCCCCGATGGAAGTAAATAGTCGTTTTAACATAAAACAAAATTAGTTCTTTTCTTATAAATATCAGCGCGCATTTTTGTCACCAACGATTATCAGAAACAAAGTTTTGAGAATGATTACAATATCCATGCTAAAACTCCAGTTTCTGACATAAAAAGAATCAACAAGAATTCTTTTTTTCATCCCTCTGTTCATATCACCTTAATCACCTCTGAGGCCGCTGACTTGTGCCAGGCCGGTAATACCCGGTTTTACCATGCTTCTGAGGCTGTTCCTTCTGATTTTCGGTTTGTAGTAATCATCTACCAAAAGCATATGCGGTCTGGGTCCTACTACAGACATATTCCCTTGCGGTACATTGATAAACTGAGGCAATTCGTCCATACTTGTTTTTCTTAGAAATTTCCCGATTTTGGTAATCCTATCATCATCAACATCTGTAGTTTTATCTAAATCATTGGATTTCATGGATTTTGGCAAAATCGAAGTAATCACTTGGGTAATCATAGATTTTGTATCCGTAATCTTTCCTTTGTCGAATGATATCCTTCATAATTTCCGAAGACGCACTTTCTCCAATAAACATAACATTCCTGTGATTGATCCCAAGAGTCCTGATATATTTTAGAAGGAAAAAAATAATACTCTTGATGGGAATCACCACCAACAGTAGGATTCCTGCCAGATAAAATCGTTCGGTTTTAAGAAAATCATTGTTGCTGACCTTCGCCAACAAAATTACACCTATGAAAAAAAAGAAAACGTGAATTAGGATTCGTTCAAGAAAAATGGTGTAGGTCACGTTTCTTGGAATATGATACAATCTGGTTCTACCACTCAGCAGAAGCCAGAAAAAGCACAGCAGCAAAATGGACAACAGGTTCTGCTCCAAAGTTTCTGAATCATACTTAACCTCAAAATTCCTGAAATAATAAAAACAAAATACTGCCGCTACCAGAATCATATCTAGTAGAATCACAAATGTTTTAAAATATCTGGAATATCTTAGCCGCTGCATAAATCAAATTTAAGGAATATTCAGATACTTATGCGTTTGGATGGAAGATCTCCATCTAGGATTTTCCAGGATGAAATCTGTGATCTTCGGATACATCGCATCACGCTTGCTCCACTCACTTTGAAGGTAGAGTTCGCAGTTTGCATTGACCTTGTTGCCTTGCTCTTCAGCAAATTTGAAATCATTCTGATTAAAGATGATCATCTTCAATTCGCTGGCAACATTATAGATATCTGCTAAAGGAAGTCCGGTTTTCTTTGGAGAAAGCGTGATCCAGTCGAGATGTCCGCTCATCGGATAAGCGCCGGAAGTTTCGATATGGATTGTACAACCCAATTCTTTTAGCTTTGAAGTTAAAATATCGAGATTCCACATCAATGGTTCGCCTCCTGTCAGAACAATGGTTTTGCAAATTTTTGCGGCAGTTTCTGCGATCTCTTCCGTATTCATCAATGGGTGAAGTGTCGGGTCCCAGCTTTCCTTGACATCACACCAATGGCAGCCAACATCGCATCCGCCTAAGCGAATGAAGTAAGCCGCTTTCCCAGCGTGAAATCCCTCTCCCTGAATAGTGTAAAAATGCTCCATCACTGGGAGCATTTTACCTTCTTTTAATAATATGTCTTCTTGTTCTTTAGTCATTATAAACCGAAGTTTTATAGGCAATGATGGTGTTTTTCATCAGCATTGCGCGCGTCATTGGTCCTACTCCACCGGGAACAGGCGTTATCCAATCTGCTTTTTCTGCGCAGCTGTCAAAATCTACATCACCAGCAAGATGATAGCCTTTTTCGGACTCATCTTCTACACGGGTAATCCCAACATCTACGATCACCGCGCCTTTTTTGATCATATCTCCTTTCAGGAAATTAGGATCGCCCAAAGCTGTGATCACAATATCTGCCTTTTTTGTATATTCCTCTATTTTCTCTGTGTAAGAGTGTGTAAGCGTTACCGTAGAATTTCCCGGAAAATCTTTTCTTCCCATCAGGATGCTCATTGGCTTCCCAACAATGCGGCTTCTTCCGATGATTACACAGTCTTTACCTTTTGTTTCGATATTGTATCTTTCCAATAAGGTCAAAATTCCAAATGGTGTAGCTGGTAGAAAAGTGTCCATTTCCAAAGCCATTTTCCCGAAATTCTCTGGATGGAATCCATCTACATCTTTTCTTGGATCGATTGCCATAATGATCTTTTCCTGATCGATCTGCTTTGGCAGCGGCAACTGAACGATGAATCCGTCAACTGCTTTTGATTTATTAAGCTCATCAATCTTTTCCAATAATTCTGATTCAGAAACCGTGCTTGGAAACTTGATCAATGAAGATTGGAATCCAACTTCCTCACAATCTTTCACTTTGCTGTTCACATAAGCCTTACTTGCGCCATTATTTCCAACAAGAATTGCTACCAAATGTGGTGCTCTTCTATTGTTGCCAAGGATTTTTTCAACCTCTTCTTTGATTTCAGCTTTTACCTCTTTTGAGACTTTGAGTCCGTCTAGAATTTGTGCCATTTTAATTTTCTTTTTACTTTTAGATTTATGTTAAAAATGAAGTATTCCTTTCCCAACACCACATTTTATTTTTTACTTATTTCCTTTATAATAATTAATCAGTCCATTTGTAGAACTGTCGTGCGTTTCCACTTTGCCTTCGTTCTCCAGTTCCGGAAGGATCTTTCCTGCCAATACTTTTCCTAATTCAACGCCGAACTGGTCAAAACTGAAAACATTCCAGATGGCACCTTGAACGAAAATCTTGTGTTCGTACAAAGCAATGAGTTGTCCTAATGTAAACGGTGTCAATTCTTTGAATAAGAATGAATTAGTTGGCGTGTTTCCTGCAAAAACTTTGTATGGCAATAGGAATTCTGTTTCTTCTTCAGATTTTCCAGATGATTTTAATTCATTGAAAACCTCATCTTCTGTTTTCCCAAAAGCCAAAGCTTCTGTCTGTGCAAAATAATTCGCCAATAAAATATCCTGATGTTCACCAACTTCATTCACAGATTTTGCATAAGCGATGAAATCTGCCGGAATCAATTCTGTTCCTTGGTGAATCAATTGATAGAATGCGTGCTGACCATTAGTGCCAGGTTCTCCCCAGATGATTGGTCCAGTTTCATACTCTACAAATTCGCCATTTCTGTCCACCGATTTTCCGTTGCTTTCCATATCACCTTGCTGAAGATACGCTGCAAAACGGTCAAGATATTGAGAGTAAGGCAAAATCGCATAAGTTCCAGCGGCGAAGAAGTTACGGTACCAAATTCCTAAAAGTCCCATCAAAACGGGAACGTTTTTATCTAATTCCGTAGTTTGGAAATGAACGTCTGTTTCGTGAGCACCTCTCAACAATTGTTCGAAGTTTTCATAACCAACGGACAAAACTATGCTCAATCCAATCGCACTCCAAAGTGAGTAACGACCGCCAACCCAATCCCAGAATTCGAAGATGTTCTCTTCCGCAATCCCGAACGCTTTAACCGACTGAATATTAGTTGATAAAGCTACAAAATGTTTCGCAACATCGGCTTCAGTTGCGCCAGATTTTAGGAACCAATCTTTTGCAGATTTGGCATTCGTCATTGTTTCCTGAGTCGTAAATGTTTTGGAAGCGATGATGAAAAGTGTGGTTTCTGGGTTAAGGTCTTTCACCACCTCAGCCATGTGATTACCATCAACATTCGAAACGAAATGAACCTTCAATCTTGTTTTGAAATGCTTCAATGCAGAGCAAACCATCACTGGTCCAAGGTCTGAACCTCCAATTCCTACATTCACAACATCTGTGATTTCTTTTCCTGTAAAACCTTTGTGAGAACCGGAAATAATGCTTTCCGAAAAAGCTTTCATATGATCCAAAACCTTTTTGATGCCGGGTTTGATGTTTTCGCCGTCTACCAAAATCTCTTTATCAGAAAAATCTCTCAATGCTGTGTGAAGCACTGCTCTGCCTTCCGTCTCATTGATCTTGTCTCCCGCGAACATACTTTTGATCGCCGATTTCAATTCGGTTTCATTTGCCAAGTCCAGCAACAATTCGATGGTTCTGGAATCTGCTAGGTTTTTGGAATAATCGAAAAGATAATTTTCTGTCTCTAATGATAATTCTTTGAAACGATTTTCGTTGTACTGAAAAAGTGTTCTCAGTTCGAAATCGTTGTTTGCAAAGTGGTCATTAAGAGCTTTCCAGGCGGAAGTATTAAGCGGATTTATTTTTGGTAACATATTTTAGTTTTAAGGCTAAACAATCAGATTTAAAATCAAATCGAAATGTTTAATTTATTATTTTTATTAATTCTCGAAAATTCAAATTGTCTTTACGACCTGCAAATTTAATAAAAATTAGCCACTTCCTCTCAATTCGTTTTTTGTTGGAAAATATGACAATTGTCTCCGCTAATTCTATGGAGAAGTCCTTAAATTAAGTCTAACTTTACCATCAAAATTAAGCTTATGGATGATTTTATGGCTGCCCGATCGCAGATGGCGATGTCACTTGGTTTCCACATTATATTCTCCTGTGTTGGGATGGTAATGCCTTTCCTAATGGCTTTTTCCCATTACAAATACCTTACGACCAAAGATGAAGTTTACAAAGGCCTCACAAAAGCATGGAGCAAAGGCGTTGCAATTCTCTTCGCAACCGGAGCAGTTTCCGGGACGATGCTGTCTTTTGAACTCGGATTGCTCTGGCCAAAGTTTATGGAGCACGCAGGTCCTATATTTGGGATGCCTTTTTCATTAGAAGGAACAGCGTTTTTCATTGAAGCGATTGCGATTGGATTTTTTCTTTACGGATGGGAAAAATTCAACAAGTGGTTTCATTGGTTTTGTGGCGTCGTGGTTGGCGTGAGCGGATTAGCTTCCGGAATTCTGGTTGTAGCAGCCAATGCATGGATGAACAGTCCGGCTGGTTTTGATTATATTAATGGACAATATCTGAATATCGACCCCATAAAAGCGATGTTCAACGAAGCATGGTTTCCCCAGGCTTTCCATATGACTGTTGCAGCTTTTGCAGCGACCGGATTCGCAGTTGCCGGTATTCACGCTTTGATGATCCTCAAAAAAAGAAATATCAGCTTTCATACAAAAGCGTTTAGGATTTCTGCAGGATTTGCCATATTCGGAGCGTTGCTGGCACCAATAAGTGGTGATGTTGCAGCGAAATCTGTTGCCAAAAGACAACCCATCAAATTAGCAGCAATGGAAGCGCACTTCGAAACCGAAAAAGGTGCAAGCTTCGTGATTGGTGGAATTCCTGACGAAGAAAATGAACAAATAAAATACGCAATCAAAGTTCCGAAAGTCTTGAGTTTCCTGGCTTGGGGCGACTTCGATGCGGAAGTAAAAGGTCTTAAAGATTTTCCTAAAGATGAATGGCCGCCCGTCGCAGTGGTGCATTATGCTTTTCAGATCATGATATTTTTTGGAAGTGTGATGATGGGAATTGGCGCACTTTATCTGATTGCGAGTTTTTGGAAGAAGAATTGGCTGACTAAATCCTGGTTTCTAAAGATCTTCGTAGCAGCAATTCCTTTTGGTTACATTGCTCTGGAAGCTGGCTGGACGGTGACGGAAGTTGGCAGACAACCTTGGATCATCTACGGAATCATGAGAACCATTGACGCTGTGACGCCAATGCCGGGAATCCAATATTCGTTTTACTTTTTCACATTGGTTTTCCTTTCGTTGTCATTAATTATTGTTTTTCTTTTATTAAGACAAATCAAAATGGTTCCGAAACTTTACGACCCGACTGATCCTAATTATAATCCTAAAACCAAATAAAATGATCTACGTTGTAATTGCATTTCTTTGGGTTTCGATCTGTTTGTACATCATCACTGGTGGTGCGGACTTCGGCGCTGGCATTATCGAATTATTCTCCCGCAAGTCGTATCGGGACAAGACAAGATCTATCATGTTGAAATCGATTGCGCCAATTTGGGAAGCCAATCACATGTGGCTGATCATTGCGATTGTAATTCTTTTTGTTGGTTTTCCCACAATTTACACCACGGTTTCAACTTATCTTCATATTCCTTTGGTATTGATGTTGGTCGGAATCATAGCAAGAGGAACAGCCTTCACCTTCAGAAATTATGATGCGGTGCATGATAGCTGGCAAAAACTTTACACACAGATATTTTTTTATTCCAGTCTGTTGACGCCTTTCTTTTTAGGAATGATTGCTGCAGCCACCATCTCCGGATCAATTGATACAGATGCAAAAGATTTTCTCAATCTTTATATTTTCAGTTGGCTGAATTGGTTTGGCGCATGTGTTGGCTTTTTTACGGTGGCGCTTTGTGCATATCTGGCATCGTTGTTTTCACTTCATCAGGCAAGATTTAATGAGGATTCCTTGCCAATTATGATTCGTAAAACCCGGCAGACCGCTTTCTATGTTGTAGTTACTGGTATTTTAGTTTTTGTAAGTGCTTACTTTTCCGGCATTCCGCTATTGACCTGGATATTTTCAAAGGCATTAGGAATTATTGCAATCACATTGGCAACCATCAGTTTATTATTTACAAATGATGCTATTAAAAAAAGTAAATTTTTGCTCGCAAGAGCTCTTGGTGGTTTTCAAATCATTATGATCCTTGTAGCAGCTACTTACCAGCACAATCCTGATATTATCCTTTTTGCCAATGGCAGTTCATTATCTTTATTTGATGAAAGTGCGGCTCCGAAAACCATTTCAGCATTGGCTTGGGCTTTGCTTTTGGGAAGTGTTTTTATATTACCATTTCTTTTTTATCTGCTGTTTTCATTTGGAGAAAAAGAGAAATAAAATCAGGAAAACAACGTTTTGAAACTATATTTTTGAATTTTGCATATGAAAAAGATCTTTGCACTTGTGGCAATCAATTTGGGTGTTTTTGGCTTTTCGCAGGCCTGGACTGGCGCTGGCGATCAAAAAGCACAAGGCGGAATAAATGCTTGGGGCTTCGGAACTGGGATTGCGGCGAGTTATGACTATGGACTTACTAGTTTGATCTCTGTTGGTGGAGGCGCTAATGTTTACTTTAATGAAAAGGAAGACAATCCCTTTATTTTTGGGCGAGTAGGTTTTCACCTACAGGAAGCCTTGGCATTGCCTCCTGAATTAGATATTTATCCCGGTGCTAATGTTGGAGTTGCTGGTAGAAATTTTGGTTTGGGTGTTTATATTGGAGCAAGATATTTCTTTACAGAAAATTGGGGAGCATTTGTAGAAGCTGGTAATAATGGCAGTTTTGGCGTTTCTTATTCTTTCTAATAAACTAAACTTTATTGTACAAAGCATCTGTATTTCAGATGCTTTTTTTGTTTTTATGAGCTCATAGAAAATATTTTTTTTTAATTTTTAGATTATGTATGTGAGGACTCTTTTCAGTTTTCAATAATTAAAATCAAGTAGCTCTGATTAATGTGCAATTTTTGTCTCGCTTTATTACTTTTTTTTCAAAATAAGACACAATTTCTTTTTCAGACAATGTTTTTGGATAATTTATTTGAAATATTGATGACAGAAATCATATCATTTTTTTCAATAAATAAACAAAAACTGTTAAAATAAAAAAATAATTAACTTGATTTTCAATTATTTATGTTGTAATAATATTTGTTAACAAAATATTACGATATATCAGAAAAGTGTTAATATAGAAAAAACATTTTTTGCTGTTGTGCAATCGATTGCATCAAATAATACAATAATCTAAAAAGTCAAAGTTATGCCACATGAAAAATTCTCGAGATCGCATCTAGATTTTCGGAAAACAATTGCAGTCTTTTTTTTATTCTCATCAGCTGTTGCCTTTGCTCAGGAGACTGTAACAAGTGATACAGTAAAAGGAAATGAAAAGGTAATTGAGCAAGTAGTACTAGTGGGTTACGGTAGTGTCAAAAAAACTGATGTAACAGGATCAGTAAGCAGTATTGACCCTAAAACACTAGAGGAAAGAAATACTACAAATGCTTTGGAGGCAATCCAAGGAAGTACACCCGGTGTAAATATCGTTGCGAGTACAGGGCGCTCCGGTGATGGTTTCAATATGGTCATCCGTGGGAACAATTCCCTAATAGGAAGCACCCCATTGTTTGTAGTAGATGGCGTTCCAATGACCAACATTGATTTTCTAAATCCAAGAGATATTGCAAGGATGGACATTTTGAAAGATGCTTCTTCTGCCGCTATCTATGGATCAAGAGGAGGTAGTGGTGTAGTGATAGTTACCACAAAAAGTGGATCTTCCGCAAAAAGAGGACTTGCTGTACAATTTGACACTTCTTACGGTGTGAAAAATGCCACTAGATTACCAAAAATGATGACAGGAGAAGAATGGTGGAAATTTCATCAAGTTGCTTACATGAGCGCAACTCCGCTTACACAGACTCCAGACCAGCTGGCAACATTGGCTGGCAATCAAAGTCCGCTGATGGTTTCAAGAGCTAATAGTGGATACAGCTTTGACTGGTATGATGCTGTTCTAAGGCCAGGTGCAACTCAGAATCATTATCTCAATTTATCCGGAAGATCTGACAATGGACTGGCATACAATATGTCATTCGGTGTTCAAAAAGATGAAGGCTTGATAGATAAAGATTCTCAAGACAAATACAACTTCAAACTCGGAATTACACATAAAATAAATGATAAATTTACAACTGGAGCTAACGTAACTGTTGCCAAAATAGTGACAGAACTTGGTAGTGATCTTGCAATGCAGGAGGCTTTCAGACTCAGTCCTTTGATGTCTCCTTGGGCGGTAGACGCAAATGGAAACGAACTTGTAGGAACCAAATTTTTCTTACCTGGGAAACTTACTTATCCAAATGGCGCATGGGCAATCAATAAAACCAGTTCCCCAAATCCACTGAGTGAGATAGCAAATTCTTCGCAAGTAGAAAAAGTGTGGCAGGCAGTAGGAAATGTATTTTTCCAATATCAAGCGGCTAAGTGGCTGTCATTCAAAACAACTTTTGCAACAGGCTTTTCCAACACACAGCTAGGTGCCGCCTATGGAGCAGAGACAAATGCCGGAGTTGCACTGAATGGTCTAATCTCTTCATCTATTAGAAGAACGGATAATTTCAATTACACTTGGGACAACCAGATTGATATGAAGCATACCTTTGGCGATGATCACGATTTCTCTTTGCTATTATTACAAAGCCAATATTATAATGAAGATATATCTTCTTATTCTTACTCCAACGGGCAGCCCTTCAATACAGATATTTATAACTTAGGATCAGGAGTTCAAACAAGTTATCAAATCAATTCTGGTTACGCTAAGAAAACTTTGAATTCATTTGCCGGAAGACTGAACTATGCTTATAAAGGTAAATACTTGCTGACAGCTTCTACCAGATATGACGGTTCTTCTGTCCTTTCTGAGGGCAATAAGTGGGAAAGCTTCCCTTCTGTGGCATTAGCATGGAGATTGAGTAAAGAATCTTTCCTTGAAGATAACAAGATCATTTCTGATTTTAAACTTAGAGCAAGTTTGGGATATACAGGTAATGATAATGTAATTCCCTACACGACTCAGTCCGCTTTGAACCAACAGACATTTTACGCAAATGGCGCTAACCTTGTTTCGGGTTGGCAGTCTGAAGCTTTGGCAAATAAAAATCTTTCTTGGGAAAAAACAAGAGAGCTCAACTTTGGTTTAGATTTCGGATTCTTAAGAAACAGGATTACAGGTACCGTAGATGTTTATGACAGATTATCCAATGATCTTATTTATCAGCAGCAATTGCCTGCTGAGACTGGCTGGAGATATACTTATTCCAATGTTGGATCTGTAAGTAACAAAGGGATTGAAGTATTATTAACGACAAAAAACATTCAAAGCGAAAGAATAAGTTGGGAAACAACCTTCACATTTAGTAAAAATACAAATGAATTAATTTCCATTTACGGGCAGGATAAAGTGAATGATATTGGTAACAACTTAATATTAGGAAGCAGCTTAATGCCAAATTATAATTATGTTTATGATGGTGTATGGCAGGAAAGTGAAGCAGCACAAGCGGCGGCATTTGGACAAAAACCAGGAATGGCAAGACCTAAAGACCTCAATGGAGATGGTAAATTTGATGCTAATGACAGAACTACAATCGGAAGTTCCGTACCGAAATGGCAAGGTAGTTTTTATTCTAAACTAACATTCGGAAATTTTGATTTTAATTTTTCTGTGATTACAAGCCAAGGTCAAACTGTTTTGAGTACATTTCATAGAAATTTTGCTGATACAACCGATAGAGGAAGACAGAAAATTGCAATGGATTACTTCATCCCTACAAATGGAGCAGGAATTGAAGCTAATCCAAATACAGAAAATCCGCGCCCAGGACCACAAGCTACAGGCGCAGGTGCCTTTTGGGCTTCTGGAATGGCTTTCTACAGAGATGCTTCTTTCGTAAAGGTTAAAAATATATCTTTGGGATACACATTCAATTCAGATTTATTAAGCCAAATGAAAATCAATGGTTTAAGAATCTATGTAAACGTCTTGGATCCATTCGTATTTACAAAATTTGACGGTTATGATCCGGAATGGGCGGGTGCAGCTTTTGGTGTAAACAGACCAGCATCCATTACAACACAATTTGGTTTAAGTGCTAAATTCTAAAAAATAAATCTCATGAAAAAATCAATATTCATATTAGGTATCGTTGCAGCATTGTTCAGTTCATGCAATGATTTTATAGAAGAAGATAATTTGTCGTTTGTTTCTGCAGACGATACATATCAAACAGCTTCAGGGTTCCAATTACTTGTCAATACAAATTATGCCTGGCTAAAAGGTATCTATGGAGGTGATCCATGGCTATTTGTTGCCGGTACAGATATGTACGCAGAAGGAAGATCTCCTGAGCCAGCGGGTCTAAGTCAGTACACACAACTCATACCTTCTGCAGAGGGCGTAGATCAGCTATATATGTCTTGCTACCAATTGATACAATCTGTCAACAAGACAGTTTACTATTCTACACTTACGGATCAGAACGCAAACGTTCCCGTGTTGGTAGGAGAAGCGAAATATTTAAGAGCCAATGCATATTTCTTATTGGTTCAGACTTACGGCGGTGTTCCTATTGTGAACGAAAACTTTACCACGCCTGTTTTACAATTTGACAGAAATACAGCGGAGGAAGTTTATAATTTCATTATTTCAGAGCTGGAATCATCTCTCGCAAGTGTAGGAACATCGGCTTACAGCAGTACAGGAAAAGTGAACAAAAGAGCTGTAAACGATCTATTAGCAAAGGTATATTTGACACGTGGTTATGAAACTTTCGGAAAACCGACGGATTTCGCAACAGCCGCCACCTATGCTGATGCCGCAATCGCAGGCCAGTCATTGACTATTCCTTACGAGCAGCTTTTCACTCCAGGAAATGATCTGAATGCAGAAACAATTTTCTCTGTTCAATACGATGCAAAATCTACTTCTACCGCACCTACAACTTTAGGAAATAAGCAATTCTACTATTTCAGCTCTTATCTAGGAGGATCTGAAACTGGAGGATCTGCACCTCTTAGAAGTTATAATCTTTGCCCTACAGCTTACGCTCTAGGATTATATACAGCTAGTGACTCAAGATGGGCAGCAACATTCATGAATGTTGTTTATGAGAAGTATTATGATTTTTATAGAGTTCCTGACAAAACAAGTCTTAAAATCAAACATTTTTACTCACCAAAATGGTTTACAGCTGCAGATAAAACAGCTTGGTTAGCAACAAATGCTGCAAAGTTAGCAACTGGTTTTGTTTATCACGATTGGGGAACTTATGACGCAGCTTACACCTTGATTAAAAATTTGGATTATCAGACTATTCCAGTTAAGAAATTCGATGATCCTTCAACAAGTACGCCTTCTAGCACAGGACCTGTAAGTACAAGAGACATCATTACTGCAAGACTTGCAGAGACTTATCTGGTGGCAGCAGAAGCTTATCTTAAAGCAGGAAATGCAGCAACAGGTCTACAAAGACTGAATGTTGTAAGAAGCAGAGCTGGCGTTACAGCTGCAACTGCCGGAGAGTTCAATATCGATTACATTTTGGATGAAAGAGGCAGAGAAATGCTAGGCGAATATACAAGATGGTTTGACCTAAAGAGAACCGGAAAGCTGATCGAACGTACCGTGATGCACAATTACAAAATTACCAATGCATCCAATTTTGCAGGCAATGGCGGACAGCAAAAAATCCTTAGACCAATACCACAAACTGTTATTGACCTTAATCAAAACAAAAACTTCCCACAGAATCCAGCGTACTAATAACCACTCATATTTAATTATAATAAGAAAGACCGGTAATTGTTCCGGTCTTTCTTTTTTATTTCAATCTGTATGTCAAATTATTTGATCTCAATTGGATTGTTATAAAATGATATTTTACTTTTAATTCGTATTTCCTGTTGTTTCAAGGCTTTCATCAATTCTGCATCTTTCTCATCAAACATTTGCATCATTTGTGACATCGGATTTTTCTCGTATTCCTTCAGTCTTTTTTGGAAACCTTCTTTACTCAGCTTCGTGGGTTTTCCCATTTCAAACTCCAGATAGTTCAATTTGTTTGTAGTAATATCTTGCATCAGTTTTTTGTTAGCAACCAAAAGCCACGCATAATTGCTGTCAGCATCTTCAAGTTTCACAATCAATCCCGGCAACCCTGAGAATTTGTAGGGTCCGTCTTGAATGGGAATTTCTGATGTAAACCAAGCATTCCAAGTTCTACCACCAAAATTTGTCGTTGCTTTTTGCGTATTGTAATTTCCTATTTTTTCTTTCGCAGCAGAGATTTTCCAAATCAAATCCGGTTTTTCTTCGTAATTATAATATTCGCTCATACCAACAAAATCTTTGAAGATCTGCTTCCCTCCTTTTAATTTATTGATTCTGAAACTCAAATTTGTTGCACTTGAGGTAGGCGGACTAATGAAGGTCTGTCCCATCTCTTTCGCTTTTTTTACGCCCGAAATAAAAGTAGAATCGTATGCCAGTTGTCTATAGCTTACGAAAATTGACTCGTCTGTTGCAACATCCAACACCATCATTTCCTTTTCTGTTTTTACAGAATCTTTGTTCGGTTTGTAAGTCAGTTCATAATAAAACCGATGAACCTGGGAGTTCACAGAAATTAATATTAAGAATGAGCTAATGGCTAATAGTTTTTTCATTGATTATTTTAATTTAAGGTTTCTATTCTGTGGCGGAAGAGGAACATATCCATCATCATTGATGACTTTCGGGAACTCGTGGTTTTCCCATTTTCTTTTCGCTTCCTCGATTTTTTCTTTCTCTGAGGACACAAAATTCCAATAGATGTTCCGAGGTTCCGGAAATGGTTCGCCTCCGAAGATGTACACGGTAGAATCGGGCTTCAAAACAAAATGACAAAGTTTCGCATCTTTCGCAATTAGGATATGTTTCGGATTATAAAGATTGCCTTCGCTCTCGATATTACCTTCCAGAATGTAAAGCGAAGATTCCCCGAAAAGATAGTCCCCAAGAATGATTTCTTTATCCTCGACAGACGTATTTTTCACCTCCAGAAAATAAAGCGGCGAATAAACCGGAACTGGTGACTTGCGTCCAAGGATTTCTCCCGCGATTAGCTTATAATCTACCTCATTGTCTTTCCAGCTTGGAATATCTTCTTTATTGATATGAAAAAACTCAGGTTCCATATCTTCCAATTCCTTCGGTAATGCCACCCAAATTTGCAATCCGTGCAGGTGCTTGTCTGTTGTCCTCAAATATTCCGGCGTTCTCTCGGAGTGTGCAACGCCTTTTCCTGCAGTCATCCAATTCACAGCGCCTTCCTTTATTTCAATTTCTGTCCCGATGGAATCTCTGTGCATAATGCTTCCTTCGAACAAAAAAGTCAACGTGGAAAGTCCGATGTGCGGATGTGGCGGAACATCCAGATTTTCATAATCTTTGAGTGCCGCTGGCCCCATATGGTCGATGAAAACAAAAGGTCCAACGCTTCTTTTCTGAGAAAACGGCAACAATCTTCCCACCAGAAAATTTCCAATGTCGGCAGCGCGTTCTTCTATGATCATTTGAATATTTGACATAATTTCTATTTTAATTGAAGATTTAAAATTAACGATTTATAATTAATATCTCTAACTAATTAAGTTTAGTAGTGGAAGCCGCATTAAGCTGCCCCAAATTTTTATTTAAATTTAGAAAAACAGGATTCATGATGACAAAAAGACGCTTATTTTACATTGGTATACTTTCTGACTAATTGATTACCTTTGACAACTTATAATTTTAAAACATATTAATGGAATTAGCATTAAAGATATTTCAGTTTATCCTGAGCATTTCTATCCTTGTAACACTACACGAAATTGGGCACTTTCTGCCAGCGAAATGGTTCAAAACCAAAGTAGACAAATTCTTTTTATTCTTCGATCCGTATTTTTCCGTTTTCGCAATGAAAAAAATCAACGGAAAATGGCAATATAGATTCTTTTCCAAAAATGATCCTACCGAAGTAGAGGTTGAAATAGACGGTAAAAAAGTCCTTCAGCCAATCGATGTTTCCACACTTCCTGACTCTGATTGGAGAAAACACGAAGGTGTAAAATACGGAATCGGATGGCTTCCTTTCGGAGGTTATGTAAAAATTGCCGGAATGGTGGACGAAAGTATGGACACGGAACAATTGAAAAAACCGGCAGAACCTTGGGAATTCCGTGCGAAACCGGCTTGGCAAAGATTGATCATTATGCTTGGTGGTGTGACGGTCAATTTCTTTTTGGCTTGGTTGATTTTCGGTTCGTTATCTTATTTCTATGGCGAAGAGAATTATGATACCCAGAAACTTGGTGGCAAAATGTACTATTCTGAACCATCTTTGAAAATGGGTTTTGAAAACGGCGATAAAATCTTAAAAGTTGACGGCAAAACGCAAAAGGATTTTGATAAATTATCTTTGGATGTTTTGTTGAGTGATAACATCACGGTTCTTAGAAAAGGAAAAGAAGTGACTTTCCCGACAAGTGACGAAGGAAAAGCATTGGTTTTGCAGGCAGAAACGCCACAAGCCTTCCTAATGCCGAGAATTGCGCCTACTGTAGATACAGTGGTTCAGAAATCAACTTTGGATGCAGGTCTGGAAATTGGCGATAAAATCGTGAGTATCGATAATCAAAAAATAGAATACTATGATGAGTTAGCGCCTATCGTTTCCAAAAAAGCAGGTTCAAACGTTGACTTTGTTGTGGAGCGTGGACAGACTTTGGTTCCGTTATCAATTCCTGTAAACAAGGAAGGAAAAATCGGAGTTGCCTCCTACAAAGAATACAAAAAGATGATGACTCTGAATCATTTTTCATTTGGTGAGTCCATTGGCAGAGGTTACACAAGAACGATTGAAAGTTTGACTTATCAGGTGAAGCAATTCAAATTGATTTTTAACAAGACGATTAAAGGCTACAAAAAGGTAGGCGGACCAATTGCTATTGTAAACAATATGCACGTGGACAAAACCAAAGACGGCGACCTTTCTATCAACTGGCAACAGTTTTGGTCTTTTACGGCTAAGTTCTCGATCTGGTTGGCATTCCTTAATTTGATTCCGATTCCAGGCTTAGATGGCGGTCACGTTCTCTTTACATTGTGGGAAATCATCACAAGAAAGCCAGTTCCTCAGAAAATTTTGGAAAATGCACAAATGGTGGGTGTAATTTTCTTGTTGGGACTGATGGTGTTAATATTTGGAAATGATATAGTTAAGCTGATAGTGCAAGCTTTTGCTCAAAAAAATTAAAAAAACTTCACAAAAAAGTTTTGGAGTTTTTAAAAAAGTTTCTATATTTGCACACGCTTAAAGCAAAAAGAAACATTCCTCTTTAGCTCAGTTGGTTAGAGCATCTGACTGTTAATCAGAGGGTCGCTGGTTCGAGCCCAGCAAGAGGAGCAAGACCATCACAGAAATGTGATGGTTTTCTTTTTTTATAGGGTTATGGATTGAGTTTTCCTTTATTCTATGGTATTTCTTAATTTCTTTTACTTTTCCATATTTCCAACCATTCTGAGAAATTGAGGGTACCTTTTAGGTTACCCATTTTATTTTTCAGGTTACCCATTCAAACCCCCATTAATACAATGAAACTATCAATATTATTCCTTTTGAGAAGGAATAAGATTAACAGTAGAGGTCTTTGTCCTATTGAATGTAGAATAACATTAGATAAACAAAGAAAGCCTTTCTCTACAGGAATCTTCATCAACCCAAAGAATTGGGACAGTAATAAACAGCTTACAAGACCCCCTAATGAAGAGAATAACAACACCAACAACCAACTAAGCCTGATTAAGAATAAAATTAATCAGGCTTTTTTATTTCTACAAATCAAGGAAGAGCCTTTTGATGCAAGTGATATTTACAACCAGTATGCAGGCAAGACAATGACCAAAGAGTATGCTTTGATTGAGTATTACAAGATTTACTTAGACAGGCTTCAAAAGCTTGTAGGACTAGAGATAAAGCAGGCTACCTGGAATAAGTTCAACTACATCAAAGAAGATGTTTCTGAGTTTATAAAATCTCATTACAAGAAACCAGATGTCAAGCTAAAGAATTTAGACTTCAATTTTATTTCTGAGTTTGAGTATTACTGTAAGACAGAGTTAAAACACAAGCAAATCACTATAAACAAATCCCTACAAAGACTAAAGAAGGTAATCAAGCAATCTGTAATACAAGGTTACTTAGATAAGAACCCTTTTGAAGAACACAGTCCAAAGAAAGTGTACAGTAAGATTGTATTTCTTACCCAAGAAGAACTGGAAAGGTTAGAAAATCACACCTTTCAATCTGACCCTCTGAATAGAGTTAAGGATTGTTACATCTTCTGCTGTTATACAGGATTAGCCTACAGGGAAATGTTTGAATTAAGAAAAAATGATTTGATAACAAAGCCTGATGGTATAACTTGGATATTCCAGAAAAGAGAGAAAACAGAAAGAACATTCTCTGTTCCTTTGATTCTTCCTAAGGCATTAGAGATTATGGAAGTTTACTCATCAGAAAGTGAATATCTATTACCAAGGATATCCAATCAGTCTTTTAATAGGATTCTAAAGGAGATAGCTTTAATTCTTGATATCTCCAAAAATCTTACTCATCACACAGCAAGGAAAACTTTTGCGTCTACTGTTCTCCTCAACAATGACATTGCCATAGAAGTTGTTTCTAAGCTTTTAGGTCATTCAAAGATATCTACTACACAGGAATATTATGCAGAGCTGATGCCTGAGAAGTTGAGTGAGAACTTGAAAAAGCTGAAAGATAGATTGAAGTAGAAAGTTTAACTGCTTTGTAGTAATGTGAAGCTGTTATTTACCAAAACTCCAATGACAACTGTGGAGGATAACCAATTTTTTCCTCTAATCTTTTATACATTATATCTTTCACCTTCTCGTGATGTTCAACTGTAGTAACAATTGAATCGTGTATTGTGAATATAGGAGCATAAGGCAGTTGTTCTGAAATGTCTTCACATATTGTTTTCAATATGAGTTCTGCTTCTATATTTTGAAGTAAGCAGGCTAAGGTATTATACTTATCTCTTCCTTGCTTTACAAAAGCAAAATTCTCGTATACCTTTGGATATAATTTTGCAAACAATTGTATTTCCTTAACGATGTTCTTATGACTATTAGGACTGAAAAGAGTTCTAAAGGCTACAGTTTTTGCATATTTTCTGGAATCTGTTATTCCATCTGGCAATAAACCATCTTCTATAAGTAGTTCAGAAAACTCCTCATAAAACTTTCCTGACACAACTTGTTTAATGTACTTTTCGACATCCTCTGGGAGCTTATTTTCAGAATCATAATAGAGATTGATGGGAGATTGATTATAATCTATGTTGTTGTACATCTTAATCTTTTCTCCCATTTTGTTTTTATTAAAAGCCTCATTGTTAAAGAGGATGGTACTAAGATATGGCTGTGAGTTCTTTATATCGATACTTACCAATTTTTTATTATCATACCTTAGAAATTGTCTAAGTTCCTTTTTTAATTGAGTTAATGGAGTATGAAGCCTACCAGCAGTCCTATCTATTGTTAGTTCAAATTGTTTGTTTTTTACTTTGAGAACTGGTATTAGCCTTCTAGCATAAGCTCTGTATGGGTCTTTGACCTTTTCAAATCGTTTCTTTAAATTCTTGTCCTTTTGATTTGACATATAAGCTTCATAAGCAATGGGGTATTCTATAACTTCTTCATCTCTTAAAGTTGATAAATATTTTTCAGCTCCTACAGAGTCAATTGTTAGTTTATCATTAAACCATTTTTCAAAAATTTCTACTTTTACATCATTAGATTCTGGTAGGATTGGAATAAAACCCTTCGATTCTAAATTCGTAAATGTTTTTAGGCTTGTAATGGTAATATAATCAGTAACCTCAACTTCCATAAGTTTTGATTTGTGGTGCTGATCTGATAATTTATAACTTTTAGAATAGTGGTCAATAGTTGAATATTGGTTATTTCTGACGATTATATCACTTGAAATCAGATAATCCAAATATCTTGGATAATCATTACCAAACTTTTCTTTTAGTAATACTGAGTACAGAGTTGTAAATTCTGATTCTTCATCTTTCTTGATCGCACTCACATAGTTTACTAAGTGAATCATATATACAAACTTATCTCTTTTAAAGGGAAATGTAGGAAGTTTGGCAGTAAGTAATTTATCAATATCAACACTTGAAGGAATATAAAGTATATAGGAATTTCTTGTTTTTTTGTATGGCATTTGTAAAATTTGCCACAAAACAAGTCTGGTAATATCCTAAGAAACCTTAATAGATACCTTTATGGGTGTACTAAGTTATTCAAGTTTATCAAGGATTTCTTGTATTCTATTCCATTCAGTAGGTCTCTTAGTAGATGCTGATTTAGAAACAGAGATATGTTTTATTTTTTGTCCTTTATTATCTCTAAAAACGTATTCTATGGAGCTATTAAAGCTCATTTCAAGTTTAGATTCAATATGTTTATCTGACATCAGAGCTTCAACAAATTGAATTAGTGATTGTTTGGAGTATTGCCCATTCTTACCCATAATACACCAATTTATTCCTTCTGTTACCTTTGATTGAGTAAATGCGTTTACAAATTCTCGTTCTGAACAATCAATGATTTTTGGTTCTTCTGAGAGAAGAGAATATAGTTTTTTCAGCTTTAACTCCCCTCTATCTGAACTTACAGTTAACCATCTACAGGAATTTGAATTATAGGCTTCTATATTAATCGTAAATGGCTTATTCAAAAGCTTATGATTTGGAGTATATCCATACTTATCTTCTGTGTAGTTCAAAATATCTGAAAGAGCTGTAATGACCTCTTCTCTGTTGGGAATCATATTATAGTTCTTATTTCCCAAGGCAACTACTACAGTTTCTAAATTTTTAAAGAAAATTTGGAGGTCTTTGTTTTCTGTCAGGAATAAAGAAACCTGCTCATCAATAATGTTCTTAATCTGTCTAATCTTAGAATCTATCAGATTTGGAATTTCCTCATAAAAACTATAATAGAAAAGCTGAAAACCTTTGCTTTCTAAATCATAATAATCAATTTCCACAGTACCCTTTTCGAAACTAAACCCTTTTACAAGATTGGAGTAAGAGTCACAGCATTCTATTACTGATTGCCTTTTCAAATCATTAAAAGATTCTTTATCATCTAGTGTCCTAAAAAAATCTAATGGGTGTAAAATACTATTAGTTGTGTCCATTCAACAAACTTTTATTCTTAACTAAACTTCAAAATTAACTTAATAATCTTTAAAATTAATATTATGCAATTAAGACAATCACAAAGAGAGAAAGCCAAAATCAAGATGGCTTTACAAGGTTCAGCAGGAAGTGGCAAGACGTATTCAAGTCTACTTCTTGCAAAGGGTCTAACCAATGGAGACCTTTCTAAGGTAGCTGTTATTGATACAGAGAATGGAAGTGCAGATTTATATGCTCACTTAGGTAACTACAATGTACTTCCAATGATACCACCATTTACACCTGAAAACTATATCAAAGCCATCGATATATGTGGAAAGGCAGGGATGGAAGTCATCATCATTGATTCTATTTCCCAAGCTTGGGATGAACTTCTGGATTTTCATTCCAAACTAGCAGGTAATAGTTTCACTAATTGGGCAAAGGTTACCCCTAGACAGAAATCATTTGTAGAAAAGATTTTACAGGTAAATGCTCACGTTATCACCACTATGAGAACCAAACAGGACTATGTTCTAAACCAAAAGGATGGTAAGTTCATTCCTGAGAAGGTAGGCTTAAAAGCTGTTCAAAGAGATGGATTGGACTATGAGTTTACCTTGGTCTTTGATGTAGATATCAAACACTTTGCAGTATCAAGCAAAGACAGAACAGGACTTTTTATGGGTAAACCAGAATTCATCATATCAGAGAATACTGGCAGGGAAATTCTGGAATGGTGTAATACAGGAAACCCTAGAATTGAAATTTCAGAGAAAGATGTATGTGAGCATATCCAAATGTGTAATTCTGTTAGTGAATTATTAGCTCTCTATAAGCTATACCCCAACTATCAAGAAAATCTGAAAACAGACTTTGAAGAAAGGAAATCATTTCTAATGCAACTTACTAATCCCAAAAATTTTTCAACCAATGGAATTCACTGATAAAAATATGATTTTGGAAAATGTTCAAAATCGTAAAAGGGCATTATTTGGAAACATAATAGAAGGGGGAGCTTATTATAATGATGGAGCTTCTATGGATGATAAATCTGATAGTAATTTAAAAGCCATATCTTTTTTTAATAATCTCCCTTTTGAAGATGCTGAGGTTTTAGTTCCCAGTAAACTGAATAATTATAGTTCAGATATTGAGTTAGATTATCTCCAATCTCTGAATGTAAGTAATATAGTAACCTCAGCTAACCAAGGTTACCTTCATAAACCTTTTATTGAGGCTAACACTTTAGAGGTTAACCTCAGCCACCTTAGAACTGACTGCATCATACCTGTATTCAGCAAAGACAATGAGAAGACTATTGCACACCAAGAGTTTATAGATGTTGTTCTTAATACTGCACACAAGCTATTTCCACAACATACTATTACAGCTCCTGAAATTAGAGTAAGCCATCAAATTAAAGGCAGAACTCCAGATGCAATCTACAAGAATGCAAAAGACTTGTTAGACAACGAAAAGACTATCTATTATGAAAGAATGGCTTTCATTGTGAAGATTCCCACTATCATTGGAAATGTTGGTGGAAATGAGCTAGCCTTGACCTTAGGTGGTGTTAGGAGTTATAATCAGGAAAACCTTTATAATAAGAAGACTTTTGAGAAATTCAAATTCTTCATAGGTTTTCAGAACAAGATTTGTTGTAATCTATGTGTTACTTCTGATGGTTTTGTAGAGGAAATGAGAGTTACTAGATATACAGAGTTACAACAGAAGGTCACTCAAATCATTCAAAATTACAATGCTGAACAGCATTTATCAGATATGAAGTCCCTCACTAATAGTTACCTTACAGAACATCAGTTTGCACAGCTTATAGGTAAATCAAGATTATACCAACATCTTCCTAAGAAAGACAAGGTCACAATACCCAATTTGAATTTTAATGACAGCCAACTTAATACTATTGCAAAGGACTATTATGAAGATGATAGCTTTTGTAGAATGGAAGATGGCAGAATTAACCTTTGGAATGTTTACAACCTATTTACACAAGCTAACAAGAGTAGCTACATAGATACTTTCCTAGATAGGAATCTTAATGCTTTTGACTTTGCTAGAGGTATTGAGAAAACTCTCAATGGTGATGAAAGTTATCATTGGTTTTTGAGTTAAGACTATAATCCCCATCAATTGATGGGGATTATGTTTTTACAACCTAATCCACTCCTCAGGAATCAATCTTAAACCATCTCTCCATATTTCAGTAACTGAATTTTCAAAATTCTCATTATTCTTTAAATATGCGTGGTCAGTAATTATAACTTGTAAATTAGGACTTAAATTAGACACTACATTAAACATAAAATCAAACATTTTGGTAACAGCAATTTCATCAGAACTAATTTCAACTATATCTTCTGTCCTTTCAGGAGGATAATACACTTGTGTGGGCTGGTCAATGATAATAAATCGTGGAACAGGTCTGTCATTCTGAATAAAGTGTTGATGTAAAGCAAAAACAATCAAAAGATGATATGCCACCCAATTCGCACCACTCCCAATCTGAGGTAGTGCGATGGGCTTAAAATCTGTATCTATATACATTGTCAGCTTATTGATATCAAACCTTATTGGATTGTTTTCATATTCAACATCAAGATCATTAACCCATTTACTCATTTGTAGATTTATCTTATTTAATATTGATAATAACTTCTCCTTTTCATTATCACTATCAACAGATTCCTCAAGCTCCAAAATTCTATTTTTAAGATTATCAATTTTAGAATCGATGTCTTCAATCTCTGGATCTGAATTTATACTTTCTAAAAATAAACTTACTCTTCCAATTATTTTTCCTCTTCTTAAATTTAGGTCTCTTATAGTTCTAGCTTTTTCATTTTCTGAATATAGTGCAGCAATACTTCTTTCTACAGTTTTTAGTTCTGTCTCAATGGAGTGATAATTAGATTCAACACCTTCAATATAAGATTGAATTCTTGGACTCTCAACTATAGTAAACTTTAAATCTTCTTTTATATTTTCAAGAGATTTATTAATATTCTGGATAGTGGGTATTGGAGTTTCTAATCTACTTTCACACAATGGACATTTACAGGCATCAATCTCTAAATCATCGTTATAAAGATTAATTGATTCCAATCTTATTTCCTGCTGTTTAGCTTCTGTAGTATAACCAAAGGAACTTCTTAAATAATCTGTAGCTGCTTTTCTATTATCTGATATCTTACCTAATTCAATCTTTAATTCACTTCTCTTATCTATTAACTCTTTTATAGCTGAATTTTCTGCTTTAACTTCTAAAGGTTGATATTCCCAACTAGCTACTCTCTCTAGATGAGTGTAAGCTTCTCCTCTAGTTTTAGGATTAATACTTCTTTCGAGAATACCTATTTCCTTAGCTTCTTCTATAAGTGAATAGGCTTGACTAACTCCTTCAGACCTAATTTTATCATTCTCTCTTTTTTCCCTGTTTATTCTGTTTAAAAGTTTTTTTAATTGAGTTATCTCACTTTCTACCAACAGAGAATCCTCATTAACTGCTCCCAAAAAATATGGAAGTGTATCTTTTATTGATTGGGGAACAAATTCCTTATTCTGATTGTAAAATAGTTGATGGGGGTCAGCTACTAAATATTGAGGTTGATAGCAATAAAATCTTGAATGCTTAAAATTAGCTTTTAAAGGCTCTCTTGTAAGTGAATCTGGAATGTGTAAATTTTCAGAAATTCCTATTTTTCTAGTTAAAAATTCTTTGAGAGTATCTACATTCATATTAGAATTGATTGCTGAAAGTTCAGGTAATTCTTCTATACTTCTCATTAAGCATACTGTGGTTGAAGCAGAAATTCCTTTAATATTAGGGTTTTCACGAGCAATAAAAACCATTTCTCCATCATTAAAAGTTATACAGACAGAAAAATAAGAAACTGTGTCCCTTATAATTCCTTCTGGTATATCACAATTACTTGAGGCCAAACAATAATTTACAATTTCAATTAAAGCTGACTTTCCTGACTTCGATTCTCCTGTAATAATATTAACTTTGCCTAATTCAAAGTTTACAATTCTCTTATCTCCTAGGTGATTGTAAAGTACAATTTTACTTATTTGCATATTTTAAGGGGTAATTCTAAAAAAGGAATATATTGATTTTACGTCACTACTTGCAGATAACCATTTACCAAGCATCTGTGCTTTTTGAAGAATATGATTGAGTTCTAAATGGTCTACATTATCTATCTTAATAACTCTTTCTTGACTTGTAACTATTCCTCCATTTTCATCAAGGACTATTTTTTTGTATAACAGTAAGAATAATAAAGCTTCTTTTGTATACTTTACCATTCCTTTTGTCCTCTTAGAAAAATCATAGAATAAGTCATCGTTATCCTCTACCCAAACAAAGAAATAAGTTCTGACACTTCTAGGCATTCGTACTCTAGTCTCCTGATGTAGTAGTATTGGCAGTATCAAGAAAGCAAATTCATATGGAAATACTGTGTTTGTATGTTTGTTATATTCTTTTGCAACAACTCTGATAACTTCTCCACAAAAAGCAGGATTAAAAAGGTTAGCTACAATTGTATTTCTATCATCCCAAGTTAAGTTCATAATTTATCTTTATAATTTGGATGCCAACCTATTTTCTTTGAATCAGCTAAAATTTGATAACTCCCTCTGGTTAAAAAATCCTCTTTAAACTTCTCTCTAATCTTAATCTGTGGGCAAGAAACTGCAAACTGATTAATATAAAATTGCTTTCCTAAAAGGTGTATTTCTTCTATACTTTTTGAGTCTGCTTCATCACACATTATATCAAAAATGTTTTGCCAGTAATCCCTTAACCTCTTATCAAAGTCTTCTTCTTCTTCAGGATTAAGCAATTGTAGTCTTAACCATTTAGACCTTTGTTCAAAAGCTCTTCTAAAATCACTTATCGCCCTCTTTACAGTCTTTGAATTACTGTTGATTTGTATAAGTTCGAGTTGTTTAATAAAAGCTTTATTTTTTAAAGTATTGACATCTTCATCTGAAATTTCAAGCTGTTCTGGAAAGTGATTAGGTAGATTATCAGCTTGAAAAGAGTCTCTGATATTAGCTATCTTCATTTGCAATTCACCAGATTCAATTCCATCAATTTTTTCAGTTAAGTTTTCTATAGCTTTCTTAAACCACCATCCTTCTAAAATTTCTAAAAAGGCATCTAAGTGACCTGGGTAAGTTGAAAGAATAAGTTCTCTTTTAATCTTGTTATCAATATCAGTGATATCAACTGAATTATCAGTGATTTTTATACTCTTTACAAGTTTTTGTTTCTGATGTAAAGATAGAGCTTGATAGGCTAAGTATGCACTTGAATTCGTTTGATTATTAGAGTCAATAGAAATTTGATCTAACCCACTAATTAAATCGTCAAGGTCAGATTCTCTGTTAATATTAGTTTTAAGTTTAAAAAGCAAACTGCTGTCTGGAACAGCCTCAGTAGTAATTAGATTTAGAATAGTGCTATCAATATCTATTAAGCCATTTGTAATATGCTCAGACCAAATTCTAATTGTTTTCCAAAAATCTGGGCTTGAATTTGTAAGATTACCTTTATTCTTGATGTGAAGTTTAGTTTGAAAAAGTTGTAAGGTGTTGATATCCTCAATTTCAACATCATCAAGATTCTCAATTCTAACTTTTGGGTTATTAAGTTCTTTTGTAGACGTCAGCAATGCTAACAAAGCATATTTTATCTGATAAAAATAACCTAATGATGGTTCTTTAGCTGAAAAATCTGTAATGGGACTACTGGGCATTAGTTTTTGTAAGTGTTTGATAATGGTTGTGTAACAAATATAATATTTTTTTACCTACTAGATTTGTTTGTTATCTATTTTTCAAAAAAAATTTTATAATTTTAAGAATAATGTAATTTTACTTGATTGATTATTGGTGCATAAATATCCTGTTATGTCTCCCCACCAATCTTTAATAAGGGAAAATCCCCCCCCACTTTTGTCTCACCAAGAAATATTCTTGCAGGTCTATAACTAGTTGTACGATTCTAAGCAATTCTAGTCTGAACTTTTCATCTTAAATAGCACTATGTGAACTTTAAGATGTGCTTTCAATGAACCTTCCCATACTGATTTCTACTTTCTAATGTAACCTTGTCAGTTATGGTTATAATCAAGGTAACCTTTGTACTTTTTTCTATTATCAATAATACACCTCCTGAATAACCCCCACCTATACTGAGAATATGACCTTATTATGTGACCTTCTGGTTATAGTTCTTATTCTACAGTAACTAATTATTAACTCAAATCCAATTACAAAATGGTAACAATTACAAACTACACCAAAAGAAAAAGAGAAGATGGAACTACCTTCTGTGTTCTAGAGATTAACAGTGGAATAGAACTTCTACAAAGTAAGACCACAGGTCAGTACTATGCTACAGCAAAAAGATGCTATATCCCAGCTACTTTTGATGAAGCAACTTGTAGAAGCCTGAGAGGTACTATGATGAAAGGTAGTATCAACAAAGTTGAATGTGACCCTTATCACTACACCATCAAAGAAACAGGAGAGCTTATTACTTTAAACTATAGGTATGAATATTCTCCAGAAGAGGAAATGGCTGTTCCAGTAAGTGAAAAGGAATCTATATTTCAATAAGAATTAAGTATTACTTGTTGTAGAAAGTATATACATACAGAAAGTGATACTTTACGAGGACAAAATTTACCTCCATTCTGTAAAGAATAGGAGTAGATTTTGTCCTTTTTTATACATTGGACATACTCACATCTATTCACGAGGGTAACTTTAATCCAGTTACGATTAAAAGTATAGTGAGTAAGATTATATTAAATAGCTAATAGTTGAACCAATATGACTACATCTAAGATTAGATAATACAATTCTGGAGGGTCACCTCTATGAACTGCTTATACTATCTTATTGTTATTACAAACAATTACGAAATAGTTGCAAGGTCAATCAATCACATCTGTGATAGAGGATAATTTTACTTCAAGACCAAGAGAGATTTTGTACAGAGTGTAAGTGGTAGGACTTGTCTTTCCAGACTCAATCCTATTCATATTGGATTTCTCAAAATTACATAGGGCAGAAAGTTCAGCCTGAGAAAGATTCCTGTCTTCTCTTAACTGTCTTATTCTCTTCCCTAAGGCTTTTTGAAAGTCTGACTTTTCCACTAATAACACTATTGAACTCAAAAGTGGTCATTAATGATAATTGTATGGTTATCAATTTTGATAACTTTTATATATTTGTTAAAACTTAAAAACCTAAATAAATGAGAAAATTCTACTTAATCCTCCTTATATTATGTTTCTTAAAAGGGCACTCGCAGTCATCAGAAGAGATGTACAACAAGTTTGTTGGTTCTGGTGGTATTGTATGTTTCTATGTTAAGAAAGATGGTTCACAAATCCAAAATGAAGTGAATATGTTTATTTTTATGGAAGATAAACAAGAGGTCGTAAAAATCCTAGACAATAGTTTTGCGCAATACAAGGCGAAACTAGACAGAACCTATATTGAACAAGGCCTAATTATAAAAGAATATACCCCTACTCAATTCCTCAACAACCCATCTAAAAGAATATATAGGTTTTGTTATGAAGAAGATAGTAAAGAACCAATTGTTGTCTTAGAAATAGTTTATACAACTAAAGATGACTATGTTATAACTAAATATTTTACTTCAGAATGGGCAAAATTAAGTAATTACAAAACACAAAATTAAGCTATGTATATTTCTATTATTCTTTTACTAGTATTACTCTCAATGGTTATCTTTTTTCTATTAAAACTTAAGAAAGCAAGAAACAGTAAGATGCTAACTACACCATTTTCAAGAGATGAGGTAACTATGAATACTGCTATTAGATTGAAAACATTTACAAGACAATATAATAGTCTTTTAAGTACACCCATTACAAAAGAAGAATGGTTAAGTTCTTTTGCAATAACAATTTATGAATTAGGACTAGCAAAACTTAATAATCAAAAATTAGGAAAACTATACCTATCAGATTTATCCTATTCCTTTAACGAAAAGGATCTGTTAAAAAGGGACATTCAAACCCAAATAGAAGGACATTATTTTGATAACTATGATGAAGGTGCCTTTAAAGAATACGTTGAAAAACAATCTAAAAGCATTTCAGATAGAATTTTAAGTCGAGAAAAACATCCATAATTGTACTGAAAGAATATGTCTTTAATAGTATTCCAATATTATACTATCCAAAGTCAAGGTAACCTTGAAAGTGATATTACTGATGGTAGCATAAGGTTTAGTGCTAGGTCAAGCTTCTTTTTGAGTAATTGTATCATAGTGTGGGAAACCAACAGAGGTCAACTTTTCATCTGTGAGATATACAGCAAGTGTAATGGGACTTATGAGAAGACTTTCATAGACCAAATACTCGAAGACGATAACAAGACCTTCTTAGATTGGTTTGATTGTGATGTTATCATCCCATCTTACCTTATTCCAAATTTCCCAAAACAACAAGAAACCCATCTCTTAATAAAGATTAAAGATGGATTTTTACAAACTTCAAAATACTTAACAGTAAATGAAGGTAATGATGAACCATTCTAAATGCAACCACCTTACAGGTGGTTTTTTTTAACAACTAAAATCTAATGAAAAATGAAATATACGATTTCTTAAAGTTTAAACTTGATGATGAACACTACAATTATGAGTTTCAAATAATTCCAATACCACCTTATGAAATCATTGAAAACAACATATCACTAGAACCTTATGAGTACTTTGGAGAGATAAATGAGGTGTTTAATCTAAGAGTTAGACACATCTTTCTCTACTTTAATGCTGACATCTTAATGAAAGTAGAATTAAGATATAGAGGGAATAAATTAGAACTTCTTAAACAAAGATTAGAGGAACTTAATAATATTCAATTCTCTTCTATTATGTTTCTGAAATTGTACTTTTCAGAGAAGGATAAAGAAACAGTTTTAACCTATCAAAAGAAAGATTTAGTAACTCACCTGTAGACACAAAGGCATACTTTTAGGCATACATAAATTTTAAAGCTTTGTAAAAGTAGTAGTATAAAGGAATATGAACCTTGGTTCGAGCCCAGCAAGAGGAGCAAAACCATCACAGAAATGTGATGGTTTTCTTTTTTTATGTCCTTCGCCTTAATATCTTATACCAATACATTCAATTTCATCAAGGCAAATACAACAAGCATTAGCATAACAACCAGAATAATGTGACTTAAAGTAGATCTTAACAAAACATTCACAGGCTTCATCAATTTAAAAAACTGAATATTCGTCCAAAAGTTTAATCCAATATCGATCAGATAAATAACCAGCATCACCATATTAATGCTAAGCGAGTGTTTTATCAGGAAAATAAATGGTAAAAATAAAATCTGGACAATCAGCCTCTGACCAGCTTTGAAAGTATTCAGAATCAAATATTCCGTGAAGTTGTATCCTTTGTTATAAAAGCATACAGCCGTACCAATGGTATAAAGCGGAATCGTCGCCAACGTCAGCCAGCCAAAATTCTTCAGCATAAACTCATCCAGATGAAAAGAATTTGTTTCCACATTAATTTTGGAAGCAGAATCGCTGGATAAGGTAAAAAGATTGATATGAAACCAATGGCAAAGCAGAATGTAAAATCCAGCCAATATTAGGATAAATGACAGCGGTTTGATATGATTCACACGCTTGCCTTCCAGATATTCCCTGATAGCGTGACCAGGCCTTTTAAAAAGCTGCTTGCTGGTGTACAACAAACCCGCATCGATATGAAAAAAACTGTGTGGGATCTCGTGTCTCAAAAAGTGAAAATCAATTCTTTCGGTATCCGCAGTTTGTCCGCAATTGTTGCAGAATTTCCCTTCAAAACGATGACCACACGTTTGCATAATTTCCAGTTTTAATTAGTTTTCTTATTTTTCTCTTCGATCCAACGGCTCATATATTTTGTCGAATTTAATTGATGGTGCTGCAGGATTTTTCCGAGATAATTTTCGGTTCTGTCATTGTCCAGATTTTCCATTAATTCTGAAACTTTATTAATTAAATAATCGGCAAATAAATCTTTCTTATAAACAAAATCCAAAATTCTATACCCGTTTTCCTGAGCCTTATTCCAAAGATTTTCGTTTTGATAAAGTTCAACCGCTCTATCTACAAAAACCTCATCAAAATCCTCAACAAAACCATTCCAAGGCAAATCGCCGTGCATTGCTTCTGCACCTATTGAACTTGTCACATTGGGTAAACCAAACTTCATACTTTCCCAAAGTTTCCCTTTCAATCCAGCGCCGAAAGGAATTGGCGCAAGAAGAACTTTTGCTTGATTAAAAATCTCCTCCACAGAATCTGCTCTTCCTTTCACCAAAAAACCATCTTTCTCATTATGAAGTTCCAAAACTTTCTGACTCGTGTAAGCGCCATAAATATGAAGTTCAGTCTTTGGAAGTTGTTTCTTAATGGATTTCCAAATCTGCTTCAATTTCAAAACCGTCTGCCAATTCGGCTCGTGCAAGAAGTTTCCGATGCTTACAAAATGTTTTCTCTCTTCAAATGAAGTTTTACTTTTCTTATTATGTTCAGTCAAAAAAGGAATATAAAACAACAGATTTGGATTAATTTTAAAATCATTAACCAACAAATCAAATTCAAATTCCGAAATAATCAACGACAGATCACAACGCAAAATCGATGCAATTTCCCGCACGAAAATATCATTAACCAAATCTTTCTTCTCAACATTTCTCTTTTCAACAAAAGCTTTTCGCCTTGCTTCTCTCAGGAAATGCAGATCTTCCGTATCAATGATCTTCAAAGCATTCGGGCAACTTTCAGAAACACGCCAACTAAATTGTTCCTCGGTGACATAGCGGTCAAAAAGCACAACATCTGGATTCAGATCTCTAATTTTCTCATCAAAACTCTCATTATTAATTTCAATTTTTTGAATCTCAATCTTTTCTGAAAACTCGATATTATTTGAAGCGGTCAAAAAAGTGATTTTGTAATCTGCTTCAGAAAAAACTTGAATCAATTGCATCATCCGATGGCCAGCTGCAGTAGAAGCCGGCTCAGGAATCACGAGACCTATAATGACGAGATGTTTCACAAAAACAAAAATAGAAATTCTTATTTGAATATTTTGGGCAGCTTTTCCGTCTTCCGTTCCCGCTATTTTTTGCCACAAATTTCCAATTCCAAAGAAACGGAAGCAGTCCGCAAAAAATGAGCTCCACTCAAGCCGGGCTGCAGATTCAATATCAGACCAACCTTCCGTCTTAGAACAAATTTTCAGCCTAAAACATCACGCTTTTCAAAAAAAAATATCCTAATTTTGAAGTATGCGAATAGAAAACGAAATCAAGTTGGGGTTCAAAGATGTGATGTTTCGCCCGAAACGTTCCACACTCAAATCCCGCAGCGAAGTTACGATAGAAAGAGAATTCACTTTTCTTCACACACAGAAAAAATGGAGCGGCGTTCCTTTGATCGCTGCCAATATGGACACAGTCGGAACTTTCGAAATGGCAGAAGCCTTATCCAAAGAAAAAATAATCACGGCAATCCACAAACATTATTCCGTTGACGAATGGAATCAATTCCTTCACGGAAAATCTGATGAATTCTATCAATACATCGCACTAAGCACTGGAACAGGAAAAGCGGACGAAGAAAAAATCAAAACAATTCTGGACGTCAATCCGAAGATCCAGTTTCTTTGTATCGATGTTGCGAATGGATATTCTGAGCATTTTGTACAATTTGTAAAGAAAGCCAGAGAAAATTTCCCAGATAAGATTATCATCGCAGGAAACGTCGTGACTGGAGAAATGGTAGAAGAATTGATTTTGGCTGGCGCAGACATCATCAAAGTAGGAATTGGTCCTGGTTCGGTCTGTACCACGCGTGTAAAAACCGGCGTTGGCTATCCACAACTTTCCGCCATCATCGAATGTGCTGATGCGGCACACGGATTGGGCGGACAAATCATCGGCGACGGCGGTTGCAAAGTTCCCGGCGATGTGGCAAAAGCGTTTGGTGGCGGTTCTGATTTTGTGATGCTCGGCGGAATGTTTGCGGGTCACGACGAAAGCGGTGGCGAAATCGTGGAGGAAAATGGAAAAACTTTTAGATTATTCTACGGAATGAGTTCTCAAACTGCGATGGACAAACATTCTGGTGGCGTTGCAGAATACCGAGCCTCCGAAGGAAAAACTGTGAAAGTGGAATACAAAGGTCCGGTTTCTGACACTGTGAAGGATATTCTTGGTGGAGTGCGTTCAACTTGTACTTATGTTGGTGCTTCCAAACTGAAAGAGCTTTCTAAGCGAACGACTTTTATCCGCGTACAAGAGCAAGAGAATCAGGTTTTTGGTGGATAACACTCGATTTTGTATGAAAAGATTTCTAATTGTAATTTTGCTGACAATCTTATCATTAAACCTAATCGCACAAAATAAAATGCGCAAAGTTGAAGAACTAATAAACAAAACAGATTCTGGCTGGCCTCACGTGGAAGAAATGATAAAATCGGCTAAAAATAAAGTTGAAGTCTTACCGGTTAACATATCTAAAGCCGAAGACGCTCTTTTCAAAACACAAGTTACCACACGCTCTCCAATGGGTGCAATAGTTTATAATACTGGCGGAATCTTGATTGATGATGGATGGATAAGAATTCTATGTTCAGGAAATGAGAAGCTCAACAGAACACTTCCAGATTGGAATAAGGGAAAATCATTCAAAGAATTTGGAGAAGCGCCATCTTTTTTGTTGGTTGCTGATGATGCGATTGGTGGTTTTTTCATTGTAAATGGTGGTAGTCTTGGAGAAGATTTAGGCAAAATCTATTACTTTTCGCCTGACAATTTGGAATATGAACCACTTGGAATTTCTTATACAGAGTTTTTGGAATTTTGTTTTAATAATGACTTAGAGCAATTTTACAAAGGAAACAGATGGAAAAATTGGCGAAAGGAAGTTTCTGAATTATCCGGAAATCAGACTTTTGCTTTCTATCCATTTTTGTGGACCGAGGAAGGAAAAGACATCAATAAAAATTCAAGAAAAGCAATTCCAATCGAGGAGCAATATAATTTAAATCTGGATTTTAGAAAACAGCTAGGTCTTGATAAATAATGAGTATTATAAATAAATAAAAATCTGCCTCACTTAAAAACGAGGCGGATTTTTTGTTTGATAGAAGTTGGAAATGTGAACATAGCCCCGATAGGAACGGCATCCTTTTTCTTTTCCGTTGCTTCGACTACGCTAAGGCAACGGAAAAGAAAAAGATATAGTGGATAGCGGGTTGGAATGGTGAAAAGAAATTGAAACGTCTTGCTCCTAAAAAAAAAGGCTCTTGAACGCGTCAAAAACCTTTATAATGTTTTTATTATTAATGTTTTAAGTCAACATTCCACCGTCCACATTTAGAACCTGTCCAGAAATGTAAGATGACATATTGCTACCGAAGAAAACGCAGGCATTGGCAACGTCCTCGGGCTGTCCGCCACGTTTCAACGGAATCCCATCTCTCCAGTTTTGAACGGTTTTTTCGTCCAGTGCAGCGGTCATTTCCGTTTCGATGAAACCTGGCGCGATGGCGTTGCAACGGATGTTTCTGGAACCTAACTCCAACGCGATGGATTTTGTGAAACCGATAACACCAGCTTTTGACGCGGCGTAGTTTGCCTGTCCTGCATTTCCTTTTACGCCTACCACGGAAGTCATATTGATGATGGAACCGGATTTTGCTTTCATCATTGGTTTGATAACAGCTTTCGTCAGGTTGAAAACGGAGTCCAAATTCACTTTGATAATGGTGTCCCAATCATCTTTTGACATTCTCATCAACAGATTGTCACGTGTGATTCCGGCGTTGTTTACCAAGATATCAATCGCTCCGAACTCTGCCAAAACATCGTCTACCAATTTCTGAGCGGCATCGTAATCTGACGCATCTGACTGATAACCTTTGATTTGAGTGGTTTTGCTGAGTTCTGCTTCCAATTCTTTGGCTTTCTCAACAGAACCGGCGTAAGTGAACGCAATCTTTGCTCCTTCTTTGGCAAAAACTTCCGCAATTCCTCGTCCGATTCCTCGGGTTGCACCTGTGATGATTGCAACTTTTCCTTCTAATAGTCCCATATAGTTGTATCGTATTTTCTAATTGTTATGGCAAAAATAGTATTTTAAGAATTATTCACAATCTTTTGGTTTACTTTCTACGTGTTTTTGAAGCTCATCATTCCATTTATAGCAATGCGCTTTTACCAACTTCATCTGATTTTTTTCTACCTTATAAATATTCTTGATGATGGATGCACCTGCGCAACATTGGTTGGTTTCGATGATTTCCTTTTTTTGAGAATCGAATTCTAAAGAAGTTCCGTAGAAATCACTTGCAAAAAATTGGTTCTTTTTTGAGTCGAATAAAAAATAAGTTTTGCTTGTATTGGGACCTGCGTAAGATTGTGTACAACTTGAAAAATCCTCATAACCATCGAAATTATAATCATCCGCAGCAACGTCATAAATGCCATCAAAGCCACATTCTTCCATCTTCATTTTTTGAAAAATCTGATTATCTTTTTTATTGATAATCAAAAGGTAAGATTGTTCGTCTTCTTGAATTCCCCTGAAATAAAACTGCCTGGTGCTTTCAGCCTGCAAGAAAGATTTTTGGTTTTCTTTCTTCTTTAAATAGATATTCAGCTGTGTTTTCGTTTTGAGATTTGTCCAAGTTCCAAAATATTCTTCTTTTAAGTCTTCGGAGTTTTCAAAAACGAATTTTCCTGTTTTAATTTTTCCTTCAGATTCAAACAAAACAAGATTCTTATTTTCGAGTTTTCCTGTTATAGAAATTGGTTGATTATATTTTGAATACATATAAACTCCATTTGTAGAATTCTCTTCAACATTCAAAACCATTTCAACGGGATAATCTCCAATCTTTCCTTCATAGCTAATTTGAGCAAGGAAAAAGGTAGGAATCAACAGAAAAAAGAATCTCAGCAAATTCATCTTTAGATAGAATTATTCACAATCAAAACAATCTCACCTTTCAAAGTTTTGCTTTTTGAGAATGCAATCAATTCATCAATATTCCCACGTTTCGTCTCCTCAAATTTTTTGGAAATTTCCCTGCTCAAGCTGACTTTGGTCTCATCGCCGAAGAATTCTTTGATTTGCTCCAAGGTTGTGTTGATTTTATGCGGACTTTCGTAGAGAATGATGGTTTTCTTTTCTTCTGCCAGTTGTTTCAGTTTGGTTTGTCGTCCTTTTTTTTGTGGAAGAAATCCTGCGAAATAGAAATCGTGATTCGGCAATCCGGAAACTACAAGCGCCGGAACAAACGCTGTTGCGCCTGGTAAACATATCATTTCCAAATCTTTATCTGCACAAGCTTTCGCCAAAAGATAACCTGGGTCAGAGATTCCTGGCGTTCCAGCATCGGTGATAATCGCAATCGTTTGTCCGTTTTCCAAATCATTAATGACTTTCTCCGTCATATTATGCTCATTGTGCAAATGATAGGACTTCAACGGTTTTGAAATCTCGTAATGCTTCAGGAGAAATCCCGAAGTTCTGGTGTCCTCGCACAAAATATAATCTACTTCTTTCAGCACTTTTACCGCACGGAAGGTCATATCTTCCAGATTCCCAATTGGCGTTGGTACGAAATATAAAATTCCACTCATTTATAAAAATCTATTTTCCACCAAAGTCCACAATCTCTGCGCATAACTATCCACTTTCTTCCAATCTCTTTCGTAATAGATATCGCTCAAAAACTCCTGAGCTTTATCCAATGAAGTGAAAGAATTAAGAACCGTAACCACTTGATTCAATTCACTTTGACTTCCATCAAAAAGATGTTGGGAAAAAGCAATTCTATCATTCAAATCGAGCTTGAATTCTGGTTTTGGTTTTGGCGCTTCCATATAATCTGTCGGCACATTGTTTTTCAAAAGACTTCCCGATTCTTGTTTTGGCTGATGTTGCTCCATATCTTCCAAATGGTCATCATCGAAAAGAGATTTAGCCACTTTCAAACCTTTGATATTTGCGAGCTTGAATTTTTTATCTGGATGTTCGTCTTGCGTTTCGTAATCTTGCCTTGGCTTTTCCTGCGGAACTGCATTTTTGGAAAGCTCCACAATTTTTCTGCGGTTCTCTTCCAATTCTTTCAACTTAGCTTCTTTCTCCGCAAGTCTTTCTTGGTAATCATCTTCTTTCGGTGCTTGAACTTCTTCCCTGTTCATCGCAAAAGAGAACTGGCTGTCTTGCATCGGCTCTAATTTCTGAGAACTATCTTGCAACAGGTTTTCCTCGATTTCAGAAACAAATTCGTTTTCTTCAACTTTTTCCTCAACTCTATTTTCTTCAGAACTTATTTCGGCAAAACTTGAAACTTCACTAACAGGTTCATTTTCTAAAACTTGATGTTCTTCAGCGTGAATTTCTTCATCAATTTGATTTTCCTCAGAATCGATTTCAGCGAAGTTTGAAACTTCTTCCATCAATTCATTTTCCTTGGAATCAATTTCTGAAAAATTGGAAACTTCCTCTACAGATTTATCTTCTAAAACTGAAATTTCTTCAGATTGAAATTCCTCTTCAACTTCATTTTCTTGAGAGTCGATTTCAGCAAAATTTGAAACTTCATCAATTACATTTTCTTGAGAATGTTCCTGCTCATCAATTTCTTTAAATGAGTGAACTTCCTCAACTTCCGGAACATCATCAAAAATATCGTGAACTTCAGTTTCTGCCACGATGATTTCCGCTACTTTATTTTCATCATCAAATTCCTCAACAGAAATCAAATTAGAATCAAGGTTTGTTTCTTGATTTTCAGTAACTTCTAACGCTTCATTTGTGGTTGGCGAAAAACCAAATTCATTCGAAATTTTCAAATAAGAGAATTTTTGATACAATTGATTCAGCTGATTTTCTTTGGTCAAAAGATTTTCATAAGAATCAGAATTCGACAGTTCTGCCAATAGAATCTTGATTTCACCGAAAATTTCTTCGTATGGATGTTGCAAGTTTTGCATAATAAATCTTATTAATTTTTACTTAAATTTGATGTTTATAAATTTAAGAACAATTTTGTTCTCTAAAAGGATTTCGTTAAGTTTTTCTTAATTGAATTTTAAAACAATTTTTTGCTAAATTAATAATGTTTTTAGAAAATACAATCAATCATTCCAAACAAAGTGGTTGGATGGAGGTTATTTGTGGCTCGATGTTTTCCGGCAAAACGGAGGAATTGATTCGAAGGCTTCGCCGTGCAGAAATGGCTGGTCAAAATGTGGAAATTTTCAAACCGAAAATCGACACGAGATATTCGGACGAAGATGTGGTTTCCCACAACCAAAATAAAATCAGAAGTACAGCCGTAGAAAATCCTTCCGAAATACTTTTGCTAGGTTCCAATTGTCACGTTGTGGCGATTGACGAAGCCCAATTTTTTGATGAAAGCATTGTTGACGTCGCTAATCAATTGGCAAACAACGGCATAAGAGTCGTGATTGCCGGTTTGGATATGGATTTTCTTGGACGACCGTTCGGCCCAATGCCAAATCTAATGGCAACCGCAGAATATGTGACGAAAGTTCACGCAATTTGCCGACGAACAGGGAATTTAGCCAATTATTCTATGCGAACTTCCGCAGGACAAGACCTTGTGGAATTAGGCGAAACTGAAGCGTATGATGCAGTCAGCAGACGTGTTTTTGTAGAAGAAGTTATCGAAAAAAATAAATAGTTTATTCTTTGTAAATCAATGAATTACACCATCAAAGAAATTGCAGACATTACCAATTCCGAAGTCATCGGAAACGGCGAAATCAAAATCAAAAATATTGCTTTTGACAGTAGGACGATTTATTCTACGAAGCACACTGCGTTTCTTGCTATCAATACCAAAAAAAATTCAGGTCAAAAATATATTGATTCTGTCATCGAGAAAGGGATTGAGACGATTATCACTGAAAATCAAATTGATAATCCTTCTATCAATCAAATTATTACAAAAAATTCGGTTGAGTTTTTACAGACTTTGGCCAAATATCATTTTGAACATTCTAATATCAATTCGATTGGAATTACCGGAAGCAACGGTAAAACGATTTTGAAAGAATGGCTTTATCAATGTTTAGCAAATGAATTTGTGACGGTGAAAAGTCCGAAGAGTTTTAATTCTCAAATCGGTTTGCCGTTATCATTACTTCAAATCGATAAAAAGCACGAGTTGGGAATCTTCGAAGTTGGGATTTCCAAGCCGGAGGAAATGCAAAATCAGGAGAATATTTTTCATCCTAAGATTGGTCTGCTGACTCATATTGGCTCTGCACATTCGGCAAATTTCAGTTCTGAAGAAGAATTGATTAATGAGAAATTAAAGCTGTTTAAAAACTCAGAAATTATATTTTATAATGCTGATAATCTATTGGCAGTCAAAATTATAAATGAATTATATTCAAGTAAAAAATTAATATCATACGGATTAGAAATTAGCAATGACATTCATATTATTTCTGATGTGAATGACAGAACTCAGGATATTCAAATCAAATATTTTGATGAAATCATCACGCTTCCAATTTTCCAAAGAGACGAAGCAACTTTAACAAATGTTCTCGCTTTAATTGGAATTTTGAAAGAACTAAAAATTTCAAATTCTGACATTAAAGAAAAAATCGATGCTTTGAAAGCAATTGAAATGCGTCTGGAAAGTATTGAAGGCATTAGAAATAATTTGATAATCAATGATTCTTATAATCTGGATTTGGATTCTTTGAAGATTGCCTTTCAGTTTATCGGTGAATATAACAAGCCAAAGAAATCCCTGATTCTGACGGATATTTTGGATTCCAGCGAGAATTCACAAGAACTTTATGCTGAAGTTTCGGAGCTTGTGAATGAGCAGAAATTTGATAAAGTCTTTCTGATAGGAGAAGAAATCAGTGCTTTCTACGAATTATTTTCTGCTGAAACCTACACTTTTAATAATACCAATCAATTCATTGATAGCAAAGTTATTAATGAAATTGAAAATCAAGTTATTCTTCTTAAAGGTGCCAGGAAATTTGAGATTGAAAAAATCAAAGAAATTCTTGAATTGAGGAAGCACGATACAGTATTAGAAATCAACTTAAATGCGATTCTTCATAATATCAATTTTCATAAATCATTACTAAGACCGGAAACCAAAATGATGGCAATGGTAAAAGCAAATGCTTATGGATTAGGAAGTTATGAAATTTCAGAATTTTTACAATTGCATCACATTGATTATCTTGGTGTTGCTTTTGCAGACGAGGGTGTTGAACTTAGAAAAAAAGGAATCACAACGCCAATCATCGTGATGAATCCCGAGCAACACAGTTATGATGCGGTGATTGAATATAATTTGGAACCAGAAATTTACAGTCTGAGAGTTTTAGAATTATTCAATGAGCAATTAATCAAATCTGGAAATCAGCAAAAATATCCGATTCACATTAAGCTCGAGACCGGAATGCATCGGCTTGGTTTTAAGGACTTTGAATTGGATGAATTAAATGAAAAATTAAATACAATGAATGTCAAAGTTCAGAGTATTTTCAGCCACTTATCTTCGTCCGATGTTCCAGAAGAGAAAGAATTTACATTAAACCAGATTAGAACTTTCGAGAAGAATTCAAGTTATCTCATCAATCGGCTTGGTTATAAAACTTTAAGACACATTTTAAATTCAGCTGGAATCTCAAATTATTCTGATTATCAATACGATATGGTTAGAATCGGAATCGGAATGATTGGCGAATCTTCTAACAAAAAGATTAAAAAACAACTTCAGGATTCTGTTAGTTTCAAAACTGTTGTTTCTCAAATTTCTGAGGTAAAATCTGGCGAATCAGTTGGTTACAGCAGAAAATTCAAAACGGAACACGATACAAAAATTGCAACAATTCCCGTTGGTTATGCAGATGGAATCCCGAGAATGGTCGGAAATAAAGTCGGAAATGTTGGCATTAATAAAAAACTTTGCCCAATCGTCGGCAACGTTTGTATGGATATGATGATGATAAATGTGGATAATGCGAACGTTAAAGAAGGCGATTCTGTGGTGATTTTCAATTCGCATCCAACTTTGGAAGAATTTTCAAAATATTGTAATACAATTACTTACGAAGTTCTAACTTCTATTTCTCCGCGAGTAAAAAGAATATATATAAAAAATTAAAATGATTAAGAAACTCTTTTATCTGGTAATTTTCTTGGCTTATCTGACGATAAATTCTCAGGTAAAGGAAAATCTTGTCATCCCAAAAAATCCGAGAATCGGACTTTCGCTGTCCGGCGGTGGAGCCAAAGGTTTTACGCACGTTGGTGTGTTGAAAGTTTTGGATTCTCTTGGTGTCAAAATCGATTATATCTCCGGAACCAGTATGGGCGCGATTGTAGGTGGTTTGTACGCTTCTGGCTACACGGGAAAAGACATTGAGAAAATAGTGATGGATACGGATTTCTATTCATTGATTACCGACCCAAAAACGCGTCAGGAAACGTCATTTTTTAATAAAAGTGTGGACAAATATCTGTTGACAATTCCGCTCAGAAATGGTAAAGTTTCCTTTCCATCGTCCATTAGTACAGGTCAAAGGAACATTTATCTTCTCAAAGAATTGATGAAAAACGTCTCGAACATTGATGATTTTTCCAAATTGCCTATTCCTTTTATGTGTGTGGCTACGAACATCGAAAGTGGCGAGATGAAGGTTTTTGAAAAAGGAGATTTGGTGTCTTCCATATTGGCTAGTTCGGCATTTCCTTCTCTTTTGGAGCCTGTGAAAATAGGTGATAGCATTTATGTTGATGGTGCGATGAGCGTCAATTATCCATCAAAACCCTTGAAAGATAAAGGGATTGATATTGTAATTGGTGTGGATTTAAATCAACCTTTAACAAAGCGTGACAATCTGAATAGCGTTATTTCAATCCTTAACCAAGTCATTGATTTTGGTATTCAAAAAGAAACCAAAAATCAATATAAATATACAGATATTAATATCAAACCAAATCTTACGGGAATCACGGCGACCAGCTACGACAGTAAACGCCAAATCCTGGACAGTGGTTACGTGGAAGCCTTAAAATACACAGATATCCTGAAAGAATTACCAAAAAGAAATTTCGAAAGGGTCAGGTCTTCCATCAACCCCATCTTCTCAAATGTCTACAAAATTGACAGCCTTGTAGTAGATAATGCCAAAATCTACAGGTCAAACTACATTCGTGGAAAAATGGGGCTTAAAATCCCTTCTATGCAGACTTATGGAAGCATCAACAAGATGCTGGATAAGCTCTATGCGACCAATAATTACAAGTTCATTAACTACGACATCGTGCAGGAGAACAACAGCAATTATCTCAAGCTGAACGTCACCGAAGATGAAACCCGACATTTCCTGAAAATCGGTTTGCATTACGATGAGATTTTCAAAACCGGATTACTTCTTAATTATTCAGCAAAACGACTGCTATTTAGAAATTCGAATCTTTCTTTGGATATTGTCGTGGGAGATAAACCTCGGTATTATTTCAACTATTTTATCGATAATGGCTACATTCCTGGATTCGGGATTTACTCCTCAGCAATGAGTTTTGATTTGAAAAATTCAGATAACAACACGATAGAAAGTTGGGACTGGTTCAGAAACGAAGTTTTTATCCAATCCGTTTGGAAAGATAAATTTGCAATGGGAGGTGGACTCAGCTACGATTATTTCGAAAGCGATAAAAATGGCGCAGATAAAAAAGACGCCAAATTTATGAATCCGTATGTCTTCCTGAAAAGTGATACGCAGAATGACAAAGATTTCCCTACGAAAGGATTTTATTTCAATGCTGAAGGGAAAATCATTGACTTGTTTAGCGACGAAATAGATAAGAAACCATTGCTCGTTAAAGCAGACATCAAAATGAATTTCTACATTTCTAAGCTTTTCACGTATCGCCTGAATTTATACGGAGGTATCACAATTGGGGAAAATCTTCCTTCATTTTATCAATACAGAATTGGAGGAATTTTTGAACAGAACATCGTCAATTTTAAAAGATTTGCAGGTTTTCAATTTGGACTGCTCAATGACAACAATATTTTTCTAGCGTCCAATGATTTTCAATTGCGCTTTGGCAAGAATTATTTTCTGGTTGGAAATTTCAGTTTTGCAAACCTTTTCGACTCCATCAAATTCGAAGATGCAGTCAAACTTAATTACAGTTCCATCGGTTTGACGGCGGGCTACAAATCGCCTTTCGGTCAAGTAAAATTGAATCTGAGCAAATCACTCAACAACCACAAAGCTATTTTCAGTGTGATTTTAGGACACTGGTTTTAACATTATGATAAACTATTTTTTCGAAAACATCGACCCAAAAAAGATAGATTCCAACATTTCCAAATGGCTGGAAGATTTGATTCTTTCAGAGAACAAAAAGCTTGGCGATATCAATTACATCTTTTGCGACGACGAGTATCTTCTCAAGGTCAATCAGGATTATCTCGACCACGATTACTACACCGACATCATCACGTTTGACTATGTGAAGGGGAAAACCATCTCAGGAGATATTTTCGTATCTTTGCCCCGCATTTCGGACAACGCTTCTACCCTATCGCAGGATTCAGAAAAGGAGTTCCGCAGAGTTTTGGCTCACGGCATTCTTCATCTCTGCGGTTACAAGGACAAAACCGATGAAGAAGAATCCACAATGCGCCAAAAAGAAGATTTTTATATCAACCGATATTCAAATTTTTAGGAGCTAATCCTGCTTTCCGCTATATCTTTTTTGTTTTTTCAGAACATTTGTCAATCCAATAGAAGTGATTGCACAAAAAAACAAAAAAGGATGTCGCTGCAATCAGGGCTAGTTACGATTAGTATTTTAAAAGAATTTTTCGATAATGTTTCACGTGGAACATCTCGATTTAAATTATCAAATTTTATTGCTATTAGCGAATAGCTTTTAGCCAAAAGCAAATAAAATGATTACAGAAATATACGACGTTATCGTCGTTGGTGCAGGCCACGCAGGTTGTGAAGCCGCAGCTGCAGCAGCCAATTTAGGCTCCAAAACCCTTTTGGTCACAATGAATATGCAAACCATTGGACAAATGAGTTGCAACCCGGCAATGGGCGGCATTGCGAAAGGACAAATCGTCCGTGAGATTGATGCAATGGGCGGATATTCCGGAATCATTGCGGACAAATCAGCCATTCAGTTCAAGATGTTGAATCTTTCCAAAGGTCCGGCAATGTGGTCACCAAGAACCCAAAACGACAGAATGCTTTTCGCTGAAGAATGGCGTTTAGCACTTGAAAACACACCAAACCTTGACTTTTTTCAAGATATGGTCAAAAGCTTAATCATCGAAAATGGTAAAGCTGTCGGTGTTGTCACAGGCTTAGGAATTGAAATAAAATCAAAATCTGTAGTTCTCACAAACGGAACATTCTTAAATGGTCTGATTCACGTTGGAGACAAACAATTAGGCGGCGGAAGAATGGGCGAACCAAGAGCTTTTGGAATAACGGAACAATTGGTTTCATTAGGTTTCGAATCTGGAAGAATGAAAACAGGAACGCCTCCAAGAGTTGACGGAAGAAGTCTCGATTATTCCAAAATGGAAGAACAAAAAGGCGACGAAAATCCTCAGAAATTCAGTTATTTAGATACACCTAAGTTAACCAAACAATTAAGCTGTCACATCGTTTATACCAACGAAACAGTTCACGATATTTTACGTGAAGGCTTTGACAGAAGCCCAATGTTCAACGGAACGATTCAAAGTACTGGACCAAGATATTGCCCGAGTATTGAAGATAAAATCAATCGCTTTGCAGAAAGAAACAGACATCAACTTTTCGTAGAACCAGAAGGTTGGAAAACAGTGGAAATTTATGTAAATGGTTTCAGTTCATCACTTCCGGAAGATGTCCAAATCAAAGCAATGAGACATATTCCAGGCTTCGAAAATGTGAAAGTCTTCCGTCCTGGTTATGCCATAGAATATGACTACTTCCCTCCTACTCAACTATATCATACGCTCGAAACTAAGTTGATTCAAAACTTATATTTCGCAGGCCAAATCAACGGAACTACAGGTTACGAAGAAGCAGCCGGACAAGGCTTGATGGCGGGTATTAATGCGCACAACAAAGTTCACGACAAGGGTGAATTCATTCTCAACAGAGATGAGGCTTATATCGGCGTTCTAATCGATGATTTGATTACAAAAGGAACTGAAGAACCATATAGAATGTTCACTTCCCGTGCAGAATATAGATTGCTTCTAAGACAAGATAATGCAGACATTAGATTGACAGAAAAAGCTTACAATCTTGGTTTGGCAAAAGAAGAAAGATTGAGAAATGTGCACGAAAAAATCACAAAAAGTGATGAATTGGAAGCTTATTTGAGAGAAACTTCAATCAAACCAAATGCTATCAATCCAATTCTTGAAAGCATTGAATCTTCTATTGTAGACCAAGCTTACAGAGCTTCTCATTACTTGACTCGTCCAAATATGACTTTGGAAAAGCTACAAGAAATTCAAACTATAAAAGATATTACTTCAGCCTACAAGGAAGAAGTGCGAGAACAAGCAGAAATCAACATCAAATATAAAGGTTACATCGAAAAAGAAAAGGAAAATGTGGCCAAACTAAACCGTTTGGAAACCATCAAAATCCCTGAAGATTTCGATTATTCTAAACTATCATCTCTATCTACAGAAGCTAAACAAAAGATGACCAAAGTAAGGCCCGTAACTATCGCTCAGGCTGGTAGAATCAGTGGTGTCTCTCCTTCTGATATCAATGTTTTGTTGATTTATTTAGGAAGATAATTTACAATGTTCCACGTGAAACATTATTATTCAAAGTTCAATATTCCGAGTTTATCACTTTGCTTATTGAACTTTAAACTTTGAATTATATGAAAATTAAAGACCATTTTCTCTCTCAAGAAGAATTCGAAATTGTAGAAACTGAAACAAAAGGTGTTTTCAAAACAGCTCCTATCCCATCGAATATTTCCAAATATTATGAGAGTGAAGATTACATTTCGCATCATCAGGACACTGGAAGTTTGAAGGAGAAAGTTTACAAGTTTTTACAATCTTTCAATCTTCAATACAAGAAAACGATTCTTCTGGACAGAATAAAAAAGGATTCTAAAGTGTTAGATTACGGTTGCGGTGCGGGAGAATTTGCAAAATATATTGAAAATGATTTTGAAACTTTCGGGTTTGAACCAAATTCGGACGCAAGAAATGCAGCGATAAATAAGACGTCAAAGGCAAAAATTATTGATGATTTAAGTTCAATAGAAAATCAAAGTCTGGATGCCATTACACTTTGGCACGTTTTCGAACACATCGAAAATCAGAGAGAAATGCTGGATGTTTTTCATTCAAAATTAAAGGAAAAAGGTTTGCTGATTATCGCAGTTCCAAATCCGACTTCTTACGATGCGAAACATTACAAAGAATTTTGGGCGGCTTATGATGTACCAAGACACATCTATCATTTTTCAAAGAACGGAATGGAAAATCTCATTTCTAAAAATCCGGACTGGAAATTAAGAAAAATCAAACCGCTCCTACTAGATTCATTTTATATCTCAATGTTGAGTGAAAAATATAAGAAATCACCTCTTTTTTGGCTAAAAGCTGTCATCCACGGAACGATTTCTAACATAAAGGCACTTTTTAACACCGAATTTTCGAGTTTGATATACATTATCGAAAAAAGATAGAAAATCGATTTTTGAGCAGTTTCTGAAGGTCAATTTTCAGCAATTTTATTCAAAATTTGTTAATAATTACAAAAATCTAGGAATTTGGTCGATTTTCTAAATTTTACAAAAGTCCTTGAGAATCGCTTAAAATATTTTTCTTGAACATAATTCAAGTACAGACAAAAATAAAACCGACAAATTGCTTTGTCGGTTTTTTATATTTTAGAAAATATAATCTTATTTGTTGATTGCGGCAACGCCTGGAAGTTCCAAACCTTCCAAACTTTCCAACATTGCTCCTCCTCCAGTCGAAACATAACTTACTTTGTCAGAATATCCGAATTGTTTCACAAACGCAACACTGTCTCCTCCTCCAACTAAAGAGAACGCGCCAAGTTTAGTTGCTTCAGCAATACTTTCACCTAAAGCTTTAGTTCCATCAGCAAAATTTGACATTTCAAAAACACCGATTGGACCATTCCAAAGAATCGTTCTTGAGTTTAATAAAACATCATTGAAGATTTCTCTTGATTTTGGACCTGCATCCAAGCCTTGCCAATCTTCAGGGATTTCTCTGATGTCAGCGACTTTCTTCTCAGCTTCGTTGTTGAAATCGTCAGCAATGATAACATCTGTCGGAAGATAAACTTCTACATTGTGTTCTTTTGCTTTCTCTAGAATTTCAAGCGCTAAACTCAATTTATCGTCTTCAACAATAGATTGTCCGATTTTCCCGCCCAACGCTTTGATGAATGTGAAAGACATTCCACCACCGATGATTAAGTTATCAATTGCTGGAAGAATATTTTCTATAATTGTAATTTTTGTGGAAACTTTAGACCCTCCAAGTATCGCAGTTACAGGCTTTTCACCAGATTTAAGAACTTTATCAATCGCTACTAATTCATTTTCCATTAGTAAACCGAAAAATTTAGTAGAAGGAAAGAATTCAGCGATTACAGCTGTGGAAGCGTGTGCTCTGTGTGCAGTTCCGAAGGCATCATTCACGTAAGCATCACCTAATTTTGATAACTTCTCAGCAAAAGCTTCATCACCTTTTTCTTCCTCACTATGAAAACGAAGATTCTCCAACAAAAGAATTTCGCCAGGTTGAAGTTCAGCGGAAGCTTGCTCAGCCTTCTCTCCTATTGATTCGTCCACAAATTTCACTTCTTTACCAAGCACTGAAGAAACTTCGTCTAAAATATTTTTAAGGGAATATTTGTCGTTTACTTCGCCTTTTGGTCTTCCAAGGTGAGTCATTAGGATTACAGAACCGCCATCAGCAATGATTTTATCTACAGTTGGTTTTACAGAAACAATTCTGGTATTGTCCGTCACTTTCAGATTTTCGTCCTGAGGAACATTGAAGTCAACGCGTACTAAGGCTTTTTTGTTTTTAAAATCGAAATCTTTTATAGTTTTCATTAAAATAATAATTTAAGGTTTTATAGAAAGAACAGAATAAATCCTGCCCTCTTTGTTTCACAAATTTAAAACTTATTCTTCCCTTTCAAAAATTTAATTTGCAAAAAGAATCCACAAACCTTCATTACATTATTATACATCTCTTTTTCTTTTTATAAAAAAATAGTATTGTAGTCTATTGTTGTAGTGCGGTAGTATGCGGAGAAATAAAACTTGATTATTTCATCACACGAAATGTGGATTAATGAGTAGGTTTTTAACATTAGTTTAATATTGATAATCAAATCATTATGATTGTTATCAACAAATGTTTGTAATTAATTTCCGATGTCAATATTAGAAACCATTCTGGGGATAAACTTCCTTGAAGTGAATCAAAACTAAGTTGAAATAAAGAATTGAAGTTGTCAGAAAATAGTTCATTACTAAAAATTATCATTAATAAAAAGAAATACTTGGCAGAAGTTATCCACAGGTTTTCTAACAATTTCTAACATTCTATTATCTTTTTATTAATGATTATAAAATTTGATTATTTAATTAGCATTATTAATTTTATATTGTTGATATTTAAATAATTAATCCGAGGTATCATTGATAATTGTATTAAAATAGTATGCCAACATTAATAAAATATGTATTAATTTTATCCTTGAAATAAATCTATAAATCAAACGAAATGAAAAAGATAGCAATAGCCTGTGACCACGCGGGTTTTGAGTATAAAGAACTAATCAAAAAATACCTCGACGGCAAGTATGAAGTCCAAGATTTTGGCACCTACTCTGCTGATTCTGTTGATTATCCCGACTTTGTACATCCGTCTGCAACGTCTGTAGAAAATGGAGAAAACGAATTGGGAATTTTGATTTGTGGAAGCGGAAACGGCGTACAAATCACCGCAAACAAGCATCAAAAAATACGATGTGCACTTTGTTGGATGCCGGAAATTGCATCATTGGCAAGACAACACAACGATGCGAATATGATTTCGATTCCTGCGAGATTTATTTCAAAGGAATTGGCATTCGAGATTGTAGATAAGTTTCTGACCACGGATTTTGAAGGTGGAAGGCATCAAAACAGAGTTGATAAAATAGCATTTTGCTAAACATAAAAAAGCCTGTAATTTCTAAGATTACAGGCTTTATTTTTAAAGTTATATCTTTGCAATGCATTTCACAGAGAAAGTTCTTTCTCACGAAACCATAAATTAATACAAAGGTTTCCCAAACTCCCCTATTTTATTTTATCTTTATTAAAAATTAAATCCACATTTATGGATTGATTTAGAACAATGCAAGAAATATCTTTACTAATTTCCAAAATCGGAGAAACCCAAAGTTTCTTCAAAAACCAAGCTCAAAGACAAGTGAATATAGCATTGACTTTGAGAAACTGGTTGATTGGTTTTTATATTTCTGAATACGAACTCAATGGGAATGACAGAGCAGAATATGGCAAGAATTTGTACAAGGAAATAGCAAGAAAATGCAGAGATATTCCCGGAATGTCCGAAAGAAATCTTTATTGGTTTTCTACTTTTTATAAAACATATCAAAACATTTTGCAGTCACCGACTACAAAATTATATATTGTTGATAATCAATTGAATGAAATTTTGCAGTCACTGACCGCAAAATCTAAAGAACTGTATTTTGATTCAGATAATTCTTACATAGACAAGCTTATTAATAATCTAAGTTTTACACACATCGTAGAATTTTTGAAACTGGATGATTCAACCAAAAGAACTTTCTACGAAGCAGAATCCATTAAAAATAATTGGTCGGTCCGGGAATTGCAAAGAGCCGTCAATTCTATACTTTTCGAGAGAACAGGTTTAAGTAAAGACAAGCTAAAAGTCTTGGAGGAACATAAAAAATCTGAGAAACCTCAGGCAGAAAACTTTTTCAGAAGTCCTTATATTTTGGAATTTTTAGGTCTTAAGGAAGAAACTTCTTACTCCGAAAATCAGTTAGAACTTAGTATTATCAATCATTTGCAAACTTTTCTTTTGGAAATGGGCAAAGGTTTTTGTTTCGAAGCAAGACAGAAAAGAATCACTTTTGATAACACGCATTATTACATCGATTTGGTTTTTTATCACCGGATTTTGCGTTGTAATATTTTGATAGACTTAAAGTTAGGTGAATTTTCTCACGCAGATGCGGGACAAATGAATGTTTATCTCAATTATTATAACGAAAACGAAAAAAACGAAGGCGACAATCCACCAATAGGAATTATCCTTTGTGCCAATAAGAACGAATCTTTGGTTAAATATGCTACCACAGGACTTTCTCAGCAGATTTTTGTGAACAAATATTTGGTGAGCCTTCCAAAAGAAGAAGACTTGAAAAGGATTATTGATAAGGAACAGGATAAATTTTAAAATGATAAAAACTTTATTTTCTTTTTTGATGATTTTTTCTTTTCTTGGTTTATCAGCACAGGAAATAGATAGTGATGGTGATGGAGTTTTCGACAAAGATGATTATTGTCCTAATGTAAAAGGAAATTATTATGGATGCCCAGACCCAAGGAAACCAGATTGTATAGAATTTCAGAAAGAGAAAAAACTATTATTTGATAAATTGAAACAAGAGTCTCAAGCAATTGATTACTCGAAACTTGCCGACATTATTTTTTCTAAAATCGATTTTAAAAAATTTAAAAATCATAATCTTCTAATTAGCCTAGAAAATATGAAAGGATATGATTGTGGAGTTCCTTTTATGTATGAATGTAGGAGTGATTTTAATGTCATAAATCCAAATTTTTCTTCGTGTGATTTTATGACTGAAAAAATGATAAATTCTTTCAGAAAAAAATTCGATGCAAACATAATTCCGGTCTTAGCAATCAATAACTTTGATACCGATTTTGGAATGACTTTGCTTTCGAAGAAAGCATTTGAAGATTGGCAAGGATTTAGGGACTTCAGATATTTTAAAACTATTGGAGAACTAGCATCTACATCAAAAATTTTATACAAGAATCAAGAACAGGAAATGTATTATTTCCCCAATAAAAAATATGAACTGAATATCGAACAGGCAGATAATCTGATGTTTGATTTCAAAAATGAATTAGGAAATTTAGTAATTGTTGATATTTATTATAACAAAGAAGATATCCCACAAACACTCAAATTTCAATATAAAAATAGTAAATGGATTTTACTATAAACAAATAGAGAACAATGAAAAACAAAAAAAATACATCTCATAAAAACGAACAGAAACTTCTGGATTTAGGAAGAACAATTCTACGTTTTATGAACCAGAAAACATCCAAAATCTACAATTACAAACAGATTGCGGATGGGATAGATTACAAGAATCCAAGACAAAGAGAACTTGTAATCCAGGCGCTTCACAGATTGCAGGCGCTACAGAAAATCAAAGAGACCGAGAAAGGAAAATACATCGTCAATCTCAATATTGAAGGGACTTTGACCGGTGTCATAGACTTCAACCAATCCGGAAATGCTTATGTAAAAGTAGAAGGAATGCCGGATGATATCTTTGTACATCAGAAAAATGTGAAAGATGCTTTGCAAGGCGACAAAGTCCTTTTGGTAACCTACAACTTCAAAGGTAAAAAAGTGGAAGGTTCAGTTGCAGAAGTTTTGGAGCGTGCAAAAGATACTTTTGTTGGGATTTTCCAGCAGATTGCAGAGAAGGATTTCGGATTTGTAGTTTTCGAAAAGAGAACGATGAATACGGATATGTTCATTTCTAAAAATCATTTCAACGGAGCACAAGACGGCGACAAGGTCATTGTCAAAATGCGCGAATGGAGACCAGGAAGCAAAAATCCAGAAGGCGAAATTGTAACCGTTCTTGGAACGCCAGGCGACCACGAAACAGAAATCCACGCGATTCTTGCAGAATATGGTTTGCCTTACAATTTCGAGCCAGAAGTGGAGCACGACGCAGACCAAATCGACAGAAGCATCAATGATGAAGAAGTCGCAAAACGTTGGGATATGCGTGATATTTGCACCTTCACAATTGACCCGAAAGATGCGAAGGATTTCGATGATGCGTTATCAATCCAAAAATTAGAAAACGGATTGTGGCAAATCGGCGTTCATATCGCAGACGTTTCGCATTACGTGAAACCGGGTACTATTTTGGACGATGAAGCTTACAAAAGAGCAACGTCGGTTTATCTGGTAGATAGAGTAGTGCCGATGCTTCCTGAGGTTTTGAGTAACGATGTTTGTTCACTGCGACCAAATGAAGATAAATTCACATTCTCAGCCGTTTTCGAACTGGATGAAGATGCCAAAATCCATAAACAATGGTTTGGAAGAACGGTCATCCATTCCGACAGAAGATTTTCTTACGAGGAAGCGCAGGAAAGAATCGAAACTCAGGAAGGCGATTTGACAGCAGAAATTCTTCAGCTCGATAAATTAGCAAAAATCCTAAGAGCCGAAAGAATCCGAAATGGTGCGATTACGTTTGACAGAAGCGAAGTAAGATTCAACCTGGATGAGAACAGCAAACCAATTGGCGTCTACTTCAAAGTCAGCAAAGATTCCAACCATTTGATTGAGGAATTTATGCTTTTGGCCAACAAAAAAGTATCCGAATTTATTTCATTAAACAAAAGAAATGAACCAACCGGAAACACCTTCATCTACAGAATCCACGACGACCCAGACCCGGCGAAATTGACCGCTTTGAGAGATTTCGTAGGAACTTTCGGTTACAAAATGGACTTGGCAAATACCCAAACCGTTGCGCAATCATTAAATAGATTATTAAGCGACGTCAAAGGAAAAGGCGAAGAAAATATGATTGAAACCTTGGCAATGAGAAGTATGAGCAAAGCCGTTTATTCCACCGACCCGATTGGACATTACGGACTTGGCTTCGAATATTACTCGCATTTCACATCGCCAATCCGCCGTTATCCCGATTTGATTGCGCACCGATTGCTTCAGCATTATTTAGATGGCGGAAAATCGCCTAATAGGGAAGAAGTGGAAACGCAGGCCAAACATTGTTCGGCAATGGAAAGATTGGCGTCTGAGGCAGAAAGAGAAAGCATCAAATTTATGCAGGTCAAATTTATGGAAGACCACGTGGGCGAAGTTTTCACTGGCGTTATATCCGGCGTTGCAGAATACGGTTTCTGGGTAGAAATCCCTGAAAATGGCGCAGAAGGAATGATAAAACTCCGTGATTTGGTGGACGATTCTTACTCTCTGGACGCTAAGAATTATGCAATTATCGGTTCCAGAACTGGCAACACTTTCCGACTTGGAGACGAAGTCAAAATCAAGGTGGTGAAAGCCAATCTGATTGCGAAACAACTCGATTTCAAAATTGTGGAGTAAAATAGATTAACCACATAGACACATAGAAAAAGCTAAAGTAGAAAAACTTCTATTTTAGCTTTTTTATTTTTAAATCTTAATAATCGATGAGCCTATGTGGTTGAATTTTTCAAGTTTAAATTCTCTGATGACATTATTTAAAAAGTAAAATGTATTTTTGTCTTCGTCTTTTACAAGATACATTTTGCTTTTCACAAAAAACTAAGAATGTTAGAACTCATTTTATACGCAGTCGGCCTGGGAATTATGCTGAGTTTGGTGTTCATCGGACCCATCTTTTTCCTGCTCATAGAAACCAGTTTTTCCAGAGGTCCCAGACACGCGATTGCTCTTGATATTGGTGTGGTTACTGCGGATTTGCTTTGCATAGTTGTCAGTTATTATGCCAGCGCGGACTTAGTAAGCCTCATCGACAAACATCCAGGATTTTACCGGATTTCTGCCTTTCTGATTCTCATTTATGCCATTTATATGCTCCTTTCGAGGACCAAAATGCACATCGAAGGCGAAGAAAAACTCATTGACCAAAACTACATCAAAACCTTTCTCAACGGATTCTTACTCAATTTGCTGAATATTGGCGTCGTTCTTTTCTGGCTCGTAACGGTCGTTTCCGTCCGAAATGCCTATCCAAAAGTGGAGGATTTCGTCCTGTACATTGGAATCGTCATCGGAACTTATTTGTTGATAGATTTGTCCAAAATCATCTTAGCCAAACAATTCCACGACAGACTCAACCAACGTGTGGCCAACAAAATCCGAAAAGCGGTTGGTTGTATCTTGATGATTTTCAGTGTATTTATATTTATGCAAAGTTTCAAAAAGTTCAACAAGTTCGAAGAAAAATTAGAAAAAGCAGAGAAACAACAACCGAAAATTAAATAAGAATTATTTGGGCAACTTATCCGCCTTCCGCTCCCAATCTTTTTTGCCGACGATTTGTCTTCAAAAGAAAACGAAGAAAACGCAAAAAAGGATTTCCGCTCAAGTCGGGTTGCGGATTCTAAATAGAACAACAGTCAATTTAAAAAAGCATTTTGTCATTCCGTAGGAATCTCAATAGTCTAGATTCCTGCGGAATGACAAAATTACTTTTTAATTACGCCTTTGATGAGCGAAGCGTCCTTGCGAATCTTAAAATATTTTCAATAAAATAAAAAAAATCTTTGCGACCTTTGCGTTAAAATCAACACATCAAACCAACACAAATGCAAAACACCACTTTCCCAAAACCCCTAAAAAAAGGAGACAAAATCGCCATCATTTCCCCAGCTGGTTCTGTTGAAGAAACTCAACTGGAGAAAACCTTAACCTTAATCAAAAGCAAAGGTTACGAACCCGTTTTAGGCGAAAATCTCTACACAAAATTCCGAAACGGCTACTCATACGCCGGAACCGAAGAACAACGGATTAAGGACATCAATTGGGCTCTAAATGACCCTGAGATTTCCGCAATCTGGGCTTCCCGAGGTGGTTATGGTTGTCAGCATTTGGTTCAGCATTTAGATTTGAAGGAATTCAAGAAGAATCCAAAATGGTTTATCGGATATTCTGATAATACGGTGGTTCAAAGTTATCTGTTGAAAAAAGGTTTTGCATCCATTCACGGACAAACCATCAAAACGTCAAGCTTTGGCGTAACAGACGAAAGTTATGATTTGACCTTCGACATTCTAAAAGGAAAATTCCCAACCTACAAAATCGAATCCACAGAAAACAATAGAGTAGGAGAGGCTTCCGGAATTTTGGTCGGCGGAAATCTCGCGTTGATTTATGCACTTTTGGGAACCAAATATTCTTTCGATTTCCAGGATAAGGTTTTATTCATAGAAGACATTGGCGAGAATTTCTACGCAATGGACCGAATGATTATGAGCTTGGAATTGGCCGGCGTTTTCAAAAAAATAAAAGGACTCATCGTTGGCGGAATGACTAATATGGGAAAAGAAAACGAGAACAAAAGCTACGAAGAATCTTTCGACCCATTCGTTAACCAACAGATTGCATACAGAGTTTCCCAGTACGATTTCCCAACAGTTTTCAACTTTCCAAACGGACATATTTACGACAATAGACCGTTGATTATAGGTTCAGAAATCACAATCAAAGTCGGGAAGGATGTAAAGATTAAGTTCTAATCATTTATCAACTATCATTCATCATTCATCTTATGGCGGACCACAACGAATTTGGAAAAATAGCAGAAGACTTGGCTGTAGATTTTTTGTTTAAAGCAAAATATAAAATCCTTGAGCGTAATTTCCGCTACCTAAAAGCGGAAGTGGACATCATCGCAGAATTTGAAAATCAAATCGTGGTTGTAGAAGTAAAAGCCAGACACACAGATGCATTTTTGGAACCTCAAGAAGCAGTTAACAAAAAGAAAATCAGGTTGTTAATTTCAGCCACCAACTATTTTATCGAAGAAAATAATATTGATAAAGAAGTCAGGTTTGATATTATTTCTGTCCTTCCCAACAAACAAAAAACTTTGGAAATCACCCATATTATTGATGCTTTCCAAAGTTTTGAAATATGATTTTTTAGACTAAGAGATGTTAGACGAATAGATAATAGACGTTGATTCAAGAGTCTATCTTCTATCCGTTTATTCTCTCAAAAGTCTTACTTATTTGATTTCCACACATCCTACGCGTCCGCCCGCATTTCCAGTCGGTTGCGTATGAAAATCGTCCACACCAGCGTGGATGACAATTGATTTACCAATGATGTTTTTCATCGGGTCATCGCAGCCCAGACACCATTTATCTGTGTTGAAAACCAGCCTTGCAGTTCCGTCTTTATCAGCTTCAAGGTTTCCGATATCTCCCATATGGAAGTGTTGTCCCTCCCATTTTCCGTGGTCGTCTTTGGAAGGATTCCAATGTCCGCCAGCAGATGAAGCGTCTGTCGCCCCGCAATTCCCAAATTCGTGGATATGCACGGCGTGCAGACCTGGTGTCAGTTTGAAAACACTAAGGTCCATTTCAACATTTCCCTTTTTCTGAATGAAGTTTGCAGTACCTTGGGTTAAGGTTTTGGATTTTGGTCGAACTGTATATTGTTTCGAAACAGTTTTACAGGATGCCAGCGTCAATCCAGCAATCCCAATGAGTAATAGATTTTTCATACGTAGTTTATTTATTGTTTTTAAAGGTCTAATGAAAGCGCTTGTTGATTTATTAGTATGAAATTTTACCTTGCGATTTCATAGTTTTAAATTAAATTATAGCAAATAATCTATAACAATTTTAAAGCCAAGGTGATAAAAAAATGTTTTACGTGAAACATCTAACGATTCGGTCATCAAAATTGACAAGTCAGTGAGAATAAATTTATTTTTGAGAGGTGTTGAAATACCTTTGGCTCATAATTAAACTATATGAAAACGCAGAGTAAGAACTTAATTCTACTGTCATTTTTAATGAGCATTTGTATCTGGTCTCAGACAACTATTTCCGGGAAGGTCACATTCAAAAATAAACCTTTGAAAGACGTCAATGTAACGTTGAAAGATACTTATGATGGAGCCACTTCAGATGAGAAAGGAAATTACTCATTTATCACTTCAGAATCAGGCTATAAGGTTTTGGTTTTCTCTGGATTGAATTATGATGAAATAGAAATTACAGTCAAATTGGAAGGGAAAGATATTATAGTTCCAGCCAATCTGAAGGCTCAAATCAATGAGATCAATGCAGTCGTGATCACTGCAGGAAGTATTGAGGCGAGTGACAAAAAACGTGCTGCGGCCTTGCTCACACCTTTGGATATCTATACAACGGCTGGTGCGAATGGCCAAATCACTTCAGCTTTAGGATATTTGCCGGGTGTTCAGAAAGTAGGAGAGAGCGAAGGCCTATTTGTACGAGGCGGAACTGGTGCTGAAACCAAAATCTTTATGGATGGCAATCTCATTAATAATTATTTCACGAATTCGGTTCCGGGAATTGCTGGAAGAGATAGATTCAATACTTCATTATTTAAAGGAAATGTTTTTTCAAGTGGTGGATATTCAGCGATTTATGGTCAGGCTTTGTCATCGGTTTTGATTTTGGAAAGTGTAGATTTGCCAGAAACGACTTCATTCGACTTTGGCGCTTCGCCGATTTTTCTCAGTGCCAATTATCAAAAATTAAATCAAAATAAAACAGCCTCTTGGGGAATTGCCGGTAGTTATTCGAATCTTGGGTTGATGGGGAAACTGTTCAATTTCAACACAGATTTTGACAAATATCCGCAAGGTTATGGTTTCGATGGAAACTTCAGAATCAAAACCAAAAAAGGTGGCTTCATCAAATATTACGGAAGTGTAGATGCAAATCAAATGTCAGTGGAATCTGAAAGTTTTGAAGAAAATTACGATAAGAATAAAGTGACCTTGAAAGGAAATAATACCTATCACAATCTATCGTACAAAGAAAAGTTTGGAAAATATCTGGTGAATGTCGGAGCGTCTTATTCTTTTAATTCAAGCGATTTGGATTTTGCAAATATTCAGAATAATGTTGAAATGAATAACATCAAAATCAATAATAGATCCAATTACATCAATGGAAAATTGGTGGTGGAAAGGAAAGTTGGGAGAAATACAGTACGCGCAGGATTTGAATTGAATAATGCCGATGAAAATATGAATTACGGTTCTTTCGAAAAAAATTATAAAGATCTGATCTCATCTGCTTTTGCCGAAACGGATTTGATCTTCACCAATGATTTATCAGCAAAAATCGGTGCGAGAACGGAACATTCTTCATATCTCGACAAATGGAATTTCTCACCAAGAGCTGCTTTGGCTTACAGGATTTCACAGGAATGGACGACGTCTTTAGCCTATGGTATGTTCTACCAAAATCCGGAAAGCAAATATCTCATCTCAAACAATTTCGATTTTCAAAGAGCGGATCATTATATATTTCAGGTTCAGAAAAACGCTGAGGGAAGGAACTTGAGGTTCGAGGCTTTTTATAAAAATTATGATCAACTCATTAAAACCTCTTCCATTGCCAATGAAAGTTCTACTTCGCCAAGCAATCAGTATACACAGTTTGCAGACAACAATTCCGGCGGTGGTTTTGCGAAAGGAATCGAGTTATTTTGGAGAGATAAGAAGACCTTTAAAAATATCGATTATTGGCTGACCTATTCGTATTTGGATTCCAAAAGAGACTTCTTAAACTATCCTTTTAGTTTAGCACCTAATTTCGCTTCAAAACATACTTTGAATGCAGTGGCAAAGAAGTTCGTGATGGATTGGAAAACAGGCTTCAATTTGTCTTACACTTATGCGAAAGGCCGTCCTTACTATGATATTATTTCTGACGATGGCAAAAACATTCTCCGTAATCAAGGGAAATTGAAAGACTTCAGTGGACTCAACTTCAGCGTGAATTATGTACCGAGTGTTGGTAAGAAAGATTCCAAATCATTTACTGTTTTTGTTTTGAGCATCAATAATATTTTGGGGAATAAAAATGTCTATGGTTTCAATTATTCAGCGGATGGAAATAGCAGAACAGCCGTGAGACCGCCTGTCAATACCTTTGTCTTCGTTGGTGTCTTCGTAAGTTTTGGTGTTGATAAGACGGATGATGCCATTAATAATAATTTATAACCTTTCGGATACCAAAAATTACGGTTCGGTAGAATAAAATTTAATTCAGCAAAAACTCATTCTATCTTTGAATCAGAAATTAAAACAAACAACTAAAATAGACTATTATGAAAAAATTGATCTTAACCTTCAGCCTTTCTCTACTGGGATTCACAACATTTGCACAAACTACTTATGACAAAGCAATGACAGAGAAAATAGGCAAAATAGAAACTGCAAAGACGGCAGATGAATTGACAGCCTTGACCAACGATTTTGAAAGAATCGGGACCAAAGAAAATTCGCAGTGGTTGCCGTATTATTACGCTGCTTATTCCACGATTCTAAAGGGAAGGGTTTTGATGAGAACAGGGAAAACCGCAGAGTTAGATCCTGTGGCAGAACAAGCAGAAAAGTACATTGCCAAAGCGGAAACCTTAAGTCCAAACAACGCGGAAATCTACATTTTGAAGAAAATCACAAGCGGATTCAGAATGATGGTAGATCCTATGTCACGCTATATGCAAGAAGCGCCCATCGCTCAGAATGCCTTGGCAAAAGCCAAAGAATTGGACCCAGAAAATCCTAGGATTACGGTGCTTTTGGCAGAAGATGCTTATTTCACGCCAGAGCAATATGGCGGAAGCAAGCCAAAAGGTGTGGAGCTGTTCAAAAAATCTTTGGAACAATTCGCAGCCTACAAGCCGAAAACAGCCTTGGATCCGAATTGGGGAAAAGCGGAAGCAGAATATTTCTTGAGTCAGAAATAAAACACAAACATTCATATTTCATCAAGTTCCTTCGTCATTGGCGAGGGAATTTTTATTAATTTTGGGAACATTCAAAAAATTAGAAATGAAAGTAAAATCAATCTTTGCAACAGCTGCTGTTGTTTTCTATGTTGGTGCCAATGCTCAATCTATGTCAAAGTCAAATTATCCAAAAGCGATCAAAGGAAGTCAAACCGACAACTATTTCGGAACCCAGGTTGCAGATACTTTTCGCGATCTTGAAAACGATTCCGAAGCAACCAAAAAATGGGTGGACGAGGAAGTAGCTTATAGCCAAAATTATCTTTCCAAAATCCCTTTCCGTGATCAAATCAAAGAGCAACTGAGAACCATCTGGAACTACGAGAAGATCTCTGCGCCATTCAAAGAAGGCGATTATACTTATTTCTCCAAAAACAACGGATTGCAGGCACAATCTGTGATCTACAGAACAGGTCTTAAAACCAAAGACATCGAGGTTTTCCTGGACCCGAACAAATTCTCTGAAAAAGGAACAACCTCACTTTCCAATCTTTCATTCAACAAAAAAGGAACGCTTGCTGCCTATTCTATCTCAGAAGGTGGAAGTGACTGGAACAAAATCATCATCATCGATGCCATTACCAAAAAGCAAATCGATGAAACAATTGTGGATGTGAAATTCAGTGGCATATCGTGGCAAGGTGACGAAGGTTTTTATTACTCAAGCTACGACAAGCCAAAAGAAGGAACTGTTTTGTCTGGAATGACCGACAAACACAAGGTTTATTACCACAAATTAGGCACAAAGCAATCTGACGACCAATTGATTTTCGGAGGTGAAAAAACACCGAGAAGATATCTATCTGCAGGTGTTTCGGAAGACCAAAGATTCCTGATCATTTCCGGCGCCAATGCAACCAACGGAAACGAGTTGTACATCAAAGATTTGAAGAACGGAGGCGATTTTGTTCAGATCAACAAAGGTTTTGACATCAATGCCAATATTGTGGACACGCAAGGCGACGAGCTTTTCATCTTCACAGACAAAGATGCGCCGAATATGCGATTGGTAAAAGTCAGCATCAAAAATCCAAGTCCTGAAAACTGGAAAGATGTGATCCCGGAAACTGAAAACGTATTGGGAATCTCAGAAGGTGGCGGTTATTTCTTCGCAACATATATGAAAGATGCGATTGATATCGTGAAGCAATTTGATAAAACAGGGAAATTGGTGAGAGAAGTTTCTTTGCCTGGAAAAGGGAATATCTCAGGTTTCGGCGGTAAGGAAAAAGAGAAGGACATCTATTATTCTTTCACGAATTACATCACGCCAGGAACGATTTATAAGTATAATGTAGATTCAGGAAAATCAGAAGTTTATCAAAAACCGAATGTGAAATTCAATCCAGAAGATTACGTTTCCGAGCAGGTTTTCTACACCTCAAAAGACGGGACCAAAGTTCCAATGATGATCAATTATAAAAAAGGAACGAAGCTGAACGGAAAAAATCCAACAATCCTTTATTCCTACGGTGGTTTCAACATCAGTCTGCAGCCAGCTTTTTCTGTTGTGAATGCCATCTGGATGGAAAACGGCGGCATCTACGCAGTTCCAAACATCCGTGGTGGTGGCGAATATGGAAAGAAATGGCACGATGCGGGAACGAAGCAACAGAAGAAAAACGTGTTTGAAGACTTCATCGCTGCTGGGGAATACCTACAGTCGAAAGGCTACACTTCGAAGGAATATATGGCACTTTCTGGCCGTTCCAACGGCGGGCTTTTGGTTGGCGCAACGATGACGATGCGACCAGATCTGGCAAAGGTAGCTTTTCCAGGCGTCGGTGTTTTGGATATGTTGAGATACAACAAATTCACGGCTGGTGCAGGTTGGTCTTATGATTACGGAACAGCTGAAGACAGCAAAGAAATGTTCGAATATTTAAAATCTTATTCTCCAGTTCATCAAGTTAAAGCAGGAACTTGTTATCCATCAACGATGATTATTACAAGTGATCACGATGATAGAGTAGTGCCGGCGCATTCCTTCAAATTTGGCGCTGAGTTGCAGGAGAAACAAGCTTGCAGCAATCCCATTCTATTGAGAATTGAGAAAAACGCAGGTCACGGTGCAGGACGTTCTACAGAACAAGTGATTGGCGAAAATGCCGATTTGCTAAGTTTTGCCTTGTTCGAAATGGGAATCAAAGCTTTAAAGAAATAATTCAATAAAAATATATCATCAAAATCCTGAAATTAGTTTCGGGATTTTGATTTGGATAGCATTTTGCATTCAATCGGAGATAAAAAATTTTACAGATGAGAACAAATTACTTGATCCTAAGCGTTTCAGTTGGTTTAGCTTTAGCTTCTTGCAAAAAGAATGAGGACAGCAAAATGATGAAACAAACGTACTCCACAGACACGACGATGGTAGACGACAATGGAAAGATAGACAGTGAAACCACAACGTCATCTGAAAAAGACGTCAACGGCTCAGTGACCAAAAACTACTCTTTTCCGTACAAAGCATCGGACGGAAGCCGTGCAAAAGCAACCTTCGATGACAATGGAAAATCAAAAACAGTGACGATAGAAGCCAACAGGACCAAATATGTCTTGGACTTCAAAAAGGCAACAGCTACGGGTGAACTTTACGAAAGAAATAGTATTTCCGCAGAGACCACACCAGATTCACTATTTATTTCTCAAGGTGATAATGTGATCCATTTGGGAAAAGTGAAGTAACTTACTTTGAAATCAAAAAAAATCCCGGCAATTAATTGTCGGGATTTTTTTTATATCAATTGATTTTATTTTAGATCTTAGAAAGCAAATTCCTAAAACTTGTCTTCTCATCAATAATTCTTCTAAGGTCAGCCACAGGAACTCTCTCCTGCTTCATCGTGTCACGGTCTCTGATGGTCACAGTATTATCCACCAAACTATCGTGATCGATGGTAATACAAAGTGGCGTTCCGATTGCATCTTGTCTTCTGTAACGTTTCCCGATGGCATCTTTCTCTTCGTAGAACAAGTTAAAATCGTACTTCAAATCGTTGAAGATCGTCTCTGCATATTCTGCCAGACCATCTTTTTTCATCAACGGAAGAATCGCTGCTTTTACCGGCGCCAAAGCTGGAGGTAAACTCAAAACTGTTCTTTCAGATCCATCTTCCAAAACTTCGTCCTTAAGACAAGTTGAGAACAAGGCAAGGAACAATCTGTCCAAACCAACCGAAGTTTCCACAACGTAAGGCACATAATTCTCGTTTCTTTCCGGATCGAAATACTGTAATTTTCTACCAGAATGTGCCTCGTGAGCTTTCAAGTCAAAGTCAGTTCTGGAGTGGATGCCTTCCAATTCTTTGAAACCGAATGGGAAATTAAACTCAATATCAGCTGCAGCATTGGCATAATGCGCCAATTTCTCGTGGTCGTGGAAACGGTAATTTTCAGAACCTAATCCAAGAGCCAAGTGCCAGTTCAAACGCTTCGTCTTCCAGTTTTCGTAGAATTCCAGCTCAGTTCCCGGCGCAACAAAATACTGCATTTCCATTTGTTCAAATTCTCTCATTCGGAAGATAAATTGTCTCGCAACAATCTCATTTCTAAATGCTTTACCAATCTGAGCAATCCCGAATGGTAATTTATGACGGGACGTTTTTTGAACATTCAAATAATTCACGAAAATACCCTGAGCCGTTTCCGGTCTCAGATATAGATCCGTCGCCGTGTCAGCAGAAGCACCCAATTTGGTCCCAAACATCAGGTTGAATTGTCGCACTTCCGTCCAGTTTTTAGAACCTGTGTCTGGATCTGCGATTTCCAATTCTTCGATGAGCGCTTTCACATCAGCAAGATCTTCGTTTTCCAAAGATTTCGCCATTCTCGTAAGGATCGCCGCTCTTTTCGCACGATATTCCAAAACTCTTGGATTCGTAGCTTCAAACTCAGCTTTATCAAAAGCGTCACCAAATCTCTTGGCCGCTTTCTCGATCTCTTTATTTTCTTTATCCTCAATTTTTGCGCAATAATCCTCGATCAAAACATCCGCACGGAATCTTTTCTTAGAATCCTTGTTGTCGATCAATGGGTCGTTGAACGCGTCCACGTGTCCGGAAGCCTTCCAGATCGTTGGGTGCATAAAGATGGCAGAGTCGATGCCCACAATGTTTTCGTTCAGCTGAACCATCGCTTTCCACCAATATTGTTTGATGTTGTTTTTCAGTTCCGCACCGTTTTGTCCGTAATCGTAGATCGCAGAAAGTCCGTCATAGATCTCAGAACTTGGGAAAATAAAACCATATTCCTTTGCGTGAGAAATCACTTTCTTGAAAACATCTTCTTGCTTTGCCATATTTAGTTTAATTGAAGTGCAAAAATAAGGATTTTGCCGGAAGTGAGATGATGGAAGATGGAAGTTTTTTTAACCTTGAATTTTGAACCTCAAAACTTTGGATCTTTCGGAGCCGGGAACCTGCTGTCCGTTGCAATTCCTCGCGCCTTGCTTTCCCATCGCTTGCTGTGGGATTTCCACTACCATCAGGGCTAGTTACGTTTTCGGATAAAAAGAAAGCTTTGTCAAAAGATATAATTTGACAAAGCTTATTTATTTTAAAAAAGAGAAAATTTAGAAATTGTAGCTCATCGCAATTCCATTTCCGGCACTTTCAACTTTGAAATAAGGCTGGAAAGCAACTGCTTCACCATTTTCTATAGCGACTGCTTTTTTCGCATTTTTATCTGCTGCCAACGCAAAAGGAATTCCAATTCCAAGAAGTCCAGCTCCAGCCGCCACAAATCCCCAACCTTCGGATTTTGCTTTGAAGGTCTGTTTGGTACCATTGACATAGACGGTTTTGTTACCACCAGCCAATAATCTTCCAATTCCAAACCCAAGTGAAAAACCACCAGTGTAAGCAAACACTTCTCCTACGGTTTTATTGGTTCTTGTTTTTGCAAAAGCTTTTTGTGCTTCCGGATTGGCGAATACTGTTTTGTAATCTGAGAATTTGTACTTCACACCATCTTTCATTAGTCTGTTTTTCTCAAGACTTACTTGGGCGAAACTCATCTGACCCAGAATGACCGTCAAAATTAAAATCGATTTTTTCATTGGTTAATAATTTGCGCAAAAATAGAAAGTTAAACCATTCATTTTTAAATCTTTTCATCCAGGTCTTTCTCGATCAATTCCAAAGAATCTATCACCTTGGAGATTTTTTCATTCTGTTTTTTGATCTGTCTAGGTCTTAAGAAAAACCAAGCAATCGCCAACCACAAAAATGTCAATCCATACGCCAATGTTGCACCAAATGTGGACATTCTCAAGGCAAATTCATAAAAGTAAAAAGCAAAACCAGCGGTCAACAAAACATAATAAATACTAATGCCTTTCGATTGCATATAAAGCTGTTGCTTTTGCAATTTTTTCAAAGAAGCCAGATATTCCTGATTCGATATCGAAGGATTGATTGTCCGAATGACATTGACATTCTGAGAGAACAAATAAATATAAAGTGCCAAAGCAATCAAAATCAAAACGATTCCCAGAGTAGTTGTAAACATCTTAAAATCTATCACATACCAAATAAAAATGATCATCACAGCCGTAATTGAAAGACTGAAGATGTGCCATATTGTAGATTGCAGTTGTTTCTTTTTGTACTTATCGGCGGTATATTTTATTTCTTGGATGTTAGGAATTTCCGCACTTTTCTTATTCCAAATGTCTTGGAAATTGATGTTATCTGTTTGCATAATTCTTAAATTTTTCGGTTAACTTTTCTTTGATTCGGTGGATCTTGACTCGTACATTAGCTGGTGAGATCCCTACGACTTCAGCAATATCAGCCTGTTTCATTTCTTCGAGTTCCAGAGAGATGATGATCCGCTCCAATTCTGGCAATTCCGAAATGCATTGGTAAAGGAAATCCGTCATTTGATCCTGCTCGATCTTGTTGTCTTTCTCCGAGTTGTCTTTGATCTGATAGGGCAATTCACTTTTCGGCATTCGTTTTTCGATATTGATCTGCCTTAGACAAATGTTGGTCGCGATCCTGTAGATCCAGGTTCCAACCGCAGCTTCCTGCCGGAACTTTGGCAACTGCTGGAAAACCGCTACAAAGGTTTCCTGACAGAGATCTTTCGCCGCGTCATCGTCATTCACATAACCCATACAAAGACGAAAGATCTTCTTCCAATAATCGTGGTATATGTCTTCGAAGTTTAAAACCTGCATTGTCTTGTTTAGAGTTTAGAGAACATTTAACCAAAAATGTTACAATCTTAGTGAAGATAGGATCTTTTTATTATTCTTAAAGAATGGGTTGAGGTGAAAATTTCTACTTTTGCCCAATGTTAGAAATTCTTTATCAAGACGACTACCTTATCGCCATCAACAAACCGAGTGGACTATTGGTTCATAAGTCCAAATATGCCGGCCCAGCAGATAAATATGCGGTAGAGAAACTAACGGATCAAATTGGAAAAAAGGTTCATCTTGTCCATCGATTGGACCGAAAAACTTCTGGTGTTTTATTGTTTGCTTTCGATAAAGAAATGCTAAAATTATTGAGTGACCAATTTATGAATCGTGAAGTAGAAAAAAGATATCTGGCAATTCTTCGTGGTTGGACAAAAGAGGAAGAAACAATCGATTACGATTTGACCAATGAAAATGAAATCGTTCAAAACGCCATTACGTACTACAAACGATTGATGATTTCCGAAATTGATCTGCCATTTCTTAAACATCAGACCTCTCGCTATTCTTTGGTAGAAGCAATCCCTCAAACAGGCAGATTTCATCAATTAAGAAAGCATTTCAAACATATTTTGCATCCGATTTTAGGTTGCAGAAAACACGGTTGCAATAAGCAGAATAAGTTGTGGCTCAATAGTTTTAATATCACTGCAATGCCTTTGCATTCTCACCAACTTAATTTTAAGCATCCCATTACAAACGAAAATATTTCCATCAATGCGAGTTTGAGTGTGAATCCTGGTTTTTTACAAATAGGAAATATTTTAGGCTTTGATTTCAAAGAGTATATTTAGTTTCTTGAAACTATAAAAACTAAAAAAGCTTCTCAATTCGAGAAGCTTTTCCAATTCATTTTCATCAATTTATTTTTACTGACTATTACTTTTTGATGATCTTGCTGCTAACAATACTGTTATCGGCGGTTACGATCTTAAGAACGTAAACACCTTTTGGCAGCTTCGAAACATTCACTTCGTTCGTGTTGCTTTCCAATAGTTTTTTACCATTCATATCGTATAAAGCGACAGACTTCATATTCTTGCTATCGATGTGAACAATATCTACCGTAGGATTCGGATACACCAAAACTTTCGCTTTTCCTGTCGAAACTTCGTTGTTTGCCAAGACGTCCAGATTCAAATTATATCCCAACAGACCCAGATCGGTAGAAGCAATATAGATGTAAGCTTTCTTGTCGGAGAAATCAACGGTGATCGAATTACTTTCTGTTTCCAAAAGGTCGGTTCTCGGTACTGTGGTCCAGTTCGTCCCATTGTCCACAGAATAATGAATATTGAAAATGTCAAACTGACTGGTGTAAGTGGTTGATACAAGAACGCCAGGATTGACATCGGAATAGAACACCTTGTTCGCCACAAACTGGGAAACCAGATTCCAAGTCAAACCTTGATCATTCGAAACGAATACGCCTGAAGAAGTTCCTAAAGCCAGACGGTTCGTATTGTTTGGATCTTGGGTGATGTCGTAGATCGCTGTATCAAAAGTAATGTCATCGCCAATTGTAACCGCTGTCCAATTTTCGCCGCCATCAATCGTTTTGTAAACTTCTGACCCGATCAGGATGAAAAATTCATTCGAGATATTATTTGGATGTAGTAGTTTGAAAACTGGATTTGTCGTTGGCAAAGTAATATTGGTAACGATAATGTTGTTTTGATCGTTAAAATTGATCTTGTTCAATTCACCTTGACCCCAATTGTTGAAAGTGGTCATGATCTGATTGGTAACCTGCGGATCTGGAACCACGCTAGACAAACCAGCAGAGAAAGTGTTGAAGATTGGACTAAAGGTCGCGCCAAAATCATCACTCAAAGACAAGGTCGATCCCATAAAACCACCTGAGAAAGAATACATACGACCTTCTTTTTTAGAATCAGGAATGTAAGCAGTCGCATTGTTGTTGCTTACGATATTAAGCGGAACGATGTTGTGCGCGGTCTCTGTATTGTCCAAAAGATTTCTATGGACAAAACCACCCTGAACACTATAGAAAAGATGTCTGGAAGTTGAATTTTCAAACAGATTCACACCGCCTGTAGAACTATAAAATGGTGTCTGGATCTGTGTTAATGTTGTTGCATTGTCCGCAGAGAACAAAGGCTTATAGTTGGAAGTAATGACCAATTCACCTGCTTTGAACGGATTGAAACTCGCTTTGATCCCGTAATAATAGCTGTCCAGATTGTCGTACGGATATTCTACATTCTGCCAAGTGTTTCCGCCATCTTTGGTAGAGATGATCTCATCTTCTTCCAAAACAATCACGTGGTTGTTATCGAATGGATCAAATTGGATATCAACAATGTCATTCAAAATCCCGTTGGTTCCGAAAGTGATATTCTCATCTTCCCAGGTTTCGCCGCCATCGGCTGAATGATGAAGTTTTTCAGGCGCTGCCCCAAAACTGATTCCTGTACCAGCGTAGATCTCCTCTGGATTATTCGGATTGAATTCCAAAGTGCTGAGAACACTTCCTGCTAGTTTTTCAGTGAAATTATCGCCGCCGTCGGTAGAGATTCTTAATCCACCATAAACACCTTCGCTTCCGTTTCCGTTGGCAATGTAAAGTTTGTTTTGGTTAACTGGTGAAAATGCGACAAAGCTGGTGATAATGTTGTTGTGGTCTGGCGAATAGTAAACTTCTTTCCAGCTCGTTCCGCCGTCATTGGTTGTATAAACGCGATTTGCCGTTCCCCAACCAAATGGAAACTGTGAACTTACAATGAGGTTGTTCTTGTCACTCCCGAAAAAGTTGTAGGCATTGACAAAAGGAATCTCATCAAGATTTGGTAATGTGTAGGTTTTGCTAATGGTCTTTGTAGCAATATCAAGGATATGAAGCTCGCCAATCCCACCTTGAAGTGTGGTAAACGAAAGGAACGAACCATCCTTACTGATATTTAATTTCGAAATACTGATTCCGCCACCAGCAGATGGTAAAGAATAGAAGACATTCCAGGTATTTCCGTTGTCTTTTGAAACGACGATGTGGCTCGTGATGGTGATTGCGTAGATCGTGTTTTGTTCCTGTACGCTGTAGGTCAGGTCGAAGATTCTCCCGAACTCATTTTTGCTCAAAACTTGGGTTTGGGCGTTGGCATTGCCTGTGAAAAGCGCAAGCAAAATGCCAGCTAAAAAAGTAATTTTTCTCATATATCTAATTTTATACTCAAATGTTGTGATAAAAATTAGCAATGCAAAAAAATACAGCGGAAATAGTTGGACGACAGTTCAGAAATAGTGTGACAAATTCGCTAAAGACTTGTAATATAGTTATATAGGTCTATGTTGTCATCCTGATTCATTTTCTTGATGATGCGCTCTTTTCGCTTCCTGCAAGCCTCGGTCGTGATGCTTAGAAGGGAAGAAATCTCCTTCATCGACAGATTCATATAAACGTAAGAAAGAAAACGAAGGTCGTTCGAGTTGAGGTCGGGATGAAGTGTTTTGAGTTTGTTAATGAAACCTTGATTTACCTCTTCAAAATGGATGAAAAAACTTTCCTCCTCGCGGCTTTGTCTTTGGAAAATTTTCAGTTGTTTGATGATATTGCTGACATCTTGATTTTCGAAATCATTATCCGTTTGTCTGGAAAGCGTTCTCACGAGGTCGTCTATCAATTCAATTTTAGTGGTAAGTTGAAGCGCTTTGGTGGTCAGTTTTCGATTCTTGGCTTCGATTTCATTTTTATATTTTTCCTCTTCCAACAGAGCCAGAACTTCTTTTTCTTTTAATTGATTTTCAAGGATTTCCTTGTTCTTTTTCTCTTTTTCGAGTTCCAGTTTTGCGATTTCGGCATTGCTTTGTTCGATGATTTTCTGCTGTTTATTTTTAACAATGCTGTTTCTCAAGGCCCAAAAAATAATAATGACAATGAAAATCGCCAGCAAAATTCCTTTGATGAAAAAAGAACGTTCAGTTGTCAGTTTTTCCTGACTTTCCGCCAGATTTTTCTGAGATTTTTGAAGTTCAAATTTGATTTTACTGTTCTCGAAAAGCTGTCCATTCTTGATTTGATTCACCGAATCTTTAATCATCATCACCGAATCTTTGTAAGCAACAGCGCGCTCGATATTGTTCGCTTTTTTGTACAAAAGACTGAATCGCTCGTACAGATTTTCCTTAAAATCATAATTCAAATTGCTTTTTTCCGCCAATTCGAGATAATGAAAAGACTTAGGTAAATCATTTTTATGCTCCGAAATCGAGGATAAGTTGTACAGAATCTGCGTCTTATATTCTGAATGTTCAATGCCATTTAATTTTGGCAGCAATTCAGCAGAGATTTTCTCAGCTTCATCATATTGTTTCAGATTGACCAAGGTTTCCACCAAAGTCGCTTTTGCAAGTAAAGCATAAGGCGAATTTTCCGTTAGCTTCAAAGCTTCATCGATGAACTGTTTGGCTTTTCTGTAATCTTTCTTTTCGTTGGAGACTATGGTAAGATTAATCGCATATAATCCTTTGGAAGTGTTGTTGTTAACCTTTCCTGCGAGTTCGTAAGCTTTGGTAAAATATTCTTCTGCCTTCTCGGTTTTTTTGTCTCGGGAATAGAGGATTGCGATGTTGTTTAGCACCGTCATTTCTGATTTTTCATCCAAATGTGCAACAGCAATTTTGTAGGCATCAAGGTAATTGTTGAGCGCTTCGCCGTAGTCCAATCGCATATAATAATTCGCGCCGATGTTGTTCGTAGCAAGGAATTCCTCGCGGTACCATTTGTTTTCCTGCGCAATTTTCCTAGTCTTGGTCAGGATTTCGAGAGATTTTGCGTAATCCTTTTTGTTCATCGCTTCCACGCCTTCAATAATCATCTTTTCACAATCTTTTGGCGTGATTGCGAAAATCTGAAAAGGTAACAAAAGCAGGAATATTATAAAAACTAAATTTCTACTAAAACACTTTGGAATCATTTACTTTTTTGGCTAAAAACAAGTAAAGATAATAAAGATTTAGTTCCTGCATTATTTGAATTATATTAATGGAACTAAAAATAAATTATTATGAGTGAAATTTCAGCCTTAAACAGACTTCTCGAATTTGCCGTAATATTTCCAGAAATTATCGATGTCATTTATTGAAAATTCCTCTTCGTGCCAGTCATTCAAAACGAGGAAAATCTGCTTTTCCTTCACTCGGAATTGCCCAATGAAAAAAGATGCCTTGCTGAAAAACAAACCGTATTGATTGTCCAACGTATGAAGCAAATCCACCTCAAGTTTTTTGAAGAAGGCGATATCTGTTTCACGAAACTGAAAATCGGAATGGTGATTCACAGATTCATCCAACTCCAGGGCAAGAAAATCTTTCGGGCTGTAAATCGGAAATTGGATTTTTGCTAATGATCCCAGGCTGTCGTGAAAATCCAGAATCTGAGAAATATGATTGCGATCGATGAAGGGAATGGTTTTGAAATCAGAAACGGTTTCCTGTTCTTTGGTTTCAAAATGATCGTTGAAGTTCAATATTTCGTTGACGGAAAGTTGATTGTTCAACAAATGGTCAAGCGGAATGCTAAAATAATTGGCAATTTTTGTCACAACATCAATCTTTGGTTCGGCTCTTAACTCTTCATAAGAAGAGATATTCCCTCTCGAAAGTTCAAAAAGTTCCGCAAAAGCCTGTTGACTAAAGCCTTTGACCTTTCTAAGTTTCTTGATGTTATGTCCAATTTGGCTCATTTTGCAAAAATATTTATAAAAAGTTGCTAATTATTTTAGCAAATTTATTATATTTGTATCAAACATACAAACAAAAACTATAAAAGTAACTAACAATGGACTTTAAAACTGTAGAGCAATATATTCGTAATCTTGACTACAAAATAGTGCACAAGTCTGAAGAATCGGGAGTTTTCGTCATAGAAAATTCTTTGGATGGCATCCATAATCTGATTGTGGGCATCGCACCGCCGGTCATCATTTTTGAGCAGTATCTTTTTACGATTACGACAGATTCGATGGAAATGTTCAAATCCCTGCTGATGAAGAACAGAGATATGATCCACGGTGCATTTGCAATCACGGAAGATGGTAAAAAAGTGATTTTCCGATATACCTTGCAGATTCACAATTTGGATTTCAATGAGTTCGAGGCGGCCATCAATTCATTAAGTCTCCTAATAAGTGAATATTACGAGCAACTGATTCAATTTTCAAAACTTTAAAACCAAATACAATGAATATTTTTAAAAAAATTTTTAGAATAGGACAAGCGGAGATTCATTCCGTAGTCGAAAAGATGGAAGACCCGATCAAAATGACGGAACAAGGTATCCGCGAAATGCGAGATGATCTTGATCAATCTCTTGAAGCTTATGCAAAAGTGAAAGCCTTGGCGATCCGCACCAAAAACAATGCGGATAAAAAAGGTGAAGAAGCAAAAGAGTTTGAGCAAAAAGCAATTCTATTGTTGCAAAAAGCACAATCCAGCGAGTTGGAAACTGAAAAAGCGGAAGCTCTGGCGAAAGAGGCTTTGATGCTAAAAAAACAATTGGTCTCTGAATCTGAGGAATTAATAAAACAAGCAGAAGTTCACGAAAAATCTGTCAATGAATTGCAGAAGAATATTGATGTTCTTAAATTTAACATCAACAAATGGGAAAGCGAACTTTCGACTTTGAAAGCCAGAGTCAAAGTTTCCAACGCGACCAAAGAAGTGAACCGACAAATGGCGAAGATCGATTCAAATTCCACCATCAGTATGTTGGAAAGAATGAAGGAAAAAGTGGAAGAGGACGAAGCTTTGTCACAGGCCTATGGTTCTATGGCTACGGGAAACAAAACCGTGACAGATGAAATAGATGAAGCGCTCGGAACCAATTCTGTGGACAAAGATCTGGAAGATTTGAAAAGGCAACTCGGAATTTAACAACAAAAACTATAAATAATGAAAAAAAGATTTGAATACAAAACGATAGAGATCAAACCAAAGGGAACTTGGTCTTGGAAATTCGACATCGAAGAAATTGACAAGGTGCTTAACAAGTATGGAATGGATGGCTGGGAACTGGTTTCGGTTGCCAGCCGGGATATGAGCGGAACGGCTTACGGATTCCATTACACGTTCAAGAGAGAGATTTAAGGTATCATTGAAATCACAAAAATAAAACTATGACAGAACTCTTTAATCTATTGTTTCATCCGCTTCCAAATGGCGTAATGACCGTACTTACAGGTGTTTCATTGTTGTACTGGGTTTTCGTGCTTTTCTCCGGAGACGGCTTGGATTTCGGGATGGATGCGGATCTGGACGCTGAGGGAATCGGTGATGTGAATGATGTGGACGGCGACGTGCATCACGACCAGCCGGGATTTTTTTCCAAGGCTTTGGATTTCATCAATATCGGGAAAGCACCGTTGATGGTGATTGTCACCTTGTTCAAATTCATCGGTTGGATTATCACGATTGTCTCATCGTTGTTTATTTCAATTGGACAATTCGGGTTTTGGTCTTTGCTGATTTTGATTCCCATATTTCTCGTGACCTACTTCATTATGCACTGGCTCACAAAACCAATTGCGAAATTCTACGAAAGCATCGGCTACAAAGGCGAAGAACCACACGATTATTTGGGAAGAACGGGAATTATGAAATCCAGTCTTGCAGGTGAGAAGATTGGTTCTGCAGAATTTGTCATCAACAAAGATGTGATTCGGCTCAATGTAAAAAGCATCGATGGAACATCTATTGGCTATAATGACGACGTTATCATCATCGATGAAACTAAGGACAAAAGAATATATCTAGTAAAAAAAGAAATTAACATTCATAACATTAAAAATCAATAAACTATGACTCAAATGACCATTTTAGCGATTGGTGGGAGCAATATTATGCTACTCATCGTTGGAATAATCGTCTTCCTTTTTATTGCCTTTTTGGTAGTATTAAGTTCATTCTATAAAAAAATTCCGCAAGGAAAAGCCATTGTCCGAACTGGAGTTGGTGGAACCAATGTTGCCTTCAACAAAGGGATGTACGTGGTTCCGATTTTCCATAAGATGGAAATAATGGACATCTCCGTTAAAAAAATTGACATTGCCCGTATGGAAAACGACGGATTGATCTGCAAAGACAATATCCGCGCAGACATCAAAGTGGCTTTTTTCGTGCGAGTGAATAAATCTGTGGATGATGTCATCAGCGTTGCACAGAACTTGGGTTGCGAAAGAGCCTCTGACCCAGAAACTTTGAAAAGTATTTTCGAGGCTAAGTTTTCTGAAGCTTTGAAAACAGTAGGAAAAAAATTCGATTTTATTGAATTGTATGAAGCCAGAAGAGAATTCCGAGATGAGATTCTGAATATCATCGGAACAGATTTAAATGGTTATATATTAGATGATTGCGCCATTGATTATCTTGAACAGACAGAATTGCGTTTCCTAAGTGCAGAGAATATCTTGGATTCAGAAGGGATCAGAAAGATCACAGAATTGACCGCACAGCAAAATATGAACGCCAATCTCATCCGCAGAGCAGAAGAGAAAACTATCAAAAAACAAAACGTTGAGGCGCGCGAGGCGATTTTGGAACTGGAAAGACAATTGGCAGAAAAAGAAGAACGTCAAAAACGTGAAATCGAAAATATCAAAGCCCGAGAAAATGCCGAGATTCTGAAAGTGAACGAAGAAGAGCGTTTGAAATCCGAAACCGTGAGAATCCAAACCGAGGAAACGCTTGCAGTACAGGAAGAAAATAAACTTCGCCAAATCATCATCGCAGAAAAAAACAAATTGCGTACAGATGCCGTAGAAACCGAAAGAGTGGAGAAAGACCGCGCATTGGAGCAAACCGAAAGAGAAAGAATCGTAACGCTAGCTCAGATTGAGAAAGAAAGAACCATCGAAACGGAGAAAAAATCGATCCAAAATGTGATCAAAGAACGCGTGCAATTGGAAAAGGGCGTGGTAGAAGAGCAGCAAAACGTGAAAGATGTAGAAATCTACCGCGATGCAGAACGCAAGAAACAAGCCGGCGTTATCGCTGCAAGTCAGGAAGCAGAAGAAAGATTGGTTGCAACGGTGAAAGCGGCAGAAGCTTCAAGAATTGCCGCCGAGCAGGAAAAGGAAAAGAAAATCATTGATGCCGATGCACAGAAAAGCGTTGCAGAAAGAAAGGCTCAAGAATTAATCATTGATGCCGAAGCGAAAAAAGAAGCGGCAACGAAAGAAGCAGAAGCAAGAAAAATCATCGCGGAAGCACAAGCTAAAGAAGAAGCGGCAATTGGGTTATCCGAAGCAGAAGTAATGATCGCCAAGGCAGAAGCGCAGGAAGTTCAGGGTGAAAAAGAAGCATCTGTGATCGAGAAAAAAGCTGAAGCTGTTCGCAAGGAAGGTTTGGCTCAGGCTGAGGTTGTTCGTGAAAAAGCATTAGCAGAGGCAAAAGGCATCGAAGGAAAAGCTGACGCGATGAAAAAACTTAACGAAGCGGGACAATCTCACGAGGAGTTCAAGCTACAGTTGCAGAAAGAAAAAGACGTGGAATTGGCTCAAATCAACATCCAAAAAGATATCGCATCTGCACAGGCTGAAGTGCTTTCTGAAGCTTTGAAAACTGCGAAGATCGACATCGTTGGTGGTGAGACAATGTTCTTTGAGAATATCGTGCGACAAGTTTCCAACTCCAAAGGTTTTGACCACTTGATCAACAATTCACAACACGCTTTGGACATCAAAAGTTCTTTGATGGGACCAGACGGAAAAGGTGACTTGGCAGAAAAAGTCAGAAATCTTGCAGAAAGATATGGAATCTCATCCAACGACATCAAAAACCTGACAGTTTCTGCAGCGTTGATCAAACTTCAGCAAGCTTCCTCATCGGCTGAAAATACGGAGGATACCAATTTTATCAATTCCCTTTTCGGAATGGCAAAAAACCTTGGGATTTCCAATAGAAAATTAGGATAACCATATTAAGCCAGTGCAAATATCTGTGTGCTTTTCAATCGGTAAAGCGCACAGAAACTGCACGACTGTCAAATTAAACTTCGACAAAAATTCAAAGAACAATTCTCAAAATTGTTTATAATGGAAGAAACAAAAAATCAAAATATTCAGTTGGATTCCGGTGCGTACGAAATCATCCGAAAGCGTTTGCAGACGCAGAAAGATGATCTGATCTCACGTTTGCAGGAACTGAATGTTTCAAGAAAAGAAGTCTTTAGTTCTACCAATTTTGTTCTAAAGGCCAACCAAAGAATTGACACAGAAAACACTTGCGTAGCGAGAGGAATTATCGCGATCGACCGCATTTGCATCTTCGGGTACAATGTTCATTTTGGACTTCGGACAGAGATTCGTCTGGAAGATGTTTTCAGTATCTATCAGTTTGATGGAGAGCAATTTATCCCTCAGTCTTTGGATGTAATCTCTGATGCCAATTTCATTAATGATTATCAGAATCTTTACAAATATTACCGCGATTCTATTTTCTCCAAGTTCAGAAGAACGGAGAATTATCTCTATATGATTTTCCAGATCAGCAAAAATACGGATGACTTAAAAGCATTCAAATGGCTCATCAAAGATGGAAAACTGATTTATCAGGACGATAGAAGCATCCACGAGGTAAAACCGCCGGCTCAACTGGAATTTGAATGGAAAAAAACGACGTTGGAAGACAGACGATTGGGTAAATTCCCACACGTTTCTATTCTGGACAAGGTTTTTATCGAAGCGATGGGTGGCGATATCACTTTTAAAATCGAGGACAACACAGATTCTGGAAAAGGAATCTATTCTGAAAAAGTGACCAATCTGGATCAGCAATTGGACGATGCAGATTACTATTACGCAGACCTCGGAAATCTGATTGCCATTAGAATCAAGCCTTATCAGGAGGATTTTCGGACTTACGTTTTCAATGTCAGAACTAAGGAAGTCATCAATTTACCTTCGCTGAAGGAATCGGCGATTCTGCTTCCGGACAATCAAGGCATCATTTTTTCGAATGGCTATTATTTGCAAAATGGCGTTCACAAGATTTTCGATGCGCATCTGGAAAACGTCCAGTTCCTGCGCAAAATTGCATCGCCAAATGGGGAAGATTTTCTTTACATCTTTACTCAGCCGGAGAGCAACACCTACATTCTGATGTCGTACAACATCATTCAGCAATCCGTAGAAACACCGATTATCTGCAATGGTTTTACGGTTTTCAATGATGGGAATATGATCTATTTCCGAACCGAGGCCGAAGCAACGCGACATCATCAGGTTCAGATTTGGGAAACGCCGTATATGGCTGTTCTGAAGGAAAATCTTGAAAAGAAAAACGATCCGCTCTACAAAGTGGGGAACAAGCAGATTGTTCAGGCAATGGCGGAAGCGCAGGAGGTGATTCAGTTGATCAATAAAGAAGATTCGTATGAAGGTTTGTACGAGGATATTCTTCGCAGATCGAACACGCTTTTGGATTCTTATTTTTGGATCAAAGATGCTTCACTTAAAAATTTAGGTGAACCTTTGAAACAGATCAAAGAAATTGCCAACACAGCGATTGATGAATTTGTAAAAGTCCAGACCCAGCGGAAACACGCGGAAGAAATTTTGTCCGTTACCGATAAGAAATTAGAAGAATTAATTTTCAAAATCAATAGCACCACGGTCGAAACTTTGGACCAGATGGTTCATCAGCTTGCCGATGCCAGAAAATTGCAGGGCGAAGTGATTGATTTGAAAAATGTCCGCTACATCGATATTTCCGGAGTTGACGCACTTCTGGAAAAATTAGGCGAAATCAACACCGATTTGTCGGACAAAACCATCGCCTTCCTTTTGCGAGAGGAAGCGCTTTTGCCTTATGAGCAAAAAGTGGAACTTCAGAAGCAGAAAGTTCTGGAAATAGCCAAAGTTTTTGATGCAAAAGAAGTTGAAACCATCAACGACGAAATCTCCGGCGAACTGGAACTTTTGATTGATATTCTCAACAGCCTGAAAATCGAGGACGCCACACAAACCACGAAAATCATTGAGAAGATTGCAGTTATTTTTTCTTCATTGAATGAAATTCGGGCATCACTTTCCAGAAAATTGACGTCGCTGAGAAGTACCGAAGCCGTTGCCTCGTTTACAGCGCAGATGACGCTTTTGGAACAATCCGTTGCCAATTATATGGAACTTTCCACATCTACAGAAAAAGTGGATGAATATTACACCAAGATTGTCGTTCAGCTCGAAGAATTGGAAAGCAAGTTTTCTGAGTTTGATGATTTTGCGCTGAAGATTGCGGATAAGAGAGATGAGGTCATCAAGGCTTTTAACACCAGAAGAGAGCAAATCGTCGAGCAAGTCAACAAGCGAACTTCTTCTTTGGAGCAGATTGGACTTCGCGTTCTCAAAAACATCGAAAACAAATCCAAAACCTTTGCTACGAGGGAAGAAATCCTGAGTTTCTACGCTTCAGATTTAATGATTGACAAAATCCGTCAGTTGGTTTCCGAGCTTAAGACTTTGGACGATGTTTCGAAGGCAGAAAACCTCGAAAATCTCATCAAAAAATCTCAGGAAGATGCGTTGAGAATTTTAAGAGATAAAACCGAATTGTACGTTGATGGCGAAAATATTATTGCACTCGGAAAGCATAAATTCTCGGTCAATAATCAATCATTAAGCCTGACTTTATTAAACCGAAATGGCGAGTTGTTTTATCATTTGACGGGAACCAGTTTTTATCAGAAAGTCAATAATATTGAGATTACAGCGTTCAAGGATATTTGGGAACAGGAACTGATTTCGGAAAATGGAGAAGTTTATCGAGGCGAATATTTGGCTTACAAAACATTTCTGGCTTCGAAGAATTCGAAAGAATTCGACGCAGAGCAGTTCATCAACCAAACCATTGAGCAGAATTATTCTGAGAATTATGTGAAAGGCGTTCACAATTTTGATGCGTTGCAAATCTACAATGCATTGAAAGCGATGGACGAAAAGTTAGACCTTTTGCGCTACGATTCGCATTTGAGAGCCACTTCGCAACTGTTTTGGCATCACCTTTCGGAGGAGCGACGAACAAAATTGCAAGCGTTGATGAATTCCACAAATGCCGTTTTGAAGACTTTCCCAAATTCGACCAGATTCGAATCTGTCATTAATGAAGTATCAACTGAGTTTTTAGCTTGGCAAACGACATTGGATTTGACGAGCTTGGATTCGCGAATTGTTGCAAAATATCTTTTTGAAACGTTGACGAAATTCGGAAAGTTTGCGATTAGCGAATCTTCCGACCATTTTAATCAGGAATTCGTTCGTCTTTTGGAATCGAAAAAAGCTTTGACAGATTTCAGAAATGATTTGGAGAATGAGCAATTTTCTTTGACAGACCGTTTCTATCTTGTTTTGAATTGGCTCAATTCCTTCATCGATGAAAACGAAAACCTGGAAAATTACCGAAAATATACAGAAGAGACAGCTACTTCTTTACTCTTTCCGAAAGATGAATATCAACTGATTTTTGGAAAAGATGAAGCAGAAATCACAGACTTGAAAGGGAATCATCCCACGCTGGAAAACGGAAATTTAAAACTTGACTATTATGCTTTCATTCATAAGTTACATTTTTTTGAAACTGTTAAAGTTCCTCGTTTCGCTTCTTTCTTAAAACTAAAAGAACAGCTCAGTAAAAATTACGAAAAGGAACTTAAAATCAATGAGTTCGAGCCCAAAGTTTTAACGTCATTCGTTCGAAACAAATTAATCAACGAGGTTTATTTTCCATTGATAGGAAACAATCTTTCAAAGCAATTGGGCACAGCTGGAGACAACAAACGTACGGCGAGAATGGGAATGTTGCTCTTGATTTCTCCTCCAGGTTACGGAAAAACAACCTTGATGGAATATCTTGCCAAAACAATGGGACTTCATTTTGTGAAAGTCAATGGCCCAACCATCGGACATTCCATCACTTCCATAGACCCGATTGAAGCCAAAACTTCCGGCGAAAGAGAAGAGTTGAAAAAAATCAATCTCGCTTTCGAAATGGCAGATAATGTGATGCTGTATCTGGATGATATTCAGCATTTGAACACGGAGTTTTTGCAGAAATTCATTTCGTTGGCAGACGGACAAAGAAAAATTGACGGGATTTTCCAAGGTGAAAGTAAAACCTACGATTTGCGTGGAAAGCGATTTTGCATCGTGATGGCGGGAAATCCGTACACAGAAAGCGGTTCGAAATTCCAAGTTCCGGATATGCTTGCAAACCGTGCAGATGTGTACAATTTGGGTGATGTCATCGGCGATACGGAACATTTGTTCAATTTAAGTTTGATTGAAAATGCGTCGATTGAAAATTCGAATCTGGAAAAAATCGCCAGCAAATCCTTCAAAGATTTTTACGCCTTGACCAACTTTGTAGAATCTGGAGCAGAACAACTTCCGGATTTGGAAGGCAATTATCAGAAGCAGGAAATCGATGATTTTAATTCAGTTTTGAGACATATTTTGAAAATCAGAAATGTGGTCATAAAAGTAAATCAGAACTACATCCAATCTGCGGCGATGCAGGATTCTTACAGAACGGAACCGCCTTTCAAAATGCAAGGTTCTTACAGGAATATGAGCAAATTGGTTACGCAAGTCGTTCCGATGATGAATGACAAGGAAATAGACCAGCTCATCCTTTCCCATTACGAAAACGAGTCACAGACTTTGACCGCGGACACGGAAAGCAATCTATTGAAATTGAAACAATTAGCAGGATTAATGACAGATGATGAGAAACAACGTTGGGAAGACATCAAAGAAATTTTCAAAAAGAACAACAAGCACGGCGGACTCGGAAAAGACGACAAAGTATTTGCCCAGTTTTTAGAATTCAATGAAAATCTTGAGGGCATTATCAACGCAATCAAAAACAAATAAAATCAAAGCCTAATCACGCGATTGGGCTTTTTTTGTTTATGATTTTGTAGATTTGTAAAACTTTTCTCCGATGTACAAAAGCCTAATTCGTCCGCTTCTTTTCAAATTCGACCCAGAAGAAGTTCATCACTTTACATTTTCTGCTCTCAAGAATTTTGGTTTTCTGGCCAAATTATTTTTACCAAAACCAATTGTTGACAAACGTCTCGAGCGTGAAGTTTTCGGATTGAAATTCAAAAATCCGGTTGGTTTGGCGGCTGGTTTTGATAAAGACGCCAAACTCTTCAATGAACTTTCTGACCTCGGATTTGGCTTCATAGAAATCGGAACTTTGACACCGAAACCTCAGGCTGGAAATGATAAAAAACGATTGTTCCGATTGAAGGAAGATTCTGCTATCATCAACCGAATGGGATTCAATAATGGTGGTGTGGACGAAGCGATTGAAAGATTAAAGAAAAACAAAAACGTTCTCATTGGTGGAAATATCGGAAAAAATAAAGTGACGCCAAATGAAGAAGCGGTCAACGATTATAAAATCTGTTTCGAGAAATTATTTCCTTACGTTGATTATTTCGTGGTGAATGTAAGTTCGCCAAACACACCAAATCTCCGCGAACTTCAGGACAAAAAACCTTTGACAGAATTGTTGTCAACACTTCAAAACCTTAATCTCGAAAAGCCAAAACAGAAACCAATCCTTCTGAAAATCGCACCCGATTTGACAGACGAGCAACTTTTGGATATTATTGATATCATTAAAGAAACTCAAATCGCTGGCGTGATTGCGACGAATACAACTTTGTCAAGAGAAAATTTAATCTCAGAAAACAAAACCGAAACTGGCGGACTTTCCGGAAAACCATTGACAAAACGTTCGACGGAAGTCATCAGATTTCTCTCAGAAAAAAGTGGAAAAGCGTTTCCAATCATCGGCGTTGGCGGAATCCATACGGCACAAGATGCGATAGAAAAACTTGATGCTGGCGCGAGTCTTGTACAGCTTTATACAGGATTTATTTACGAAGGTCCGGAGTTGATTAATGAAATCAATCGGGAAATTCTGAAGAGAAAGTAATAGTTTTAAACCACAAAAGTCACAAAAGAAAATCTGCAATTAAAGTTTCAAACAGTTTATAAATAGCTTTGTAAATATCCGTTTTTAGTTTTAACATTAAACTTAGCGTCATTTTTGTCATTCCGTAGGAATCTAAACTGCCTTTGCTTTTAGTGCGTTGAGATTGACTTCGTCGAACCTCTTCGTTAGGTTTCCTACGGAATGACAAACAGATGGAAAAAGCTTAGTTATTATTATGGATATTCATAAAAGCTTTGTGGTTTTCAAAACAAATTTTTTCAAGAAATGATGTAATAAAACAAAGCTGATGATTGTTTTAACCAAAACAACCATTCAAAACTCATTATCAGTGACAAAAAGCATTTTACTGTTTTTTCTTCTTATGACGACCGTATTCTCGGCTCAACAAAATCTTAAGATTGATGGAATTATCATTAGTTCAAACCAAGAAAAAGTTGCATTGCCGATTGCGGTTTATCTGTTTGGTGCTGAAAATCAATTATTAAAAACAACAATCGCCCAGGATTCAAAGTTTGAATTTGACCAATTGAAATCGGGGAATTATCATATTCAGTTGTCTTCAGATGACATTATTCAAAATGAAAAACCATTTAATCTTGAAAAAAATCTGGCGATAAAAATCATTTTCGAACCCAAAAGTTCGCAGATTGAAGAGGTAACAATCAATGCTAAGAAAAAGATTTTCAAGGTAGAAAATGGAAATATTACACTGGATGTCGCCAATTCTCCTTTGAACACCTTGCCAACTTCTACCGATTTATTATCAAAATTACCTTTTGTAATGATGGATGCCAATGGCGAAGGATTATCGTTTGTCGGAAAAGGAACACCTTTGCTTTATGTTGATAATCAAAGGGTTGATTTTTCGATGTTATCTTCGATTTCAGTAGACGATATCAAATCTGTGGAAATCATCAGAAATCCTTCTGTCAAATATGAATCCGAGGGAAAAGCTGTGATAAAGGTCAATCTTAAAAAAAGCAGAAAAGACGGTTCGCAAATTAGTATTACGGAAACGGCAACTTTCCAGAAACGTTTTAGTAATTATTTAGGAGTCAATTTCCAGCAAAAGAAAAACAAGACGGAATGGAAGGTGAATACGGCCTACAACCAAATCAACCACTGGGAAAGCAACGGTTTTAATTATTCGGTTCCGAGTAAAAATATTAGTTCTGATTACATTATAAAATCAATTACAAAAAGACCACAAACCATCTTAGGTGCGAGCCTGTATCAGGAACTTAATGACGATGGCGATTACATTACAGTCAGTTTAAATGGGAATTTTCGACCAGATAAAGGCGATAATACTACCGATACTTTTTATTCAGAAAATGGGAATTCCAAAGATGTCAAAACGCTTAATCAGCAAGACAATAAAAGGGCGACAATCAACTCTATCTTTAATTATAAGAAGAAAATAACAGATTGGGATGCTGAGGTTTTGACCGGATTTCAGTTCAAACGGGAAAGCAAAAATGTAGATTATCAATTTTTCAATGACACCAACAATTCTGGTTACGAATTCAATCAATTTCGAGTTCAGCGATATTCTGGGAATGTTTATTCGGGAAGAATTGATATCGAGAAAAAATTGAGTGAAAATTACCGTCTGGAATTGGGCGGAAATTACACCAAAGCTGAAACCAAAAATGATAACAGAACAACTTATCAGAATAATCAAAATCCGGAGTTCTATCATTATGATTTCAAGGAATCAAATCTTGCGGGTTACACAAATCTCGCTTTTAATGCAGACCAATGGAATATCAATGCTGGTTTGAGAACTGAATCAACCAATGCAGAAGGTTTTGATAAAATTACGAATGAAACTAAAATCAAAAGAGATTATTTGGACTGGTTTCCAAATGCAGAAATCAGTTTCAAGCAAAATGACAATTACGAATATACACTGAATTTCAGAAAAAGTATTTCACGTCCCAACTACGGAGATTTGTCTTCTGGCGGTTTGTACGGAAGTCCGTATGTTGAATATCAGGGCAATCCGGATTTGATTCCGACTTACACCAACACGCTTACTTTCACGACCAATCTCAATAAAATATCCGTCAATGCTTCAGCTTACAAGAGCAAAAATCCATTGGGTTACACCTTGGTTTATGATGATGACAGAAATATTTCGAAGTTCACGGCCATTAATTTTGATGAAGAATCGGGCGTTTCTTTGGGTGTAGATGTTCCTGTTCAATGGAAAAAATGGACTTCACAAAATAGTCTTTCCGTGAATTATGACAAAGTCGAAGATTCTTTGGCGGTTCTGAAAAAATCGACACCTTACGTTTATTTTTCCACTAATAATACGGTGAATGTCTGGAAATATTTATCCGTTTTGCTAGATGGTTCTTACATCACAAAACGTGTAGAAGGATTGTATGAAAATAATGCAATGTGTCTGGTAAATCTCGGTTTGACGTCCTCTGTTTCCGATTTTGATTTTACCGTTCGTTACAACGATGTTTTCAATCAAATGAATTACATCCAAAAAATGTCTTACGACAAAATCGCATCGACTGGCACCTTTTTTGGCAATACACCTACCATATCGCTTTCTGCGAAATATAACTTTGGAAAATTGAAAAAGTCCAATTACAAGGAAAAAGCGGTCAACGAGAATGCCAACAGGCTATAATTTAAATTTAATGAAAATCGATATGGAATTAGTCACACTCAAAATATTCAACACAGAAATAGAAGCGGAGATGCTTAAGATTTTCCTAGAAACAAACGGCGTAGAAACCTTTGTCTTCGGGAATATTCTAGCGAATACTTATAATTTGTTCAACACGACAAGTGGCGGTGTTCAGCTCAAGGTGTCCGAAAACGACTTTGAAAAAGCTAATGAATTGATGACCGAGTTTTATAACAAAGACAATCAATAAAAAAACAAACCTCGCCAAAACTGACGAGGTTTGTTTTTAATATTTTAAAGTTTAAAACTTAAAATCCACACCAACATAGAAATTCTGTTTCATAATTGGCGCATAAACCATTCCGCCATCAAAGTAATTTCCGAAAGGATTTCCAGCATCCAAAATCGCAACTTTCTGTTGATATCCAGTCAAATTCTCACCACCCAAATAAACCCTGATTTTCTCAGAGAAATTCCTAGAAATCTGAGCATTCAAAGTAGAATAGCTTGGTGAATAATCTCCAATCTGGAATTCTGCAGGATTCGATTTTGTGTTGGGAAGTCTTTGTTTTCCAACTAAATTTAATGTCGTATCAAAACTCCAAAATCTGCCTTTCTCCGTTTTGTTGGTGGAATAAGCCAAGTTCGCAAATCCTCTGTGCTTCGCCATAAACGGGACTTTTTTCAATCCGCTCAAATAATCCAAAGCCACATCATAATATTTGTAGGCCACTCGGAATTCTAAATTTTTCACTGGCTGAAAATCCCATTGCGTCTGGAAACTGTTCGCAAATGATTTTCCTTCAAGATTATAAAAAAGAATTTTCTGAGCTGATTCATCCAAATCCGTCACGACTTGGTTTTGGAAATCTGTTCTGAAAAAATCAGCTAACAAAGTTGATTTTCTTCCAAACAATTTGAATTCCTGCTGAAGACTCACACCATAATTCCAAGCGATTTCAGGTTTCAAACCATAGATTTCGCCACCATTATTGATAACTTGAATTTCTCGATTCGAAGCAAAATATGATTGACTTTCCGCAAAGATATTCGCAGTTCGGAAACCTCTTCCGGCTGAAATTCTGAAAATGGTTTTCGGTGTCAAATCATATTTGAAATTCATTCTCGGCGTAAACTGCGTTCCTGCAAGATTGTGAAAATCCACTCGAGCGCCCGTTACCAAAGTGAATTTTTCGCCTGTCAAGGTATATTCTGCAAACAGTCCTGGAACGGTTTCGGTTCTTTTGTAATTGTCCAAAAGATAATCTTCATCGTATTTATCGTATAAGAAACTCGCACCAACTTTATATTTATTATTTGTATTTCCGATGATGCTTTCGAAAATCAAATTGGAATAATAAGACGTTTCTTTTCCATAATAATTTCTCAATCCGAAAAAGCTATCTTGCTGATGATAAGTCATTTGGTTCATCCAACCCAAACTCTGGTAAGGTTTGCCTTTGAAAATATAACCCGTCTTGTTCCACAATTGAAACCTCGAAATATCAATCCCAACACCATAAAGAGATTGGTCTTTCTGCGGAATTCTTTTGTTAAATCCAATTTGTCCGGCAGTTCGCTCATCTTTCAGGAAATTAATTCCAAAATGCGAAGCGAATCCGGAACTTTCCAAATCATTGTAATTCAACAAATAAGCTACATTTAGCTGACTTCCTTTTGGTCGGTCAAGAAAGTTATCATCGTTCATATCCGTATCACCAAAAGTTCCGTTTCCGTGTAACAAAACACTTTGATTCCATTTGTCAGAAATTGGTGAAGTGCTGGTCACATTCGCTTCAACTCGTCCATTGTTATCAGAGAACAAATTGATTTCTGTTTCCGATTTTTTATCATCGTCGTGAGATTTCAAAAGTTCGGTGTTGATTTGTCCTGTGATACTTTCGTAGCCGTTCACAACCGTGCTTCCGCCTTTCGTCAATTGGATTCCGCCAATCCATTTTCCTGGAATGAAATTCAGACCATAAGCCGAAGCCAAACCTCGGATTTCCGGCAATTGCTCTTTGGTTAGAAGCGTATATTTTTGGTCTAATCCCAACATTTTCAATTGCTTGGTTCCCGTCACCGCATTGCTGAAAGAAACATCCACAGTCGCATTGGTTTCAAAACTTTCGGACAGATTACAACACGCCGCTTTCAACAATTCCTTGGAACTGATATTGAAAATCAAGCCTGCTTCCTTTTTGCTGATTGCGGTTGCTTCCTTTTCTCGGGTAATTTTCACACCTTCGATTTGCTTTGCATTCGAATCCAAATCTGTGTGGACATTTTCATTTTTATCAGCACCTCTCGTGTAAAGGCAACACGCAGGCAAAGCTTTGTACGCATCTTCCGACGCTTTGAATTTCTCGTTGTCGTGACCGGCTTCTGCCACTTGTTTTAGAATCGTGTCGCAAGTGACTTTGGACTCGTCCAAAACCATTGTCAAGGTTTGGGTTTCTGCGCTCCAATTGGCGGAGATTGCGCCTGCTTTTGTCGCAGTAGTTTCTATTCTGGCTTTGCACATATTGCAGTTCCCTTTCACCAAAAACTGTTCTGTCACAGCTTGGGCAAAGGAAAAAACAGACGTCAGCAACAGCACAAAAAACATCAGTTTTTTACTTAAATTGTTCATCGTCAAAAATTTTGAATGGATTATTTAAGTTCGCAAACTTGTTTTGGGTCGCAGTTTTTCGCCAACTTTTTGCTGTTGTCCGGACGGTCGTACTGGCAACAAACTTCCAAATCGTCATAGACTTTGCTGGACGCACGGAACATTTCGTTGTCGTGACCAACTTCTGCAATGCTTTTTAGGATTGCTTTTTTGTCGGTTTTGGAAGCGTCGTAACTAACAGTCAAGGTTTTTTTGCTCACGCTCCAGACGGCAGATTTTACGTTCTTGTCGGATTTTGCAACCGTTTCGATGCGGTCTTTGCACATTCCGCAGTTGCCTTCCACTTTCGCTTTGAAGGTTTTTGTCTGCGCAGAAAAATTTGAAAATAGAAATATAGATAGGAATAGAATTCCTGATTTTATGATTGTATTCATTTTGATTAATTTTAATTATTTGATTTATGTTTAATAAATCTTGAATTTATATTCTCACAGATTTTACGGATTTAGCAGATTAACTTTCAGAAAAAAATCTGCAAGATTTGCTTAATCAGCGAGAGAAAATAATTTAAAATTAACCAAGTTTAGGCGGTTGCCAAATAATGAATGCTCGCGCTAACGGCGATTGAGAATAATAAGAATACTGATTTTCGATTTGGAAAATTGGCGTTCTCAGTTTGTTGTCGAAGTTATTCAATACAACAGAAAACACGAATCCGGAACTGCAGGTTTTGCAAGTCGTGCAATTATCCTTGCAGTCTTTTTCCTTTTTCGAATCGTGACTGCAAGATTTTGAAGATGCATCTTCCTTCTCACAACAGTCAGAATTATTGGATTGAGATTCACAACAAGAACTCTGAGCCACTTGCGCATTGAAATTCTGCTTCGGAAATACAAAAATCCCCAAACAGAAAATCATAAAAAAAAGTTGCAGTTTTCTCAACATCGTTTTGCAAAATTAGGAAATAAAAATAACATACAATTTGTCATTCCGTAGGAATCTAAACTGTTGAGATTCCTACGGAATGACAAAATTATGGTTTGATAGTAGGTTTTCTCCTTCTCCAAAAATAAAATATCAATCCGCCAAGCAAAACAATCGGCCAGATAGAAATCAGGAAAACAAAAATCTGCTGAATCAAATAAAAGCCTTCCACAAAAGCATTTTTCACATCGAAAAAGAAATTGTATTTGTACTCATTATCAATGTTTTTGGTATTGACAATTGGGATTTTCGCCACACTAGTGCTTGGTTCTTTGATGTAAATATCCACCGTGGAATATTTCAGTTGGTCGGCAAGGATTTCGTCAGAATATTTTTGAGAATTGGCTTGAGACATATTGTCGTCATCAAGTTTCACTTTGTCTTTTCCGGTTTTCAATTGAGAAATGTTTGTGCTGGTTTTCGCTTGTCTTTCAGCTTCCATTTTAGACAGTTTGATATTTGCGGTCACGTCTTCGGCAGAAATAATTCTGGAATTTAGGAACACTTTTTTGTCATTGATGAAATCCAAAAATTCCCCCAATTTCTCGGTCGGAACGCGCACTTGCATTCTATTGTGATTCTGAAATTTCCTTATCAACATCGACGATTCGTCAGAAATATTGTAAGTGTTTTCCGACAAAGTCTGCGCTTCCATTCGGCTCTGCGTCACAAATCCACCAAGCGAAATCAAATGTTTCTCGATTGATATCGTCGCGCCATAGACGTCCTTCACTTCCATATCCACTTCCGCCGTTTTCACAAATTGTTTCCCTTCCACGGTTTGCGTTGCCGCCACAGAAACATCATCAGAAACAACCGCCGCGCTATCTGCAGTTGCGTAAGCTGATTCTGCGTATTCGCCCTTTTTACATCCGATTAAAAGTAAAGCCATTAAGCTTATTGATAAGATTTTCGTTTTCATAATAGATTATTTTTGAGTTAATTATTGATATTGATTTGGGCAGCTTTATCCGCCTTCCGTTCCCGCTTTTTTTTGCCAGGCTTTTCCCATTGCAAAAAAAGAGCTCCACTCAAGTCGGGCTGCGGTATTCGTTTCCAAATCAAGTTTTGTCAATGGATTGAAACCTTCTTTCTCAAAATTGATAATTAAAATGAAAGTAATTCTGCAAATCAATCCGAAACTAATTGTAAATCAATCCGGATTTTAAAATATTGACAATCAGGTTTTTGTAAAATAGATTTTCAGAAAATAATAGATAAGATTAGAATTGTAAGTTGTTTTTAGGAATATTAATTGCATTAATTATAAAAACAGAATCTATGAACAGCACAATCTCCAAGATTAAAGGCGTTTTCAACCTTTTAAAAAATATCGACATAGACCAACTTTCCCAAATCTCACAAAAAGTCGACCTTCCAAAATTGATGCATCAGTTTTCAAAACTCGATAAAAATCAATTGAATAGTTTGACCAAAATGCTGGATTCTTCTGGCAAGAAAAGAGAATTGCCACCCATCAACGGCGATTTTTATGAACTGCATTTGAAACTGACGGACGAACAACGAGCCATACAGCTGAAAGTGCGTGAGTTTATGGAAAAAGAAGCCAAACCTTTGGTCAACAGATATTGGCTGACAGACGATTTCCCGCACGAACTCATCCCAAAATTTAAAAAGCTTAATCTCTGCGGTGTCACTTACGAAGGCTACGGTTGCCCGAATTTACCATTCTTGATGGAAGGCGTCATCGCAATGGAAATCGCCAGAGTTGATGCATCATTGGCAACGTTTTTCGGTGTTCAATCAGGATTATCGATGGGTTCAATTTATATGTGTGGCTCCGAAGAACAGAAACAGAAATACCTCCCAGGAATGCAACAATTCGATTTGATTGGCGCGTTTGGATTGACCGAACCAGAAGTTGGTTCCGGCGCAGCTGGCGGATTGACCACGACTTGTCAAAAAGTAGAAGGTGGCTGGATTCTGAACGGACAGAAAAAATGGATTGGGAATGCGACGTTTGCAGACGTGACGGTGATTTGGGCAAGAGATGTTGAAGATAATCAGGTCAAGGGTTTCATTGTTGAAAAAGAAACCGCCGGATTCTCAGTTGAAAAAATTCGAGGAAAAATGGCACTCAGAATTGTCCAAAATGGATTGATTACAATGAAAGATTGCTTCGTTGCCGATTCTCAAAAAATGGAGCACGCCAACAGTTTCAAAGACACCGCCAAAGTTCTTCAAATGACGAGAGCCGGCGTTGCTTGGATGGCGACTGGTTGCGCAAGAGGTGCTTATGAAAGCGCTTTGGACTACACCAGAAAACGTGAACAATTCGGAAAACCGATTGCTTCTTTCCAGTTGATTCAGGGACATTTGGTAGAGATGTTGTCCAATCTAACAGCGATGCAAACTCTGGTTTTCAGACTTTCGGAAATGCAGGACCAAGATATTTTGAAAGACGAACACGCCTCATTAGCAAAAGTTTTCTGTAGCTTGAGAACGCGTGATGTGGTCGCACAGGCCAGAGAAGTAATGGGCGGAAACGGGATTCTTTTGGATCACGATGTTGCCAGATTTGTTGCCGATGCAGAAGCCATTTATTCTTACGAAGGAACCAAAGAAATTAACTCGTTGATTGTCGGACGTTCGATTACGGGGATGAGTGCGTTTGTTTAACTAACTTATGATAATGGAATCTTCTAATAGATTTCTTAATTTTACTCAAATGAAAAAATTAGTTTTTTTAATATTAATGACCTTATTTTTGCAACAATGTGCGCAGAAAAAAGTGGACTTAAGCAAACAACCACAACAAAAAACAATGGAAGATAATACACACACAAACAATCCCTACTATTCAAGAACCGATAAAACCAAACTGAACGTCTCCAACGAAGAATGGAAAAAAATCCTTCCGGCAGAAGTTTACGCCATCGCAAGAGAAGCCAACACAGAATATCCGTTCACCGGAAAATACAATGAATTTGATGAACTCGGTGAATACTATTGCGCAGTTTGTGGCAATCATTTGTTCCGCTCAAGTTCCAAATTTGCAAGCACTTGTGGCTGGCCAAGTTTCTTCGAGGCGGACAAAGAAGGCGTGAGCTACAAGCGAGATTCCACCCACGGAATGGAACGCATCGAGGTTCTTTGCAAACGTTGCGATTCGCATTTAGGACACGTTTTCAATGATGGTCCGCCACCGACTGGAACACGATTCTGTATGAATTCTGTGAGTTTGGATTTCCAGGCTGATAGTCAGAAGTAGAATTATTTGGGCAGCTTTTCCGCCTTCCACTCCCAATCTTTTTTGCCTATGCTTTTCCAGCAGCAAAAAAGGATTTCCGTTCAAGTCGGGCTGCGAGTGATTCGACGTTTTAAAAGAATAAAAAATCCCGAAGTTATTTCGGGATTTTTTATTTTAGAATGAATCCAAAATTTGCACAATCCGCTGTAAAATCTGAACATAAAGTATATAGATTTGAACTTAATCATTCTTAATTTTGTACTTCTAAATCTAAAGTAAATTGAAAACAATATTCATCACCGGAACTACTTCCGGAATAGGAAAAGCAACTGCAATTCTATTGGCAAAACAAAAAAACAAAATCATTCTCTGCGGAAGAAACAAAACCGTTCTCGAAGAACTAAAAAACGAATTATCAAAAGAAACCGAAATTTTTACATTAAGTTTTGATGTTAGAAATTCTGATGAAGTTTTTAAAGCCATTAATTCACTTCCCGAAGATTGGAAAAACATCGATGTTTTAATTAATAACGCTGGAAATGCACACGGACTCGACTCAATTGCAGACGGAAATCCCGATGATTGGAATGCAATGATGGACGGTAATGTAAAAGGTTTGCTTTATGTTTCTCAGCCAATCATTAAACTAATGAAAGAAAAACAAAACGGACAAATCATCAACATCAGTTCTGTTGCAGCGAGACAGACTTATGCAAATGGCGTGGTTTATTGTGCATCGAAAAAAGCTGTTGATGTGATTTCAGAAGGAATGAGAATAGAATTGACGGAATTCGGAATACGTGTGACGAATATACAGCCAGGTGCTGTGGAAACTGATTTTTCTAAAGTCAGATTCAAAGGAGATGATGACAGAGCAGCAACGGTTTACGCAGGTTACGAGCCATTAATTGCTGAAGATATTGCTGATGCGATTGCTTATTGCATCAATGTTCCAGAGCGTGTTTCGATTGCAGAATTCACGATTTATCCAAAGGCGCAGGCTGAGCCAAGAACGATTTACCGAAATGTTTAGTTTAAGAATGAAATTTACAACTCTTATTCTTTTGCTCAACTTTATTTTTGGGTTTTCGCAGACTTATTCCAAAAAAGAAAAAGCATTGATAACGCAAGTTTCAAAGCTTGATTCTTTGATGCAAAATAACGATTCAAAAATTCTGACTTTGTTTTCTGATGATGTTTCATTTGGACATTCCAATGGTTGGGTTCAGAATTATCAGGATTTCAAGACAGATTTTGAATCGGGAAAAGTGAAATACCAATCAGTCAATCAAATTGAATTGAAAGAATTTAAAGTTAAAAGTAAATTCGCAAACATCAGAAGAATCATCGCGGTAAAAGGACTTTACAAAAACGAAATCTTTAAAATGAAACTTTCCGTCTTGGAATTCTGGATTAAACAAAGAGGGATTTGGAAACTGTGGAGCCGGCAAAGTGCGACTTTGAAATCGTAAATATTATTATATTTTTGTTTTAAGATTTATAAAACACAAAAAATGGATGACCAAGCTAAACAATTTCTAATTTACAGTTTGCCCAACGATGAAGTTCGGGTAGATGTTTTTTTGCAAAACGAAACGCTTTGGCTCACACAGAAAGCGATGGCCGCTTTGTTTGACGTCTCCAAGTCCACTATCAGTGAGCATCTATCAAATGTTTATGCCACTAATGAACTTGAAAGAGAGGCAACTGTTCGGGAATTCCGAACAGTTCAAAAAGAAGGAGAAAGAAATGTCACAAGAAGCCTTGAATACTATAATCTTGACGCTATTATTTCTGTCGGTTACCGCGTGAATTCTGCGAAGGCAACGCAATTTAGGATTTGGGCAACGAAAACTTTGAAAGAATTTATCATCAAAGGTTTTGTAATGGATGATGAACGATTGAAGAAAGGACAAACTGTTTTCGGCAAAGATTATTTTAAAGAGTTATTGCAGAGAGTTCGTTCGATTCGAGCAAGTGAAAGGCGGGTTTATCAACAAGTGACGGACATTTTTGCAGAATGCAGCATCGATTATAAAAAATATCAAATTAATAAAAAACGAATGTGGAAAATTTCTTTTTAAAATCTAAACATTGGCAATTGTTCTTAATTTTTTTCATTTTGATGTTTGTATGTCAAATATCATTTTTACTACAAATTGAGCTAAATGAAAGTATTGATTTTTTTGGACTACAAACAGCAGTTTTTATGGGTTGCTTTTTATCGTGGTTTTATTTTTTAATAATTGGATTAAATAATAAAATCAAAAATGAAAATTTGAAAGCAAATACACGAAATTTATTATTTTTGATAATATTTCCTATTCTTTATATATTAATTGCATTCACTATTTTTCCAAGCGGCTTTAATATTTCAACGGAGGGCGATAGTGATGCTGACCCTATTTGGTTACTAGTTATGTTTCCCGTTCATTTTTTTTCAATGTTTTGTATATTTTATTTAATATACAAAGCGGCTAAAACAATTAAAGTGGCGGAAGTTCAAAAACCGGTCAAATTTGTAGATTTTGCTGGAGAATTTTTTCTTTTATGGTTTTTTCCAATTGGAATTTGGTTTTTACAGCCAAAAATTAACAAATTAGCAGAATGAAAATCCTCCACATAGAAACCTCGTCCAAAAACTGTTCAGTTGCCATTTCAGATGGCGAAGAAATCCTTTGTCTTTGCGAAGAAGTTTCCGATAATTATAAACAGTCCGAAAGTTTACATTCCTTTGTAGAATGGGCTTTGGAAGGTGCAGAGATTTCTTTGAAAGATTTGGATGCGATTTCTCTTGGGAAAGGTCCGGGTTCTTACACGGGACTTAGAATTGGCGCCGCTTCTGCAAAAGGTTTTTGCTATGGGTTAAAAATTCCTTTGATTGCCATCAATTCTTTGGATTCTATGGTGGAAGAATTTATCAATCAAGGTTTTGAATTAATTATTCCTTTGATTGACGCCCGAAGAATGGAAGTTTATACCGCATTTTTCGATGGAACTTCCGGCGAAATGATAAAGGAAACTGAAGCAAAAATCCTCGATGAAAATTCATTTTCTGAATTAATGGATAAGAAAGTTTTGTTCATTGGTGATGGCGCAAAAAAAGCCCAGGAAATCCTAACTCTTAAAAATGCAGAATTCAAGTCTGATATTTATCCTTCTGCAAAAGGTTTGATTAAAAAATCTGTGGAGAAATTTAATCAAAACGATTTTGAGGATACAGCTTATTTCGAGCCATTTTATTTGAAAGACTTCCAAGGTATTAAGAAAGTAGACCGCGTAAAAAAAAACATTAATTGATGAAATTTCTTTATTTTCTTTTGATATTATTATGTTCAAATTCCTACTCTCAAACAACCATTTTGGACAAATATCCACCAACTCAACATTTTTATCAGAAAGGGGAACTTAACTTCATTAAAAGCCTTCAAAAAGCTGCAAAAGATTATGATGTTAAGCCTTGCGATAATAAATCCGATTTTTACAAACTGACTCTGATTGTTTATCCAGATAAAACGGTAAAGTTTGTAAAAGATTCTGATAGCATAGGTGTAGGCAAAAGTAAATGTGCCTACGAATTTGCAAAAGAGACATTTAAGTATTTAAAGGACTGGAATCCCGTAATTATCGAAGGAAAAGCTTATGCAGCTTTGGTTAACTACGATATTTATCCTGCTGATGTTTTATCTTACAAGATTGCAGACGACTTATCATTGGATATTAAAAATGCCGAATATCCAGGTGGTCATAAAAGGTTTGTTAGAGATGTTGAAAGAATAATTCAGAACACAATGTTGAAATATAGAATAAATTTGAATTATGAAACGGTACATTTAAGCTTTACAATTTCTAAAGAAGGTTATATGAAAAATATTAAATTTTCTCAAAATATACCTTTTAGAACGATAGAAGACCTTTTACTAGATTTTAAAAAACTAAGTAAATGGAAGCCAGGCACTAGAAATGGCGTGTCTATCGAAAGCAATTTTAATATGCCAATGACTTTTCAATATTAAATTATTTCTTTGAAATTTTGTAGAGTTTTCCACTGTCCGTTATTCCGTAAAGATTACCATCCATTCCGTTCAAAACATCCCGAAACCTTTCTTTTTGGTCAAGTAATAGGCGTTCTTCGCCAACGACTTTGTTGTCTTTGATGACGATTCTGTTGATGTGTTCGCCACTGAGACAGCCTATGAATAGATTATTTTTCCATTCCTCAATGTTTCCAGTATAGAAGGTCACACCACTTGGAGAAACCACAGGGTCCCAATAATAAACGGGTTGTTCTGTTCCTACTTTCTGTGTGGTTCCATTGTTGATCTTCCCACCAGTATATTCTATTCCATAACTTACATCGCCCCAACCGTAGTTTTTCCCAGCTTGGATGAGATTGATCTCGTCGCCGCCTCTCGGTCCCATTTCAATATCCCAAAGCTGTCCTTTTTCGTCCAAAGCCAAACCTTGTGGACTGCGGATTCCGTATGCATAGATTTCTGGTTTGTAATTGTCTTTACCAATGAATGGATTTCCTGGAGCTGGTTTCCCGTCTTTTGTTATCTTTAGGATTTTTCCCAGATAATTATCCGTTCTCTGGGCATAAACTCTAGTCTGCTTATCGGACCTTTCGCCTGTACTCACGAAAAGATTTCCGTCCTTATCAAAAACCAATCGACTGCCATAATGTTTATCGCCATCATAAGTTGGTGTCGCACGAAAAATTACTTTTACCTCAGAAATTGTTTTTAAATCTGAAGACAATTTTCCTTTTGCCACAGCGGTGTGATTTCCGCCTTCGTAAGGTTCAGAATAACTGAAGTAGATAATATTGTTTGTTGTAAAGTCCGGGTCCAAAGCCACATCCAACATTCCACCCTGTCCTTTGTCATCCACTTTTGGAAATCCATTGATCTTCGAAACCTGTTTTCCATCCGCAGAAACCACGTTTATAAAACCAGATTTTTCTGTGATTAAAAATCTACCGTCTGGCAAATTGATGATTCCCCAAGGTTTCCCGAGAGAAGTGCTGATGATGTCAACGTTGTAAGGAGTTGTTGTTTTTACAGGTGCAATTCTGGTTTGTCCGGCAAAAGCGGGTTTGTAATCGGTGTTTGCCTTTTCTTCCTGTGCTGTCGGTTTGCTTGGTTGACCTTTCCATTGGCAGGAGTACAAAAGGAAGATTGAACAAAAAAGAGTTGATAATGTGGATTTTAGCATAACTTTTATTTTCAAGGTCAATGAAAATATAGTGCCAGTAAGAAAAGCTGTTATGTTTTCAGTGTTTAAGAGTCGATAGCTTTAAAACTGTCCATTTATTATGTTGACCCTTATTTTTACTGGGGGTTTAATTCATATTTAATATAAATTGAAGAAATAAGTGTGATTTATTTAATGTGTATTTAAAAATATTATATTTTTGATTAAAAATTAGACAAATGTATATTGGAATTAAAAAAATCAGTGTTGTTTTTTTCTTGGGAGCAAGCGCGCTTTATTTTGCACAAACGACAAAAGACAGCCTTTCCGGAGAAACTTCTGTGGATGAGGTGAATATCATTGGAACCCGAAATAAAAAAAGAACCGTCACCAATACTGCTGTTCCCGTGGATGTGATAGATGTAAAGCAGATTAGTCAGTCAACAGGACAAGTAGATGTCAATCAACTTTTGCAATTCGCAGCGCCTTCTTTTAATTCCAATAAACAATCAGGTTCCGATGGCGCAGATGCCGTAGATCCCGCAACATTGCGAGGTTTGGGCCCTGATCAGACATTGTTGTTGCTCAATGGAAAGAGATACCACCAATCCTCATTGGTCAATATTTTTGGGACAAGAGGACGTGGCAATAGTGGTTCAGATCTAAATACGATTCCTGTTGCGGCTATCAAAAGAGTCGAGATTTTAAGAGATGGTGCTTCTGCACAATATGGTTCTGATGCGATTGCGGGTGTCATCAACGTCGTCCTTAATGACAGAGATCACGGTTTCGAAGGCAGTGCTTTCTATGGTGCCAATCTTTTTAAAAGTCCAGGAAATAATGATGTGGTCTCTGACAAAAAATTAGATGGAAACACCTTCGACTTCAGCGGAAACCTCGGAACAAAGATCGGAACCAAAGGTGGTTTCGGTAACTTTACATTAGAATTAATAAATAAAGATTATGCAATCCGAAATGCGAATCCGGAGAAATACGACGCACCGAGACAGCGTTTCGGAGATGCAAAATCGAACAATATCTATTTCTTCGGAAATGTAGAAGTGCCTCTGACCGATGGATTGACATTCTATTCTCAACCGGGTTTTTCTTATAGAAATACAAAAGCTTATGCGTGGACAAGATCGGCGGATGCCGACGGGAATATTCCGGAAATTTATCCTGATGGCTTCAATCCGATCCAAAATACAAAGATCTCAGATTTTACATTTGATAACGGTTTGAAGTTCAAACTTGGTGATTGGGACTTTGATTTCTACAATGCTTTTGGCAACAACAGATTCATTTATCAGATTGATAATACCATCAATGCAACTTTAGGTGTAAATTCTCCTACTAGTTTTGATGCTGGTGGACATTCACTTTCTCAAAATGTCACTGGACTTAGCACAAGCAAAGCATTTGACTTTTTGGAGGGCTTTAATTTGGCTTTGGGAACAGAATTCCGTTATGAAAAATTCAATCTGATAAAAGGTCAGGAAAGTTCTTACGCAACTTATGATGTCAATGGAAATGTGGCTACAGCAGAGACGCCGATAGAGTTACTCGTTACAAATCCATTATCAGGCGACATCAGACCAGGAGGATCCCAGGGCTTTCCCGGATATTCTCAAGAAGTTGGAAAAAGTAGAAATAACTTTGCCGCTTATGTCGATACAGAATTGGACATCACCAAAAATTGGATGGTCAGTTTAGCCGGACGTTTCGAGAATTATAGTGATTTCGGAAGCACCTTGAACGGAAAGTTTGCAACCAGATATGCGATCACGCCACAGTTTGCATTCAGAGGTTCGGTTTCTACTGGCTTCCGTGCGCCTTCTTTGGTTCAGAAATATTACAGTCTGCAGTTTACCAATTTTCAAGGCGGAAATCTGGTGACTGTTCAGCTGGCTTCCAATGACAGCGAGCTGGCAAAACAAGCCTTCATTCCACAATTGAAACAGGAAACTTCTCTTAATGGAAGTGCTGGATTTACCTTTAATTCTGGAAAATTCACAGCAACGGTCGATGGTTATTACATCAAGGTAAAAGACAGGATTGTTTTGACTGGAACATTTGACCAGACAGATGATGTGATCGGTGGAACACTCGCCAATTTGAAAGTTGATCAGGCTCAGTTTTTCAGCAATGCGGTGGACACAAAATCCCAAGGTGTAGATGTCATTTTGACTTATACTACAGATCTGGGTCCTGGAAGATTATCCTCAACATTGGCCGGAAATTACAACAAAATGGAGATTACCGATGTGCATACGCCGTCGCAATTGGCTGGCAAAGAAGATGTGTTTCTTAGCGCACGGGAAAGAGCTTTTATCTTAGCTTCCGCCCCTAAAACCAAGATCAATCTTAATCTGAATTACAAGATCCAAAAATTCAATGCTAATTTACAGTTGGTAAGATTTGACAAGGTGACTTTGGTCGGCTACAACGGACCAGATGATTATCAAACTTACACACCAAGGGTGACGACAGATTTTTCTGTAGGCTATGATTTTACCAAAAATCTATCTTGGACGATTGGTGGAAAAAACGTTTTCAACAGATATGCAACATTGCAGTATGGTGCAGTGTCAGATGGAAATACGGAATCTGGCGGCATCTTTGATCCTGTACAGATGGGATTCTCCGGAAGGCAGATTTTTACAAGAGTTAACTTTAAATTTTAACGATAACTAACTACTTTTTGAAAGGATTCAATTTTTATTGAGTCCTTTTGTGAAAAAATTTGGTAGTTCAAATTTTAATTCTACATTTGTAGAACAAAATATAATGTTGTAGAAATGAACGAGCAAAAATTGACAGAAACCGAAATGACTTTAATGGAAATCCTCTGGCAAAGAGAAAAGGTTTTTATGAAAGATATTTTGGAAGATTATGCCGATCCGAAACCTGCGTCCACAACCATCGCAACTTTGTTGAAACGTATGCAGAACAAGGATCTGGTAGGCTACAAACTTTACGGAAACTCGCGAGAATATTTCCCAAAAGTGAAAAAAGAAGATTATTTCCAAGGCGAAATGAATTCTATGATTGACCGTTTTTTCAACAGTTCCGTGAGTCAGTTTGCGTCGTTTTTCACATCGAATTCCAAACTTTCACAGAAACAACTGAAAGAACTAAGAGATATTATTGACAAAGAAATAGAACCATAATGGAAACTATAATTTTTAAAATAATCCTTTGCTCATCGCTACTAATAGCAATGTACTATCTGTTTTTACAGAAAGAAAAGATGTTCCGCTTCAACAGGTTTTACCTTTTGGTTGCGTTGCTCTTTTCTTATGTGATTCCTTTCATTAAAATTAATTTGCCTTCGATTTCTGAAAACAAGAATCAATTGATTTTTGGCGAAGCTGGGACTCAGCAACTGATTCAGAAAGCAAATCAGGCAGCGGATTTCAATTGGATGAATTTGATTTTAATTATTTACATTTTTGTTTCAATTGCAATGATTATCAGGTCATTATTGTCGATTAGAAAAATTTTAACATTGAAAGGAACTGATTTTAATTATCAGGATTATAGGATTAGATTAACTGAAAAAGATCTGCCACCGTTCAGTTTTTGGAACAAGATCTATCTCAGTAAAAAACACTTTGAAGATCAAATAGATCACAGAATATTTCTTCATGAGAAAACACATCTGGTTCAGAAACATTCTTTGGATTTGATATTCATAGAAATTCTGCAAGCCATTTCCTGGTTCAATCCCGCAATTTACTTTTATAAAAAAGCTATCAAAGACAACCACGAATTCCTCGCAGATGAAGTGATTGTAAGTAAGGAATTTAACATCAAAGATTACCAAAATCTGATTCTAGCTGAGGTTTTGAATACACAAAACTTATCATTTGTAAACCAATTCAATTTTAATAATACCAAAAAACGATTTATTATGATGACCACCAAAAGATCAAAATTAGAAAAGTTCAAAAAGATTTTCGCCGTTTCTGCCTTAGCAGGGTTAAGTATTCTGTTTGTTCAAAAAGTTTATGCAGCGGAAGCTAAACTTGAATTAAAGCCTGAAATTCCTACAATTATGGGAAGCAAATCTTTAGTACTTGACACCATTCCGCAGAAAAAATCTGTTCAAAATAATTCAAAGATTAAAGACAAGAAAAAAGTTCCCGCTCCGCCAACGACTAGAGTTATGAAAGAAAATGAACTTCCAATTCCGCCACCACCACCGCCAGCAAGGAGCAGCACGCCGGCAGAATTTCCAGAAGGCTTGAACACATTGAGAAGGAATTTTCAGAACTCTTTCAATAGCTCACAATTCGGAGATGACAAAAAGGAAAAAGGTGTTGTGAAAACTAATCTCTACATCAAAATCGATGAGAATGGAAAAACAACTGACGTACGAGCGGAAGGACCAAATACAAATTTTAATGCGGAAGCGGTAAGAGCAATGAAAGTTGCAACGGAAAATGTAACGTGGAAACCAGCAACAGAGGACGAAAAACCTGCGGCCACAGTTTTCCAGCTTCCAATCACCATGAATTTTCATTAAAAACTAAGAATTTTCAGATTACTAAAACGTTCCATTTTTGGAACGTTTTTTCGTATTTTTGTGTTATGCAATTCAAACTTCAATCAGAATATCAACCCACTGGAGATCAGCCAAAAGCCATCGAGAAATTGGTGGAAGGTATTAATATTGGCGAAAAATATCAAACCCTTTTGGGAGTTACAGGTTCCGGAAAGACATTTACGGTTGCCAATGTTGTGAATCAAGTTCAGAGACCGACTCTGGTTTTGGCACACAATAAGACTTTGGCCGCTCAGCTTTTTATGGAGTTCAAGGAGTTTTTCCCGGACAATGCGGTGGAATATTTTGTGAGTTACTACGACTACTATCAGCCGGAAGCTTTCATTGCTTCCACAAATACTTACATCGAGAAAGATTTGAGCATCAATGAAGAAGTGGAGAAATTAAGACTTTCTGCCTCTGCAAGTTTACTTTCCGGAAGACGTGATGTTTTGATCGTAGCTTCGGTTTCCTGTATTTATGGTGTCGGAAACCCGAAGGAATTTGAAAAGTCATTAATTACAATAACCAAGAGTGAGAAAATCTCCAGAACGAGATTGCTTAATTCTTTGGTAAGCGCACTTTATTCCAGAGCTTTGAATGAATTTCAGCGTGGAACTTTCCGTGTCAAAGGCGATGTGATTGATGTTTATCCGGCTTATGCGGACACAGCGATCAGACTTCAATTTTTCGGCGATCAGATCGAGACGATTCAAAGTTTTGATCCGGTTTCAGGAAATGTCACTTCGAATTTTGATACGATTAATATTTATCCAGCCAACCTTTTCGTAACCACGCCTGAGACGATGCAAGGCGCCATTCGTCAAATCCAGGATGATATGGTGAAACAAGTTGATTTCTTCCGAGAAATTGAAAAGCCATTGGAAGCCAAACGTTTGGAAGAAAGAACTGAGTTGGATTTGGAAATGATCCGTGAATTGGGCTATTGCTCTGGAATCGAGAATTATTCGAGATATATGGATGGGCGTTTGCCAGGATCAAGACCTTTCTGTTTGTTGGATTATTTCCCGAAAGATTTTTTGATGGTCATTGATGAAAGTCACGTAACGATTCCGCAGGTTCACGCAATGTACGGAGGTGACAGAAGTAGAAAGGAGGTTTTGGTGGAACACGGTTTTCGTTTACCAGCCGCGATGGACAACCGACCTTTGAAATTTGATGAGTTCGAGACGATGCAAAACCAGGTGATCTATGTTTCTGCGACGCCTGCAGATTACGAATTGGAGAAATCCGGAGGAACTTACATCGAGCAGATCATCCGACCGACAGGACTTTTGGATCCTATCATCGAAGTTCGTCCGACGATGAATCAGATTGATGATTTGATTGAAGAAATTCATAAGAGAGAGGAAGCGGACGAACGTGTTTTGGTAACGACTTTAACCAAAAAAATGGCGGAAGAACTTACCAAATACTTCACGAAAGTTGGAATCCGAACGAGATATATCCACTCCGATGTGGAGACTTTGGAAAGGATTCAGATCATGCAGGATCTTCGTCTTGGTTTGTTTGATGTTTTGGTGGGCGTCAATCTTTTGAGAGAAGGATTGGATTTGCCGGAAGTTTCATTGGTTGCCATTTTGGACGCTGATAAAGAAGGAATGTTGCGTTCCAGAAGATCGATGATCCAAACCGTTGGTAGAGCGGCAAGAAACCTGAATGGACGTGCTATAATGTACGCCGACAAAATGACGAAATCGATGCAGGCCGCAATAGATGAAACCATTTACCGTCGTGAAAAACAAATGCAGTACAACACCGAGCACGGTAAAGTTCCGATGGCGTTGAACAAAAAAATCAGTGAAAACCTGGTTGGTAGAAGCAAGGATTTCCCAGACGAAAAATACACGCAGAAAGTGCTGATGCAGGAAGTTGCCGAAACCAAAGCCAATTATGGAAGCGAGGATATCGAGAAAATTGTTGTTGCCAAACAAAAAGAAATGGAAGCTGCTGCAAAAAACCTTGACTTCATAAAAGCCGCAAAATTAAGAGATGAAATTGCAGCTTTGAAAGCTTAATTTTTCTTGAAAAAGAATTTATAAAACTTTAGAATATTCTTTGCCTTGCGTTTAAAAGCTTTTTTCTTCGTAAAATCAAGAATTTTATTATAGCAAAATTCGGAAGATTGTCCTGATAATCGCGCATATTCTGTACTTATTAACTGGATGATTTCCAGGTCATTGGTTAGTCTTTCGAAGTTGTGAAGTCTTTTGCTGATATCAATCTCATCATAGAAGTTCATTCTATTAAGATCAACAATGAAGAAGCGATATTCCTCATTAATTTTCTTGATTAGGAAATTCCCGGACGCGTTGTCTATAAAGATAATCCCATTCTCGTGAAGTTGAAAAATTAACTTTGTATAATCCTTTATGATTTGTTCCCTGTCTGCAAATCCTGGCGTATAAAGAGCATCAGTAAAAGTAAAAACATCTTCCATCTGTTCACTCACGTAATAACTGGATGTTACACCTATAAAATCGTGATTTTCTATAAAAGCGATAGGTGTCGGTGTGAAGAAGCCTTTGTCCAAAAGCATTTGAGCATATTCGTAGGAACGTCTGGACTTTGATTTTCTGTAATATTTGTAAACGTGGCGATTGATAATATTGTGCTGCTTGAAAGATTTGAAATTCAATTTCAAACCATCAACGACGAAATATTTTACAGTATTTCTATTTCCATGACCTACGACAACACCTTCATTTTTAAAATTCTTTAGAATGTTTAGGATGTCATTTTTATACTGGGAATATGCTTCAGAAAGAACAAAGTTCATAATTTTGCTTCAAGGTTAAAGTTTTTGCAGATGTATTTATTATAAAGTCGTTTTAACTAACTCAATTACTTTATCTAGATCCACTTTGTTGGTATCAATCGAAAAACTATTATCGTTGTAAGGTCCATACGCATTCTCATCAGTCACAGAGAAAAGCCCGATTGTAGGTGTGTTTACGGCGCTGGAAAGATGCATCACACCATTGTCTGCAGCAATGAAAACAGCACAATTTGCTAAAAATCCTCCCATTTCCCGAATGTCTGTACTGTAGAAATTTGGTATTTTGAAATTCAGTTTCGAAATGTTTTCGACCGGTAACAGTTCAATTATGTTATACTCCGGAAAAGACTTTTCCAATTTGTTATAGAAAGCTTTCCACCACTCTTCCGAATAGCATTTTGCGCCGGTTGCATTTGTAAAAAGGCAAATGGTTTTCTTATCGTTTTGTAATATTTTCTGAAGATTTTGTTTACCTGTTTCTATCTCTTCTTTGTCTAAGACTATTTTTAGATAAGGTATCTTGGAAGTATTTTCTGGGAAACCAATTTCTTTAAGAAACTCTCTTAGATTGTAGATGTTTTTCTTTGCGTCGTGCTGGTAATCAGAATATCTGGACTTGAGTTCTTCATTTTCTTCTCCAAAAAATTTATAAGTCGCATTTGTGGCTAATATCGATAATCTGCCGGAAGATGAACTGGGATTGGCGTTGATAGCCAAATCATATTTTCGAAATTTCAATTGGAACCAACCCTTGATGTATTTTCCAAGATTGCTGAACGGTTTCTTTGGAAGCTGGATGTATCGGTCTATGTTATCGTAATTTTTGTAGATGATGGGTGTTACTCCGCCTTTTACAAAAAGATCGATCTTGCTGTTGGGAAAGGTGTTTGCGACTTCCTGTACCAATGGTGTCAGCAGTAATAGATTTCCTAATCTGTGGTTTGGTCTGGAGATTAGGATTCTTTTGATTTCAACATTTTCTTTTCGGATGTTGCCAGACTGTGATTTACCAATATTCTTGGTAAGGCTTTGCATTATCCTTTTTCTGATAACATTAATCCTTTTTTTAAGTGTCATATGCTTGATTTGTTGAAATAGAAATATTGAGTGCCAAAATTACTATAAAAAAAGCATTAATAATAAGAATTCAGATGGTTATCTTGTTTTACAATCCAAATATTGAAAGGGGCAACTGTCTATGATTTACTTAGAAAAATATAATTATTTAATATTTTCCATTAATCAAAATCGATAAGTTGTCTTTTTTTCTTTAGCATAACTCACCTTTCCACGAATTGGAATCAACAAATCCATTAGTCCATTAACCTTGATTTCGTAAATGGTAGAAAGCTGCATCCCGAGCTTTCCTTTTGGCATTCCCTGGCTTTGGAACCATTCCAAGTAACTGATTGGTAAATCGGCTAAAATTGTGTCTTTGTGCTTTCCAAACGGCATTCTGACTTCACAGATTTCCTGTAAAATTTGAGGATTTAAACCTTCCATTTTAAATTATTAAATCAATTTTATTGTCAAGTTCATCATTCTCATTTGGGATCTGCAAAGATGGAGGCGTGTCTTCATCAGAAAACTCGTCTCTGTAAACCTGAATGAGCAAAACTGTAATTGACATCATTATAGGACCAAAAACCAAACCCATAAATCCAAACAAGTTGATCCCCAGGATAATCCCGAAAACGGTAACCAGCGGATGAATGTCTTCCAGCCTTTTAAGTAAAGTAAATCTGAGCAGATTGTCTGTAAGACCTACAACGATAAGTCCATAAATCAAAACCCCAACACCACCGCCAGTATTGCCTTCTGCAATCATAAAAATCCCGACCGGTACATAAACAATTGCAGCTCCCACAACAGGTAGCATAGATGCTACAGCTGTCAGAGCAAAAAGAAGAATTGCACTCGGCGCACCAAAAATCCAATAGCCGATAAGTGCCACAACACCTTGTCCTATTGCCACTACCGGAATACCAATAGCGTTGGCCATTACAAGTTTTCGGAATTTATCGCCCAACAACTGTGTATTAGCTCTCTTGAAAGGCATTGCTTTGGCTACGATTCTTTCAAAAACTCTTGCTCTCACGAACATAAAGTAGAGAATGAAGTACATAGACATAATGACTGTAAAGGTATTAACTGTTGTGCTCAAGGCCTTTGTAGAAAAGGTTCCAGCAAAATTAGTAACTTTTGCAATATTTTCTTTACTCAAAATGTCAAAACCGACTTTCTGATAAATAAACTGGTGAATCTTCTCAAGGAAAACATTGAATTTTTCCATATAAACCTGGGCATTTCCCATTTTCGCAACCAGCATATCTATAATGAAATAGACTGGGAGAATCAATATAATTAAAGATGCCACCATTATAACTGTCGCAGCAAGCCACGGTTTCCAATGCTTTTCTTCAACCAAATAGTTATTGTACTTTCTGCAAACAATATAAAGTGTTACAGCTCCTAAAACGGAGGGAATGAATAATGCCAGATTCCAACAAATCAAGCCAACTAGAACGCATATTAAAATGATTAAAGCCACCTGTTTTATAACAACAGAATCTATTTGTTTCTCGGAATCTGACATAATTTTTATAGTTTAATTTTATTATAATTGTCTTGGCGCACCAAAATAGGCACAGTAAGTGGAGTACATTGCAATATAAAAAAACGGAAGAGTAAGATACACGCCAACGCAGCATAATACAACTCCTGCAATACTAATGAGTCCAGCTAACAATGCAGTAAGTAAAAGTGTGCCATAATTCTCCTGAGCGATACTAAAAGATTTTTTAAGTGCTTCTATCGCTCCCAGATTTTCAAACATAATGATTGGATAACCCAAAAAGAAAAATGGAAGAACAAGGAAACCAGGGATGATACACATCAAAAATGCAATCGTCAGAATAATTTGCGTTATCAATGCATAAATGAAAATATTAAGAAAATTCTGCTTATAAGCAAAAAATAAATCAGAGACAGTGATAGGTTGTTTGAAATTTGACTTGTTGGCAATATAAATTAAACCAACAAAAATAGGAGCCAAAAGCAATCCTACAAAAAAAGACACACCACCATAGGCTGCAAATCCTGGCGTATTCATAATTTCCTGATAGCCAAAATCGCCACCAGATGAACTCTCTTTCATCTCTTCTACAAACAAGGCTGAGTTAAAACCCGTAAGAAGCTGGATCAGATAACTGAGTAAAAAGTAGATCACGACTGCAAGAAAACAGTACAAAAATGTGTTTTTGAAAATTTCTAAAGCGTGCGTAATGATATTGCCGGTTTCCTTCGTAGGAACATTTGCCGGAGAATCGAATTCATTAAAATTGTCCATAGTAGTTTGATTTTGTAGTTTATAATCAAATCTACACAAAATTTTCTTGAATCAAATTAACTCATAAACAATTATTCCTCAAAATCCCCGATTAAATGTTTGTAAAGGACATAGATCATCGCATTCCAAAACGGAAACGTGATGAATATCCCAAAGAAAAACATAATGAAACCGCAATATGAAAACAGGATGGAAACAATCATAGCAATGAAGATCACAACAAAATTCCTCTGGAAAGTCTGAACACTGATTTGAAATGACTGAAAGTAATTAAACCCTTTGAAGAACATCAGCGCCGGAACAAACAACATCATCGAAATCCAAATCACAGTGAAAATCGAAAGGAAGTTATTGATCATGCTCCAAGCCAGTGAATAGATCACAAACAAAAAGAAATAATGACCCTGGAAACCAGCAAAAAGATCGCCCATTTCCGGCTTCTCTCCCAGGTCCAGTTTTCTGTAGATCTTCAAAAAACCAATGTTCAAAGGAAAAATGACCGCTTTTAAGATGATCATGACTTGCAAAAATAGAACGGCGTTGTCCGTTTGCATCAATGCTGTGTATTTGTCCAAAAAAGCCTTGTAGTCCGTATAAATCAAACCTTGGAACTTGTTGATCTCTTCAAAAAGACCATAGTATCGGAACGCAAAAGAGCCCGCAAACATCGTCACAGAAAAGTAGATCACACAGAACAAAAACTGAAACGGCAAAGTTTTCATCCAGTATTCATAGGCTTCTGTCAGTATTTTCCCGATTTCCGGTTTTGGCGTCGTCATTATCAAAATTTTTTGCAAAAGTAACCATTAATTAAGGACAAACGAAATTGATGATTTTATTTTGGGCAGCTTTATCCGTCCTCCGTTCCCAATCTTTTTGCCAAGCTTTTCCCCACTGCAAAAAAGGATTTCCACTCAGGCCGGGCTGCGGGTTTCGGTGTTCTTACAAGCTTCAACTTTTATTAGAAGACTTTTCTCTATTTTTGTTTTATGTTTCAGAATCCGCAGTTTCAAAGAATGGACGAGTTGTCAGAAAGAAAAGAACCCTTTTTTTTCTTGATAGATTTTTTGATGGATGAAGTCAGAATTTTCACTCAAAATGAAATTCAAAATAACGGTTTACTAATTGATTTTCCGAATGTTACAAACGTTAATGATGAACACGCGACAATTCCTAACTTCGAATGGAAATCATTCCCAGAAACATTAGAAGATTATAAAAAAGGATTCGAAATTGTCCAGGAAAATTTAAAAAAAGGAAATTCCTATCTCACGAATTACACACGAAAAACGGAAATTGAAACCAACTTGACCTTAGAAGATATTTTCAAATTCTCAAAAGCCAAATATAAAATTTTAGTTCCTGATGAATTTGTCTGTTTTTCTCCCGAAACTTTCATCGAAATCATTGATAGCAAGATTTTTACACATCCGATGAAAGGAACAATCGATGCGGAAATCGAAGATGCAGAGAACATTTTGAAAAACGACCCGAAGGAAAAAGCGGAACATTACACCGTTGTCGATTTGTTGAGAAACGATTTGAGTATGGTGGCCAACAATGTTCGCGTAAAGGATTTTCAAAGAATCGATTTCATCAAAACAAAACAAAAAAATCTCCTCGCAATGAGTTCCGAAATCGAAGGCGAAATCAAACCGGAGTTTCAAAACAAAATCGGTTCGATTCTCCAAAAACTCTTGCCAGCTGGTTCTATTCTCGGTGCTCCGAAACCGAAAACTTTGGAAATCATCCTCGAAGCTGAGAAATATGACCGAGGTTTTTACACCGGAATTGCAGGTTATTTTGATGGGAAAAATCTGGATTCCTGCGTGATGATTAGATTTATTGAAAAGGAAAACGGAAAACTATTTTTCAAAAGTGGAGGCGGAATCACGCACCAAAGCGAGTTGACAAGCGAATACGAAGAAATGAAAAACAAAATTTATGTCCCGATTTATTGAAAGCATCAAAGTGGAAGACCAGAAAATCTTCTTGACAGAACTTCATCAAAAAAGAATGAATGAGACATTTTCCCATTTCGGAAAAGCGTGCAAAATCAATATTAAAAGCTTGTTCCTCAATCTAGAACACGATGAAGACGGCCTTTACAAATTCCGGATTGAATACGATTTGGACAATAATTTCAAAACACAAATTGTTCCGCACGCAATTTCAGAACACGATGATTTCGAATTGGTGATTGATAATGAAATTGATTACAGCTTCAAATCAGCCGACAGAACGCAATTTCAAAAATTAAAAGAAAAAGGTGGTGCCGAAGAAATCATCATTATCAAAGAAAATCAAATCACAGACACGTCCTATTCCAATCTTCTTTTCCTGAAAGATAAAACCTGGTTCACCCCGAAAACTTATCTTCTGAATGGCGTAATGCGACAAAGTTTATTGGCCTCGAAAAAAATCAAAGAAACGGAAATTACGATTGAAAATATCAAAGAATATTCTCATTTTCAATTGATTAACGCTTTGAATGATTTTGATGAAATGTTCATTTATCCGATTGAGAAAATCATCAATTTACCGAAAGAGGAAACGGATTTGGAGTTTTGAAAGTCAAATTAAAAACACCGAGTTGTCATTCCGTAGGAATCTCAGCAGTTTAGATTGACTTCGTCGAACCACTACATTAGGTTTCCTACGGAATGACAATATTATGTTTTAGTAAGTCACACTATTTCAATTCCATAAAATACTGCTTCAAAATATCCGCATTATTACATTCAGAAGTCATTACTTCCAAAATCTTTGGTTTCGGATTGGGTTTGAAGAAGTTAGGTAAAACGCGGTCAAGCGTGATTTCGTCTTCAACTTTCGTGTAATCAAAACCGAAATTTTTTGCTAATAATTCTGCGTTTCTGTTATGTTTGGTAGCGATAAATTCATCCAAAGCGTTGGTTCCGCTTGGTCCAGGAATGATTTTGAAGATGTTTCCTTCTGCATTGTTGAAAATCACAATTCTCGTGTACGGCGGAATATATTGGTTCCAAAGTCCGTTGATGTCGTAGAAAAATGACAAATCTCCAGTAATCAAAATCGTAGGTTCATCTTCCATCATCGCAAATCCCATCGCGGTAGAAGTACAGCCGTCGATTCCGCTGGTTCCTCGGTTACAATAGACGTCGTGCTTCTGATAATCAAACAATTGCGCATATCGAATCGCTGACGAATTGGAAAAATGAATCTTGTAATTCTCAGGAATTTGAGTGGCCAAAAGCTTAAACAAATAAAAATCTGAGAAAGGTGCCTTGTTCAAAAACTCCTCGTGTTTCGCATCTTTTTTGTCCTTCAAAACGTCCCAAAGATTGAAAAATGGTCTTGGTTCCAAGTTGATGGCTTTCAACAATTTGGAGAAGAAAATCTCAGCTTTGGTTTCTATTTTTTGCGTTAATGCGTAGTAAGTGTCTGGTTGCCAGTATTCATCGATGTGCCAATGTTGCAGTGGCTTGGCTTTTCGAAGGAATTGTTTCACGCGTTTTGAAACTACATTTTGTCCGATTGTAATTAACAAATCCGGTGCATAAGTCCTGAAATCTTCTTCAGTAAAATCTGTGATATATCGGTCGATGTGGGCAAAAAATTTCTCGTGCTGAAGATTGGAATTCATTTCCGTTAAAATTACAACGGTATGATTTTTAACCAACTGAGAAAGTTGCGCTTGCAATTCTGGATTTGGCGCCAATGTTCCGGCAAGAATCAAAATTCGTTTGGAAGTGTGCCAATCTGAGACCAAGTTTGTAGGAAGCTCGTAAGCTTTTTTCTGGATTGTTTTTTCGACGATTGGCAAAACCGGCAATTCATCTACCAAGTTGTAAAGTGGCTCTGTCAAAGGAATGTTGATGTGAACCGGACCGCTTTTTTCGATGCAAAGTTCAACCGCTTTTTTGATGGTTTCGAAGTTGTAATCTTCTGCGCCGTCTTTCTCATCTTCCAGCAATTCGAAATCGCCGTAAGAGTGTTGCTGGAAAATATTTTTTTGTCTAATCGTCTGTCCATCAAATAAATCCACAAAATCCGAAGGTCTGTCTGCTGTCAAAATCAAAAGTGGAATATTCTGATAAAAAGCTTCCACAACAGAAGGGTAATAATTGGCAACCGCAGAACCGCTGGTACACGTGAGCGCAACAGGTTTTTTGATAGATTTCGCAATGCCCAAACCAACAAATCCAGCCGACCTTTCGTCCACAATACTGTAACATTGAAAGGCATCAATCTCAGAAAAATGAATCGACAAAGGCGCATTTCTGGAACCTGGAGAAATAATGATTTTATCGATGCCGTATTGTTCAAGAATATGTGCTAGAATTTGGATGCTTCGTTTTGCGGAATATTGCTTCATTTGTGAAAACTTACTATAATAAATATATTATTTTAAACCACATAGAAACATAGCACTATTTATTCTTGAATTTTAAGTTAAAATAGATTTTGCAGATAGATACTATTGTGTCTATGTGGTTTTTTATTATGCAAATCTAATCAAAAGCATTGGAAATTTTGCCTAAAACAATCGCAATTGTTGCGCTCTGCTTCCCGTAAAATGTTCGGTTGTGAGACTTGCTCTTTCCTGATTTGCAAAAAACTTCTTCTTCCCGATTTCAAATGTTTTATGAATCATCTCTGCAATATTTCCTTCACCTTGATAACGCTGGAAAAATCGTTTTTCACCAAGATTTCCGCCTCGCATCGAACGGATGAGATTTAGAACTTTATCTTTTCTATCAGGGAAATGGGTTTCCAGCCATTGGATAAAAACGGGTTCGACAGTGTCATTCAATCTGACCAAAGTGTAACCGCAACTTCTGGCGCCCGCTTCGGAAACCGCTTTCATTATCCCAAGACTTTCGTCGCTTGTCAAACCCGGAATGACTGGCGCAATCATCACATTCACGGGAATGTTTTTCGATGATAAAACTTCTATGGCTTTCAGTTTATTTTTTGCAGTTGAAGTTCTTGGTTCCATCACACGTCGAAGTTCTTCATTGATGGTCGGAATGCTCAGCGAAACGGAAATCAGATTTTTCTCCGCCATTTTTTCGAGAATGTCAATATCTCTCAAAACCAAAGCGTTTTTGGTAATAATGGAAACCGGATGTCTGTAATCCAAACAAACTTGCAGCAGCTTTCGCGTGATTTCAAATTGTCTTTCAATCGGCTGATAACAATCTGTATTGCCAGAAAGCATAATGGTTTTTGGAACGTACGATTTCTTCTGAAAGGTTTTCTCTAAAAGTTCCGACGCATTTTTCTTGACCATCAATTTTCTTTCGAAATCTACGCCTGCGCTGTAGCCCCAAAATTCGTGAGTTGGTCGTGCGAAGCAGTAGGAACAGCCGTGCTCGCAACCTTGGTACGGATTCATCGAATAATCCATCATCAGGTCTGGACTTTTGATGACGTTGATGATGCTTTTCGGGAAAACTTCTGTGACTTGTGTTTTGATTAAATCCAACTCAAAATCTTCCGGTTCGTGGGTGAATCGGTCAAATTTGTTGACAACATTTCGTTGAGCGCCTTGCCCTTTTGGGATGAAATCTGACATTTTGTAGTGGAAAAAATAACGCAAAGGCACAAATTAAAGTGTCATTGAACTCATATTAAGCCGCAAATATTTGCGACTTATAGAAGCTTTGAAATAGAAACTTCTGCCTTTGCGTTAAAATTGATTGGAAATATTATCTTCAAAATTATCACTAGAAAAATAAAATCTCTCTTAAAATTCCGGAAAGTTTTCCACAAAAAAATCCGGCTCTTGAGAACCGGAAATCTGTATAATTAAAATAGTGTGTGTTATAAAAATGCGTCCAACTCTACGCCGTCATCCGCTGCTGCATAAGGACTTCTCTTGGAATTCCCGAATAATAGATGATGGTCAGAATAATCGCTGTTGTAAACTCTGTTTCTTAAATATTTTCTCGCCACCAAAACGCCCAGAACAGCTGCTGTCCCGAAGATTCCGGCAAAGATGATTTCTACGTTTCTCTTCATATTCTTAAAGATTAATATTTTTTTCCAAGCAAAAGATGTTCCTTTTTGATTGGCCAAGCTCAATCTTATCAAAAATTTAAGATTCTGAACGGCAGTTTTTACAGTTCAGTCGGTTTTTTTAACAATTCGGTCATATATAATTGCTTAACTTTTCTTTCTGTCCTAATTTTGAACTCAAGAATTTAAAATATGAATAAGAAATCATTAATAACACTTTCGTGGATTACACTTGGCTCGTCCATTTTTTTCTTCACTTTTTTCTCAAATGAAAAGACTTTGGAAAGCTTTGGTTACAACTTGCTGATTTCTGCAATGTATGCATTCGGATTAGGCTTGAGTAATGGTTTTGTGAATGATTTTCTTAATAAAAAACTATCGTGGGCAGACCAGACCAGGCTTAGAACCATTATTGGAATCGTAGCAACACTGATTGTCAACTTCATTATGGTTTATTTGTGTACTTATTTCAACTATGTGGTCATCCAAAAAGTGGCTACTGCAGAAGATATCTTTTCCAAAAAATACACTTTTAGCATTTGGTTTATGATAAATTTTGCGTTGATGATTTCGGCCTTCCTTCACGCCAAAGGTTTTATGGAAGAGTTGAAGAAAACTTCCAAGAAGGAAGTCGTGGAACAGAAACTCATCGCCAAATCTGCCAACGCCCAATTCGAATCTTTGAAGAACCAGTTGGACCCGCATTTTCTCTTTAATTCGTTGAATGTTTTAACCGCTTTGATTGATGAAAATCCGGAACAGGCGCAGAAGTTCACAACATCGATGTCGAAAATCTATCGATATGTTCTTGAACAAAAAGATAAGGAAATGGTGAAAGTAGAGGATGAGATAGAATTTGCTAAAATCTACTGCAACCTTCTGAAAACCAGGTTTGAGGACAGTGTCAATTTCACTTTTGACGTCCATCCTGATGATTTGCAAAAACAGGTTGTGCCGCTTTCATTACAATTATTACTCGAAAATTGCATCAAACATAATTTCGCCACATCCTCAAAACCATTGAATGTCAGAATCTTTACCGAAGGGAAATTCCTCTGCATCGAAAATAATCTTCAGGTCAGAGAGCAACTTACAGAAAGCGCGGGAATCGGCTTGGCAAACATCGTTCAGCGATACGCACTTCTTACGAAAGACAATGTTTATATAGAAAAATCAGAAGAAAATTTCAAAGTCAAAATACCAATCTTAATAGAAAAAAACTCACAAAAAATGACAACTTACACCTCACAAACCACAGAAAACGCAGCTTACGAAAAAGCGGTAAAAAGAGTAAAAGAACTGAAAGGTTTCTACGGAAATTTAATTTCCTATTGCATCGTGATTCCTTTTTTGGTCATTATCAATCTCATCACGTCGCCTAGAGAAATCTGGTTCTACTGGCCAATGTTAGGCTGGGGAATTGGATTGGCAGCGCACGGAATGAACGTTTTCGCCATCGGTAAAAATTGGGAAGAAAAAAAGATTCAGGAGATAATGAACAATCAGAAATAACTAAAACAGATAACAATGGAACAAAGCAATAAACAAAATCCACGTTACGAAATGGCTGTGGAAAGAGTCAGAAAAATCAAAAAATTCTATACCGGAATCTTGGTTTTTGCAATTGTATTCGGAATCGTTTATGGAATTAAATTTTTCAAGCACGGATTTCCGCAAAACCTAGGAGAGATGCAGGTTTCCTGGATTTTTATCATCTGGGGACTGATTCTCGCAATCAAAGGCATTAAGCTGTTTTTCTTCAATTCCGATTGGGAAAATGATATGATTAATAAAGAACTCAAAAAACAAAACGATGGAAATTATCAAAGATAAAAACGAAATCAAATACCTTGAAGCTAAGAAAAGAGTGAAAAAGCTAAAAGGTTTTTACATCCATTTGACGATTTATGTTCTTGTAAATTTGATGATTGTGTTGATTAATTATCAGGATTTAAAACCTGGCGAAAGCTATTTCAAATGGGAAAATTTCATCACCTTGTTCTTCTGGGGAATTGGTTTGCTGGCACACGCAATGAGTGTTTTCGTTCCTCAATTTGTTCTCGGGAAAAATTGGGAAGAGCGAAAAATCAGGGAATTAATGGACAAAAATAAATGATTTAAAGATTGATTCTTATGGAAAATCAAAAACACGAAGAGAATTCGGATGACAAAATTCGCTATCTAAATGCGCAAAAAAGAGTCGGAGAAATTAAAGGTTTTTATGCTCATTTAATTTCTTTTGTTGCTGTCAATATTGTCCTGATAATATTTAATGTCCTTTACCATCATTTTGGATATATGAAGATAAAAGTAAATCAATTTTATAGCCTCATCATTTGGGGAATAATTGTTCTAATTCACGCTGTGATTGTTTTCTTAGGAAAGGATTGGGAGGAGCGAAAAATTCGCAAATTAATGGACAAAGAAAAATAATAATTTACCTAATTTCGAATCCAATAAAAAACTATAAAAAATGATAAGAACGATAATCATCGAAGACGAAAAACCGGCAGTCAGACGACTCGAGAAATTATTGGGTTTGTTTTCTGATTTAGAAGTAGTTGCAAGCCTTAATTCTGTGGAGGAATCAGTTGAATGGTTTCAGAATAATGAGCATCCGCAACTGATATTTTCGGACATCGTTCTCGGCGACGGATTGTCGTTTGATATTTTTGATAAGGTTTCTACAAAGGCTTTTATCATTTACACAACGGCTTTTGACCAATATACTTTGAAGGCTTTTAAGCTCAACAGCATCGATTATCTTCTGAAACCTATTGAAGAAGAAGATTTGGCAAAAGCAATTGAAAAATTCAAATCTTTCTTACCGGAACAAGGCGCTGTTAATTCACAGGAAATCAGACAGATCGTTAAAAAAGAACAAGCGACACTTTCCCGGATTTTGGTCAAAATTGGTTATAATTTGAAAGTTGTTTCCATTAATGAAGTCAGCTGCTTCTACAGCGAAAACAAAATCGTTTATCTGCAAACCAAAGAACGAAATTTCCCAACAGATTTTACTCTTGATGAACTCGAAAATGTTCTGGAGCCTTCCAAATTTTTCCGTGTCAACAGACAATTCATCATCAGCTCGGATTACATCAAAAATATTCATACGTCTCCTAATTACAAAGTTGATTTGGAATTTCAGCCGGATGAAGAGGTTACGGTTAGCAGAGATCGTGTGAAAGATTTTAAGGATTGGTTGGCTGGATAATAATTTTAGTTAATTTTGCAAAAAAAACTAATGAAAAATTTTTACCTTTTTCTCCTCCTAATATCTAATTTTCTTTTTTCACAAAATTTTGTAAGTTGGGATACCTTAAATCCTAAACCTTCTCCGAATTCAGGAAAGGATGTAATTTTTTTATCAGAATCTGAGGGTTTTTATATTACGGATAAGGAACTGATCCAAACGAAAAATTCCGGGGAAACGTGGCAGATATTAAAGAAGTTAACCTCTGCAAATGATATTGATTTTAAAGCTGACACAGGTCTTATAGTTGGAAACTGGGGAGCTGCATACCTATCAGTTAATAAAGGTGAGACCTGGTCCAATTTAAATATCAATTCTAGCGACAGTTTCACTTACTCAAAAATCATTGATGATGATAATCTCATAGTAGCGTCTAATACCAATATATATATATCAAAAGATAAAGGAAATTCCTGGATACAGAAAAACATTACGGTTTATAGTCCAAGAAAAATATATTTTTTGAACGAAAACGTTGGCTTTTTAGGCACTCTTGATGGGAAAATGTACAAAACTACGGATGGAGGCAATAGTTGGATCCTCAAAAATTCTGTGAATTACTCACCATCCGATTATTTTACTATTTATTTTTACAACGATCAAATCGGATTTGCAGAAAGAGGTCACGGTGAATTGCTTAAGACATCCGACGGTGGAGAAACGTGGATTAAAATCAGCACCGTAAGTGATCAAATCTTTTCTTTTTACTTTGTGAACGAAAATTTAGGTTACGCCACAGGTGAGCACGGTGTTACCTTTATCACCACAAATGGAGGCAATAGTTGGTCTAACATATTTTTTCAGAATGGAAGAATTGGTGGGACAGATATGTATGGTATTTTCTTTACGTCAGATAATAAAGGATATGCGGTTGGATCCAGAGGAAGAATCATTAAAACAATAGATAGCGGTGCCACTTGGACTGAATATTCTCCATTTTATAATGATGTAAATAATGTAAATATTGTTGATAACGAGATTTTTGCAAGGGTAGGTCTGTTTGTGTTTAATTCAAAAGATGATGGAGTAACCTGGAAAAAATTAAATAGGCCTTCTGACTTAATACCAACAAATGACTGGTCATATTCAAGCTTTTCTTCGGGGATGGTTTTTGTAAATAAAAATACTGGTTATCTTGTTGGAGGAACTTATAGCGGTGATTCTAATATTTATAAAACCAGTGATGGTGGAATAAACTGGACGAAACACAAATTTACAAATGACGGTGTAAGATCAATATTCTTTATTAATGAAAATATCGGGTACGCAAACGCTAATAATTTTTATAAAACAACCAATGGCGGAGCATCTTGGGAATTGGTAGCAAACAATATATCTTTTAGCAAAATTAAATTCCTAAATGAAAATCTTGGTTTTGCAACCAACAATAATTATTATAACAGAAGGTTTTATAAAACTACAGACGGAGGCAAGAATTGGAATATTATTGCAACCTATGAATCTGATATAAATGATTTCTTTTTTACAGACGAACAAAACGGTTATTTGATTGGTGGTCCCGATTTGAAATTACAAAAAACAACAGATGGCGGAAATACCTGGAAAAAGTATGAGATCCCATACGGATGGTACAATTTGGTAAGATTTAAAAACAAAAATATTGGGCTGATAGCTACTGAATATGGTCAGATATATTCTACTTCTAATGGAGGAAGGAGCTGGAAATCGGATTATAATTATTACGCCTCCAAGGATATGCTTTTCACTAATGATAATGTATACCTGACCGGTGAGAATGGAAAAGTTTTCAAAGGTTCGCTACAAAATATTCCGGAATTTATTCTAACAACTAATGAGGTTGCTAATATTTCCAATACGAAGGCCGTTTTTACTGGTAGTGCGGCAAGTAATTCTTCTACTATCAATTATCTGATGTTTGAATTTAGCAAAAGTCCTTTCTTTAGTCAGGTATCATATATTGCAACAAGTAAAGAACATATAGATGCAAATGATTCTGATGACCTGTTTACATCTGTTTCTGATCTGGAATCTTCTACAACTTATTATGTAAGATTGTCAGGAATGCATAATGGAGTCAAAGTTTATGGCAATGTTGTAACCTTCAAAACACTTCCGGATTATAGCCTCAGTCTCAATACAACCTATCCTTACTATGCTTCATCTATAGATCTCCATGGTTCGGGAAGCGCTATTGGTAATGATATAAATGATATAGAATTTGAGTACACCGAGAATCAGGAAAATTTTACAAACTCATCTCCATCTACTCCTCAGAATATAGTAGTGGGAAACAGCAATGTTTTTTTAACTGCCAAGCTTCTGAGCTTAAAACCGCAAACGCAATATTATGCTCGTATCAAAGCAAAATATGAAAATGATGTGGTATATAGTAATGTTATCAGCTTCACAACAGCAAAGGAATACGATATTACTTTATATGAAGCATATAAAAGTGGTTCTAATATCTCCTTAAATGCAAATGTTTCTGCAAACGATAAAGATATAACAGACATTACATTCGAATATGGATTCACGAATTTTGAAAATTCTACAAATGCATCTCCTTCACAAGTAAGCGGATCAAATTATGCTTACATATCGACTTTAATAGCAGCAAACATTTTGATTCCAAATAAAAATTATTATGCGAGAATAAAAGCTGTGACCAATGGAAAGACGATATACAGTAATACAATTTTGTTTAATCAGGAGAACATTTTAATTCTTGCAAAAGACCAAAATGAAATCTTATCGGAGACATCAATAAAATTGAATGGACTAGTTAAAACATTTGACTATTATCCAATTACTGACATAAAATTTGAATACGGAAAAACGGAGGATTTAGGAAACGAGTTACCAAGTACACCAAGTTATAGCTATTACAGTACAGCAACATTGAAGATAACTGGTAACTTAACAGGATTAGAAACCAATCAAAAGTATTATTATAAAATATCAGCCAATCAAAATGGTGAGAAGAAATATTCAGATTTATACGAGTTTATAATGACACCACTATATGTGTCTGACATAGATAAAAATGATATTGCAATATATCCAAATCCAGTAAAAGAAATAATTAATTTTAAAAGTTCAAATAATATATCAAAAATCGAAATATATGATTTGTCCGGAAAATTGCTACTGTTTAAATCAGCAGAAAAAATAGAAAATGTGAATATTCAGAATCTCCCAAATGCGATATATATTGTGAAGATCTATTCTAAAGGTGAAGTGATCACAAAAAAAATAATAAAAAAATAATTTTCACTTTGAACTAAAACAACTCCCGAAATTTTCGGGAGTTTTGGTTTGATTATAGTTTAGCTTCTTTTCGTTCTTTCCTCAAGCCACCTTTCTGTGCACGTATTGTTAATTCTAAAATAAACCTGCGACTACTAATAACTTTTTCATAATAAATAATTTTACGTGTTAAAAAATGTTTTTGCTGAGTGATACTGAACAATTAACATTCCTTTATTCATCGTAGTTTAACAGATATAGACAGAACTCGGTTTTGTATCGACGAACGTAAACATTGTATAGACAAAACAGGCTTCACGAAAATTCCGCGAAGCCTGTTCAATTATTTAATTCTGTTTATTTTAAGCAATTACGCCACTTCCAATCAACTCATCGTCGATGTACCAAGCTGCAAATTGCCCTTCAGCAATCGCCGATTGAGGATTTTCAAATTCCATATAAAATCCATCTTCGAATTGATGAATCGTCGCTTTTTCCAAAGTTTGTCGGTAACGGATTCTTGCCATCACTTCCATAGATTCGCCGTTTTTCAATTTCAAATCTTCGCGAACCCAATGCAATTCGGCATTTTCAATTTTCAAAGCTTTGCGGAAAAGTCCGGGGAAATTTTTCCCTTCACCTACGAAGATGATGTTGTTTTCCATTTCTCGCTGGATAATGAAACAAGAGTCCTTGTGTCCGCCAATTCCCAAACCTTTGCTTTGCCCAATCGTGAAAAACTGTGCACCTTGATGCTTGCCAATCACTTTTCCGTCCTCTTTTTTATAATTGATTTTCGCTGATAGATATTCCAGCTCTTCCAATTTTGAATTAAAAGTTGGCGTTTCTTTATGGAATTCAGCAAAATCATTGAAGATTTCCACTATTTCTCCTTCTTTCGGAACAAGCTGCTGTTGTAAGAATGTCGGCAAACTCACTTTCCCTATGAAACAAAGTCCCTGAGAATCTTTCTTGTCCGCCGTTACCAATCCAATTTCTTTAGCGATTTCCCTTACTTCCGGCTTAGTCAGTTCTCCGATTGGAAACAACGCTTTCGACAATTGGTCTTGATTCAACTGACAAAGGAAATAACTTTGGTCTTTGTTAGTATCTTTCCCTGCCAGAAGATGGAAAATCTCTTTCCCATTTTCATCAAAAGTAGAAGTCACGCGCGCGTAATGTCCGGTCGCAACCTTCTCAGCACCAAGCGATAAAGCTGTTTTCATAAAAACATCGAATTTCACTTCGCGGTTGCAAAGCACATCGGGATTTGGCGTTCGTCCTTTCTGATATTCGTCAAACATATAATCCACGATTCGCTCCTTGTAGAGCTCGCTCATATCGATGACCTGATAAGGAATTCCTAATTTTTGTGCGACTAGAAGCGCATCATTACTATCTTCAATCCAAGGGCATTCATCTTCCAATGTCACCGATGCATCGTTCCAGTTTCGCATAAAAAGTGCGATAACTTCGTGACCTTGCTGTTGCAAAAGATAAGCGGTCACGCTAGAATCTACGCCTCCGGAGAGGCCAACTACTATTTTCATTTGATTTCAATTTTACGAAACTCTTGACGGGAGTTCTTAGTTTGAGCTTGCAAAAATACAATTAAAACTTTCGCAAAAAAAACCATAATTTTAAGGATTGATAAAAACGATATTAGCAACATTAATTATTTGGGCAGCTTTATCCGCCTTCCACTCCCAATCTTTTTTGCCAATACTTTCCCACAGCAAAAAAGGATTTCCGTTCAAACCTAACGAAGTGGTTCATCGACTCAAATAAAAAATAAAAACTAGGAGATAAGTCGGGCTGCGAGATTCAACCTTTGAATAAAATGTCAACATAAAAAACATATTAATTATGAAAAAATTGTTCAGTCTTTCCTTAATTCTAATGAGCGTTCTAAACTTTTCTCAAATTGCAATCAGTCCGGAAACGTCGGCCAATCGCTGGACTTTCGGTGGCGGATTGGGCGTGGGTTTCGGTAGTGATAGTTATTTCAATCTGCAGGTTTCTCCAAGAGTCGGTTATAAAATCACAGACCAATTGGAAGGCGGCGTTATCGGAAATGTTTCCTGGCAGACTTCAGATTTTTACAAATCGACAATGTTTGGCGTTGGTCCTTTTATGAATTACTATTTCGCGCGTTCTTTCTTTGTAGGTGCCAATCTTCAGCAATATTTCATTAATTCAGAAGAAAAATTCACAGGGTATAAATTTGATACAGATGAAACATCACTTTATCTCGGTGGCGGCTATATGCAGCCGTTGGGAAATAATGCATTTGCACAATTTGGATTGATGTACAATGTGTTGTGGAAGGAGAGAAGTAGTATTTTCAGTACCGGATTTATCCCAAGTGTGGGATTTGTGGTAGGCTTATAAAAAAAATAAAGTCCTCCTATTTATCATCATTCGTGTTTGGATAGATTTTTTTAGAGGACCTTATTAGGAACTGCAAAGGTAGAATGAATATTCGAAACAAAAATTAACCTTTGTTAATTTCCCTTCAAAAGTCTCTTTTTAATTCTACTAAGTGATACCGGCGTGATTCCCAGAAGTGAAGCAATATATTTCGAAGGCACTTTCTGCAGAACTTTTGCGTTGGCTTCCAGATGTTTCTGATATCGTTCTTCGGGATTCAGGAGTACAAAATCTTCGATGTTTTGTAAGAGAATTCCAATCATTTGCAAGAACATATTGGCCCGCAGATTGTTGATGGTCAAACTTTTTTGAGAACCAAGGTGAATGGCATCATAGGTCAATTCAAATAGTTCGGTCTCACCAATGGATTGGTAAAAATATCTCGAAGGTTGATTGTAGATAATCCCATCATAATTACCGAAAAAACTCTTTTTGTTGTGGAAAAGAATGGTCTTTTCCGCCCCGTTGGCTTCCAAGTGATAAACACGTACAATTCCACTTTTGATGAAATAGACCTTGCGGTTGTTATCTCCTGGCCTGATGTAGATTTCCCCAGATTTGAAGGTTCTCAGCGTGGTGTAAGGCGTAAGGATTTCCACGTCTTCTTTCGTAATTCCTGGAATGTTTTGTAACAAATATTCTTTTGAAGATTCTTCCATAATATAAAAAAGACCACCCGCAAAGGTGGTCTATATAGTTTTGAAATGATTTACTTTACGATTTGCTCTTCTTTCACAGTTTCGCCTTCCAAACCATCTTTAGCTTCATTGACTTTCAGGACAACTGTTTCACCTTCACCAAATTGTTTGTTGACAAGCATTTCAGCCAACAAGTCTTCGATGTATTTCTGGATTGCACGTTTCAGAGGTCTCGCTCCGAAGTCTTTGTCCCATCCTTTTTCGGAAATGAAATCTTTTGCTTCTTCCGTCAATTCGATTCTGTAGCCTAGTTTTTCCAATCTGCCATACAATTTGGACAATTCCAAATCGATGATTCTCTTAATATCTTTTTGCTCAAGAGAGTTGAAGATAATAATGTCATCAATTCTGTTTAGGAATTCTGGCGCGAATGCTTTCTTCAAAGCGTTCTCAATTGTAGACCTTGCTCTTGCATCGGTATTGGTTTTCTTCGCATTGGTTCCGAATCCTACACCATCTCCGAAGTCTTTCAGGTCTCTGGTTCCGATATTCGAGGTCAGGATAATGATAGTATTTCTAAAATCAATTTTTCTACCTAATGAATCGGTTACAAAACCTTCGTCCAAAATCTGCAACAAAATGTTGAAAACATCTGGATGTGCTTTCTCGATCTCATCAAGAAGCACGACTGCGTAAGGTTTTCTTCGCACAGCTTCCGTCAATTGTCCGCCTTCTTCGTATCCAACGTATCCTGGAGGCGCTCCAACCAATCTGGAAACCGCGAATTTCTCCATATACTCACTCATATCGATCCTGATCAAAGCTTCGTCTGAGTCGAATAATTCACGCGCCATTACTTTGGCCAATTCTGTTTTACCAACACCAGTTGTTCCAAGGAAAATGAATGTTCCGATTGGTCTGTTCGGGTCTTTAAGACCAGCTCTGTTTCTTTGGATGGCTTTCACCACTTTTTTCACAGCGTCTTCCTGACCGATAACTTTTCCATTAAGTTTATCATCCATTTGAGCCAATTTATCAAGCTCATTTTTACCAACTTTCGTTACAGGAACGCCACTCATCATAGAGACCACTTCTGCAACACTTTCTTCGGTCACTTCTTCTTTTTTCTCTTTGACATCTTTATCCCATTGTTCTTGGGCAAGATTCAATTCAATTTGAAGTCTTTCTTCCTCGTCTTTCAACTTTCTAGCTTCAAGATAATCCTGAGCTTTTACGGCTTGTTGCTTCAATTCCTTCACTTCTTCGATGCGTGTTTCGTGCTCGATGATCTCGGAAGGAACTTTCATATTTTTGATATAAACTCTAGACCCGGCTTCGTCCATCGCATCAATCGCTTTGTCCGGAAGGAATCTGTCTGTAATGTATCTTGCTGTCAAGTTCACACAAGCTTGGATAGCTTCATCTGTGTAATGAACATTGTGGTGATCCTCATATTTGTCCTTAACCTGATGAAGAATTTGAATCGTTTCTTCAACGGTAGTCGGCTCAACCATTACTTTCTGGAAACGACGTTCCAAAGCGCCATCTTTCTCGATGTATTGTCTGTACTCGTCAAGAGTAGTCGCACCAATACATTGAATCTCGCCTCTTGCCAAAGCTGGTTTGAACATATTGGAAGCATCTAAACTTCCGGTAGAACTTCCTGCGCCGACAATTGTATGCAATTCATCGATGAAAAGGATGACATCGCGGTTTTTCTCCAATTCTGTCATTATCGCTTTCATTCTCTCTTCGAATTGTCCACGATATTTGGTTCCAGCAACCAAACTTGCAAGGTCAAGGGTAATGACTCTCTTTCCATAAAGAACTCGAGAAACTTTTTTCTGCTGAATTCTCAAAGCCAAACCTTCTGCAATCGCTGATTTACCAACACCTGGCTCACCGATCAAAAGCGGATTGTTTTTCTTTCTTCTTGATAAGATCTGAGAAACCCTTTCAATTTCTTTTTCACGACCGATCACCGGATCCAGTTTTCCGTCTCTTGCGAGAGAAGTTAAATCACGACCGAAGTTGTCCAAAGTTGGGGTTTTACTTTTTTGAGCGCCAAGATTTCCCGTCGGCTTTTTCATTTGGCTGTAAGGTTCTTCTTTCTCTTCGTCATCATCATACGCACTATTCTGTGGTAACTGATCAGTGTTTTTCAACATCGTTCTGTATGCTTTTTGCACAGCGTCATAATCGATATCGTAAGCTTGAAGAATATTTGCCGTTGGATCTTCCTGTTTGTACAGAACACCTAATAAAAGATGCACCGTATTGATATCCGAAGATTGATATTGGCGACATTCCAGCTCAGATCTTTTCACGGCCTGATCTGCCATTTTTGTAAAAGAAATGCTTCCCATATTCGCTGTAAACGGATTTGAGTTTACAGAGCTCAGGGTTTCTATTTTTCTCTTTATCTGGGTAAGATCTGCGCTTAGACTTTCGAGGATCTCCTTTGCAGAATTTTCAGTTTTGATGATTCCTAAAAGGAAATGTTCAGTATTCAGAAATTCACTCTGCAAACGCCTTGCTTCATTTTTGCTTTGCTTGAACACGCGGTTCAAACCGTCTGAAAATTTATAATCCATAATTAAAAATTATACACTAAGTTATGTTTTTTATGATAAATCCTACAATTAATTATTGTAAAATTTAAATATTTGTTTGCAAATAGATTGCCATTAGAAAAAAACGGACTTTATGACTTGATTTTTTTATAAAATTGTTTAGGTTTGTAAACCTCAAAAATCACCAGATGAATAATTGGTCAGAATATGTCGGTTACTTAGCGTCTGTCTTCATCGTAGTCAGCTTCTTGCTCAAGGATATTAGAACGATCAGGACCATTAATTTATTGGGCTGCATCTGTTTTGTGATCTACGGATTCTACAATGGTGTGCTGTGGCCGATCATCATTCCAAATGGCATTCTCGCCGTGATCCAGATCTATAATATTGTAAAAAAGAATTAGAATGAAAGTTGTCATTAGTGTTTTCAATAATCTATATACCGACCAGCGTGTGGAAAAGGTATGTAAAACACTTTATGATAATGGCTACGAGCCTGTTCTGATTGGATGCAACTGGCTTGGAGCGCCAGAAATGGAAAGGCCTTATCCTTTTTTCAGGATTGATCTGAAGTCGAAAAAACTTCGGTTTGCGTACATCGAATTTCAAAGAAAACTGTACAAAGAGGTTTTGAAAAATGCTGACAATAAGACCATTTTATTGGCCAATGATCTCGAAACGCTTATGCCAAATTATCTGATTTCCAAAAAACTCAACATCCCGATCGTTTTCGACAGCCACGAGATCTTTACAGAAATGCCAACCATCCAAGGCCGTTGGGTAAAGCACGTTTGGAAGAAAATCGAAAAAACCTTTGTCCCGAAGATCAAAAGAATGATCACCGCAAGTAATTCGTATGCTAATTGGTTTGTAAAGGAATACGAGATCAATAAACCAACTGTCATTAATAATCTGCCAAGAAAAATCGAGTTTACGGGAACCAAGGAAAATTCAAAGAAAATAATTCTTTATCAAGGTTGGCTCAATTATTCCCGAGGGATTGACAAGGCCATTCTCGCGATGCAATCGATTGACAATGCTGAACTTTGGATCGCAGGCGGCGGACCGATGGAAGCGGAATTTTGGAATTTGGCGAAACAATCCGGCGTTGAAGATAAAATAAAATTTCTCGGAAAACTTTGTCCTTCTGATTTACGGACGATCACCCCAAAAGCCGATGTAGGTTTAAGCATCGAGGAAAATAAAGGGCTTAGTTATTATTATTCATTACCAAACAAAATTTCTGATTACATCCAATCCCGAGTTCCTGTGGTGGTTTCCAATTTCCCGGAGATGACGAACATCGTCAACACATTTGGCGTGGGAGAGATCATAGAAGATCATTCGCCAGAACACCTTGCGGAGAAGATAAATTTAGTCCTAAAAAACGGCAAAGCCTTCTATCTCCATAACCTGAATGTAGCGTCCGACGAACTTTGCTGGGAAAATGAAGAAGACAAGATCCTGAAAATTTTCAGCGATTCCAGAAAAGAGTTGGAGCACAACCATTAACCTTTCCACTTTTTTTGCATCTAAAAGTTGCATCATTCTTGATGTATTAACGTTATAAAATAATGAAAATGAAATCTTTAATATTAATATTCAGTCTAGCTTTGATGACGATAGGCTGCACAAGCCAAACCTATCTGGATCCCACCACTTTGAGTTCTGTAGTTCAAAATAAAGAGTTTGATTTCAACGCAACTAAGGCTTTCCCAACCAATTTTGATGTCATCAATGTTATGAACTCAATGCCGGGCTCGACTGGAACCAGAATTTTGAATCTAGATCCGGGGAACGGATTTAATTTAAAAAAAGACCTCTTTAGTGTCGCTTTGCCGTATTTCGGAAGAGCCTTCAACGCAAGTCCGGGCGATGCAATTAATGGTGGATTGCGATTTGAATCCAAAGATTTCCGTGTAAAACAGTCGATTACCAAAAAAGGGAATACTATGTTTACAATCACAACAGTGGACCAAAAAGAAAGCTACATTTTCACTTTGGAGATCTTTAAAAACGGGAGTGCATTTTTGTCCGTAAGCTCGAATAATAGACAACCTATCAGTTTTGATGGTAATATTTCGGCCGGAGGTAATTAATTTCCGAACAATTTTTTAACAAATTCTCTTGCTTCTGAACTCGAATTTGAACGGAGATCGGAAACATTTTTCTTATGTTCGAGGTAAGAATTTTCTAATGAATGATCTCGCTTGGCTTTCTCGAGAATATATTCTTTAACCCAAAATTCGAATCTTTTTTCAGCTTGATCTCTTCGGTTTTCCAGAAAAGTTTCATTCTTATTTTTGAGTGAAATGAAGTTTTCTATCTTTTCGAAGGTTTCAGTTAAACCTTCATTTTCTAAGGCTGAGCCTAGGATGATTGGAACTTTCCAATCTTTTTCTTTCGCGGTGATGAATTGTAAGGCTCTGGACAATTCGGTCTTCGTGAGTTTGGCTTTGGCGAGATTTTCGGAATCCACTTTATTAATGAAAATCAAATCTGCCATTTCCATAATCCCACGTTTGATACCTTGAAGTTCGTCGCCGCCGCCAATGATCTTTAGAAAAAGAAAAACGTCGGTAATATCATTTATCAAAGTCTCGCTTTGACCAACCCCAACGGTTTCGATTAAAATATAATCGTAACCTGCCGCTTCGCAGATCAAGAGACTTTCGTAAGTTGTATTCGCAATACCACCAAGAAATCCGGAGCTTGGACTTGGACGTATAAACGCATTTGGGTCTTTCGCCAATTCTTCCATTCTCGTTTTATCGCCCAGAATACTTCCTTTGTTGATGGACGAACTTGGATCTACCGCTAAAACGGCCACTTTCTTTCCTTTTTCGATTGCCAGTTTTCCAAATGTTTCTACAAAAGTAGATTTTCCTGCGCCAGGAACGCCAGTGATTCCAATTCTGATGGACTTTCCAGTGAATGGTAAGATCGCTTTCAAAAGCTCGTCGGCAAGATCTCTGTGTTCGGGTTTTTTGCTTTCAATAAGCGTAATGGCCTTTCCCAGAATCCGCTTATCAGACGCTTTGATCCCATTGATGTAATCGTCGATACCGAATTGCTTTGCCATATTTGGAATTGTTACAAATTAGAACAGAGGGTTAGAAGCTGTGTTCAAATTAATTATTTTTGATGAAAATCAAATTCAAAAATAATGAAAAAATACATATACAGCTTGTGTCTTTTGGGCGTGATCGTTTATTCTTGTAAAACCCAGCAAGCAGCTCCGGTTACAACTTCTACAGAAACTTCTGTCATAACGGCTAGTCTTAGCAAGGAAGAAATGCTCAAAAAAGGAGAAGACCTGTTCAATCTGAAATGCGGCAGATGCCACGGATTGCCTTCGCCCGGAGATTTCACAGTGGCTGATTGGAAACCGATCATCGCTGCAATGGCACCGAAAGCAAAACTAAATGCAGAAGAAACCAATTGGGTTTTGGCTTATGTGAATGAGAATGCTAAGAAATAAAAAAGAGAAACCGGAAAGTTTCTCTTTTATTCATTAATACAGTGTACGTTTTATATTTTACAAAAATTACCACGGACTGATTCCAGTCTCCTCTTCGATATCATTGCTGAAGAATTGCCCTGTTGGCGCGTCATCTTGGGTCAAAGTATGTTTGATGATGAAGCTGGCTGCACTTTCTACAGAACCAGGACCGCTGTGGTGGTTGAAATCTGTCGCTGTGTAACCTGGATCGATGACATTCACTTTGAAATTTGAATCTTTCAATTCGTGAGCTAAAACTATCGTGTACGCGTTCAAAGCTGTTTTGGATGGTCCGTAAGCCGCAGATTTTACCTGATAATATTTCCAATTCGGGTCGTTGTGAAGCGTCAATGAGCCAAGTCCTGACGTGATGTTGCTGATTCTCGGACTTTCAGATCTCTTCAGCAATTCTAAAAATGCCTGCGTCACATATATCACACCGAAAAAATTAGTTTCAAAAACTTCCTTGATATTTTCGACAGAAGTTCCTGTGGCAGTTTGAGGCTGCGTTCCCAGAATTCCCGCATTGTTGATGAGAATATCCAATTTTCCTTGCTCTTGTTCGATGCTATTTTTAGTTGCTAAAACTGATTCTTGATTGGTAACATCTATCTCAATTGCTTTGATGTTGTTGAATCCTTGTTCATTAAGTTCTTTTGCAATTGCTTCACCTTTTGCTAGGTCGCGACTTCCCAAATAAACGAATAAACCTTTTGCTGAAAGTTGTTTTGCCGTTTCAAGACCAATACTTCTGTTGGCACCTGTTATTAATACGATTGTCATTTTTTCTTGTTTTAAATTGATGATGTAAAGTTGGATCAATTCAAAACGATAGTATTTGCCAAATGACAAAAAGCGAATGATAATTAAATATTTTTTCGGATTCGGCTAAGAGAAGATTGTGTCACACCAAGATAAGAGGCAACGTAAGACAGTGGAATTCTGTTCACGACATTCGGATAGATCTCCAAAAATTTGAGATAACGTTTTGTTGCATCTTCTGTCACAAGCGGACTTCTCCGTTCCACTTTCAGTAATAATGCTCTGGAAATTATCTTGTTGACAATGACATCGAAACCAACAATGGTCTGCAAAAGTTCCAACCAATCTTTTCTTGAGAATATGATCATTTTACAATCTGTAATGGCCTGAACATAAGAACTGGAAATGATTTGATTGTCAAAACTTTCCAGGTCGACGACCAGATTGTTTTCCTCGATGAAATATTTGGTGATCTCTTCGCCTTCATTGTTGTAATAGCAAACACGCAGAATTCCATCGACGACAAATCCAACCTGACTCGCAATTTTCCCTGCCTCGGAGAAATACTCATCTTTTTTGAAATCAATTTCTTTGGCTTTAGTTTTAATAAAGTCAATCTGCTGCGGATTGAGATTCCCGAAGCGTAAAATAAAATCGAATAATTCTTTCATTGTGGAAAGTTAGTAACTATAAATGTTTTCTGATTTGTCATTTGTCAAAAATTATTGAACAAGATAAATAATTCATTATTAAAAAAAATGTAAGAGTCTGATAAAATATTAATAAATATCTTTGTTAGGAAAGGTATATCTATTCTTTCACAAATGTACTTTTCAATAGATTAATTTTGGACCGAAAAAACCATCAATTATTATTTAGCATCTATTCTAATGAGTATGAATGAACAATCATATATTAATATCAAAAATGCAATAAAGGAATTAGAAAATGAGCTTAAACATTTACAAAATATTCCCAAAAGAATAGTTGAGGGTGAAAAAAAAATCAAGAAATTACAAAAAGAAATAAAACGAAAAGAGAAAAATAAAGAATTATACAAGCAATTTCCATTTCTCTTTGATAGTCTATTTTCTATTCGGCAAGAATTTTATACTGAACAAAGAAAACTTGAATCTCTAAAATCAATAAGTTCGAAAGATGAAATTTCAAAAAAGAAAAGAATTATAAATGACCTTCAAAAATCGCTAAAATTATTCGAGGACAATACTAATGGAAATAAAACTATCGGAGATAAAATTCCAACAATTAATCTTGACAAGATAAAATCAATATTTCCGGAATGGGGAAACATCAATTTTTTTGATGGATGTGTAGAAATTAAAATAAATCAGTATTACCGAAAATTTATAGTTGAACAGTCTAAAAGGTATTTAGATAAGATAAAACATTATTATTCATTTAAAAATGTCCCAAAACTTGAAATTGTTATCTCTGGAAGTGAAATTCAAGAAATCAAAAATATAGAAGTATTATTTTACCACATTGACTATTTGACTATTGTGGGGCATTCTTTTGAAATGGAAAGTTTTGATATATCAAAATTAAAAAAATATACAAGAACATATTTCCAACTAAATCTTCCATTTGTTTTTACAAATGATTCGATAAAATTTTTGTGTGAAATTTGTGATGAAAATTTCCCCATTATTCCTATTCCAGAATTGGTAATCAACAGAAATCAATCAAAAGCGATTCACGAGTCTTTTCTTTTCAAATGTGGAAATAAATTAATAGGGGAAAGTGTAGAATCTTCCAAAGCATCTTATGTTTTTGAAGTCGAAAACTTTAATGAAAATGCACAACTATTATTCGATTACATTGCTAATGAAAACAATACTAAAAAACGGCAAACTTTAATTCGGAGTTATGAGTTAAAACGGAGCTTAAAATTTTATAACCGAATATACCACAATGATTTTTATGAATGGAAAAATGAAATTATTAGCAACACACAATTGTGAAAATTTCATTTTTCCATTGATAAAAATAATGTAGGTAGAAAGTATTTGAATTCTGTCCTTTAAATTAATCTAAAAGTTTTTCCAAAATCTCCACCGCACTTTTCGGCAAATTAGTTCCCGGCCCAAAAATATGATGCGCCCCATTTTGATACAAAAATTCATAATCCTGTTGCGGAATTACACCACCAACAACGATTGTAATATCATCTGCACCCAATTTTTTCAACTCTTCCACCACTTGCGGAACCAAAGTTTTGTGACCTGCAGCCAGAGATGAAACACCCAAAATGTGAATGTCATTTTCCACCGCTTGTTTCGCAACTTCTTCCGGCGTTTGAAATAATGGCGCCACATCGACGTCAAATCCCATATCTGCAAATGCGGTTGCGACTACTTTTGCGCCACGGTCGTGACCGTCCTGTCCCATTTTTGCAACCATAATTCTTGGTCGTCGTCCTTCTTGGTCTTCAAATTTTTGGCTTAAAGCAACTGCCTTTTCAAAGTATTCATTTTTGCTTGCATTCATTGCGTAAACTCCTGATATGGTTCTGATATTGGCTTTGTAGCGTCCGAAACTTTCTTCCATTGCATCGCTCATTTCGCCGAGAGTGACTCTTCTTCTTGCAGCTTCAATGCAAAGTTCCAGAAGATTTCCGTTTCCTGTTTTTGCTGTTTCTCGAATTTGATTTAAAATTTCTTCAACCGATGCTGTGTTGCGTTCGGCTTTTATTTTTTCCAATCTTTCGATTTGTTTTCTGCGAACTTCCGTATTATCGATGTCGAGGATTTCGATTTCGGTCTGTTTTAAATCGGATTTGAAGGAATTGATGCCGATGATGAATTCTTCTCCGCTATCGATTTTTGCTTGCTTGATGGCCGATGCTTCCTCGATTCTCATTTTCGGAATTCCGGCTTCGATGGCTTTGGTCATTCCGCCTTCTTTTTCCACTTCATCGATGAATTTCATTGCTTCCTCAATCATTTGTTGCGTTAAAGTTTCAATCAAATGACTTCCGCCCATTGGGTCAACGACGTCGCAGATTCCGCTTTCTTGTTGAAGGATAATTTGTGTATTTCTTGCGATTTTCGCCGAATAATCTGTTGGTAAAGCAATCGCTTCATCCAAAGCATTGGTGTGCAAAGATTGTGTTCCGCCCAAAGCTGAAGATAATGCTTCGATTGTTGTTCGGGTAATATTGTTGAAAGGTTCTTGTTCCGTTAAACTCCAGCCAGATGTTTGCGAATGGGTTCTTAAGGCTAAAGATTTTTGATTCTGAGGATTGAATTGTTTCAGAAGATTTGCCCAAATGTATCTTGCCGCTCGCATTTTTGCAATTTCCATAAAATGATTCATTCCAATCGCCCAAAAGAAAGATAATCTTGGGGCAAAATCATCGACGTTCATTCCGGCTTTGATTCCGGTTCGCACATATTCCAAACCGTCGGCTAAGGTGTAGGCCATTTCCAAAACCGGCGTTGCACCAGCTTCCTGCATATGATAACCCGAGATTGAAATGGAGTTGAATTTTGGGATATTCCTGGAAGTATATTCGAAAATATCCGCGATGATTTTCATTGATGGCGTTGGCGGATAGATGTAAGTATTCCGCACCATAAATTCTTTCAAAATATCATTCTGAATGGTTCCGGAAAGCTTGTCCATCGAGATTCCTTGTTCTTCTGCGGAGACTATATAAAAAGACAAAATCGGCAAAACCGCGCCGTTCATTGTCATCGAAACTGAGATTTCGTCTAATGGAATCTGGTCAAACAAAATCTTCATATCCTCCACCGAATCTATTGCGACGCCTGCTTTTCCAACGTCACCAACTACTCTTGCGTGGTCTGAATCGTAACCGCGATGTGTTGCCAAATCGAATGCGACGGAAAGACCTTTTTGTCCGGCTTGGAGATTTCTTCTGTAGAAAGCATTCGATTCTTCTGCTGTGGAAAATCCTGCATATTGGCGGATGGTCCAAGGTTTTTGAACATACATCGTGGAATATGGACCACGAAGAAAAGGCGCAATCCCTGCGGAACCGGCTTTGATGTCTTTGTTTTTGACGTCTTCGCTGGTGTATTTTGATTTCAATTCCAAACCGTCTTTTTCAAAAGTGTAATTTTCCGAATTGGAATCGAAGGTAATGTTCTTGAAATCAGGGTTTTGATTTTGGATTTGGTGGCGCATTTTGGATTGGTCTTGATGAAAGTAAATGTAAGGATTTTTTTTAACCACAAAGAGCTCAAAGTTTTTGCACAAGGATCACGAGGGTTACTTAGGTTTTTTAACGCAAAGCCTGCTAAGGTTCGCAATGGTACTTCGACGAGCTATGCATAAACATCAAACCCATCAATGAGCACAAAGTGTAAGATTAGAAATAAGAATTGTGTGCTTTGTGGAATCTTTGTGGTTTACCAAAGCGACAATTTGTCATTAATTGTTGGATGGTCTTTTTTTTGTGAAATTTTGATGGACTGTGGAAACCCGCGACAGGGATAGCAGTGGAAATCCTTTTGCTTGGGAAATGCGTCAATCGGTGACAAATCGTGATAAGCAAAAGATTGCAACGGATAGCCCGGTGACAAAATAGCGCGGGGGAAGTTTTGGCTTTTGGCAGTCGCCCAAATTATGACTGATAAATGATAATCGATAGATGATTATGATACGGGAATTGAAATTTTAAATAAAACAAAAAATAATATAAATATGTCAACAGGAAGTATTAATGTGTCGGTGGAGAATATTTTTCCGCTGATCAAGAAGTTTCTTTACAGTGATCACGAGATCTTTCTTCGTGAATTGATTTCCAATGCGACGGATGCAACGACGAAGTTGAAACATCTAACCGTAATTGGTGAAGCGAAAGTGGATTATGGCAATCCGATTATCGAGGTGAAAATTGATAAGGAGGCGAAAACGCTGAGCATCAAGGATCAAGGCCTTGGGATGACGGGCGAGGAAGTTGAGAAATACATCAACCAAGTGGCGTTTTCCGGCGCGGAGGAATTCCTTGAAAAATATAAGGATTCTGCGAAAGATGCTGGAATTATCGGACATTTTGGTCTTGGATTTTATTCTGCTTTTATGGTGGCGGAGAAGGTGGAGATCTTCACGAAATCTTACAAAGAAGATAGTAAAGCAGTTCGTTGGATCTGCGACGGAAGTCCAGAATATACGTTGGAAGAAACTGAAAAATCTGACAGAGGAACGGAGATCGTCCTTCATATTGCAGAAGATTCTTTGGAATTTTTGGAGGAATCTAAAATCCGTGAGCTTTTGACGAAGTATAATAAATTCAATCAAATTCCAATTAAATTTGGGACGAAAACAGAGACTTTGCCTTTGCCAGAAGGTTCTGCGGAAGATGCAAAACCAGAATCGGTTGAGGTCGATAATATCATCAACAATCCAACGCCGGCTTGGACAAAAGCGCCGAGCGAACTGAAAGCTGAGGATTACAAGAATTTCTACAGAGAATTGTATCCGATGCAGTTTGAAGATCCGTTGTTCCATATCCATTTGAACGTGGATTATCCATTCAATCTGACGGGTGTTTTGTTCTTCCCGAAATTGGCGAATAACCTTAATATCGAGAAAGATAAAATTCAGTTGTATCAAAATCAAGTCTTTGTAACAGATGAGGTAAAAGGAATTGTTCCTGATTTCTTGATGTTGCTGAGAGGTGTGATCGATTCTCCGGATATTCCGCTGAACGTTTCCCGTTCTTACCTGCAGGCTGATGGCGCGGTGAAGAAGATCTCTTCTTACATCACGAAAAAAGTGGCGGACAAAATGGTATCGTTATTCAATGAAAACCGTGAAGATTATCAGCAAAAATGGAATGACATCAAGATCGTGATCGAGTACGGAATGATCTCTGAAGATAAATTCTATGAGAAGTCTGACAAGTTCGCGCTCTATCCAACGACGGAAGGTCAATATTACCTTTGGAATGAATTGGTTGAGAAGATCAAACCAACGCAAACGGATAAAGATGGAAAAACTGTTATTCTTTATGCAACCAACGCGGATGAGCAACACAGCTACATCGCGTCTGCGAGAGACAAAGGTTATGAGGTCTTGTTGCTAGATTCTCCAATTGTTCCGCACTTGATCCAGAAATTGGAAAGCTCTAAAGAAAATGTTTCATTTGCGAGAGTAGATGCGGATCACATCAATAATTTGATCAAAAAAGACGAACCTGTCATTTCTAAATTGAATGAGACGGATAAGGAAGCTTTGAAGAAAAACATTGAAGAGTCTATCAACGATCAAAAGTTCACCGTTCAACTGGAAGACCTGGATTCTACAGATGCACCATTTACCTTGACCCAACCAGAATTCATCAGAAGAATGAAGGATATGCAGGCAACTGGCGGCGGTGGCGGAATGTTCGGAATGGGCGGTTTCCCGGAAATGTATAATTTGGTCGTGAATTCTAACTCAGATTTTGCCGGCGAATTATTGAAGAAAGAGAATGCGGAAGAGAAAAGCGCGATGATCAATCAAGCTTTGGATCTGGCAAAATTGTCTCAGAATCTTTTGAAAGGAAAAGAATTGACAGACTTTATCAAGCGTAGTTTTGAAAGTTTGAAATAGTAAAGTACTGCATTATTAAGCATAAAAAAAGCGGAACTAAATTTTATAGTTCCGCTTTTTTATTATTTGATCTTCGAAAGGACATCTACCGTTTCTTCCAGATAGAAATCTCTTTCAAGATTTTTTCTCCAGTTTTCTGTTTTCTTGGCAAATGCTTCGTCTTTTTTGATTCTTTCCAATTCGTCTGGGTGAACCATAAACTTCAATCCGTTGTTGAACTTGTCCAAACCTTTGAACTTCTCAATTTGTGCTTTACGCGTTTTCATCAGTTCGTTGAATTTGGCTTGGTTCAATGTGATTGTTTCTTCCTTATCAAGTGCTTCTTTCCATTCGGAAGATTCCTGCAACATCTTGTAATTTTGGTTGTTTGCCAATTGCTTATCAAGTTCTGCCTGTAATTGAGGAATATTAAGTCCGGTCAATTTTTTGTAAGAAGTGGTTTCAATCTTATCCCAAGGCAAAGCGAATTGGTCAAAACGTTCTCCTACTTCAGAATATGAGAAGAAATCTTTCATCTTAAGGTCAGATTCCACACCTTTTCTTTGAGTCGATTCTCCAGATATTCTGTAGAATTTCTGAATCGTTAATTTCAAAGCTCCGAAATCATCATTCGTATTCAGGAATCTGTTTAGCTCAACAAACGTCTGAACTGTACCTTTTCCAAAAGAACTTGGCGAACCAATGATCGCTGCTCTTCCATAATCCTGGAACGCACCTGCAAGAATCTCTGAGGCCGAAGCCGATAATTCGTTTTGCATCACAACAAGCGGACCTGTCCAGATAGGTTCATTGGATTTGTTGCTCAAAGTTTGAACTTTTCCACGACTGTCTTTTACCTGAACGTAAGGACCAGCGTTCATAAACAAGCCCATTATATCTCCAACCTCCGTCAAAGAACCACCACCATTGCTTCTAAGGTCTAGGATGATCCCTTCTACATTTTCTTTTTTAAGTTTGATCAATTCTGCTTTGATATCATCGGAAGCATTTCTCCCTTTTGCATCTTCAAAGTCCACATTGAAACTTGGAAGATAGATGAAACCATATTTTTTCCCATTTTTCGCAGTCACCGCAATACTTCTAGCAAAAGTGTCTTCTATCGCTACTTCTTCACGAATCATTGTTACTTCTTTGATGGTTTTGTCAGATTTTTTCTCAACGGTTAAAGTAACAGGTGTTCCTTTTTCACCACGGATCAATCTTACGGCTTCATCAGACAACATTCCGACAACATTCACCGCTTCTTCGTTCGGTTTTGATTTTACCTTAAGGATCTTATCACCAGCACTCAATTGTTTTGATTTCCAAGCTGGCGCACCAATTGTCAATTCTCCAAGATACAGATAACCTCTTTTTTCCTGGATCAAAGCACCAATACCGATCACTTTTCCAGTGAATTGCATATCAAATTCCTCTTTGCTTTTCGGAGAGAAATAGTTGGTGTGCGGATCAAAAACTTCAGTATAAGCGTTCATATAAACTGAGAACCAGTCCATTTTCTTTCTTTTCTTGAATCTTCTGAAAGAATCTGTAATCAGGTCTTTCACTTCCGCAGTTGCTTTCTCACGCTTTTTTTCCATTGAAAGTGGCGTGTATTTGATCGTATCCGGCAGTTTGTTGTTGACGACAGAATCTTTTTTCTTTTTCTGAGATTCTTCTTTGCTGGTCAGCGTTTCCATTTCCTGAAGGATGTTGTACTTAATGTACTTTTTCCATTCTTCACGCTGCTGTTTTGCATCAGCAGGATTCACTCTTTTTTTTGGCTCCAGGATCAATTCGTCATTTTCATCCAAATTGATTGGTTTCGAAAGAATGTCCTGGGTCATTTTGTCGATCTCATCTACACGTTGGTAAAGACGGTCGATCGTCAATTTGTAGAACACAAGATTCCCATTATTAAGATAATCATCCAACTTGGTATTGTGCTTTTTAAACTCGTCAATATCAGACTGTAGGAAGTATCTTTTGGATGCGTCCACGTTTTCCATATATTTATCAAAAACATCTTGGGAATACGCATCATTAATAGGTTTTGGGCTGTAATGAAGGTATGAAAGTGTATTTTTAACGCTTACCATAATGGTCTGCATTTTTTCATCATCATTTTGAGGAGAGTTGAAACAGAACATTAGCGTCATCAGCGGCGCAAACATCAGCAGTTTCTTGAACTTGATTTTTTTGAACATAAATTTTAATCTGTACTTATATTAGTCAAAATTTTATTTTGAATGTTACGTTGGTATTCAAAAACGAAACCAAATTTAACACCTTATTTTATTTTACTCATTATAAATTGGTTATTTTTGAGATAATTTTGAAAATGTCGCAAAAAAGCGAAAGAATATAAAAATAAGATTTATGAGCAAACCATTGATACTGGTAACCAATGATGATGGGATCACAGCACCTGGAATTAGAAAATTAATTAGCATAGTAAACGAAATAGGAGACGTCATCGTGGTTGCTCCAAACTCTCCTCAAAGTGGAAAAGGACACGCCATTACGATCAACTCTACACTTAGCTTCGAAGAATTGAATCTTGATGGTCCACAGAAAGATTTTTCGTGCTCTGGAACACCTGTTGATTGCGTGAAAATGGCTTTGGATAAAATCCTTCCCAGAAGACCAGATATCGTAGTTTCAGGCATCAATCACGGTTCGAATTCTTCCATCAATGTCATCTATTCAGGAACTATGTCTGCAGCTGTGGAAGCCGGAGTAGAAGGTTTGCCAGCCATCGGATTTTCGCTTGGTGATCTGAAATGGGAAGCAGATTTTGATCAGGCTGAAGATTTTATTAAAGATATTATTCTGAAAACCATTGAGAACCCAATGCCAAAAGGTGTTGTACTGAATGTCAATATTCCGAACCTTAAAAAAGAAGAGATCAAGGGCATCAAAGTTTGTAAGCAAGCCAACGCAAAATGGGAAGAAAGTTTCGACGAAAGAATCAACCCGCACGGAAGAAAATATTACTGGCTGACAGGCTATTTCAATAATATGGATCAGTCGGAAGATGCGGACGAAACAGCTTTGACAAATGGATTCATCAGCATTGTTCCAGTGAAATTCGATTTGACGGCTTATGAATATATGAACGAACTGAATTCTATTTATCAATAAAAAAAGATGGTGGATGGAGTTTATGAAACAATTTCTTCGCGAGAATAATATTCCGATATCGGACGAAAACTGGGCGATCTATAGCGCAAAGAATGTTCGGAAAGAATACAAGAAGAAAGATCTGATTCTGAAAAAAGGCGCAGTAGAAAATTATCTGTCCTTTGTAGAGGAAGGCACAGCGAGATTGTTCTTTATGAAAGATGGCAGAGAACTTACAACCAGATTTGTTTTCAGACATAATTATCTGACTTCCTATGATTCTTTTTTGCAACGGTCACCTTCCAGATGCACGGTGGAGGCGCTTACAGATATGGTCGTTTGGCAAATCCATTACGATGATCTGCAGGAAGTTTACAGAACATCCAGTGTTGGAAATCTAATCGGGAGGATCACTGTAGAACAGATCTACCTGGCAAAATCGAATAAGGAATTCTCGTATCTGAGCGAGTCTGCAGAAGAACGCTATTTGAAATTGATGAAAGAGCATCCCGAACTATTTCAGTTGGTTGCACTGAAACATATCGCGACTTATTTGGGAATCACACCACAAGCATTGAGTAGAATAAGAAGGCGTATTTCTTAACCATGGTTCATTTTATTTGTAATAAATAAAATTTATATTTGTAGTGAGCATTCAGAATGAAAGTTCCGAATGACGAAAAAAAGTGTCCAGAGAGATCTGGATGCTTTTTTTATTAATTTTATCTTTGCAGCAAGTTTATTAATATGATTGATCTTCCAGGGCTTGCCATCAAAAATTTTCACGAAAAAACCAGCAGGGCAAAACTCTACGTCCACGACACCTTTGGTCCAAAAGTAGAAATGCCGATTTCCCTCTATTTCCGCAACGAAAAACAATTACCCAAACTTGAGAAGAAGGCATTGGATCTCTGTAAAGGAAAAGTCTTAGATGTAGGAGCTGGCGCAGGAAGTCACGCTTTGATCCTTCAACGTAAAAATTTAGAGGTCGTTGGATTAGAGATTTCTCCGGCAGCCTGTGACGTGATGAAAAATCGAGGTTTGAAAAAAGTCGTCGGTGAAGATATCTTTAAATATAATGATGGGAAATTCGATACACTTTTGTTGTTGATGAATGGAATCGGACTGTGTGGTGATCTGGATGGATTCAGGAAATTCCTTAGAAAAGCTGAAACATTGCTCAATGAAAATGGGATCTTAATTTTCGATTCATCCGACATCAATTATATGTACGAGGACGAAGAACTTCCACAAGACCACTATTACGGCGAAGTCACTTGCAGATACGAATATCAAAAAGAAGTCACAGATTGGTTCAACTGGCTCTATTTGGATTTTAAAACTTTAGAGAAAATCACTTCAGAGGAAGGCTGGAAATCCGAGTTGATCTATGAAGATGAGAATGACCAATATCTCGTCCAATTATCTAAGAAATAAAAAAACCGCCAAATTAAAGGCGGTTCTTATTTTATAGTTTTACAATCTTAATTAAAAGAAGTGTCATAAGCCATCGATGAAAAATCTATTTTCAACATTGCTTGAGAATCGATTGGGTTACCACTGCATTTCGCTGGCGTCCAGGTTTTATTTACTTTTTTGGCTGCTTCTTTTAGGTCATTTAGAAAAGGTTCGCTGTTGGCCACTTTTGGTCCAGCTTCCAATTTTGACAGAACGCCGTCTTTCGTAATATCCATTTTGACGAAGAACAAACCGTTGATGACATAAGTTTTCCAATTCACGTTTTGCGCCAGTTTTTCTTTCAGTTCCTTGATGTAAGCATCAGCGCCACCAGGATATCTCAAACTTTTGAAGTTTGCTGGGTCGCAGGCATTATCCTTAAGCTGATAAATACCGCGCACATTGTAGGCAACAGAACTGAGTGATGCATCATTCATCGGAATATCAATGTTCATCATATCTTCAACGTCATTGTTTTGAGCGAAAGCAAATGAACCAACTACTAAACTTAAGGAAAGTAATAATGATCTCATAGTTTTTGATTTTAAAAGTGATGAAAGAAATTTTATGCCAAAATATTGTTGATCAACAAGAAATTACAAAACCTCGATCTGATTTTTCAACAAATCTTCAAACTCATCTCTTTTTCTGATGAGGTGCGCTTTTCCATCAAGAAACATCACTTCCGCAGGTTTCAATCTGGAGTTGAAATTTGAACTCATCTCAAAACCATAAGCGCCCGCATTTCTGAAAACCAATACATCGCCTTCTCTCACCTCATTTATTTTTCTGTCCCAAGCGAAAGTGTCTGTCTCACAAATATTTCCGACAACCGTATAAATTCTTTCCGCACCTTTTGGATTGGACAAGTTTTCGATGATGTGATAAGAATCGTAGAACATCGGACGAATCAAATGATTAAAACCAGAATTCACGCCCACAAAAACTGTCGCCGTTGTTTGTTTGATGACATTCGATTTTACCAAGAAATGGCCACTGTCACTCACAAGGAATTTTCCTGGCTCAAACCAAAGTTGGAATTTCTTCCCAGATTCTTCCTCATATTTTTTGATGGAAGCATTTACTTTTTTCCCAAGAGATTTCACATCAGTTTCGATGTCACCTTCTTGATAAGGCACTTTGAAACCGCTTCCCATATCCAGATATTTCAAATTCGGGAAATGTTCTGCCAATTCAAACATAATTTCAAGACCTTGGATGAAAACATCTGGGTCTTTGATTTCGCTTCCCGTGTGCATATGAAGACCTTCCACATTCAGATTTGTAGATTTCATCACACGCTCGATGTGACGCATCTGGTGAATCGAAATTCCGAATTTGGAATCGATATGCCCAGTCGAAATCTTGTGATTTCCGCCAGCATAAATATGTGGATTGATTCTCACAAAAATCGGATAAGAACCACCGAATTTATTTCCAAATTGCTCAAGAATCGAAATATTATCAATGTTAATATGAACTTTATGAGACATTGCTTCCTCAATCTCAGCCAAGTCCACACAGTTTGGCGTGAATAGAATTCTGTCGTTTGAGAAACCAGCTTTCAAGCCCAATTTCACCTCGTTGATAGAAACGCAATCCAAAGATGCGCCCAGTTTTTCTACGTACTTCAGGATATTGATGTTGGTCAAAGCCTTTGCAGCGTAGAAAAAACGCGTGGTCTTCGAGAAAGAAGACGTCAGCTTTTTATACTGCTCGCTGATGGAATTAACGTCATAAACATACACGGGCGTCCCGAATTCTTTTGCTATGCTTAGCAAGTCCTGATTGGTCATAATCGTAGATTTTTAAAAATAAAAAGGCAGATTCTTATATAAAGAGTCTGCCGCAATAGATATCTTATGCACGCAACTCATTATACATTCCAAACCTTAGAGAACCTTACAGCTCCCTTTTTTCCGATTTTGCTTTGTTTAAAATATTGCATTGCTTGTTGTTAAAATTTTTCGCAAAATTAGAGTTTATCTGTAAATCTCGCAATTTTTGGATTGATTTTTATTTTTGGGAAGCTATTGACTATGTTGAAAGCAATTTTAAAAAATATTTGGGCAGCTATTTCCGCCTTCCGTTCCCAATCTTTTTTGCCCGCGCTTTTCCAGCCACAAAAAAGGATTTCCACTCAAGTCGGGCTGCAGCTTCGCAAAGTTGAACATTTGTCTTTTAACATAACCTTTGTCATTCCGTAGGAATCTAAACAAGGCGGTCGAGATTTCTACGGAATGACAAAATGATGATAATGATATAAGAACTTTTTTTTCTTTTGCGGTTTTGAAACGCTCTACTTTTATTTCTCAGGAAGCGGAGAAACCTCAAACTCATTCCGCAAAAGCGCCAACTGCAAATCATTCTGCAAATCCTGAGAGAATCTGGAAACGGGCAACATCAGTTTTTTGATTTTTTCCATAGACTGGATTTGATGATACAAATCGTAAAACCCAAAACCAGTCAGTTTTCCGTTTTCTAAAATAAGGAAAGACTTTTCGCCCAAAGTTCTTCCGGATGAAGTCCAGATCTCGTTTCTTTTTTTAAGGTTGATTTTCTGCGTGAATTCTTCCAGATTTTCTTTCAGCTCAGGTTTGGATTTGATGTAATTGATGGCCTTCAAACCTTGCGTAAAACTTTTGAATCTCAAATAAGGTTTCTCTTCCTGTTCTTTTTTGATTTTCTCAAGAATGAATTTGTTCTTTCTGTAAAACAATCCGAAAGGCAAAGGTTGCGTTTTGCTGATGCCTTTATTCTTCATCATCAGCTTGGCAATCAGGTCGGTTCCGGTCAATTCGTAAGAAGTCAAAACTGCATCTTCCTGGATATTCTTGTACTTTCTGGAATCAGATTCAAGGATTTTTTTAGCTGATTTGTATAGATCTTCTACGACATCAGAATGAATGATCTTCCCGTCAGAATTTTGGAAATATAAAATTCCGCGCTCGTTAGGAAGGTCTTCTGTCAGCAATTGGATCTTATTGAGATAGCTTTTGGCGTGGTTCTCTTCCTGTTGAGATTGGATGATCTCATTGGATTTATCTTTGATCATCAACAACTTGAACAAGTCCAAAGTCGCTCTCGCATCGCCACTTGCTCGGTGTGCTTCTGTCAAAGGAATTCCGATAGATTTGCAAAGTTTGCTGAGTGAATAACTTTTCTCTTCCGGAATCAATTTCTTAGCTAACGGGATTGTATCTAAAGTATTGATATTGAATTCGTAACCAAGTCGTTTGAACGATTGGCGAAGCATCCGATAATCGAAATCAATATTGTGACCGACCAAAGTTGAATCCTGCGTGATCTCTACCACACGTTTTGCGATCTCGTGAAATTTCGGAGCAGTCAAAACCATTTTGGAGGAAATCCCTGTCAACTTTTGAACAAAAGAAGAGATCTCATCTTCGGGATTCACGAGCGAGATAAACTGGTCTGTGATCTCGTGACCGTCATATCGGTAGATAGCAATCTCTATGATGCTTTCCTTCCGAAATGGTGCGCCGTTACTTTCTATATCTATTACTGAGTACATCTACATTTTTCGTTCTACAAAGTTAAGAAACTTGAGAAACTTCCATTCTCAAACATTTTGTTGTTGATGAGTTCTATTTTTTTGATGGAGCTCACTGGGACAATGGTGACAATCTTGCTTCCTTTTTCAACGTAAAAGAAATAAGCACTATTGGAATCAATAAGATAAATTTCTTTTTGAATGCCAGAATCGTCGGTTATTCTGTGCTTGATTTTCAAATTATTGTTTGTGATTCTGTCCTTTACATTGATTCCTGTTCCGACACCGCCACCAAGGAAGAAAGCCAAAATCATAAATGCGACTGCAAAATAGACCTGCTTTTTTATATGAATTTTCAAATCGAGATCTGTGGAATCAGGATGTTGTTTGAGATATTTTTTGCTCACCACAGACTCACGAACCCATTTTTTATGACTGTTTTTGGCAAGAAAATTATAATAAAAAAAGAATCCAATGATCATCAAAATCACTGTCGCCAAAATGATCGGCTGAGATGTCAATTCTGCGATTGGGCTTATCAAAATATCCATTATTGAGGAATATTTCAAAAAATTGACGCCCAACATATAGAAAAATACGCCGTCTCTCAATATTCCTAAAATGATAAGATATAAATATCCTAAAGGCAAAAGGGTCTGTAATTTTTCAATCAGTTTATAATCCATTGGCAGTATATTATCTTCTTTTCTTCATACTGAACATTCCCAAAATAAACTTCGCACCTTCTCTTGCCAAAGTGTTCAGAAAAGTTTTTCCGGCGCGGCTTTCAATCACCTGCTCAAACATTCCGGGTTCTTCTTTTGGTTGTGCCGTTCTGCCTCTCGTCGGTGTTGGTATTACGGTTTGCGTGTGTTCCTCGATTCTTTTGTTTAGGATTTCGTAGGCACTTTCTTTGTCGATGTTTTCCTCATATTTTCTGACCAATGATGAGTTTCTTGTCAAATCATCAATTTCCGATGAGGTCAAAATATCCATTCTACTTTCGGGCGAAATTAAATAAGTGTGAACCAAAGGCGTTGGAATTCCTTTCTCATTAAGCGCAGTCACAAAAGCTTCCCCGATTCCAAGATTTTGGATGAGTTCGCTGGCGTTGTAAAATTCTGTCGTTGGATAATTCTCCACCGCTTTATCGATTTCCTTTTTGTCTTTTCCAGTGAAACCTCTCAAAGCGTGCTGGATTTTCAAGCCTAATTGGCTCAAAATATTTTCCGGAACATCGCCTGGAATTTGAGTGATAAAATAAATCCCAATTCCTTTAGAACGAATTAATTTCACCATCGTTTCAATCTGCGAAAGCAAAGTTTTGGAAGCTTCGTTGAAAAGTAAATGTGCTTCGTCGATGAACAAAACCAATTTCGGTTTTCCGCTGTCACCTTCCTCTGGGAAAGTCATATAGATCTCCGCAAACAACGATAAAATAAAGGTCGAGAAAAGATTAGGCTTACTTTGGATATCATCAACTCGGAAAATATTCACCACACCTTTTCCATCTCTCGTCTGCAAAAGGTCTTCAACATCGAAACTTGGTTCGCCGAAAAAAGTAGCAGCGCCTTGTTGTTCCATTGCCACGATTGAACGAAGAATTGCACCTAAAGATGCCGGCGCAATCGAGCCATAATTGTCAGCTAATTCCTTTTTGCCAATCGGATTATCCGTCACATATTGAAGGACTTTTTTCAAATCATTCAAATCCACCAAAGGCAAAGCTTTGTCGTCGCAATATTTGAAAACGATAGACATAATGCTTTGCTGAGTATCATTAAGCCCAAGAATTTTGCTTAGTAAGATTGGTCCGAATTCCAAAACCGTTGCGCGAAGTTTCACACCTTTTGCACCGGAAATGGTCATCAGTTCCACTGGAAAATTCTGTGGAGAATATGGTAAACCTGTTTTAGAATATCGTTCTTTTATGTTGTCGTTTTCCGTCCCAGATTCAGCGATTCCGGAAAGGTCACCTTTGATATCCATTACCAAAGTCGGGATTCCGGCGTGAGACAATTGCTCTACGAAAACCTGAAGCGTTTTGGTCTTTCCAGTTCCCGTTGCGCCAGCAATCAAACCGTGTCTGTTCACGGTTTTCAGTGGAATCGAGACATTGACTTCGGTGACGATCTCGCCGTCCAACATTCCTTTTCCCAGGATGATGTGGTCGCCTTTTGGGTTGTATTTTGAGTTGAGGTCGGTTATGAATTTTTCTTTATTTGACATCGAATGGTTTTTAAAAGCTTAAATTTAAAAATAATTTTCAGAAACGGTTTTAAAACTTGAACTAAATAGTTGAACGACTACAAGTTTTTGTTCCATATCAATTATCTTTGTGCTCAAATGCAATTGTATGCGCGCCTACAACACAAAGAACTTCCTGAAGATTCTGATCAGTCTTCATAAAACCGATACGCTGAAAATCCTGTTTCCTACAATGCTTCTCGTGGGACTTTATTCTTACGGGATGTATTACCTAGAAATTGAATATCTGCATCTCACAGAAAAATCGACGGTCAGCCACATCGGAATGTTACATTCTTTATTGGGTTTTGTATTGTCTTTACTTTTGGTTTTCCGAACCAACACGGCGTACGATCGCTGGTGGGAAGGCCGAAAATTGTGGGGGAAACTCGTGAATGACAGCCGAAATTTTATGATCAAGATCTGTGGCATTCTGGATGAGAAAGATGTCAAAACAAAAAATCAAATCGCAAAATATATTAAGTTCTTCCCTCATTTTCTATCCAGCCATCTTTCCAAAGAATCCACAAGACTGGTTCTTGACAAGGATTTTGCAGAGCTCGCCAAAGAGTTGAAGCATCATCCGCCTGCAGAGTTGGTCTTTCTGCTGACCAGAAAACTTTTTCAACTTAAAAAAGAAGGAAAGATCTCCGACACCGAAATGCTCTTCCTGGATGCCCAATTATCAGGATTTCTGGATGTCTGTGGTGGATGTGAGAGAATCAAAAACACGCCGATTCCTTATTCCTATTCATCATTCATCAAAAAATTTGTGGTTTTTTACGTGGTAGCCTTGCCGGTTGCCAATGTGGTGAACCTCGGTATTTTTATGATCCCGATCACGATGTTTGTGTATTATGTTTTGATGAGTTTGGAGTTGATCGCCGAAGAAATAGAAGATCCGTTTAACAACGACGAGAACGATATCCCAATGGAATCTATCGCAAAGAATATCGAGAGAAATATTGATTTAATTATAAATAAAGCTTAAACCGTGACAAAGAAACTGAAACTTGAAGAATTGGGGAGAATAGATGTTGAAACCTTCAAAAATACAGCGAAGATTCCGCTTGTGATCATTCTGGACAGCGTAAGAAGTATGCACAATGTGGGCGCTATTTTCCGAACCGGCGATGCTTTTTTGATCGAAAAAGTGGTGCTTTGCGGTATCACGCCTCAGCCGCCTCACAGGGAAATTCACAAAGCGGCGCTTGGCGCAACGGAAAGCGTAGATTGGATCTATGAGCAGGATATTAATATTGCTATTGAAAATCTTAAGAAAGAAAACTTCAATATTATTGGGATCGAACAGACTTCCGACAGCCAAATGATGACTGATTTTGAAATTAAATCTGATGAAAAATACGCTCTGATCTTAGGAAATGAAGTCGACGGAATCAGTGATGAAGCTTTGCCAAATGTTGATACGTTTTTGGAAATCCCTCAATTGGGAACCAAGCATTCTTTGAACGTAAGTGTCTGTGGCGGAATCGTCATTTGGGAGTTTGCGAAAAACCTGAGTTCTTTAAAATAAAAAAACTGCAGACACAATGAAGTGTTGCAGTTTGAAATAAATCTAATAAAAAGTAAAAATGAAAGGCGACAAAGATATATTTTTTGTTTAATACAAAGCAATACTTTTTATAAAAATTCATAAAAATTTTTAAAATCTTTTGTGGCTAAGGATTTTTTGTAAATTAGCATAATGTTTATAAAAGACTACATTTCCAAAGATTATCCCGCATTCAGCAGAAAAGATTCCATAGAGGAAGCTTCTGAGGTTGCGAAAGACTTTGGCTATTCCCACGTTTTCATTGTCAGCAAAGGTGTTTTCCTTGGCGGACTCAGCCAGTCTTTTCTGGAGGACAGTCCTGAGGGAAAATTGGACAGTCTCAATATTCATTACGAGCGATTTGCTATTATAGAGGACAGCAGTATTCTCGATAGCATCAAGCTTTTCCATACTTTCAATGCGAATGTGATTCCCGTGATCTCGAAAGAGGAAAAATATCTCGGGTATATTTCTTGCGATGACATCTTCAATGAGTTTTCAAAATATCCATTGTTCTCCGAGAACGGTGCGATCTTGACAATCCAAACGACAGGTTTGCATTATTCGATGACGGAGATCACTCAGATTGTGGAAAGCAACAATGCGAAGATCTACGGCACATTCATCAGTGCCATCAAAGAAGATAGTATAGAAATTACGTTGAAGATCAGCAATGAAAATCTTAGTTCCATTGATGAAACCTTCGAAAGATACGGCTACACGGTGGTTACCAAACATTACGATGACGAGAAGGAAGAACTGTTGAAAGACCGATTTGGGTTTTTTCAGAAATTTTTGGAAATTTAATTTATGAAGGCAGCGATCTACTCTCAAAAGAAAGACCTCGATACTTTTTTGTATCTCAACAAGTTCATTTCCGAATTGGCGCTCAGAGAGGTTTCTGTGGTTCTGCATTCCGAAATGGCGGAAAATCTTAATTTTTCTAAGGAATTCGATACGTTTTCTGGGAAAGAGGAGCTGAAAAGCAAGAACGTCAATATCGTTTTCAGTTTTGGTGGCGATGGGACAATTCTTAACGCTTTGACCTTCATCCAGGATCTAGAAATTCCAATTATTGGGGTTAATACAGGCCGATTGGGATTTTTGGCCAACTTCAGAAAAGATCAGATCTTTGACGAGTTGGATTCTATTATCCTAGATAAAAATTACAACATCAGCGAACGCTCTGTCATCAAAATCACAACAGACAATCCGAACGATATCGATTTTCCTTTCGCACTGAATGATGTCAGTCTTTCCAGAAAGGAAACCACATCGATGATCACGGTGGAATCTTACATCAACGAAGAATTCCTAAACGTTTTCTGGGGCGACGGCTTGATCGTTTCGACGCCAACAGGTTCTACGGCTTACTCGCTGAGTTGTGGCGGGCCAATCATTTCGCCAGCGAATGACAATTTCGTCATTACGCCAATCGCACCTCACAATCTGAATGTTCGTCCACTTATCGTTAAAGATGACGCAAAAATAAAATTGATCGTGAAAAGTCGGGTAGAGCAATATACTTTGGCTTTGGATTCCAGACTTTATCATATGGAAATCGGAAGTGAGATCAATATCGAAAAGGCTGATTTCTCACTATTTCTCATTAAACCAAAAAATTTTAGTTTCTATGAGACCATTCGCCAAAAATTGCTTTGGGGGAACGATAAGAGGAATTAAGTCCTTAATTATGCGAATTATAATTATTCAAATAACTTCTAAATTTTAAATCGAATTAAAATGGCAACAATTGAAATTAAAAATAAACTTAGTAAAGATAAAATCAAAATGGTGGTTGATGTTCTTAAAGCTTTGGGAATAAACGCTGTTTTCAATGATGATGATACCAAGATGACTAAGAAAGAGTTTGTTGATAAAATTGAAAAAGCTAAGAAAAGTCCTAAAACAAAAGTTTCTGCTTCAGAGCAAGCCAAACTTTTAGGATTGTGAGTTGGGATTTAGAATTCTCAGCAGAGTTTTCAAAGGATATTAAAAAGCATCAAAAAGCTGGCAACAAAATTTTATTGAAAAAGATAGATTCTTTTCTCACAGAGATCCGAGAAAATCCCACACAAGGTATTGGGAAACCAGAACAATTAAAATATTTTGAAGGTTCTATTTGGTCAAGACGGATTAATGATAAACACAGACTTGTTTATGAAATAAAAGAAGACGATGTGGAAATATTATCAGGTTGGGGACACTACGATGATAAATAGAAAACTTAAGAATAACGAAATATTAGTCATAACATAAGACTGAAAATTCGAAACTTTAAATAATTAATAATTTTGTAACTTTACCGTTCAAAAAAAATCTTAAAAATATAATCAAAATGAGCAGAAAATTTCCGGCAGGAGTTGCCACTGGTTCTTTAGTAACAGAAATATTCGATTATGCCAAAGAGAAGCAATTCGCACTTCCTGCAGCTAATGTGATCGGGTCTAGTAATATCAACGCAACGATGGAAACTGCTGCGAAACTTAATGCACCTGTGATCATCCAGTTCTCAAACGGAGGATCGATCTTCAACGCTGGAAAAAGCTTGAACAATGATAACCAAAGAGCTGCAGTTCTAGGAGCTGTTGCTGGCGCAAAACATATCCACACTTTGGCAGAAGCTTATGGAGCGACTGTAATTTTACACACAGACCATTGCGCAAAAAAATTGTTGCCTTGGATTGACGGTCTTTTGGACGCAAGTGAAGAGTTCTACAAGCAAAACGGAAAATCTCTTTATTCTTCTCATATGTTGGATTTCTCTGAGGAGCCAATTGAAGAAAACCTAGAGGTTTCTGCAAAATATTTCGAGAGAATGAACAAAATGGGAATGACTCTTGAGATCGAATTGGGTGTAACTGGAGGTGAAGAAGACGGCGTTGACAACTCTGACGTTGACAGCTCAAAACTTTACACGCAGCCAGAAGAAGTAGCTCACGCTTACGAAGTTCTAAAAGCGGTTTCTGATAACTTCACCATTGCTGCGGCATTTGGAAACGTACACGGTGTTTACAAACCAGGAAATGTAAAACTGACGCCGAAAATTCTTGACAATTCTCAAAAATATGTTCAGGAGAAATTCGGAACTGGAGAGAAGCCTGTAAACTTCGTATTCCACGGTGGGTCAGGTTCTACTTTGGAAGAGATCAGAGAAGCCATCGGTTATGGTGTTGTGAAAATGAACATTGATACAGATCTTCAATTCGGCTATACAGAAGGAATCAGAGATTATATGACTGAGAAAATTGAATATCTACGTCATCAAATCGGAAATCCAGAAGGAGCAGATGCACCAAACAAGAAATTCTACGATCCAAGAGTTTGGGTAAGAAAAGGAGAAGAAACTTATATTAAAAGATTGACTCAGGCTTTCGAAGATCTGAACAATATTAATACACTTTAATAAAATTTATAAATGATAATTGATGAGCGATAAACGATTTTTATAAGTTGTTTTTTCATCAATTATCAATTATCATTCATCAATTATAGATTATATGGCATTTGATTGGTTTAAAAGGAAAGGGCAAAATATTACCACTTCTACAGAAGACAAAAAGGACGTTCCAAAAGGACTTTGGCACAAGACGCCAACTGGCAAAATTATAGAAGCTGAAGAACTCAGAGCTAATAATTTTGTGTCTCCGGAAGATGGTTTCCACGTAAGAATCGGAAGTAGAGAATACTTTGATATGCTTTTTGATGATCAGAAATTCAAAGAATTGGATGCTGATGTGGAAAGTGTTGACATTCTTAAATTCAAGGATACAAAATCTTACACGGACCGTCTGAAAGAAGTGAAATCCAAGACCAAATTGACTGATTCCATCCGTAATGCGACTGGAAAAGTGAACGGTGTAGAAATGGTGATCTCTTGTATGGACTTTGCTTTCATCGGTGGATCTTTGGGATCTGTAATGGGTGAGAAGATCAGAAGAGCAATCGACTATTGTATCAAACACAAGTTGCCTTACATGATCATCTGCCAATCTGGTGGCGCGAGAATGCAGGAAGCGGCTTACTCATTGATGCAGTTGGCTAAAGTTCAGGCCAAATTGGTTCAACTTTCGGATGCAGGTTTGCCTTACATCGCTTATTTGACCGATCCAACTTTTGGTGGGATCACAGCTTCCTTTGCAATGACGGCTGATTTAATTATCGCAGAACCAAGCGCATTGATCGGATTCGCAGGACCAAGAGTGATTCGTGAAACAATTGGTAAAGATCTGCCAGAAGGTTTCCAAACTTCAGAATTCTTGCAGGAGAAAGGTTTTGTGGATTTTATCGTAAAAAGAACCGAGATCAAACATCAAGTTTCAAGATCGGTAAAACTTTTGATCCACGAATATCATTAATCAAATTATTGAACTAAAAATATACTCTCTCAAATCTGGGAGAGTTTTTTATTTATGAGATTTATAGGAATCATTTTCAGAGCTTTAAAAACCTTGACCTTCCGTAAATTATTGAAGGTTTTTTCCATTGGGATCATGCATCCTTTATTTGCTTTCCTTTACACTTATGCGAGTCTGAGGGCTTTTCAAAAAGCAAAGGAACTTTATCCCAAAACCAATTCCAACAGCGGCATAGGAAACGCATTTCGTCACGCCTATTGGTGTTGTATCATAATGATGTACTTCTGCAAGGTTTCATCGCCAGAGAAGTCCCTGAAATGGTGCAAAAGACTGACAGATATGCATGAAGACCTTTTCCCAAACAAACCTCTGGAAACCAAAATGGACCTTCATAACAATCAATTGGGAATGGATTATTTTATGAGTCTTTTGCCAGGCGTTCACAGACAGTTTTTTGAGAGTAGTTTTTTCATTAAAGAGCTTCAGGAAAAAACGAAAGATGCGGTTTTGATCACCTCTGTCGATGAGGAAATTGCTAAGGATATCCTGATCTATTTAGAATAAAAAAGAACGCCTTTTGAGCGTTCTTTTTCAATTATTAATTTAGTGAAATGTTTATTTCTTGATGAATTTCTTCGTCGTGGTCTTTCCGTTCTCGAAAGTAATTTTGATGAAGTAATTCCCTTTTGCCAAACGAGAAACATCAACCGTATTTTCTTTGGTCTCAGAGATCTTCTGTCCTGTGATGGATAGAACTTCCACAGACTTCAAAGCATTTTCTGTATTGATCTTGATGAATTTGTCAGCTGGGTTTGGAGCGAATGAGAAATCAATTTTGCTGAGGTCATTGACCGCTAAAGTATTGTTGGACTTGTTCACACATCTTACAGAATAGCCAAAACTTTTTGCGTCACCACCAAAACCAGTTGTGCTGGATGCTGCAGCTCCTAAATAAATGTAACGATAAAAGTTAGGATTGGCACTTGCAGATTTTGTCCAGATGTAAGCACGGGTTCCTTCAAAAGCCCATCCTGCATCTTTACGAGAACCTGCACCGGCGATTTTAAGATTGCTTTCAAAACCTCTTACAATTCCGCCAGTTGTAGCGCCAGCTGGTCTTGGGAAAATATTTTCTTTGGTCATTACAAGATCCCAATCTGCCTCAGAAGGCATTTCCCAATTGTCACCAATGGCTTTACAAGGGTCGATCCCGTTATGTTCTGTCACTTCGGAAAGGTTTTTGGCAGACCAATTGTCGTTTTGGTCCGGATTGGCAAACCATCCAGTATAATTACCAGACCAAGGCGTTCCTCCGTTGATATAAAATAAAGCATTTCCGGCTCCTAAACCAACAGGATTGTTAGGTGTTGGATAAACATCTGTGGTTTGAGAAGTTTTCAATTGATGTCCATCATCCCAACGGCCGTATTGGAAGTAATCGCCTCTTGCGCCTTCGTCAGCAATGCTGGTTGCAACGTTTGAGCTTCCAAGATTTTGCTGAAGCCATTCGTAGCCATCGGCAGCTCTCACAGTTTTGTAAGACACGGTTTGGTTTTGATAAGTAAGACTCACGCAGCCGTTGTCGCCCACATTATTTCCTGCGGCTTGCGGTGTGCAGTTTTGTGCATTGGTGTTTACAAAAGCAGCAAACAATCCTAAACAAAGATATTTATTAAGCATATAATTTAATTTTTTGCAAACATATTTATTTAGAACTAATAAAAATAACAAAATGATTTAAATCATAATTGTGTATTATAATGATTTCTCTTTACAGAATAGATTTGTAGCCGATTTTGATTGCTAGTTTAGTTTGATGATTTTGAAGCCATAATCGATTTTTGGTTAATTTAATAAAAAAATTGGCGATTCAATCTGAACCGCCAACTTAAAAAAACTAGATATAAAATAGAAGTTTTACCACGCTTTCACAGCGCCTTCTTTGAAGGTCTGCTTGGCAACGGCCTCTACTTCCGGAGATTGATAGGCTTTGACGAAGTTTTTGATCTTCTCGTCATTTTTGTTGTCTTCTCTGGAGACGATTAAATTGGCGTAAGGCGAATCTTTATCTTCTGTGAAAAGGCCTTCTTTTTCTGGGTCCAGGCCAGCTTGGGCCGCAAAATTATTGTTAATGATGGCCAGCACAACTTCTTTATCTTCCAAAACCCTCGGAATTTGTGGCGCTTCTAATTCCAGAATTCTGAAATTCTTCGGATTTTCTGTGATGTCTGCGACTTTTGGTAATAGTCCAATGCCTTCTTTTAATTTAATTAATCCTTGCTTCTGAAGCAGTAACAGTGATCTTCCACCATTGGTCGGGTCATTTGGAATCACAATGGTTTGTCCCGGTTTCAATTCTGAAATGGACTTGATTTTTTTGGAGTAAGCCACAATTGGATAAACAAAAGTTTTCCCGACAACAGCCAATTTGTAACCTCGTTGTCTGGATTGTTCTTCCAGGTAGGGCAAGTGTTGAAACGCGTTCACATCCACATCACCTTGGTTCAAAGCTTCGTTTGGAACCACGTAATCGTTGAAGGAGACCAATTCTACATCCAAACCATATTTTGCTTTGGCGACTTTTTTAGCTTCTTCTGCCAAACCTTGTTCAGGTCCGGAAGCGATGCCAACTTTTAAAATATTCGGGTTCGATTCTTTTTTGCTGCAAGCTGATAATGTGATGACAGCAAATGCTAAAGCAATTATTTTTAATTTATTCATTTTTAATTTTTTATCTGTGATTGAATTTTTTCGAAAGAAAATCTCCCGCCAATTGAATGATGAAAACCAGAATGATCAGTAATACCAAGACCGAATTCATCACCGCAAAATCATAACCGATGTAGCCATATTGATAACCAACTTGTCCCAGTCCGCCAGCGCCAACTGCGCCACCCATTGCGGAATATCCTACGAGTGTGATCAAAGTGATACTGACATTATTGATTAATGATGGCAAAGCTTCCGGCAACAGCACTTTTCGGATGATCTGCAATGGTTTTGCGCCCATCGATCTTGCCGCTTCTATCAATCCGGAAGGAATTTCCAGCAAACTATTTTCTACCAATCTTGCAATAAACGGAGCCGAACCAACACTCAACGGGACCAAAGCTGCCGCCACACCGATCGATGTTCCAACAATTGTTCTGGTGAATGGGATCATCCAAACAATTAAGATGATGAATGGGATCGAACGGAAAATATTCACGATCACAGAAACAACCTGATGAGAAACTTTATTCTCCAACAATTGACCTTTTCTTGTCAGGAATAAGAAAATTCCTGTTGGCAATCCTAGCAGAAATCCAAAAAATCCAGAAACCAAGGTCATCACAATCGTTTCTATCGTCCCTTGAAATAACAAATTGATAATACTATCCGACATAACCTAAAATTTCTGTGTTAGAATATTCATTTTCCAAATAAGCCAAGGCCTCGTTGATATTTTTGCCCTGCAATTCCACAAGCAAAACGCCAAAACTCAGATTGCCAACATATTCCAGTTGCGCACTGATCACTTTCGCTTTGACCTGGAATTTCTCAAACAAATTGCTGATGACAAAACTCTGGTCATTGTTTCCGGTTAGCATAAATTTCACGAGCGGATTGCTATTTCCACTATCAACACTGCTCAATGAATTTTGATAGACCAAAGGCAATTCGATATTTAAAGAAGATTGGATAAACCCTTTCGTTATTTCCTGTTTCGGATTGGTAAATATCTGTTCCACATTGCCTTGTTCCGCCAGTTTTCCGTGATCAATGACCGCCACTTTATCGCAGATTGTCTTGATGACTTCCATTTCGTGAGTGATCAGAAGGATCGTTAGGTTCAATTTTTGGTTGATGGATTTTAGCAATTTCAAAATCGATTTGGTGGTTGCCGGATCCAGTGCACTTGTCGCCTCATCACAAAGCAAAACCTTCGGGTCATTGGCTAGCGCTCGGGCAATCGCGACTCTTTGTTTTTGTCCACCAGAAAGATTGGCTGGGTAATCCTTTGCCTTTTCATTCAGTCCAACAAGTTCCAAAAGGCCATTTACCTTTTCCCTGATCTCGGATTTGGATTTTCCCTCCAATTCCAACGGAAATGCAATATTGTCAAAGACCGTTCTAGAAGACAACAAATTGAAATGCTGGAAGATCATCGCGATCTTTCTTCGTTCCAGGGTCAGTTGAGCATCAGACAATTTTGTCAGTTCAATATTATCCACGATTACTTTCCCGGCGTTCGGTTTTTCAAGAAGGTTAACACAGCGGATCAGCGTACTTTTTCCGGCGCCGGAAGTTCCGATGACGCCAAAGATCTCGCCTTTTTTCACCGTCAAAGAAACGTCTGCCAAAGCCTGGATCGTCTTATTTTTGGTCTTAAAACTTTTGGTAACGTTTAAAAGTTCTATCATTTTTACGAATTAATTAAAATAAAAAACCTTTCAAATGAGATTATGAAAGGTTTTCGAAATAAACACACTATTCTCTTCTTCATTCTATATCACTGAAATATATTACTGCAACAAACAAAACAAAATTTCAACATTGATAGTGTTTAAAAAAAAGCCGAGGCAAAGGTATCAATTCAATTCATACCAAACAAGTATAATTTAGATTTATGACAAAAATCAGTTATGGGATTTGTCCTCACAATTCGATTCTTAAAGTTTTGGGCAGCTATTTCCGTCCTCCGTTCCCGCTATTTTTTGCCGAGCTTTTCCAAATGCAAAAAAATGAGCTCCACTCAGGCCGGGCTGCGGGGTTTGCTATTCTATTAAAACTTTAATTTCTGAATACCAGTTTCCAAAATCTATTATCATTTTTCTTACATTTACTGAAATTAATTTCCAGAATGGTTCTAAGCAGGATTTGGTCAGCCTTCATCATCATCGCCATTGCAGTGGCCTCCATCAAATATTTCAGTTCAGAGAATTACAGTCAGATCTTCAACGATATGGTGGTCGGGAAAGGCGGCGACACTATTCAGATCTCGCAAAAACCATTGGCGCAGTTTTCTCCAGATATTCAAAGATCCTTGAAGGCCACGCCGGAACTCGAAGAAAATCACATCCATTACAAAATGGATTCCCTTCAAAACGTAAATACGTACAGAGTTGCGGCAACAGATGGCGTCATCGGAACCAGCGAAACAGCCGTCAATATCTGCCTGAAACTGATTGGCATTATGGCCCTGTTTATGGGCTTTATGAGCATCGCCGAAAAAGCTGGCGGTATCAATTTCCTCAGCCGAATGATCCAGCCATTCTTCTCCAAATTATTTCCAGACATCCCGAAAAACCATCCTTCATTCGGACATATGATGCTGAACTTCAGTGCGAATTTATTAGGATTGGACAATGCTGCCACACCATTCGGACTCAAAGCGATGGAAAGTCTTCAAACCCTGAATCCGGATAAAGACAAAGCCAGCAACGCCCAAATAATGTTTCTCTGCCTGCACGCCAGCGGATTGACATTAATCCCGGTTTCCATCATCGCGATCCGTTCATCAATGGGCTCTGTAACGCCGACCGATATTTTTCTGCCGTGTATGATTGCGACATTTTGTGCAACTCTGGCAGCAATGACGATTGTTTCTATCAGACAAAAAATCAATCTTTTCCAGCCTATTGTTTTAGCTTATGTTGGTGGGATTTCTGCAATCATCGCTTTGCTTGTGATCTACTTGGTTCAACTCAGCAAAGACGAGTTGGATTCCTTCAGCAAAGTGATGAGCAACGGCATTATTTTATTGATTTTCCTGGCCATCGTTTTGGGCGCAGTTTATAAAAAGATCAACGTTTTCGACGCGTTCATCGATGGGGCGAAGGAAGGATTTACGGTTTGTGTGAAGATCATTCCATATTTGGTTGGTATGTTGATTGCAATCTCTCTCTTGAGAACAAGTGGTGTTTTTGAGGTCATCATCGATGGAATGAAGTGGATTGCCAGTGCTTCCCATCTCGATACCAGATTTGTGGACGGATTGCCAACTGCATTAATAAAACCATTGTCAGGTTCCGGAGCTCGTGGAATGATGGTGGACACGATGAAAACCTTCGGCGCAGACAGTTTCGCTGGGAAGTTATCAGCTATTTTGCAAGGAAGTTCGGACACAACCTTTTATGTGATTGCCGTTTATTTCGGTTCAGTTGGAATCAGAAATACGAGATATACAGTTGGTTCGATGCTTTTAGCAGATCTGGTTGGCGTAACGGTTTCGGTAATTTTGGCGTATTTGTTTTTTGGATAGAATGAAAAATCAAAAAAGAAATGCCTTTGAAGAAACAACGGAAATAGTAGGATGGCTGCAAATATTTCTATCGCCATTCATTATCAGTTTGATTTTGGCGACAGTGATTTATGTTGCCTTTGATTCCATTTTTTCGATAATATTATCTGTTTTAATTTTAATTATTGGAATTGTGATTGGAATAAAGTTGGCTAACAAAATATATAATTCGAAAGACGGAACGATGCATTTTGTTTCGAGAGTTTCTGCAAGTCCAGAACTTGATGAAGAAGATAAAGATATTAAGAAATGATTCAAGATAAAGATTTTACGCTGAGATTAATAAGACAACTCAGCCAAGCATTGGAAAAATTACTTCTCGGAAAACCAGAAGAAAGTCTGATGCAGAAAGAATTGGATTTCGATTCCTTGATGAAGGATATTTTCAAAATGGATTTTGCTAAACTTTCATCAAAATCAAAAGAAGAGATCATAGAAATGGTCAAACTTCGGGAATCGAAGGACCACGCGGATTATTATGAGATGCTCGGCAATGTTTTTATGTTTCATTTCCGGACAGAAAAGAAAATCGATTTTGCAGAAAAAGCGAAATCTTTTTACGAACTTTATCTCACAACCAGCGGAATATTCGCACTGCCGATTATCAATCGTATCAATGAAGTGAATGCAGTGTTAAAATAAATTAAATTTGACCATATTAGTAGGATTAAAATAAAAAATTATTCTTTTATTTGTATTTTTGGCGCGTTATCGAGAGAGCATTATGATTTTTAAAACTAAAAAAGACACGAAATATACTTATGTAGAAGCGGGTGAAGGTCATCCACTGGTGCTTTTGCATGGTTTGATGGGAGGCTTGAGCAACTTCGATAAGATGATCAACTTTTATTCGGACAAGGGCTACAAGGTTTTTGTGCCGCAATTGCCTATCTATGATCTTCCTATTTTGAATACCAATTTGACCTCAATTTCGAAGTTTGTGGCAAAATTTATTACAGATGTTATTGGAAAACCAGTGACCATCGTAGGGAACTCTATGGGCGGACATATTGGATTAATTTTAACAACTTCTCGTCCGGAATTGGTAAAAAACTTAGTTTTAACAGGAAGTTCGGGTCTTTACGAAAGAACTTTTGGCGATAGTTTCCCGAGAAAAAGTGATAAAGAATATATTAAGAAAAAAACGCAGGATGTTTTCTACGACCCGATTGTAGCAACAGATGAGTTGGTAGACGAGGTTTTCGCGGTGGTAAATGACAGGATGAAAGGCATCAAAACGGTGATGTTGGCGAGAAGTGCCATCAAACACAATATGCTGAACGATCTTCCGAAAATTACTTGCCCAACCTGCATCATCTGGGGAAAACAGGATAATGTGACGCCGCCGGAAGTGGCAGAGGATATGCACAAATTCATTCCCAATTCCGAATTGCACTGGATTGACAAATGTGGTCACGCTGCAATGATGGAAAAGCCGGATGAATTCAATGAGATTCTTTACGCTTGGCTACAGAGAGTAATGTAAGCAGTAATCAATAAAAACTTTTCAGACCATTAAGAATTTGATTTTTTTAATCTTAAATAAATTGATTCTTAATGGTTTTTAAATATAAAAAATATGGTAATCAAAACCGCAGAATTTGTAAAAAGCAGTCAGAAATGGCAGGATTGTCCCGAGCCTACGATGGCAGAATATGCTTTCATAGGACGTTCCAACGTAGGCAAGTCTTCTCTCATCAACGCGATGATGAATCACAAAGATCTTGCTAAAACATCACAAACGCCAGGGAAAACGCAACTTATTAACCATTTTTTGGTCAACGAGAATTGGTTCCTTACCGATCTTCCAGGTTATGGTTATGCGAAAGTTTCTAAGAGCCTGAGAAAAGATTTTGAAAAACTGATCACCAATTATATCCTCAACAGACAAAATCTGGTCAATCTTTTTGTTTTGATAGATTCACGGTTGACGCCTCAAAAAATCGATTTAGAATTTATGCAATGGTGTGGTGAAAGTAATGTTCCGTTTTCCATCGTTTTTACAAAAGTGGATAAATTGAAACCTGGCGCGGCGGACCGAAATGTGGAAGCTTATAAAAAGGAATTGCTGAATACTTGGGAAGACCTGCCAGAGATCTATGTGACTTCAGCTGAGAAAAAAACGGGAACAGATAGTATTCTAAAATTTATTTCAGAAACTAATCAATTCCTCATAAAAAATAAAGTACGATTCGATGATTAATGCAGATTGGAAAATCAAAACATTTTCTGAACTTACAACCCCAGAACTATACGAGATTATCAAAGCCAGAGTCAATGTTTTTGTTGTGGAACAAGATTGTCCATATCCAGACATAGATGATTATGACCAAAAAGCAATTCACCTTTGGGCAGAAAAGGAGGGCGAAGTTTTAGCTTATTGCAGAATCTTTGACAAAGGCATCAAATATTCGGAAACGTCTATTGGAAGGGTGGTAACAACAGAAAACGGTAGAGGTACAGGACTTGGAAAGCAATTGATAAAATACGCTCTTGAAATTATAGAGAACCGAATTGGAACTTCAGAAGTTAGGATCTCCGCACAGGATTATTTGCTAAAGTTCTACTCAGATTTTGGTTTTCAGGATACAGGAAAAAAATATTTGGAAGATAACATTCCGCACACCGAGATGTTGAGAAAATAAAATAGCCTAAAGAAAATCTTCAGGCTATTTTGGAAATGATTATTGTTTCTTTGTGTTTTTACGGTTATTAATCTGAGGCAAAATTAAATACATAAAATCACATTTCCTTACGGGAAACCGTAAAATGGAAAAATAATTGAAAATAATTTTAAATTATTCCTAAATCCTTACAGCGCGCAATAAGTTGTTCGTTGTTTTTTACCGTCAATGCTAGCTTCATCGCATTCATTCTTTTTTCTACGCTGCTTAAACTATTTGGGTGAATATCTCTCTCCTGAAGGATCTGAGGGATGTTTTTTTGCAAAATGCCTTCTGATAATAACTGAATAAGTATAATGTCATAATTGCTGAATTCCAACGTATTCATACTTTTCACAGGCAGTTTGAGATCGTGAGAAATATAGACTTCATCTTTATAAACCGATTCAATAGCTTTTTTAAGTTCCCTCGAATCGGAACGCGCTTTTCTTACAAATGCATTGATGTTTAATTCGTTGAATAATAAATCTATAACGCCAAGTCTATGCTCTGCAGAAAAGACAATGATCTTGAGTTCCGGATGGATTTCGCGACAACATTTCACCAGTTCCCTTCCGTTTTTGATGAACTGTTTTCTGTGATCTTCTTCAAAAGACAAATCTGTAATCAGGAGCTCGTATGGACCGGTTTCCAATGATTTTTTAAGTTTCGCAAATGCATCATCACAGTAGTACACGTGATCTACCTTTGCAATTTGGAGCTCTTCCGACACTCTTTGCACAGAAAAATTACTGCTTTCGTGATCTTCGGCGATTAATATTTTACTGAACATTTCCTGTAGTTTTAATTGATAATTTGAGACCCAAAGTGCTCTTTTCGATTTCTAGATTTGCATGGATTTGCTTTAATCTGGATTTCATATTTTTAAATCCATTTTTTTCAGAAAAGTCTTCCGGTAGACCTATTCCATTATCTACATACTTGATTTCGTGCGTGTCTTTCTCTTGAATAAATCTGAAAATAACCTGGGATGCGTGGCTGTGTTTTTTCATATTTACCAATAGTTCGCGGATGATCTGGAACAGCTCTTCTTTTGAAAAGTGATTGATGCCTAACCAAAAATCGTGATCATTTCCTATAATAATAATTTTGGTTTTGTCATTGTCAAAAGCGCTGACCAGTCCCAAAATCCTTTCATTGAAGTCCTGTTGCAAGACATCATCGTAGGATAGATTGCGTGATTTTTCGTACATCAACTCTAGCTTGTCCAGTATTTTTTCTTTTGGAAGATTGTTTTGATGTTCAATCGTTGTCATCACTTCATAGATTCCGTTGGCAACCACATCATGGACTTTTTTTGAAAAATCCAGACGCTGCTCCTGCAATCTGTTGTTGGCTTCTAAAATTTGTCTTTGGCGTCTTTTTTTGATCCAGATGTAAGAAATGACAGAAATTAAAATAAAAAATAACAGCAGAAGAACAATAATTAGATTTTGTCTTTCAACCTGATATTCATGAACCTCGTGCTCTTTTTGAAGTTTCAGATTCTCTGCTTTGGATTTTTCACTTTCAAAACGTATTAGTGCGAATTGATTTTTGGCTTTATTTTTTGCATTGACCAAACTATCCTGAATTCTGGAGTAATCTTCAAAATAATTTTGCGCGTGCAAACCATCAGATATTTTTATTAAATTCTGTAAAGCCTCCAGTTGGTCCTCTGGATATTGCAATTTTTTTGCGAGAGCCAGCATTTTGTTGGAGTATAATCTGGAAGAATCTGCATTTTTTTTAACATAATAAGATGAGAGATAGGCGTACGCTGCATCCTGCGTCCAGTCATCATCCAGATTTTCGCTTAGTTTTTCTGCTATGAGGTAGTTGTGGATTGGATTATAGTTTTGATCTTCAAACCATTTGGACCGGGAAAAATTAAGTAAGAGCCGGGGATAAAATTCGCTTTTAGAACCTACGCTATCCAATAATTTGGTGTAGATCTCAATAGCTTTTCTGTAATTTTTTTCATTGTGATAAACGATAGCAATATTATTTGCCAGCATCATCTTATCAATAGGATCTTTCGTGAATTGGAATGCTTTATCATAAAACCTTTTTGAATCTTTGTAATTCTTGAGATTATTGGATGCAACGCCCAAATTGTTATAGTTGGAAAACAGAAAGTTGTGATGCGCCAAATCCTTTTCCTTGAAGAACTTGTCCGCATGCAAACTAGTTTCTATACTTCCAAAATTGTCGCCCGCTTTTTCTTGAATGATGGCCATATTCACAAAGCTTTTCCCCATTCCGAAACTGTCATTTCTTTTCTGAAAAAGCTCCTTTGCTTTGTCCAGATAAAAGAATGAGCTGTCCGAGTCTTTATCCATAAAGACGAAAGCTTTTTCGTAAAAAGGATTAATTTGTTTTTTTGATGAATCAATTTTTGGTTCTTCCGTTTTGGAACATCCAATTAGAATCAAAATCAAAATCAAAATATATAAGAAAGGTCTTAGCAAACTTTACAATTTATCCGAAATTTAAGGAAAATAACAATAATTGAATAATAATTTATTCTGAAATCATCGTTAATCAGTATTTTTGTTGATCATTCTGTTATTATTAATGTCAATCAAAACTTTAGAGCAATATCTGCCGGAGAACACTTTTCCTTTTCTCAAAAAATGGTTTGCGGATTATTATATTCATATCAAAATTACCAAAAACAGGAACAGCAAACTCGGCGATTACAGAAGGTTGCCAGACAAATCTCATCAGATTACAGTCAATTCTACGTTAGACAAGCAACTTTTCTTTTTTGTTTTGACTCACGAACTGGCGCACCTTATTGCATTTGAGAAGTTTAATTTCAGAATCAGTGCGCACGGCAAAGAGTGGAAAAATACTTTTACCGAGATGCTTCTGGAAAGTTTGGAAATCTACACCGATGATTTGAAACCCATTATTTTTCAGTTTTCAAAAAATCCGAAAGCAAACTTTATGGCGAGTCCAGAATTAGTCCGCTATTTCCATATCGAAAATCCTGAAGATAATTTTATTTTTATTGAGGATTTATTAATTAATGATGAATTCCGCTACAAGGGTGAGGATTATAGATTATTGGAAAAAAAGAAAAAGTTATATCTTTGCATCAATTCAAATAACGAGAAAAAATATTTATTCCGACCTTTAGCAAAAGTCGAAAAACTGATAATAGATGAACAAAAATAATAATTACTGTGTGATAATGGCTGGAGGTATTGGAAGCCGATTTTGGCCAATGAGTACCCAAAAATTTCCAAAACAGTTTCACGACATACTAGGAACGGGGAGAACAATGATTCAGCAGACTTATGACAGAATCAACCAATTGATCCCAAAAGAAAATATCTATGTGATTACAAATCAGGAATATGTAGACCTTACGCATCAGCAGTTGCCAGATATCCCAGCCAATAATATCGTTGGCGAGCCTGCGATGAAAAATACATCGGCCTGCAACCTGTATATGGCAAAGAAGATTGAAAGCGTAAATCCAGACGCAAATATCATTGTAATGCCAGCCGATCACTTGATCCTAAAAGAAAAAGCTTTTCTGGACAAAGTGGAATTAGGTTTCAAATTAACTTCAGAAAATGATTATTTAATTACGCTTGGTATTACGCCGACTCGACCAGACACTGGGTACGGCTATATCCAGTTCATTCAGGAAAATAATGAAGACTACTCCAAAGTGAAAACTTTCACAGAGAAACCTGATTTGGATATTGCGAAAAGTTTTGTGGAGTCCGGAGATTTCTTATGGAATGCAGGGATCTTCGTTTGGAGCGTCAAAAGTATTTTGTCTGCCTTCAAAAAATATCTTCCCGAGATGTCCAACCAATTCAATAATTGCGAATATAATTGTGAGGCAGAGCAGGAGTGTATCGATCTGATTTATCCTACGGTAAGCAAGATTTCTATTGACAATGGTATTCTTGAAAAAGCCAAAAATGTCTATGTCATTCCGGCAAATCTTGGCTGGAGCGATCTTGGAACCTGGACTTCTGTTTACACCAATGCTGACAAGAATGATGATAATAATGCCATCAGCTCCAAAAATGTTTTGACTTACAACTCGAAAGGCAATGTGATCCGAATCAAAAATCAAAACAAAGCAGCAGTGATTGATGGTCTTAAAAACTATATTATTGTTGATACGGAAAAGGCTTTGCTGATCTGTCCTAGAGATAATGATCAGCTAATCAAGGATTATGTTCTAGACCTCAAAAATCTCAAAAAGGGAGAACGATTTATGTAATTCAATTAATTTGTCAAAAAATATTTAACTCTTTGGTTTTGATCAAAGAGTTTTTTTTATTTTTGGTAAAACAAAACACAAATGCTTGTCAAAATCTACGGTGCGGCCATTCACGGCGTTTCTGCACAAATTATTACCATTGAGGTCAATGTTGATCAAGGCGTTGGTTACCATTTGGTAGGCTTGCCGGATAATGCCATCAAGGAAAGCAGTTATCGTATTTCTGCGGCACTTAAGAATTCTGGCTTCAAAATTCCGGGTAAGAAAATTACTATTAATATGGCTCCCGCAGATCTTCGGAAAGAAGGTTCAGCTTATGATCTGAGTCTGGCTTTGGGCATTCTGGCGGCTTCCGATTTGATTAAATATGATACGCTAGGCGATTACATCATAATGGGAGAACTCTCTCTGGATGGCAGTTTGCAACCGATCCGTGGTGTTTTGCCAATTGCAATCAAAGCTAGAGAAGATGGTTTCAAAGGCATTATTCTTCCGAAGAAAAACGCGAGAGAAGCGGCCATTGTCAATCAGTTGGATGTTTACGGAATTGATAATATCAAGGAAATCATTGACTTTTTTAATGATGATGTTGCATTGGAAAAATTTGAGATTGATACGCGAAAAGAATTTCAAGACAAGATAGATCATTTCCCATTCGATTTTGATGAAGTGAAAGGCCAAGAAGCGGCCAAACGTGCAATGGAAGTTGCCGCCGCTGGTGGTCACAATATTATTTTGATCGGCTCGCCCGGAAGTGGAAAGACAATGCTTGCGAAACGATTGCCAAGTATCTTACCTGCACTCAGTCTCAAAGAATCGCTGGAAACTACCAAAATTCATTCTGTTGCTGGAAAGATGGGAGCTGAGACATCATTAATTACCATTCGTCCGTTTCGTTCGCCACATCATACGATTTCGGACGTCGCGCTAGTCGGTGGCGGAAGTTATCCTCAGCCTGGCGAAATTTCCTTGGCTCACAATGGCGTCTTATTTCTTGATGAAATGCCTGAATTTAAACGAACAGTCTTGGAAGTGATGCGACAACCGCTGGAAGACAGAGTTGTTACCATTTCACGAGCCAAATTCACAATAGAATACCCAGCAAGTTTTATGCTTGTCGCAAGTATGAATCCAAGTCCAAGCGGCTATTTCCCCGATGATCCGAATAATACGTCATCGACAATGGAGATGCAAAGATATATGAACAAACTGTCAGGACCACTTCTTGACAGAATCGACATTCATATCGAAGTTTCAAAGGTGGAATATGACCAGTTGGCAGAAAAGAAAAAAGGGGAAAGTAGCGCTAGCATCCGAGCTAGAGTCAACAAAGCGCGAGACATTCAAAATGAACGTTACAAAGATTCCGACATCAGCTACAATGCGCAAATGGGATCCAAAGAAATGGAAAAATATTGCGAGCTGGACGAGTATTCCCAATTATTGATCAAGGCGGCAATGCTTAAACTAAATCTTTCGGCAAGAGCCTACAGCCGAATCTTGAAAGTTGCAAGAACCATTGCAGATCTGGAAAATTCTGAGAATATCGAAGGCGATCATATCTCGGAAGCGATTCAATACAGAAGTTTGGATCGTGATTTTTGGAATGTGTAGAAACAGTAAGATCATCTAAATTGAGATTATCTTACTGTTTTAGTGATATAATTTCAAAATATAAATTCTATTAAATTATCACAATATCAATCTTTATCTTTTGTTAGTTTTTAATTTTAAATCAAAACCCCATTTTTAGAACCAATCGGTTCCGGAAGATCATCGTGTTCGCCAATGATTTGGAGAAGATCAATCTCAATAGTTCTGCAGATCGAAAGCATGGGAATATCAAACATCAATCCGCCAAAAGGATTTTCAGAGTAATCACCGACGAGTTCCATAATAATATAAATCCATCCGACAATTACACAAAACGGAATACATGTCCAGATTCCCCAATCGCCCAACTTGCTGAATTCGCTGACCAAACCTAATGGTAAAAGAATAATGAAAATTACAATAAAAATAAATCCTGAATTAGCAAACTGTCGCGGAGAAGGGAATTTCTTTATTCTTTCCGCCTGCCCCTGATAATCATAGAAATCGTTTTGACAGGTTTGCAATTGCATGTGTTCAAAATCTGTAATGACATTGTGTTTTTTCAAATGACTGAGATCTTTTGCCTGTTTTGAAATTAGGTAGGTAGCAAAGTTTTTATATTTTTCCTGCAATTCAAATTCGTCATCTGAAAGATATCTTTTCTGAAAAAGTGGTGTTCTGCTATAATCCGGAAATCCTGCCTTTATAAGTCTGTGTCTTTTGAAATTAATACTCCCAAAATGTCTTTCAAGACTCATATGTTCCCATTCTGTAGGGATTAGAAGCTGATCTCTTAATGTATATAACCATGCGATATGACGGTAAACTATTTGTTTTTTTAAATCTTTTATGTAATGCATTTCTCCTTTTTCAGTATCGAATGCAGCCAGCATAGAGGTAAAAGATCTGCTGGAGTTTACAATTGCTCCCCATATTTTCCTAGCCTCCCAAAGTCTGTCATAAGCCTGATTGCTTTTGAAACCGACAAAAAAAGCGACCGCAGTACCCACCAAGGTCAGCGGAACCAAAGGAATTGTCATCCACTGCCACTCAAAAAAATAGTAGATGGCGGCTACGAAAGTGCTCCATGCAGTAAGCCAAACGAGATGCAATCCCGCAAGATTTGCAATCTGTTTGTAATTGAAATATTTAGTTGTAATCATTTAATAGAGAAATTAAGTAAACGAAGTTATAAAAAACCATACACAAAACTCTAAAAATTAGTTACGGCTTAAAATTTCTTTCACTTATTTTTTGCGCATTTGGAAACATTTCCTTTTCTCCTTGTCTTTTTAGAAATACATTTTAGAAATTAAAACAATCCACTTTCAGTTGGATTCTCAAAATAAGTATCAATTTCTAATTTTCCAGATTTTGCTGCGGCAACAGCCAATTGATCACAGATCTCATTTTCAGTATGTCCAGCGTGACCTTTGATCCAGTGGAATTTTGGATTGTGAAGTTGATACAACTTGTAAAATGCTTTCCAGAGATCGGGGTTTTTCACATTCTTCCAGCCACGTTTGATCCAGCCGTAGATCCATTTTTGGTTAATGGCATCTGCAACGTATTTGCTGTCGGTAAAGATGTGGACATCATTATCAGACGTTCTCAGATTGCCTAATGCTACGATTACCGCCATCAATTCCATTCGGTTGTTGGTGGTTTTTCTGAACCCTTTGGAATAGGTTTTCTGGTATTTTTTTTCGGGAACGCGCATCAAGATTCCGTAACCGCCTGGTCCGGGATTTCCACTGCAAGCGCCGTCTGTGTAGATTTCGACTTTTAAACTCAAAACAGAAACTTAAAATGGCATATCATCGTCATCATCATTCATCGCAGAGCCGGAAACCTGATTGTTATTCGGAATTCCGAAGGCTGAATGCGGATCGCTGGTGATGGTAATTTTGTCAAAACCTGAAGGCTCATCTTTCTGCCCGAAATTGGAAGGCGTATATTCGTAATTCGTCCCAAGATCGGCAAACTTACCAATGTTCTTGTGGAAAGCCAATCGCACGTCCGCTGTCGCACCATTTCTATGTTTCGCGATGATGATCTCAGCTTGGTTTTCTGTGCTTGTTTCTGCGCCTTCTTCGTCATTATCCCAAACGCCGATCTTGTAATATTCTGGTCGGAAGATGAAGGACACGATATCCGCATCTTGCTCGATGGCTCCAGATTCACGGAGGTCAGAAAGCATTGGTCTTTTTCCTGGTCTTGTTTCCACACTTCTGGAAAGCTGGGAAAGTGCAATTACCGGAACGTTCAGTTCTTTTGCAATCGCCTTCAAGGATCTCGAGATCATCGCAATTTCCTGCTCACGGTTTCCAGCGCCTTTTCCAGAACTGGCTGTCATCAGCTGAAGGTAATCGACCATAATGATCTTCACACCGTGTTGCATTACCAATCTTCTACATTTCGCACGAAAATCGAATATGGAAAGGGAAGGTGTTTCGTCAATATAAAGCGGCGCGTTTTCCAAAGCAGAAACGTTCGTGAACAATCTCTGCCATTCTTCATCTGCCATTTGCCCTTTTCTCAATTTCTCAGAGGAGATCCCAGTTTCTGAGGAGATCATCCTTGTGATCAACTGGACCGAAGCCATCTCCAAAGAGAACAATGCCATTGGAATATTGTGATCCACGCAGATGTTTCTCGCCATCGATAGGATGAAAGCTGTTTTTCCCATCGCCGGTCTTGCGGCGATGATGATAAGGTCGGAATTTTGCCAACCGCCGGTTTCTTTGTCCAAAGCTGTAAATCCAGATGGAACTCCAGACAGTCCTTCTTTATCTTTTAAAGATTTGATTTTTTCAATCGCTTCTTTTACCAATGAATTGGCTGTGTCGAAACCTTTTTTGATGGTGCCGTTTGTGATTTCGAAGAATGATTGTTCGGCTTTATCGAGCAATTCGAAAACGTCGGTGGTTTCTTTGTAAGAGCTGTCGATCACATTAGCAGACACATTGATCAATGATCTTAAAATGAATTTTTCCAAGATCACACGCACGTGATATTCGATGTGAGCAGATGAACTTACACCCATCGTCAAGTCAATAATATAATGATCGCCACCGCCAAGACTTAGTTTTTCAGTCCTTTTAAGTTCCTGAATCACAGTCATCAAGTCAATCGGTGAATTGCTTTCGTACAATTTCAAAATTGCCGCAAATATGGTTTGATGCCTTGGATCGTAGAAAACGTCCGCCGTCAATAAGTCTATGGAATGGTCGAGCCCTTTTCTGTCAATTAGAAAAGTTCCGATTACAATTTTTTCAAAATCCAATGCATTGGGCGGCATTTTGCCATCCGAAATAGAGAGTTCCTTTGCAAAATTACCGTGAATCAAACTCGATAATGTATCCTTCTGTGCCATTGTACAAAGATATAATTTTTAAGAGTTTTATTGATTTTAGTTTTAAGCAAACAATCCACATTAATTCGAATTAATTGTTGATAAAGTGAAATTATCTGTAACAATTATGCAAAAAAGTGAACTTAATAGATAGAAACATTAGCAAATTCTAAATTCCTTAAATTTAACCAAATTAATTCTCTTATGCTGCAACGGTTTATCAAATTAGAATTCAAAAGTTTTTTCCGGTCCAGTTCTTTGGCGACGAATGTGATTATCAAAATCTTCCAGCTTTTGGGAATGTTATATATGTTGGCGATGTTTGTATTCATTGCTTTTGGCGCTTACTATTTTCCGAAGAAGGAACTGCACATCGACCCAGTGTTGGTCATCAGCAGATTTTTGATCTATTGGCTGGTCGCTGATCTTTTTCTGAGATATTTTTTCCAGCAGATGCCGACGCAGAACATCAAACCATTTTTGACGATGAACATCAAGAAAAGTACACTCGTGAATTATATGATCGGCAAAACATTTTCGTCATTCTTCAGTTGGGGTGGACTTTTCATCTACATTCCACTTTTGGTGATCTTGCTTTATAATGGACATTCGGTTCTGGGAAGCTTTGCTTGGATCTTTGCCATTATCATTTTAAGTTTCTGCAGCAATTTCCTTAATATCCTTCTGAATGGAAAAGACGCTGTGGTTTGGATTATCGGAATCATTTTGGTCGTGTTTGCAGGCTTGGATTATTACAAAATCATTTCGCTATCTTCATTTTCGGAATTGATCTTCACTAAGTTTTACCATCATTGGTGGACGATCATTGGTCCAATTTTATTGATGTTGATCGGCTTTTTCATCGTTAAAAAATTCATCAAAGAGAATTTCTATCTGGACAAAGGTTTGGAAATGAAACAGGAAGTAGGGAAGACAGAAAGTATTCAATTTCTCAATAAATACGGCGTTCTCGGAACATTTATTAATAATGACATTAGAATGATCAAACGTAGCAAAGCCGCGAAATCTATTGCCTTGGGAAGTTTCCTGTTTTTGTTCTACGGCTTGCTTCTGTTCAGTTCTCCGACTTACAAAACCGCTTATATGCAGCTGTTTATGGGATTGTTCGTAACAGGTGGATTTCTTTTTATGTTCGGACAAAGAGTGCCATCGTTCGATAGTTCCTATTATCCATTGATGATGACTTTGAATGTGCCCTACAAAGAATATCTGCGTGCCAAATGGTGGCTCATCGTAAGTGCAGTTGCCGTGAGTATGGTTGTTGCGATTGCTTATGCATTTGTGAGTTGGGAATTGTATTTTACATTTCTAGCGGGCGGACTTTACAGTATCGGCGTCAATTCGCAGATCGTCTTGCTCTCAGGAGCGTATAACAAAAATCCGATTGACCTAAATGCAAGAGGAAAATCCATCGGAAAGAAAAACAATTTCAGTTTCAAAAGTATCTTAATGATCTTGCCTCAAATGGTGTTGCCAATGGCGGTTTTCGCGGGAACAAAATATTTATTCGGAACCACAGCAGCTGTAGCCAGTCTCGGTTTTCTTGGATTGATCGGGTTTCTTTTCAGGGAAAAATTCTTCGATTTCATTGTTAAACTTTATAAGAAGGAAAAATATTCCACCATCAAAGCTTTCAAAGGAAATTAAATCTAAACTCTCACCTCTAATATCTAAATAAATGATCACAATAAATAACCTCTCCAAAGTTTACGAAAACAAAAAAGTCCTAAGCATAGAATCCCTGGATTTCCAAAAAGGGCAAACCATTGGTCTCGTCGGGAACAATGGTGCTGGAAAGACGACCTTATTCAGTCTGATCCTTGACTTGATCGAAACCACTTCCGGTTTTGTTGCCATTGACCAGGAAAAAGTCAACGAATCCGAAAACTGGAAAAACAAAGTCGGCGCTTTCATCGATGAAACTTTTCTGATCGGCTACCTGACTCCAGAAGAATATTTCTATTTCCTCGGCGAACTCAGAGGTCAAACCAAGATCCAAGTCGACGAATTCCTGAAAAACTTCAACGATTTCTTTAACGGCGAAATCCTGAATGCCAAAAAATACATCCGAGATCTTTCTAAAGGAAATATGAAGAAAGTCGGGATCATCGGCGCATTGATTGGAACACCTCAGATCATTATCCTCGATGAGCCTTTTGCCAACTTGGATCCATCAACACAGATTAAACTTAAAAATTTAATTAGAGATTGGTCTAAGAATTCAGATTCCACATTCCTGATTTCCAGCCACGATCTGGCGCACACCACAGAAGTTTGCGAAAGGATCGTGGTTATCAACAAAGGCGAATTGGTAAGAGACATCCAAACTTCTCCGGAAACTTTGAGAGATCTGGAGCAATATTTTGCAGACCAGGTTTCTGTTAATTAAGAATGAAAAATTAATCAATAAAATAAAAAAATGCCTCAGAGATCTCTGAGGCATTTTTCTAATATCTAAGGTGTAGCTTCTTATTTCAAGCTTCCAACCATATCTTCTGGTTTCACCCATTCGTCAAATTGTTCGGCAGTCAAAAGGCCAAGATTGACGGCTTCTTCTTTCAGAGTTGTTCCGTTCTTGTGAGCCGTTTTAGCAATTTTTGCTGCGTTTTCGTAACCGATGTGTGTGTTAAGCGCTGTCACCAACATCAAAGATTTGTCAACCAATTCCTTGATTCTCGGTTCGTTCGGCTCGATTCCAACCGCACAATGGTCATTGAATGAGATCATAGCATCTGCCAACAACTGTGCAGATTGCAAGAAATTGTAAGCCATTACTGGTTTGAAAACATTCAATTCGTAATTTCCTTGTGTTCCTGCGAAAGAGATTGTCGTATCGTTTCCAAGAACTTGCGCGCAAACCATTGTAATCGCTTCATTCTGAGTAGGATTTACTTTTCCTGGCATAATAGAAGAACCTGGTTCGTTCTCCGGAATGTGGATCTCGCCAATTCCCGATCTTGGTCCAGAAGCTAAAAGTCTAATGTCCTGAGCAATTTTGTAAAGAGAAACCGCCAACTGCTTCAAAGCACCGTGAGATTCCACGATTCCGTCGTGCGCTGCCAAAGCCTCGAATTTATTCGGGGCCGTTACGAACGGAAGTCCTGTAAAATCCGCAATATATTTAGCCACCAAAACATCATAACCTTTCGGCGTATTCAGTCCGGTTCCAACTGCAGTTCCGCCAAGCGCCAATTCCTTCAAGTGATCCAAAGTGTTGTGGATCGCTTTTTTCGCGTAATCCAGTTGAGCAACATAGCCAGAGAATTCTTGTCCCAGCGTCAATGGCGTCGCATCCATCAAATGCGTTCTTCCGATTTTCACGATGTTCTGGAATTTCTTCGCTTTTTCGTCCAGCGTATTTCTCAATTTTTCCAAGGCAGGCAAAGTATCTTTCACCACTTTCGTGTAAGCTGCGATGTGCATTGCCGTTGGATAAGTGTCGTTGGAAGACTGGGATTTGTTTACATCATCATTCGGGTGAACCAAAGTTTTCTCGCCAAGATTGCCGCCGTTCAAAACGTGAGATCTGTTGGCAACCACCTCGTTCACATTCATATTAGATTGTGTTCCAGAACCCGTTTGCCAGATCACAAGAGGAAACTCATCGTACAATTTCCCTTCCAGGATCTCGTCACAAACTTTCCCGATCAGGTCTCTTTTTTCTTGGTCAAGAACGCCTAATTCTGCATTGGTAAACGCCGCGGCTTTCTTTAGGTAAGCAAACGCGTCGATGATTTCGCGAGGCATACTTCCTTCCGGCCCGATTTTGAAATTATTTCTGGAACGCTCCGTCTGTGCACCCCAAAATTTCTCTGCAGGCACTTGCACGTCGCCCATTGTGTCTTTTTCGATTCTGAAACTCATTATTTTATATTTATTTATTTTTTAGGAGCTGTTTCCCGCTTTCCGCTATTACTCCTCACGCCCAGGCTTTTCCCAGCGCGTGTTGTGGGGTAACCGCTGCAATCGGGGCTAGGGATTTGTCTATTTTATCCAATTTTCCCCACCAACTTGACATTGATTTTTACAACCTTACGAAATTACTAAAAACTAAAAGTTCAGCAAAATGAAAAAAATCAAGTCAGAAATTTTGTGAGTTTTGGTAAAATCATCTACTTTTGCTAAAAATATATAGCATTATGATGTTATCAGCATTCTGGCCGGTTTACCAATTCCTTTGGACAATCTATTTCTTCACAATGATGATTTGTGGATTTTGGTGTATTTTGATGTTCTTCGGATTCATCGTACCACTTTGGTTAACAGAAGGTGTAGCGGAATATTTTGGGAAGATCAACAAGAACTTCGATCCAGAAAAGATCAGATACAAAAAGCTTTATGAGCAAGAAGGTGTAGAAGTGATCTACCAAAGACCTGCAGGTGAAAAACCAGTGAGCCACGGTCACCACCATTAATTTGGCAATTTTCTTTTCGTGAGAGATTGCACTCAAAGCGAAACAATATATATTAGATCCATTCTTTTTTAAGAGTGGATTTTTCTTTTTAACCACAAAGGCACAAAGGAATTTCACAAAGAACACTATAAATATCCATTTACTAAAATTAGCCTTGTGAACCTTGTGCAAAAACTTTGTGCCTTTGTGGTTTACAAAAATCATAGTAAAATCAAACTCTCTTTCTTGAATCTCGAGTCATTATTCTTGCCTCTTTTTTCTTGATTCTTAATTCCGTATCTTTGCACTTTAAAAATTTAATATGTCCAAGTCATTAATTCCAAAACTGGAAGCGATAAAACAACGATATAATGAGGTCGCGGATCTTATCATCCAACCAGATGTGATCACTGACCAAAAAAGATATTCCACACTCAACAAAGAATACAGCGATCTGGGAAAGATCGTGAAAGTATTTGATGAATATAAAGGTGCCCTAGACACGATTGCTGAATCCGATGAGATCATTGCCGACGGTTCTGACAAAGAATTCGTAGAAATGGCAAAGCAGGAGAAGTACGAAGCGATGGACAAACTTCCTGAATATGAGGAACAGCTTAAATTCCTACTGATCCCGAAAGATCCAACCGATGACAAAAACGTGATTGTGGAACTTCGTGCCGGAACTGGTGGTGATGAAGCGGCCATCTTCGTGGAAGATGTTTACAGAGCTTACGCGATGTATTTCAAAACCAAAGGTTGGAAGCACGAGATCACCGATTCCAGCGAATCTACCAAAGGTTACAAAGAATTAATTCTAAGGATTGAAGGTGACGGTGTTTACGGAATTATGAAATTTGAATCCGGCGTTCACCGTGTACAGCGTGTTCCGGAAACCGAATCTCAAGGTCGTGTTCACACTTCGGCTATCACAATTGCCGTTTTGCCAGAAGCAGAAGAAATTGATTTTGAACTGAATCCTGCAGACATCGAGATGCAAACTTCACGTTCCGGAGGTGCTGGTGGACAGAACGTAAACAAGGTTGAGACGAAAGTACAGTTGACGCACAAACCGTCTGGTATGGTCGTGGTTTGTCAGCAAGCGCGTTCTCAGTTGGCAAACAGAGAGTTAGCAATGGAAATGCTTCGTACGAAGTTATACGATATCGAGGTTCAGAAATCTGTTGGTGATATTGCGGCACAACGTAAATCGATGGTTTCCACAGGTGACCGTTCTGCAAAGATCAAAACGTACAACTATCCGCAAGGAAGGGTGACGGATCACAGGATCAACAAATCAATGTACAACCTGGATGCTTATATGAACGGCGATATTTCTGAGATGATCGATGCTGTAATTATGGCAGAAAATGCGGAGAAATTAAAAGGAGAAGAGGAAGGGATTTCTTAAGTTCCTCGATTTACATAATAAAAAAAGACTGCAATTTGCAGTCTTTTTTTTATCTGAATTTATCTATTCCTCTCAAGCCATTGAATTGGATGCCGTATTTCCAATTGCAATAGGCGAAGAATTGGTACATTCTGTATTCGAATTCAAAGCCATAATTTTCTTTTGGATCATAATCGATGGCTACTTCATAAAAATTTCGGTTGGTGCCAGAATAGAATCTGGAGTTCCATTCGGTAACCAAAATTGTATTTCGTGATTTCAAACTGGCTTCCGTGAACATCGATCTTGGTTGCGCTCTGGATGCAACAAAGGTTTCATATTCCGTGTCGAAAACTGTGATCTCCCACTCGTCGGCAGAGTCGGTTTTCTTTTGAGTTGTGAGTGATAGTTTCTGATCTGCTGCCGGTGGTTTTGAACTTACAGCGCAAGACCAGATGAAAGCGGACAATATTGCAAGAACTATTATATTTTTCATGGGATTAAGATATAACATTATTTAAACAAAAAACCGTTCCAAAGATTGAAACGGTTTGTATAAGTTTGATATTGTTTGCTTTGTGTTAAGGTGTTGGGTCTTTTTGCAAAACCACAAATGCCGGAAAGTGATCGGAATATCCACCCGTGAACTGATCGCCATTCCACGAACGGAAAGGGTAACCTTTGTAATTGCCTTCTTTGTTTACTAAATAAGCTGGTGCAAAGATCTCAGCCTTGAAAACTGTATAATCTTTTCTCACTTCTTTGTTAGGGGAATGTAGATTGGCGGAAACAATGATTTGATCAAATAAGTTAGGCGCATCCTGATATGCTAAAGATGCAACGCCATTCTTATATAAAGGATACATTAAATTAAGATAAGGTGTAGTTTCTGATAAATCTTTTGGATTCCCTGCTGCTTTCAAATATGTTTTCAAACTTGGGCTGATGGGATCATCATTGAAATCTCCCATTGCAAACATCTTTGTAGAAGGATCCAATGCTTGTACGCTGTCCATTTCTTTTTTAAGAATTGTAGCGGCTGCATTACGTTTTGGAAGTGAAGCTGCCTCTCCACCTCTTCTGGATGGCCAGTGATTTAGGAAAAATGCTACTTTCTCGTTGTCTAAGAAACCAGTTAATACAACAATGTCTCTCGTGTATTCTCTTTTGCCATCACTGCCGAAGATTTTCACTTCCTTTTTCCAGGATTTGGATGGCGTGAATCTTCTTTTCTGATAGATGAAACCAACGTCAATTCCTCTATAATCATAAGAGTTATAATGTACAACGCCATAATCATATTTTGCAATTGCCGGTTCTTTCACAAGATCTTCCATTACCTGGCGGTTTTCTACTTCTATTAAACCTACAACCACAGGCGCTGTATTCGTGTAAGCTTTTCCCATTTCTGAGATCACTTTTGCTTCATTCGCTAGCTTTTGTTTGTAAACTTTGTAATTATAGTTTTTACCACTTTTTGGCGTGAACTCCTCAGATCCACCTTGGATTCTTATTACTTTCTTGCCTTTTAGAGATTGATCGTTCCAAGGGCCTGCATAATCTTTTTCTGTTACTTCAAGATATTTTATAGAATCCAAAGGCACGCTTCTGTGAAAAGCAGGGTTGTTAATGTCTTTTGTTCCATCTATATAATCAGCAGAACGAACAGTGTCCCATAGATTTTCAACATTCAGAAATCCTACAGTAGCAGCACGCACCTGTTTTTTTTGCTGTGCAGATAATAAGGACAAACTTAAAATAGCGATTAGGCTAAAAATATTTTTCATAAATAAAATATGTAAGGCTACAAAAGTAATTTTTTTTGGTTTGTTGCAAAATAAAAATTCAATGTTTTTCATAATTGATAATTATGTTGCAATTAATTGACAATTTGTTAAAATAAAAAAAATGTTAAAAAGTATTAATTATCAAAAATTTATATACATTTGCGTTCCGTGCGTAACGGACTGTATATTAGAAAAAAAGAGCAAACAAAACCTAATTGATTTATGATTAAAAAATTATCATTAATCTCCTTATTTACAATGCTTCCGGCATCATTTTACTATGCACAGACTACGGTTTTTGCATACCTAAAAGATGCTGACGGGAAACCGGTAGAAAAAGCACAAGTGGACCTAAAAGGAGAAGGTAATGGTGTGTCGGCAGACAAAATTGGATACTTCCAATTTGTGGATCTAAAAACCGGACATTATCAGATTGTGGTAACCAAACCAAATTTCGAAACTAAAACGTTAGAATTTGACATTACTACAGAAAAGAGAAAAGACTTAGGGGTAATTACCCTTTATTCTTCATTGACAGGAGCCGACCAAGGGCTTGCAATCCTTGATAATGGTGATGATGAAGGAGGCAGCCAGTCTTCGACAGTAGGGCTGTTGCAATCATCTCAGGATGTTTTCAACAGAATTGCTAGTTTTGATCTTGGCGCTTACTGGTTCAGACCAAGAGGTGTTGACGGAAGAACTTCCGAAAACATGTTGAATGGTGTTTCTATGGTAAAATCTGATAATGGAAATGTAGATTTCTCTAACTGGGGAGGTCTTAATGAAATTGTAAGATATCCAGAGATTTCGGCTAATCATTCGCCTTCAGAATATTCTTTCGGGGGATCAAGTGGTGTGGTTTATAAAAATACAAAAGCCAGCGAATATAGAAAAGGTTTCCAGGCAGTTTATTCTATTACCAATAGAAATTACAGACAAAGGGTTTCTTTGAGATATTCTTCCGGAATGTCAAAAAGTGGATGGGCCTTCACATTAATGGGTGCTAAAAGATGGGCAGAAGAAGGAATCCAGGAAGGAACTTTCTATGATGCTTACGGAACTTACTTAGGTGTTGAGAAAAAATTCAGCGATAGTCACACAATGACTTTCAATGCTTTTGCATCGCCATACAGAAGATCAACTGCGAGCCCAAGTACGCAGGAAGTTTTTGATTACAGAGGTGTGCATTACAATTCCTATTGGGGTTGGCAAGATGGAGAGAAGAGAAGCGAAAGAGTAAGAAAAGGTTTCCAGCCAATCTTCCAATTGCAGGATTTCTGGAAAATCAATAAAAAATCAAATCTTTGGACGTCTCTATCTTATCAGTTTGGAAAAGACAAAGGATCCAGATTGGATTGGCAAAGTGTTCCAAACCCGTCTCCTACATATTACAGAAATTTACCAAGTTATTTCGGATCATTGAATCCGGATGCATTTACTTGGGATCCTGCTACGGGAACCTATCTTGCAGCTGGTGATGCTTACCAAAGCTCCAGAGCAGCATGGCAGAATGGAGATCCTAATGTAACTCAAATCAACTGGAACAGACTTTATGCTGCCAACATAGGACAAGATCCTATCAATCAGTATGGTGTGACTGGTAAGAGAGCATTGTATTACCTTGTAAATGATGTGAGTGATGATAAAGTATGGAATGGTGCAACACATTACACTTATAACTTCACCGATAAGGCTAAGTTCTTGTTGAACGTTTCTTATCAAAACTACAGATCAGAACTTTACAGAGAAGTGAACGATTTGTTGGGAGCAGATTTCGTACTGAATAGAGATCCTTTTGCAGCAACTAATAATCCTGGTACTTCCGCATTGTATAATGAAGGAGAAGCTGATGTTGCCAAAAAAGAAGGTGATAGACTATTGTACAACTACATCTTCAGAAGACAGGAAGTAAAAGTGAATCCTGGTTTCAAATTCTCAGAAGGTAAATTTGATGTTTTTGTTTCCGGTCTTGCTGGTTATTCAACTTCAAGCAGAGAAGGATTGTTTAAGCATTATTTGTATGCAGATTCTTTCGGGAAAAGTAAAGATTATGAATTCTGGAACTTCGGTTTGAAAGGTCAGATTATATATAAAATTAATGGAAGAAACTTCTTGGTTTACAACGGTACCTATTTCTCTCAAGCACCTTATTTAGAAGATCTTTTCATCAACCCAAGACTCAACGCATCTGTTGCACCTAATATTAAAAATACGGTAGTTAACGCTAATGATTTGAGCTATGTTATCAACACACCTTTATATAAAATTAGAGCTTCTGTATTTTTGATTGATACTCAGAATGAAACCAGTGTTCAGAGATTCTTTGCAGATGGTATTCAAATCGATGATGCATTGACTGGAGGTACGACAGATAGTAATACTGGCGGACAATACATCCAAAGTGCTTTCGTAACTCAGGTAATGTCCAACGTAGAGAAGAGAAATCTTGGAGCGGAACTGGGAGTAGATTTCAAAGTGTTGCCAACACTATCTTTTCAAGGTGTTGCCAGCTACGGACAGTACACGTATCGCAATGATCCGAATGTTTACTTCGCATCAGATGCAATCGGTGTTTTCGGAAACGGACAATCATTTGTAGACTTTGGTAAATCGAATCTTAAAGATTACAAACAAGGAGGAACGCCTCAGATGGCATTCTCTGCAGGATTGAGATACAGCTCTCCAAAATACTGGTGGGTTGGCGCAAACTGGAACTACTTGGATAATAATTATCTAGATCCGTCTGCATTGCTTAGATCACAAAGTTTCGTACAGAACAACAATACAGGTACGCCTTACGCAAACGTAAATGATGAGGAACTGAGAAGACTTTTGGCGCCAAATAAACTGCCAGCAGCATACTTCATCAACGCCAATGTTGGGAAGTCTTGGATCTTTGGAAAATATTATCTGTTGATCTCTGCGAGTGTAAATAATATCTTTGATAATACCAAATACATCACAGGAGGTTTTGAACAAACAAGAAACGTTAAGTTTGATGGCTTCCAGGAAGATTTTAATAGAAGTCAGACACTTTTCGGTCCTAAGTATTGGTATACACAAGGACGTTCCTATTTCGTGAATTTACAAGTAAGATTTTAAAAATTTAAAATAATGAAAACATATACAACAATCAAAACATTGGTTTTCTCGGCAATTGCTGTCGTAACCTTTAATTCGTGCGTAAAAGATGATGACTGGAACGCTCCAGAAATTCTTTGCAACAATAGATTTGACGCACCTACAACTACAATGGCGGCATTTGCAGCACTTGCACCTGCTCCTACATCTTCTACAAGTTACTCTGCATCTACTTACAAAGTGCCTGCAGACGGAGCGCCTGTAATTTTTGATGCTTACGTAGTTTCTTCTGATGAAAATGGTAACTTCTACAAAACGATCTCATTCCAGGATAAACCAGAAAATCCTACAGTAGGATTGTCATTGGAGGTAGATAAAGCTTCTAACTACGCAGACTTTCCGGTAGGAGCTCACATCCGTATCAAAGCAAACGGATTGGTATTAGGATTGGATAGGGGAACAATTAAGATTGGATCTGTAGACCCAACTTATGCGATTGGAAGAATCCCAAGTATTCTTTTGACAAGATACCTTTCTGGTGTTTGTAATGGAAACAAAATGGATATTGCAACAATCGTTCCTACCAAATTACCGAACCTAGATGAAGCCAAGAAAGCAAAATATATCAATACTTTGGTAACTGTTGACGATATTCAGTATGTAGATGAAGTGATTTTACCACAGCCAGCTACATTTATCAACTATATCGCAGGTGTAGGTCAGGATACTGATAGAGGAATTGAAGATAAATCAGGAGGTACTTCAATTGTAAGAAATTCTGGATTCTCTACATTTGGTGCAAACCTATTGCCTACAGGAAATGGTAATCTAACTTTCGTTGTTAGTAAATATAACGCTGGCTACCAAATGCTTATCAGAAGTCTTGCAGATATTAAATTCAATAACCCAAGAGTCGTGAAACCAGATGCAGCTCCACCAAAAGGAGGTACAGCAGTTTCTTATTTAGGAAGCTTTACAGAAAATTTTGAAAGTTACAATGTAGATGCAGATACCTTCCCTAAATATGTAAATGATCCATTCCTTGGAAACAGATATTGGCAAGTAAAAACCTTTAGCAACAACAAGTATATCCAAATGTCTGCAAATGCAGGAACAGGACCTTTCCATACTTATTTTGTGGTTCCAGTCAATTTCACAACGGCAAATTCACTTGCGTTTAGAATTAATGCAGGCTTCTACAACGGAGATGCTTTCAAAGTGTACACTACTACAAATTATACAGTAGGAGGAGATATTTCTCAAGCAACACTTACTGATATCACTTCAAACTTTAATATTCCTAAAACACCAAGTACTGGTTACGGAACATTAGCACCAGCAGGTACTTATAATTTCCCAACAGCACTTACTGGAAACGGATTTATAGTTTTCAAATACGAAGGAGCTGGTAACGGTGTTACTACTACAATGCAAATTGACGATATTGTTGTAAACTAAAATTAGCTTACAATTAATAATAAAAAAAGACCGCAACTCGCGGTCTTTTTTATTTTAAAATATTCCAGAATTCTGTGTTTTCATTTTCCGCCAAAGCTTCCTTCCAAAAAACAACACCAAAACTATTAATGAAATAGCCAAGATAAAAGCAATTACGGGCAGAAAGATAGAGAGAATAGACATCAATCCTGCACCTGCAGTTTCTGTTGTCGCTACAAGATTATTCCCAATTCCGCCAGTTGTAGCCGTGGAGGCAGCTCTTGTTCCGGCAAAACCAGATGTAATAGTAGCAGCAGTGCCACCACCAGCGATCAATGCCAAAGCCCATTGTGGAAAGGTTCCCAATTCCATAAACTGACTGGCAAATAAAACCGATCCGGCAATTGTCGCCAGCGGAATGGATAAGGTATCCAGAAAATTATCAACAACAGGAATGTAGTATGCCAAAATTTCGATAAGAGTTGCGACGCCGGTTGTAATCAACGTTGGCAATCCGGACAACCATTCGAAGTTATCGCCCATAGGGATCCAGCCTACATAAGAGGCAAGACTCACAGCAAATAATGGTAAAAAAACACGGAAACCAGAAGCCGCGGCCAATCCAATTCCGATAAAAGTACTGAGTAAATAAGGTAAGATTTCTGACATTTGTAATTTTGTTTGAGATTAAAATTACAAATTAAATCAAGATCTTATTCAGATTTCTTTTTGCAGAGATTCAGAAATTGAGTTTCCACTACAGAGAAACTCTTCGGCATTTCTTTGGAAGTCCAGAAAATCATCGCAATAGAACGTTCTCCAAAAGCCTCCATATATTTTGCTTTGTTTAATCGGTAAGATTCTCTCAGTAATCGCTTTATCCGGTTTCTGTCCACTGCCCTCTTGAAAAATTTCTTGCCGACGGAAACACCCACTCTATGACTTGGAACAGAAAAACTCTCAGAAGATTTGATGTGAATGACACGGATATTGTCAACAGTCAGCCATTTCCCCTTCTTAAAAAGATGGTCGATCTCTGATTTTCTTTTCAGTTTTTCGTGGGTGGGGAAGGTGTTTTCTGGCATCGGAAAAAATTATTCTTTTCCAGTTAAGTAATTAATCACTTCCGCAGCTGCATACAATCCAAAAATGGCCGGGATAAAGCTGATGGTTCCGTAGAAAGAACGTTTAAAGTTAGTTCCGTCTGTCATTTTAAGACTTTCCTCATCTTGCAACTCAGTAGAAAAGACACAACGGAAACCTTTATCAATTTTCTCTTTCTTCAGGCGCTTTCTCACTTGCCTTGCCAGCAGACAATTATTGGTTTTATGGATGTCACGGACCATCACTTTGCTCGGGTCAGATTTTCCTCCGGCACCCATAGATGAAACAAGTTTGGTTTTACTTCTTCGGCAAGCGATAATCAGTGCAATCTTTGGAGTGAGGGAATCGATACAATCCAAAACATAATCAAATTTTTCTGATTTAATGAGTTCATTCATTCTTTCAGGTTCCAAAAACTCGTTAAGTTTGGTAAGGTCAAGTTTTGGATTAATGTCCATCAAGCGGTCACCAACCAACTCAACTTTGTGCTGTCCAATTGTAGAATGAAGCGCGGGTAACTGGCGATTGATATTGGTAATGTCCACAACGTCACCATCTACAATTACCATTTTTCCAACGCCAGCTCTCGCTAAAAATTCTGCAGCGAAAGAGCCAACACCACCCAAACCTACAACCAAAACCTTTGCGTTTTGAAGTTTTTCTATTCCTTCTTCTTTTATCAATAATTCAGTGCGTTCCAGCCAAAACTTATCCATTTTTAACAATATTATTTAAGTTTTCCCACATTTGATCTTTTAAGTTTTCCAGAGAAATAGATTTGATTTCAGACACTTTTTCATAAAGCTTTATGATCTCAAAATCTGCATCGTCTGTTTCCAAGAACAATTTTTGAATGGGAATGTTTTTAATTATGTTTTGCAAAGATAAGTTTTCTAATGCTGCATATCCAAAACTCAAATGAAAGCCAGCGCCCAGAAGTTCTTTTGCAATATTTTCTTTCTTATTAAATCCGTGAATGATTATAGGGACTTTAGTATTTTTATAATGTAAAAGCTGAGAAAATCTTCTTACACAATGAACAATGATCGGTTTTCCAATCTCTTCTGCCCAGGAGATGTGAGCCTGGAAAATCTCATGTTGAAGTTTCTCATCCACGGAGATCAAACCATCCAGTCCACATTCGCCAATAGCAAGGCAGTTTTCAGAAAGGGAAATTTTTTTGATTTTTTCAAAGTCTGATTTCCACGTTTCACTAATATCTTTCGGATGCAGTCCTGCAGAATATCTTTCAGCAGAGACATTTTCGTTCAGATTTACATTGTAAATACCAATTTGCTGAGGTTTATGATGATGAAAATCTAAAAAGTCCATAATCAAAGATATGAAATAAAGTTTTTCATGATATGGATTAGTAACCAACAAAAACTTGTTCGAAGACAGATTTCCCTACTGAGATTTACTATTTAAAAATGATTGTAAATTATATGTTAATTAATTAAAAAAAATGTTAATTTTACATAAGATCTTTCAAGGGATATGAGAAAAAAATTTACAGAAAAACAAATCAATATTCTGGATGTAGCAGAGGAATTAATCGCCAAAAAAGGCTTTGATGGGACTTCTGTGCGCGATATCTGCACTAAAGCTAACATCAATGTGGCAATGATTTCTTATTACTTTGGGTCTAAGGAAAAGATGATGTCTTACCTGTATCAGTACAGGGTCCAAAGAACGAAAGAAAGTTTTTCTGAATTCGCACAGACCATCAAGGAAGGGAAACCTGAGATGCAGATGAAGGAAATCATCAATTATATTGTTTCCTTACTTTTCAAATACAGCTATTTCCACGGTTTTGTAACACAGGAAATCAGAACTCAGGATAATGTGAAAGATGATCTGCTGGAGTTTTACCAGATCTGTGTGGCAAGGATAGATGACATTGTAAAGAAAGGAATTGTTTCTGGCGTTTTTCATAATGCTCCCAAGTCGGAAGATGTTTTGACAATGATCATTGGTTCTACACTTTTTGTCATTAGAAATAGAAATTTCTACGAACTGTATATTCCGGCAACAAACGAAACCCAATACATGAAGGAAGCGGAACAGAAACTGAGAAGCAGCATTCTTCTGAGCGTTTTTGCGCTATTGGATTATGATACAGATTAAGTTCTCGAAACCATTTTCAAGGCTTCTTTAATGTAAAATTCAACCTCCGCAGGACGATTTTTGGAATCAGTTTGTGCGCCTTCCTTATTTCCTAGTCTTACGATGATCATATCATATTCCGGAACTACAATCACGTATTGTCCGTAAAGTCCACGCAGATAATAATGATGGATTGCCGAATCATAATTGGTCCAGACGCCCAAACCATATACGCCGTTTGAGTTTGCAGTAGGTGTGATCATTTGGCTCACAAATTTTTCATCGATCAAAGGTATATTTTCAAATTTCCCTTTATTAAGGAGCAGAAAGCCCAATTTGGCAAAATCGCGGGCGTTGGACTGGATGCAGCAGAAGGATTTCTCTATTCCAAGATTATCTGTAGACCATTCTGCGTTTTGTTCCATCCCGAGTGGCTTCCAGAGTTTTGCGGAAGCGTACGACGCAAGCGGCATTCCCACGGCTCTGCCAACAGCAAATCCTAGAAGTTGGGTTGCGCCACTTTGGTATTCAAATTTTTCTCCAGGATTTTGCTTGAACTTTTTTGGAAAAACCACATCGGCCAAAGAGAATCCATAATAAGCAGCAGCATTGGGTGAGAAGGGATCTTTATAATCTTCTTTCCAATCCAGGCCTGCTTCCATCGAGGCAAGATTTTGTAAGGTGAGATTGTTACCGAATTCTTTTTCAGAAAAGTCGGGGTAGAAGTCAGAAAATTTTTGATTTATTCCCATAATTCTTCCATCATCTATTGCCTTTCCCAGTAACAAAACACTCACTGCTTTTGCCATAGAGAAAGAGTTGCTGGCCGTGTTTTTTTTATATCCATCCCAATAATGCTCCTGCAAAAGTTTACCGTGCTGGATCACCAAGAAGGAAACCGATTCCGTCTCTTTCAGATGTTTTTCCAATTCTGGTGACAAAGTTTTTTTATTATAATTAATCTCTGCAGGCCAAGGTTTTGGGTTGCCTCTGGAAATTTTTTTTGATGAGAAATATTGTCCGTCATCGATTGTGGAACTGGATTCTCCTCTGAGATAAGTGAGTCTGACACCTTTGAAAAGATAATTGTAACCGAAAATGTAAATGGTCAGGATGATTCCGGCAATTACTAAAAGAAATATATTCAAAGGCTTTTTCAACATCGCAAAATACTTTAATGTAAAAATAAATTTATTTTACTCAAATATCGATAAATTTGTTTGGAATGATTTTCGATTTTTTCCTGATCTTATGAATGATGACTTAAAAAAACAACAACTTCGCAACCACAAAATGCTGGCTACAGGATTATTTATCTTGATGGCAGTGGTCTTTGTGGCAATGACAATTCTTCAAAAGCAAAATCCTTCGCATTGGATCGGTTACATTCGGGCTTTTTCCGAAGCGGCGATGGTTGGGGCTTTGGCAGATTGGTTTGCGGTGACAGCGCTTTTCAATTATCCTTTGGGAATCAAAATTCCGCACACCAATTTGATCGAGAATTCTAAAGAAAAGATTGGCGATAACCTTGGAAATTTTGTGGTTGAAAATTTTCTTTCGCCTCAAAATATCAGACCTTATATTCAAAAACTAAAAGTTTCGGTTTACGCTGGCGAATGGCTTTCAAAAGAGAGAAATCAAACTGTTTTGATCAATGAATTGTCATCGATTTTAATTAATATCATCAATAAATTGGATGATGAGACCGTCGTAAAATTCATTACGAACAAAGCAGAGGAAATGGCGAATTCGATCAAACTCAATTCAATCATCGGAAATGGAATCGAATATATCCTTAATAAAAACGACCATCAAAGATTGATCACTGGACTTAGTTCTCAAATCAAAAATTACATTCTGGAAAATCAGCAACTGGTTACAGAACGCGTGGAAAGGGAAAGTTTCTTCTTCATTCCAAGATCGGTGGATTCCAAAATATCAGAAAAGATCACCAAAGGTCTGAGTGATTATTTCCGAGAAGTGGAAGAGGATTTGAAGCATCCCTTGAGAACGGAAATCACAAACAAGATTTTCGAATTTTCAAAAGAATTGAAAGAAGAACCAAAGTGGGAATCGGAATTTGAAACCATAAAATCTGAGTTTCTGCAAGGCGAAAAACTGAATCAATATTCCAATGACATCTGGCAATCTTTAAAATCATCTTTAATAACAGAATTGACGGATCAGGATTCCAAACTCAAATCTTACATCAAAAAAAATCTGGACGAGTTTGTGTCCAATCTTCAAAACGATGAGCAATTCCAAAACCGAATTGATAGCTGGGTGCGATTGACCGCTTACAAATACATTCTGAAAAACACCAAAGGTTTCGGCGAGTTGATCAGCACAACTGTTGGGAATTGGGAAGGAAAAGAACTCAGCAGAAAGCTAGAATTGGAAGTAGGGAAAGACCTTCAGTTTATTCGTATTAACGGAACTATTGTTGGTGGTCTGGTTGGGTTGATCATTTATACAGTTGCACATTTTATATAAAAAAAGCCTCCGATGTTGGAGGCTTTCAATTTTTATTTCTGTTCAAGAATTTTCTCGATAATTTTATGAGTGATCATATAAGTCGGCTTTACACCTGTCAATCCAAGTCCGCCGGAAGATAGTGTACTTCCTGTTTCCAAAGGATTATCCGAAGCGTAATAAGCGTACATCACGAATAGATCAGGAGAAATGTGATGACGGATTTTGCTCGCTACCTGAATGGCTTTCTGGTAATGCGCGCCTTCCATTTCCAGTCCGATTGCTTTCCAGGAAGTTGTCATAAAGTAAGACAAAATATCTTTGTTCTGAAGCGATGTGCCCAAAACGGTCACCATTGGTCCTTCAAAAGCTTTCACTTCATCATCTTGGAAATCTTCCAGCTTCAAAGCATTCTCGAATGTATAATTGTCTGCCGTTCCTTCGAAGATGTGAGAAGTTGGAATCATAATGTCGCCTTTTCCGCCAGTCAAGATTCCGGCTTTTCCCATAATTGAAACGGATTTCACTTTCATCATATAAACTTCCCCGTTGACTTCATAAGGTCTAAGCAATTCGTCCATCACCTCAAAAGCTTGTTCTCCAAAAGCATAATCGAAAACTAAGATCACATCGTCACCTTTGAATTTCTGTCCCGCGAAAACCGAATTCTTTAGTTCAGTCTTAGCAAGGTCGATGATTTGAACATCAATATTACTTCCGCTGTGATCATCGATGTAGATCATTCCTTCTTTTAAGGCGTGGTCTAGAACTTTGGTTTGAAGGTCTTTTTTATTACTAATGTCTGCAAACAGTTTGTAATCAACTTCTTTCGTTCCTTTTTTACTTAGTGCATCGTTGGCAAAAAGCATATTCTTCACCGAGTGCATATTCGCACTGATGATGTGAAGCGGACGCATATGAAGATTGTTCTCTACCAAAACCTGCTTGATCTTGTTTGCCCATTTCTCTCCGAAAAGGTGGTGGCCAACTCTTTCTTGTAATATTGATGAAAAATAGATCTCTCTTTCACTTACTTCTTTCCAATCGGTCAAACTCACTTGTCCTAACCAATAGATGATCTTGAACAAACGGTCTGGATTGTTGTCATCACCGAAGCTGTTATATGCGTTCAGAGTTTCATCAAAGGTTCTTCCTAAGAAAGAAGAAAGATGGATCAATGCGACTTCTTTTTCTTTTCGGCTGTGTTTTTTCTCGCCTTTTGCAACTTCTTCAATGATTTTCCAGATGCGTCTTGGTCTTCCATCTTCGCTTAGGTCAAAACCGATGTTTCTGATTTTGTCAGCTTCCAGATATAAGAAGGTAAGGTGAGTCAAAATATCGTAGATCTCGGAACGTCCCAATAGAACTTCGATGTTCATCTGGTGTTCGTCGATTCTGTAGCAATTTCTACGTCTTTTCTTCGGAACGATCGGTTCAAAACTTCCTTTGTCAAAACCTTCGTCGGAAGTTAAATGAATGAAAGAACATTCCTCGATGCCTTCCGGAAGACGGTCAAGAACATAAAGTAAACCGTCCAGCTCTATCTTGTTGGGAATGCTCATACTTCCGTAGATCTCAGGATTGATGACCATTAAGAGTTTTCTTAATGATTCGCCCGAAACACCTGAAGGTTTGAAAAATCCTCTGTAAAATAAGTGTCGCATAGACACATATAATCTTTCGATAGCCTCTGTGGTTTCTCTTGCTCTTGAATTTGCCATATATTAAAATTTTTATAAAAGTCTGCGAAGTTACGAAATTTAATTTAAATAATTAATTTATTGATTTTCAGTTGTTTGATTACGTATTTTGTAAATCTGCAATTGGTCTTAAAATTAATATTTCTACCTAATACTGAGAAATGATTCTTAAATAAATTTTATTCATATTTCGATAACAATAATAAAACATAGTATTTTTTATTTTTAACTCAATGAGTGTTAATTTAGAAGGGGTGGATTGTGATTTAAAATTTAAATCAAATAAAAACAGCTGTAATTTTTAAGGGGTATTTTATTTTGAATTTATATTTTTTGTAAATTTGCCACGTTTAAAACAACAAAATTTTATGTCAACATTAAGATTTAAAGCCTTAGCCGAGCTTCCTTTCAGAAATTACAGAAGAGATAATTTCGTAGAAGTTCCTGCAAAACTATCCGAATTGTTTTGTCAAAACGTATTCTCTGAAGAAACAATGAGAGAATATCTTACAAAAGATGCTTTCCAACTGCTAATGGAAGCGTCTAAAAAAGGAACAAAAATCCAAAGACACATCGCTGATCAGGTAGCTGTTGCTATGAAAGATTGGGCGTTATCAAAAGGTGTAACACACTACACGCACTGGTTTCAGCCTTTGACAGGAGCCACTGCAGAGAAACACGATTCTTTCTTCACACCAATTGAAGGTGGTAGAGCGATCGAGAGATTCAGTGGTGGAATGTTGATCCAGCAGGAGCCAGATGCTTCTTCTTTCCCGAATGGAGGCATCAGAAATACTTTTGAAGCGAGAGGTTATACCGCTTGGGACCCAACTTCGCCAGCTTTCATTATGGGAACTACACTTTGTATTCCTTCTATCTTTATTTCTTACACTGGTGAAACTTTAGATTATAAAGCACCTTTATTAAGAGCGTTGAATGCTGTTGATGAAGCAGCAACAGATGTTTGTAAAGCTTATTTTGATAAAAATGTGACCAAAGTTTCTCCAACACTTGGTTGGGAGCAGGAATATTTCTTGGTCGATACAGCTTTGTTCCAGTCACGTCCGGATCTGGTTTTGACAGGAAAAACTTTGCTTGGACATTCTCCTGCAAAAGGGCAGCAATTAGATGACCATTATTTTGGTTCGATTCCTACGAGAGTTCTTAATTTTATGAAAGAACTTGAAATCGAATGTATGAAGTTGGGAATTCCCGTAACTACAAGACACAATGAGGTAGCTCCAAACCAATTCGAGTTGGCACCGATGTTTGAAGAAGCGAACGTTGCAGTTGACCACAATTCATTATTAATGGATATTATGGCAAGAATTGCTCACAAGCACCACTTCCATATTTTATTTCACGAAAAACCATTTGCCGGAGTCAACGGAAGTGGAAAACATAACAACTGGTCTTTGGCAACAGATACAGGTGAAAACCTATTAAGTCCAGGAAAAAATCCAAAGAAAAATCTTCAGTTCCTTACTTTCTTTGTGAACACTTTGAAAGCTGTTCACGATTATGCTGATTTGTTGAGAGCATCTATCGCATCTGCAAGCAATGATCACAGATTGGGAGCTAATGAGGCGCCACCAGCAATTATCTCTGCTTTCATCGGAAGTCAGTTATTCAGAGTTCTTGAGGAATTGGAAAAAGTAACGGACGGAAAATTATCTCCAGAAGAAAAAACAGAATTAAAACTGAATGTTGTTGGTAAAATCCCTGAGATCCTTTTGGATAATACCGACAGAAACAGAACGTCTCCTTTTGCCTTCACAGGAAACAAATTCGAGATCAGAGCGGTAGGCTCATCTGCAAACTGTGCGGAAGTAATGACTGTAATGAACGTGATCGCTGCAAAACAATTGAGAACTTTCAAAACTGAAGTGGATGCTTTGATCGAGACTGGTCTTAAGAAAGATGAGGCGATTTTCAATATCCTTAGAGAATACATCAAGCAATCCAAGAGCATTATGTTCGAAGGTGATGGTTATTCTGACGACTGGGCACAAGAAGCTAAGAAAAGAGGCTTGAACAATCTTAAAACAACGCCTGAAGCTTTGAAGCAGGAGATGGAGAAAAAATTCGTTGATCTTTATGAAGAATTAGGAATCTATTCTCACAGAGAGTTCGAAGCTAGAAACGAGATCAAATTGGAGAAATATTCTACTGTGATCGATATCGAAGCTAGAGTTTTGGCAGACATCGCAAGAAACCACATCATTCCAGCAGCCCTTAACTATCAAAATAGATTGATCGAGAACGTTAAAGGATTGAAAGAGATCTTCAGCGAGAAAGAATTCAAAACTTTAGCAAAAGAGCAATTGAGTTTGATCTCTGATATTTCTGGCAATGTTTCTCAAATCAAACTTGGTGTTGATTCATTACTTTCAGCAAAAGAAAAAGCTAAAAACACTGCAGGAGGTCAGGAGCAAGCCGAAGAATATTGCAACGTTGTGAAGCCTCTTTTCGACAACATCAGAGACGCTTCTGACGCGTTGGAAATGATGGTGGATGATGAACTTTGGCCAATGACCAAGTATAGAGAATTGTTATTTACGAGATAGACAAACTCGAAAACGTTAAAGTATCTTAACTAAAAATAAAAGCGCAAAGTCTAAATAAAGGCTTTGCGCTTTGTTTTTCTTTAACATTCTGCGTAAGACTGTTAAAATATGTTAAACCGACGGTTGCCCAGTTTGAATTGGGAGACCCTTCCGATGGTAATGGCTAAATTTGCTATGCAATCACAAAAAACCATTACAAGTTTAACAAATAATTAAATATATATGAAGAAAAGAGTTCTAGTTTATTTCTTATTTGTAGCCACATTCTTTTCACTGCAATCTTGCGTTTCCAACTATGTGGTTTCTAATACACAAACATACAAAAGCGATGCCAAGTTTGCATCCGTAAATGTTAAAGCAGTTACTAATAATTCTAACAACAACAAAGGTCAACAAGTCTTAGCAGCAATCGCTAATACGAACGACGTGATCAAAAGATCGGCCATTGAAAATGCCATCAGACACAGCAACACCATCGATAACATCTTATCCGAAGCTGAAAGTTACCTAGGAACTCCTTACAGATACGGAGGGACTTCCAGAAGCGGAATAGATTGTTCAGCATTCGTGTTGTCCGTATTTGGAGCAGCAGCTGGCATGGATCTTCCGAGAGTTGCAGCAGACCAGTCACAAGAAGGCGATTCTGTAGACAGAAGCGAATTACAAAAAGGAGATTTGGTATTCTTCTCACATGGAAGAAGAATCTCACACGTTGGGATCGTAGAAGAGGTTACGGCAGACGGACAGATCAAATTCATCCACGCAGCAACATCAAAAGGCGTGATGGTTTCATCATTGGATGACAACTATTGGGGACCAAAATTCAGATTCGCTAAGCGAGTTGTAAGAGAAGACAGATTAAGTGTATTAAATAATTAGAGAGACTGAAAATATTCAGAAAAAACCTCAGAATCCATTTCTGAGGTTTTTTATTTTATAAACTTAAAAAGAATTGTAAAACTCTCAAATGCTTAAACACTCCAACTCATTATTTTAGGAGCTATTTCCCGCTTTCCGCTATTACTCCTCGCGCCATCGCTTTTCCCAACGCCTGCTGTGGGGTAACCGCTGCAATCGGGGCTAGGGATTTCAACTTCAATTAAAATAAGTAAATTAATTCTCCTTTTGTCATTCCTTCGAACTAAAAAAAATCTATCAATGAACTTGTTTACATCAATGAAATTAAAAAAAAAGAATTTTATGATCATACAGCATTTTAATCAATGATCAAATCCTCGATTTTGGATTGTACTTCTGGACTTTTCAATCTCAGAATTAGAAAGTACAACTCCGGGAAGTTTTGGGAAATCTGATTCCAGGTTTGATTCAGCTCAGAAATATTCTCAATACCCTGGAAAAGACTGGCCAAAAAGTGCGATTTTCTCTGGATCAAGCCACGGAATCCATAAGCACCCAAAACCTGCAGAAAACGCATCATCTTCATCCAATTGAAAGATTCCTTCAAAGCTCCTCTGTCAGCCTCATTTTCCCAGAATGCTAAATAATAATCCAGCATTTCTTCCTTAAAATCAGTTGGGAAATTTGCTTTCGCTTGATAAAGAAAGGAGATCACATCGTAACCAGCCGGTCCTTCCATCGCAGACTGATAATCAATGAAGAAAACCTCATCATTCTCATTCACCAAAATATTCCTGGATTGGAAATCACGGATCATCAAAACCTTGGGCTCCAACTTCTGAATGATTTCAGATATTTTCCTGAATTCTTTCAACAGCGTCGATTTATGATATTCGATTTCCAGAACATCGATCAAGAAATTCTTAAAATAATAAAGATCGTGTGTAATTGGCAGGTCATCATAACTTTCATATTCAAAGCTATTGCGGAAATCTACCTTTCCCAATGTCTTGCTTTGCAATTCAAAAAGCGCTTTCAAACTTTTCTGTACCAGATCTTTTACACGTCCGGATAAACCTTCTTGTGCAATCACTTCTGACAATGTTTGATTCCCTAGGAATTCCTGAACGTACAAGTTTCTTTCTTCATTAATCAACAAAACCTTTGGTGTATTGAGATTCAATACATCAAACAAATTTGAAAAGTAGAAAAAAGCTTCATTCTCAAGAGCGTTTTCATTGTATGTGACCACGTACTTTTTCTCTTCGAAAGAAGCGATGTGATTGATTCTGGATGATCCACTTTGCGGAAGAGTGGTAAAAGAATCAGTTTTGTGTCCTAAAAAATCCTCGAAAAAATCCTGATGTTCCTGCATATGACAAAGTTAATTAATAATAGAATTTGAAAGATGAAAAATTGTAATTTTGCATCGATGAAAGATTTTTTACCGGTTCTAAAGATTTTATTACGATTCGTAATAATATATATTGTTTTCGTGTTGCTGTATCAGTTTTACCTCAACAGTTATGAAAACGATGTGGTTGATCCATTTACAAGATGGGTTGGTGTACAAGTGGCTTCTCTACAGGATATGTTAGGATATCCGACTGTTCTGGTTGACCATCTGAAGCTTCATAGTATCCTTTTCCAAACAAATGGGAAATTCACAACAAGGATGGTAGAAGGTTGCAATGTGATATCCGTGGCGATTCTTTTCTCCTCATTCATTTTTGCTTTTTATAAAGGTGCCAAAACCTTTTTGTTTGTTCTTGGAGGACTAGTTATTCTTCACATTCTCAACGTTTCCAGAATCGCATTGCTGAATATTATCTACCTCAAATATCCCAAGTACGAGAAAGTTGGTCACGATTATATTTTTCCTGCAATCATCTACGGTGGTGTGATTATTCTCTGGCTCGTTTGGATTCAATTTTTTGCACTTAAAAAAAGAAAAGTTGAGTCAACCGCAGCTGAATCAAAATAAAAAATACCAATAAAAATTACAAAAGACGAAATAGCGATTATTTCGTCTTTTGTTTTAATTAACAAAAATTATTTTTTTTTAAGAGAAAATAAACTTTAGTATTTCTTTTATTTTGTAATTTTGCCACCTAACACACACATAGACAAATGAAAAATAAATTTATTTCCACCTCATGGACTTTCTATGTCCAATTTTTGAATCATTCCGAATCCAGAATTCCAAGATTTATTTTATAAAAAATTTACGCTTTTAAGAAATTGTTCTTTTTGTTTTATTCAGCTGATACAGTTAGAATAATACGAATTGATTTTTAGTAATTATTAAATTTTTGTAAAATGGTTATTTTCAAATCAACTTGGAATGTCTCAGTGCTTCACAATGCGCTTAGATATTTTTGGATTTTTACAGGCGTTCTGGGATTAATTGGTATCCGGGTATTAGAAGATGGTATTTTTTATGACCCATTTCTTGCGTTCTTCAGATCTGCAGACCAAAATGCTGTTATGCCAGATTTTCATTGGGGGAAATTAATCATCTCTTATCTTTTCAGATTTGTGCTGACAACTTTATTCTCCGTTTTAATCATCCATTTTTTATTTTTAAAAAAAGAATGGACAAAGCAAGCTCTAATACTGATAACTTTAATCTTTGTGATCGTGTTCCCGATCTACCTTTTGTGCATCTACGATAAGTTTCAGTTCGGCTATCTGTTTTCATTTTATATCAGACGCTTTGTCATTCAGCCATTGACCCTGCTACTGATTGTTCCTATCTTTTATTACAGGAAAAAGATTACAGAGCTTAATTAATTTTCAACTGTGTGTTTATCCGGCTGAGAAATATTTTCGCCGTTCCATTCTATTTTTTTTACAAATCTGTGTTGTCTTACAGGGCAATTTTCGATTTGACAGATTGCACAGGAAAGTGGTTTACAGTCGTCCATATGGAAATTGAATTCTACAGTTCTATCTGTATTTTCAGCAATTTCCTTGATCATAGTTTCCATCTCGTTGTGCGCTGTCCTCAATTCAAAATACCAGGGCAACGTGATATGTGCATCGATGTGAAGTCGGCTGCCAAATTGCTGGATCTTCATGTTATGAACATCGATCCATTCCGGTTTCCGGTTTTCATTTAGGAACTCAGCCAATCTGCCCAGCATAGCAGGATCTGCCTCGTCCATTATTCCACTTAACGATTGCCTGATAATCTTATAACCGATTGTAATAATGTAGATTCCTAAGCCTAAAGCCACAACAGAATCTATCCAGATCAACTTTGTAAAATATACCAAAACCAAACTGGCAACAACGCCTAATGTAGAAAAAGTGTCAGATTGAAGGTGTTTGCCGGAAGATATTAAGACAATAGAATTTTCCGCTATTCCTTTGCGTATAGAGATATAGCCTAAGACATAATTGGCAACAGCAGTTGCTGCAATAATCCAAATTCCCCAATCGAGTTTGTTGAGCACTTTATCAGACAGCAAACTATTTGTACCTTCATAGATGATCATTAATCCAGCAATGCTAATTAAAGAACCCTCTATGGCTGAGGTCACGAATTCAACTTTTCCATGACCATACGGGTGATTTTCATCCCGCGGTTTCCCGCCAAGGTACAAGGCATAAAGTCCCATAAATGCACTGATGACATTCACAATACTTTCCATTGCATCAGAGAAAACAGAATCGGAGTTCGTCAGTTTCCACGCAATAATTTTACCGATAAAAAGGATAATTCCAACCGCTGCGATCCACTTCTGAAATGCGATACTGGAATTTTGTTCTTTGCTGTTTTCCATTGCTAAAAAAAGAATCTTCGAGGTTTTCGAAGATTCTTTGATTTTTGTTAGTTTAAACTAAGTTGTTTGCTACCAGATATTCTGCGATCTGAACTGCATTTGTAGCAGCGCCTTTTCGGAGATTGTCTGCCACAATCCAGAGGTTGAGGGTTTTCGGCTGGGAGAGATCTCGGCGGATTCTTCCTACAAAAACATCATCTTTTCCTTCGGAATATAAAGGCATCGGGTAGTGGTTGTTTTTCACATCGTCCTGGAGTGTAACGCCCGGTGTTTCAGAAAGTATTTTTCTGACTTCATCAAGATCAAATTCATTTTCGAATTCGATGTTTACGCTTTCGGAGTGTCCACCTTGTACGGGAACTCTTACGGCTGTTGCTGTCAAATTGAAAGTATCGTCGCCCAAAATTTTCTTAGGCTCCTTCATCAATTTAATCTCTTCTTTCGTGTAATCGTCATCAGAAAAAACATCACAATGAGGCAAAGCATTTTTGAAGATCTGATAAGGATACACTTTCTCAGGACTTTCGCCTTTAATCTCAGAATTTAATTGATCTACGGCAGCTTTTCCTGTTCCTGTAACGGATTGATAAGTGGAAACTACAACTCTTTTGATATCATATTTAATATTCAAAGGGTGAAGCACCATTACCAATTGGATTGTAGAACAATTTGGATTGGCGATGATCTTGTCTTCCTTAGTCAAGACGTTCGCGTTGATTTCCGGAACTACCAATTTCTTGGTGGGATCCATTCTCCAAGCTGAAGAATTATCAATCACAACTGTTCCCACTTCCGCAAACTTAGGAGCAAATTCCAATGAAGTATCACCACCAGCAGAAAAGATGGCGATCTCGGGTTTGACTGCAATAGCGTCGTCCATGCTAACGATAGTGAATTCCTTGTCCTTGAACTTGACTTTGTTACCAACAGATCTCTCTGATGCTACAGGAATTAATTCGGTGATAGGAAGATTTCTCTCTTCCAAAACTCTCAGCATAACTTGTCCAACCATTCCGGTTGCGCCTACTACAGCTACTTTCATTGTTTTAAATTAATTAAAATTGTTAATAATATTTTATCCGAATACTCTTGCCCAAGGGAAAGCGAACACGAAAAGTGCGATGGCCACAAATCCTAAAGACATCAGTCTAATGGTTAATTTGTCGGCTGTTTTTAATTTTTTGTTGATGATGGTCATCAGTACTGCTGCGATCAACATAGAAAAAGGGTGTTCTACATACGTGAATCTCAGGTCAGCGTTTTTCATCACGGCGCCCATGTCCAAACCTTTTGTAATGTTGGTGATCAGCATAATGATACCGAGCAAAAACTGAACGTGAAAGAAGATCATTGTAAACAATGTCACTTTGCGTAAAGCTTTTGAAATATTGCCGCTGTAACCAAACATTGTCACGAGCAGAAGAATTAAAAATGCAGCTACCAAAGCAAGTTCCAGATAAGCGAAACCTTTGTGAGCGTGCAAAAGAATGTTGTAAACTTCCATATTCAGATTTTTGATTGACAAAGATAAAAAAATCCCGACAGATAGCCGGGATTTTGTGGTTTTTAATATGATCTAAAAAACTTAGAAAGAATATTTAAATCCTAACATCATGTTCCAAGTAGTAAATGTAGAACTAGCTGGTCTGTAAGGTTTCTTAAGAAGTTCATTATTATCACGTAACATTGTGAAGTTTGGATCAGGAGATGCGGCTGTTCCAGATTTTGCCAGTACAGCTGCTCCGTAAGAACTAACCATATTGTCCTGAATTCCCCAATCAGAATTAATCAAGTTACCAATGTTGATGATATCTAAAGTAATCTGAACTTTATCTCCTTTTGTAGCCATATTGTTGAATAATGTTTGGCTTAGACGAACGTCAACTCTGTTTGTCCAAGGTAGTAAGAATCCATTTCTTGGAAGAATCTGACCTCTGTATTTTTCAAGACCATTATCTGCAATGAACTGGTCAAAAGCTTGTTGCTGTTGAGCAGCAGTGTATTGAACTTGTCCACTTGCTACGATGTCAACAAATTTTACACCTTGTGCTACAGTTGGGATGTACATCAAGTCATTTGCAATACCATCACCATTCACGTCATTGGAATAGTAATAAGAGAATCTACCTTGGCTAGAGCCAGAATAGTAAATACCAATTGTTGTATTCTTGATATTATAAGAAATATTTGCAACCACTCTGTGCGGAAGTGCATAGTTGGATAATTGAAGTATCTCTTCATTCGGAGAATCAATAGTTGGCGAACCTCCCCAAGCTGATGATGCACTAGATCCAGCATTTGCTGATACTTCTTTCGCTTGTGAATAAGTATAGAAAACAGATCCAGAAAGACCATTCCAAGGAGCGATGTTGAATCCACCAGTTGCTGAGAATGAGTATCCTTTTTTATCTGTGTTTGTCAATACATAAGCATTGTTTGCACCAAGGGCTGGGTTGTACTGATATGAAGCTGCATCTGGATAATAAGCTCTGTCTGCATAAGTCATTCTCTGCGTAGAAGCTTTTCTGTTAGCTCCAAACTGGAAGATAGAGTTAACATCTCTTGTATAAAGGAAATCTGAGATGAATGTCACCTTTGAATTTGGAATTTTGTAATCAATACCTAAGCTTGATCTCCATACAGAAGGCATTTTAAAATTCTGATCAACCAAAGAGAAAGAAGAAGGCGCACCTCCAGCTGGCGAAGAGATGAATGGTGTTACCTGAGCTCCGTTATTAGCAGTGTAATAGATAGGATTGTTTACGTAGTGGTAAGGGTCTGTTTGAAAACGAATCTGACCAATCCATGGCGCTGCTGCTGCGTAACCATTTGGTTCGATTGTGTTTTGCAGTACACCGGCACCTGTTGGCATATTGGTCAACCATACAAAAGGAACACGTCCTGTGAAAATACCACTTCCTCCACGGATGATCAAACTTCTGTCTCCTGCAACGTCATAGTTGAATCCAACTCTAGGAGATAACATTACTTTTGAGTTTGGCCATTCTCCAGAAGAATAATTCTTAGGATTTCCTTTAGCATCTAATAATGTAAGTGCGTCGATAGATGGATTTGGCGTCAAATCATTAAGGTACAATGGCAACTCTGCTCTCAAACCTACGGTGAAGTTGAATTTCTCGCTCACATTAAATTTATCTTGAACATATGCTGAAGCTAGTCCAAAATTAACTCTAGCATAAGTTTCTTGTCCTGCGTAAGGATATGTTAAACCGTACATAATTGGAGCAACCTCGTTAGGCGTTCCTGTTAATAAGAAATCTTCAACAGATTTGTATCTGTAATATCCAGTTCCCATACGAGTGTATGAGTTTCCGAATTTCTGAATTTCAAAAGCAGCTCCACCAGTAATTGTGTGTTTTCCTGCTGTGTAAGTAAGGTTGTTGGTAAATGAGTAGTTGTTGTTGATTACATCATTTTTATAAGAGAACAACTCAGTTCCAAAACTCATATAGTTCCCTCCGGTTGTAGAACCATCCCAAATATCAACAAATGGGAATAATGTTTCTGAAGGAGTAGATCTTGTATCCTGAATTTGAGAGTAAGTGAATAAGAATTTATTCGAAAGTTTGCTACTGAAAGTTGAGTTTAACTCGGCAGTGATAGACTGTACGATATTTTCAAATCCATAGTTACCATTCTCAAACGTCATAGAGTTCGCAGATACACGGTTGAAAGCAGATCTTGGCTGTGGACCAGAATTTCCGTTTGCAATTTGCATAGAATTCGCTTTCATATAGTTGTAGCGAACAGCAAATTTGTGTTTATCACTGATGTTCCAGTCGATTCTTGCTAGGATTTTATCACCTTTTTGTTCTGCTTCGTCAGCATACCCCTGATATCTTCCTGGGTCATATCCCCAAACATTAATCAAGTGATTTCTCACAGCAATTAGATCAGATTCTTTAACTCTTGTAATATTATTTGCAGCATCGGCAACACCGTTCTGAGATGCTTTCCAAAGGTTAGCACCAGAAGCATTTGCACCAGTTGCAATCTCTCTTTCTGCACTTAAGAAGAAGAATAATTTATTTTTGATAATTGGTCCACCTACTGTAAGACCATTGGTCATTTTCACACCAGAAACTTGCTCTAATCTATCCCCATTGATTTTCCAACCTGTCAATTCCTTACCAGTGTAATAACCGTAAAGTGAACCATGGAATTTGTTGGTACCAGATTTTGTTACCGCATTGATACCTGCTCCTGTAAAACCAGACTGCGTAATATCAAAAGGTGCAATGTTCACAGAGATCTCTTGGATCGCATCCAAAGAAATTGGTTGCACAGCTCCACCTCCAGGAATAGGGTTTGAACTCAAACCAAATCCATTGTTGAAGTTGGCACCATCAATCTGCAAGTTGTTGTATCTCGCATCTCTACCAGCAAATGAGTTACCATTTGCCTGAGGTGTAAGTCTTGTAAATTCTGTGATGCTTCGAGATGTTTGCGGTAATTCCTGGATTTGTTTTTGTCCAACGTTGGTACCTGCACCACTCTTGTTGGTGTTGGTTTTTGCAGTTCCAGTAATGATCACTTCTCCGATGTCAGTTGTTTTAACGCCATCTTTTGCATTAGCATTCAAAACAAAAGGTTGACCTAATTCTAGGTAAACATCGTCGTAGATCATTGGTTTCTCGGAACCTTTCGTGATCTCAATTGTATAAGGACCACCAACACGCATGTTCGAAATCGTAAAACTTCCTGAAGAATTAACTGTTCCTGTGTAAACAGTTCCTGTAGGCACGTGGGTTGCTTTTACTGTTCCGCCGGATGCATTTGCAAATACACCTTGTACACTACTGGTAGTAACCTGTGCAGAAGCAGTGAAAAAACCGGCAAGTAAAATTGCAACGATTAGAGTCTTTTTCATTTCTTTAAGATTTATGCCGCAAAAGTCTTAAAAAAATCAATAGGTTCTGTTAATATAGTGTTAAATTTTTAATGCCTTGAGACTCAGGTCGATATTGCTCGAAGAATGAGTTAAAGCACCCGCTGAGATAAAATCTACCCCAGTTTTCGCCACCGAATTTAACACATCACGTGTAATTCCCCCCGAAGCTTCGGTTTCTGTTTTTCCATTAACGATTTTAACGGCTTCAGCCATCATTTCGACTGGCATATTGTCAAACATTATCCTGTCAGCGCCGGATTTTACAGCTTCTTTTACTTCTATTAGATTTCTGGTTTCGACTTCAATTTTAAGTTTCAGCTTGTTTTTTTTGACATAATCTTTCGCCATTTTAACAGCGTTGGTGATGCTTCCGTTATAATCGACGTGATTGTCTTTTAGCATTATCATATCATAAAGTCCATATCTATGATTGGTTCCACCACCGATGACGACGGCCCATTTTTCGCAGACCCGGAAATTCGGTGTCGTTTTTCTGGTATCGAGAAGTTTTGTTTTGGTTCCTATTAATCGGGAATCCCAATCGTGCGTCATTGTTGCGATTCCACTCATTCTTTGCATACAATTCAGAACCAATCTTTCTGTTGATAGAATTGACCTTGCCTTTCCAGTTACGATGAAAGCGATATCACCTTTTTTCGCAGATTCTCCATCTTTGATGAAAACCTCAACTTTCAAATTCTTATCAAAGTTTTTAAAAATAATTTCCGCCAATTCCACTCCAGCCAGAATGCAATTTTCTTTGACTATAAGTTGCGCTTTCTGCTCCAAATCTTTCGGAATGGTGGAAAGTGTAGAGTGGTCGCCGTTTTGGATGTCTTCTTCCAGAGCGGTTCTGATGAATTCCTTTAAAACTTTATCGCTGGCGTATGCTGGTCTTTTCATTTTGTGTTGATGTTTTTATTAAGTTCATTTTCAATTTCTTCGATGCTTGGCAGGGAAGATTTAAAGTTATCTGGTAAGATTTTTCTTAATTCATAGGAAGAGATTCCCAAAGGTTTGTGCAAATCGGTCAAAGAATATTCTGCAATGATGTCGTCTTTCGTTTTACAAATAATCAGTCCGACCGTTGCATTATCATTTTCGTCACGCAATTGCTTATCGACAGACGTCACATAAAAATTGAGTTTTCCTGCGTGCTCCGGCTCGAACTCTCCAGATTTTAGTTCAATGACAACGTATCTTTTTAGTTTAATATGATAGAAAAGTAAATCTAAGAAAAAACTTTGATTCCCAACTTTCATTTCTACTTGCTTCCCAACAAATGCAAATCCATTGCCCAATTCAATTAAGAATTTCTGGATATTATCAATCAAAGCATTTTCCAATTCCCGCTCTTTGAAGTTTTCACTTATATTAAGGAAATCGAAAATATAAGGGTCTTTCAAAGTTTGCTTTACGAGTTCGCTATCGTAGTCGGGAAGGGTTTTAGAAAAATTGGTAATCGCTTTTCCTTGAGATTGGTAGAGGTTTCCCGAAATCATATTCAACAGAACCGCTCTGCTCCAACCGTTTTCTATGGTTTTATTAATGTAAAATAAAGCTTCAGTTACGTTTTTACATTTCGTAAAAATCTCAACGTGATGCCTCCACGGAATTAAAAAAAGTTTTTGAATGGATTCTCCACCAAGTTGGTGGAGATTTGAAGTTTTCTCGAATTTTCCAGCGACTTGGTGGAGAATTGCGCTTTCACTGTTTTCATTGAATTCGCCAACAACTTGTTGACTTTTTTCTTCCTCTGTAAATATTCCACCAACTTGGTGGAGATTTATAACTTCTTGATTATAAAAAGTATAAAATATTTCAAAGTACCTTAAATTGGATGAGGAAAAACCTTTAATCTCAGGAAATTCATTTCTCAAATCATTACTCAATTGCTTGAAAAATCCCGAACCATAAGTATTCTCAAAACTCCTTTCCGAGATTTCCTTTCCCAAATCCCAATACATCTCTATCAAAGCAGAATTTACCTGAATGGCCGCTTTGATTTGACTTTGCTGGATTTTCTGTTTCAAGTCTGAAATCCAACGGAAGTATTGTTCATTGTTTTCCTTAAGCATATTTCAATTACTCATTAATCAAAAGCGGTTTCGTAGCCAAATCCTTATTGTAAAAAGCACCTTTATTCTCTTTCATTTCTAGTGATTGCTTGATAATCAAATAAGAAATATTCACCAGATTCCTCAATTCTGAAAGTTGTGGCGAAAGGATGGAATAATTATAAAGTTCCGTCACCGCTTCGTAGATTTCGCGCTGTTTTTTCTTGGCCAATTCCAATCTCGCATTGCTTCTCACAATCGCAACCAAATCGCTCATCATTTCCTGAAGTTGTTTTCTAAGGTAGGTCACGAGAACCATTTCGTCCATCATTTTCATTCCTTCTTCATTCCATTCCGGAACAGCTTTCAGGTCATCGAAGTTGAAATCATTTTCTTTCAAAAGTTCCACAGTTTTCATCGCCGCGTTGTGGCCAAAAACCAAACCTTCTAATAAAGAATTCGAAGCCAAACGATTGGCGCCGTGAAGCCCAGAATTGGTACATTCTCCAACGGCAAAAAGATTTTTGATGGATGATTGTCCGTTTTTATCCGTATCAATTCCGCCCATTAAGTAATGACAAGCCGGAACCACTGGAATCAGCTCTTTCATTGGGTCGATGCCTTCATCCATACATTTTTTGTAAATATTAGGGAAATGATGGATGAATTTTTCCTTGTCCATTTCTCGGCAATCCAGACCAACGTAATCGTCTCCGCTGATTTTCAGTTCATTGTCAATGCCTCTTGCAACGATGTCACGGGAAGCCAATTCCTCTCGTTCATCATACTTTTGCATAAAAGGTTTTCCGGATTTTGTTCTCAATTTTGCGCCATCGCCACGAACGGCTTCAGAAATCAAAAACAACATTCCGTCACGTTTGGAGTACATCGCCGTTGGATGAAACTGATAATACTGCATATTCGAAACTTTGCCGTGCGCTCTGTGAACAAAGGCAATTCCGTCTCCGGTTGCGATGATTGGATTGGTCGTATTCTTATAAACGTGACCTGCGCCTCCGGTTGCTACCAAAGTGATTTTCGCAGTGATTTTTTTGATTTTCTTATTTTTCTCATCAAGGACGTAAGCGCCGTAACAATCGAGGTTTTCCTTTTCGAACTTTTTATTTGGAACGTGGTGTTGCGTAATCAAATCGATGACGTAATGATGCGCCAACATTTCGATATTCGGAGAATTGTTGACAGTTTCCAAAAGTGCTCTTTCAATTTCAAAGCCTGTGATGTCTTTGTGATGCACGATTCTGTTTTCCGTGTGTCCGCCTTCTCGTCCAAGTGAATATTGACCTTTTTCTTGGTCAAATTTCGCTCCCCATTCCACAATTTCATTGAATCTGAGTGGCGCTTCTTCCACTACCATTCTCACGATTTCCGGGTCGTTGATGTAATCGCCGGCTCGCAACGTGTCGTCTATATGTTTTTGAAAATTATCTTTGGAAAAATCTGTGACAACGGCCAATCCGCCTTGCGCATATTTTGTATTGCTCTCATCCTCATTGCCTTTTGTCACGATGATGATTTTGGTGTCTGGCAATTGTTCGGAGATTTTGATGGCGTAAGAAAGGCCTGAGATTCCGGAACCGATTACGAGAACGTCTGTTTTTATCATAAATAATAATTACTGCCCTCAAAAATATCTGAGGAAATTCAAAGGAATAAAGTTATAAGAATTTGATGAACTTATCCGCAGGTTTTCTTACTTTTTTGAAGTTTTGGAAATTATCATCCTCAGCTCTGTAACCTAAAGTCAGAACTACCGCGATTTTCTCACTTTCTTTATCGATTTTCAAAACGTCTTCCAAAATGTCTTGTCTGAAACCTTCCATCGGGCAACTGTCGATATTTTCCTGTGCCGAAGCCATTATCAAAGAACCAAGAACTATGTAACTCTGTTTCTCTGACCAACTTTCCATTTCCTGCGAAGTTTGATTTTCCAATTGGGAATTGATATTATTCCTAAAAGCCACCAATTGTTCCAAAGTCACGCCTCGTTCATTAATAATATGACTAAAATAATTATCAACATATTCCTTATTGATATTGGTCTTTGAAACCAAAGCAATCAAATGAGAGCAAGTCGAAATCTGCGATGGATTGTAAAATGCCGGAATCAATTTCTGAATCGTCTCATCATTCTCCACCACCAAAAGATGATAGGGTTGAAGTCCTTGTGAGCTGACTGACAATCTTCCAGCTTCCAAAATATTGTTCAGTTTTTCGGAGGAAATCTTTTTTCCGTTAAATCTTTTTACGGAATATCGCCAGTTAAGCGCTTCTAAATAATTCATATGAAGAAACTTATTGATTTTTAAAGGTCAGATGCAATCGCTTTTTTATCCATCGGTATTTTCATTTTTGAAGTACGGCGATTTCATATAACAAATATATGGATTTGATTTTGGGTTTAGAATGATTTTAAATAATGGACAATTTTAAACCGATTTTTTTAAACCACTCAAAGAAAAGCCTTTATGATAAAGGATTTCTCAATATTTCTTTTTAATCGATTTTAAATCAAATCATTAGCCAAGAATGCCCTGAAACCAAAAAGTTATAAACATTAAGTACAATTGTGGGCAAAAGTGGTAAAATGTGGTAGAAATTTATATAAATTTGCTCCAAATGAAAAACTTCATTGGAACATACGAGTGCAAAATAGATGACAAAGGGCGCATCAAACTGCCTGCTTCGCTTACGAAGCAGATGGAACACTTTGCAGATGAGCCATTTATCGTCAAGCGTTCGGTGTTTCAAAAATGTCTGGAAGTTTACCCGATGGAACCTTGGGACAGATTGATGGTAAAGATAAATGCACTCAATCGGTTCGTCAAGAAAAATGCGGATTTCATCAGAATGTTTACCGCCGGTGTGAAAACCGTGGAAATGGACAACGTCGGTCGTCTGCAAATCAGCAAAGATTTGACGCAGTTTGCCAACCTCAACAAGGAAATCGTCATCACAAGTGCTGGCGAACTCTTCGAGATTTGGGACAAAGAATCTTACGAACAGGTCATCGCAGTAAGTGAAATTGATTTCGCAAACCTCGCAGAAGACGTAATGGGAAACCTTGATTCGGGAGAGACAGCAGACTAAAAGACAAGAGACTAAGAGAGTCAAAATATCATTTATCACTCATCATTTATCAATTATAAAAAATATGTATCATAATCCAGTCTTGCTGAAACAAAGTGTAGATGGTCTGGTAACCAATCCGGACGGCATCTACGTGGACTGCACTTTCGGTGGTGGCGGACATTCCCGTGAGATTCTCAGCCGACTTTCGGACAAAGGGAAATTGTACGCTTTCGACCAGGATTTGGATGCTTTGAAGAATACGATTGACGACCCGAGATTCACTTTGATTAATCAGAATTTCAGGTTTTTGGAGAATTCGTTGTTGGCTTATGGCGTGACTGGCGTTGATGGGATTTTGGCGGATTTGGGTGTTTCCTCCCATCAGTTTGATGAGGCAGAACGTGGATTTTCTATCAGAAGCAACGCGCCTCTCGATATGAGAATGAATGTGATGCAAGGACTTGATGCAAAGAAAATCATCAATGAATATGAAGAGGAAGATTTGGCTAATGTATTATATAATTATGGAGAATTAAGAGAATCCAGAAAGTTGGCCAGAGAAATCGTTCATCACAGAAAGGCAAAAAAAATCAACACAACGGATGAATTGAAATCACTTTTCAGTTACATCCCAGCTTTCAAACAAAATAAATTTTTCGCTCAGATTTTTCAGGCAATCAGAATTGAGGTCAATCAGGAATTGGAAGTGTTGAAGGAATTATTAGTTCAGTCTTACAAAGTTTTGAAGCCGGAAGGCCGATTGGTAATGATTTCTTACCATTCTTTGGAAGACAGATTAGTAAAACGTTTCCTGAAAAACGGGATGTTCGAAGGTGAACCGGCAAGAGATATTTATGGGAATTACAAGAAAACTTTTGAATTGTTAAAGACAAAAGCAATCATCCCAGACGATAAAGAAATAGAAGAAAACTCACGCGCACGAAGCGCAAAAATGAGAATAGGAACGAAATTATAGTTGATGGTTTTTAGTTGATAGTTGTTGGAGAAATTCTAAATCTATCGACTGTCAACCGACAACAAACAACCAAAAAATGGCAAAATTAACTCAAAACAAACAGAAGAGACTCACTTTTATGGACATCATAAAAGGGAATTTCCTTAACCGTGATGAGGTAAAAGCGCATTACAAATATTTCCTGTTCATTTTCGGATTGCTGATGGTGATGATTTACAGCAATCATTTGGTCAACACGAAAATTGAGCACGTCAACAAACTAAAAGAAGAAACAGAAGAATACAAGTCGCGAAATGCCTACGCACAAAGCCGACTGATAAAAATTAGAATGGAATCGGAGCTGGGAAAAGAAATGGTTCAGGATTCACTGGTGAGTTTGGACAGTCATCCAACCAAATTATTGATAAAACTAGACAGCACAAATGATAAATCAGAATAACGATTACGAAAAGAAACGGTCCAATGCACTCAAGTGGGGCTACCTTTTTGTTTTAGGGGCCTTCGTTTTGTTTGTGATTTTTCTAGGGAGAATTTTGGTTCTTCAGAATACCAATGTGCAAGAGTTTGAAGATAATTACATCAGCAAAAACTACCGCGAAGCCACTTTAAAAGCGGCGCGTGGAAATCTCTACGCATCAGACGGTTCCATCTTGGCAACGACGGTAATGCGTTACGATGTTTATCTCGATTTCAAATCGATGAGAGATACAATTTATTCCAATAATATTGTAGCATTGACGGATTCTCTCAGCAAAATGTTCGACAAGCCGAGAAGTTATTTCAGAGCAAAATTGGATGCTCAGAACAAAAAGAACAACCAATATTATCTCTTGGCAAAAGGCCTTGACTTCGACGAATATGATAGAATCAGAAACTTTCCGATTTTCATCAAAGGAAAAAATAAGGGCGGTTTCATTATTCAAAGAAACTTCCGAAGAGAGTTGGCAACTTCGCAGATTGGCGCTGGAACGATTGGAATGGACAATGGCGAATCAAAGTCTGGTCTCGAAGGTGCATTCAGCAAATTCTTGACTGGGATTGATGGAACCCGTTTGGAGCAAAGAATCAACTCATCTCAATGGAAGCCAATCGATTACTGGAAAGTTCAAGAGCCTGTTGATGGTCAGGATGTTTACACGACTTTGGATTTGAGGATTCAGGATATTGCGCATTCGGCTTTGGAAAATCAACTGGTGAAATTCGATGCAGACCACGGTTGTGTGGTGGTGATGGAAGTGGAGACCGGGAAAATCCGAGCGATGGTCAACCTTAGAAGAACCGAACCAGGAATCTATGTTGATGCTTACAACTATGCAGTGAAAGACGCTCAGGAACCAGGTTCTACCTTCAAAACTGTCTCACTTTTGGCGGCGATGGACGATGGTTTCATAGATGAAAATACGAAAGTCAACATTGGAAACGGCATTTGGACCTACGCGGGTCAAAGAATTACAGATGGTCACGGCGGTGGAACTTATGATGTGAGTGATGTTTTGGCGAAATCCAGCAACGTTGGCGCAGCGAAAATCATTACGCAACATTATGGTGACAAACCAGAAGTTTTTCTGAACCATCTGAAACGCTGGAAAATGTTCGATAAAATGCAAATCGAATTGCCAGGAATTGCAAAACCATCCATCCAAACGCCTCAAAGCAAAAGATGGAACAAAGCAACTTTGGCTTCATTAGGATATGGTTATTCATCGAGCTTTCCGCTGTTGCAATTGGTGACATTTTACAATGGTGTTGCGAACAAAGGCAAAATGGTAAAACCGCTTTTCATTGATAAAATAATGAAAGACGGAAACGTTTTGTACAATTCCAAGCCAGAAGTAATGGTGAAAAGAATGGCTTCGGAAAAAGCAATCACGATGATGACCAATGCTTTGACAAAAGCAGTTGAGAAGGGAACAGCAAGAAGTATTTATACACCCAATCTGAAAATCGCAGGAAAAACAGGAACCGCAAGATTCGAATATTGGAAACCTGGGCCGATGAAATATCAAGCATCATTCGCTGGTTTTTATCCTTCGGACAATCCGAAATATACTTGTATTGTGGTTGTAAATCAACCAGATACATCAAAAGGTTTTTATGGAGGTTCGGTTTCAGCGCCGGTTTTTAAAGAGATTGCAGGAAAGACTTTCCTTAAGACACCTTTGAATGTTGAAAAAGAAATGTTGGTAGAACATAAAGTGAACCTCAATAAAATGGTGGAACCAAATGTAAAACTGAATGTCAGAAAAGACTCAATGCCAAATGTTGTGGGGCTGATTGGAAAAAATGTGATTCCACAATTGGAAAATATGGGTTACAGAGTTGACTATAAAGGTGTCGGAAAAATTAAAGGACAGTTTCCGGCAGAAGGTGCTCACATTGGGAAAAACCAAAAAATATATCTGGAACTTCAGAATTAAAATAGGCTAAAAGCAATTTGCCAGAAGCCAAAAGCAGACTATGAATTTAGAAAAATTATTACAAAGAATCCAGGTTTTGGAAACAATCGGAACTCTCGAAAGAGAAGTTTCTGAATTGGTTTTCGACAGCAGAAAAGTTGTTGAAGAGTCTTTGTATGTAGCGTTGAAAGGAACAGTTTCCGATGGACATTCTTACATCAATTCTAGCATCGAAAAAGGTGCGAAAGTGATTGTGTGTGAAGAATTGCCTTCAGAAATTAATGATAATATTACTTACATTAAAGTTGAGGATTCTTCAAAAGCATTAGGACATTTGGCATCTAACTTTTACGGAAATCCTTCCGAGAAATTAAAATTAATCGGTGTTACCGGAACCAACGGAAAAACGACCGTGACAACTTTGTTGTTTGATATTTTCAAAACATTGGGTTATCAATCCGCTTTGATTTCCACTGTTGAATACAGAATCGGAGACGAAATTATCCCTTCAACTCACACAACGCCGGATGTCATCAGATTAAATCAAATGTTGGCGAAAGCTGTTGAAATCGGTTGTGAATATGCTTTTATGGAAGTCAGTTCTCACGGGATTTCTCAAAACAGAACCGAAGGATTACACTTCAAAGTGGCTGGTTTTACGAATATTACGCACGACCATTTGGATTATCACAAGACTTTCCAAAATTACATCTACGCAAAGAAAAGATTCTTTGACGAGTTAGAAGATTCTGCGGTTGCCATCACCAATGCTGATGATAAAAACGGTTCGGTAATGCTTCAAAATACAAAAGCGAAAAAGAAAACCTTCGCTTTGAAAACAATGGCAGATTTCCACGGAAAAGTTCTGGAGGTGGACTTCAACGGAATGTTGCTGAACTTTAACAACAAAGAATTCTGGACAACATTGACCGGGAAATTCAACGCTTCAAATCTACTTTTAGCTTACGGAATTGCTTTGGAATTAGGAATGAATGAAGATGAGGTTTTGCAGGCGATTTCTGTACTTCAACGCGTGAATGGCCGTTTCGAAACAATAAAATCAAATGGCGGAATTTTCTTCGTTGTTGATTATTCTCACACGCCGGATGCATTGGAAAATGTGTTGGACAGCATCAATGAAATCAGGACCAAAAACGAAAGATTGATTTGTGTTTTCGGTTGTGGAGGCGACAGAGACAAAACCAAACGTCCGGAAATGGGTGACATTGCGACCAAGAAATCGACGTTGGCAATCATCACGTCGGATAATCCGAGAACGGAAGACCCGGCGCAAATCATCAAAGAAATCGAAGCTGGAATCCAACCTCAGAATTTCAGCAAATACACTTCGATTCCAGATAGAAGAGAAGCAATTAAAATGGCCATCAAATTTGCTGAGCCAAAAGATATCGTCGTAGTTGCGGGAAAAGGCCACGAGACCTATCAGGAAATCAACGGCGTGAAACATCATTTTGATGACAAAGAGACGATTAGAGAACTATTACAATTAATGGGAAAATAAGAGAATATGCTGTATTATTTGTACGAATATTTAACCGCTCACGGAATACACGTTCCCGGGATGAACTTGTTCAAGTACATTTCGTTCCGCGCGGCGATGGCAGTTTTGTTTTCGCTGATTATTGCGATGGCCTACGGGAAAAAGATTATCAATTACCTCAGAAAAAAACAAATGGGAGAATTGGTGAGAGACCTTGGTCTGGAAGGACAAAAGCAGAAAGAAGGAACGCCGACAATGGGCGGTTTGATTATCATTTTGGCGACCATCATCCCCGTTTTGCTATTCACGAGAATCACCAATATCTACATTGTTCTTCTAATCATTTCGGTGCTTTGGATGGGCGCGATTGGTTTTCTTGATGATTATCTTAAGAAAGTTAAAAAAAATAAAGACGGATTAAGTGGAAAATTCAAGGTAATTGGGCAGGTTGGTTTAGGCTTAATTGTCGGAGTTACAATGTATTTCCACCCCGATATCGAGGTTAAGAGAAAGTACGCAGACTCGACTGTCGTGAACAGAAATAATGTGGAACAGAACTTTATGGAAGACGAGAAAATTCCGGTTTCTACAGTACCTTTCACAAAAAACAACGAGTTTGACTACAGCGGGATTTTGTTTTGGATGGATGATGCTGAGGCGCACGAATGGGCGTGGATTGTTTTCATCCCGATTGTGATTTTCATTGTAACGGCAGTTTCAAACGGAGCCAATATCACCGACGGAATCGATGGTTTGGCCGCTGGAACCAGCGTTGTGATTTTGCTCACGTTGGCATTTTTCGCCTATGTTTCTGGAAACATCATCTTCGCGGATTATCTGAATATAATGTTCCTGCCACATATGGGAGAGACAACGATTTTTGCCCTCGCTCTGGTGGGAGCTGTGATTGGATTTTTCTGGTACAACACTTATCCCGCGCAGGTTTTTATGGGCGATACAGGAAGTTTGATGTTGGGCGGGGTGATTGCAGTTTTGGCAATTATTTTAAGAAAGGAATTGTTGATTCCAGTTTTGTGCGGAGTTTTTCTGATAGAACTTTTATCCGTCATCTTACAGGTTTGGGTCTTCAAATACAGAAAGAGAAAATACGGGCTGGAATATGCCCAGAACAATAGATTATTCAAAATGTCACCGCTTCATCACCATTATCAGAAAGAAGGTTTCCACGAAAGCAAAATCGTAAACCGAATGGTAATCTTGGGTGTAATGCTTGCGATTATTTGCTTAATCACTTTAAAAACCAGATAAGGAATTGTAAAATGTAAAAAGTATAATGTACCACGTATTTTTTACAGATTTATTAGAATTAATAACCAAATGATGTACATCTTAAAAGTCATTTTACTTTGTACATAATACATTTTACAGAATAATATGAGAGTAGTAATACTTGGTGGCGGAGAAAGCGGTGTTGGCGCAGCATATTTGGCGAAGGCTAAAGGCTTTGACGTGTTCCTTTCGGATATGGGAATGATTCGTGAGAACTATAAAAAAGAGCTTGACGAACTGGGCGTTGATTATGAGGACGGAAAACATTCTGAAGAGAAAATCTTGAATGCCGACTGGATTATCAAAAGCCCCGGAATTCCGAAAAAAGCCGAGATGATTTTGAAGATTCAGGAAAAAGGAATCAGATTGTCTTCTGAGATTGAATTTGCTTCTGAGTTTACAGATGCGAAAATCATCGCCATCACTGGAAGCAATGGGAAAACCACTACGACTTCTTTGATTTACTATATCTTGAAGGAAGACGGTTTCAATGTTGGTTTGGGTGGAAACATCGGAAAGAGCTTTGCCAAACAAGTTGCTGAGGAGAATTTCGATTACTATGTTTTGGAAGTGAGTAGTTTTCAATTGGATGATATTCAAAACTTTAGACCATATATTTCTCTTTTGTTGAATTTGTCTAAGGACCATCTGGACCAGTACAATTACAATTACGAAGAATATGCTTTGGCTAAATTCAGAATTGCTGAAAATCAGGAAGCTAACAATTTTTTCATCTACAATAAAGATGACGAAATGAGCAAATCGCTTCTAGGAAAATTAGATTTAAAAGTGACCAAAGTGCCATTCTCATTGAACGAAAGATTAGAAAAAGGCGCATTTTCCATCGATGAAAACTTCGTGGTGAATGTCAACGATGGCTTCACAATGAACATCGACGAATTGTCACTCTTAGGAAAACATAATGTTGCCAACAGCCTGGCGGCAAGTATCGCTGGTAAATTATTGGAAATCAGCAATCAAAGTATTAGAAATTCATTAATGACTTTCCAGGCGGTTGAACACAGATTGGAACCCGTTTCCGAAATCAACGGCGTGAAATTCATCAATGACAGTAAGGCAACCAACGTGAACGCAACATATTTCGCTTTGGAAAGTATGAAACAACCAGTTGTTTGGATTGTCGGCGGAAAAGACAAAGGGAACGACTATACAGAAATTGAAGACTTAGTTAAAAGAAAAGTAAAGGCAATTGTCTGCTTAGGAATTGATAATCAGAAAATTATTGATTTTTTCAAAGGCAAGAAAACGCAGATTTATGACACTTCCAGTATGCAACAAGCAGTAGAGGTTTCCAAATCGGTGGCAGAAAAAGGAGACATTGTTTTGTTGTCGCCTTGTTGCGCAAGTTTTGATTTGTTCAATGGTTATGAAGACCGAGGCAATCAATTCAAAAATGAAGTATTAAAAAGCGAAAAACCAATGGCTATCAGCTAATTGTAAAATAAAATGGAACAAACGACAGACAACAAATTCGAGCTGCTGAAAGGCGACAAGGTCCTTTGGTCGGTGATCATTTTGATCTCCCTGCTTTCGGTATTTCCGGTTTATTCCGCAAGTTCGAATCTGGAATATATTGTCAACAACGGGACTACAACTGGTCACGTGATCAAGCATATTATTTTCGTTTTGATCGGTTTGGGAATTATGCGTTTCGTAGGAACGGTGAAGTATGAGCACATCGGAAAACTCAGTTCTATTCTCCTTTTGGTAACGATTGGACTGTTGCTGATCACGATGTTCACAGGACAAAAGATCGAAGGTGCAAGTGCATCACGTTGGCTCAAGATTCCTGGAACACCTATTTCATTTCAGCCATCGTCATTCGCATATTTGATGTTGATGATCTATCTCTGCAGATATTTGACCAAGAAGATCAAGAGAGAGAGATTACCGATTGAGAACATATTCTATATTTTCGGACCAATATTGATTGTGTTCGGATTGGTTGCAAAAGACAACGGTTCCACAGCTTTGATGATTCTGATGGTTTCCATCGCCATCTTGATTGTTGGACAATTGGCTTGGCAATATGTTGCAGGATTTATCTCGTTGTCCGTGGTGTTTGTGGTGATGTTTCTACTGGTCGCACTCAATACGAATATGATTGGTGGAAACCGTGTCCATACGTGGATGAGCCGTATCGAAACCTTTACCAGTTCCAAGAAAAATGCGGACGTTGAGGACGAAAGTATCAAGGCGAAAAACTATCAGGTGATGCAAGCCAAAGCAGCGATTGTTCACGGTGGCTTCAACGGAATCGGACCTGGAAAAAGTGCTTTGAAACAGACGTTGCCACAATCGGTTTCGGATTTTATTTTCGCAATCATTGTGGAAGAATACGGCTGGATTGGCGCTTTTGTTTTGATAAGCCTTTATATGATAATGATAATCCGAATCGTAATGATTGCCAGTAAGATGCCCGCGTTCTTCGGCTCGTTGCTCGTGTTGGCGATTGGATTAATGATTTTCATCCAGCTCACTGTGAATATTGCGGTGGCCGTGAATCTAATTCCGGTGACTGGTCAGCCTTTACCGCTGATAAGTTATGGAGGAACATCGATGTTGGTGACCTACATTCAGCTGGGAATTATTCTTAATGTAAGTTCCAGAATCCAGGTTTATGACGAAGAAGGATTAGGCAAAAGACAAAGTTTGGAAGAAATAAATGACATAGCTTAAAGCTGGAAGCTTGAAGTCCGAAGATGGAAGCCAATTGAGTTCCATAGGAACGAAAGATTTATAAGCGTTGGAATTTATTCCAATGAATGACGATAAAAAACATTGGGATTTATTCCAATGAAAATTTAAATAAGATGAACAACAAAACAACAAACAGCCAAAAGCCAAAAGCAATCCGCGTTCTATTGAGCGGTGGCGGAACAGGTGGACACATCTTTCCGGCGGTTGCGATTGCTCAGGAAATCCAGAAAAGATTTCCTGATGCTGAGTTTCTGTTCATTGGAGCCAACGGAAAAATGGAAATGGAAAAAGTACCTCAAGCCGGATTCAAAATCGAAGGTTTGAACATCGCCGGATTCGACAGAGGAAATCTTCTCAAGAATCTCGGACTTCCATTAAAAGTGATTTCAAGTTTGTTGAAGGCGAAAAGAATCATCAAAGATTTTAAACCGGATTTTGCGGTTGGAACTGGTGGTTTTGCAAGCGGACCAGCGTTGTACATCGCTGCGAAAATGGGAATTCCAACTTTCATACAGGAACAGAATTCTTTGCCGGGAAAGACAAATGTTTTCAATGCAATGAAAGCGAAAGCAGTTTTCACGGCTTATCCTGATATGGAGAAATTTTTCTCAGGTACAAAAACCTATTTCTTAGGAAATCCAATCCGTCAAAACATCATCACAGATTTGATGGACAAAGATTTGGCTAAGGAAAAATTAGGTTTAGATAAAAATAAATTAACGATTCTTTCCGTCGGTGGTTCACTCGGTTCCAGAACTTTGAACAACGGGTGGAAGGATAATTTAGATAAATTAAAAGACAAGAATTACCAACTCATCTGGCAAACTGGAAAAACAGATTTTGCGGAGATAGCTTCTAGCATCCATCCTCCAGCTTCCATCCAGATTAGGGAATTTATCTCCGATATGGCTTTGGCCTATTCAGCGGCAGATGTGATAGTTTCCAGAGCTGGTGCAATTGCGATTTCGGAATTGGCAGTGGCGAAAAAACCGGTTTTATTGGTACCGTTTCCGTTTGCTGCAGAAGACCATCAAACCAAAAACGCCTTTACCTTGGTTGAGAAAAATGCGGCAAGAATGGTCAAAGATTCTGAGATGAAGGATAAATTCTGGAGTACACTTTCCGAGATTTGTGAGAGTGAGAATCTGAGAAATGAAATGTCAACAAATCTGGAGTTTTTTGCAAAACCAAAAGCAGCGGAAGGAATTGTGGATGAGATAATTAAAAATGTAAAAAGTAAAATGTAGAAAGTACATTGTACAACATACTTTTTACATTAATACAACAAATAAAAAAATGAGCATCTTAAATAAATATCAAAACTTCTATTTCATCGGAATCGGTGGGATTGGGATGAGTGCGCTCGCGAGATTTTTTCACGCGAACGGCAAAAACGTTTTGGGCTATGACAAAACTCCAACGAAACTGACGGCTCAACTCGGTTTTGAAGGCATTGATATTTCGTTTGAAGATGTGATAGATGAAAAAATCGTAGCGTTCGACAAAGAGGAAACTTTGGTGATTTACACGCCAGCAATCAAAAAATTAGCGATTCTGGATTATTTCGCCAGTGAAAGTTTTGAGATTTTAAAGCGTGCTAAAGTTTTAGGTTTAATTACTGAAAATACAGATTGCATTGCTGTTGCTGGAACACACGGAAAGACGACAACTTCCACATTGATTGCGCATTTGTGCAAGGAAGCAAATCTTCCGTCATCCGCATTTTTAGGTGGAATTTCCGAGAATTTCAAATCGAATTTTGACTACAATGGAAACCAGTTTTCTGTAGTTGAAGCAGATGAATACGACAGAAGTTTCCTGAATCTTTCACCAGATTGGGCTGTTGTAACCTCGATTGATGCTGACCATTTGGATATTTATGGTGACAGAGTTCAGATTGAAGATGGTTTTCGCCAATTCGCGTCTTTGGTTCCGAATGACAATCAGTTGTTTGTGAGAAAAGGAATTGCGATTGGCAGAGAGCATTTGACGTACGCGGTGAACGAGGAAGCGGATTATTACTCCGATAACTTGAGAATGGACCACGATAAAATCTACTTCGATTTCCACACACCAACGGAAGAAATCAATGATTTTGTTTGGGAAATTCCAGGAATTCATAATGTGGAGAATGCAACAGTTGCTTTGGCGATTCTCAGCAATTTGGGTGTTGATTTCGAAACCTTGAAGAAAGCAATCGCAAGTTTCAAAGGCATCAAGAGAAGATATACAAAACATATTTTCGATAACGGGAAAATTTATATTGATGATTATGCACATCATCCAACAGAACTGAACGCGGTAATTGGTTCCATAAAAACCTTTTATCCGACCAAGAAATTGTTGGTGGTTTTCCAACCGCATTTGTTCAGCCGAACGAGAGATTTTGCGGAAGATTTTGCAAGAAGTCTGGAAAAAGCTGATGACCTTTTGCTGTTGGATATTTATCCGGCAAGGGAACTTCAGGAAAATTTTGAAGGAATCACCTCAGCGTGGTTATCGGACAAAATTGAAATTGAAAACAAGAAAGTCTGCACATTACAGGAGACTTTTGAATTAATAAAAGAAAAGGAATTTGACATCCTTTTGACAGTCGGAGCCGGAAACATCGATACGCTTTATGACGGCATCGTGGAATGGCTTCCAAATATTGAAAAGGTGAGCATCTGATGAGATTAAAACTTTCCATATTAATCAGCATTTTGGTCTTCGGTTTTGCTTTTTCGCAGTCGAAAGAAGTGTTGAGAGTAGTGGAAAATATCAATCAATATTCAGAAGCAATTGATAAAGACCCAAAGGTCATTGAATATAAATTTGAAGTAAAAGGAAAGGACAAAGCAATCCTTTATCAATACTCAAAAAAGGGAAATGAGATTGTAAAGATTTCCCGAGAATGGAAGGGAGATAGTAATGATTGGTGGGAATTGTACAGAGATTATTTTCTATTAAAAAACGGAGAGCGGGTTTTTGCAATTCAAAGTATAACTTATACGAATATGTCCGATGCAAAGGACATCATTGGATGGAGTTCTACTTTCTGGATTGATAAAAAAGTAATTCATATGGTTTCTTTAGGCCACGGAAAATCTGAAATGGATGACTGGGATTATGAATTGGAATTGAAGGACGACTTCAATTATATGCTGAAAACGGTAAAGGAATTTGATAAAAACCGATTGGCGAAAATAAAATAATTAAAGAAAAAACTTAACGCAAAGACGTTAAAACCAAGATAAGAAATGAAAAATAAGTGGAGAATATTGAAGATACTCGTGACAGTGGTCCTTTTTGGATTTCTGCTCAGTTTCTCATTGAAGCGTTTCAACGATGCTAAGATGGAGAACGTGTCTATCAATATGAACCAAGGTAAAACACCGGTTTATTTTGTGGATGAAAAAGACATCAAAGAATTGGTGAAGCAGTACAATCCGACAAGAAAAATAGGCGATATCAATATTCCGGAATTGGAGAAGAAAATCAATCTGATTCCTTTTGTAGACAGCGCCAATGTTTATCTGAATCTGAATGGAAACCTGAATGTTGACATCAAACAAAGAGTTCCAGCTTTCAGATTGAACAAGGACGGAAAAGATTTCTACGTCGATGAAAAAGGCGTGGAGTTTCCTATTTCAAAAAACTTCTCACTGCCAAGTATGTTAGTAATGGGCGACGTGAAACCTTCGGAATATGAAGCGTTAGGAGATTTAATAGAGAAGATTGACAAAGATGATTTCAGCAAAAAATATTTCATCGGCATCACAAAAGAAAAAGAGGATTACAATCTCTTGACCAGCGACGGAAATTACAAAGTGGAAATCGGCGACCTCGATAATATCGATTTAAAAGTAAGAGGTTTCAAAACCTTTGTTGAGAAATATCTGGTGGACCAGAATACGCAGAAGTACAAGAAGATTTCATTGAAATACGATAATCAGATTGTCACCACGCTGAATCCTTATTTCAAAGAAAATGACAGCATTCTAAGAAATGCACCAAAAATTGAGTTGAAGACGGAAGATGGAAGTCAGAAGCTGGAAGCGAAAAAATCGGAATCCAAACCAGAAGTAAAAAAACCGGAACCGAAAAAAGAGGTTAAAAAAGCAGAACCCAAAAAGGAAACTGCAAAACCGAAAAAAGCAGAGAAGAAACCAGAAGCGAAGAAAGTTTCTACCAAGAAAAAAGAAACCGCTTCCAAAACAAGTGATAAAAAGAAAAAAACAAAAGTAGTTGTAGAATAAATATAAAAGTCTTTGATGAGTTTTACGTCTTTGCGAACTTAAAAGCATTGCAAGAATCAAAAAAAAACTTTGCGGACTTTGCGTTAAAAATAAAAAATCAAATCGAACATATAATGGAAAATCAAGAGTATTCAGTAGGTCTGGACATTGGGACAACCAAGATTGTCGCCATTGTCGGAAGACGAAACGCTCACGGGAAAATTGAAATTCTGGGCGTTGGAAAAGCAAAAAGTTTAGGCGTTCACAAAGGAATTGTCAATAATATTTCCCAAACCATCAACTCCATCAAGTCCGCTGTGGCAGAAGCACAATCCAGCGCTGGCGTGCCTATCACCAAAGTGACGGTTGGAATTGCAGGCAAACACATCCGTTCGCTTCAGCATTCGGATTATATTATGAGAGACCATCCGGACCAGTACATTACGGAGGAGGATATCGAGAAACTAAAAGACCAGGTGAAGAAGTTGGTGATGCTTCCAGGCGAAGAAATCATCCACGTTTTACCTCAGGATTATAAAGTGGATTCCGAAGGCGAAATCCAGGAACCAGTCGGGATGCACGGTAAAAGATTGGAAGCCAATTTCCACGTTGTCGTGGGACAAATGGGTTCTATCAGAAACATTGCGAGATGCGTTCGTGAAGCCGGTTTGGAAATGGAAGCCTTGACTTTGGAACCTTTGGCATCGTCCGAAGCGGTTTTGACTAAAGAAGAAAAAGAAGCAGGTGTTGCCATCGTTGATATTGGTGGTGGAACTACGGATATTGCGATTTTCAAAGACAACATCATCCGTCATACTTGCGTGATTCCTTACGGAGGTGGGATTATCACCGATGATATCAAGGAAGGATGTTCCATCATCGAGAAACACGCGGAGCAACTGAAAGTGAAATTCGGGTCATCTGTTCCTGAATTGGAAAAAGACAGCACTTACGTGACGATTCCAGGATTGCACGGTCGTCCGGACAAAGAAATTTCGCTGAAGGTTTTGGCTCAAATCATCAATGCAAGGGTTGAAGAAATTCTTGAAATGGTGAATACCGAATTGAAAGCCTACGGCGCATTCGAACAAAAGAAAAAACTGATTGCCGGAATCGTTTTGACAGGCGGTGGTTCCAATTTGAGAAACCTTCGTCAGTTAGCAAACTACACAACAGGTTTCGATAGCAGAATTGGTTTTGCTAATGAATATGTGGCAAACGATAAAAATCAATATTTGAAAGGTCCGGAATTTGCAACTTCCATCGGTTTGTTAATGGAAAGTTTGAAAATCCGCGACAAGAAAATGCTGGTAACAGAGGAAGAAATCATTGAAGAATTGAAACCTCAAATCGAAAATGCAATCCAAGCGCAGACTCAGACTCAATCTCAGGAAATTCAAACACCTCAAGTTCAGAATGACATCGTAGAGATGGCGAAACACAAAGCAGAAGTGAAGAAAAACCGACCAACCTTCGGACAATCATTAATGGACAAAGTCAAAAAATTCTTTGAAGAAGTAGAAGAGTAACTATAAATGATGAATGATAATTGATAAATGATTTATGCAAATGCAAAGAATCGATTATCATTTATCAACTATCGATTATCATTAACCTATCAACTATAAAAAAACATACCATTATGGACAATATATCAAATACACAAGGTTTTTCCTTTGACCTACCAAAAGGGAATTCTGCCATCATCAAAGTAATTGGTGTTGGTGGCGGTGGAAACAACGCTTTGAAGCATATGTACGAGAAAGGAATCTACGGCGTAGATTTCGTAATCTGTAATACCGATGCACAGACTTTGGACAACAATCCGGTTTCTAACAAAGTACAGTTAGGAATCTCAATGACAGAAGGTCTTGGCGCGGGTGCTGACCCAGAAGTTGGAGAGAAAGCGGCGATTGAAAGCATCGACGAAATCAAAGCGGCGATGGGACAAAACACCAAGATGGTTTTCATCACTGCCGGAATGGGCGGTGGAACGGGAACTGGTGCGGCGCCTGTGATTGCAAAAGTAGCAAAGGAAATGGGAATCCTGACTGTAGGAATCGTAACCGTGCCTTTTAGTTTTGAAGGAAAAAGAAGATTGGACCAAGCTGAATTGGGTCTAGATAAATTAAGAAATAATGTTGATTCCCTGATTGTCATCAATAATGATAAATTAAGACAACAATTCGGAAATCTTGGTTTCAAACAAGGTTTTTCCAAGGCCGATGAAGTTTTGACCAATGCGGCGAAAGGAATGGCAGAGGTGATTACAGGTTATTTCGATGTCAATATCGATTTCCGTGATGCAAAATCTGTCCTTCAGAATTCCGGAACAGCATTGATGTCAACCGGCGTTGCAACTGGCGAGAAAAAAGCGGAAGAAGCAGTGAAAAAAGCGTTGGATTCTCCATTGTTGAACGACAACAAAATCACGGGAGCGAAAAACGTTCTATTGTTGATTAGAAGTGGTGTTTCTGAGGTGACGATGGACGAAATCGGAGTAATTATGGACTATATCCAAAAAGAAGCTGGTCACACGGCTGATATTATTTTTGGAGTTGGAACAGATGAGGAATTGGGCGATGCAGTAAGCGTTTTGGTCATCGCAACTGGATTTTCTAATGATGATAAAAAGCACACAGGAACAACAGAAACGATTAAATATTCTTTGGACGACAGACCAAATTCGTTTTCAAGAAACAGAGAATCCCCTTTCAAAAGCAGACTTCAGGAAGAGTCAAAACCTCAGCCTGAATCTGGAAAGAACTTTTTTCGTCTAGAAGATGAGGATGATTTCGGAACTTCCAATTTTCCAACTAATTCTTTAGTAGAAAGTTTGGTGGAAGAAGTGGAAACGGAAACTCAAATCATCGAGAATGAGGAAATCGTAGATTATTCTAATGATTACAACGATGGAAAGCAGGAGTACAATCTTTTCAACTTTGAAGATGATGCAAATGACGACTTCGATTTGGAGCCACAATCATTCACTTTCGAAGTAGAGGACAAGCCAAAAGCGTCTTTCAAAACTGAAGAAGTAGAAAAACCGGTTGAAGTCACTTTCACCATCAACGAATCTCCAGCAGAAGAGGAATTTCCTGTCATCGAAAAGCAAGTCATTTCCGAAGTTAAAGAAGAAATCGTAAACGAGGTTGTCGAAGAAAAAATCGAGGCACCAAAAGCTAACAATTATTCTTTCACATCAGAAGTAAAAGAAGAAATCGTTGAAGAGAAAAAACAAGAGCCAGTTCAGGAAACTGAAGGTGGATTCACTTTCTTCAACAAAACTTCCGACACAGCTTCAAAGGCGATGGACAGAAGAAACAAGTTGAAAGAATTCAATTCCCGTTACCAACAATTGGACAATGAGAATGTTTTCGAAACAGTTCCGGCGTTCAAAAGAAAGAACATCATCATCGATGGCGCCAACGCATCAGACCAAAACATCAACACATTTTTGTCTGACAATAACGGAAGTATGCAACTGAGAGAAAATCGTTTTCTTAATAAAGATGTAGATTAGTTTTAATGTAACAATGTAATAATATAACGGTGTAACAATTAATAAAATAATGATAAATTTTGAAAATAATCCGTTAATCCAAAAGACAGTAATATTCTCTTTAGATATCATTGAATTCTGCGAACTTTTAGAAGAAAAAAGGAAATTTGTTATTGCAAAACAATTATTACGTTCTGGAACAAGCATTGGCGCAAATTCTTTTGAAGCTCAAAATCCACACAGCAAAAATGACTTTATTAATAAAATAAAAATTGCTGCCAAGGAACTTGAAGAAACTAAATATTGGTTGTACTTATGCAAACATTCCAAAAGCTATCCTTTTGATGAAAAATTGGAACAGCAGATAATTGAAATCGGAAAAATAATATACAAAATATTAAGTACAAGCTTAAATAAAGATAAATAACTGTAGCTGATATATTGTTACATTGTTAGACTATTAAATTGATAAATTGAAAACAATGAGTTTAGAACTTACCATAAACGACGCGATAAAAACCGCAATGAGAGAGAAAGACAGAGTTGCTCTGGATTCTCTACGTGCTGTGAAAGCGCAAATATTATTGCTGAAAACAGAAGCCATTGGAGCTGAAGTTTCAGCAGAGCAGGAAATTGCAATTTTGCAAAGAATGATAAAGCAAAGAAAGGATTCCTACGACCAATTTACGGCTCAGGGAAGAACGGACCTTGCGGAAGTAGAAGAAGCGCAATCCAAAGTGATTGAGAAGTTTCTTCCACAACAGATGTCTGCAGAAGAATTGGAATCAGAAATCAAGAAAATCATTTCTGAAACCGGTGCAGAAAGCATCAAAGATTTAGGAAAAGTAATGGGCGTTGCTTCCAAAGCATTGGCCGGAAAATCAGACGGGAAAAGTATTTCCGGAATGGTGAAGAAGTTACTTTCTTAAGTTGCTGGAAGCGGGAAGTCGGATGTCGGAAGCTATCTTCCAACCTCCATCCTCCAACTTCCAACCTAAAAAGGATATACAGAATATGCATATCGATTTGATTTGAACCCAAAGTCTTAGGATTTTGGGTTTTTTGTTTATATTTTCCGTTATTTTTTAAATTTTTTATTTATCAGATTTCATATACAATTTAAGATAAAAACTTAGCGACTTTCAAAACATCAAATTCATAATTCTTACCCCTTTGCGTTAAATTTTCCACACGACGCTTTAAAGCAAAAAGCCATTCGCCGTAAGTCATTTTCCTGTCAAAATGGCTCAATAGATTTTCGGAATGGTTTTAATAGAATGAAAGATGAGCCAAGCAAAATAATTATGATTAAATTTGCAACTCAAACGAAACTTTGAACGTTAAACTTTTAAACAAATCAATTATGTATCCAGCAGATTTAGTATTGCCAATGAAGGCAGAACTTACAGATAAAGGTTTCCAAGACCTTACAACACCAGCAGAAGTTGACTCGGCACTTAAACAATCGGGAACAACTTTATTAGTAATCAATTCAGTTTGTGGATGTGCGGCAGGTGCGGCAAGGCCAGGCGTTTTGTACTCTTTGACAGGCGAGAAAAAGCCAGACCATTTGGTAACAGCATTTGCGGGATTTGATACGGATGCAGTTGCTGAAGCAAGAAGATTGCTAGCGCCGTTCCCTCCAAGTTCACCAGCTGTTGCACTTTTCAAGGACGGAGAATTGGTCCATATGTTGGAAAGACACCACATCGAAGGTAATCCTGCAGGCGCAATCGCTGCGAATCTTCAGGCGGCTTTCGACGAATATTGCTAAAAATAGAAAGACCAAGACAGAAATGTTTTGGTCTTTTTTTATGAAATCGTTTTCAGGATTTTTGATAAGATTCAATGATAATAGGCGATTCAAAATCATTTCTTAGAAAAAATAAAAATCTATTGATGAAAAGTTCGGAAATAGGCTTTCAAACTTTTCATTATTTTTTAAATTTGCAAAAAAGTAAAAATGTCAGATCAAGCAAGTTATTTGTTTTCTACCAGAACCAGCCACGAGTTGGCGGAAAAAATCGCTCAGGCTTATGGGCAACCATTAGGGCAAATCAATATTCAGCATTTCAGCGACGGAGAATTTGAACCTGTATTGGAGCAATCTGTAAGAGGAGCACGCGTTTTCCTTATTGCATCTACGTTTCCTCCAGCGGACAATCTTTTGGAATTGTTATTAATGATAGACGCTGCGAAAAGAGCTTCTGCCAAAAACATTACCGTTGTGATTCCTTATTACGGATTGGCAAGACAAGACAGAAAGGACAAACCACGCGCACCGATCGGAGCAAAGTTGGTGGCCAATCTTCTGACGGCGGCCGGAGCTACAAGAATTATGACAATGGATTTGCACGCAGATCAGATCCAAGGGTTCTTTGAGATTCCGGTAGATCATTTGTATGCTTCTACGATTTTTGTGAAATACATCCAATCTCTGCAACTCGATAATTTGACGATTGCATCACCAGATATGGGCGGTGCGAAAAGAGCGAAGAATTACGCAGGACATTTAGGCGCTGACGTTGTAATCTGTTATAAAGAAAGAAAAAAGGCCAACGTTGTAGAAGAGATGTTTTTGATTGGTGATGTTAAAGATAAGAACGTGATTCTGATTGATGATATGATCGATACTGCCGGAACACTTTGCAAGGCGGCAGATATCCTGATGGCAAATGGTGCAAAATCTGTAAGAGCAATGGCAACTCACGGTGTACTGTCCGGAAAGGCTTATGAGAATATCGAAAACTCTCAGCTTTTGGAAGTGATTGTCACAGATTCTATTCCTTTGAAAGAAGACAGATCTTCGAAAATCCGTGTTTTATCTTGTGCAGAATTGTTTGCAGATGTGATGAATATGGTGCACGAGCACAAATCTATCAGTGAGAAGTTCATTATCTAAAAAAAATTAATATCTTTGCACCCTTAAAATAATTTTATACAAAATGAAATCAATTACAATTCAAGGTACAAAAAGAGAAAGCGTGGGCAAAAAGTCTACTAAAGCTTTACGTGATGCTGAATTAGTTCCTTGTGTTGTTTACGGAGGTGGCGAGCCATTGAACTTCTCTGCATTGGAGAAAGCATTTAAAGGTTTGGTTTATACTCCCGAAGCACACACGGTATCTATTGAGGTTGACGGACAGGTAATTCCTGCAGTTCTTCAAGATATTCAGTTCCACCCAATTACGGACAAGATCATCCACGCAGACTTCTACAGATTGTCTGATGATAAGCCAGTAGTTATGGAAGTTCCAGTAAGAGTTACAGGTCGTTCCAAAGGTGTAGTTGCCGGTGGTGTTCTTAGACAAACTTACAGAAAACTAAAAGTAAAAGCTATCCCAGCTAACTTGCCAGACGAGATCGTAGTAGATATTACTGCTCTTAAAATTGGTAACAAGTTCTATGTAGAAAGTCTTAAAAATGACAAATATACATTCATGCACCCAGACAATGCAGTTATCGTAGCTGTTAAAATGTCTAGAAATGCTAGCAAAAATGCTGCTGCAGCAATGGATGATGACGATGAAGAAGAAGTAACTGAAGGTGGAGCAGAAGCTACTACTGAAGAAACTTCTGCAGAGTAATTAGCAATCTCTACAAATAATATTAACCGTCTTGTTTCCTAACGAGGCGGTTTTTTTATATATTTACATTACTAATTAAAATTATCATTTATGAAAAAACTTTTATTTTCTATTTTATTGGCCTCTGCTATGGCGAATGCACAAACATCTATTTACAGTGAAGGCTTTGAAGAGATGACTTCTCTACAAGATGCAGGATGGACTTTGTACAACGATGCCAATACGCCTTATGGAACCTATGCCACTTTGTTTACTGAGGCTTGGACATTAGTAAACTGGCAAGTTGAGAGTGGAAATTCGGTAGCTTCTTCTCCTTCTTGGTTTACCACAATTGCACCCGCTGACAGATGGTTGATTTCACCTGCAATTACGATTCCTGCCAACTCTACAGTTGCGCTAGAATTCTTTGCGCGATCTCACGATGTCAGTCCTTATGATGATGGATTCAAATTGAAGATTTCTACCACAGACACAGCTAAGACATCATTTACAAATGTTCTTACTGTTGCCCACGCTTCTAATGCTCCTATTGCGACTCTTAACCCTTACCAGGCTGATCTGTCAGCTTACGCAGGTAAGACTGTATATTTAGCTTGGGTAAATGATTATACCAACGGAAATGTGCTTAGTATTGATGATGTTGATGTTGTAACTACTCCATTGGCCGTAAGTGATGTGGATAAGAAAGATTTTACATTATATCCAAACCCTACAGCGGATTATTTTACAATCAATAATTTGAATAATGTTGTGTCTGTTAAAATATATGATATATCAGGAAAAGTGGTGAAGTCAATTTCTGGATCTGCTGATAACAAATTTGATGTTTCCAATCTAGAAAAAGGAATTTATACTGTTTCTATTGAGTCAAAATCAGGAACTGTAAGCAAGAAAATCATTAAGAAATAATTCAGAAAAAAATATTTCTATCAAAGGCATTTCAATTCGAAATGTCTTTTTTTATTTCCATTCCCAAAAATTGTTATATTTGTGGAGAATGGCAACCAAAGCTTTATTTAATTCTGTCGTCAATTGGTTTATCCGTCAGCGGATAGATCAGATCGAACATTTCAAAAAATATCCTACGGAAACTCAGGAAGGACTTCTGTTTTCCCAAATGTTCTATGCAGAAGATACGGAGTATGGGCAGAAGTACGGATTCAGCTCTATATCAAACTACAAAGATTTCCAAAAGAAAGTTCCAATTGTTTGCTACGAAGATTTCGAGCCTTACATAGAAAAAGCAAGGCAAGGACAGAAGGATGTCTTTTGGCCAGGTGTAATCAGGCAATTTGCAAAATCTAGCGGAACCACCAATGCAAAAAGCAAATACATTCCCATCACAGACGAAAGTTTGGAAGATTGCCATTACAAAGCAGGGAAAGATCTGGTTTCAATTTATGTGAACAACCATCCGGAAAGTGCCCTTTTTCAGCATAAAAATTTGAGATTAGGCGGAAGTGCGGAAATGTATCAGGATTTCAATACGAAATTTGGGGATCTTTCGGCAATCTTAATTGAGAATCTTCCATTTTGGGTAGAGATCATTAATACGCCAAGCAAAAAAACCTCCTTGATGTCCGAGTGGGAAAGTAAGATGAAAGCCATAATTGGCGAGGTAAAGAATGAAGATGTGGGAAGTCTCACAGGCGTTCCAAGCTGGATGATGGTTTTGCTCCAAAGGACTCTGCAGGAAACAGGGAAAAATTCTCTGTCCGAACTATGGCCAAATCTGGAAGTTTTTTTCCACGGTGGCATTAGTTTCAAGCCTTATAAAAGTCAGTACCAAGACATTGTTGGTAAAAATATCAGGTATTACGAGATCTATAATGCTTCCGAAGGCTTTTTCGCCATCCAAGATCAGGCAGGAAGCGATGAGATGCTCCTGATGTTGGATTACGGTATTTTCTATGAATTCATTCCAATGGATCTTTACAACAATGGAGTTCGAGAAGCGATTCCAATTTCTGAAGTTGAGATTGGCAAAAATTATGCTGTTGTGATCACTACCAACGGCGGACTTTGGCGTTATTTGATCGGCGATACAGTCAAATTTACATCCACAAGTCCTCATCGAATCAAGATATCTGGACGGACCAAACATTACATCAATGCATTTGGGGAAGAGCTGATGATCGATAATGTGGAAACAGCACTCAAAACAGCTTGTGAACAGCTGGAGGCAAGTGTCTCTGATTACACAGGCGCTCCGGTTTTTATGACCAATAGTAGCAAAGGCTGTCACGAATGGATTTTCGAATTTACCAAAAAACCACATTGCATCGAGCAGTTCACAAAAGTATTTGATAACACTTTGAAAGCTTTGAACTCAGATTACGAAGCTAAAAGATACAATGATATTACTTTGAAGGCGCCAATCGTGCATTCTGCAAAGCCCAATCTTTTTTACGAATGGATGGCAAGCAGAGGAAAACTTGGTGGACAAAATAAAGTACCAAGACTAAGCAACGACCGAGAATACATCGAGCCTTTGCTAAAGTTGAATGAGAATTAATTTTCATTCCAGATTTTTTAGCCTGTATTTTCTCAAATTTTCTCTTTGTTTTTACTGAAACAAATTATCCCGTTTTTTAGTTTACTTAAGCTAAGTATTTGCGATTTCTAAAAATTAAATAGTTGTTAGTATTTAATTATTTTTTATAATAAAGTTAAATTGAATGGTTTTTATTATTAATAATTCAAAAATAATAATATATTTAATTTTAAATTAAATATATTAAAAATTATATTTTTACATATTATTGTTCTCTTTTTAATTTATAATTATTAATAAATGATTGTGTATTTGTGAATATTGAAAAATTTATTTTTTCAAAATAGATGTTTATTCAATAAAATTATTATTTTTGAAATAATTAATTTTAAAAAATACAACTATGAAAAAATTGTTAAGTGCAGTCTTGCTTATTGCAAGCTTTGTTTTTACAATGGCTCAAACTTCAAGAGAAGAATTTAAAGCTTCTATGGAAAGAGTGGAAAAATTAGGTAAGCTATCTGCTCCGAAACAAACGAGTGTGGCAACATTGGACAATGTGAATTCCGAGATTGGAAATTCTGCCAAAGAAGCAATGTCTATCACGCCAATTCTTCAAAATCTTTATTACAGGTCAATCGGTCAAACTTCGGATGGGGTGACAGATGTCAAAGTGAAAAAGCCGTCGTTGAAAGAGTGTGAAGAATTGGCCGCGAGAATTTTTTCTCAATCTCAAAATCTCAAAACCATTACTTCTAATTTAACTTCCGTATCATCAGAATCTATGGCGGTGACGAATCCTTTGAAATTGGCAAAAGTAACCTCCGCTGTGAAGTATGCGAAAACAGCTTCTAGCATCTTGGGAGAAGAAACACTTTTCCAATCCAAAGCCATCAAAAGCATTATTCAGACTGTTAAATCTTCTGGTAATTTATAATGAACAAAAAGTTTCTAATCCTACTGATATTCTTTTCCTTCAGTAGGATTTTTGCTCAAAAAGACGATAGGATTGTAGTGGGTGTTACAGCATTTACTTCTGACGAAAGCCCAAGATACGTGGGCTTGGTTACAGAAAAAGTGGTGGAAATGCTGACCAATGCCAAACGTTTCCGAGTGGTGGATAGAACCAGTTCCGACAGAGTGCGGGATGAATTGGAACTTCAAAAGTCCGAAGCTTTTATAGATAGCAAAAATCTTGTGGAACAAGGTGCAAGTATGGCCGCGGAAAAAATCATTACTGGACACATCACCAAGATTCCTGTTTATGCAATGAAAAATTCTGTAGGAACGGTGACTGGCTATAAGGCAAGTGTTGCTTTCCAGATGAAGATTGTAGATGTGGCAACGGGACTTAGTACAGACGCTACCAGCTTCGAAGGGAAGGCGAGCGACCTGATGATGTCTCCGGAAAGTGCCGTGCAACACGCAATGAAATCTATCCAGACAGAAATCAACCAATATTTCAAAACCAATTTTCCGCTTCAGGGCAAAGTGGTGAAACTGCTTTCTTCTGATGATAAAGTGAAAGTTCTTTTGAACATCGGAAAAAACGGTGGCGTGAATGTCGGTGATAAATTGACAGTGGAGACAATAGAAATGATTGAAGGACAAAAATACCCTCAAAAGATTGGCGTATTGGAAGTGACAAGCTTGGCGGGCGAAAACCTGAGCGAGGCAGTTGCTAATGACAAAAAATCTGGCCAGGCAATCACAAAAGCAATATCCGAAGACAAAAAACTGGAATGCACTTTTATTAATAAAAAATAAAATTTTATTAAGTACAACAAACATCAGATAACCTTGTAAGAGTCCGCTCGGCAAGGTTATCTATTTATATCAAAAAAACACAAAATTCTATGAAATTCCTGAAAATATTATGCATCGTTGGGGCATTTTTGCTTGTTGGTTGTGTGAACCGGAGCAATATTTCCAACATCCAATTGATAAGTTACGATGAGAGTTCCATCACGGTAGATGCGGACGCAACGCAACCGGAATATGGCGCCATTTACCATCTTCTTTTCCGAGGTTTGCCGAACAGCAACCAAACGGTTCCCATCATTTCAACATCTGAGGAACAGACCAAACAGCAGTTTCCTGCATATTTCAAAACTTTTATCGATAACAAAAGATATCAGACCTTTATTACATCGTCTACCAAAAACTCAAACGGAAGCAGAAGGATTGTCATCAATACAAAAGCTTTGAAACAAGACCTTGAGCAAAATTCTATCATTAGAAAATTTGGGTATTAAATAGTTGATATAATAATGATTACATATTTGATATTGTGTGATTTGTCAAACTAAAATTCTGGAAAAATTAAATAAATGGGCTATCTTTTTATAATTCTGCCACTTGCTATTCTCGGTGGATTTGCGATTTGGCTGAAAACTAAGAGAAGAAAGTATGTAGTGAATTATTCAATGATTATCTTGCTGTTATTTTTTCTCATTCCTTGTGTTTTGTTTTTGATAGCGCTTGCAAATGGTGGCGCAATCTTCCCGAAAAACTGAACTAATCCAATGAAATTTAAACTAAAAAAAATTAATATCACAAATGAAAAATTACTATAAAAAAGCAACTTTGTTTTTTTCTGTCCTATTATTTTCTGTGACTCAGGCGCAAACTGCTTCTACCAGCACACCAAACTCCCAAACAGTTCAGCCAAAAATAATGGTCATTCCTTACGTTGGGGAAGGCGAAGACCTTAGAACCGTTTTGGAAGGCGATGTCAACAAGAGAATTGCCATTACCAAAATAAAAGAAGCGTTTGATTCCAAAGGTTTTACAACGGTAGATTTCGTTGCAAAGTTGAAATCTGCAAAAGACAATAACATCTTTACCTCCGATAATCAAACCGATGTGAAAGACCAGATCGTACAAATGTCTGGTGCAGATGTTTATGTACAAGCTGAGGTAAATGAAATTCACAGTCCATCAGGAAATGCGGTTTCTGTGGTGATGTCTGGTTATGAGGCTTCTACGGGTAATTCACTTTCCAATAAAGTTGGCGAAAGTGGAAAATTCTACACCGACGACTTCGGGAAACTGGCTTCCAAAGCAGTAGAAAGTGTGTCTCAGGAATTCCTGAACACAATGCAAGCTAAGTTTACAGATATTGTAAATAATGGAAAATCGATTAATCTGGACATCAGTTTTGCACAAGGTGCCTCCAAAAAAATGTCAACAGAAATGGCTCCGGACAATCTTCCACTTTCTGACCAGATTGAAATGTGGATGGAGAAAAATGCCTACAAAAACAATTACCACATCCAAGGAACAACAGACCTTAGAATGATTTTCGATGATGTGAGAATTCCGTTGAAAGATGCGAACGGCAAAAATTACAACACCAACAAGTTTGCTTTGGAAGTATTCAAATTCTTCAAAACTTTGAATATGCAAGTCGATAAAGACATCAAAGGAAACACCATTTACATCACTATAAAATAAACAACAAGATGAAAAAAATATTTTTAAACTTCGCATTCCTGCTGATAGGCGTTTTCGGATATTGCCAATCTCAGGCAGACCTGGGCAAGATTCAGCTTTCTGTCTATTTTCCAGAGGAAGACCAGTACAATTATGATACGGATGTTCTTTATAAAATCGAAGGGAAACTGACGCAGTTATTATCAAATTACGGCATCATTTCCACAGATTACAACAACGGACTCATCCTGCAACCAAAGATTACGATTAACGGAAATGAAATTGTAGAAGGCGGAATGCAAAACGTGAACGTGACCAATATGACTTTGCAACTCCTGATAAAACAAGACCAAACGAATATGGTCTTCGCCTCATTCTCAAAACAACTGAAAGGAACCGGAAGAACGGAAAGTCTGGCTCTGAATAGCGCTGTGAACTCTTTATCCGCCAATGATCCAGCTCTCGTAAGCTTCATCGAAAAAGGGAAAGAGAAGTTGCAGGCTTACTACCAAGCGAACTGTGCACAGATTATGACAAAGTCCGGAAACTTGGAAAAATCTGGAAAATATGAGGAATCTTTGGGATTATTGATGTCGATTCCGGAAACGGCAAGTTGCTACAAAACAGCTCAGGCCAAATCTTTGGAAACCTACAAAAACTTCCAGAAAAAGAATTGCGCATCACTGGTGAAACAAGCGAATGTGTATATCGCAGAAAAAGATTATTCCTCCGCTTTCTCAATATTAATGGACATCGACAGCACGTCGCCTTGTTCGGCACAAAGTAACAATTTGGTGAAAAGCATCGAAAATAAATTGAATGCAGAAGAGAAGAAACAATGGGATTTGGATATGAAAATGTACAATGATTCTGTCGGTTTGGAGAAGCTGAGAATCAACGCGATAAAAGACGTTGCCGTTTCTTACTACAAAAGCCAACAGAGACCAAATCAAACGATTATAGTGAAATAGAAGTAAATTTTTTATAACTTTAATGGTAAAAAAACTATGACAGAAACAAACAAAGTGATCTCCACGGCAGAGAAAGTCAAAGCTTTTGCAATGGGCGTTATCGGTGCCGGAATCTTCAGTATGGGAACGACCTACTTTTCCGAGCAGGCAGAATATCGCATTCCGAGGATTCTTTGGCCGGTCTATGAGATTTTCGGGAACATCGGTTTGGCAATCGGGATGATTCTCTTGGGAAGCTTATTAATGTTTTACGCTTACCGGAAATTCATTTCAAACGGTGGCAAGGCCATTTATTTATTGGCAGTTTTAGTAGTTGCCATTGTAGGATTCTACGCCATTATCTTTTCAACAGGTAAAAAATCAACTTCCATCGAGGATGTGAGAGCAAGTCTGGAGGCCAATCAAAAGAAGACAGAAAATGAAATTGCCAATAACGACAGACCAGATCTGGAAAGCGAATCGGCGAATAAATACCTCAATCAATTGGAAGCTTTGAAAGTAAAATATGAAAAAGCGGTCAATGAAAAGGATAAGACCAAAATTGACGCATGCGAAAAAGAATATGTCAACTTGGTCTCGGTAGAATTCGGGAAAGTGGCAAAAGAAATTGCTACCAAGCCAGAATACAGAGATTTTGCGATGTATAACGCCAAAGTGTTGAATGAAATCCAAGTCTCAAGAACTAAATAGAATCATATTGATCCCGAAAAGCTTCGGGATTTTTAATTATCTGATTACAAATCCACAAAGAAGTGATACTTTAGTAATGGCTTACAAACTTGATATCGAACGATGAAATATTACTTCAAGATTTTCCTGCTTTCCGTTGGCATCGGCGTCGTCAATATTTTGATGTACCTGTTTTTGTTGCAATTTCAGATTGTCCAAAACAGTTCATATGTACCTCAGGAAGCTTTTGACATTTTTCTGATCCTTGTAGCAATTCCTGTTCAGTTTTTGATTTTAGCCTTGGTTGCTTACGTTTCGAAGAAAAATAAACAAATGGTTTTAATGATTTCAGGATTATTTGTGATCGCCTGTCTCTTATTGATTTTGATTAATACTAACGAGGAACGAAGCACTTTCAATAAAGAACAAGTTTACAGAAGCACCGAAAAATATGACTACCAGCAAGGCATTGCCACACCAGAAGGTTATCCGATCAAGTTGCTTTCAAATAGTGAATTTACGCTTGCAGTCAAAGGGCACCGAAATCCATACACACTTTTGGAAACCGGCAAAGTCTATTCTACAAACTGGGGAAATGCCGAATCTACTTTCAAATCGTCCGAAGATGGCGACGTGGTTTTGCCAGATAGTTTGAAGCTCTACTGGTTTTCATTTCTTGAGAATAAATATTATGGATTGCGTACAAAACTAGATAAAACCAAAATTTCCAATTACTTTAAAAAAGGATATCCGCGCGATATGAGTGGCAATTTAGATCGAATGATAACGGCCGACTATCAAGATCTGAATGCCGGAATTGCCCCGGGCGGCGATGTGATTCTATGGATTTCGGGTGCCAGCGAAACAAGGGAAATCAGTGTTTTCAAAGCAAAGGAGATGAATATCAATCAGTTTAAGGCTGAAGATATTGTAAAGCCGCACGAAATAAAAAAGGTTTTAAGTGATACTTGCGAATGCAAAGACGACTTACAACAAAGAAGAATCGTTCATAATAATCAAAAAATTCCTTTCGGAATTTGGACCAATCAATACCGCGAAAAATATAATTGGAAAGTTGATTTGGGTAAGATAGAACCAACCAAATCTGAGCTTGAATTTTATTTTTACAACGGCGAGAATTTTTCATTCTTTGATGAAGAAGTTATCAAAAGCAGACATCAAGATCAAGTTGTGCCTAGCTATATTATTTTTCATTTCTTCAATAATAAAGACGAGTACAAAGCTTTTTTTCAATTTGATGAAGACGAGATCTATAACAATTTTAAAATTCTGACAAAGGAAAATCGGAATGAGCCACTTGATATAGTTTTGAATTTCAATGGAGATTTTACCACAGCTACAGTGAAAATAAAATCAAAAAACAAAACGCTGGATTTTACGAAAATGAAAACTTTGCAAATAAGGAAAGATTAAGGATTCAAGTGACCTACATTTACTTGCAAGCCACAGAGTGGCAACTTATTGGTAGAAAGACAATTACCAAATCACAACAAAGCTCCAGAGGAGCGGCCAATAACAAGCAATTACATTTTTACCCAATCAACTCCTTCGCCTGAGAAATCGCCGCTTCCGTGATCTTGGAACCGGAGATCAACTGTGCGATCTCGTTGAGTTTTTCGTCGTTGGAAAGCTTTACAATGGTAGTTTTGGTAATTCCATTTTCATCAAATTTCACCACTTTGTAGTTCTCGTTACCTTTCGCGGCAACTTGCGCAAGATGCGTGATGACGATGAGTTGAAGGTCTTGCGACATTTCCTGCATCAGTTTTCCCATTTCCTCGGCAATTCTTCCGGAAACGCCCGTGTCGATTTCGTCTAGGATCAAGGTTGGAAGGTCATTATTTTCTGCCATTATTTTTTTGATGGCGAGCATTACTCGGGATCGTTCTCCACCAGAAACGGCGCTTTGAATGGGTTTCAATGGAAAACCGGAGTTCGCCTGGAAAAGGATCTGGATGTTGTTTTTCCCGTGAAGATTGTAAGTGTTGGAATCTGTCAAATCGATTTTCAAGATGGCTTTTTCCAAACCTAGTTTTGAGAAGATTTCTTTGGCTTGGTTTTCCAGATTTCCGGAGAATTTCTTTCTGTTCTCGGATAATTTTTGACTGAGCGTTTGAAGTTCTTTTTCAATCAGCTTAAGACTTTTTTCTTTTTCTTCGATTTGATTTTCAATCGTTTCCAAAGAGTTTTGGCTGGCTGACAATTCTTCTCGGATTGCCAAAAGTCCCTCAATGTCATTCACCTGATGTTTCAGGAAAAGCGAATTCAGTCGGTTGACAGTCGTCAAAAGAGCCTGCAAAAGTTCAGGGTCCATTTCCAGATTTTCTGCCTTGTTCTCGATTTCGAGATTGATATCTTTTAGCTCCACATAAGAAGTTTCCAGGCGTTCGCTGAGGTCTTGATATTCTGATGAAAGCTCTGAAAGTTTGGCGATTTTATTTCTAACTTCGAAAAGTCCAGACAAAATCCCGAAATCTTCCTGGTTCAGTTTTGAAAGGATTTCTGAAAGATATTCACTGATCTGTCCTGCGTTTTCCTGCGTATTGAGTTGATTCTGGATCTCTTCAAAATCCAGATCGTCCAATTGCATTTCTTCCAATTCTGCAAGAAGAAAATTTTTGTAATCGGATTCTTTATTGTTTTCTGCAAGTGCTGATCTCAGTTGTTCGATTTCTCTTTTTGTTGTTTGATAACCAATGTAATGGTTTTGATAATCAGACAACAAGCTTTTATTCTTTGCCAGTCCATCCAAAATTCCGAATTGAAATTGCTCGGTGAAAAGGTCAGACGTTTCGAATTGGGAATGAATGTCGATCAATCTTGAAGATAATTCCTTCAAAACATCCAAAGTCACGGGAACATCATTGATGAAAGCCCGGGATTTTCCGCCAGACGAAATTTCTCTTCTGATGATGGTCTGTGTTTCAAAATCCAGATCTTTCTCTTCAAAAAAATCTTTAAAATTTTCGCTGATTTGGAACTCAGTTTCTACGATGCTTTTGACGTCAGACTTTGCGAAGGATTTCACATCGGCTCTTTCGCCCATTATGAGACGCAGCGCACCAAGAATGATGGATTTTCCCGCACCGGTTTCTCCTGTGATGACCTGAAGACCTTTCCTGAGGTCGATCTCAAGTTTGTCAATTAACGCAAAATTCTGAATGAAAATTCTTGAAAGCACGAAATTATTTTTTAATAACTAAATTATAGCCTAAGTTGATTTGAAACCGAAAGCCCGCAGCCCGACTTGAACGGAAATCCTTTTTTGCGTGGTATCAAGTTCTACTGAACTGAAAATAGTATGCAAAAAAGATTGGGAATGGAAGGCGGAAAAGCTGCCCAAAAGATTAGACTCACAAAATGTCTATTTCCACTTATTCCATTTGGTGTCAATGTCTTTCGGAGCGAAGGTGCTCATCATTGTTTTCAGTTCGCTGATGTTGACAGAAGCATTGTTCCCAGTATCAAAGATGTTGAAGATCTCGGTGCTTTTGCTTTCCAAAAAGACATTGAAAGGATAATTCATCTGGAAATTGTTGTCATAGAACTTGAGTTGCATCAGAGATTCTGCAATCGTTTTTTTTGCTGGACCTTGGTCTGGTTTTGCCAAGTTATCAAGACCAGCACGGTGATAGCTGTAGAAAACAGTTCTCAACGTGGAGGAGTTTTCGTTTTGCAATCCGGAGATCAACGCACCTCTATTTCTTTGGCTTTCTATCTGATTCCAGCCGTCAAAGTTTTGATTTTGAGAGTTTTGTGCGATTTTAAAAGCTTTGTCAAAATGTGCTTGTCCGCCTTTCAATTGGAAACTGTCTCCATCGTAACCTAGAATTAGATAGATGTAGAAACTGATGACATCGGTAAGATTTTTCCCAGAGAATTGTCTCTCGTTGAAGATCAGGTTTTCATTTTCGTTGTATTCAAAAGAAAAACTGGTGTCATTGATGTTCATCAAAGGTGACTCATATTGCGAGTTGAAAACTGGGCGCGTAGCTTGCACGACCATTGTTCCTTTGAAACCGCTGTTGCTAGGACGTTCAGATATAACAATCGCAAAGTTGCACTTGATCTTTTCAAAATTCTGAAGCTTTTTCCCTGTCCAGCTGGTATTGTTAATGAAGTCTCTGAGGGATTTTTCCAAGGTTCGGAAAACCTGTGTGTTACTTCCTGCAATTTGTTGTGAGTTGATCTGTACATTGGCCAAAAGCTCCTGTGAGAAAGCTGTTTGAGCAAAAAACAAAGCGCAGATTATAAAAAGTAGTTTTTTCATCCAAATAAAAATGTTTGTAAAAATAAGCAATCTTTGTCAAAGAAAATAATCTAAAACAAGGATAAAATGATAACGTAAAACACGAGGTTTTCTTACAATTTCTGCTCAATAAAGTTCAGAATGTCCTTTGCAACGTCTTCTTTTGATTTTAAGGCAAATGATTGTTCTTCCGTGGGCGTGAAGATCTTGACCTTGTTGGTGGCATTTGCAAATCCAGCGCCTTCATCCCGAAGTGAGTTGAGGATGATCATATCCAGATTTTTCTTGACTAATTTTCCCTTGGCATTTTCCTCTTCATTCTGCGTTTCCAGAGCAAATCCTACCAAAAACTGTTTAGACTTTTTCTCACCCATAGTTCGGAGAATATCTTTGTTTTTGATCAACTCGATGGTAAGTTCATTATCATTTTTCTTGATCTTCTCTGTGGCTTTCACTTTTGGTGTGTAGTCGGCCACGGCGGCGCTCATGATCGCGACATCTGTCGATTCGTAATATTTGAAAACCTCGTCAAACATTTCCTGAGCCGAAGTTACTCTGTGAAGTGTAATGTTCTTGTCATCAACTTTCTGAGAAGATGGACCGGAAATTAGTATCACTTCTGCGCCACGTTTTGAAGCTTCTTTGGCGAGATCAAAACCCATCTTTCCCGAAGAGTGATTGCCGATGAATCTTACTGGGTCAATGTTTTCATAAGTGGGACCAGCCGTGATCAGGAATTTTTTCCCTGATAAGGTTTGTTCAGCATCAGAAAATTGAGCTTCCAAAATTGATAAAATCGTTGATGGTTCTGCCAATCTGCCTTGTCCATTAAGTCCACTTGCCAATTCTCCAAATTCTGCTGGAATGATCTTGTGGCCAAAACTTTCAGCGGTTTGTAGATTTTTGGTTACCGTCGGATGTGCGTACATATCAAGATCCATTGCCGGTGCGATGATCACCGGACATTTTGCGGACATATAAACTGCCATCAAGAAGTTGTCACATAGGCCAGTGGTGATCTTTGCCAAAGTGTTTGCTGTACAAGGTGCAATGAGTATTAGATCTGCCCAAAGTGCGAGTTCTACGTGGTTGTTCCAGGTTTTATTGTCGTCATAAAAATCGGTAAAGACCATGTTCTTGGAAAGTGTGGAAAGCGTTAGTGGCGAGACAAATTGCTCGGCCGACCTCGTCATTACGATCTTCACTTCTGCTCCAGACTTTATGAGGTCCCGAACGAGATAATTCATTTTGTAAGCGGCGATTCCACCAGTGATTCCAAGGATGATCTTTTTGCCTTGTAAGCTCATTTTGCTTTGATTTATATTAACGAAAGTATTAATAATTTTGATAACAAAAAAACCGTCTCATAAAGGAATACTTTAGCGAGACGGTTTTTGTATTTTCAAATCCGAGGATTAGTTTTTTTCTTCAGTTTTTCTGTGGTAGATCTCATCATCCAACCATTCTCTGATAGCGATAGAGGTTGGTTTTGGCATTTTTTCGTAATGCTTGGAGATCTCGATCTGCTCTCTGTTTTCGAAAACTTCTTCCAAAGTAGAGTTGTGAACAGCAAACTCATCAAGTTTTCCGTGAAGTTCTGTACGGATCTCACCGTTGATCTGCTCTGCTCTTTTACCCATGATCACGATAGCTTCGTAGATGCTGGCTACTTTTGCTTCAATCTTATCTTTGTCGTAAGTGATTGTACTTACTTCTGCTTTTGTATCTTTAAGGCTCATTGGACGAATTGTTTAGGGTTGCAAATATACTAATTATCTTTTAAACTTGAAAGTCGCTTGTGGCTCGGTAGAATTTACCTTTGCACTATCTCTTCTTGCCTGGTCAGCGGAGTTTTCCATTTTAGCCTGATGTTTGTCCTGTGCTAATTCTTTTTTCTCGTTTTCTTTAGCCTCTGCATTTTTAACTTTAGCCTCATATTCCGCTTTCCTTTTTTCAACGTCAGCTTGCAAAATTGCAAATCTTGCTTTCTCAGCTTCTAGCTTTGCAGCAAGGTCATCAGCTGTTTTGGAGTATTCAGAGTTTGGAAGTTCACTAGAAACTCGTACTGCATAAGAAGCTGCAGCGTCTAATCTCTCTTTTTTCAGATCATAGATGGAATTGACTGCCAATTCATATTTGGATCTCAAAATGATATCGTAGATCTTTGGTCTCAACTTGGTTGCTGGGAAATCTTCCAAAACGTTTTCAAAAGTTACCGCAGCAGCTTTGTATTCGCCCATTTTGTAATATTGCTTCGCGTTTTCAAACGCTTTGAATTCCAATTTGTACGCCAACTCATCTACCAATTGGGTGATGTTTTTGGAACGCTCAGAATCGGGATATTCATTCAGGAAATTCTGTAGTTCTGTGATTGCAGACTCAGTATTGCTTTGGTCGAGGTTGTACTGCAAAGAGCCTTCGTAGTAACAAAGAGCCGAAAGATAAGCTGCCTCCTCCTTTCTTGGGTCCTGAGGAAAACTGATCACGAAATTCTTAAACTGATTGGCTGCGAGTCTGTAATTCTTGTCATAATAGTTGGAGTAGGCAGAGTTGAATACCACATTGGGCGCATCATCTGTACCGGCAACTAGATTTGGTAATCTATCGTACAATGCCAAAGCATCTGACCATTTTTTCTTTGCGAATTTTTCATTGGCAACCTTCAAGATAAAATCTTTGTCGGCACTCTTCATAGCCTGATCCATTTCTGTTTTGCAAGACAGCAAAATCACAGACAACACTAATAAACTAATATATTTCTTCATAATTCCCGCCAGAATAAATCTGTCACTTGATTGTAATTAATTTGCAAAAATAAAACTTTTTTCTGCAATAGCTTTTTTTTATGAAAGATTAACGTTTTTCTTATTAATATATTAAATATTGATCCAGAATTTCAAAAACTTTAGAACAATCCGTCATTCCAAGTTTCGGACTATCAATAAATAGTGTATTTTTGCAAATTACAAGAATTTTAAATGAAAAACATCAGGAACTTCTGCATCATTGCACATATCGACCACGGTAAAAGTACATTGGCAGATCGTCTTTTAGAATATACCAACACCGTTACCCAAAGGGAATTGCAGTCGCAAACCTTGGATGATATGGATCTGGAAAAAGAACGCGGTATCACCATCAAGTCTCACGCGATCCAAATGGATTATGAGCTGAATGGCGAAAAATACATCTTAAACCTTATCGACACGCCAGGACACGTGGATTTCTCTTACGAAGTTTCCCGTTCCATCGCGGCTTGCGAAGGTGCATTGTTAATTGTTGATGCGGCGCAAAGTATTCAGGCGCAGACCATCAGTAATTTGTATCTGGCTTTAGAAAACGATTTGGAAATTATTCCAATCCTTAATAAAATCGATCTTCCATCTGCAAATCCGGAAGAAGTGACCGACGAGATCATGGGACTTCTAGGTTGCAAATACGAAGATGTTCTTAGAGTTTCAGGGAAAACGGGTGAAGGTGTTCACGAATTGCTAGAGCAAATTGTAAAGAGAGTTCCGCCACCAGTTGGAGATCCGAAAGCGCCACTTCAGGCATTGATCTTTGATTCTGTTTACAATCCTTTCCGAGGAATTGAAGCTTATTTCAAAGTGGTAAACGGAAGTATTTCTAAAAACGAAAAGATCAAATTCTTCGCTACAGGGAAAGAATACGGCGCAGACGAAGTTGGAACTTTAAAGCTAAAACAGCTTCCAAAGAAAACCATCGAATGCGGTGATGTAGGTTACATCATTTCCGGGATCAAAGATGCCCGCGAAGTAAAAGTGGGTGACACAATTACGTCTTTCGTAAATCCTGCATCAGAAGCCATCGACGGTTTTGAAGAGGTGAAACCAATGGTTTTTGCCGGAATCTATCCAATCGAATCTGAGGATTTTGAGGAGTTGAGATTCTCATTAGAAAAATTAAGACTGAATGACGCTTCTTTGGTTTTCGAGCCGGAAAGTTCTGCAGCACTTGGTTTTGGTTTCCGTTGCGGATTCTTGGGAATGTTGCATATGGAAATCGTTCAGGAACGTCTAGACCGCGAATTCAATATGGATGTGATCACGACGGTTCCCAACGTTTCGTACCACGGTTTCTCCAAAAAAGAACCAGACACACCCATCTTGATTAACAACCCATCCGAAATGATCGACCCGAATCTTTTGGACAGAGTGGAAGAACCTTATATCAAAGCTTCTATCATTACAAAATCTGATTTCGTAGGCGGAGTTATGACACTATGTATCGAGAAAAGAGGCGAGATTGTCAACCAAAGTTATTTGACGGCGGACAGAGTAGAATTGACTTTCAATATGCCTTTGGCAGAAGTTGTTTTCGATTTTTATGACAGGCTGAAATCTATTTCAAAAGGTTACGCTTCATTCGATTATTCTCCGATCGGGATGCGTGCTTCTAAGTTGGTGAAAATGGATATTTTGATAAATGGTGATATGGTGGATGCTTTATCCTCATTGATCCACGATAGCAACGCGTTCTACATCGGAAAGAGAATGTGCGAGAAATTGCGCGAACTGATTCCGAGACAACAGTTTGATATCGCTGTTCAGGCGGCTTTGGGAGCGAAAGTTATCGCTAGGGAAACCATCAAAGCTTTGAGAAAGGACGTTACCGCAAAATGTTACGGCGGTGATATTTCCAGAAAACGTAAGCTTCTTGAGAAACAGAAAGAAGGTAAGAAAAAGATGAAACAAATTGGTAGGGTAGAAGTTCCGCAGTCAGCATTTATGGCTGTTTTGAAGTTGAATGATTAATTTCCACATTCATTTATAAATTGTAATCCACTGAATTTTCAGTGGATTTTTTGTTTCAAAGCCTGAAAAGTATAACTTCGTGTATTCATAACGCAAACATACTATGCAAGATATAAAAGTCGCTGTAGATGCCGTCATTTTTGGATATTTTGATAAAGAAGATTTACAGATTCTTTTGATTGAAAGAAATATTGAGCCTTTCAAAGGCGGTTGGGCACTTCCGGGCGGTTTGGTTTTGGATAATGAAAATCTGGATGATGCCGTAAAAAGAGAATTGCACGAAGAAGCGGGCATTAAACCTGATTTTCTGGAACAATTATTTACTTTCGGAAATGTAGGTCGTGACCCCAGAAATCGTGTGGTTTCAATTGCTTATTTAGGTTTGGTCAATCCTTCTTATCACGAATTGTTTGCTGATTCTGACGCTGATGATGCACAATGGTTCAGCGTGAATCAGCTTCCAGAATTGGCTTTTGACCATCAGACTATTATTGACTTGGCGTTAAAAAGACTTCGTACAAAAATCCAATATCAACCCATTGGTTTCAATCTTTTAAATGATGAATTTGTATTCTCTGACCTCGAAAATCTTTACAAAACAATCATAGGGCAAGAAATAGACCGCCGGAATTTCCGAAAAAAAATTATGAGTTACGGACTTCTAAATGAGACCAAAAATTTCAAAAAAGAAGGAAGCGGAAGACCCGGAAAACTATTTACGTTCAATCAAGAAAAGTACAAAGAGCTGGAAGAGCAAGGCTTCTACTTTGAAATTAAATAAAATTTTATTTGATAATCAATCACTTAGTTTTTTTAGTGTTATTTTTACGCAAATAAATTTTGTCAATTAACTACAAGTCTATATATTTGTGTAATAATAACGCAATATGAAATATGCTTTACAAAATATAATAGAAAGATTTAAAGAAAACGAGAGACTTGACTTCCTTTTCTTTTGGGGACACACTGTGAAAGATGAAGTTACGAAATCCTGTTTCAGTCAATGGTTTCCGTGTAAATTTGAAGAAAACAGCATTGTCTACAAAACCGCGGAACATTATATGATGGCAAATAAAGCCAAGTTATTTAACGATGAAGAGATTTTAGAAAAAATTTTAAAATCGGAAATGCCAAATGAAGCAAAGAGCTTAGGTAGAAAAGTTAAAAATTTCGATGCTCAAGTTTGGGACGAGCACAAATATGAAATTGTGAAGCAAGCTAATATTCTGAAGTTTTCACAAAATCGAGAATTTAAAGATTTTCTTTTATCTACAAACAATAAAATTATAGTGGAAGCCAGCCCGTACGACACAATCTGGGGAATCGGAATGTTGGAATCTGATAAAAACATTAATAATCCTCTTCTGTGGAACGGCGAAAATTTATTGGGATTTGCTTTGATGGAAGTTCGGGATATGTTGAAAGATTAAATCAAAAAATGAAACTAAAACTAAAAAACTATAAAGAACAGCTGAAAGATTGGCCTCAACAAGGATATCACATAATGGCTCAATATGATGATGAAAAAGTTATCGTTTACCAATCTTATCGAAAATCAATTGGAGAATTTGCTGTTAAAAATCAATTTTTTGGAGGCGGATTTAGTTTGGAAAGAATGACTTGGATTAAGCCTAATTTTCTTTGGATGATGTACCGAAATGGCTGGGAAACTAAGGAAAATCAGGAATTTGTGTTGGCCATTCATTTGAAAATGGATGCTTTCAAAAAATACTTGACAAATGCCATTTACTCTTCGTATAATGAATCAATGGAAATTTCCAAAGATGAATGGGAAAACGCAGTAAAAGAATCTTCTGTCAGACTACAATGGGACCCAGACCACGATCCCTTTGGAAAAAAACTGGAAAGACGGGCGATACAAATTGGACTGAGAAATGAATTCGCCCAATCTTTTGCCAAAGAAGATATTTTATTAATTGAAGATATTTCTGATTTTGTGAAGGCGCAATATCAATTTATTTTAAATAATGACTTGAATAATCTAATGATTCCCGTAGAAAAACCTTTGGTCTTTGATGATGAAAATTTAAATAAAGAACTAAAACTCACTGAAACCAAAAATTGAATTAATACAAGGTGACATCACAAAAATAAATACCGATGCAATCGTCAACGCTGCAAATTCATCATTGCTTGGCGGAGGCGGTGTTGATGGAGCCATACATCGCGCAGGCGGAAAACAGATTTTGGAAGAATGTATGCAGATTAGAAACAGACAAGGCAAATGCAAAACAGGAGAAGCTGTTGTGACTACAGCTGGAAATCTACCTGCGAAGTACGTCATTCACACTGTAGGTCCGATTTGGAATAATGATGAAGAGAAATGCTCAAAATTATTATCAAATTGTTATAAGAATTCTTTGAAACTAGCAGAAGGTCTTAATGTAAAAACAATTGCTTTCCCAAATATCAGCACAGGCGTTTATCGTTTTCCAAAAGAATTGGCCGCAAAAATTGCAGTTCAGGAAGTTCAGAATTTTGAATCTGACGTAATTGAGGAAGTGATTTTTGTCTGTTTTGATGACGAGAATGTGCAGATTTATAAAAGATTAATCAATTTTGATGAAAAATAGTGTAAAATCAGGAATTTTCGGAGTTTGTGTTGGCGATGCTTTGGGCGTTCCGGTGGAGTTCAAGAAACGTGAAGATTTGAAGATATCGCCTGTAAAAGGTTATTTAGAATATATGTCTTGGAACCAACCAAAAGGAACTTGGAGCGATGACAGTTCATTGACACTTTGCCTATCAGAGGTGTTGACGAAAGGTTACGATTTAGAGAAAATCGGACAAAGTTTTGTAAAATGGGTAAAATATGGGCACTGGACTGCGCACGGAAGATTGTTTGATATTGGCGGAACCACGAGACATTCGATTGCAAGATTAATCAAAGGAGAAAGTGCCAAATTTTCGGGAAATATTTTTGAGGAAGATAATGGAAATGGTTCTTTGATGAGAATTCTCCCTTTGGCTTTTTATCTGAAAAATGAAGAAAATATCGAGACACTTTACCTGACCGTAAAAGAAGTTTCATCTATTACGCACGGACATTTTCGTTCTGTTTTTGCTTGTTTTATATATGTACTTTTTGCAATTGAGTTAATTAACGGAAAAAGCAAAAAAGAAGCCTTTGAATATATGCAAAAACAAGCTTTGGAATATGCTGTTTTTCAGGAATTTAATCCGAAGGAAGTTGAGCTTTTCGAAAAGGTTTTAAACAATGATATTTCCACTTTTCCCGAAGATGTAATTAAAAGTAGTGGTTATGTTCTCCATAGTTTGGAAGCTTCATTTTGGTGTTTTCTGAATTCTGAAAGTTATTCTGAAGCTGTTTTGAAAGCCGTTAATTTGGGAGAAGATACAGACACGACTGGAGCGATTACCGGTGGAATTGCCGGAATCTATTATGGTTTTGAAAATATTCCCGAAGAATGGATTTCTGAATTGGTGAGGAAAGATGATATTGAGAAATTATGTTCTAAATTGGAGAATAAATTGATGAAATAAAAACAAACAATGACCGAATCCCAAAACAAAAAAATAAGCAAGTTCCTAAGCTTCGTCCTTCGACACAAACCGGAAACTATTAACTTAGTTCTGGACAAAAACGGCTGGACAGATGTTGATGAATTAATCACAAAATCGACAAATGATTCTCAAGGTTTCACTTTTGAAGAATTGGACGAAATTGTACAGACAAATGACAAAAAACGTTTTGTTTTCAATGAAGATAAGACCAAAATCAGAGCCAATCAAGGTCATTCAATTGATGTTGATTTGGCTTTAAAACCACAACAGCCGCCAGAATTTCTCTATCACGGAACAGCTATGAATAATGTAGATTCAATTCTAGAAAACGGAATTGAAAAAAGAAACAGATAACACGTTCATCTCAGTTTGGACAAAGAAACGGCGACCAAAGTCGGGATACGCCACGGAAAACCAATTATTTTGACAATTAAAACAGGTGAAATGTTTGAAGATGGAATTTTGTTCTATCTTTCTGAAAATAATGTGTGGTTAACGGATTTTGTGGATACTAAATATATCAAAAAGCAACCGATTTGATTACATCGAACAATTAATCCACAGAATTTTCTGAGGATTTTTTTTAATTAATATTTCCACGTTCTCTACATTTGTAGTATGAAAAATCTTTCAATTCTCTTCCTTGTAATCTCCACTTTCACATTCTCCCAAACCTTCCAAACCCCTTTCGAAAAAGGCAACGGCAACCAAACCGTCACGTTTGAGGAAATGAGAGCTTATTATCAAAAACTGGATAAGGAATTTGAAAGCATCACTTTCCAGACAAAAGGCGAAGATGACAATGGCGCGCCAATCGATGTGGTAATTTTCAATCCTACAAAACAAAGTTTCGAAGAAGCTAGAAAAGGAAAATCGGTTTTGTTCGTCAATAACGGAATTCATCCAGGCGAACCAGACGGAATCGATGCGACGATGATGTTGATGCGAGACTTGGCAACTGGAAAAATCAAAGCGCCGAAAAATGTCATCATTGCGTCAATCGCAAGTTACAACATCAGCGGAATGATGAACCGAGGCAGTTTTTCCCGAGCGAACCAAAATGGTCCGGAAGAATATGGTTTCCGTGGAAATGCGAGAAATTATGATTTGAACCGGGATTTCATCAAGACAGATTCAAAAAATTCCAGAAGTTTCCAGCAGATTTTTCAATGGCTGAAACCTGATGTTTTCATAGACAATCACGTGAGCAACGGTGCGGATTATCAATACACTTTCACTTATATTTCGACCAATAAAGAACGGTTGGGAAATGTTCTCGGTAATTATTTCAACGGCGAAATGCAGAGAACGCTTCTGAAAAATATGGAGAAAAAAGGGGTGATTTCCGTGCCTTATGTCAACATTCACGGCGATGTTCCGGACGGCGGTTTCCCAGCATTCATCGATTCTCCGAGATATGCTACAGGTTACACGACGCTTTTCAATTCCATCGGGACGGTGGTGGAAACGCATATGCTGAAGCCGTACAAAGACCGCGTGAAAGTGACGTACGATTATATGGTCGATAACATTAATTATATCGATGAAAATTACAAGACCATTCAGCAAAAACGAGCCGAAAATCTGAAACAATACAAAGTCGGAAACCAATATGCTTTGGCTTGGAAACTGGATTCTACAAAATATGAAACGATTGATTTCAAAGGCTTTGAAGCGAAATATAAACCAAGCGACGTTTCCGGAAAGACCAGACTTTGGTACGACAAAAAATCGCCGTTTTCCAATCCCGTGAAATATTACAACACGTACGTTCCGGCAAAAGAAGTCACAATCCCAAAATATTACGCCATCCCACAATCTGAATGGAAAGTGATTGATTTACTGAAACTTAACCAAATCAAAATGATTCCTATAAAACAGGATTCTGCATTTACAGTGGAAAGTTACAGGATCAAAGATTTCAAAACCGTTCCCAATCCTTACGAAGGTCATTATCTGCATTACGACACATTTGTGATCAAAGATTCTGGCAAAATGAAGTTCCGAGCTGGCGATTTCCTCGTTCCATTGAATCAAGATGGCGTGAAATTTCTCTTGGAAACTTTGGAGCCGGAAGCGGTGGATTCTTACTTCAACTGGAATTTCTTTGATGCGATGTTGGGTCAGAAAGAATATTATTCGCCTTACGTTTTCGAAGATACGGCCAGTAAACTTTTGAAAGATAACAAGGCTTTGAAAACTGCTTTCGAAATGGAGAAATCCATCAATCCGAAATTCGCTCAAGACGGTGACGCACAGTTGGATTGGGTTTACAAACATTCCGAATATTACGAGAAAACGCATCGGCTTTATCCGATTTTTAGAATTAATTAAATTTAAAATATGAGATAATTCTCTCGCAGATTTATAGATTCAGCAGATTAATTTAAAAAGAAGTCTGCAAAATTTACCCAATCCGCGAGAAACGAAATCTAATTCTTAGGAACTTCTATCACTCTTTGCAAAGCTTTCTTAGGGTTTCCATTTCTGTCCCACAGCAAAGGATAATTGGTTCGTTCAGGGATTGGATAATCATTTTTCCAGGACATTCCGTCCTGCATTCCCCAAGTTGTAACGCGGTCCAGCTTATCTCTTTTCTTGTAGAAGATCTGGAAAAGTTCAGCATATCTGTCGGCAAGTTTGTCGTCGATATCTTTCGGAAGTCCGTTGGCGTAAGGATCCAGAAATGTTTTGAATTCCTCGTTCTGAAATTGCTTGTGCGTGAAAGCCTGACCAATGATCTGTCCTTCCTTCGTCACAGGCAAAACATCCACATCGATTTCCGTGATCATCACTTTGATGCCACACGCGGCGTACGCATCTATCGCATCTTCGATGTATTTAGTTTTTGGAAAATTAAGTCCCCAATGGCCTTGGATGCCGATGCCGTCAATTCGGATTCCGGCGGTCTGTAGCATTTTGACCATTCGGACGATACCTTTCACTTTTTCCGGTCTCCAGGCGTTGAAGTCGTTGTAGTATAATTCTGTGTTGGGCGCATATTTTGCGGCGTATTGGAAAGACAATCTCATCAGTTCGTCGCCATCGCCGATGCCGTTGATCCATCCGCCAGTGCGGTATTTTCCGTCATCGTCGATCACTTCATTTACGACATCCCAAGCGTCCACTTTTCCGGCGTATCTGCTGGCTACCAATTTGATGTGGTCGTGCAAGCGTTCCTTGGTTTTTTCTTTGCTTTTTGGCGTTCCATCCTCATTTTTGAAAAACCAATCCGGCGTTTGATTGTTCCAAACCAGCGTGTGGCCGATGATGTACATCTTATTTTTCTTTCCAAATTCCACAAAAGCATCCGCCTGCGCAAAATCGAATTTCCCCGGAAGTGGATTCACGACTTCGGCTTTCATACAGTTTTCTGGCGTGATTGTATTGAAATGTTGAAGGACAATATCCTGTTGTTTTTTATCTTTTCCGCTTACGATGTCGTGGTTCACGGCCGTTCCGATTTTGAAAGCCTGAGAATATGCATCTTTGAATTTGACATTCTGCGAGGAACAAAAGGAAGAAATTAAAACACTAAATATGATAAGGCACTGTCTCATAAACTCGAATATTAATTTAACTAAAGATAGAAAAATTAAATAAACGGGAAATTGGCAATTATTTTAATGTTTTGAATGGCTGATTACTTTGCTAGAGCCAATCTACAGAAGTTTGGGATAAGCTCAGCGAATATATTTGAAGCTCCAAAAATCATCATTGTCGAATAACGATTTTTCGAGTTTAATGAACGTTAACGTTGAGCTTTTAGATTTTAAAAATTGAAATTTTATGTTAAGTCAATCGAGATTAAAATATCATTTCTAATTATCAGATTTGAATTTCATAATAGTTTGATGAGCCTGTTTGTCGATTTCTCCTACAATATTTCTTTAACTATATTTTGTAAGAGCATAATATTGAATATCATTTACTAATTGGTTTAAATAATTTTGCCATTCAATTTATACTCACTACTCTCTGATTCATGTAATTCTGTTAATCTATTAAAACCAATAGATGAATTACTACAATTAACATCAATGAAAAAATTATCTTAATTAGTTAAGAAGAACCAAAAATGAGCGTTAAAAATCAATTGCTCTCATTTGATATTTTTAAAATAGTTCTTCGATATATTTTTTCCGAGTACGCTTCTATAAATTCAAATTCATTTTCCCTCTCATCAAACTGAATTATATAATCAACACCAATTTCATAACTTAATTTATCACCATCAAACATTAATCTTGCACCACTAATTCTTCCTGCAAAATTTTTCAAAATAAATTGTACTTGAAAACGTCGTGAAATGTCTGTCAAAATTATCTTTATGGGTACAAATGGATTCTTTAAAGTATAATACTTTACCAATATTAACCGAAAAATTTTCTACAAAATTTATTATTTTGTTTCTTACTTCTATATCAAAAGCCATTTTAATTTGTTATTAACATTCAAATATACCATTTTCCAATAAGGAGGAATCAACCTTCCCTGCCTTTCTACTTGCCATTCAACAAAAACTTAGTATTTTTGAGACAATTAAAAATAGAAAACCTTTATGAGCATCAAATCTCGAAAGGTTGATAAAAATAGTTCTATGAAAAAAACTGCTTTTTCTTTATTCTTCATCGTTTTCTCACTGTTGATTTCGGCGCAGAAAGAGGCTTACACTCAGCAATATGCAAAATACAAAATGGATATTGATGTGGATGCGCCCAACTTCACTTACCAAGGGAAACAGACTTTGCAATATCAAAACAATTCGCCGGACGAGCTGAGGGTGGCGTATTTCCATTTGTACTGGAACGCGTTCAAAGTGGGGTCTATGATGGATCAGCGTGTGGCAGGTCAAGGTGTGAATGCAGACGGAAGATTGGCAAAACGCGTTGGGAATACAGTCATTTCCAGATTGTCCGAAATTCCTAAGAATGAAGAGGGCGCGCAAAACATCCGATGGATAAAGCAGAACGGAAAAGATTTGAAATTCGAGATTCAGGGGACGATAATGAAAGTTTACCTTGCTGAAGCCATCAAACCAAATTCTTCCACCACTTTTACAATGGAATGGGACGCCGTAATCCCAATGCAAATAAGAAGAAGCGGACGTAACAACCGCGAGGGAATCGATATGACGATGAGCCAATGGTACCCGAAAATCGCTGAGTATGATTATGATGGTTGGGCAACTTTCGATTACATCGGAAGAGAGTTCCACGCTCCGTTTTCTGATTATGAAGTAAATATTAAAATCGATAAAGATTATGTGATAGGCGCGGGCGGAAACCTTGAAAATACAAATGATGTAAAAGGCTACAATAAAAGTGCTGAGGTAAAACCAGACATTGCCAACAAAGTGACTTGGAAATGGACTGCCAAAAATATTCTGGACTTTGCCTGGGCGGCGGACAGAGATTACACAGTTGAAAGTTTTCCGATTTTGGATGGGCCAAAGGTTTTCCTAGTTTATCAAAAATCTGAAAAAACAAAATACTGGGAAGAGGCGAAACCTTACATCACCAAATATTTCCAGTTGATGAACGCTACTTTCGGACGTTACAAATGGCCAAGTTATTCCTTCATCCAAGGTGGCGATGGCGGAATGGAATACGGAATGTGCACAATGATTTTGGGAGAAGCCACAACTTTGGAAGGACTTTGCGGACTGATGTTCCACGAAGGCGCGCACTCTTGGTTTCAGCAGATGTTGGCGACCAACGAAAGTGTAAGACCTTGGATGGATGAAGGTTTCACACAGTATGCGGAAGATTTTGTGTCCTACAGATTGTTTCCACCAACGGAATCCAAACCGAATCCTTTTACAGATGCAATCAAGGCTTATGTCAATTTTACAAAATCTGAAAAAGAAGAGCCTGCGGTTTGGTTGGCAGACCATCACGATAACGGAACGGCTTACACTTATGCAAGTTACATCAAGGGCGAAATGTTTTTGGTACAGCTGGGTTACATTGTTGGTGAGGAAAATCTCAACCGAATTATGATAAAATATTACGATGATTGGGCAATGAAACACCCGACGGAAAGAGATTTTATCCACATCGCACAGCAGATTTCTGGGATGGATTTGAAGTGGTTCCAGCATTATTGGATCAACACCACAAAAACCATTGATTACGGAATTAAAAACGTGAAATATGACCCAGAATCTACCACAATCACTTTGGTGAACAAAGGTGGCATTCCAATGCCGATCGACTTTAGCATTTTGACGAAAGACAAGAAGGTTATTAATTATAATATTGCATCAAGTCTTACCAGAACTTGGAAATCAAAAGATATTTATGGACCATTCAAGACTTTGCCATATTGGGCTTGGACGCAACAGGAATACAGCTTCACAATTCCTTACACCAAATCTCAGTTGTCAGCAATTGGAATAGATTTCAGCCAAAGATTGGCAGATGTGAATCCCGAGGATAATTATCTGGAAGTTAAGTAATAATGTAACAGTGTAATAATTTAAAAATGTATCAATGACAATTGAATCTAAGATTTCAAATATTGGTAAACTGTTACATTTATAAATTGGTAAATTAAAAAATCTATGAACAGCATCGTAATCAACATAGGAAACACCAATATCCGCTTCGGCTTGTTTGATGATGACAATTGTGACATCTCGTGGGTCATCAATACAAAACCTTACAAAACCACCGACGAACTGTATGTTCAGATTTTGATGTTGTATCAAACCTATAAAATTGATGTTGAGAAAATTGAAAAAATCATCATTGGTTCTGTAGTGCCTCAGTTGACAAAGGTGATAGCAAGTGCCGTCAAGAAAATCCATCAGAAACCGCCTGTCATCGTCGACAGAAATACGCCTTCCGGTGTGATTCCGAAATCGAAACAAATGGGAACGGACATCTACGCCAACCTCGTGGCCGCGCACAATCTTTATCCTAAACAGAAAAAAATTATTCTCGATTTTGGTACTGCACTCACAGCAAGTTGCCTGGATGGAAATGGCGAAACTCTTGGCGTGATCATCGCTCCAGGAATCATTACTTCATTAAATAGCTTGATTCAAGGAACTGCACAATTACCGGAAATAGAATTGGTGAAGCCGAAAACCGTTTTGGGATTAGATACAATCAGTTGTATGCAGAGTGGAATGGTTTACGGGTTTCTCGGGATGGTGGAAGGTTTTATTGATAGGATCAATGATGAGGTTCAGGATCAATGTTTTGTCATAGCAACCGGTGGAGTAAGCCACGTTTACAAACCTTTGACAGACAAAATCAACATCGGCGACAGACTTCACACTTTGAAGGGACTTTATTTTTTGGGTAAAGATTTGTAACTATCTTTTATTTTTAAAAAACATTTTCACGATTTCCGAACATTCGTTTTCCATAATTCCAGTCACGACTTCCGTCTTTGGATGTAGCGATAAACCTTTATTAATGAAACCTCGTTGCTCATCTCTTGCGCCAATCACAACTTTCGTGATTTGAGACCAACTGAGCGCACCAGCGCACATCACGCAAGGCTCCAAAGTGACATACATTGTACAATTCTGAAGATATTTCCCGCCGAGAAAATTCGCCCCGGAAGTGATCGCTTGCATTTCTGCGTGCGCGGTGACATCGTTCAGCGTTTCTGTCAAATTATGGGATTTTGCAATGACTCTATTGTTGGAAACGATGACACATCCAATCGGAACTTCATCTTTTTCCAAAGCAAGCTGTGCTTCCTGAAAAGCCATTTTCATAAAATAATCGTCGGTGAACATAAAGCAAAAAAGTTTAGCACAAAACTAAACTTTTTTATTCATTAATGGTAAAATCGATGTTCTAGAAACGGTATCCAATCCCAAGCATTCCTTTGCCAGTCAGATTGTCGCCGTCGTAGAAATCGTAGTTGTCGTAATTGCTTCCAAATCTTCTGGCAAGTCCGCCACTCACTTCAAAAACGATATTGTTTCTTGTCACCCATTTGCCACCAAGTCCAATCCCGATGCCGACAGTGGTTCTTCTTTTTGGTTCGTTGTAAGAAAATGAGCCGTACTCGTTGTAAACGTAATTGTAATAATAATCTTTTGTACTTGTAATCGGGACGAAGCCTTCCACAAAAAATCCTGCACCATATTTTTTTCCGAAATACATCCTGTAAAATGGTGAGACTTGAGAAAAAGCAGAGTCATCATACCGGTCATTATTGCCAAAGTAAAACATTCCATTGACACCGACTCCCATATTTTCTCTAAATAGTCTCTCATAGGAAACATTTAGAAGAGGTGATGCAATCAATTCTATTGGACTGATCATCACATCATTTTTTCTTTCAGACGTTGAACTTTCAGTTTGGGCATAGATTCCTATTATGCCTAGAAAAGTCAGGGTAAGGATGGTCAAGTTTTTTTTCATTGGTATTGATTAGTTTAAGAGGTTTAAGGCTTTATAGATAATTAGATTGTGAGATTTTCAGATTTCGTCATATCAGCAATGCTGGTATCTAAGATTGGCAGCATGTTATCACGTACATTGATCAGCAATTTTCTGATGCTACAAGTGGCTTCGTCTGTACAGTCTGCACATTTTTCGTAAAAATTAAGAGAAGCACAAGGCAGTAAGGCAACTGGTCCGTCCACAATTCTGATCACGTCCAAAACTTTGATGTCTGCAGGATCTTTCATTAAAGTGTAGCCTCCTTCTGCGCCTCGCTCGCTTTTAAGGATTTTGTTCTGCTTCAGTTCGCGAAGGATTTGTTCCAGGAATTTGAGCGGAATACGTTCGTTCTCCGATATTTTTTTAGCGGAAAATAATGACGAATTGTCTTTCCTATTTAGGAAAAGCAAAGTTTTGATTGCGTATTTGACTCTTTTTGAAAGCATAGTGTAAAAATAATCAAATTTTTATAACTCAGAAATAATATTAATTTCAAATAAAAAAAGCCGTCTTGTTACCAGAACAAAACGGCTTTGTAATTATATTATTTCCTTATGGGAACTTGATTCCTGAATAAGAGTTAGGACTGATCATCGGTAGATTGGATCTGTATTTACTATTGATTGCTTTTAAGAATTCGTTGGCAACAATTGCATATCCACGGCCTGTAAGATGTACGCCATCTAATGAGAATGATCCTCCGGTAACGAACTTGGCGCTATATTTCACCCCATCATATTGGATTCCTGAAGTAGAATTCAGCTCAATCATTTTTGCATTAGCATCTACGAAAGCATAGCCTCCAGCTGTTGCTGCTGTTTTGATCACATTGTTGTAGCTGTTGATTGCGCTATCTATTGTTGTAGCCTCTGTTCTAGTTAATATGTATCTGTCTTCGAATGGGTAAGAAACTCCTCTAGCTGCTAAACTTGCAGGAATCCCTGGTGGAAGAGTTGCAACTGTCCCAATGGCTCCAGGTGTCGTCAATGGGATTAGATCCGTAGATCTTGTTTGTCTTGCACGTCCGTAAGTAGCTCCTAAGTATGGTGCCAATGCTACCAATGTTGCATTTCCGGATTGCAAAGCTGCACCTGTGATTTGTAAGCTCAGGTCTGGAAGTGTTTCATCAACCATCAACAAAGGATTTGTAGCTGTTTTGGATAGCGGCTTAATTCTGTCGCCGGCACCCAAAGCTGTTAAAATTTGACTCAACGGACCATATAAGCTTGCATTAAGATTATCAATTGTTGCATTACCAACGTTCACGTCTCCTTTTCCTAGAAGACTTGCCGTGAGTGGATTGTAAGGCACTGTGGTAAGAGATGGAATTGATGTAACATTTGGGATGTTTGCAATTGCACCTTTTGCGCCAGAAGTTTTTATTTGAGATATTAATACATTATAATACTGTTCAAAATTTGCAACTGGAGTCAGAGTTTCAACGCTGTCATCTGCTCCTGCAAGTGCATATAGAAGTGCATCGTTATTTCCAATCCATAAAGTGAAAAAGGTTGGCTTCTGAGTTAAAAAGTCCTGAATAACTGAAGTGGTAGGACTAGATGCAAATCTGACAAAATATGGATTTGCTGTTTTTGCAAGGATACCTTGTACATTACCGTACCCTGGTGCTAACAAATGTGAAACCTTCGCGCCTGGAACACCCATATTATTAAAAGGTCCAGTAAGTACAGTATTTACTACTGTGCTGGCTTTATTTTCGTTTGCAAAAGTAATTACTGGAGAACCTGCACTAAATCCTGTGATAATTCTTTTTGTATCTGCAATTTGAACATTTCCATTTGGTGTTGTCAATAGAAGTCCGCCGTTGTTGTCCGCCATCAGAGGCTGCTTGAAGTCTCCTCCGCCTGCTAATCTCATCTGTGAAGAAAGCATATTAGGATAGGATTCAGTCTGTCCGTCAACATATAATGCACCATCTCTGTAGCCGGATGTCAAAGAGTTTCCTAAAGCTACATAGTTAGAGAAATTAGCGTCTCCAGCTGTTACAACCACATCTTCTGTACTGTTTTCAAAATCATTTTGACAGCTTGCCGCTAGTAATAGAGTTGCAGCTACGGTTGATATATATAATTTTTTCATAATAGAGTCAATTTTTAAAATGCGTTATAAGATAATCCTAGACCAAAGTAGAATGCCTTAGCTTTGGCTTGTCCCACAAAATTATAATAGGCATTGTTCACATTTCTGCTCTGTGGCATTGCATAGCCTCCTGAAACATCTACACCAAGTTTATTGAATTTGAATCCAAGACCGGCTGTAACAACATATGAGTCAAAAGAAGGAGTTTCCGGGATGAAGTCTTTGTCATCATAAGGTGACTCGTCATAATACCAACCTAATCTTGCGGCAATCATATCTGTAACCATATATTGAGTACCTAATCTGATTGTTTTAGAGTTCTTAAAGTTTTTCGGCGTTACCAAAACGGTTGGATCATTGGGTTGATTTCCGGCAGCAACGTTTTCAAAATCTAAAGTAAGTTTGTTGTATCTTTCCCATCCGTGGTAATTGAAATCAGCGGATAATAACCATTTTGGCGTTACTTTGTACGTAGCACCTAATGTGAATTCGTCAACAAGAGGTAGAGTTGCCGTGAAATTATCCGATCCATTGTTAAAGTTTGGTAGCAAAATAGAAGGTACGTTGAAAGTCGCTTTTCCTTCCTTAGCTTTCATATCAACTGGAGATCGGTATGCAAGACTCACATCCCACTGGCTGTCTGGCTGAAAGTAGAATCCAAATCCAAAACCTTGGCCAGTAGCTTGGTCATCCAGTAAATTAAGTTGTCCATTATATTGAGTTACTGCTTTGGTCCAGTCCACTTTTCCTTTTGCATAGATATAGCTTGCTCCGAAAGATGCCCAAGGCGCCAATTTCACAGAAACCATAGGTTGGAAAAAGTAGCTTTTCAGTTCAAGTTTTTGTACCATCTCTGCGCCTTCCCAGTTGGATGGGTACTCAATTGTGCTTCCAAAAGGCGTAGCAAAGCTGAAACCTACAGAAAGGTTGTCTAATACTTTATATGCGATTGCAGCATAGATTGGCGTCCCCAATGGATTATCAGTTTCAGTCTGCTGCAAGGTACTTGTATTTTGGAATGTCACTTTATTAGAAGCTCCAAAACCTCCTGCAGCCACACTCAATTTTGCAGGGATAAAAGAAATACCGGCAGGATTATAAAATGCAACACTTGCATCCTCTGCATGAGCGCTGGTGTGAGCCATCGCTAGCTGCTTTACGCCCTGAAGAGATACTCTGAATCCTCCTGCGTATGCCATTACACCGGCTGCTAGAGCCGCGGTCATTAAAATTCTTTTCATATGATTATTATTAATGTTCCAAATTTATAATTATTTTAATAACAATTATAAAAAAACATAAAAAATGTTAAACAATACTATTCTTAGAATAGTTGTTTAATAATACTATTGTCTTAATGTGCTGATTGATATTTAATTAAATTACATTTTTCAATTTTATCAATCTTAGTTTAGTTTTAAACGTTATAATGTAAACCATAATAAAGTGGATGTTTTCAATTTTGATATATCATAATTTAAAATTGCTTTAACTGATTATTTGTCAATATTAATCGTGTATTAACGGAAAATTAACAAAAAAATATTTTTAAAAAAGATATTCATCAAGCTTAAATAAAATTTATATTAACTTTGCATTCAGACATAAAAAATTAAAATATGAGTTGTGGATGTAAAACATCCGGCGATTCTTCCCACTCTTGCGGTACGAAGAGTGCCAGTGGGTGCAGTAGTGTAGATACTTGTGGCAATAGTTATAAATTAAGTGTTTTTGACTGGCTTTCCGACGTTAATCCATCGGGTTCAAAAAGTTCAGAATATGTGGAAGTTCGTTTTAAAAATGAGCGTAAATTATATTATAGAAACGTCAACAACCTGCCTTTACATATAGGAAGTATCATTGCTGTAGAATCCAGCCCGGGTCACGATATAGGTGTAGTAAGTCTTTCTGGAGAACTAGTGAAAATCCAGATGAAGAAGAAAAATATACACACAGACAGTATTCAAAAGGTGTATCGCCTTGCGAATCAAAAAGATGTTGAAACCTGGCAAGACCTTAGAAATAAGGAGAATGCCATCAAGGTGGACGCGCGTAAAATCGCTTATGGTCTTAACCTCGAAATGAAAATTACAGACGTTGAGTATCAGGGTGATGGGTCAAAAGTAACCTTCTACTACACGGCTGATAATCGTATCGATTTCCGTGTGTTGATTAAGGAATATGCTTCCACTTTCCGAACAAAGATCGATATGAAGCAAATAGGCTTCCGACAAGAATCTGCAAAAGTTGGTGGAATTGGTTCTTGTGGTAGAGAACTTTGCTGTTCTACTTGGCTCACAGATTTCCGTTCTGTGAATACGAATGCGGCTCGATACCAGCAGTTGAGCATTAATCCTCAAAAGTTGGCAGGCCAATGCGGAAAACTAAAGTGTTGTCTTAATTACGAACTAGATACCTATCTTGATGTTCTAAGGGATTTCCCTTCGTCTAGCACAGTACTGAATACGGAAAAAGGTAGAGCATTCTGCATCAAAATCGATGTTTTCAAAAAGAAAATGTGGTTTGCCTATGTAGAAAACTCTATGGCCTGGTATGATATTGATATCTACGAAGTTCAAAAAATGATTGTCCTGAACAAAAAAGGTGAAAAATCGCAGGCTCTGGAAGATTTGAAAGTTGTTGAAAATCGTATGGTGACGTCCGACTTGATTCAGGAAAACAGTGTTGACCGTTTCGAGAAAAAGAACAGAAAGCCAAGACCAAATAACAATAACAACAGAGATAGAAATAATCCTAGACAGCAGGAAAATCGTCCTGCCAGATCGCAATCGGATAATAAAAATCCAAGGCAAGCTGACAATAGAAACCGTCCGAATGAGCAAAAATCTGTAGAAAATAAATCTGCAGAATCAAAAGCACAGTCTCCTAATAATCAAGGTTCTGGAAATAGAAATCCAAGACAAGCGGATAACAGAAACCGTCCGAATGAGCAAAAGTCAGTAGAGAATAAAGCAACTACACCAAAGGTTCAGACGACAGATAATCCATCTTCGGAAAATAAAACAAACAAAAAACCGTTCAAGAAACCGAAAAAGAAATTTCCGCCGAAAAATGAAGGTAATGCTTAGATTAATAGTTATTTTTATTCTGTTTTTATCTTTGAGTTCTTGTCAAAACGGAGAGGACAAAGTTTTGATGAATGAGATTGGTAATCAGTGGAAAAAAAATAGTGCTCAGAAATTTGATTTTGATATCAATGATGCTCAGAATCAAAAAAATATGATGTTCGTTGTTCGAAATAACAATGATTATCCTTATAGCAATCTAAGGCTGATTGCAAACATTGAACATAATAAAAAGAATATCTCAACAGATACGCTAAATTTTGTTTTAGCAAAACCAAACGGAGAATGGATTGGAACAGGTTTCGGAGATACCAAAGAGATTACCTTTCAATACAAACTGAATTACAAATTTCCGCAAAACGGTAATTATTCTGTAAAAGTTGTTCAGGCAATGAGAAACAATCAGTTGCCCGGAATAGAAGATATAGGAATTAAAATTCAAAACTTAAAGCCATAATTTATTAATGGAAAATAAGAAAACTGAACATAAAACTTTTCCTCTGCCAGACAAGAAAAAAGCAAAAACAGGAATTAGAAAATGGATCAAGATTATTTGGATCGCATTCTTTGCTGTCGTTTTAGGAATTTCTGGATTGTTTTTCGCAGTTTCCCAGGGATTTGTGGGAGATATGCCAGATGTTAAAGAGCTGGAAAATCCGGATATCTACGTCGCATCAGAGATTTATTCTTCTGATAACGTGCTTCTTGGGAAATTCGAAAAAGAAAAAACCAAGCCGGTAACTTACAAACAGTTGCCTCCATTTTTAGTTTATGCCTTGATGGCCAAGGAGGATGAACGTTTCAAAGAACATTCTGGAATTGATCTTAAATCCATTGCCAGAGCAGTCAGATTTGGTGGCGAAAGAGGTGGAGGTTCTACCATTACGCAGCAGCTTGCTAAATTGTTGTTCACTGGAAATGCTTCCCAAAACAAAATTGAAAGAGCTTTCCAGAAACTCAAAGAATGGAGCGTTGCAGTAAGTCTGGAGAAACGTTATACCAAAGAAGAAATTATTGCATTATACTTCAACAAGATGGATTTCCTTTTCAATGCAAAAGGAATTGAAATGGCTTCCAGAGTTTATTTCAATAAATCTACAAATCAGTTGACTTTGCCGGAAGCTGCGACATTCGTTGCAATGTTGGAGGCTCCTAGAAGAAATAATCCTTATAGAAATCCAGAAAGAGCAAAAGTACGTAGAGATGTCGTTTTGAAGCAGATGCTAGAGACAGAGTACATTGACAACGATACTTATGAAAAGGCTGTAGCAACACCGATTGTTGTAGATTTTCACGAGATCAAAACAGTGGAAGATGGATTCTCATCTTATTATAAATTCTATCTGAGAAAAGAAATTGCACAATATCTTGAGACCTACGAGAAAGAAACAGGAAAAGAACTGAATCTTTACAAAAACGGTCTGAAAATCTATGTGACATTGGATTCCAGAATGCAGAAGTATGCTGAAGAGGCTATCAAAGAACATTTGACCAATCTTCAAAGAAACTTTGATGGTGAAATGAGACGTAATCCAAACCGTCCATACTACAAACTGAACAAGACCCAAATTAACTCCTTGATGATGTCTTCCGTAAGAAGAACAGGAAGATATAAACAACTCAAGGCAGAAGGAATGCCGGAAGACTCCATTATGCTGGACTTCCAAAAACCTGTGAAAATGTCGAGGTTCACTTGGCAGGGCGAAGAGGAAGTAGAAATGTCACCTTGGGATTCTATCCGTTATCATAAACAAATTGCGCAGGCAGGTTTGATGTCTATGGAACCTGCAACAGGCGATATCAAAGCTTGGGTAGGTGGGATCGATTGGCAACACTTCCAGTATGATCACGTGAAACAAGGGAAACGTCAGGTGGGATCTACCTTCAAACCGTTTGTTTATGCAACAGCAATTATGCATCTTGGGATGACGCCTTGTTCTACAGTTTCAAATGCTAGTTTTAATAAAGGATCTTACCATGTGCCAGGAAGAGGCGGAATGCTAACATTGAAAAATGCATTAGCACAATCTCAAAACCCTGTCGCACTTCGTCTGGCAGAAATGTCAGGAACCAAAAACGTTATTCAAACCGCAAGAGATCTTGGGGTAACCACTGATATTTCCACCAGTTTACCAATGGCATTGGGAACTTCAGACATTACAATCTACGAAATGCTTGGAGCTTACAGTACATTCGCTAACTTCGGAAATTACACAAAACCGGAAATGATCTGGAGGATTGAAGATGCCAATGGCCGTGTGATCAAAGAAGTAAAGCCTGTCGTAAAAGAAGTAATGAACGAGATGTATGCCTACACTATGATTGATCTGATGAAAGGTGTGGCAGAATTCGGGACCGCTTCCGGAGAATTGAGAAGACAAGGGATTCCCGCAACGGTAGAAATTGCTGGTAAAACAGGGACTACACAGAACAACTCCGATGGTTGGTTTATGGGAATAGTTCCGAAACTGGCAACCGGTGTTTGGGTAGGTTGGGAAGACAGAGCAACTCACTTCTGGAGTACAGGTGAGGGACAAGGTGCTAAAATGGGACTTCCAATCTGGGCCATTTATATGAAAAAAGTTCTTGCCGATAAAGCTTTGAATATTCTGCCTGATGACAAATTCATCAAACCAGCGAACTGGACAGGAAGCTGTTCCGATCTTAATAATCTAAGAAATGGTTATGGCGATGATGGTGGACTACAATCGATTGACGAATTGAAAAATCCGACGCAGATTGTCCCAGAAAAACCCGTGAAAAAAGAAGACCGTACCAACGAGGCACTTAATTCCGGAGAAGATATAGATTTTAACAAATAAAAAAATACAACCCACATTTCTGATGTGGGTTTTTTATACCAATGAAACTCGATCTCATTACCCAAAAATTCACCAAGTTGTTTCCAGGTGATTTCTCAGGAAACACAATGCAGAGACAAACGCCCGATGTGATGTTTTGTTTGGTAAAACCTGCTGATTTTATTAATACTGAACTAATTGATTTTAATGAAGATCTTTCGGTAGAGATCGGATTGGGAAATCTGGAAAGTGATAAGGATTTTCTTGCCGCACAGAATCTTCTTGAAAATATCGAAACTTATGCCACAGCCTACGCTGGACATCAATTCGGAAATTGGGCAGGACAACTCGGCGACGGACGAGCCATCTACGCAGGAGAAATCAACAATGGTAATAAACAAACCGAGATCCAATGGAAGGGCGCCGGTGCAACACCTTATTCCAGAAATGCCGATGGAAGGGCAGTCCTGCGTTCCTCTATTCGGGAATATCTGATGAGTGAAGCCATGTTTCACCTCGGCGTTCCGACAACCAGAGCTTTGAGCCTTTCCAAAACGGGCGAAGATGTGATCCGCGATATTCAATATTCTGGGAATCCACAGAAGGAGCAAGGCGCAGTGGTCGTAAGGACTGCTGAATCTTTCCTTCGTTTCGGCCATTTTGAATTGTTGTCGGCCAGAAAGCAGGACGATCTACTCAAAGAATTAGCAGATTATGCCATTGAAAATTTCTTTCCAGAAGTTCAGTCAGAAAATAATTCCACAAAATACATCGACTGGTTTCAAGCGATTTGCGACCGAACTTTAAAAATGATCATCGATTGGTACCGCGTCGGTTTCGTTCACGGCGTGATGAACACCGATAATATGTCGGTTCTGGGTTTGACAATCGATTATGGACCTTACTCTATGATGGATGGCTACGATCTGGAATTCACCCCAAACACCACCGATCTGCCAGGAAGGCGTTACGCATTCGGGAAGCAAGGTCAGATCTCGCATTGGAACTTGGCAACTTTGGCAAATGCTATTTTTCCTTTAATTAATGACGCTGAGGTTTTGGAGAAGATCCTTGATGATTTCGGAAAACAATTTTGGGTAAAGCACGACAAAATGTTGGCGAACAAATTTGGTTTCGATGAGGTTTTGAAGGAAGATGAGAAGTTCTTCACCGAATGGCAACAGACGATGCAGGATCTAACTTTGGATTACACTTTATTTTTCCAACAACTAGAAAAACCAGTTTCCGAAATTAAAACTGAAGATTTCTCAAATTCTTTTTACCGAAGTCTAAGTGAAATTGAATTAAAAAAATTATCACATCTCATCGAAAAATATCAGGCAAGAAAACTTAAAAATAATATTTCAGAAACCGAATCTTTGGAATTGATGTCCAAAACGAACCCAAAGTTCATTCTCAGAAATTATCTCTTGTTTGAAGCCATTCAGGAGGCGGAAAGTGGAAATTATGAGGGGTTCTTCAAATTGAAAAAAGCCTTGGAAAATCCTTACGAGAATTTATTTCCGGAATTCAATAAAAAGCGACCTTCGAAGTACGATAATCAGACGGGAAGCAGTCAGTTGTCTTGTAGTTCTTAACTTCATATGATTCTAACCAGCAATTGCTTGTAAATTGAATCTTTTAGACTCATAAAAGAGTCTTTTGACTCAAAAATCAATCTTTTATACTGGATTTTGAGTTTTTTTAATTGGAAAACCAGTCTTTTTGATTCAATGACGAGTCTTTTGCCTTTACGATGAGCCTTTTTGCTTCAAAATAGATTTTCATATTTAAGTTTTAACTCTATTTTTGCACAAACATTTGAGTTTTGAAACTATTGAACAAATTTTTATCGTTTCTGAAGATTATTTTTCCATCCACAAAGACCGAAGGCTTCATCTTTCTGTTTTTCGTGATCGCTTATGGCGCCAACGCCTGGTTTATCGCTGATAATTTCACGATTGTCTATGACGACAGAATTCCTTGGGATGGCTATTTTAGTTTTGATAATCGAGCAATTGTTCAGACTGGTGGCGGTTTCGAGAGACATCCGTTGGCGAATTATTTCTTTGATTGCATTCGAGAATTTGCATTGTGGATTTCGGGGAATCGCTACAACTCAGCGTTCAGGTTGGTTTTGGCGTTGCTTTCGACCTTGGTTGTAAGTCTTGCCAATGTTCAGATCTTCAAATATTTGAAAAACATCATCCAACTTCCACTGAAGATCAGTCTGTTGATCTTGGCTTTCTATGGGTTGTTTGTGACCAATATTCTGTTGAGTTTCACGCCGGAAACTTACACTTACACTTTGCTTTTCCTGTCGGTTTTCAATTATTATTCGGCAAGGAAGATCAATGAAGACCAACCAATTTCTTTTGGAGCGAGCATTTTAGGCTCCGTTTTCATCGGCGGACTCACGATCACGAATATTGTCAAAGTTTACATTCCATTTTTGTTTGAGAAGAAGATCTTTTGGAATTGGAAGAAAATTGGAATTGCTGTTTCGAAAATGGCGGTTTCTGCAGGCGTTTTTATCTTTTTGTTCCTTTTGAGATTGGATTTTAACCTTCAAAACTTCGTCAACAAAACGGGTGAACAGTACGACAAATTCTCCAAACCGAAAGTGACACCGCTTTGGGATATGATCTCTTCCTGGTTTTTCGGTGGCAATATTTTGTTTCCGAGTTTCGTGATCCGAGATTACCACAACAAGGACAAAACCTTTTATTACAAAGCGTTGTTTATGGATGTTTATTCGTCCGCGATTTCCTATGTTTTCATCGCCATTATTTTATTGATGATTTTCTGGAGTGTTTTCAAAAACTATAAGAACAAGCTGGTTTGGGTCTTGGTAATTTCTCTTTTGGTAGATGTTGTGATTCATTGCGTTTTGAAGTTTGGCCTTCATACGTCTTACATCTACGGTGGTCACTTCGTTTTTGTCTTTCCAATGTTGATCGGTTGGCTGTTTTTAAGCTTTAAAGACAAGACCTTTCCACTCACATTCTTGTACGGAACATTGATGATCCTAACCGTTTATCTTGGTTTTAATAACTTTTACCGACTTGGCGAGTTCTACCAATTCCTGGAAACGTACTACAAATAAAAAAGCCTCCGAAAAAATCCGAAGGCTCTTATTGTAAAAATTAAAATTAGTTCTTAATGATCTTCTTGGTCACTGGTTTCCCGTTTTCCGGTTCGATTTTCAAGAAGTAAACACCATTGTTCAAATTAGAAATATTGATGCTTGATCTGTTCTCCGTGGTCAAAATAATTTGTCCAGCGGCATTGTAAAGACTCGCTTTGAATTTCGAAACGTTCTTATCCAATTTGATATGGATGATATCCTGAGTTGGATTCGGATATACACTGATGCCGTTCTTAAGATTTTCAACATCAGAGTTTCCTAAAACTTCGAGGCTGATCTTATCTTTCAAAATCCCTAATGACTGTGAGGTCAAATAAACTTCTACATTCGTATTGTCAACAAATCGAACAGCACCAGAGAGTACAATCGTATTGAAATAATTGGTCGATGCTTTTTCTGTCCACGTTTCGCCGTTGTTGCTCGAGTAGATCACTTTGGGAAGCGTGTCCAGATAAGAGTATCCAATAGCTACGATCTGACCGTTTTGTTTTGTTGAATGCTCTACTTTGTGAACCATTCCGGTGTAGATCTTTGTCCAGCTACTTCCTCCGTCCATAGAAGTGTAGATTCCGTTAGAAGCTGCAATCGTGTACTGATTTAAGTTCAAAGGATTCTGAGTCAGCTCCAATGCGATGTTTGGTAACGTCAGATCTTCTAGTCCATTGGTGATCTTGGTCCAGGTTGCGCCACCATCTGTGGTTTTCAAAAGTTCGTTTCCTACGGTTACCAAAACTTCATCTGGATTATTTTTATTCACTTTGATCCCATAGATATAATCATCACTGTAAGGCAACATCATAAACTCAGTTTGTACATCATCCGGATTTGTAAAATTAGCTTTGAGCAATGTGGCATTCACACCGTTGAAAGTCGCTAGCCAAGCAATATTCGGATTGGATGAATCTGTTTCTGCAGCGGTGAAACCTGTGTCATAGGTCGTGTAGATCGGCGTTTTGTTGATACCGTAATCATTACTGACATTGATCGTGCTTCCCATAAAAGAAGAGTCGAAGGTGAAAACTCTTCCTGGATAATCTTTATCGGTGTGCACAAGACCGATTTGTCCGCCCATAGGACTTTCATTCAATGGGAAAACGTTGATCGGTGTTTCCTCATTGGTTTCGAGATTCTTAACCGTATAGCCGTATTGAACGCCGTACATCAATTTGTCGGTTCCATTGTCATTGAAGATATTCAGATTTCCCATCCCTTCAAAAAATGGATTTTTAAGGCTTGACAAGGTGATGCCTTTATCTGTCGATATTTTAGGATAACGATTGCTCGCAATCAAAACTTCATTACTGTTGAAAGGATTGAAAGCTGCGCCAATGCCGTAGAAATAAGAATGTCCGTCAGTCAATCCATCGTGTGTCGTTGTGGTCCAAGTGGTTCCACCGTTTGTGGTGACAGCCACTCTGTCATCAGCTAAGATTAGAACGTGATCGCTATCGTTTGGATTGATGTGGATCTTCGGAACATTTTTCAGTCCGAAATCACTATCTGACCAGGTGATTTGCGTTTGCTCTGTCCACGTTGCGCCACCATCGGTTGATTTGTAAACCGCTTCGTGCTGATCCAGGTAAGTCCAAAGAACGCCTGTTCCCACGTAGATGATGTTGCTGTTGTTTGGGTTAATGTCAATAGATTGTAAGATCAGGCCGTTCAAAGTTTCCGTCCAGGTCGCACCACCGTCAGTTGAACGGAAGAAGCCGCCGTCCTCATTTCCAGCACCGCCATTGCGGGCGAGGTATAGGTTTTGAGGGTTTTTAGGATCCATCTTCGCATCGTTCAGGATGACACTTTCGTGGTCGGTTCCGTCATAGACTTTGTTCCAAGATGTTCCGCCGTTGTTGGTTGTGAAGAATTTATCCTGGTCGCCACTTGTTAAGATGGTCGCCGTATTCATAGTTCCATCATCCAGAAGAGAATAATTTTTGATCCCAAAGACAGCCTCGTCCAGCGGAATATTGATCTCTTTAATGATTGATTTGGATTGCAGGTCAAAAACGGCAACCTTGTTCATAGTGCTTCCGCCGCCATAATACTCGATAAAACTTAATGCAGTGCCGTTGTTTGTAAGGCGCATTTCCTGGATTGCGGGTGCCCATTCTGGGTCTGGAAGTGTGTAAAGGACATTCCAAGTCAGACCATTATCGGTAGAGACCAAAATGTGTGAACCAATGTAGCTGGTTGCGTAGATCTTGTTGGGAGTTATTTTGTCGTAAGCAAAATTCCGCATCATCCCATAATCCTGATTTCCTGCAAAACCTACTTGCGAAAAGTAAAGCTGTACGAACAAGATGAAAAATAAAGTAAAAGTTGTTTTCTTCATATCAAATTAGATTTAATTGTTGTACAAATATATTTTCGTATTTGTAGCAACTATTGTAGATGACAAGAATAAACAGGACTTATGTAGAAAAAACGTGACATTTTGTTATATGCTTGATAAATACGCATATAAATCGTTGGAATTCTCCAAATTCAGTTTTTTGGAAATTCTTTCTTTTCGTTTTCGGCAAGCTTCAATCGTAATGTTGAAGATGGAAGCGATCTCTTTGGTGGAGAGATTCATATAGATGTAGGAAATGTATCGGATGTCATTCAAGGTCAAATCGTTGTGTTTTTCCTTCAATGAGTTGATGAACTTGCTGTTGATCTCCTGGAAGTGATTAAGAAAATCGTCGCCATTATCTTCTTTGGAAAGAACTTCTTTGAGTTGGTCCAATTGTTTTGCTAACAGAGGATTGGTCAACATTTCCGGCCGCTCCTTCAACCGCAGGATGTAGTCCTCGATCTTGTCATTTTTCTGAGCAAGATGAATGGCGTTGGCCGCTATCTTTCGGTTTTTGTTTTCGAGTTCGTTTTTCAGTTTTTCTTTTTCGAGAAGCGCGTCGGTTTCCTTTTCCTTGATCTGTTTTTCAAGAAGTAAAGCGTAATTCTCTTTATTTTTAAGTTCCAAAGCAATGATCTGCTCATTCTTCTCGGCAAGTCTTCTTTTCTGTTTGTTCTTTTGAAGATAACCTCGGAAAAGCCAGAGAATAAAGGCAACCACAGCGATCCAAAAACCGATGATGTAAAATTTTAGTTTTTTCTCATTGGTCAGTTCCTTTTGAGAGTCCTGAAGTTTCAGTTTGATCTCACTGTTCTGGTACATTGCCCGATTTTGGATGGCATTCAGAGAATCTTTTACCACAAGCACAGAATCTTTGTATTGAAGAGACTTTCTGTAATCGCCTTCCGCAAAATAATTATCAGAAAACCGGTTGTAGATATCCGTCATATTGCTGTAATTCAGATTCTCCTTCTGCGCTTGCTTGATGAATGAAAGTGCTTTTTGCTGGTCTTTTTGGTCTTCATACACTTTTGATAATATCAGAAAAGCGGAGACCTTGTGATCATTATATTCCGGCGTGTTAAGCTTACTGAGTAAGGGATTGAGAAGCGAAAGTGTTTTGGTATAGTCCTTTTGCTCCATTGCATTTTTGGCTTCGGCAATGTCGAGTGCTCTTTGGATGTCCAGCTTTGCAAGTGGTCTGGCGACAGAAATGTAGTAGGAGGCTTTGTCCAACTCTTTGGTCGTGTTGTAAAGTTCGGCGAGATTGGCTGCGTACAAAGAAATCCCGATGGTATCCTTATTCGCTATGGCAAGGTCGTAAGCTCTTTTCTGATGCTTTTCGGATTCTTTATATTTTCCCTGCCGCAGATAGACTAGTGCGATATTGTTGAGTACGGACATTTCCCTGTCGCTGTTCAGATGCTTGAGAGCAATCGTATAGGCTTCAAGGTAATAATCCAGGGCTTCACTGTAATCCAGCATCTGATAATAATTGAGACCGATGCAATTGGTGGAGATGAATTGCTGCTCGTACCAATTGTTCTGTTCAGAAAGGCTTTTGGCCTCGGTAAATAATTCTAAAGACGCAGTGTGTTTTTTCTGGTACAAAGCCTCAATCCCTTTAGATATCAGTTCATCGCAACGTTTTTTGGAACTGTCATTTTGCAAGACAGAAATTAAAACGATAAAGGAGAACAGAAACTTCATAAGGCTTTGGACGAAAACTAATTATCAAGTAAAATTAATCAAATTATTGATGTAATGAAACCGACGACTTGTGTAGAGAACAAAAAAAACCGGAACTGAATCCGGTTGATATTTTAAAATTATTTCGCTTCTACACAAAAGACAGCGTAAGGAATAACGATGGCCGATGGATAGAGCCTCTTGATGTTTCTAAGGTCATCCGCAGCGCTCTGTTTGGAAAAGTAGCTTCCGGCCAATATTTTATAATTAGGTCTGAGAGAAGCATCTTTCTCAACTTTCAGATTTCTGAAGTTATTTCGGAATTCTAAACTGATTTTGCTGGCTTCTTCATTGCTTTTTACTACTACAACCTGAATCTTGTAACCCATGATCTTCGGATTTTTTCTGCAGATCTCGGCATTTGTAAGTTCTCTGTTGGCTACCAAAATTTTTGGCGGTGCCTTCACACTTGTTCCGGCAGAACGGTTGCAATTGCCTTCTACCTTTTCCAAAGCATCATTAATACGTTCATCCAACGAGAAGGAAAGCTCAGTTCCAGAGAGTGTGTCTTTCTTCACAATGTATTGAGCATCAATTTGGTAAAAAGAAAATACAGTTGCGATTATGAAAAGCTTAAGCAGATTGTTCATTTAATATTTATTTTAGGCAAATTTAAAATAAATTGATTGAAACGCAAACCTTGTTATTTAGAACGTTTACAAATTAATTAGAATTGACAAAAACCATCCGATAAGGTCGTCTTAATTTTTGTTAAAGTGCTATTTTTGCGGAATTGAATGTAAACAGTCAATAGAATTTACTAACCCAAGATTATATAAATGATTAGTTGGAGAAAGCATTACAAAAAGGGTCTGATAGCAATTAGTTTATTGTTGTCAACCGGCGCTTCCGTTTATGCACAAGGCGATCCGAAAAAAGGACAGGAGCTTTTCAAAGCGAACTGTACAGCTTGTCACGCTTTGGACAAAAAAGTTGTAGGGCCTGCACTTGGCGGTGTTGTTGAGAAAGTCACAAAAGATGGTCAAGATGTTGACTGGCTTCACAAGTGGATCACGAACAATGAGAAACTGAGAGCGTCAGGCGATGCATACGCAAACAAGATCTATGAGGAAAATGGAAAAGTTGCGATGCAGGTATTCGAAGGGAAACTTTCTACTCAGGATATCGATGATATCTTGGAATACACAACCAATCCTCCAAAAGAAGAGGCTGCTGCTGAAGCTCCAGCAGGAGAAGCTGATGCAAATAGCACGGCTGCTATCGAAGCTCAAAAAGCACAACAACTTAATTCTAAAATCGTAATTGCTGCATTGATCGCAATTGCTGGACTATTGGTTTGGCTATTGTTGAAGATTCGCCAATTGGTAAAATTACAACAGACTCCAGAATTATCAGAACTTAATTCTTCAAGAGTTGTTTCTTATTCTGCTTTGTATGAAAAATACAGCTATGTAGGAAAAGCCTTAGTAGGATTACTGGCATTGATTGCTGTTTACGGTGTTTGGAACTGGTTGATGTGGATCGGTGTTTACAAAGGATACGCTCCTGAACAGCCAATCTATTTCTCTCACAAGATCCACGCAGGCGAAAACAAAATCGATTGTCAGCTTTGTCACTCCGGTGCAAAATATGGTAAAGTTTCTGAGATTCCTTCTCTTAACGTTTGTATGAACTGTCACCGTTCTATTTCTGAGTACAAAGGAAAATACCTTGAGCCAGGAAAAGACAGAGAGTTCTATACAGGAGAGATCAAAAAAATCTATGCTGCTACAGGATGGGATGAAGATAAGCAGGCTTACACTGGTAAAACTCAGCCGGTGGAGTGGACAAGAATCCACAATATGCCAGATTTCGTTTACTTCAATCACTCTCAACACGTTGTTGCAGGTGAGCAGGCAATTATTAATGGATTCAATGCAAAACAGAAAGATGCAGCCAACAAAATTGATGTTGTTTGTAAAGCTTGTCACGGAAAAATTGATACAATGAATGTGGTTCAAATGGCTAACAACTTCACAATGGGTTGGTGTATAGAATGTCACAGAACTACAGAAGTAGATATGAATAACGGTTATAATAAAGAATACTTCAAAAATCTGCATGATAAGTTGAAAAAACAATATGGTGAAGGAAGTAAGATCACTGTAGATGCAATTGGAGGTCTTGAGTGTGGTAAATGTCATTATTAATAACAAAAATTAGAAGTATAAATGGCTTCAAATAAAATACAATTCAGAAGTATTCACGAACTAAAAGATCCAACCCTGAACGGGAAGTTGGCGCTGAAAGAGTTTCAGAATGAGATTCCGGTAGATGAATTCTTGGAAGATGCTGGTAACTCAGGAACTTCTCGTAGAGACTTTCTTAAGATATTAGGTTTCTCTACAGCAGCTGTTACTTTGGCAGCGTGTGAGGCTCCAGTTCTTAAAACAATCCCTTATGTGGTAAAACCACACGATATTATTCCAGGGATCCCGAACTATTACGCCTCTTCATATTTCGACGGATTCGATTTCGCTAGTGTTTTGGTTAAGACCAGAGAAGGTCGTCCGATCAAGATCGAAGCAAATCCAGCAGCAGGTTCATTAGGTACAACCAATGCAAGAGCGCAGGCAAGTGTACTTTCTCTTTATGATAATGATAAAGTGAAAAGACCAGCTTTGAATGGAGATGAGCAAACTGATTTTAACAAGATCGATGATTTCGTTCTAAAAGGTTTGACAGAATCTCAGGCTACTGGTAAAAAGATCGTGGTATTATCTCACTCTTTCCCAAGTCCAACATTCAAAAAGTTGTTTGGAGATTTCAAAACCAAATATCCTTCTGCAGAACTGATCACTTATGATGCAATTCCTTACGCTGCAGCATTAGACGCAGCTCAGGAAGTTTTCGGACAAAGAGCATTGCCAGTTTATGATCTTAGTACTTCTCAGTTGGTGGTTTCTTTCCAGGCAGATTTCTTAGGAGATTATAATGCTTCTAGCTTAGAAGTATCTTATGCTGCGGCAAGAAAGCCAGGTCCAGAGATGTTGAGACACATTCAAGTTGAATCCAACTTGAGTTTGACTGGAGCTAACGCCGATTCTAGATACAGATTGAAGCCTAGTGCTGTTTTCAAAACTTTGGTAGAAGTTTACAACGGACTAAATGGTGGAACGGCTGATAAAACAGCTTCTGAGATCGTAAAAGAACTTCAGGCAAAAGGTAGCAACGCAGTTGTTTTGGCAGATGGTTCAAAAGCAGCTTACGTTCTAGCACACTTAATTAATCAAAAATTAGGATCTAAAGCTTTCACAGGTAAAGCTAATTTCCTTAAAGAATATGACAACGTAAGATTCAACGAATTTTTATCTTGGTTGAATGGTGGACAAGTTGGCGTTTTGATCTCCAACAATGTGAACCCGATCTATTCTCACGCAAAAGGTGAATCTCTAAAAGCAGCTTTGTCGAAAGTTCCTTACTCTGTAGCAATTACAGATAAGAAGAATGATATCTACAAAGCTTCCAAAGCAGTTATTCCTGCGACACATTGGTTAGAATCTTGGGGTGATATCGCTCCGGAAACTGGTGCATATTCATTGATGCAGCCGACAATCCAAAAGATCTTTACATCAAGACAGGTTGAAGAATCTCTTTTGGTTTGGATCAATGGAAAAAACAGTCCAGCGAATAACTATTACGAATATCTTAAAGCAAATGCTTTAACGCTTAACGAAGGGAAAACTTTCAATAAGACTTTATACAATGGTTTCACAACTGGTGGTCTTTCTACAGGATTGGCCTACACAGGTGGAAACGCAGCTCAGGCTGTTGCTGAATTGTCAGCTTTCAAATCAAATCAATTAGAATTACAACTTTATACCAAATCTGCAATTGGTGATGGAACACAATCTAACAACCCTTGGTTGATGGAGCTTCCAGATCCGATCTCTAGATTGTCTTGGGATAATTACTTGACGATCTCTCCAAAAGATGCAGAAGTTTTAGGCCTAGAAAATAGCCTGAATGCTAGAATGCAGTTGGACGGAGACTTGGTAAATGTCACTGCAAACGGTGTAACATTGAAAGATGTTCCTGTTTTCATCCAGCCTGGACAAGCTGAGGGATCTTTGGGTCTGGCTTTAGGTTATGGTAAAAAAGATTCAGGGAAAGTGGCTGATACTGGTATCAATGCTTATCCATTATTCGACGGTTACAATACAGTTCTTACTAATGTAAAAATTGAAAAAACCGGAGAAGATTATGAGTTTGCAGGAATGCAGCTTCAGAATACATTGATGGGTCGTTATGAGATCGCTAAAGAAGTTTCTTTGGAAGATTTCATCAACAAACCAACAGATGAGTGGAATAAGCCTTTGGCAATGCACACTATCGGAGGTGAGCTTCCTATCGGAAAGATCGACCTTTGGGATGCTTTTGATGATACAGATGGTCCTCACTTCAATCTATCTGTCGATCTTAACTCTTGTACTGGTTGTGGTGCTTGTGTAGTTGCTTGTCAGGCAGAGAACAACGTAGCTGTTGTTGGTAAGGAAGAGATCAGAATGTCAAGAGATATGTATTGGTTGAGAATTGACCGTTACTACTCTGCAATCGAGAAGATTGAAACCAAAGAACAGATTGACAGAGGTCTTAATGCACCAATGTTGTATGGTGGTCCTTTCTCAGAAGGTATCTTGAACCATCCAGCTGATAATCCAGATGTGATCTTCCAGCCGGTAATGTGTCAGCACTGTAACCACGCACCTTGTGAGACTGTTTGTCCAGTTGCGGCAACTTCTCACGGTAAGCAAGGTCAAAACCAAATGGCTTACAACAGATGTATCGGTACAAGATATTGTGCGAACAACTGTCCATATAAAGTAAGAAGATTCAACTGGTTCAACTATGCGTTGAATGACAGATTTGACTTCAATATGAACAATGACCTTGGAAGAATGGTTCTTAACCCAGATGTTGTTACAAGAACAAGAGGGGTAATGGAAAAATGTTCTATGTGTATCCAAATGACTCAGTCTACAATCCTTGAAGCTAAGAAAGATGGTAGAAGAGTGAAGGATGGCGAATTCCAGGTTGCTTGTGCTAACGCTTGTTCTACAGGTTCACTTAAATTTGGAGATATGAATGATGTAGCTTCCGAAGTTCGTAGCTTGTTCAACAGCGAAAGAAAATACGTATTGCTAGAAGAGATTGGTACAAAACCAAACGTATTCTATCATACAAAAATCAGAAACAGAAAAGAAAGTTTAAATAATAAATAGGTAAAAAATGTCAGGACATTACGAAGCTCCGATAAGGGAACCTTTAATTATTGGTCACAAGACTTATCACGATATCACAGAGGATATCGCAAGACCTATCGAAGAACGCGCAGGGAAATTATGGTGGGCATCATTGTATGCTGCTTTGATTCTGTTTGTTTACGGATTTGGTTGTATTGCATACACGATCGGAACCGGTATCGGTGCCTGGGGACTAAACAGAACGATCAACTGGGGTTGGGATATTACCAATTTCGTTTGGTGGGTAGGTATTGGTCACGCAGGAACATTGATCTCTGCCGTACTATTATTATTTAGACAAAGATGGAGAATGTCTGTAAACCGTTCTGCAGAAGCGATGACGATCTTCGCTGTTTGTCAGGCGGCCATTTTCCCAGTAATTCACATGGGTAGAGTTTGGGTTGGATATTGGGTTTTCCCTTTGCCAAACCAATTTGGGTCTCTTTGGGTGAACTTCAACTCACCACTACTTTGGGACGTATTTGCAATCTCGACTTATTTCTCAGTGTCCGTTGTATTCTGGTTTATGGGATTGATTCCTGACTTTGCAATGATTAGAGATAGAGCGAAGACTCCATTTAATAAGAAAATTTATACGCTACTCGCATTCGGTTGGGGTGGAAAAGCAAAGCACTGGCAGAGATTCGAAGAGTTATCTTTGGTTCTAGCAGGTTTAGCAACACCACTTGTATTCTCGGTACACACGACGGTATCATTTGACTTTGCTACATCGGTGATCAAAGGATGGCACTCAACGATCTATCCACCATACTTTGTGGCTGGAGCAATCTTCTCAGGATTTGCAATGGTACAAACGCTATTGTTGGTCGCTAGAAAAGTTTGTCACTTGGAAGATTACATCACAATGTATCATATCGAAATTATGAACATCGTAATCGTAGTGACTGGTGGAATGGTAACTGTAGCTTACGCAACTGAGTATTTCATCGGTTGGTATTCAGGATCTAGATTTGAAGATTTTACATATCTATCTCCAGGAGCAGCAACTGGTCCTTACTGGTGGGCATTCTGGGCATTGATTATTTGTAACTTGGTTGTGCCTGCAGCATTCTGGTTCAAAAAAGTTAGAACCAATATCTTCTGGACATTCATCATCGCATTGATCATTAACATTGGAATGTGGTTCGAGCGTTTCGATATTATCGTAATCAACTTGTCAAGAGATTATTTACCATCTTCTTGGACAATGTTCAAACCAACAATTATTGATGTTGGAGTATATTTAGGAACGATTGGTTTCTTCTCAGTATTATTCTTATTGTACGCAAGAACATTCCCTGTAATTGCCCAAGCAGAATTGAAAAGTATTTTGAAAATTTCCGGTGAAACTTATAAAGCAAAAGAAGGAGATGAGCACCACTAAAATTATATATGGACTTTACGGCGACGACGATGATTTGATGCACGGCGTGAAAGCCTTTACGGATAAAGGAATCAGTATAAACGAAGTGTATACACCGTTTCCTGTTCACGGACTAGACAAAGCTCTTGGATTAAAGAAAACCAGAATTTCTGACGCAGCATTTATTTATGCTTGTTATGGGGTGACGATCGGGATTACTTTGACCGCTTGGATTATGAATCACGACTGGCCACAGAATATTGGTGGTAAACCAGCTTTTGACTGGTTGCATAATATGCCGGCTTTCGTAGATCCAATGTTCGAATTGATGGTATTCTGTTCTGCTCACTTGATGTCATTGACTTTCTTAGTGAGAAATAAAATGTATCCAGGCGCAAAACCTCAGAATCCAGATCCAAGAACTACGGATGACAAATTTATGATGGAGTTCGTTTCTGATGATGTTGAAACTATTAAACAACTGTTGATTGATACAGGTGTTGAAGAAATAACAGTTAAAGATGCTTAAGATGAAGAATAGTATATTAAAAATTACAGCAATCTTTGGTTTAACTACTGTTTTACTGAATTCTTGCGGTGGTCCAAAAGACAATCCACCTTTGGTATATTTTCCGGATATGTATTTTCCTGTAGCTTATGATCCTTTGATGAAAGCGAAAGATGCTTATTCCGATCATGAAAATGAAATCCCTGCATTTGTTGCTCACAACGGTGCAACTGGACTTTCTCCTGTAGAAGGATCTGTTTCACAAAATAGAGACGGAATTGTAACTGAAGAAGCTTTACCAAAAAATGTAGATCAGTACAACGCTGGCTATGAAGCTTCAAGAGCTATCACAGCTTCTCCTTTGAAACCTGAAAACCTTGAGAAAGATTTGGCAAGAGGAAAAGTATTGTTCGATCATACTTGTTCTGCTTGTCACGGAACTGGAGGTGACGGACAAGGACCAATTGTAAAAAGCGGTGCTTACTCAGGTGTTCCAAATTATGCTGACAGAGATATCACGATCGGATCTATCCATTATGTTTTGACAAATGGTAGAAATGCGATGGGATCTTATGCAGGACAACTTAATGTAGGTGACAGATGGAGAGTGGCTTTATATGTTTACAATACATTCAAAGGTTCAGCTACTACTGCAACTCCGGCCGCTGATGCTCCAGCTGCAACAGCTACGACAGAAAAAACTTCTACTGCAGCCACTGCACCGGAAGCTAAAACCAATGCTAAATAAAAAAAGAAAAAAATGTATAGTTTTTCACCTAAATTAAAATTGTATTCTATCATACTCATTGTTGTAGGAGTTGTTTTATTCGGGATTGGTTATGCTCTTAACCATGGTTTGGATGATACTGCAATTTCTCATTGGATGGAGTCTGTTCATTCAAAAGGTCACGAGGCACCTTCTCATTCCAGTGAGTTAGTTGGTCCTCAGGATCACGAGGCTCATTTGGAGCACGCAAAACACCAGATCCACAATCAGCCTTTGGCGGCAGTTCATACATTTGCAGTATTCTTTTTTGGGATCAGCTGTTGTGCATTGTTCTTCTATAGTATTCAACACGCGGCTCACGCTGGTTGGTCTATTATTGTGACAAGAGTGATGGAGGCAGTAGCTTCGTTCATTCCTTATGGAGGAGCTCTTTTAATTATCTTGACGCTTCTTAATGCAACTCACAACGGACATTTATTCCATTGGATGGATCCGAATCTTACCGATCCGAATTCTCCAGAGTTTGATATTATCTTGTACGAAAAATCAAAATTCCTTAATATTCCTTTCTACATCGTTAGAACATTGATCTACACCATCGGAGCATCTTTCTTTGTTTGGAAATTGAAAAGTATTTCTAAGAAAGTAGATGAGAACAAAGGAGACAGAAAGATCTATGCTAGCCTTTACAGTTGGAATGTAGGCTATATCGCATTCTTCGGGTTTGCATCTGCAGCTTGGGCTTGGGATTGGTTGATGTCTATTGACCCACACTGGTATTCTACACTTTACATTTGGTATTCAATGGTTAGTTGTTTGTCAACTGCTGTAGCTTGTATCATTTTGGTTAGTGTTTATATTAAGAAAAAAGGAGTATATCCACAATTCAATAACAACCACCTTCACGATCTTGGTAAATTCTTATTCGCAACGAGTATGCTTTGGAGTTACCTTTGGTTCTGTCAGTTTATGTTGTATTGGTACGCGAACATTCCGGAAGAGATCAATTATTTCTTTGGTAGATTCGAATATTACAAACCGACTTTCCTACCAATGCTGATCATCAACTTCCTTGTGCCATTGTTGGTATTGGTAAGTAGCAGCATCAAAAGAAATTACAAAGTGGTAACATTTATGGCTTGTGTTGTAATAATTGGTCACGCGGTTGATTATTTCAATATGGTAATGCCAGGAACAGTTGGTCCTTACTGGAACAATACTTCTATGTTATTCTTGATTTTCGGATCGTTCATTTTCTTTGTTGGTCTTTTCGTTTTCGCAGTGATGACAGCTTTGTCAAAACTAAAATTGATGCCAACTGGAAACCCGTTCTTCCACGAATCAGAGATCTACGAATATCCTTTCTAATTAATTTTAGAATCGAAAATATAAACCCAGCAGCGATGTTGGGTTTTTTTATTAATTTTAAAGAAACAAAACATAGATGATCCAAAAACTTCCAATAGAAAATATACTTTTCCTAGACATTGAAACTGTACCCCAGATTGACAGTTGGAATAACCTCGATCCCACGACACAATATCTTTGGGATAAGAAAACCAAATCTCAAAGAAAGGACGAAATAGAAGCTTCTGAATTCTACGAACAACGCGCTGGGATAATGGCCGAATTCGGGATGATCATCTGCATATCAATCGGAATGATCGATAATAATTCCGGAAGGCTGAAAATAAAAACATTCGCAGGAGGAGAGAAAAATTTGTTAATAGAATTTTGTGAATTGTTCAATGCGCCAAGGATGAACAATGTAATTCTCTGTGCACACAACGGCAAGGAATTTGACTTCCCTTACATTGCAAGACGACTTTTGATTCACGGGATACAGCCACCGACGCCTTTTCAAATGTTTGGTAAGAAACCTTGGGAAATTCCCCATGTTGATACGATGGAACTTTGGAAATTCGGAGATTGGAAAAGTTATGTTTCTCTGGAATTACTCGCTCACCTCTTTGGAATCCCAACGCCAAAAGATGATATCGATGGCAGTATGGTTGCCGATATATACTACAAAGACGGTGATATAGACAGAATCATTCATTATTGTGAAAAAGATGTCTTAACTTTGGCAAACGTTTTCCGGCGTATGCGTCAGGAAGACTTATTAAAAAGATTAGATTAAAATGAAACTGACAGACGATCAAATAGCTGATATAGGCGAAGAAATTATCAAGGAACTTAAATCCGTTTATGACCCGGAAATTCCGGTGGATATTTACGAATTGGGATTGGTGTACGACGTTCAGATCTCAGAAGAAGCAGATGTTTTGGTTATAATGACACTGACATCTCCAAACTGCCCAGTTGCCGAAACACTACCAGTAGAAGTGGAAGACAAAGTACGTGGCGTAGAAGGCGTGAAATCCGCAAAAATAGAACTTACCTTTGAGCCAACCTGGACCAAGGAAATGATGAGCGAAGAAGCCAAGTTCGAACTTGGTATGTTATAATAAAAAATCCTGCAACTCGCAGGATTTTATTTTAGTCTTGATATTCGAAAATAAATATTTTCTTGATGTCCGGATGTAAACTCAGATAAACCGGAGAATTTTTCGCTGTTTCTTCTATAAAAGTGATTTCCTCTTGTGTGTAAGAATGCGGAAATTTGAAAATACAGAAGAGCTCACCAATTCTTCTCGGTTCGAAGTACATTGTTTTTTTCAAATCGCAAGTTGCACCCGTTATGTCAATGTTTCTATCTTTTGCGACAACAAATAGATGGGCAAAAATACTTTGTGCCAGTGCGGTTGCAAAAATGTCTGTTGGAGAAAAGTGCTCTCGTACACTGAAATCATTTGTGGGAATGTATGAGGTGAAGACATCACCAGAGCTTTCGTGTAAAGAATCAATTCTATTCTCACCTGCATAAGTCGTTTTTGAAGTCATATCTTATAGTTTTTTTGGTTTTTCTGTAATAAATTTACACCATTTTTTTGGAATTTTAAATTTTGCCGATGAATTATTATTAAAATATGACAAAACTTACACCTCAATCATCAATCTAAAAATGAAAAATATCCTTCGCCATATTATAAGCACTTTCAAAATGAAGAAGATTCTGATAGATATCAATTTTCTCAGATGACATAAAAGTGAAAACCTTCTCCGTCGGCATATTTCCAACCAGGTCATCCTTTGCCATCGGACAACCACCAATGCCTTTTATCGCACTATCGAACCTTCTGCAACCTTCATCATAGGCCGCTTTCAGTTTCATATAAGAATCCTCATATCGGTTATGGAAATGCGCTCCGAAGTTGATTTCCGGATATTTGTGAGGCACTTTGCTGAAGAGAAGTTTGATTCTTTCCACATCCCCCACGCCAGTCGTGTCAGAAAGTAGAATATCCTTGATTCCAACCTCCTCAAAACGCTTCGCCCAAAAATCCACATCTTCCCATTTCCAACTCTCACCGTAAGGATTTCCAAGCGCCATAGAAAAATAGAGATTCAACTGTCGACTTTCAGACTTTGCCAATTCGAAAATTTTCATCACTTCCGTAAAAGCTTCTTCACGACTTTTGTTCGTATTTCTATGTTGGAAAGTTTCAGAAATTGAGAAAGGAAATCCCAAAATATCAACTTGCTCGTGACTCAACGCTTTTTCCGCCCCTTTCAAGTTGGCGACAATTACGGAAAGTTTGGTATTGGAAAGCGATTTGTCGATTTCGTCCAGCACAGTTCCAGAATCCGCCATTTGAGGCATCGTTTTCGGGTTCACAAAGCTTCCGCAATCCAACACATCAAAACCAACTTCCATCATCCTGTTGATGTAATCTATCTTCGTTTGCGTGGGAATCATTTCTCCCCAGCCTTGCATCGCGTCTCTAGGACATTCGGTTAAGAACATTGGTCTATTTTTAAATTTAATTTGGGCAGCTATTCCGCCTTCCGTTCCCGCTTTTTTTGCCGAGCTTTTCCCATTGCAAAAAAAGAGCTCCACTCAAGTCGGGCTGCGGTTACGAGTTGCAACATCTTTCATCAGTCAACAATCAATCATCATCTATCGCTTATCATTTATCGCTTAACTCTAGCCACGAATTGTTTGTTGTTCACTCCATAAATATATAACTTTGCGCAGATATAGCAAATTATATGGAAAACATCCAATTGGACGGAGTTTGGAAAGAAAAACTCCTGAGCAGATTCATCACCTACATCAAGATATTTTCAACCAGCGACGCAGAAAGTGAGACCACGCCTTCCACGGAAAGACAATGGGACATTGCAAATTACCTTTACAAAGAATTGCAGGAACTCGGCTTGGAAGACGTCAGTATCGATGACAAAGGCTATGTTTTTGGATTCATTCCTTCCAATATCGAAGAAACAGTTCCACAAGTTGGATTCATTGCGCACTATGATTCTTCACCAGATTTTAACGGTGAGAATGTGAATCCGCAGATTTGGGAAAATTATGACGGCGAAGATTTGTTATTGAACAAAGAAACAGGATTTACCTTGTCTTCAACCAAATTTGAAGCTTTAAAAAAATATATCGGGCAAACCATTATCACGACAGACGGGACCACTTTGCTAAGTGCGGATGACAAAGCTGGTGTTGCAGAAATTGTAACGGCCGCAGAATTTTTGTTAGCAAATCCTCAAATCAAGCACGGACGAATTTCCATCGGTTTCAATCCAGATGAGGAAATTGGAAGAGGCGCACATCATTTCGATGTTGAAAAGTTTGGTGCAGAATGGGCGTACACAATGGACGGTGGCGAAATTGGCGAATTGGAATACGAAAACTTCAACGCGGCCGGAGCAGTCGTGAAAATCCACGGATTGTCTGTTCATCCAGGTTATTCTTTTGGTAAAATGCTGAATGCAGGATTGGTAGCTTCAGAGTTCATCAATTCATTACCGGAAAATGAAACGCCAGCAACAACAAAAGGTTTCGAAGGATTCTTTCACTTGACAGATTTTGAAGGCGATGTTTCCGAAGCCAAACTTCAATACATCATCCGCGACCACGATGACCAGAAATTTGAAGATAGAAAAAAACTGATTGCTGAAAAAGTAGAAGCAATCAACCAAAAATACGGAGAGAAAACGGCAGAGATAGAAATCAAACCGCAATATCTCAATATGAAAAAACAATTCGAAGGCAAAATGCACATCGTGGACATCGCTGAACAGGCAATGAAAAACGCTGGCATCACTCCGAAAATCAAAGCTATCCGTGGCGGAACAGACGGCGCACAGTTGTCCTATATGGGATTGCCTTGCCCGAATATCTTCGCTGGTGGACACAACTTCCACGGACCGTACGAATTTGTACCTTTGGAAAGTATGATTGCGGCCGTGAGCGTAATCGTTCATATCTCACAATTGGTAAAGTAATTGATTCATTAAATCAAATAAAATCTCTGAATGACAATCAAAGAAAATCAACAAGAATTAGTAGAAGAATTCTCCTTTCTGGAAGATTGGGAACAGAAATACGAATACATCATCGACCTCGGCAAAGAGTTGGAAGGACTTCCCGATGATAAGAAAACAGACGACAATCTCATCCGTGGTTGCCAGTCCAAAGTTTGGATAGATGCCGAACACAAGGACGGAAAATTGTTCTTCAACGCAGATTCTGACGGGATTTTGCCTAAGGGAATCGTTTCGCTTTTGGTTAGAATCTACAGTGGACATTCTACGCAGGAGATTTTGGATTCGGATTTTGATTTCATTTCACAAATCGGTTTGCAGGAATTCCTTTCGCCATCGCGAGCAAATGGACTAATGGCTATGACGAAGCAAATCAAATTTTACGCAGTCGCATTTCAACTAAAGAAGTAGGTGAAGACTATTTTAGCATATCGTTTTTCCGCATTTGGGGACGTTGCAATGACTGTTCCTGTGTGCGTCGAGTTTCTGGAGCAGAATCCTGATGTGCAAATCATTTTCATCAGCAGGGATAATTTCAAGGACCTTTTTGACAGACATCCAAGACTGATTTTCAAAGGCATCAGCTTTGATGATTACAAAGGTGTTTTCGGAATTCGAAAGCTGACCAGACAATTGATTAGAGAATTCAAGCCCGATTATGTCGCTGACCTTCACGATGTCATCAGAACAAAAATGGTGAATTCCATCTTCAAAAGACACCGATACAAAGTTTTTAAAATCAACAAAGGCAAGGAGGAAAAGGAGAAACTGACCAACGTTTGGAATCTCGACAAAAAACCACTGAAAAGAACTGTGGAACGTTATGCCGACGTTTTCAGAAAAATGGGATTTCCATTAGAATTATCCCACAAATTAAGACCTCAAACTGACGAGAAAAGCGGAGTAGGATTTGCGCCTTTCGCTCAACACAAGGGAAAGATGATGCCTTTGGACAAGTCTTTCGAATTGGCTAGAGTTCTTGCAAAGTCACATAAGGTTTACTTCTTCGGAGGTGGAAAAGAGGAGGACGAAATCCTAAGAAAATGGGAAAGTCAAATCCCGAATACGCTGAGTTTGTCGGGGAAATTATCTTTAAAAGAAGAACTTCAGAAAATCTCCGAACTGGAAACGATGATTTCTATGGATTCCGCAAATATGCATTTGGCAAGTTTGATGGGAACCAGATGTGTTTCTGTTTGGGGTTCCACGCATCATTTTGCTGGCTTTTTGGGTTACGGGCAAAGTGAAGATGACATTGTCCACGTCAAAGATTTGTCTTGCAGACCTTGTTCTGTTTTCGGTGATAAAGAATGTTTCCGAGGCGATTATGCTTGTCTTGAGGAATTGAACATCCAGAAAATCATCGACAGAATATGAAGCTGAGCATTTGCATTCCTGTTTTTAATTTTGATGTCAATGAATTGGTTGATGACCTTCAAGGTCAGATTAATTCTGAAAAGTTAGATGCGGAAATCATTTTGATTGATGATGCTTCTAGTCAGGAGTTTGTGAGCATCAATAAAAATCTGGAGACAAAAGTCAGCCAATTTATATTCCTTGAAAAAAATATCGGACGTTCCAAAATCCGAAATCTATTTTTAAAATATACCAACTCAGAATATTTGCTTTTCCTTGATTGCGATGGGAAGGTGATTAATGGAAATTTTCTCAAAACCTATTTTGACTTTATCAGTAAACAAAATCCTGATGTCATTTTTGGAGGACGGAAAGTAAGTGAAATTGAACCAGATTCAGAATATGGATTGCGATGGAAGTTTGCCACTGAGAGGGAAAATCTAGCCGTAAATCAACGTTTGAAATCGCCCTATTTAAGTTTTCAGACCAACAACTTTGTGGTTAGAAAATCTATTCTTGATGAGATTAGATTTAATGAAGGAATCACGCAGTACGGCTACGAGGATCTTATATTTGCAAAAGAACTTTACGACCATCAGGTGAAAGTGGACCATATAGACAATCCGATTTTTAATAATGATGTGGAAACCAATGCTGTTTTTCTCGCGAAAGCGGACCAATCTGCAAAGAGTTTGGCGCAATTAATCAATACGGATAAGAATTTTGACAGAGTTTCAGAGATCAAACTAGCAAAAGCTTATCTGATGATGAAGAAAAGTGGAACTGTGCATCTGTATCAGCTTCTTTACAAACTATTCAAATCGCAGATAGAAAAAAAGCTTCTCACGGGCAATGCCTCGCTAAGAGCTCTGGATTTTTACAAATTGGGTCAGCTTATCGGGTATATGAGTAAGCCGGAGATTCGTCGTAATTAAGGTCAATCCTAAGATCCGCCACATTCATCCAAGTGGCCACTTTCAATCCGAAATATCCTATTAACATTCCAAATGTATTAAGGAAAACATCGTCTATATCGGCAGTTCCTCTCGCTGTGTAGTATTGGGCAAGTTCTATCACTGATATTCCGCAAACGAATAGGAAGAATAGCAATGGCAAATTGTTCAGTTTTTTGATTAATAAGCCAAGCCCTCCAAATGGGATAAATACCAATATGTTCCCTACGATATTGACCATAAAAGTCTCTGAGAAAAAATTATTGTATCGTAGAAAGTAGGTGATGCTTTGAAGCGGATTGAGTTGTAAGAATCCAAATTCGGGATGCCTGCCACAGCCGTAAAACATCATATATAATAAGAAAATAGTGTAGAAGGGAATTAACACTGCATAATATCTTTTCATAGGTTTCCTTTTGAGGGGATTAGTAATTAAAAGAGTTTTATACCAAAAGAAGGCGAAACAATTTTATTTTTCTACACGCATCAAAAATCTTTCCAAAAACAAAAATTAAACAAGTGATTAACCTTTTTTATAAATTTTAACATTTATGTGAAGTGTAAATTAAGGAATTAACAAAATTTTAAGAAGTGGGCAGTACAGGATTCGAACCAGTGACCTCTGCGATGTCAACGCAACGCTCTAAACCAACTGAGCTAACTGCCCAAAATTTCATCAAAGTAGAAAGAAAAAAATCTCCCAGTTTCCTGAGAGATTTTGTGGGCCCTGAGGGATTCGAACCCCCGACCCTCTGGGTGTAAACCAGATGCTCTGAACCAACTGAGCTAAGAGCCCTGAAATTTTTTGAAAGGCTTCAGTATCCTTTTTGTGGGCCCTGAGGGATTCGAACCCCCGACCCTCTGGGTGTAAACCAGATGCTCTGAACCAACTGAGCTAAGAGCCCCACTGAACGGCTTACCGTTTTGAGTGGTGCAAATATACAAATTATTACGAAGTCAGCAAATTTTTTTCTAAAAAATCTCCCACTACAAAGTTACTTCCGCCAATAAAAATCATTTCGCCCGCTTTACAATTCTGTGTTGCAGAAAGATAACCATCTTGGACGTTTTGAAAAATTTTATAATTAATTTCACTTTTTTTCAGCAGGTCTTCATAAGTTTCTGGATTTCGACCTCGGTTGACGTTTGGTTTTACAAAATAATAGTTTTCATTTTTGGGCAAAATTTCCAAAACTTCATCAATTTTCTTATCATTTACAAAACCAAGAACGATATGTTTGTGCTGAGAATATTCATTCAATTGATTGAAAACTTCTTCCAGTCCGGCTTTGTTGTGGCCTGTATCACAAATCGTCAAAGGATTCTGTGAGAACTCAAACCAGCGTCCGATGAAATTGGTGTTTTTAGAAACATTCGAAAGTCCGGATTTTAAGTTTTCATCACGAATTGTCAAGTCTTGTTTTCTTAATTCATTAACCAAAGCCATAACAACTCTGATGTTCTTTTTCTGATATTTTCCTTTAAGGTCAGATTCTAACGAAGTTTCAATCGTTGTTGCATCAATGAACTCAGTATTCATTTCTTTTGCTTTATTAATGATAATATCACGGACAGAAGTCTTTTCATCTCCAGAAACAATAGGAATGTTTTCTTTAATGATGCCTGCTTTTTCAAATGCAATTTCTTCAATCGTCTCACCCAAGAGGTCTTGATGGTCCAATTGAACATTTGTTATTGCAGAAACCAATGGCTTGATGATGTTCGTAGAATCCAATCTTCCGCCCAAGCCAACCTCGATGATTGCATAATCAACTTTTTGCTGATGAAAATATTCGAAAGCCATTATGGTTGTGAATTCAAAAAAAGAAGGCTGGATTTCGCTTGGTAATTCTTTTAATTTCTGGATGAAATCGTAAACAAATTCCTTATCACAATTCTTACAATTGACTTTGATTCTCTCCGTAAAATCTACCAAATGTGGCGAATTATAAAGCCCGATTTTGTAACCAGATTCCTGAAGAACAGAAGCTAGCATATTACTTGTAGAACCTTTTCCATTTGTTCCGCCGATATGAATCGTTTTGATTTTATCCTGTGGATTTCCGAAAAAGTCACAAAGTTTTTTGATGTTTTCAAGTCCAGGTTTGTAAGCTGAAGAACCATCTCTTTGATAGTTTGGAGCTTGGGCAAAAAGCCAATCTACGGCTTCCTGATATTCGTGTGAATTCATATTTCAAAATGAATTACAAATTTAAAAATAAGAAGAATGTAAGGGAATTAAATCTGAAAAATTTTGACAATGAATAAAATGAAAATGAGTGAAAGCTTAAAATTTATATTTCCAATGCTCAAATTTTAGGAGATTACAAGTCAGAGTCAAGCCCTAATTTTATCAAATTAAATTCTATTTTCCTACCGTCAATAGTAGTAAAAAGCATTCTTACAAAGCCATAATCACTATTATAATAAAAGATAGATTTGGTGTTTCCTAAATCTGGAATTATTGTATCAGTATGGATTTCAATGCATTCAATATAGTTACCTCCAAGTTTATAAAGTTTTTTTGTGTCAATCACTTTATAGTTGCTTTTGGAAGTTCGCCGACCTTCCCATTCAATCCATTTTTTATCTCCCCAATGATTTCCGAAATTAAGCTCGTAATCCCAAGTATTTGATGTGAATTCAATATATGGAAAAGCATTCATTTCCAATATTCTAAAATTATCACTTCGCGGCGGATGCATCCAAAACTTATCATTTTTAATAATAACTCCGGTCATTTCGTAATGCGTAAAATTATTTGCGGATTTATTCTTTATAATGATTTCTTCACATTTTTCAACAGAATTACAGTAGTCGTAAGCAATAGTTGATTGCCCAGGATTGAATGATTCAAAATCATAGTATTTCAACATTAAAATTTTATCTTTTGAAATGATGCTGTCGGCAACGATATTGTAAAAATAGGCCTTGTTTACAAAGTTTTTGACATCATTTGAATTATCATTTTTCACTTGACTGAAACAAAACGTGCCTAGAAAAAGCACAAAAAGAAAAAAGTTGTGTTTGTTTGTATTATTTAAATTTTTGAACATATTGCTTTTATAAATCAAGTAGAAAATTATTACTACTAATTTATAAATATTACCAATGTAAAATGATAAATAATTAAGAAAGAATTATATCTAAAAAACAATCGTGTAAGTCCCCTGAGAAACATTCTGAGATTTCTTCGCCTTCACATATTTTTTTGTCCAAATCACAGCCGCAGTCACATTGCAAACGTCTTTGATGCCACTGCTTCGTCCGGCAGAAGTGACATTCCCTGCTTTGTCAACCGTGATGAACATTACGAGCTGACCTTTGGCTTTGCAATTATGAGAAGGCAATTTTCCAGCTTTCCCCATTGTTCCGGGAATGAAAGCGGTCAAGATTCTGTCTTTACCAATTTTGGTGATTTTTTCCTCCTTGGAATCCGTTTTAGAAGCATCCTTTTTCTCGTCTGTTTTAGCGAGTTTTTTATCTTCGGTTTCAGATTTTGGAGTTTCCTTTTTTTCCTCTTTTACAGGTGTGATTTCTTGAGCAATAGAAACGGTGTCTGCAGGTAAAATTTCAACATCTGGAACATAGATTTCCGGTTCTGAAAGTGAATCTATTTCTGGTTCAGCTTCAGGTTTTGGAATTTCTGTGACCACAGGTTTGGGTTGCTCAGAAGCTTTGTAATAAAGTGAATTAAATGAAAACAAAAGCACAAAAAAAACCAGCGCAACCACATAAAATGCAATTGGCAACCCTGATAGTTTCTTCGTTCTTCTTCGAAATTCCATTTATAAATTTTTAATTGATGAAAACAAGTAAGCTAAATTGAACTTCTTACTCTGAGTGATGATGAAATCTTGAATGATTTATGTGTTTAAAATATTCATTCTAACTCTACTAAGCCGGCTTATTAATAATATCCAAAAACTCATTCGTGTGAAACTGGATTTTCATTAATAGATAGTCAACCTTCGCCACCAAGATGTTATGAAAAATATAAGATAGAAATCCTACAACCAGGCCAACTACAGTCGGCGCTAAAGCTTTGTAAAAGTCTGCCGCCAAAAGATTTTGAGAAATCACCGTGTCAGTTTTTGACAAGCCTCCAAAAGTAGAGGCCAAAATCAAAACACCACCAAGAAGTCCAAGCATCGGTGCTGCACCAGAAAGTGTTGCAAGAAATCCGATGTGTTTTTCTGCCTTGTTGAGTTCAATCTGTGCGTGGGTTTCCATTGCGCTGGCAATTTCGCCAACTGGTCTTCCCAATCGGGAAAGGCCTTTTTCCACACTTCTGGATTCTGGCGAATTATCTCTTCTGCAAAAGTCGACAGCGGATTGTACTCTTCCGTCGTTCAAAAGGTCGTTCACATTTTTCAGCAGGTAAGGGTCAACCTGATTTTCGCGGTTGAGTGCAAAAAACTTCTGTCCAAAAAAAACTACAGCCGCAATTCCTAAGAATATCAGGATAATGACCAGCGTAACGCTGAGTAAGCCTCCGCCAAATAAGAATTCCCAAATAGAAGGTTGATTTGCCATAGTTCAAATATTGTTTTTTACAGTTTCAAATTTATGAATAACTTAAAGATTAATCCCGATAGATTGTTGAAAATTTTAAGTAAAGATGATTACCAAAAGTCCTTAGAAAACAATTTTGTAAGTTCCTTTGGATGATACCGATGAAGCTTCTGCTTTCACATATTGTTTCACCCAACTTACCGCCGTGCTTGCCACACAAGGGTCAGAAACGCCGCTGAGACGTTTCGCAGAAGTGACTTTCCCAGATTTGTCCACCGTATAGGAAATGCTGATGCTTCCGCTGGCTTGGCAATCGTGGTTTGGTTGTGCACCACCTCTTCCCATTGTTCCTGGGATGAATCCGACTAATTTTCTATCAACGCCTACCAGACTCGTTCCGTCGCCATCGCCGCCAAGTGGGTCGCCGTAGTTTCCAGGGCCGGTTCCGTTGCCTTGTGAGCCGGATTTTGTGCCTCTTCCTTTCAGAAGATTTCCAATCGCTGCATTTCCACGGCCGTCTCCGGTTGCATTTTCTTTTTTGATGTCACCTTTGGTACTGGTTTTTCCAGGCGTTGTTTTTGTAGAATTGGCAACTGCGGTAGAATTGGTTTTCTCGTTTGATTTCTTGGTCGCGACTGGTGGATTTTTGGTTCTGGTCGGGATTGGAACTGTATTTTCTGGAATGTCTTTGTCAACTTTTTCTTTAGAAACTTTTGCAACTTCCGCTACCACTTCTTTTTCCTCTTTCTTTTCTACGATGGGCGCAGGACTTCCTTCTTCCTCTTTTGGCTCTTCCAGACCTTTGCCGTTTCTGTTGTCACCATAGTTGATGCGCATTTCGGTCAAATCTACCGGAATGATGGTTTCACTATTGACTGCCGTTTTTTTATCTGATTTGATGAAAGAAGCCGGAAGAAAGAACAAAACCGAGAAAATGAAAACGCCGACCACCAAAGCTTTGGTAAGCGTAAACTCATAGTGTTTGCGGTACTCGTAGGCGCCGTAAGCCTTATGTCGGTCTTCGAAAATAATATCATCCAGGTCCTGATACATAGGAAAAGCTTGTTTGCGTTATAAATTAATTTTATAACGATTCGTAAATATAAATATTATTTCCTGAAAAAATTAGTCGTCAACTTCTATCTCGTCCGGACGGAAGTGGCATTTCAATTTGAAAGGGATTGGATTTTCGGAACCTGTGTAGAAATCGGTGATGTTTCCAGTCCAGCAAAGTTGGAGGTCACCTGTTTCGTTTTTATCAAATTTAAGTTCGTTTTCGAATAGGAAAGCATCCTCGTCATCAAAAAGATCAACTTCAGTAAAAATCTCATCTTCGGTGTCTTCTACGATAAAAGTTTGTCCTTCCAATTCAGAAGTTGTTATCGGAAACTCTATGATATCTAATGACAATTGAGGGAAATTGTACTGCAAAGAGTCGTCATCAACGTGATCCAAAGCGTCATCTGTGATGATCTCTACTTCAAGAAAATTTTGAGCATTAATATAAACAGACTTGCAATAAGTATTCTTGATAAAATACTTCAGAGTTTCCTCTGGGTGGTAGATCTTTAGTATTCCTTTCATTATAAGGATAATAAATTATGAAATGATTTTTTTTAATAGTGTTGAACAAAGATAAAAAATAGAATGAAAGTGGAAAATTTTTGTCACTTATTTTTAGTAATAATCATCGAAATTAATAAAAATGTTGATATTGTATTAATGTGGATCTTCGACCCTCAAAATAAACAGGGTGAAATTTTCTGATCATAAAATATTATCTTTACAAGGCTTAAAAATTTATAATGAGACTTATTTATAAGATATTAGCTTTTTCTTTGCTTGCCTTTTCTGTGATTTCCTGCAAAAAGGAAGACTCGCCAATGGTAAAAAATTCAGGATTCGAATCCAACCTGGACACGATTGCTGCCAACTATTACGAGGAATATCTTAAACTTTATCCTCTGGAAGCGACCTCGCAAGGCGACGAAAGATACAATGACCTTTTGCCAAATAATCTAAGCCAGGAATTTATCAAAAACGAGATTGCTTTTTACGACTCGATTCAAAATCAATTGAAGTCTGTGGATTACAACGGTTTGGATAATGACCAAAAAGTGGTTTTCGATGTTTTGGAATATACGTTGATTGATAAACAGGAGCGCTACGCCTATCATCCGGAATATATTCCTTTCACCCAGTTTGGTGGTTTGCCTTTGGATTTTCCGATGTTGGGAAGTGGAAGTGGGATTCAACCCTTTAAAACTGAAAAAGATTATGATAATTGGTTGAAGAGAATCGAACTTTTCCCAGTCTGGATGGATTCTGCAATTGAAAACTTCCGAGCTGGAATTAAAAGTGGAGTTGTTCTGCCAAAATCATTGGTCATCAAAATGGTTCCTCAAATGAAAGCCGAGGAAATCACAACTTTCGATATCGAGAAAAATATTTTCTACGGTCCCATCAAAAATATGCCGAAGGATTTCAAACCAGTTACTTCAAATAAATATGCAAAGCTTTATCAAGATGCCATCAAGAATAAACTGATTCCTGCTTACCTCAAAATGGCGACATTTCTTGAACAAGAATATTTGCCAAAAGCGAGAATAACCGATGGTTACAACGCTTTGCCAAACGGCGCCAACATTTATAATTATTATGTCAAAAGCTGGACAACAACGAATAAAACGCCAGACGAAATCCACAAAACAGGACTTTCGGAAGTAGAGAGACTTCGTGCTGATATGGAAAAAGTGAAGAATCAAGTTGGCTTCAAAGGTTCTTTGGAAGAATTTCTGAACTTCGTGAAAACCGACCCAAAAGCAATGCCTTACAAAACGTCGAAAGAGGTTCTAGCAGGATTCCAATCCATCCTCGACAAAATTACACCGAAGCTGAAAACGATGTTTAACGTCACGCCGAAAACGCCTTTCGAAATTCGTCAAACCGAAAAATATAGAGAAGCGAGCGCGAGTGCAGAATATATTCAGGGAAGTCCGGATGGCAAACGTCCGGGGATTTTTTACACGCCGATTCCTGACCCGACAAAATTCAATGTCACTTCCGGGATGGAATCTTTGTTTCTTCACGAGGCGATTCCAGGTCATCATTATCAGATTTCTCTCCAACAGGAAAATTTGAAATTGCCTAAGTTTCTGAGATTCGGTTGGATTGGTGCTTACGGCGAAGGCTGGGCTTTGTACTGCGAATCGCTCGGGCCAGAATTTGGACTTTACACCGACCCGTACCAGAAAATGGGTTCTTTGAGTGACGAAATGTTGCGCGCTGTTCGTCTGGTTATCGATACTGGAATTCACACCGGGCAAATGTCGCGCGAAGAAGCCATCAAATATTTTCTGAGTAATGTCGCTTACGACGAAGCTGGTGCGACAGCAGAAGTGGAGCGCTATATGGCGATGCCTGGACAAGCTTTGAGCTACAAAACCGGCGCAATGAAAATCCGTGAACTGAGAGAAAAGTATAAATCAGAATTAGGAAAGAAATTCAACATCGCAGATTTTCACGATGAAGTGTTGAGCCAAGGTTGCCTTCCGCTGCAGGTTTTGGAACGTAAAATGAATCTTTGGGCAAAAGATGTAAAGTAAGAATTAGATGAAGAAACAAATCAGAAAAGGATTTAGACAAACCAAATATATTTTTTACCAGGAAACTTTAGTCGATTTCAAAGACCACTTTTGGTCGTTTCTCGGCGCTTTTTTCGGGATTGGAATCATTGCTTTTCTACAATCGCAGCAGATTTCTGAAATTGAAAATGTCTTTCTAATAGGTTCATTCGGCGCATCGAGTGTTTTGATTTATGGTGCGGTGAATAGTCCATTGGCACAACCAAGAAATCTGATTGGAGGACACGTTCTGTCAGCTTTGGTGGGCGTAACGGTTTTTAAATTTTTACCAGAAATTCTTTGGTTGAATGCTTCTATCGCAGTGGCGTCTTCAATCGTCGTAATGCAAATTACAAAAACAATGCATCCGCCTGGTGGCGCAACGGCTTTGATTGCGGTGCTTCCAGCGCAGAAGATTCAGGATTTGGGATATTGGTACGCGTTGTCGCCGGTTTTGAGTGGCGCAGTCATCTTGCTGATTGTCGCTTTGATTTTTAATAATATTCCAAAAGGAAGGAAATATCCGCATCACGTTCGACAATCCAAATATGTTCATATGAGACGAATGCTGAAAAAGAAAAATTAAATGGTTATGACAATCGAAATTTTAAAATCGCTCTACAATCGGGATTTAAACAAACTGAAAGTCGAAATCGAATCTTATCAAAACGAAGAATCGTTTTGGAAAATCGATAAGAATATTTCCAATTCTGGCGGCAATCTTTGCCTTCATTTGCTCGGAAATCTCAATACTTACATCGGCGCAGAACTTGGTAAAACTGGTTATGTGAGACAACGTGATTTGGAATTTTCATTGAAAGACATTCCGAAAACTGAACTTCTCGAGAAACTTGAATCTCTAATAGAAATCGTCGATTCTGCATTAGAAAAATTGTCCGACGAAGATTTGAAAAAAGATTATCCAACAGAAGCTTTAGGCTACAAAATGACAACCGAATATTTCTTAATTCATTTGCTTTCGCATTTGAATTATCATCTTGGACAAATCAATTATCACCGAAGATTACTGGATATTTGATTATTTTTCAAAAAGCATTTTCGTGATAAAATCCTTCTCCTGACTTCCTCTCGCCTGCGAATATTCCCGTCCGTAGAAGATGATTTGAAGGTGCAATTTGTTCCAAACATTTTCCTTCCAAAGACTTTTCGCGTCGCGTTCCGTCTCGACCACATTTTTTCCTTCGGTTAGTTTCCATTGCTTCATCAACCGGTGAATGTGCGTATCAACCGGAAAAGCTGGGAATCCAAACGCCTGACTCATCACCACAGAAGCCGTTTTGTGACCAACGCCAGCCAATTCTTCCAATTCTTCGAAAGTTTGAGGAACGATGGAATTGTGTTTCTCCACAAGAACTTCCGCCATCTTTTTCAAATTTTTCGCTTTGGAATTTGAAAGTCCGATTTCCTTGATGAGTTCTTTGATTTCTTCAACACTCAGTTGCGCCATTTTCTCCGGCGTATCGGCCACCGCAAAAAGCCGAGGCGTGACTTGATTCACTTTTTTGTCGGTCGTCTGAGCGGAAAGAGCGACCGCAACCATCAGCGTGTAAGCGTCTTTGTGGTCCAGCGGAATCGGAACTTCTGGATATAATTTTTCTAATTCTTCCTGAACAATCTTCGCTCTTTGTTTTTTCGTCATTTTTCTTCAATAATTTTTATGGCAGCTTTTCCGCCTTCCGTTCCCGCTTTTTTTGCCAAGCCTTTCCCTATTCAAAAAAGAGCTCCACTCAAGTCGGGCTGCGGATTTCAACATTTATTCAACATTTCACATCAAATCCACGATGCAAAATCTTAGAATGAATTATTTTTGTGTAAAAATAGAAATTATGTTGAAGCTTGGCGATTCTTTACCAGAATTTATCGGAACAAATCAAAACGGAGAATTAATCAATTCTCAAAATCTGAAAGGCAAAAAACTCGTGGTTTTCTTTTATCCAAAAGCCAGCACGCCAGGTTGTACCGTGGAAGCTTGTAATCTACGAGACAATTATTCGTTTTTGAAACAAAAGGGTTTTCAGTTGATTGGCGTAAGTGCAGATTCTGAAAAACGTCAGAAAAATTTCTCTGATAAATATGAATTACCATTTGACGTCATTGCCGATGAAAACCACGATGTCATCAACAAATTCGGAGTTTGGCAGTTGAAGAAATTTATGGGTAGGGAATTTATGGGAATTTTGAGAACGACTTTCGTTTTTGATGAAAACGGAATTTGCATCCAAGTCATTGATAAAGTGAAGACGAAAGACCACGCTGCGCAGATTTTGGAAAATGGATAATCTCTCACAAGTAATTGAGAGTTTTGCTGGTCTAGGAAAACCTTGGACTTTCTATGAATTTGTAATGCATAATTCCCAAATTTCTGAAAAAGAGAAAGATGAATTTTCGAAGATTTATAAAGATGCTTCGGAATTCGAATTGTGGAATTTTTCTGATTTATCTGAAGGCATAAAAAACTCAACTCTCTTTTTAAAGACAAATACTCAACTTAGTGATGAAGCTATAAAGCGAATTGTAAATGCAATAGCTTATGAGTGGAAATAAAAGATTTATTTTATCGGAATCCAAATTTCCTCTTCGGCGAGTTCAATTGAAGGATTGTAATCATCTCCAAAAATCTCAAAATGTGGTCTGTCATCAACCTCAAATTGATTTTCTGGAATGAAAGTTTGGAAAATATAACGGAAAATTTGCGGCCCATTCTCAGCTTTTCCTTTGTAATTGAAAACGAGATATTTTCCTTTTTCTAATTCGAAAGGTTCGAAATCATTGGGAATATTATCAAAATCAGAAACTTCTGCAAGCGCATATTTTGTGAAAGATTGATTGGGCGTGAAATTCTCAGGATAGATCTGAAGCGAAAATAGTTTGTCAGAAATCCGATTGGTAATTTCATTTCTTCTCATCATAAATTTCCGCCAGACCATCGGCGTTTTGTCTTCCTGAAAAGAAGTAGTGATACTGAAACCAATCAATTTTTTAGCTTCGATGATCTCGATTCTGTGAGGTAGATTCATTACAAATTCAATTCGTAAAGATTTAAATACTCGGTGTCATTAGGAATTCTCACGACTTCTTTGAATTTCAGACCTAATTTTTCAATTAATTTGATTGATGAAAAATTCTCTGGCAACGTAATCGCACTTACTTTTTTAATGTCAAATTCATTGATTCCAACATCCATTATTTTTTTCGCCGCTTCATAAGCATAACCTTTTCCTTCGTATTCTTCCAAAAAGGCAAAACCAATATCAACGCCATCAATTCCTTCACGGTCGTACAAACCAACGGTTCCAATTTTTTCATTGTTAGATTTCAGGATTACAACCGCATTTCCAAAGCCTAACCTTTCTATTTGAGGAAGATTCTTTTCGCGCACATATTTCTGTGCATCTTCCAGATTGTGGACATTTCGGTCGCCGATATTTTTCAGCCATTTTTCTGTGTTGAGTAATTTCAAAAGGAATTCGGCATCGTCGATATCAACGAGTTTGATGATGAGGCGTTCGGTTTCGTAAGTTTTTGACATTGTTTTAAAATTAATTTTCTCGCAGATTCTAATGATTGTGCAGACTAATACACTCGAAATCTGTCTAATCTGCAAAATTTGCGAGCGAAAAATTTTCATTTTTAATTCTCATAATATCTCAATTCCTCATTGTCATCGGGAAAAATCACATATCTCTGAAATGTGAGTCCAAGTCTTTCAATTAATCTTTGGGAAGATAGATTTTCATCAGAAGTCATTGCCGAAAGTTTTTCTATTCCGAATTCCGTTTTGACAATTTCCATTAGATTGACTGCGGATTCGTAAGCGTAACCTTTGCCTTCGAAATCTGGGAAGAAAGAAAAACCAATGTCTGGAACATCAATTCCTTCTCGTACGAAAACGCCGACTGCGCCAATTTTTTCATTCAGTTCTTTGTGAATGACGACGTAATTTCCAAAACCTAATTTTTCGATTTGGGGAAGAAAGCGATTCGTGATATATTGTTCTGCATCTTCTTTTGTTCGAAGATTTCGGTCACCAATATGTTTAATGAAAGAAGGAAGATTGTATAATTCCAAAAAGAAGTCTGCGTCTTCTAAATCTGCAGGTTTCAGAATCAATCTTTCGGTTTCGTAGTTTTTCATTTGAGGTAGCTATGTTTTTGTCTGATGCAACCGCGGAATTTTAAACGAAATTTGCTTCTCGATTCTTTGCGATTTCATTAATCAAAAATAAAAAAATTAAGGAACGATAACGGTAAAAATGTACGCCAAAAGGTTCACCAGTAGCACAACGCCGTAAAGGATATTCGTTTTTCCACGGCTTAATGACAGCATCACAGTGTAAAGTGACAAGGCCAAAAGAACCATCGATTTGATATCCAGACCTAGTAACAACGGCATTTCATAAATAATTGAAACCACGGCAACGCAAGGAATCGTCAATCCAATACTCGCAATGGCAGAACCTAATGCTAAATTCAAACTTGTCTGAAATTGGTTTCTTCTTGCGGCTTTTATTGCGGCCATTCCTTCTGGTAAAAGCACGACTGCTGCGATGATGACACCAACTAAGGCTTGTGGCGCGCCTAGATTGTGAACCACGCTTTCAATGGTAGGTGACAAGGCTTTTGCCATTACTACAACGACACCGAGACAAATAAGTAGGAATACCAAACTCATCGTGCTTTCCGTATTGGTTGGTGGTTCGGCGTGTGGCTCGTCGTCGTTTTCGGGAAGGAAGTAATTTCTGTGTCGCACGGTTTGTACCATTAAAAATGTACTGTAAATAACCAATGAGGCCACAGAAAAGAAAATCAATTGCGCTTGGCTGAAGGTTGCGGATAGTTCTGTTGTGGTGTAATTTGGTAAAATCAAAGTCATTACGACAATGGCTACCAAACTTATCAAGGCCATATTTCCGGATGTTCTGGCGAAAAATTGTTCTTTGAATTTGAGTCCGCCAACTAAAAGACAAGCGCCGAGAATTCCATTCAGAATTAACATTACGGCGGCGAAAACGGTGTCTCTGGCCAATGTGCTGGTTTCTTTCCCGCCAGCTACCATTAATGAGACAATCAATCCAACTTCCAGAACTGTAATAGCGATTGCCAGGATAATCGTTCCAAAAGGTTCTCCCACTTTATGCGCTACCACTTCGGCGTGATGTACGGCGGCCAGAACGGAGCTTATCAGAAGCAAGCTTCCTAAAGTTGCGAGCCACGCATTGTCATCAACAATACCAAAAAAATAGTAGGCGAGGGATAATAAAGGGAAAATGAAGGACCAGTGAAGTAAAGTCTTTAAACTCATAAAAAATGATTTCTCTAATTTACAAAAAAAATATTTAGCGATTATTCATTTTACCCAACAAAAAAGCCACCAAAATTGGTGGCTTGTGAATATTTGATATAAAATTATTTTACCAAAGTCAGCTCGCTAATCAATCGAGTTGCGCCAGCATATTTGTCGATTACCCAAAGTACGTAACGAACATCCACGTTGATTGTTCTCTGTAAATTTGGTTCGAAAACGATGTCGCCACTCAAAGCTTCACTGTTTCCATCGAAGGCAAGACCTAGCAAATTCCCGTTTCCGTCGATGATTGGAGAACCTGAATTTCCACCTGTAATATCATTGTTTGACAAGAAGTTGATTGGCATAAATCCTTGTTTGTCTGCATATTGACCGTAGTCTTTTTTCTTAGCAAGGTCTAGGACTTTTTTCGGAAGGTCAAATTCCTCATCGCCTTTTTTGTATTTGGCCACCATTCCGTTGATGTCGGTGTAGTAGTTTTCTTTGATGCCTTTGTAGTTTCTGTCAGACCTTGTAGGAAGCGTTTGAACTGTTCCGTAAGTCAGTCTCATTGTAGAGTTGGCGTCTGGATAGAACACTTTTTCCGGTTGCGCTTTTCTGAGTCCGTCTAAGAAAAGTCTGCTGTTTTTAGCAAAGTTCTCATCGATTTTAGCATATTTTTCAGTGCCTAGCTTTTGGTCTTCTACCACGCCGTTTACGAATTGTCTCAATTTATCAGCGTCTATTTTCAGTCTGTCTGGATTCTCGATGAAAGCCAAAGCTGATTTTTTATTAGCAAAAATAGATTCGTAAGCCAAAGTTGAAAGGTTGTTCACATCTGCAGCCAAAATAGTTGGAGAAGCAAATTCCTTAGAAACTTTTGTTTTGTAAAGAGAAGTCAGTTTCACCAACATATCACCTTCCACATTGTCGTGGAAACCATCGTAAGCTTTTTCTACTGCCTCAAGAACTTTTGCTTTCATCGCTGTTTTCCCAGCTTCGTCCTGGTCAGCATAAGTTTTGAAAAGACTTCCTAATTGATAAGTCGTTGCGATGTAATGTGCATTTCTCTGTAAAATAGACGCATAGTTACGTTCTACATTTCTCCCCGAAATTTGCTGATAATAAGCCTTGATTTCTGGTAAAACGGCATAATAAGTTTGCTCGTTTGGAGATTGAGCGGCCCATTGCGTGTAGATTTGTTCTGTTTTTTGTTTTTCAGAGATTGTTCCGTTTTTGATGACAGCGTCAATCGTTCCCTGTCTGTTTTTCCAGTAATTGGCAACACTGGCGTACTGGGAAGCATAATCCAACTGAGTCGTTTTGTCCTTGTCCATATACTTCTTCATCACATCCATTGCCACTTTGGAAGCTTCTACCCAAGCTGGATAATCTTTATTTACCATTTGCTCGATTCCGAAAGAGGTCAAGTAACGGTTTGTTCTTCCAGGATATCCAAGAATCATAGTGAAATCTCCAGGCTTGTAACCTTTAAGAGAAACTGGCAAGAAGTGTTTTGGTTTCAATGGAACGTTAGCTTCAGAATATTCTGCTGGATTTCCATTGGCATCACCATAAGCACGGAAAACGGTGAAATCTGCCGTGTGTCTTGGCCATTCCCAGTTGTCTGTATCGCCACCAAATTTCCCAAGAGAGGAAGGTGGTGCACCAACTAATCTGATATCTTTATAATCTTGATATACAAAATAATAGAACTCATTCCCGTTGAAGAAATCTCTCACGACAACCGTATAGTTTCCGTTCTCAGAGTTTTCTGTCTGGATAGCTTTTGATTCTGCATCAATTACTGCTTTTCTGTCAGCAGCAGACATATTGTTGTTCAGTTTTGCATTGATTCTTGCAGAAACGTCATCCATTCTCACAAGAAATCTCACGTAAAGACCTTTCGCATTGAATTCCTCATTCGGTTTCATAGCCCAGAATCCATTTTTCAGATAATCTTTTTCAGGCGTAGAAGCTGCAGCAACAGCATCGTAACCACAGTGGTGATTGGTAAAAATCAGACCTTGGCTGGAAACCATCTCGCCTGTACAGAAACCGCCGAAACTTACGATGGCATCCTTCAAACTGGAGTTGTTCACAGAATAGATTTCTTCCGGAGTCAGGTGCAGACCTTCTTTCTGCATATCCACGCCGTTCAGACGTTTTACAAGCATCAGAAGCCACATTCCTTCGTCTGCTCTCATTTGCGCAAAGCTCAATAAAAAAGTCAGCGCCAAAAATATTTTTTTCATAATAGAAATTTATTTTAATGGGGCTAATTTACTCATTATTTTAAATCTAATGGTATGAATTTGGATAAGAGATTAGGCAAAGTTCAAAGTATGAAATTTCTACAGTCAATCGGTATTTTATCATTAATATTACTTCTTACAGTTTCTTGTAAATCATCAAAAAATCCGATGTCAGGAATGCAGAATCTTCACAAAAAATGGATGCTCGTTGAGTATAAAGATTTTACAAAGGAGGAATTGGTAAAACTAGAAGCCAATATTGATTTGACAAAAAATTCAGAATCGCCGAATCGTTACACCGCAAAAATGGGTTGCAACGGAATATTTTTCAATGCAGATTTCAACAACGGAAAGGCGAAATTTTCAGGCGTTGGTTCTACGATGATGTATTGTGACGGGCGAATGAAATTGGAAGAAGCATTTGGAAAAGCCTTACCAAATATGACAGAGTACAAAATTGAAGGACATTTCTTAACTTTATCAAATGCAAGTGGCGACAAAATGAAATTTGTTGAACAAGATTGGGATTAAGAATTTGAAAATAAATATCACTAAATCAATTTAATAAAATCAAAATAAAAAATTATGAAAAGAAGTGCAAAAGCAGTCTGGAAAGGCACAGTAAAAGACGGAAGTGGTGTTTTAACGACACAAAGTACAACGCTTAACGATACGCAGTATTCATTCAAAAGCAGATTTGAAGATGGTGTTGGAACCAATCCGGAAGAATTATTGGCAGCAGCTCACGCAGGTTGTTTCACGATGAAAACTTCGGCGTTATTGTCAGAAGCTGGTTATAATCCGGAAACTTTGGAAACCGATTGCAAAATCAGTTTGGTTGATGGAAAAGTGACTTTGTCAGAATTGACACTCAACGCAAAAATCCCTGGAATTTCTGAAGAAGATTTCCAAAAAATTGCAGCGGAAGCGAAAGAAACTTGCCCAATCAGCGTCGCATTAAGTTTCGAAAAAACATTAACTGCAACGTTAGCTTAATTGAAAAATCGACTTTCAAATTTAAAGTAGAAAATAAAAAACCAAAGTTCATCTTTGGTTTTTTTGTCGAAAAATAGTATCTTGTCAGAATCAGAAATTTAATTTTATAAATGATAGAAAATAAAGAACATCAGTATGAAAAAGCGGTTTTGGTTGGTCTAATAACCCAAAATCAAAGCGAAGATAAACTGATAGAATATATGGACGAACTGGAGTTTCTGGCTTTCACAGCTGGCGCTACTGTTGATAAACGTTTTACCCAAAGACTTACTCAGCCAGATTCTAAAACCTTCGTTGGTAAGGGGAAAATGGAGGAAATCCGTGATTATATAAAAGAGCAGAAAATCGGAACAGTCATTTTTGATGATGAATTGTCGCCGTCTCAATTGAAGAATCTGGAGCGCGAGATGGAAGTCAAAGTTCTCGATAGAACCAATTTGATTCTCGATATTTTTGCCCAAAGAGCTCAAACTTCTTACGCAAGAACGCAGGTGGAACTAGCTCAATATCAATATCTTTTGCCAAGATTGAGCAGGATGTGGTCTCACTTAGATAAACAAAAAGGGGGAATCGGGATGCGTGGACCTGGAGAAACGGAAATCGAAACCGATAGAAGGATTATCCGTGACCGAATCACCTTGTTGAAAGACAAATTGAAGGTCATCGACAAACAAATGGGAACGCAACGTAACAACCGTGGAAAAATGGTTCGTACAGCGCTCGTTGGTTACACGAATGTTGGGAAATCTACCTTAATGAACGCCTTGTCAAAATCCGATGTTTTCGCTGAAAATAAATTGTTTGCAACGCTTGACACAACGGTTCGTAAAGTTGTGATTGGAAATTTGCCTTTCCTTTTGACGGACACGGTTGGATTCATAAGAAAGTTGCCGACTCAGTTGGTAGAAAGTTTCAAATCGACTTTGGATGAGGTTCGTGAAGCGGATTTGCTGATTCACGTTGTTGATATTTCCCACGAGAGTTTCGAAGACCACATTAATTCAGTGAACGAAATTCTTCAGGAAATCGATGCGCATCAGAAACCGATGATTATGGTTTTCAACAAAATCGATGATTTCAGTTATGAGAAAAAGGACGAAGATGATTTGATGCCTGGTTCTCACAAAAATATTTCTCTGGAAGAATGGAAAAAAACGTGGATGGCAAAATCCAAATTCCCAACCGTTTTCATTTCAGCTTTGACGAAGGAAAATTTCCCGGAGATGAAAAAAATGATTTACGATGAGGTCCACAGGATTCACATTTCCCGTTTCCCTTACAACGATTTGCTGTTCGAATATTTTGAGGACGAAGAAGAAGTCAATGAATAGAATCTTTTTATTTTTCTTTTTGATGATGGCGACTTTTGGGTTTTCTCAGAAGTCAAAAATCAATTTGGATAATATCAAGAAAGAGATTGCGGACAAAGAATCCGATTTTTACTACGAGAAGATGCTTTTCAAATACAAAGCCTTGCCCAAATCCATAGACAGCATTGAAGCTAAGCATTTGTACTACGGCAGGGCTTTCTTAGAAAAAACTGTTTCTACAAGCGATGACGAATTCAAAAAATTATTGAAGGATTTTAACAAAAAGAATTATCCGGAAACCATCGCAAAGACCAGAGATTTGCTTGCAAAAGACCCGACCAATCTGGATTTGCTGATGATAATGCTGCAATGTTATGATAAACTGCAGGATGTGAAAAACTTCAGTTACTATCTCAGTCAGTTCAAATTGCTGACGAGCGCCATCTTAGATTCTGGCGATGGAAAGTCGGAAGATTCCGCATACGTTGTCAACTCTGTCGGCGACGAATATATTTTAATCAATGTCATCCAGATTCCTAGACAAGCCTCCAGGTCGTCCAAACCTGCAACTGGCGGAATGTTTGACATTTGGGAAAACAACAATACAAAAACCTACATCAAAGTCATTTATAACGACTTAATGGAGTCTAAATTTAGATAAAACAAAAATATTAATGGAGTTATATTACTCATTCTCAGTCCTAATCGTTTTAGCATCACTATTTGCTTACATCAATCACAGAATTCTAAAATTGCCAAGTGCGATTGGAATTATGGTCATCGCTATTGTCGTTTCTGTCACTTTGGTTGCGTCTGGCGATAATTTTTTACCAAAGACCACCAGCCATTTGACCGAACTAATCAACAATTTTGATTTCACCGAAGTTCTGATGGGCGCAATGTTAAATTTCCTGCTTTTCGCTGGCGGAATCCATATTAACATCAAAGATTTAAAGGAACAATTTGGTCCAGTCGTGATATTTTCGACGGTCGGCGTGATTATTTCCACGTTTGCTGTCGCTTTTGGCGCTTATTATCTGTTGCCTTTTGCTGGTGTTCAGATTCCCTTTATTTACTGTTTGGTTTTCGGCGCATTGATTTCCCCGACCGACCCAGTGGCGGTTCTAAGTATTTTGAAGCAGGCAAATGTTTCGAAATCATTGGAAACCAAAGTGGCCGGAGAATCACTTTTCAATGATGGTATGGCGGTCGTGGTTTTCACGGTTGTACTACAACTGGCCATCGGAAAAGAAATCGATTTGAATGTCGAAAGCATCGGCTTGCTACTTCTTCGTGAAGCTGGTGGTGGATTGCTTTTAGGTGTTCTTCTTGGATTATCCGCTTCCAGAGCGATGCGGATGGTGGATGACTATATTATTTCCGTATTAATCACATTATCAGTCGTTATGGGCGGTTACTTGATTGCTCACGAGATGCATATTTCTGCACCTTTGGCGATGGTTGCTGCCGGATTATTTATGGGGAATTTCAGCGAAAGTTTCAAAATGAAATCCGAAACGCAGGATTATTTGATTAAATTCTGGGAATTGATTGATGAAATTATGAACGCCGTTCTGTTCCTGTTTATTGGTTTTGAATTACTGTTAATCAAAGACTTAAATGAATATTTGGTTGCTGGCGGAATTTGTATTTTAATCGTTTTATTGGCGCGTTGGGTGGCGATTTTTGTTCCGACGAAGTTTATGTCATTGAGATATCGATTCAGTCCACAAACTGTGAAAGTTCTGGTTTGGGGTGGAATCCGTGGTGGTGTTTCCATAGCCTTGGCATTGTCGATTCCCCAAAATGAATATAACAAAATCATTATTAGTATCACGTATTGTGTCGTAGTCTTTTCGATTGTAGTTCAAGGTCTTACGATTGGAAAAGTAGCCAATCCGAATAAGATTGCAGTAGAGGAAAAAATTTTAGAAGACGTCAAGTAATTATTTAAAAATGAAAGTCATAGACATCGAAAACTGGAAGAGAAAAGAACATTTCCAATTCTTTTCCGGAATGAAAAGTCCCTATTTTGGAATCGTAACCGAAGTTGATTGTACCGAAACATTTCAATTGGCAAAAGAGAATAACGAATCTTTCTTTGCTCATTATCTTCACAAATCAATGAAAGCCGTCAACTCAATTGAAGAATTTGGTTATCGGATTGTAAATGATAAAGTTATAGCCTTTGATGTAGTACACGCTGGTTCTACAATTGGACGAAATGACGGAACGTTTGGATTCTCTTATTTCGAATATTCCGATGATTTTCAAATCTTTAACCAGAATTTGCAAAATGAAATTGACGAGGTTCAAAATTCAACAGGTTTGAGGATTAAAAACGAATCACTTCCGCCCAATCATATCCGACATTCCACTATGCCTTGGACGACTTTTACAGGTTTGCTTCATCCGACAGATTTCGACCCAAAAGAATCGATTCCCAAAATTGTTTTCGGAAAATTCTCAGAGAAAGATGGCCGAAAAATGCTACCAGTTTCTATCGAAGGACATCACGGTTTGATGGATGGTTTTCATCTGGCGAAGTATTTGGAAGCGTTTCAGAAGGAATTAAATTTAGGATAAATGTCATTGTTAAAAGAAGTTAAACAAGCTTTATCAGATTTATCGATTCCTGAAAATGTAGAAATTTTGCAAAAATTCTTCAAAACGGGAAAAGGAGAGTATGCTGAAGGTGATTTGTTCATCGGTGTGCGAGTTCCTGACCAACGAAAAGTCGCAAAGGAATTCTATAACAAAATTTCTCTTGAAGAATTAAGCGAACTTTTGTCATCCAAATATCACGAGCATCGTTTGACGGCTTTGCTGATGTTGATTCTGAAATTTGAAAAGTCAAAAGAAAAATCCCTGCAAAAAGAAATCATCGATTTTTATTTGAGCCATCTCGATTTTATTAATAATTGGGATTTGGTGGATACATCGTGTTACAAGATTTTGGGGCGGTATTGTTTTGAAAATCAAGAAGAAAAGCTGTTAATCGATTTGTCGAATTCTGATAAAATGTGGAAAAAACGAATCGCAATTGTTGGAACGATGCATTACATCAAGAAAGGAAGTTTCGAACTCACGAAAGAATTTGCTGAGCGAAATCTACATCATCCACACGATTTGATGCACAAGGCCAACGGCTGGCTTCTCCGCGAAATGGGAAATAAAAACGAACAGGAATTGTTGGGTTTCCTCAATTTGCATTACAAAGAAATGCCAAGAACTTGCCTGCGATACGCGATTGAAAAACTGGATGAAAGTTTGCGTCAGGATTATTTGAAAGGAAGGATTTGATTAAATATCGGGGAAATTTACAATCACCAGAATTCTTGGCGCAGAAATGGATTTGAAAAATCGAATGAAAGATTAATCGTGAATTACGGCTTCAAACGCATTTTTCTTCATTGAAAAAATTACCTTTGTTAAAACTCAATTCCTAATTCTGTGAAGATTATCAAATATTTTTTTCTTTTCTGCATTTTCTTTAGCCTGACAAGTTGCTTCGATATTATTGATAAAATAAGTCTGAGAGCCGATGGAAGCGGAGAATATGCCGTGATTCTGAATGCCAGCAAAAGCAAAACGCGTCTTCAATCCATTTCAAAAATGGAAACCATCAACGGTAAAAAAGTTCCTAAAAAACCGGAGATTGAAAATAAAGTGAATCAGGCTTCCAACATTTTCAAAAGCGTACAGGGAATCAGCAATGTGAAAACGAGTTTGGATTTTGATAATTTCATTATTAAACTGAGTTGTAACTTTAAGAAAATCGAAAATATCAATGCAGGTTTGGAACAATTGAAAGCCAAAAACATCATCGGAAAGACGGTTCCGACACAATTGTACAAACAAAATGTTGCTGAAAAAACTTTCATCAGAAACAAAATCGGAAGTTATAAAAATGATTACGACAAGCTGAGCAAAGCCGACAAAGAGGTTTTCAGCGATGCGACTTACACGTCAATTTTACAATTCGAAAACGTGATAAAATCTCAGACCAACAATTCTTACATAGTGTCACCCAACAAAAAAGCAATAAAACTGAATGGGAATATTCTGGATTTTATCCTTCAGAAAAAACAGATTCAAAACACCATCTCATTAAACTAATCCAAGAAAAACATTAAAACTATGAAATCAATTTTACTCAAAAAACAACTCGTGTTTTTCTTGATATTTTGTTGCGCTTTTGCGTTTTCTCAAACCAAAATTCAGGTTCCTGCGAGCTCCGTATTTTATATGGAAGTCAATGGAAAACTGCTGAACAGCAAAACCAACTGGCAAAAACTCAATCCAATTTTACAAAATCTGAATAAGAATGACCAAGAGAAACCAACCTGGAAAGACTTCTCGGACACAGGAATTAAAAATGATGCGAAACAGTATCACTATATCAATTTCAATGATTCTATCAAGAGTTACACAGCGCATTTGATTTTGGAAGATGCAACGAAGTTTGTAGAATTCATCAAGGTTTCATCAAAGAAAGAATTGGAAATCACGAAGAAAAACAAATATTCTTTCACCAATTTGAATGACGATACTTTTGTGGCTTGGGACGGAAAAAGAGCTGTGATTTCTGGAATTAGCTACACGAAGAAATTTCCAAAATTCGATTATGATTATGCTGCTGACAGTACAGTAGTTGTAAGTGTAGAAGAACCTCCGATGATAGATAGTGCCTATGCAGAACCAGATTCCACTTACTATGAACCAGAAAAACCTTTCAATTACAAAGATGAAATCCAATATTTGAAGGACGAAATCAAATATCAAAAAGCGGACATCAAGGAACATCAAGAGGAAATTGTTCGCCTCCAAAAAGATATCAAATATCTAGAGAAACACCATAAATATCCGGAAGAGAAAAAAGCAACGACGGAATTGGATGAAGTTGCCTCTGCAAAACCGACTGAGGAATACGACGAGGAAGCAGAAGATTTGGCCTATCAAAAGGAAATGGATTCTATCAAAGCTGCAGATTTCAAAATCGTGAAAGCCTTTGCAGAAAAGGATTTTGACAGATATTTTGATTCCAATATGGAAGTTGAAGTTCCAAAGGAAATGGTCAAATTCCAGGACGCGAATTCGGATGTTTTCGTTTATTCCAATTATGGTGAGATTGTCAAAAATGGTGCTTATAAAGATTTGGCGAAGCTTTACAATTTCGGGGATTTGATTGATAATCTGTACAATTCCAATTCGTCTTACAATTTGTATTTTGATAAAAATAAAGTAAAAGTAATAAGTAATTATCAACACAAAGACAGCGAAATTCAGAAGCGTTTTTCAGCGCTTTACAATGGTAAGAAGAATAAAAAACTAATGTCCCTGATTTCCGACAAAAGTGTTGGTTATTATGCGATAAACGTTGATGGACACAAGTATTTTGATTTGATGTACAGTTTATTCGAAAGCAAAAATGATACGGGCAAATATCAAAAAGAGCTGGAACTGATGATGGAAACGATTAAGATAGTTTTGGACGAAGAAGCCATCTCAAAAATCGCTCCCGGAAACGGCGTTTTTGTATTGAATGCGCTGAATACCAAAAAGGTAGAATACACAGATTATGAATATGATGATAGCTTCAACGACAAAGAAATTAAGAAAACTAAGGATGTTGTTGTTCCAGATTTCACCTTTGCTTTTGCAACTGAGAACGAAAATTACTGGAAACGTGTTTTCGAAGTATTGACAACGAACAAAGAATTATCGCAAAAATTTGCTAAGAATGGCGATATCTATTATCTGAAAAAAGACCCAAAAAACAGCAATTACATCGACCAAGTTTATTTCACGGTCAAAGAAAACATCGTTTATTTAACGACGTCGCTGGAGAATCTTGTTCCTAAAAAACAATCTGCCGTTTCGCAAAAATGGGCGAAAGATGCGGCAAAACATCCTTCCTCGGGAACAATCAATATGCAGCGATTGTTGCAAGGTTTGGAGAAGGAATTCACAACGATTTCTCAGAAAGAAGGATTTAATCTTTTCCGAAAAAATATCGGTGATGTCTATTTCAAAAGTGAGGTGAAAAAAGAAAGTATTGAAACAGAATTCAACTACACCACGCCAAATTCTTCCGAAAATAGTTTGATGTATTTCTTCGATTTTTGTAATGATTTGATTAAGATTTCTGAGAAAGAAACGTCAACCGCTTTGTAAATGAAAAGAGCAATCATCCTTCTTGCAGTCCTGTTTTTTGTCGCGGTTGTCGGCTATTTTTTCTGGTCTCTGAAAGATAAGGATTTGAAGGCTGTTCCTAGAAACGCGGATGTTTTGGTTTTGGTCGATTTTAAAAAATTGTCAGAAGAATACATTTTGACTTTACTAAAAAATCCTTCCAAATGGTTTGAAACTTCAAAAGGTTCTTTTAAAAATAGTGGCGTAGAAGTTCCAGATTATGTTCAGATTTTCCATTTGAAAGACACCAGTTTCTCTGAATGGTACAGCGTTTTTGAAATTTCGGATAAAGAAAAACTTGTCAAATTTTTGAACGAGAAAGGTTTTAAATTAATTAAAAATAATCTCTACAAAAAGAACCAATTTTCTGTAAAAATCGAAGCTTCAAAGTGTGTTGTCGGATTTTCAAATTCAAATTTTGAAAAAACGACGGCTGAAATTTTCAATTCAAAATTCAAAAATTTGTACGCTGACGAATTGATAAATAACTCAATTGCCAGCGTTTCTTACTTTGCCAAATCCAAGATTCAAAAGTTTGCAGTTTATATGAATGATGAGAATATCGAAATCAAAACGAAAAGTTTAGACGACCATTTTTCATCGATGATTTCAGATTTGGACAAGCAAACATCGTTTTTGAAGTTAGAGTTGGATTCAACCAACATAAAATTTGCATCCGCATTATTCAATAAAAAACTGAGCGATTCCATAAAAATCAATTCGCTTTCTGCCGTTGCAGAAGTGGAAATGGTCAAAGATAAAATCATCAGTTATAGTTATGATGACGATTTCAATGAAGTGGAAAAGGTGAGTTATCAGCAGATTCTGCAACCCAATTATTCCATCAATTTGCAAAGTTGGGAATCGGAAAATCTCTGGTTGTATTTCCAGCAGAAGAATTGGATTAATGCTCAAAGTCAGTTCACGCCAATTCCTTTTCAGCCGAATGTCATTAAGAAAAACGGAAGCGACATTTCAATTAGTTCTACAAGAAAAGCAATAGATTTTGGACAGCGTTTTTCCGGCAATTATGTTTTTTTTAAAAATAATCCGTTATTAATTAAATCAATCAAATCGCTTTCGGCTTCGGAAAAGAAAGCCATTTCGAATATCGATTACAGTTTTTATGGCAACAAAGGCGATTATTTTTACTTGAACATTAACTTTAAAAAAGAAAAATTACCACTTATTTTGAGATGGTAAAATGAAAAAGATTAGATGGATTATTTAGAGTTTTTCCCTTTAAGAACGGCGGTTCATTACTTTTTGCACTTCATTTTTCCCGCCGTGATTGCCTACGTTTTTTTCAAGAAAGATTGGCGAAAAGCTTATCTGATAATGTTGGGAACGATGCTTGTGGATGCAGACCATCTTCTCAGTACACCGATTTTTGCGCCAGAGCGACTTAGCATCAATTTCCATCTTTTTCACACGTATTGGGCGATGGGAATTTACGTTTTGCTTTTGTTTTTCAAAGGCGTTCCAAGAATTATCGGTGTTGGATTATTATTCCATATGTTGACGGATTGGATTGATTTTCAGTTAATAATGTAATAATCAATTTCCTCTCGCGTTCGCCATTTTGTGATTCATAATTCTGGCAATGTTCAAAGCTCTGGCAATTGCCGTTTCGGTATTTTCGCCTTCGAAATTTTCGTGAATCGTTTCCTCCCAAATCTGCAACCAACGGTTGAAATGTCTTTCTTCCAACGCAGAAACTTCGTTGATTGGAAAATGAACCCGCATCGGGTTGCCTTCATAGACTGGATTTCCCAAAAGAATGCTTTCCCAGAAATTGTACATTTTCGGCAGATGTTTACTCAGGTCGATTTTCGCGATGTCTGTAAAGAAAAATCCAATCAAATCGTCTTTTATCACTTTATCGTAGAATTTATTGACCAAAATTTCTATGTCTTCCCGTGTGGCAATATCTTTCATATTTGACTTTTTTAGTTTGATGAAATCGCCGTCTAATCCGTGATTAGCAATTTCATTATCACAAAGTTATGGGTTTTCAAAATGCGAAAAATAGGATTAATATCAGTTTTTTTTATATTTGAAAAAAAATTAATAATGTTCACGTTCACTGTTTTACCAACTTTGGTAATCATAACTTTTATCATTGTAGTCCTTTATAAACATTTTGTAAAGAAGGATAGACAAGACTTGAAGTCATCTTTTCTATTTGCTTTATTTTTTTCAGCCATTTGGGGCGGATTATATTACTTAGTTTTTTCTTAATAAAACCATTAGTTTTGCAAAATGGATGTTGATTTCTATAAAAAGCAAGCCCAACTAAAACAAAAAGACCACAGAAAATTTCTGGACGGACTCAAAAAGAAACCGCCAAAAAATCTGGATTATTTGGTAGTAGAAAAGCACGATGAAACGTTTCGGGAAATAGATTGCCTTGGTTGCGCCAATTGTTGCAAAACCACAGGTCCGCTTTACGTAGAAAAAGACATCGAACGGATTTCCAAACATCTGCGAATGAAGCCCGCAGATTTCGAAGCCAAATTTTTGAGAGTGGATGAAGACCAAGATAAAGTTTTGCAGAATTTGCCTTGTTTCTTTTTGAATGATGACAACACTTGTTCCATCTACGACGTTCGCCCAAAAGCCTGTCGAGAATATCCGCACACAGACCGAAAAAAGATTTACCAAATCAATAATCTCACGATTCAAAACACTTTGATTTGCCCTGCGACATACGTCTTTGTGGAGAAATTAAAGAAGGTCTTGGAGAAGAATTAAAATTTCTTAAATAAGTTAAAGTTTGATATTTTTTTCATTTTCATAATTTGTGGTTTGATATTTGGCATTGATTATCAAATCATTAAAAATAAAGTATTATGAAAAAGTTAATCACAGCAACAGCCTTTATAATGTTTGGGACAATGTTTATCACGGCTCAAACCACTCAGAAAAGCGATAAGAAAGTAAGAATGGCAGAAAAACCGGCCAGCAGTACAGAAATGAAATTGGAAACCCAAGTTCAACCCAATGGAATGAACAGAACGGTGGACACGGCGACTATGAACAATAGGTCGAAAATGCAGAGTAATCCAAACAGACTGCAACAAAATCAGACAACGCCAAACAACGGAACTTTACAAAATCCAAGTACAACGTTACCAAATAATGGGACTCTACAAAATCCTAATACAACCTTACCAAATAACGGAACTTTGCAAAATCCAGGCACAACGACTCCTAACAATTCTACCAATCCGCAACAGCCATTGAGTCCAACAAACCCAATGACTCCAAGTAGATAATTTTAGGTAAGTTCAAAAATAAAACCAGTGCAATTCGCTCTGGTTTTTTTATTTGGTGATTTCAGGTTTTGTCATTTTTAATTGTTCAAATCTTACTTCATATAATTTGGTTTGATATTTGGCTTGACTAATCAAATCATTAAAATAAATCATTATGAAAAAGATAATAACAACCGCAACATTTCTCGTTTTTGGAACGATGTTGACGATGGCGCAAACTACAAAGAAGAAAGAAACAAAATCGACCACAACAAGAACAGAAATGAGAGCGAAATCAACAGCTCAGCAAAACAATACGCCAAAAATGGTAGATACCACAAATCTTGAGCAAAGACAAAAGGAAGCAGACGGAAAAATAATCACACCTGATGGACCACACGGAGATGGTTTGACAGACGAAGCTACAAAACCTTCACAAATACATCCACGACCAGGACAAACAGAATAAAAAAACCAGAGCAAATCGCTCTGGTTTTGTTTATGCTTTCCAATCTACAACAGCCTTTATAAAAGCTTCCGCATTTTCAACCGGAATATTTGGTAAAATCCCGTGTCCGAGATTCACAATGTATTTATCTTTTCCAAAACGGTCAATCATCTCGTGAACCATTTTCCGAATCGTTGCCGGTGTCGAATGTAATCTCGAAGGGTCGAAATTCCCCTGAAGCGTCACAGAATTATTCGTGAATTGTCTTGCTAATTCCGGCGTAATCGTCCAGTCAACGCCCAAAGCAGACGCTTTAGATTTCGTCATATCTTCCAATGCAAACCAACAGCCTTTCCCGAAAACCACAACGTGTGTCAACGGTGCGAGAGCTTCCACAATCTGATTGATGTATTGCCAAGAAAACTCTTGATAATCGGCCGGCGAAAGCATTCCGCCCCAACTGTCAAAAACCTGAACTGCAGAAACACCTTTCTCTACTTTTCGTTTCAAATAAGCAATTGTCGTGTCCGTGATTTTTTGCAATAATTTGTGCGCAGATTCCGGTTGCAAGAAGCAAAATGACTTCGCGATATTGAAATCCTTCGAGCCTCTTCCTTCAATACAATAGCAGAAAATCGTCCAAGGCGAACCAGCAAATCCAATCAAAGGAATTTCATTGTCCAGCTTTTCCAAAGTCATTTCTATCGCATCGAAAACATAACCCAAAGTTTCGTTCACGTCCGGAACTATCACATCGTCAACTTGTTGAGCTGTCCTGATAGGTTCGTCCAGCCAAGGTCCAACAGATTCCTTCATTTTGAAATCGATGCCCATCGCTTGCGGAACCACTAAAATGTCCGAGAACAAAATCGCCGCGTCCAAAGGAAATCTTCTAATCGGCTGAACCGTAATTTCCGAGGCCAATTCCGGCGTCTGGCATCTGGTGAAAAAGTCGTATTTGTCGCGCAACGCAATGAATTCCGGCAAGTATCTTCCGGCTTGTCTCATCATCCACACAGGCGGTCTTTCCACAGTTTCGCCTCGCAAGGCCTTCAAGTATAGGTCGTTCTTTATCATTTTCTTAAATTATTTGGGCGCCTTTATCCGCCTTCCGTTCCCAATTGTCACTCTGAGGTTCTCGAAGAGTCCACTCAAGTCGGGGCGCGCTTCGCAAAGTTTAGCGTTTAGTCTTTCAAATCAGCTTTCCCAAAAGTTGAACTTTCCTTAGAAATCAAATTCAACAAATCGGATAACGTATTTTTATGACTTGTAATTATTTTATTTTCAGTCAGTTTCTTCAATTCCGAAGTCGTCGTCTTTCCAATCGAAAAAATCTTCAAATCCTCCAAACCATTGAACTTCGCAAAACTACGAACTCCACTCGGACTGAAGAAAACCACAGCCTGATATTTCTCATTGATTTTCGGAAACAGCAATTCGGTCTTGTAAACAGGGATTTTCTTGTAAGAAATATTCTGCAAAGGCAATTTCTCATCCAAAACATCCAAAGCCAAATCGCCACAAAAATGCAAGAACTTCTCATTCACAGAATTTTCTGTTATGAATTGTGAAAGTTCGCTCGCATTCTTACAAAGCTTGAAAGTCCCAAAATTATGTTTCCTCAATTCCTTTTTCGTCTGCGAACCAACGGCGTAGATTTTATTATAATTCTTCTCAGCAAAATTTTCATTCGCATCAAAACCATTTTCAAAAAAGGCTTTCACTCCATTTACACTCGTGAAAATCAAGGAATTATTCTTCAAACCGAAAGTTTTCGTTTTAATGAATTCCGTTTTGATGACCTCCACAAAATCAACCAACACTTCCGTTCCCAATTTCTCAGCAACTTCTTTTTTGTCCAGTGATTTTGTAAAAAGGATTTTCATATTTATAAAGTCTTCGAGAACCTCAGACTGACATTTCTAAAACATTATTTTGTCATTCCGTAGGAATCTCAACAACAATTGATTTCTAATCTTTGTATTCTTTGTGAAATCCTTTGTGTCCATTGTGGTTAAGTATTTTACAAACTTTTTCTAATCTCGTCCATCAATTCCTTTCCGCCATTTTCCAAAACCTTCAAAGCTAATTTCGCTCCAAAATTCTCAGAATCGTTCCAGTCAAAAATCTCATCTGTTTCGATGCAATCTTTTCCATCCAGCGAACAAAGTCTTCCAACAAAGCGGATTTGATTTCCAACCAATTCGGCTTTTGCACCAATCGGCGCCGTACAACCGCCTTCCAAAGTTTTCAGGAATTCTCTTTCTATATTAATGCAAATCTCGGTTTCTTTGTGAGAAATCGATTTTAAAATATCGCTCAATTCAGGATTGTCAATTTTGCTCGCGATTGCAACCACACCTTGCGAAGGTGCTTGCAACAAGAATGGGATTTGTTCATATTCCACATCCAAATTCATTCGTTTGATTCCGGCCAATGAAAAAATTGTCGCATCTGCAACGCCGTCATCCAGTTTTTTCAATCGTGTTTGGACATTTCCTCGGATGTCCGTAAATTCAGTTTCAGGAAATTCCTTCAGCCAAAAAGCGCGTCTTCTCAAACTGCTGGTCGCAATTTTCAAGGTATTCAAATCCAAAGCTTCCGCATCTTTATTTCTTACCAAAACATCTTCCGGAAAATCTCTTTCCAAAACCGCAGAAATCTGAACGTTTTCTGGCAAAAGCGTCGGAACATCTTTCAAGGAATGAACAGCAATATCAATCTCGTCATTAAGCAAAGCAATGTCCAAATCTTTCGTGAAAATTCCTGTGATTCCCAATGCGTAAAGCGGTTGGTTCAGGTTTTTGTCGCCGGAACTGACGATTGGAACGATTTCAGTCTGTAATCCAAGATTCTGAAGTTTAGCTTCAACTTCGTGAGCCTGCCAAAGCGCAAGCGGACTATTTCTGGTTCCTATTCTTATGGTTTTCATTGTCTTACTGTTTGTGGATGTCGAGGATTTCCTCCATCAATTTTGTGATTTCGTCGGCGCGGGAAGGATTTTCCATAATGTATTTCGCAAATCGATTCGTGATTTTCTGAACCAGATTGTTGGACAGTTCCATATCCTCGATTTTGGCGTAATGGAATTTCTTATGAATATTGTGCATTTCGTTTTCCTCGATTTTCTTCAAAGAATTTTTGAAATGATTGATTTGAGGTGCGAGTTTTCTTTTCTTTTCCCAATCTGCAAATTCCTTCGCCATTTCCTTGATGATGCCTTCCGCTTTCGGGATTTCCTTTTTGCGTTGTTCCATCGTTTCCTGAATGGTTTGCGAAAGTTGGTCCACGTCTATCAACGTCACGTTTTCCAATTTTCCGATTTCCTTCTGAACATTATTAGGCATTGAAAGGTCGATGACAACCATCTCCTTGTTTTTAGGAAAATTGGTTTCATCAATAATATATTTCTGAGCGCCGGTTGCAACGATTAGAACATCAGTCTGTTTCAATTCTTCTGGGAACGTTTCAAAATCGATTTGAGGAATATTGTATTTATCAGCAATTTTCTCCGCTTTTTCAAAAGAGCGGTTGGCGATTTTTATTTTGGGCTGATAAATGTGTTTTACAAGATTTTCAATCGTGTTCTGGCCAATTTCTCCAACGCCGAGAAGCAGAATATTCTTCTCGTGAATGTGTTTTGTATTATTTAAAATATAATGAACCGCCGCGTAAGAAACCGAAGCTGAACCTGTGCTGATTCCAGTTTCATTCTTAATTCTCTTCGAAATTTGAATCGAGGAATTAATTGCGCGTTCTAAATAGGGATTAGAAAAATCCTTATACTTTTTGAATCGATGATAAGCATTCTTGATTTGAGACACAATCTCGAAATCACCAATGATTTGGCTTTCCAATCCAGCTGCGACGCGGAAAAGATGAAACAGTGCATCTTCTCGTTGAAGCACATTCACATAGTTCAAAAACTCGGAAAGAGAGACTCCAACTGTGTTGCAATAGAGCTCTGCGATGTGAAGATAATTCTTTGTAGTAGAGTAGATTTCGGTCCTGTTGCAAGTGGAAACAACGAACGCGTCACCGTAATCCTGCTCGTGGATTTGATTCACAAAAGCTTTGATATGGTCATCAAAAAATGCAAATCGTCCCCGTGTTTCTGCATCGGCTTTTTCATAACTGATGCTAAGAACGGCGAAATCTGATGTCTGGTGAAATTTATTTTTTGTGCTCATTTTCAGCTTGCAAATTTACAATATTTAATACAAAGACTCTTTCCGAATATCATTTTCGGGAATTGATAAAATCTATATCATTTCAATCATATGATATAAAGAATAATAAAGTATGGGTGGATTTGATGAGAGAGTAATAATTTTTGATTTTGCAATTGATATTCAGATTTCTTAGACAAGATAAATTATTGAAATTTTAAGGAAATTTTAACCAAATTATTTTTAATTCAAGATAGAGAATGCTTCGAAATTTATATCTTTGTAAACTTAATAATTACTGAACGAAAATGGGTATAATGGATATGTTTACGCAAGAGATTGCGATCGACTTGGGAACTGCGAACACACTTATCATACACAACAACAAAATAGTTGTGGATCAGCCATCTATCGTAGCGATAGAGCGCTCTTCTGGCAAGCCGATTGCCGTAGGTGAGCAAGCGAAACATATGCAAGGAAAGACCCACGAGGATATCAAAACCATCCGTCCATTGAAAGATGGTGTGATTGCCGATTTCCACGCGTCAGAACATATGATCAAGGAATTCATCAAACAAATTCCGGGCATCAAAGGAAAGTTTTTCCAGCCAGCACTTAGGATTGTGATCTGTATCCCTTCAGGAATTACAGAGGTTGAGAAAAGAGCGGTAAGAGATTCGGCTCAAAAAGTAAACGCCAAAGAAGTTCGTTTGATCTATGAGCCAATGGCGGCTGCGATAGGTGTTGGGATCGATGTTCAGAAACCAGAAGGTAATATGATCATCGACATAGGTGGTGGAACTACGGAAATTGCTGTGGTTGCATTAGGTGGAATCGTTTGTGACAAATCTGTGAAAATTGCAGGTGACGTTTTTACGAATGATATCGCTTATTATTTAAGAACGCATCATAATTTATATATCGGAGAAAGAACGGCAGAGAGAATCAAAATCGAAGTTGGTTCTGCGGTAGAAGAATTGGACGTTCCAATCGACGATATTCCTGTACAAGGTCGTGATCTGATCACTGGGAAACCGAAAGAAATTATGGTCAACTATAAAGAAATTGCAAAAGCACTTGACAAATCTATCATCAGAATCGAAGATGCGGTGATGGAGACTTTGTCATTGACGCCTCCGGAATTGGCGGCTGATATCTACAAAACCGGTATTTATCTTGCTGGTGGTGGAGCGCTTCTAAGAGGTTTGGCAGACAGACTTCATAGAAAAACGGGACTTCCTGTCTTCGTGGCAGAAGATCCTTTAAGAGCGGTGGTAAGAGGAACCGGTATTGCTCTTAAGAATATGAACAAATTCAATTTCCTTATCAAGTAATTAAGATTTTTCTCAAGTTTTTAGATGGGTGCTTTGCTGAGATTTTTTTCTAAGAATGCTTTGTTCGCGTTCTTTGTATTCTTGCAATTGGTTGCAATTGTACTTATTTTCAGCAAAAATTCTATGCAGCAAAGTTTCATTGCGGCAAGGACTGCGGCGTTCAATTCGTGGGTTTCCGGATATATCGATGAGGGAACTTCTTATCTGAAATTGAAACAGATCAATGAAGATCTTGTGACCCAGAACAAAGCTTTGATGTTGGAACTTTACGGCAAATATAAAGTGGCCAAACCCAATTTTCGAAAAGTTTACGATACGATCGGAGGCGGACAGATCTATACTTTTGTAGATGGAGAAGTGGTTTTCAATAGCATCAATAGAAGAGATAATTATTACACGATCAACCGCGGACGTTTGCAAGGCGTGAGTTCCAATATGGGCGTTATTGCTCCGAAAGGAATTGCTGGGATCGTCATCAATACTACAGATAATTATTCATTGGTCAAATCGATTCTGAGTGTCAATAAGATCAAGATCAGTGCTTCACTCAAGAAGTCTGGTTACTTTGGAACACTTTCCTGGAAAGGCGACGATACGAGAACAATGACACTTTCCGACATTCCAAAATATGTTCCTTTAAAAGTGGGTGATACCGTGGTAACTGATGGTAAATCCTCAATTTTCCCAGCCGGAATTTTGGTTGGAACCATAGCGGGTTACGAGGTTGACAGCAAAACGGGATTCTGGGATATCTCTGTAGAACTTAGCGAGAAGATTGGGAAATTAAGTAAAGTTTTTGTCGTCCGAAATCTGAAAAAATCCGAAGTTCAAAAAATCGATGATTCATTAAAAGTTCAAATTAAGAAAGATGATCAGTAGAAACGTTGTATCAGATCTGGTTTTGATCGCATTGTTGACGGCTTTTCAGATTTTCATTCTGAACAGAATTGCCTTGTTCGGACAATATATTCCCGTACTTTATCCAGTTTTTGTGATGTTCTATCCATTTTTCAGAAACAGATTCCATTTTTTAGCTTTAAGTTTTATCTTGGGATTATGCGTGGATGCATTTTTGGGAACCTGGGGAATCAATGCGTTCGCAACTACCGTTGTGGCATACTTCAGAACAATTATCTTCCGAACTTCTACAGACACTACCACAGATTTTTTCTCTTTCCAAGGGATCCAATGGACACAATTCATCTTTTTTATTGTAACCAGTATTTTCATCCATCAACTTTTGGTGCAGTTCATCGAGTTCTTTAAATTCGACAGATTTTTTGAAATTTTATTTAATGTAATAGTTACCAGTATAATTTCGTTTGTATTTATATTAGCCTATGCATTAGCTTTTAAGATCAAGCAAAAAGTCTGAAACTAGAATGTACATAACCAAACCAAAGCTTTCACATTGAGGTTGCATATGTCCTCAGGAATAATTTTAAAGCACATATGAAATCACAATATCTCAAGATTACACTCGCCCTTTCTATCATTGCATTGATTTTCATTGCAAGACTTTCTTATTTGCAACTATTCACCGACCGCTATGCTTTGAATGCTGCGAATACTTCCATCAAAATAGAATATGTCATTCCACCGCGAGGTGTCATTTTTGACAGAAACGGAAAAATATTGGTAGGGAATCAGCCTTCTTTTGAGATTTCTTACACGGCGGCACTTCTAAAACCAGATTTCGATACGATAGGGTTTTGTAAATTATTGGGGATTACCGAGCCAGAATTTGTCAAAACATTGAGGAATATTGAGAAGGAAAAATACTACTCCAAGCTAACGCCGATGACTTTTATGAAGAATCTAAGTCGAGAGGAAATGGCAAGGATCCAAGAATTGATCTTCAAATATCCAGCTTTCAGCATCGTTCCACGTCCGCAGAGGCAATATGAGGTCAACACTTCCGGTAACCTTTTGGGATATACGAATCAAGTAAATGACGCGGATATCAAAAAAGATTCAACATACTATTTACCAGGTGATTTTGTAGGAAAAAGTGGTGTTGAGAAATCTTATGAAAAAGAACTTCGAGGTGAGAAGGGAATGAAATACATCCAGAAAGACATTCGCCAAAGAAGCATCGGTTCTTATAAAAACGGAGAGCTTGATAAAGAAGTGGTTACCGGAAAAGACCTGACATTGACCATCGATTACGACCTACAAAGAATGGCAGAAGAAATGCTCGTGAACAAACACGGAGCAGTCGTCGCTCTAGACCCAAACAACGGAGAGATCCTGACGATGGCAACTGGGCCGGACATCGACCCAAATCTTTTCACAGGACCTCAAAAATCCAGAAATCTTTACAAATTAGCCAACGATACGATTTTCGAGAACAAACCAACTTTTGACAGGTCGATACAAGCGGCCTATCCTCCGGGATCGACATTCAAATTGCTAACTGCTTTGGCAGCTATGGAAATGGGCGTGATGACAGACAAAACGATCTTCCCGTGTGGAAGAGGATTTTTCTACCGTGGAAAAAGTATTAAAGGTCACGGTGGTGCAGATCCGTTGATTCCTTCTATTCAGGTTTCCAGTAACTGTTACTTTACATATGCTTATTTGGCCATCATCAAAAAGTATCCGGGAAATCCTTCTAAAGGCGTGGACGAGTGGAAAAAGATCATCAACAGTTTTGGCGTTGGAGAATTTCTTAACAATGATCTGGCCGTTGGGGCAAAAGGAAGAATTCCTTCGGGCGAATTCTATGAAAAAAGAATGAAATCGATCTATAAAGCAAGCGGCTCAAAAAGGACAGATTTCAAAAACTGGGACGAGATGCCGACAGGTGCTTTGTACAATGGAATGGGACAAGGTGATGTTCTCTTAACACCGCTTCAAATGGCAAACTTCGTAGGTGCGATTGCCAACAAAGGCTGGTACTACACACCTCACATTGTGAAAAGTATCGACGGAAAACCAAATCCAGATCCAAGATTTAAGAAGAAACATATGACGATGATCCAGAATCCTCAATATTATAATGTCGTTCTTCAAGGAATGGAGGCTGTTATGATCAAAGGAACGGGAAGAAGTCTTAGGTCAAAAGATTTTACACAACTCGCCAAAACAGGAACTGCGCAAGTGCCTCAGGGAAAAGATAATTCAATTTTTGTATTGATCGCGCCTGCAGACAAACCGAAAATTGTGGTTGTAGCCGTAATGGAGCACGCAGGATTTGGTGCCACTTGGGCTGGGCCAGCTTGTACTGTGATTGCAGAGAAATACATCACTGGAGAACTGAAACGGGAAAATCTCTACAAGAAGATGATCACGTCCAGCTTTATGCCGGAATATAAAAGACAGTATATTTCTGAGATGAAACGAAAAGGCTGGTACAAAGAACCGCCTAAAGATACCGTGAAACTCAAAAAGATCAAAGATAGTCTCCAAGCTATTGAAAATAAAAAAAAGAAGGATAGTTCCAAAGTTAAAACTCTAAAAAACAATTCAAAATGAAGTGGGCAGAAGGGATAGATAAATTAGGAATTACGCTTTACTTGATGCTTTGCATTTTCGCTATTTTCAATATTTATAGTGTGAAGGCGGATCTCGGACAAAAACAACTGATCTTCTTCGGGATTTCTTTGTTTGTCGGGATGATGATATTCTTTATGAGAACCAAGTTTTTCGAGAATATGTCTCCAATCATTTATGTTGGCGGTGTGCTGCTTCTGATTGGTTTGTTTCCTTTCGGGACGGAGATCCTTGGTCAGAAAAACTGGTACAAGTTTGGTGGATTTACGATGCAACCCGTTGAGTTTGCTAAAATTGGAACTACGCTGATGCTGGCAAATTATGCTTCAAGTCAGGATTTTGATATCAAGAAAAAGCGCTCATTATATACATCCATTGCAATTGTTGCTATTCCCGGAATTGTTGTTTTAATGATTCCCGATGTCGGTTCATTGTTGGTGTTTTTTGCTTTTGTAATGGCACTTTACAGAGAAGGACTTTCCGGCTGGTTGTTCGGTATTATCTTTATCTTCGCGGCTACATTTTTGATCTCAATTGCAGTCGATCCACTATATGTGGTGATTGCAATCCTCATCTTTGCGGCCATTTTTGTCTTTTTCAATTTTTATAAGATCCAAGGGAATGTAATGTATATAGTCGCAATTGTTTTGACAGTTGGCGTTTTAAGTGGATTGTCATATTCTTCCAGTTACGTTCTTACCAAGCTTCCAAAACACCAGAGAGAAAGAATCGAAGTTTTATACAAAGGCGAAAAAGCATTCCGAGATACCTCGGGTTATAACTTGCTCTATTCCAAAACCGCAATTGGTTCAGGAGGATTCACTGGCAAAGGCTACAAGCAGGGTTCTGTGACGCAGGGTAAATTCGTTCCGGAGCAGGAAACCGATTATATTTTCTGTACCGTTGGCGAAGAGTGGGGTTTTCTGGGAAGCACGCTTCTAATCATTTGCTATTCTATATTTATTGGCAGGATCTATTATCTCGCTGAAAATCAGAAATCTACTTTCAATAGGGTTTTTGGATATAGTTTTGCCTCCGTTTTATTAATTCACTTTGCCATCAACCTTGGGATGGTCATGGGACTTTTCCCTACGGTTGGGATTCCATTGCCGTTTTTCAGTTATGGAGGAAGTTCGCTACTGGCTTTTTCAATAATGACATTTATTTTCTTTAAACTTAATTATGCTGATAAGAATAGTTTAGTATAACTATTTTAAAATGTATAATTTCATTTCATAATGTATTTTCAATATTAAATTTGTATTTTGAATTGATTTTGGTTATTAATTTGATAGAACTTATACAATCAAAATAATAACTTATGAGAAAAATTATCTTCTGTGCAATTGTCCTTGGAGGCATCAGCACAATGCAAGCACAAAAAATCAGTTTAGGCAAGGCAACTGACATTGCTGGAAAAGGTTTGAAAGCTATGACATTTTCGAATGCAGATGCTATTACATTATCCAAAGAATCTGTAGATTATATGGATAAAAATAATCCAATTGCAGGCCCGAAAGATCCTTACACAATTCGACTCAACAAGCTTTTTGCTAAACACAAATCCCAAGACGGCTTAAATCTTAATTACAAAGTTTATAAAGTGAAAGATATCAACGCATTTGCTTGTGCAGATGGCAGTGTTCGTGTTTTTTCTTCATTAATGGATATGATGACAGATGATGAGCTTCTGGCCGTGATAGGTCACGAAATTGGTCACGTGAAAAATGAAGATACCAAAGATGCCATCAAGTCTGCTTATCTCAAAGCTGCAGCATTGGACGCCGCGTCCGCTTCATCAAATACAGTGGCAACACTTAATAACAGTCAAATTGGAGAAATGGCGAACGCAATGTTGGACGCTACACACAGCAAAAAACAAGAATCACAAGCTGATACTTACTCTTACGACTTTATGAAAGCGAATGGTTACAACGTAGTTGGTGCCTACACAGCATTTAAAAAGTTAGCTTTGTTATCGGAAGGAGGAACAGCACAATCTGGTTTCCAGAAGATGTTCAATTCGCATCCTGATAGCAACAAGAGGGCAGAAGCAATCAAAAAAAGAGCTGAGAAAGATGGTCTTTGGAAAGATCCAGGAACCGTTTCTTTACCAACTGCAAAACTTACAAAATAGAAAAACGAAAGCAGCCAATTGGCTGCTTTTTTTTAGTTCTTTACCAAAACCAAGTATTCCCAGGGTTTCAAATTAAGATTGGTCTTTTCAGAATTGATGTTGTAGATTTTGCCAGTAAACAATTCTCGGTATTGTCCATTATAATATTTTGTGTCGACGGAAGTTGACAAACTCTTATCTGAGAAATTATAGATGGATAAAACTGCATCGTTATTTTTTTCTCGGTAGATGGATAGGACGTCATTCATTTGATTGTTCGTCACTCTTATCATTTCGCCTCCGTATTTTCCGTTCCAGAGTGCTTGATTTTTATGTTTAAGGTCAAACAATTTTTGATATATTTCATAGAATTTATGGTCTTTCCAAACGATTTGGTCTTTCTCGAAGAACTCAAGGCTTCTGTCCAATCCTGCTTCCTGTCCGCTGTAGACCAAAGGCATTCCGTTGGCTGTTCCGCAAAGTACCATCGCGGTTTCCAATCCTTTTCCAAAGTTGGAATATTGATTACCTTCCCAGGAATTCTTGTCGTGATTGTCTGTGAACAACATTCTGTAGGAATCCAATGGGAAACTGCCGACATCGTGTGCCATATATTCGTAAAGTGCGTTGGCGCCTTTTCCGCCGGTTGTAGCTAGTTTCAGTTTATCCCAAAGTGTCCAGGAATAGGTCGCATCAAATGACTTTTTGTACAAATCTCTGGATTCCCATTCAGCCAACATAAAAACTGGCTTTATCGCATCCATTTCTTCTCTCGCATTGTCCCAGAAATCTACGGGAATGAAACCTGCAACGTCGCATCTATAACCATCGATATTGGCTTCTTTTACCCAATATTTTAGTGCGCCAGTCATATATTCTCGGAAGTCGGGATTGTTATAATCAAAATCGATAACGTCGTCCCAATCGTACCAAGGCGTCGGCTGGAAGTTGCCTTCTCTGGATTTGGTGTACCAGTCCGGATGTTCTTTGGTCAAAGGATTGTCCCAAGCGGAATGATTCCCGACCCAATCGATAATGACGTACATTCCCATTGCGTGGATTTTGTCAACCAAGCTCTTGAAATCCTTCAACGTTCCAAAGTCCGGATTCACGCCTTTGAAATCTTTCACGGAATAATAACTTCCCAATTTTCCTTTCCGATGTTCTTCTCCGATGGGATGGATTGGCATTAACCAAAGAATATCGACGCCCATTTTTTTGAGTCTTGGCAAATGTTTTTCGAATGCTTTGAAAGTGCCTTCTTTTGTGTACTGTCGGATGTTGACCTCGTAAATAGTCGCATTCTTGCTCCATTCCGGATGCTTGAGTTCTACATAAGGTTTTGGCTGATAGCGTGGGTCTTTGGTCTGACCGAATCCCAAAAACGGAATCATCAGAATGAGGAGTAAGTATTTTAATGAATTCATAAGGTTTATATATTTCTCTAAATTAATAAGAGTTTTTGATTTTCATTAATTTTAATTGAAAAATATTGTTCTTGATAAACTTTTTTAAAGATTTGAAATATGTACAAAATGAAAAACCCTTTCAGAGTTCAAAACTCTGAAAGGGTTGTGTATGAAACTTTATTTTGAAGACAAAGTTTAATTTTATGTAGAAACCCGCGCCCCGACTTGAGCGGAAATCCTTTTTTGTAGCTGGTAAAGCTTTGGCAAAAAGATTGGGAGCGGAAGGCGGATAAAGGCGCCCAAAAAATTTTTAAGAATACATCTGCTCCTGCAATTCTTTGATTTTCTTGTCAGATAGATATTCGTCGTAAGTCATATCTCTGTCGATGATTCCTTTCGGCGTCAACTCGATGATTCTGTTACAAACCGTTCCAAGCAACTCGTGATCGTGGGAAGACAACAGGATGTTTCCTTTGAAGTTGTTCAATGAGTTGTTCAAGGTTGTGATACTTTCCAGATCCAGGTGATTCGTAGGCTCATCCAAAAGAAGAACGTTCGCTTTCTGAAGCATCATTCTACTGAACATACATCTCATTTTTTCACCTCCGGAAAGGACTTTACAAGATTTTAGAGCCTCGTCGCCAGAGAAAAGCATTCTTCCCAGGAAACCTCTCATAAATTCCTCGTGACGCTCCTCGTCATTCTTCGTGAATTGTCTCAGCCAGTCTACCAAGTTGATGTCATCCTGGAAGAAATTGGTGTTGTCCAAAGGCATATGCGATTGGTTCGTCGTAACGCCCCAAGCCACATTTCCTTTGTCTGCAGGAAGATTTCCGGCAAGGATTTCGAAAAATTCTGTGATTGCCAAAGAGTTTCTGGAGATGACCGCCACTTTATCACCTTTCTTAAGATTAAGGTCGATGTTTGTGAAGAGTAATTCGCCATCTTTGGTTTTTTCAAGGTCTTTCACGTCCAGAATCTGGTCTCCAACTTCTCTTTCGGTATCGAAAATGATGGCTGGATATCTTCTGGATGAAGGTTTGATATCGTCGATGTTCAACTTGTCAATCATCTTCTTACGCGCAGTCGCCTGTTTTGCTTTCGCAACGTTGGAACTGAATCGCGCGATGAAATCCTGTAATTCTTTTTTCTTGTCCTCAGCTTTTTTGTTGGCCTGAGCTCTTTGTCTTGTTGCCAATTGTGAAGCCTGATACCAGAAAGAGTAGTTACCGGTGTAAAGATTCAACTTAGCATAATCCAAATCTCCGATGTGCGTACAAACGGTGTCCAAGAAGTGACGGTCGTGAGAAACAACGATCACGGTGTTCTCATAATCTGCCAAGAAATCCTCCAACCAAGCGATTGTAGCGATATCCAAGTCATTGGTAGGCTCATCCAGAATCAATACGTCTGGATTCCCGAACAATGCCTGAGCAAGCAAAACCCTTACTTTGTCTTTGTTCTCAAGTTCGCCCATCAATTGGTAATGCATATCTTCTGAAATACCAACGTTTGAAAGCAAAGTCTGCGCATCAGCTTCGGAGTTCCATCCGCCCATTTCGTCATAAACTACGCCAAGTTCTCCAGCTTTGATTCCATCATCGTCGGAGAAGTCTTCTTTAGCATACAAAGCGTCCATTTCTTCTTTGATGTCGAAAAGCATTTTGTTCCCTCTAAGGATGGTTTCCAACACTGTAAAGTTGTCGTAGGCGAAGTGGTCCTGCTCCAATACGGACATTCTTTTTCCGTTTTCCAAAGAAACGTGACCAGAAGTTGGGTCTTGTTTTCCGCTTAATATTTTAAGGAAAGTCGATTTTCCTGCACCGTTGGCACCAATGATACCGTAGCAATTCCCTTTTGTAAATTTTATATTGACTTCATCAAAAAGAACTCTTTTCCCGAACTGTAATGATAAATTGGATACTGTTAACATATTGTTTTGTAAGTTTGTGCAAAATTACGAAAATTAGTTGGGATGAGGAAAGCCCTATAGTTATAATAATTTAACACTATGAAAATAGAAAAAACTGTTAATATCTTCAATAAAAGAGCACGCTTCGAATACGAAATCCTGGATGAGTATGAGGCGGGTCTGGTTTTGACAGGAACCGAAATAAAATCTCTCCGATCTTCCAAAGCATCAATCACAGAAAGCTTTTGCCAGTTTATTGATGACGAACTTTATGTCATTAATATGATGATTGATGAATATAAATTGGGAACTTTTTACAATCATAAAACAAAAAGGGAACGGAAATTGTTACTGCATAGTTACGAATTGCAAAAACTTAAAAAAAAGTTAAAGGATGTTGGCAATACGATAATCCCACTCAAGCTATATATTAATGATAAAGGGAAAGCAAAATTGCTTATATCATTAGCCAGAGGGAAAAAGTTGTTTGATAAAAGAGAGGCTATCAAGGATAGAGAGAATAAGGTTAACATTCAGCGGTTATTAAAGAAAAGTTAAAAAAACTTTGTTTATAAAGAAAAATTATATTTATTTTGCATTATCAATTATTTAATCATTTAATTCTATGAAAAATCTAAAATTAGGAATTACAGCTTTGGCACTTACTGTTGCCTCTTCTGTTTTTGCGCAAACTACTACTAACCCTTGGGTTATAGGTGTAGGTGCTCATGGAGTGAATCACGTTGCTCAAAGAAACACTTTCAGCAATACGTTCTCATTCAACAATTTTAAAGAAAACTTATTCGGTGTATCTAAGTATTCAATTACACCACCACTTTCCAAATTGACAGTTGCAAGAAGCCTTGGAAAAGGTTTGGTATTGGACTGGCAAACGACTGTTGGTAACGTTGATAACAAGAGATTTGCAATGGAGAAAGAGTTTTTCTTGATGACAGGTCTTGGTATTCAATTTAAAGGTGCAGGTCTACTTTGGGACGAAGAGTCTTGGTTTGATCCGTACTTGAGAGTTGGTGCTAACTACTTAAGACATGATTATACAGGTCTTACTTTCCCTCAGACAGATACTAAGTCTGGAGAAGTTTATGGCGCTTATAACGAAGATGGAGACATTACAGGAAAAGCAAACCACTTTACAGTAAGTACTGGTGCTGGTATCAATTTCTGGGTTACTAAAAACTTCGGTTTAGGTGTACAAGGTGATTATGTTACTACTCCTGTAGATAAGTCTGGTATTGCTAACTTTTGGCAAGCTTCTGCATCTATCTTATTTAGATTCGGAAACACAGACAGAGATAAAGACGGAATTCCAGACAAAGAAGATGCTTGTCCAGATGTTCCAGGTTTACCAGAATTCCAAGGATGTCCTGACACAGATGGAGACGGTATTCCAGATAAAGACGATCAATGTCCAGATGTAGCAGGTCCTAAAGAAAATAACGGTTGTCCTTGGCCAGATACAGACGGAGACGGCGTATTAGACAAAGATGATGCTTGTGTTGACGTTCCTGGTCCAGCTGAAAACAAAGGTTGTCCTTGGCCAGATACAGACGGAGACGGAGTATTAGACAAAGATGATGCTTGTCCTACCGTATTCGGTCTTGCTCAATACCAAGGTTGTCCTAAACCAGCTACAGCTTACGCTGAAGAAGCTACTGGAGCTCTTACAAACATCTTGTTTGACTTCAATAAAGCAACTGTTAGAGCAGAATCTGCAGGTAAAATTGAACAAGCTGCTTCTATCCTTAACGGAGCGAAAGATGCTACTTTCTTAGTAACTGGTCACACAGATGCTAAAGGTGCTGAAGCTTATAACTTAAAACTTTCTAGACAAAGAGCTGCTGCTGTAGTTGCTGCGTTGGAAGCAAAAGGAGTAAGTGCAGGTCAATTGAAATCAGTAGGAGTTGGAGAAAGAGACGCTAAAGTTTCTGAAAAAGCTTCTGATGCTGAAAGACAAGCTGATAGAAGAGTAGTAGTAGAAGCTGTAAACGGCGCTGCTTGGGATGCTCTTCAAAAATCAGATCTTCCAGTAGTTGAGAAGAAAACTGTTAAGAAAGCTCCAGCTAAAAAAAGAGCTACTAAAAGAAAATAATTAATAATTATTTCTAAATATAAATACCTCCAATTTGATTGGAGGTATTTTTTTTGTTTCTATATTTCAGTACTTTTGTAATATAAAATAAAACTTGTAATGGGAAGAGCATTCGAATATAGAAAAGCCTCAAAAATGGCCAGATGGGACAAGATGGCCAAAACATTTTCCAAGATAGGAAAAGATATAGCCTTGGCAGTTAAAGCCGGCGGAACAGATCCAGAAGCCAATCCAGCACTTAGACGATGCATCCAGAATGCAAAAGGTGCCAATATGCCAAAGGACAATGTCGAGAGAGCAATCAAAAAGGCAAGTGGCGCAGATGCCGAAAACTACGAAGAAGTAACATATGAAGGTTACGGACAAGGCGGCGTGGCATTCTTTGTAGAATGTACGACGAACAACACAACAAGAACCGTTGCCAACGTAAGAGCAATTTTCAACAAATTTGACGGCAATCTTGGGAAGAATGGAGAATTAGCTTTCATCTTCGATAGAAAAGGAATTTTCACTATCGAGAAGGCGCAGATCAAAACCGAATGGGATGATTTCGAAATGGAAATGATCGATGGTGGTGCAGAGGAGATCGACCAGGACGAAACAGAAGTTTTGATCACAACAGCATTCGAAGATTTCGGAGCAATGTCTCACAAGCTTGACGACTTAAAAATCGAAGTAAAAAGTGCAGAACTACAAAGAATCCCGAACAACACAAAAGAGATGACGGATGACCAGTTCAAAGCCAATATGAAGATGCTAGAACGTTTCGAAGAAGACGATGACGTTCAGAACGTTTTCCACAATATGGAATTCACAGAAGCGCAATTAGAAACGCTTTAACAAACAGATATCAAATAAAAAATCCTGAAACATAAGTCTCAGGATTTTTTATTTTTATAAAACGCTTTTTAATTATGCGTTTGGTTCAATAGATACAAATGATCTGTTGTTAGCTTTCTTTCTGAAAACAACTTTACCATCCACAAGAGCGTGCAAAGTGTGATCTTTACCCATCCCAACATTTTCACCTGGGTGATGCTGAGTACCTCTTTGTCTGATGATGATGTTACCAGCAATAGCGTCTTGTCCTCCGAAAATCTTCACGCCCAATCTTTTGGAATGAGATTCTCTACCGTTTTTGGAACTACCAACTCCTTTCTTATGTGCCATTTTATTTAAACTTTGTGGTTAAAAATTATTCAGCAGATTCGCTGGTTTCTGTTACTTCAGCTTTAGCCGCTTTCTTAGGCGCCGCTTTTTTAGCTTCTTTTTTCTCAGAATCAAAACCAGTGATACCAGTTACGATGATTTGAGTAAGAGATTGTCTGTGACCGTTTTTCTTAGCATAACCTTTTCTTCTCTTCTTTTTGAAGATGATTACTTTGTCAGCTTGAACGTGGTCAAGAATTTCTACATCTACGGTAATACCGCTTACAGCCGGGGCACCAATTGTGATTGCGCCGTTTACAGTAAGAAGAACTTTATCAAAAGAAACTTTCGTCCCTTTGTCTCCTTTCAAACGGTTCACAAACAACTTTTGGTTTTGCTCAACTTTGTATTGAAGCCCTGCTATTTCTACAATTGCAAACATTGTTTATAAATTTTATATTATTCGAGGTGCAAAAGTACACTTTTTCTTTCTAAAACACAAACCCTTATCACAAACTTTTCAATAATAATTATTTGGGCAGCTTTATCCGCCTTCCGCTCCCAATCTTTTTGCCTATGCTTCTCCAGCCACAAAAAAGGATTTCCACTCAAGTCGGGCTGCAGATTCTCCATCAAAACACGAGACTAGATAAAATCAAATTTATCCGTCTTTATATAAGTCTCAAATTTAATCTGCATAATTCGCCAAATCTGCGAGAAACCTCAAATTACTAATCTTTTTAGCGAAACGCCTTTGTGACCCTTACAACAGTTAGTATTTAAAAAAATCTTTTTGCGCTTTGTGTTCAAACCTACAATCTCAAAAAATCTAACTCCCAACATCTATTATATAAAAGAATACTTATAAATTTGACAACCGAAAATTCTTAATGATGTTGGATTTTATCAAGAAAAATATCGCGCTCATCTGGGCCAAAAAACATATCGCCAAAACAAAAGATTTCAAAACCAATGCGGTCAAAAATCAGGAAGAACTCCTGCTTTCACTTGTCAAAACAGCGGAGAAAACCTTGTTCGGAAGAGAACATCAATTCGAAACGATAAAGACTATTGAAGATTTCCGAAATAACGTTCCGATTGCAGATTACGAAGATTTGAAACCTTACATCGAGAAAGTCAAAAAGGGACAATCCAAAATCCTTTGGCCAGATTTGCCAGAATATTTTGCGAAAACCTCAGGAACAACTTCCGGCGCCAAATATATTCCGATTTCAAAAGAAGCTATGCCTTATCAAATTGGCGGTGCTCAAAGTGCGCTTTTCCATTACATTGCCAAGAAAAACAATGCAGATTTCGTTGGTGGAAAAATGATTTTCCTGCAAGGTTCACCAGAATTGCAAGAAATCAACGGTATCAAAAACGGAAGACTGTCTGGAATCGTGGCGCATCACATTCCGAATTATCTTCAGAAAAACAGATTGCCAAGCTGGGAAACCAACTGCATCGAGGATTGGGAAACCAAAATCGATAAAATTGTAGAAGAAACCGAGAAAGAAAATATGACCTTGATTTCTGGGATTCCGCCCTGGTTGATAATGTACTTCGAAAAACTGATTGACCGACACGGCAAAAAAATCACAGAGATTTTCCCAAATCTTCAATTAATCATCACTGGTGGCGTGAATTACGAACCTTACCGCGATAAGATGAACGAATTGCTGGGAAAACCTGTCGATATTGTTCAGACTTTTCCAGCGTCGGAAGGTTTCTTCGCGTTCCAAGATGACTATACTAAAGAAGGCTTGTTGCTGTTGACGAATCACGGGATTTTTTATGAGTTTGTTCCTTTGGAAGAATTCGGAAAACCGAATGCCAAAAGATTGACGTTGAAAGATGTGGAACTCAATAAAGATTACGCCTTGATTTTGACGACCAATTCTGGACTTTGGGCATATTCCATTGGCGATGTGGTGAGATTCATTGATAAAAATCCTTACCGAATTTTGGTTTCTGGACGAACGAAACATTTCACTTCCGCTTTTGGTGAACACGTGATTGCGTTTGAAGTGGAGGAGGCGTTGAAATCTACCGTTGAAAAATTCCCAGCACAAATCACAGAATTCCACCTTGCACCACAAGTGAATCCTGCCGAAGGTTTGCCTTACCACGAATGGTTTATCGAGTTTGAAAAAGAGCCGGAAAATTTTGAAGCGTTCAAATCTGAATTGGATTTGCAACTCAGAAAACGAAATACGTATTATGATGATTTGATTTCCGGAAGTATTCTGCAACCTTTGGTCATCACAAAATTGAAGAAAAATGCCTTCCAGGATTATGCCAAATCGGAAGGGAAATTGGGCGGACAAAACAAGATTCCAAGGCTTGCAAATGATAGAAAAATTGCTTTATATTTGGAAAAACTAATTTTACAATGAGAACTTTTTCTTTTCTGATTGCTTTGCTCATCCTTTTGCAATCTTGTACTACAACCATCTACAGAAGTACTTTGAACAAAGACAATTTTTCCGCAGTTCAGACGGGAAAGAAATACACTTTTTACGAAAACGGTAAACCAAAATATAAAGCCAGAGTTTCATCTATGGATGAGAACAAGATTGTGGCAGTTGCAAACAGTCAAGAAGTGACGATTGCGAAGAATGATATCAGAGTGATTAAAAAGAATAATCCTGGTGGCACAACGGCGATTGTTGTAGGTTCAGTGGCTGGAATGACAGCGTTTGTTGCGTTGCTTGTTTCGCTGGTCAACAACAGTTCTCCCGAGTATTACTATTACTAAGAATCTGAATATTAGAATTTGGAAATGTCAATAGATGTTACCGAATCTTCAATAGACCGACCAATCCCATAGCCCCGATAGGAACGGCATCCTTTTTTGTCATTGCGATTGTTGAATCGTTCAATGCTGTACTAATGTCGTTCGCAATGACAAAAAAGATATAGTGGATAGCGGGATTAAGCTCCTAAAAATCCATCTTTCCAAATTATTTCCCGAAAATCGAATGCCAGTTGAGAGCTATCAACTATTTTTGCATAATGGTTTCATTCACACCGCTTCGGGTTTTAAAAAATATAGAATTTCGTCATCTTCTCACAGGTAGATTTTTCCTAATCATCGCATTCCGGATGCTGGCGACTTTGCTCGGCTGGTGGGTTTATCAATTGACAAAAGACCCATTTTCCATTGGATTGATTGGACTTTCGGAGGTGATTCCTGCGGTTTCTTGCGCACTTTATGCTGGTCACGTTATCGATATGAATGAGAAAAAACGACTGCTTTTGATTTGCAATTATGCGTATGTGGTTCTCATCAGTTTGCTTTTGATTCCGGCTTTTCTTGGTCATAAATTACATTTTACAGGACACGAAATCACTTATTTTATTTATGCTGTCATTTTCTTTACGGGGATTTGTCGTTCGTTTTTGGGTCCGCTGGTTCCAAGTATGATTCCAAGAATTGTGAAGCAGGAAAATCTGCCTTACGCGGTGACGCTCAATCAGGCGACTTTTTTGATTGCATCGGTTTCTGGTCACGCTTTGGGAGGGTTTTTGATTGCTTTGATTACGATAAAATGGACTTTGGTGGTGATTGTGAGTTGTATGGTTTTGTCGTCGCTGTTTTTCTGGACGATTAACAAACAATTCTCTGAGAATACGAAAAAAGACGTGAAAGTTTTTGAAAGTATGAAGGAAGGTTTGGCTTACATTTATAAAACGAAGGAAATCTTGGGCGCGCAAATGTTGGATATGTTTGCGGTGCTTTTTGGTGGCGCAGTGGCGATGATTCCTGTTTTTGCGAGTGATATTCTGAAGGTTGGTTCCGAAGGTTTTGGACTGCTGAACGCGGCGTCGGATATTGGCTCGATGATTATTATCATTACGCTTTCTTTGGTTCCGCTTCGTAAAAATCAAGGTAAAATATTGCTTTTTGTGGCGACTGGTTTTGGGCTTTGTATCATTGGATTTGGATTGTCGAAAATGTATTGGTTGTCTTTTGCGTTTCTCGTTTTAAGCGGAATGTTGGACGGAATCAGCGTTGTGATTCGAGGAACGATTGTTCAGTTGAAAACGCCTGAGGAAATCCGTGGACGTGTTTTGAGCGTGAATTCGATTTTCATAATGTCAAGTAATGAGCTTGGACAATTTGAAAGTGGCTTGACGGCGAAACTGATGGGCGTTGTGCGTTCTGTGGTTTTCGGTGGGACGATGACGGTTTTGACAGCGTTGTTTATTGGCGCAACTTCTAAGAAGCTGAGGAAGATGCAGTATTAGATTGCTTTTGGCTTTAAATGCTTTAAATTGGATTTATAATGAAGAGAGTTTTCATTTTTATTAAATCGATTTTTGTCATTCTGATGGTTTGGTTTTTGGCACATTCAATTTATATCACCATTGATGGATTGAATGATAAAAAAACAAACGCAGATGTTGCAATTGTTCTTGGAAATAAGGTGAATGAAGATGGAACTTTGTCCGAAAGATTGGAAGCTCGGCTTGATAAAAGCTTGGAACTATTCAATCAAAAAAGAGTTAGAACAATTATCGTCAGCGGTGGTTTGGGAAAAGAAGGCTTTTGGGAAGGAAAGAAAATGAAGGAATATTTAGTTGAAAATAAAATTCCAACCGAGAAAATATTAGTTGATAATTTCGGAAATGATACGGAGAAAACGGTTGAGAATTCGATTAGAATGATGGATAGTTTGAATTTCAAAAGTGCGATTTCGGTTTCTCAATATTTTCATCAGACCAGAACCAAGAAATTATTCAGAAAGAAAGGATTTGAGAATATTGAAAGTGCAAGTCCGGATTATTTTGAGTTGAGGGATTTCTACTCCATTTTTCGGGAGTTTGTGGCTTATTATAAAGAAGCGATTTAATTGAAATAAAAAAGGAAGCAAAATCTGCTTCCTTTAATTTTATATCAAACTTCTAATCTTCGCAATCATATCATCGCCCAATTTGTCAGCTTCTTCCTGAGAAAATGCCTCCGTATAAATTCTGATAATAGGTTCTGTATTTGATTTTCTGAGGTGAACCCAGTTTTCAGGGAAGTCGATTTTCACACCGTCAACGGTTGATATTTCTTCGTTTTTATATTCTTCCTGAACTTTGATTAATAAAGCATCAACATCGATATCCGGCGTCAATTCTATTTTCTTTTTACCCATAAAATAACTTGGGTATGTTGCTCTCAATTCAGAAACCGTTTTGTTTTCTTTTGCCAAATGAGTCAAAAATAAAGCAACGCCAACCAAAGAATCTCTTCCGTAATGAAGCTCTGGATAAATGATTCCGCCATTTCCTTCACCACCGATTACCGCATTTTTTTCTTTCATTAAGGTTACCACATTCACTTCTCCAACAGCACTTGCAAAATATTCTGAATCAAGTCCATTCGCCACATCTCTCAATGCTCGGCTGGAGGAAAGATTGGAAATTGCCACGCCTTTTTTATCTTTCAAAAGGTAATCTGCAACGGCAACCAACGTGTATTCTTCGCCAAACATTTCGCCCCTTTCGTCCACCAAAGCCAGTCTGTCAACATCTGGGTCAACCACGATTCCCATATCCGCTTTCTCCTTGATGACCAATTCGCAGATGTCGCCAAGATGCTCTTTCAAAGGTTCTGGATTGTGAGGAAACTGTCCGTTTGGTTCGCAATAAAGTTTAATCACTTCAACTCCCAATTTCTCCAAAAGTGGTGGAATAGAAATTCCGCCGGTAGAATTTACAGCATCAAGCACAACTTTGAATTTCTTAGCTTTTATCGCCTCAACATCTACAGTTGGTAAATCTAAAATTTGTTTGATGTGAATGTCAAAAGCGTCGTCTCTGGTTTCATATTTCCCCAAATCATCCACTTCCGCATAATCGAAATCTTCATTTTCTGCCAAAGCCAAAACTTCTGCACCATTTTCGCCACTTATGAATTCGCCTTTGTCATTAAGCAATTTCAAAGCGTTCCATTGTTTTGGATTGTGAGAAGCGGTCAGGATGATTCCGCCGTCAGCTTTCAGTTCAGGAACCATAATTTCGACAGTCGGCGTTGTGGAAAGTCCCAAATCCACCACATTGATTCCTAAACCTTGCAAAGTTGAAGCAACAAGAGAAGAAACCATTTGACCGGAAATTCTCGCATCGCGACCTATGACAAGCGTTAAATCTTTTTTATTTTTATTGTTCTGAAGCCAAGTGCCGAAAGCAGAAGCAAATTTCACCACGTCAAGAGGCGTCAGGTTATCATTTACTTTTCCGCCGATAGTTCCTCGGATTCCGGAGATTGATTTTATTAATGACATTGTTTGATTTTAAGGTTTTTGTATTTTGAGTGCAAATGTATTAAAAAGAAGTGATTCTTAATTTAACCAAAGATTACAACGCAGGAATTTTGTCTTGAATTTTATCATAGATCTTCTTCACTTTTGCCGGCGCATTTAGTCGATAACCAATGAAAAAGAGAACGTAAAAATCATTTTCGGTCACATTTGAGTCGTTGTCTTTGTAATGATTTCCGGAATAATTGAACTTAGAACCGAAAAAAAACTTCTCAGAATTGTAACCCAAATGCAGTCCCGCACCAAAGTTTTGCGTGAAATAATTGTCCTTGTCTCTTTCGCTCAGGCTCACATCATTTTTATAATTGCTCCATCTTTTTCCTAATCCACCGTAGATAAAAGGCGCAATGTTGATATTTTTGGTAATGAGATAATTGTAATAATAACCAAGGTCGAGACTCAAATCTAAGCGTCTCTCACGGGATTTTATCCCATCCTGAATGTCGGAAAATATCACGTATTCATAATTAAAAGCCGGGACAAAACTGCCAGTACTAGTCGTTTGCCATTCTTTTTGGTAATAAATTCCCTGGAGCGAAAAATCTTTGTTAATGATATAAGACGTGGAACCACCGAAACTTTGAAACCTCAAATTTGGAAAAGTCAAATACGGGTCTTTGTTTTTTCTCCAATCTTCAACATAGTCTTGGGTGTTTTTCAGATAGTAACCTTTGCTGTTTTTATAGGAAAGCGTCTGAATGAAATTTTTCGGGAAAAATCTAAAATTGTAACTCGTAAAACTGCTTTTTCCCTTCAAATCATTGTTGTTACCGGGAATAAATTTTGGGGCAAAAGAAATACTCGCACTGATGAATTTGTAATCAATCCCAAAAGTTGTATTAATCTGATTATTGAGTGCCAATCTGGGTTCTACGAGAAGGTCTCGGGAAGAAATGACGAGTTCGTTCGTATTCGTATCGATATTCAATCGAAGCATAATCTTGTCGTCGTAGGAAATCACGCTACTATTGATACTGTCGTTTTGTGCAGATGTGAAAATGCAGAAAGTGAGCAGGATAAAAGTGAAAGATTGTTTCAACAGCCTTAATTATTAAAGCTAAAATTAAGCTTTTTTCAATTAAGAACACCCACAATCAGGACCACAGTTTTTACTGTCTTTCTTGGAAAATGTCTTGGCGAATTTCTTAAAAATGAAATACAATGCTCCCAAAACCAAAAATCCGATGATTGCGTACTGTATGATGATTGAGTTTTCCATTTTTTTAAATTTTCTTTAAGGATTTTTCTTGAAAATCATTTCAGAATCTGATAAGCAACAAGTGCCGAAAAGTATGCCAAAATGGTCATTGCAAAAGTCTGCAACATAGTCCATTTCAAACTTCTGGTTTCTTTGTAAACAACGGCTATTGTGGAAATACATTGCATCGCAAAAGCATAGAAAAGCAAAATCGAAACGCCTGTTGCAAAGCTGAAAACCTTTTCACCATTTGGATGAACGTCCAATCTCATTTTCTCAATCAATCGGCCTTCCGGCGCTTCCTCGTCCAAACTGTAAAGCGTTGACAAAGTTCCCACGAAAACTTCCCGCGCCGCGAAGCTTGTCAAAATTGAGATGCCCATTTTCCAATCGTAACCCAAAGGTGCAATCGCTGGTTCCATAGAACGACCGATTTTTCCCAGATAAGATTGTTCCAACTTCACATCAGAAGCAATCGTTTGATTTGTTTTTTCTGCTGGACCAAAATAACTCAGAGTCCATAAGATAATGCTCACTGCAAAAATCACTTTCCCCGCACCTGTGATGAATTCCCAAACCTTTCCTAAAACCAATTTGAAATCATAGCCAAACAAAGGCATTTTGTAGGTCGGCAAATCCATTACCAGGAAACTTTTGACTTTGGTTTTGATTAAATTTTTAAGAATCAATGAAGAAAATAATGACATTCCGAAACCTAGAAGATACATTGCCAAAAGTGCCAAAGCTCTGTACTTTATGCCATAAAAATTCTCGTCTGGAATAATCAATCCGATGATGATGCTGTAAACTGGTAACCTCGCAGAACACGTCATAAAAGGCGTTACGAGAATGGTAATCAATCTTTCTTTGATGTTTTCGATGTTTCTCGTGGACATAATCGCTGGAATCGCGCAAGCTGTTCCGGAAACCAATGGGACAATACTTTTTCCATTAAGTCCAAAAGGTCTTAAGAATCTGTCCATTAGAAAGATAACTCTTGCCATATAACCAGAATCTTCCAATAGATAAAGGAAATAAAGCAAAATCCCAATCTGTGGCGCGAAAATCACGATGCCTCCGATTCCTGGCACAATTCCGTTTGAAAGCAATGAATTAATTGGACCTTCAGGAAGATTCTCTCCGGAAAAATCGGAAAGCCAACTGAACGCACCTTCAATCCAATTCATCGGATATTCTGCCAGAAAGAAAACACTTTGAAAGATGATTAACAAAATCAAAAGAAAAACCAAATAACCCCAAACTGGATGAACCAAAATCCGGTCGAGTTTCTCCGTCAGCAATTGCTTTTTTTGAGGCGTTTTTTCTGTAGTTTCAGAGATTATTTTGTCGATATTCTGATAACGGCGAACCGTTTCCTGAATCTGAAGTCGTTTCGGAACATTGCATTTTGCATCTTCTTGGCTGATGATTTCGTTGATTCTTTCAATCTTTCCGAGATAAGTGTCGGCCGCGAGAAGTGTCCAGATTTTGTAAAGATTGTGGTCTTTTGTATTTTCAGCAATTTTGTGAACCAAACCTCTTTGTTCAATCGGAATTTCAAAAGTACTTTGGGAAGATTTTTTGAATTGATTATTAAAAATAGCTTCACGAACTTCCTCGATTCCCAAATGTTCCTTCGCATTTGTTCTTAGAATATCAACATTCAGTTTCTTGGAAAGCGCATCAGTATTGATTTTTATGCCACGTTTTTCCGCTTCATCAATTTGATTCACGACCATCAAAATCGGAATTCCCAAATCCTGAATCTGCTGAAACAAAAGCAAACTTCGCTTCATATTAATCGCATCCGCGATGTACAAAACGCCAGCATAGTTCTCCTGCTCCTGAATCAAATATCTGGAAAATATCGCCTCATCCTCGGAAGTCGGGTAGATGCTGTAAGAGCCGGGAAGGTCGGTGATTTCGACCTCTTCGTTTTTGTAAGTATAGTTTCCGGAAAGGCTAGCAACGGTAACGCCAGCGTAGTTTCCGGTTTTTTGTTTTCTGTTGCAAAGACCATTGAAAAGCGTGGATTTCCCGACATTCGGATTTCCAACCAATAGAATTTGTTTCTTGTTTTTCTGATTCTGCATTATCCCAACACTTCTACTTTGATGAATTTTGCTTCCTGCTCTCTCAATGCTACTCTTGTTTTTTCAGAGCCATATTCGATATAAAGCGGACCGTTGAATGGCGCTTGATAGAGAATTTGAAATGAGGTTTCCGGCAGAAGTCCCATTTCCAGTATTTTTGTAGGCATCTGCAGGTCATCATTGTCGTAGCCTGTGATCTTTCCCAATTTGTTTTTGGGGAAGCAGCACAATTTATCAGGATGTTTGTTTTGCAAAACTTATCGATTTTAGAACTGCAAATATAGCTTGTTTTAAATAAATCTAAATAAGGATATTAATCATAAAAAAACCGGGAAGTTAATTTCCCGGTTTGTGATTTTATTTTTTCTTTTTGTCTTTCACGACAGCAAGTTCTATTGGATTGTCGTTGGCATCATAAAAATCCTTCAGCATTTTTTCCTGTTTTTTCACCATCTCGCCAATGCTAATATCGCTTCCAGGAATTTTTTGAGACATCATTTCCGGTTTCAACATTGGTCGGATTGTAGCAAAAGGGTCTTTCTTGAAATCTGCAATTGTACTTTCAAATTTGTCTCTCGATACTTCCACACGTTTCGAAGTTCCTCCAGGAGAGATTTTTTCGATGTAAGAAAGCTCTTCAAAATTGTCAACTTTTTTATTTCCTTTCAGTTCCCAAGAGTAGTTTCCGCCGTCATCTTCAATTTTCACAATCAAACCAGGTAAACCATTGAATTTATATGGTCCATCTTGAAAAGGCAAGTCTGATGTAAACCAAGCGTTCCATTTTCTGCCTCCGAATTCTGTTGTCGCTTTCTGAGTATTGTAAGTTCCGATTTTCACTTTTTCGGATGTGATATTCCAATTGAATTTTGTGTTGTCAACATAACCCAATTTCATTGGCGTCATCCCGTTTTGAAGTCCTTCTTCCAAAATTACTTTCATATCTGGATAGACTTTTTCAACTTTGTAAGCGAATTTTGGCATTGTCATAGATTTGGACATATCCTGGAAAACGCCAGATTTTTGCATCGCCTCTACTTGAACTTTCATAATAGAATCCTGAGCCACCCAAGTGAAATCTCTGTAAAGTGATTTTTCTTTTGTGATGTCAAGCGTTGTCATTACTTTTTCAACTTTTGCAGAATCTTTTTTCGGTTTGAAAGTCAATTCGTAGAAGAATCGGTTGGAGGATGTTTGAGCAAATACCATTGTTCCAAACATCAAAATTGGAAGAATAAGTAATTTTTTGAGAGATTTCATATTTTATATTTTTTGTTTCTGAATAATTAGTGCAGGATTTTTTAAAATGTTACAGAATTATTGATACATTTTTTTAATCGATTCATTCAGCGTTTTGTAAATATGGAGTTGTTCTTCGTTTTTGATCAATTCTTCGTGTAGTTTCAAAACTCTTTCGTCGCCTCTCACGGCTGGTCCGGTTTGAGCCAATTTTGGCTCGAGATGTTGAATCTTTTCAACGGTTTCATTAATTAAAGGAATGAAATAATTAAAATCTAAATCCTGAGAATCCGAAATTTCCTTAGCTCTTGCAAACAGGTGATTCACAAAATTACAAGCGAAAACGGCGGTCAAATGAATGTATTTTCGCTTTTCGTAAGTTGAAACTTCCACATTATCAGAAATGATAGAAGCTAATTCAAACAAAGATTTTTCATCGATTTGATTGTCCGCTTCAATGAAAAACGGAATTTTGGAATAATCCAGATCTTTGGTTTTCGAGAAAGTCTGCAAAGGATAGAAACTTGCCTTTCGGTAATTGCCTTTCAAAATTTCTTTAGGCAAAGAACCAGAAGTATGAGCGACTAGCGCATTTTCATTTTTAATTAATTCAGAAATATTTTCAACGGCAGAATCCGAAACAGCGATGATGTAAAATTCCGCACTCTCAAGATTTTCAGTTGAATAAGGAATATTAAACTCGCTTGAAATTTTCGAAAGTTCAATTTCGTTTCGTCCATATATTTGATAAACCTTAATATTATTCTGAGTGAAAGCTTTTGCCAAATGATAAGCCACATTTCCCGAGCCGATGATTACTGTCTTCATAACAACAAAGATAAGGATTTGATGATTTGGATTTGATTAATAATATTTAAGGCTCGATTTTAGATTTAGCTTTATCCAAAGAAATTGAAAAAATAATTTAACTTTGGTCTTATTTTTTAATCAAAACTACGAAACATCTGAATGAAGCTCAAAGATGAGGAAATTGTAAACCTGCTAACTGCACCACAAACGGTAGAGAAAGGTTTGCGTGCGATGATGGATGCTTATCAGAGTCGTCTCTATTGGCATATCCGCAGGTTGATTGTCGACCACGACGGCGCTCAGGATGTTTTGCAGGATACATTTATCAAGGCGTATCAGAATATTCATCAGTTCAAAAGTGATAGCAAATTGTACACGTGGTTGTATAGAATTGCTACCAATGAGGCTTTGCAAGCGCTCAACAAAATGAACCGGATGAAAAAGACAGATGAAGATGCGGAATATCATATGCAAAATCTTGTAGCGGACAATGCGGGACAAGATGCTGCGGAGATTCAGGTTTTTTTGCAGAAGGCGATTCAGACTTTGCCAGAGAAACAGAAATTGGTATTCAATATGAGGTATTATGATGATCTGCCTTATGAGGAGATTTCGAAGATTTTGGATATGTCTGTCGGAACCTGTAAGACGAATTATCACTACGCCAAGGACAAAGTAGAAAGTTATATTAAGGACAATTACTCGCAAGAGTTTTAAAAAATAAAAGGAAATGAAAATCGATATAGAAAAATTAAACAGAAAAACGCCGTATCCGGAACCTTCCGAGGATTTTTTCAAACAGATGCAGGCGAATGTCATTTCACAAACAGTGGGAAAAAATCCAGTGGTCGTGAAAAAAGAAACAAAAGTTTTCGCTCTTGATTTCAAATGGATGGCAGCCGCAGCAGTTGTTTTGATTGGCGGAATCACCGCATTTTTTAGTCTTAATAACGATCCGGAAGTTTCTATGGCACAGCAGGCTCCAATGATTGACAGTGTTTATGAAGTAGAACAGCCAGTTCAAAAACCTTCAGCAGATCTTTTGGCTAATAATATCGTATCAACTCAACCTAAAAATGAGGTTTCAGAAACAAAACAATTAAAACAAAATTCTTCAGTTGCAATAGCGTCATCTGATTCTAAGGCCAAAATTAGTTCTGACAAAACTATCATCGACAGACAAGATTATGCGGTGGGAACAAAAACTAAATCTAAAATGGATGTAGAAAAAGTGTTAGCCGCATTTACACCAGATCAGTTGAAAGATATTGACAGAAATAGCGAACAAGACGTGTATCTTGACTTGTATAATTAATTAAAAATCAGAAAAATGAATAAATTCTTATTAATTGTTTTGATTGCCGGATTTTCCTCCGCTTACACCATGAAGGGTCAACAGCAGCGAGGTTCTGGAAATACAACTGGGCGAGGTAGTGGAAGTAACTATAGAAGTGGATCAACTAGTTCACTATCGCCTGCTGGATCTATGCAAAGACAGCAGTCAATTCCAAGAGCATCAGAGTGGCAGTCTATGAATATGAAGGAGCGGAAAGAGGCTGTGAGTAATATGTCTATAAAAGACAGAACGGCTTTTCTACAGAATGTGAAGGAGAATATCGTGATTGATGATTTGGAAATTTCAAAAGATAAGCAAGATGAATTCAAGGCTTTGTATGCCGAATATCAGAATAATCAGAAACTAATCAAAGAAAAATTTCATGCGGATAAAAATATGGATAACCTTTCTGATGATGAAGCTACAAAACGACTGAATCAAAGCTTTGATGTTGGCCAGCAGCTCCTCAATAATAGAAAAACTTATGCAGATAAATTTCTGAAGATCCTCACGCCGCAGCAAGTCCTGACGCTGTTCCAAACAGAAGGAAAAATGCGCGACAAAATGCTCGATAAAAAGAATGACAAATAACTCAGAAACCTCTAATTTTTAGAGGTTTTTTTTATTTTATCTGCCACATTTGCAATTGTCTGTAAATTATTTTCCTATTCTGTTAAAAATATGTATTTTCGCACACTATTATAAATACATACTATAAAATGGCAATTTTAGGCGAAATTAGAAAAAGATCATGGCTTCTGTTGGGCGTAATAGCTTTGGGATTGTTTGCATTTCTTTTCAACGCAGATACCTTTGATAAATTATTTTCAAAGAATCCAAATGTTTTTGGACAGGTCAATGGCGAAGATATTACAAGAGACGAGTACAATGACCAGTTGTTCATTATGCAACAGCAAGCACAGCAGCAAGGTCAGCCGACAAAAGGTTTGGAAGAGCAGGCTTGGCAGATCCTTGTGCAGTCAAAACTGATCAAACAGCAATTTGAAAAAACAGGATTGACGCTTTCAGATGAGACATTCTGGAGTCAAATTCAATATGATCCTATTTTCGCGCAGAATCAACAGTATTTTGATGATAAAGGAAACTTTAAAGTTCAACAGCTTAAAACCGATATAGAAAAATCTCAGGCTGCACAGCCAGAGGCTTACTCTTTTTGGTTGAAAAACAAAAAGGCTATCGAATACAGAATGATGGCTAGAATGCTTTTCGGAAATATTACTTCGGGAATCACGACCAGCAAAAAAGAAGCTGAGTTGATGGTGAAATTCCGTGATGATATGGCAAACATTGATTTCGTAAAAGTTGATTATCTGGAGTTTTCTAAAAAGAACAACGTAAAAGTAACGACTCAGGATCTTGCAGATTACATCAAATTACATCCAACGAGATTCAAAGCTACGGCTAGCAGAAATATTGCTTATGCTTATTTCCCAGCTGCTCCTAGTGCTCAGGATGATACTGCAACACTTAACGAAATTAATAAACTTTTCCTAAAGGGAACTGATGCTTCAAACGGTGCTGAGAATTTCCAGAACACGACGAATGATTCTATGTTTGTAGAACTTAATTCTGATGTTCCTTTCATTCCTCAGTATGTAACTACGGCTCAATTGCCACAAGAAATTAAAGATAAAGTTGCTACAGCAGCTATCGGGCAGACTTTTGGTCCTTACAAAGAGCAAACGCTTTATGTCGTATCAAAAGTATTAGACAGACAGATGAAGCCTTCGGATTCTGTAAGCTCCAGTCATATTTTGATCGCTTACAAAGGTGCTGAAAGATCTACAGCTACAAGATCTAAAGAAGAAGCAAAAGCTATCGCTGATAAGATATTGGCTGAAGTAAAAGCTAATCCTGCAAAATTCGCAGAAGATCTTAAACAGTCTGATGAGCCAAACGCGGTAGAAAGAAATGGAAGTGTGGGTTGGACAACGCCAGCTTCTCCATTTGCGCCAGGATATCTAAGCTTTTTGGCATCTCACAAAAAAGGAGATATTGGATTGGCAGAAACATCATTCGGATATCATATCATCAGAGTTGATGAGAGACCGGAAAGTTTGAAGTACAAAATTGCTCACTTGGCTAAAAATATCAAAGCGTCTGACAAAACTGAAAATCAAGTTCTGACTCAAGCAACTAGATTCATTCAGCAAACTCAAGGTAAAAGCTTTAACCAATTCAAAAGCTTAGCAGAGAAAAACAAATACAGATTTGATAATCCTAAAGCTGTAGGAAGATTCCAAGGAACGCTTCCAGGTATTGGCTCAGATAAAGATGCGGATGTGATTGCTTGGGCTTTCGATAAGAAAAGAGAAAATGGAGACACAGATATCTTCACTGTAGAAGGAACTGGTGATAGAATCGTAGCTTATGTGGTTGGAAAGCAAGATGAAGGTCTTGCAGATCCAGAAACGGTAAGAGATCAAATCGAACCAATCGTAAAAAATAAAGTCCTTGCTAAGAAAATCCTTGAGAAAATCAACGCTGGAAAATATGCTTCACTAGACCAAGCCGCAAAAGCATTGGGAACAACGAAAGCTAGTGCTACAATCAATGTCTTCAATCCTTCTGTAAATGGAGCAATGGAGCCAAAAGTTGCTGGAGCAGCGTTCGGAGTTGCTGTGAACAAATTGTCTCAGCCGATAGAAGGTATGACAGGTGTTTACTTAGTGGTTAAAAAATCAGTAACAACCAACAAATTGCCAGGAGACATCAAACAGATCACAGAATCTATCACGCAGCAGAATTCTCAGCAATTCACTGGAGCGCTATTAAAGAGTCTTCAGGATAATGCGAAGATCAAAGATTATAGAATTGACGTTTGGGACAAGAATCCTCAACAATAATTTCAAAATATATTACAACAAGCAAAAGCGGCATAATTGTCGCTTTTGTTGTTTTTTATTTATATCCATTATAAAACCAATATTCATTATATTTGCTAATTAGTAAAATCTACAAACGTGAAGTTAAGTAAAGAATTAAAAACAGGGCTCATCGCTATTTTTGCCATTATAGGTTTCGTTGTACTTTATCAATTTATGAAAGGAAAAAGTCTTTTCACAACGGACAATGTTTTCTTCGTGAAATACGACAATGTCGAAGGTCTTGCGGTTTCCAATCCTGTCTCCATCAACGGTCTGAAAGTAGGACAAGTTGATGAAATAAAGCCTATAACAACTGGTGGAAAATTACATTTTGTTGTAAAGCTAACCATAGACGATAATTTCGAATTTTCTAAAAGATCTACTGTTGAGATCTTCGAACCTGGATTGATGTCTGGAAAGGAAATGAGAGTTAATTTGTTTTATGGTGGGCAAACTGCAAAAGATGGTGATACGTTGGCTGGTAACTATCAATTATCAATGCTTAACTCATTGTCATCACAAGTAAAACCAGTGAAAGACCAATTGTCAAATGTATTGCTGAAGTTAGATTCGACGCTTGCAAGCACCAACAAAATTGTTGATGAGCAAAACAGAAGAGAAATCAAATTATTACTTTCAAATCTTAATAAAACAATCGAATCTTTCAAAGGTGCATCTGACAGAACAAACTCTATTCTCGCAAATAACGAAAAAGGCCTACACGAAGTGGTTGCAAATGCCAATGCGGCAATGATGACTGCCAACAAAACGCTGGACAAATACGGTGCTGTAGCAGAACGTGTGGATATTGATAAATTGAATGGAACAATCGACCAGTTCAACCAAACAGCTGGCAAACTGAATAACGTTATTTCTGGCATACAAAACGGCGAAGGTTCGCTTGGTAAATTGGCGAAAGATGAAGAGCTTTACAACAATCTAACTAAGACTTCTAAGAACTTGAATGAGTTGGTAGAAGACTTCAAAGTTAACCCTAAGAGATATGTCAATTTCTCTGTCTTTGGTAAAAACGCAGACAAAAAATAAGCTATGCAATATATTGATAATGCTATTTTCCTGATTCTTTTAATTGCTGGTTTCGGACTGTTCTTTAAAAGTCTGAAAGAGATCTATCGCAATATCAAATTAGGAAGAGAGATCAACAGAACCGATAGAAAAGCAGAACGATGGGCGATCATGTCCAGAGTCGCGCTTGGACAAAGTAAGATGGTGAAACGCCCGATTGCAGGGATTTTGCATATTTTCGTCTATGTTGGGTTTGTAATTATCAATATCGAAGTACTGGAAATTATCATTGATGGCATCTTCGGAACACATCGGTTTTTACAAGGTATTTTAGGTGATACCTTCTATGGTTTTTTCACATCCTCTTTGGAAGTTTTGGCACTATTGGTGGTGATTGCAGTCGTGGTATTTTTCATTAGAAGAAATTTCTACGGCGTGAAAAGACTGACGATGAAAGAACTTTTCGGTTGGCCAAAGAATGATGCGAATTGGATTTTGATCATCGAGTTTGCTTTGATGGTTGCTTTCTTCACGATGAATGGTGCAGATTATTATGCTGATACCAATCGCTTCGGAGGCAATTTTCCTATTTCAAAATACATATTTCCATTCTTTCAGAATTTCAATGTAGAAACACTTCATATTGTTGAGAAATCCGCTTGGTGGTTTCATTTTGTCGGGATCTTATTCTTTATGAATTATCTATATTACTCAAAACATCTTCATATTATTTTGGCATTCCCAAACACCTGGTTTGCAAATCTTGAGAAAAAGGGAAAATTCAACAATCTGGATTCTGTTACGAAGGAAATCAAATTAATGATGGATCCGAACGCAGATCCTTATGCTGCACCGGCAGAAGGCGCAACAGAAGTGCCATCAAAATTTGGAGCAGAAGATATTTTTGATTTGGATCAGCATCAATTGATGAGCGCTTATTCTTGTACAGAATGTGGACGTTGTACTTCGGTTTGTCCTGCCAATATCACAGGTAAGAAACTTTCACCAAGGTTGATAATGATGAAAACCAGAGATCGTCTGGAGGAAGTCGGAAAAAACATCAACAAGAACGGTGGAAAATTCGTTGAAGACGGAAAAAAACTGGTCAATGATTATATAACTAAAGAAGAACTTTGGGCGTGCACCACTTGTAATGCTTGCGTAGAAGCTTGTCCGGTTCTGATTGATCCTCTATCGATTATATTTGAAATGAGAAGGTTTTTGGTAATGGAGCAATCTGCCGCGCCACAAGAATTAAATCTAATGATGACCAATGTGGAGAATAATGCAGCACCTTGGCAATACAATCAAGCCGATCGTTTGAATTGGGCGAAGGATTAATCTAAAAGTAAAAGTACATTTTACATTAATACAAAATACATTTTACAACAAATGGATTTCACTATAAAAACAATGGCGGATTACTCTGCAGAAAGCAAATCTCCGGAAGTTCTCTTCTGGGTCGGTTGCGCTGGAAGTTTCGATGACAGAGCCAAAAAAATAACCAAAGCATTCTGCAAAATTCTAAATAAAATCGGAGTTGAATTCGCTGTTCTTGGACAAGAAGAATCCTGCACAGGTGACCCTGCAAAACGTGCTGGAAACGAGTTTGTTTTCCAAATGATGGCTTTGACCAATATCGAAGTTTTGAATGCTTACGAAGTGAAAAAAATCGTAACGGCTTGTCCACACTGTTTCAATACTTTGAAGAACGAATATCCTAGTCTTGGCGGAAATTACGAAGTTTTACATCATACACAGTTCCTAAAAGATTTAATGAATGATGGCAGACTGAAAATCGAAGGCGGAAGTTTCAAAGGCAAAAAAATCACTTTCCACGATCCATGCTATCTCGGAAGAGGAAATGGCGAATACGAAGCGCCGAGAATGCTCCTTGAAAAATTGGATGCCGAATTGGTAGAGATGAAACGCTGCAAAACCAACGGACTCTGTTGTGGAGCTGGCGGCGCGCAAATGTTCAAAGAACCGGAAAAAGGAAACAAAGACATCAATGTGGAAAGAACAGAAGAAGCCCTTTCATTCGAACCGAAGATCATTGCTACGGGATGCCCGTTTTGCAACACGATGATGACGGATGGCGTGAAACATTTCAATAAAAATACAGAAGTAGAAGTCAAAGATATTGTAGAACTATTGGCAGAGGCAGAGGACTTGTAGTTTTATGAATATTAAATGGGGTGCATCGTTCATATTTTTTTTATTTGTTCTGAGTTATTTGACCTATTCAAGTTATCAGAACAGAGTTTATGATTGGGATATGCCGGGATATTTGGGAAGCATCTATTCCTGGGACTACCCAAATGATGCAGAAAAAGTACATTCCCTCACATATTCTTCGATCAAAGAAGAAGCGAGCCCAGAGAAGTATAAAGATATTATTTCTCTTAATTTGCCTAATAAAGTATTCGAAAAAGATTACTCGGCATTCTCAGAACAGTTGCCCTACTATCAGATAAAGGTCGGATACAATGCGCTCATTTATACAGTTCATAAAATAGGGTTTTCTGGTCCTACCTCTTTATTTATCGTGAACTTTCTGGCTTATTTTATTTCAGGATTGTTGATTTTTTATTTTCTAATGAGTCTTTTTCCGAAGTACTATTTGGTTGCACCCATTATTTCTATATCAATTCTCAGTCTGCCAGTTCTAAGAGAGATGGCAGAAAATCCTACGCCAGATATATTGTCTTTTGTCCTCTTGTTATTATTTATCATTTCTGTCTTGCAGAAGAGAAGCGCGGCTACTCAGTTTATCTTGTTGTTAATCAGTGTCTTGATAAGGCCAGATTATATCATATTTGCACTATCCTATTTATTTTTAGCAATATTTTTCCGGTTTATTAAAGAAAACAAGAAAGTAGATTTTTCTTTGATTGGCCAGGCTTTAATTATGGTAATTGTTTATTTGATTATTATAAAGTATTATCATTATCCAGGATGGAATGATGTCTTTTATGACACTTTTATCCACAGAAGACCTGTGATTTCAGCTGAGCCAGCCAATTTTACATTTAAACAGTATTGGGATTTATTAATTTTCAAACTTGTAAATTTTAAAAGAATTTCGATAGTTTCCAGTGTTATCCTTACTGCAATATTTTTTGTTTCCAAAGATCTTTTTGTGAGGATGCTTTCCAGCTTGGTGTTTTTAAATATTTACTTCAAATTTTTGTTGTTTCCACAAGGTGGGACTTTAAGATTTTTTTTAGGCTTTGTCATTATTCTATTTCTAATCTTAATATATGCTGTAAGCACGAAAAATATTAAGCTCTTTAAACTGAAGAAAATTTCATAATTTTGATAAAAGTTTTTTTATGAAAATCGAGGAATCTAATATAGTGGAAACAAGCGATTATCGAGTAATAATCTATCCAGCGTCAAGACCTTTCACAGCTAAAGAAAGCAAAACAATTGCTGAAAAGCTTTACGATTTTTTAGGTGATTGGGCTGCTCACGGAAAAGAGCTCTCGTCTTCTTTCAAAATTGAAAAGAACCAATTCATCATCATCTGTGTTGATGAGGAGAAAGAAGCGGCTTCTGGTTGCAGCATTGATGCTCTGGGGAAAGTGATGAGAGAGTTGGATTCTCAGTTCGAGCTTGGATTGTTTGACAGGATGAAGGCCAGCTTCATAGAAAATGGTGAAGTCAAAACTTTGAAACTATCTGATTTTAAGAATAAAATTAGAAGTGGCGAATTATCAAAAGATATCGAAGTTTTTGATTTCTCCAAGAATACGTATCTGGATTTTCTGAGCCACTTTATTCAGCCTTTCAGTAGGAGCTGGGCATCTTCCATTTCTTAGTTTTTAGGTCCAATCTCAACAGAAAACTTTGAAAATACTTTTCATTTCTTCTTGGTTTCCCAATAAGCAGGAACCTACGAATGGTAATTTTGTGCAGCGTCACGCAGAAGCTGTAGCAACGCAACATGATGTAGAAATCCTGCATACGATTGGAGATTTTAACCAGAAAGAGATTTTTGTGTTTGATGATCATGTGATTAATGGAATCAGAACGCTTATTGTTTATTATAAAAATTCGAAGAATCCAATTCAGAATTTTCTCAGAAGAATGAAAGCGTACAGAATGGGATTTGCAAAAATGCAGAAACCGGATTTGGTCCACGCAAATGTGCTTCACAATAACATGCTTTTTGCTGTTTACCTGAAAAAGAAGCACAAAATCCCGTTTGTGGTAACCGAGCATTGGACAGTACTTAGAAAAATAAATCACGGGACAACTTCTCCTGTTATCAAAAATATTGCAAAGTTTATAGGCAATCAGGCAGCTGCAATTCTGCCGGTGAGCGATGACCTAAAAAAAAGCCTTGTAGCATTAGGAATAAAAAAGCCGATGAAAGTTGTTCCAAATGTCGTAGATACAGCTCTTTTCGAGCCTTTGGATGTTGAGAAGAAAGAATTTACTTTCATTCACATATCCAATTTGATTCCAAGAAAAAATGCAGATAAAATCCTAAATGTAACGGTTAATCTACTGAAAAAGGGATTCCCTATAAAACTGAAAATCGGGGGAGATGGAGAAACGGTTAACTTGAGAACCATCGTCGCAAAAGAAGGTCTTGAAGATAAAATCGAGATATTTGACACTTTAACGATTTCCGAAGTTTCGCAAAAATTAAAGACTTCTGACTGCTTCATACTTTTCAGTAATGATGAAAATCAGCCTTGTGTCATTGCAGAGTCTTTTGCGTCTGGAATCAAAGTGATTTCTACCAATGTTGGAGGGATTTCAGAGTTTTTTCCGGATCATTTTGGGATTTTAATAGACAGGCCAGATGAACTTCTCCTCGAAAATGCTATGCTGGAATTGATGAATGAAGATCAAATTCTGAATAAAAAACAAATCGCTGACTACGCAAAAAAAACATTTTCCCAGGAAGCAATCGCAAACCAATATTCGGCAGTTTACAAAAACGTTCTATCAGGAAATAACAGATTTGAGAACTGATGAATAGCCTAAAGGAATTTTTAAGCGGTTTTCTCAAAAACAAAGGACATCATGTTTTTCTTTCTTTCCTGATTGCTAAAATCTGTGGTTTTTTAAGTTCTATCGTTATCATCAGACTTTTGTCAGAGAGTGATTATGGCGTTCTGAGTATTGTGATGTCTGTTTTTGCCATTTTTCTGCCTTTTTCAGGATTGGGAAGCAATCAGATTTTGCTACGATATGGCTCTATCACAGAAAATAATGACAAACAGAGATTGTCATCATATCTTTTCTATAAAGGTCTTTTCTACGAGTTTATATTAATTTTAGTATTCCTCGGATTCTCTTTGATATATGGTGAAAAATACGAGGATGCCTATGTGATTTTTTTATTTTGCGGTATTAGATTATTGGGTTTTTATCTGTCAAATCACATCCAGACCTACTACAGGATTATTGGTAAGAATAGTGTTTTTGCCAATGTCAATAATGTTATCAATATCGGCGGATTCATTATTCTGGTAGTTTTTACCTATTTTTTTAAGTTTTATGGTTATCTTTTTGCGATTGCTATTATTCCGTATCTGTCTTTATTATGGCTAAAAAAGGAGATATTCTCATCGAAAGCACAAGAGCCGGAGAATAAAAAAGAACTTTGGAGATTTGGAATTTTCACGGCGGCAACATCTGTGATCTCGGAAACATTATTCGCATTGGACATTTTGCTGTTAGGCTATTTTATGAATGAAAATGCTGTTGCTAATTACAAAGTTGCCATCTTGTTACCTTCCAATATTCCGTTTTTGGCCATTAGTTTTATGCAAAGTGACTATCCGTTGCTTTCCAAAAATTATCAGAACAAGACATTTCTTACCTCGTACATTCGGAATTATTACAAATTATTTATTCCTATCTGTATAGGGATTTTGTTGTTTTTCTACGTTTTTAAGGATTTGTTGATAAGGTTTTTCTTTGGCGAAAATTATGTGGAGAATGATAACCTGATGATGATTCTACTATTTGGATTCACATTTGGAATGCTGTCTCGAAATCTGTTTGGGAATCTCCTGCCGGCAGTCGGTAAGATTGAAATAAACACTTGGGTATCTGTGATTTCATTGATATTACTTTCTACTATTTCCTATTTTTTAGTATCTGCTTATGGCATTTTAGGAATGGGCATTGCCTTAGCAAGTATGATCATTTGGGAAGGAACAGCCTATATTTTTTGTTTCAGCAATTATCTTAAAAAGCTATCGTAATCGATTCATTTTTTAGAATTATATTTGCATAGATGAAACTCAAAATATCAATAATTTTATCCGTCTTAATGATTCTTTTCTCGTGTCAACGGGACGAGGCAGAAACCCAGACCATAGATCAGGTAATAAAACTTTATATGTCTGATAGCACCAATCCGGATCTGCTGAATCCAAAAATAGATGGCTCGTTTGCAAGCGTGAGTTTGCTGGATATTTTGGGGGAAAGAGATCTAATTCCTATTACAGGTTTTAGTCTGCAAAAAGATGCCGATACAATCACATATCTAGATTACCCTGCCGGAGCAATAAGGTTAAAAATTGATCCCCTGAGTAATGATAATGAACAGACTTACTATTCACAATTTATCATCAGATTATCCTATCCAGTAGATTTGAATCTAGACCCAATCGATGATACAATCAAGATAGAGTACAAATCAACACCATCCCTTTTCCAGATCTCAAAACTTTGGTACAATAGTGAACTGAAATTCACAAAAATGCCAGGACAACCAAACATTGTCAAGATCGTGAAATAAAATCCTTAAATTTGCAATCATAGTCAGAGATTAAATTCTGACAACCAATAACTATCAACCAACAACCAAACTATGTTACAGGTTAATTTTTTGCGCGAGAACAAAGAGCGCGTTTTGGAAGGCTTGAAGAAAAGAAGCTTCAAGGAATTAGATTTGGTCGATGCAGCCATTAATGCTGACGACGAAAGAAAAAAACTGCAGTTTGAGCTAGACTCACAACTTTCCGAGATGAACAAAATTTCGAAAGAGATCGGAATCTTGATGAAAGACGGAAAAAAAGAGGAAGCTGAAGCGGCAAAATCCAAAACTTCGCAATACAAAGAATCGAGCAAAGAATTACAATCTCAACTTGCTGAAGCCGAGAAAGCATTGATCACCATTCTGTATCAGATTCCAAATGTACCTTACGAGAAAGTCGTAGCGGGTGTTACAGCTGATGACAACGAGATCATTTACGAATCTACAACGGTTGAAGGTCTTGGTGAAGGTGCAATTCCACACTGGGAATTAGCGAAAAAATATAATTTGATAGACTTTGAATTGGGCGTTAAAATCGCTGGTGCTGGTTTCCCTGTTTATTTTGGGAAAGGTGCAAGATTGCAGAGAGCATTGGTTCAATATTTCTTGGATAAGAATGTGGAAGCAGGTTATTTGGAAGTGAATCCGCCACACGTGGTGAACGAAGCTTCCGGCTACGGAACAGGACAATTGCCCGATAAAGAAGGACAAATGTACTACGTCAATGCAGATGATCTATATTTAATTCCAACAGCGGAAGTTCCGGTGACGAATCTTTACCGCGATGTTTTGTTGGATGAGAAAGACCTGCCAATCAAGAATACAGCGTTTTCTCAATGTTACAGAAGAGAAGCTGGAAGTTACGGCGCTCACGTGAGAGGTTTGAACAGACTTCACCAATTCGAAAAAGTGGAGATCGTGAGAATCGAGAAACCAGAAAATTCTTATGCTGTTTTGGAAGAAATGGTAGAGCATATCAAATCCATTTTGGAAGATCTTGAGTTACCATACAGAATCCTTAGACTTTGTGGTGGTGACACAGGTTTTGCCGCAGCAATGACGTACGACTTCGAGGTTTGGAGTGCAGCGCAGGAAAAATGGTTGGAAGTAAGTTCTGTTTCCAACTTCGAGACGTTCCAGGCGAATCGCTTGAAATGCCGTTACAAAGCAGACGGAAAATCGCAATTGGTTCACACGCTAAACGGTTCTGCAATGGCTTTGCCAAGAATTATGGCCGCTTTGTTAGAAAATAATCAAACAGGAGAAGGAATCAAATTGCCAAAGAAAATTGCAGAATATGCAAGATTTGAATTGATCAATTAATTCTTATTCTTTAAAAATATGAAAGCCACAAATAAACTTTGTGGCTTTTTTGATTATATGGCTTTTTATTTCAAATTACTTCAAATTTTCCATTTCGATATTCGAATAACTTTTCAGAAACTAAATGGTCTCCTTCCTCACTGATTTCTTTTATGGTTTTCTTAAGTCTTTCAAGATTTTCAATATCATTTTTCCCTGTTATAATCAATAAATCGCGAGCTGGAATTCCAATAATAATTTCGCCTTTAACTTCAAAATTTTCTTTATTCCAAATATCAAGTAAAATCAAACTTGATTCGTAATTGCCATCAACGACCAACATGTAATATCCAACTTCTCCGTGCTTCTCAATTTCTATAGAATTTAATAAGTTTTCTACAGCAATTTCTTTAAGTTTGTTTGGATCTAAATTTAGACTTTCAACATCTTCTCTACTTAGATAATTGATGTTAGTTTCTGAGTCTTCTACATAGAAAATGTAAAGTTCATCATTATATTTTTCAAAGACATTATTTTCTTTGAAGTTATTATCTAACTCACGTAAATTTTGAAGAAATCTTCCATCTTTAATCACTGGTAAAATGTCATTAATATTTATATCATTATTAATATTATAGATACTATCAGTGGCATTCAAATATTTTAAGAAAATTTCTTCAATGTCATCAGGGTTTCTACGATATTCTGAATAACAATTATTTAAGAAATGTCTGTATTCGGTTGAACCTTCAAATTCTGTTTGGATCTCAAGACCATTAATTGAAAATATTTTCAAGCCATCAACTTTTTGAGTCAGACGACTTGCGAATTCTTTAGAAAATTCAGATTCTGTAAGCATAAGTTATTTTTTCAAATTCAAATAATAGTTCCAGATCAACCGGATCTCACCATAATCAAAATCCGCTGGCAAAGCCGCTTTCCAATCATTGATGTTTTCTTTTGGACTTTGCTTGAAAACCTTTTCGAAAGCATTCACTTTTTCCTTTGGATAGATTCTCAACAGGTCATTTTTATCTAGCAAATTCTGCTCAGCATATTTAGATAAATGCCCAAAAATAGTGGAGTTTACCAAACCTCGTTCTCTCGCAATTTCAGAAATGGTTTTTCCGTCCTGAAACAATTGATAGGTCAAAACGTGTGTCGGAACTTTGTTGATGGACATCGAGATCACAGCATCTTTTTCCTTGTCGAATAAAGGTGTTTCCAAAAGATGAACGTCTTTCAGATCCTTCAAATATTCCTCTAAATCATCCAGCCAAACGCGAAAATCCTCGTTGAAAGCTTTCAAACCTTTAATACCTTTTGTCTCTGAATAAAAATCTTTAAGCGGAGAAAAAACCTTCTCGTTCACATTCGAGAAAAAGAAATTGACAGCACCTTTTGCTTTGACCTCAACTTCTTGCCATTCCTCTTCACCTTTCAGGAATTTCTGGGTTTTCTGGATTAATATTCTTTCAAATTTCTGAAAAATAAGTTTCAGATTTTCTATTTCGGATTTTAAAGTGATGTAAAGTTTTTGCGATTGGTCCTTATCAACGGATTTGCTGCTTCGGGTCATCACCATCCAGCTTTCCAAAGCGGAGACAAACCAAACACAATCGATTCTTCTGATCACTTTCTGAATGCTGTAATCGTACTTTTCAGAATTAAGGATTTCATCGATTTTCGAATTGGCGTGTGTCTCGTCCTGAAACTTCGAAACCCGCTTGTCACTGAAGATCACTTCGGGTGTGATCTTAGATTTAAGGACAATGCCTTCCAAAGTTCGGCAACGCGAAAGTGCCACATAAACCTGTCCGGAAGCAAAACTTTTCCCAGCATCAATGATCAATCTGTCAAAGGTCAAACCTTGGCTTTTATGAATCGTTACCGCCCAAGCAAGGCGAATTGGAAACTGTTTGAAACTTCCCAAGACTTCTTCTTTAATGTTCTTTTCATCATCCAGAGAATATTTTTTCTGTTCCCAGGTTTCTGCTTTCAAAGTGATCTCTTCTTCGCTTCCGTCTAGGATCACAGAGATCTCGTCTTCATCAAGATAAGAGATTTGAGCGAGTTTTCCGTTGTAATATTTTTTGTCAGGCGAGGTGTCATTGCGGATGAACATAATTTGCGCTCCGATCTTCAATTCCAAAACCTCATCATTTGGATATTGCGTTTCCTTGAAATCTCCTTTCACATCGGCTGTGTAGGAATGTGCTTTTCCGCCGAGTTCTTTTATTTTTTTTTGATTGATGTCATCCGCCATTTTGTTGTGCGAACAGAGATAGACATACGCTTCATCTTTTGGGTCGAAGTCTGGTTGATATCTCTCGTTCAATGTTTCGAAGTCGATGTCTCCGGTGATTCCGTCTCGGATGGCGTTGAGGATCTCCAGAAAATGTTCATCGGTTTGTCGGTAAACTTTGGTCAGTTCCAGCGTGATGAAATTACTGCCTTCCAATGCTTTGGCGTGAAAGAAAAAAGGCGATGGATAATACATTCCAAGAATATGCTCATCTCTCACAACTGGAGGCAACTGATAAAGATCGCCGATAAACAACATCTGAACACCTCCAAATTTCTGCTGATTCCTGCGAACGTGTCTCAAAGAAAAATCCATCATATCCAAAACATCCGCACGCAACATTGAGGCTTCATCGATGATGATAATTTCGATTTCGCGGAGAAGTTTCAGCTTGTCTTTTCGGTATTTGAAATGGACCATCAGATCCGGAATATTGTTTCCGAGATTTTGGTCGATTCTTTCTGTGGTTGGAAGAAAAGTTCTGAGTGGTAAGCCAAACATCGAATGGATAGTAACGCCACCAGCATTGATGGCCGCGATCCCTGTCGGCGCAACTACAATGTGTTTTTTCTTGGTTTTTTTTACAAAGTCGTTTAGAAATGTAGTCTTCCCAGTTCCTGCTTTTCCTGTGAGAAAAATGCTACGGTTGGTGTGTTCTACGATTTCAAAAAGAGAATTATTCATCGATTCAAAGATAGAAAATCAGGAGACAAAAATCAAGAGACAAGAATCAAGAAAAAAGGCAAAAGATGCAAGAATAGAAATTAATTTTGTAACCATCAACCATCAACCATCAACCATCAACTATTTGACCCGGTCAGGATTTTGTTTCAAAAAGCTGTCCCAACCAGAATAAGATTTGTCGGTTGATATAGTTCCGGAATTGAAATGATGACAAACAGCAACGGCCAAACCATCAGATGCATCAAGATATTTCGTTGGAAATTCTTTCAGTTTCAAAAGGTTTTGAAGCATTCCGGCGACTTGTTCTTTGCTGGCATTTCCGTTTCCGGTGATGGCCATTTTTACTTTTTTCGGAGAATATTCGGTGATGGGAATGTTTCTGTGGAGACTGGCAGCAATCGCAACACCTTGAGCGCGTCCAAGTTTCAGCATACTTTGAACATTCTTTCCAAAAAAAGGCGCTTCCAGAGCTGTTTCGTCGGGATGATATTCATCGATCAGCGCTAAGGTCTTATCGAAAATAACTTTTAGTTTGGTCTCGTGGTTTTCATATTTCTTCAAGACCAATTCGTGCATCACGATCAACTCCATTTTCCCGCCTTTCACGGAGATGATCCCGAAACCCATAATGGAAGTTCCCGGATCGATTCCCATAATTATCTTCTCAACTTGCATAATTGCAAAATTACGTTAAGATTTTCATAAAAATCGACAGCTCACTTATGTTTTTAATGAAAAGTTATTAAATTTAGAAACCAAAAAAATATAACTATCAAAACATGAAGAATTTTCTACTGACTGCGGCAGTCGTGTTCTACGCAGGGCTGAGTACGCCTGTGTTTTCTCAAAAAGCCGAAACTCCTAAATACGTTGGAAACATCGAAGGTGTGAAGGAATATAAACTTTCAAATGGCATGAACGTCCTTTTGATTCCAGATCAATCCCAAAGTAATATGATTGTCAACATCATCTACAATGTGGGTTCTAAGGACGAGGGCTATGGCGAAAAAGGGATGGCACACTTGCTGGAACATATGCTTTTCAAAAGCACCAAAAATTTGGGCGACATCAAGAAACAGTTATCTGACAAAGGTGGTGCTGCTAACGGAACCACTTATTATGATAGAACCAATTATTACGAGATTTTCCCATCTAACGATGAAAACCTGAAGTGGTCTCTCCAGATGGAAGCCGACAGGATGATCAATGCCACAATCCTTCAAACTGATTTGGACAAAGAATTTTCTGTGGTAAGAAACGAGTTTGAGATCGGGGAAAACAACCCGACGAGAGTGATGATCCAGAATGTTTTTTCTAATGCATACACTTGGCACAATTACGGAAATTCCACCATCGGAAGTAAAGAGGACATCGAAAGGGTAAAAGCGCCAACGCTTCGCAAATTCTATGAAAAATATTACCAGCCAGATAATGCCACGTTGGTCATTGCAGGTAAATTTGATGAGAACAATGCCTTGAAATATGTAGGTGATTATTTCTCTGCAATTCCAAAACCAACAAGGGAATTAGGCGGCACTTATACCGTAGAACCAGCCCAGAATGGTGAGAAATATTTTGAGATCAAAAGAAATAACGACCAGCAGATCATCGCGGCAGGTTATCACGCGGCAGCTTTTGCAGACAAGGATTATGCGGCACTTAGTGCTTTGAATGAAATCCTTACCGCAGATCCATCAGGCTATTTATACAAAGGTCTTGTAGATGGCGGGAATGCGTCGTCAGTTTGGGCATACTATATCCCGGCGAGAGATCCCGGAATGATCTATTATAACTTTGATATTTCCAAAGAGAAAAATTTGGATGAGGCTGCTAAGCTTGTAAAGGCACAATTAGACAAAATCCCAACTATCAATTATACAGAAGCGGATCTGAATAGAGCCAAATCAAAACTTCTAAAAGACATTGCAACAGAAAAAAATAATACGATCAATTACGCCATTGGATTCACAGAGATCGTGGGAACAGGAAGTTACAAACTGGCCTTCGTGTACCGAGACAATGTGGAGAATCTGAAACTCGAGGATATCAAAAGAGTGGCTGCAAAATATTTCAAAAACAACAACAGAACATTGGGTGTTTTCCGTCCTTCTGCCAATGAAGAACGTGTTTTGCCAACGGAATTCAGGTCTGAGCAAATCGCTACTTTGACGAAGGATTACAAAGGTAAAGCTTTGGAGAAAGAACCAGCACCTTTTGAAACCAGCATCGCCAACATCAAGAAAAACCTGACCGAAGGCACGCTTTCCAACGGGATGAAATACGGCTTGATCAACAAAGAACTGAAAGGAGACAAGATCCAAGGTTCTTTCCGTTTCAGAATTGGGAATGAGAAAGACCTTCAAGGAAAATCTTCTGTGGCAAGTATGACCGCATCATTATTAAAATCCGGAACCAAAACCAGAACGAAAGAGCAGATCCAAGATCAATTAGATCAGATGAAGTCTTCGCTCAATTTCTATACTTCTGGGCAAAATCTGATGGTGCAGTTCTCTACCTACAAAAATGATTTCCCGAAAGTAATGGCTATTATGCAGGACATTTTAGCTAATTCTACTTTCCCGGAAAATGAATTGACAAAAACCATTGCAGAAAACAATACCTATTTAGACGGACAGTTAAAAGATCCAGAAGCAATTGCCTACAACGAGCTTTCAAGACTGTCTTCGCCTTACCCAAAAACCAGTATTTTCTACACTTCAACGTTGGAAGAAGAGATTGCGGACAACAAAAAAGTAACACGTGCCCAAGTTGTCGATTTCTATAATAATGTTCTAGGCGCTTCCAATGGCGCAGGAACGATCATCGGAAATCTGGATGCAAAAGCTGTCGGTTCAGAATTGGAGAAAACCTTCGGGAAGTTCACTGCAAAATCTAAGTTCGAGGAAGTGAAACCTACGTTGTTCGAAACCAAAAAAGTAGATAAGAATATCATCACACCAGACAAAGAAAATGCAGTCGCACTTGGAACTTCAAGCTTTACTATGAAGCAGGACAGCCCAGAATATCCAGCTTTGGTCTTGGCTAATGAGATCTTGGGAAGCGGTGGTTTCCTTTCTGCAAGATTGCCAATGAGACTGCGTGAAAAAGACGGTATTTCTTACGGCGTTGGTTCTTACCTCAACGTCCCAATTACAAACGATGTTTCTTCTTGGAACTACTACGCTTATCTGAATCCAACAAAACGTGATGCCGTAGAATCTGCTGTGAAAGATGAGGTGAGCAAAGCTCTGAAAACAGGATTCACACAGGCGGAATTGGACTCCAACAAGAAAAGTTACGCCAACATCCGCACGACAAGCCTAGGAATGGAGAATACATTGATCAACCTGGAAAATAGCAAACTCCTTTTCGGTGTTCCATTGGAAAGGTATGACGAGCTGAATGCCAAAATCCAAAATCTGAAATTAGAAGAAGTGAATGCTGTTCTGAAGAAATATATTTCTCTGGACAAAGTAACTTCCATCTACGCAGGAGATTTCAACAAGAAGTAATATTGTTTCTATAAAATGAAAACCGTCTCAGATTATTGAGGCGGTTTTTTTTTATGTCATTGTTAGAGATTTATTTTAAGACATTTTCATAGATATCATTCAACATCGTCTGTCTCAGTTTAGAGTCTCTTTTATTTAATAGGATGATGATTCCCCAATTTTTGACTCTGCTATAGCAAATGATAGATGATTGTCCCATAGAATCGCCGGATTTCGCAAAAATCATTGCTCCGTCATCGTTACTAATGTTTAGTCCCAATCCCATTTCCCGCTTCTCATCTTTGTAATATACTTTTTCCATCAGCAATGCTGCATCGGATATTTGATTTCCCTTCATCAGTAATGTTTGTAAGTATTTCACCATATCAGAAACGTTGGATTTTACCAATCCTGCAGGAGCAGTTACATTCCAAAGGAAGAATTCCTGAATGCCTCCTTCTGCATTATAACCTGTTGTTCTGTTTTTAACATCAAATTTTTTGGTTAAAGTTTCTGACATCTTAGCTGGCTTCAGTATTTTTTCACTGATGATTGCGTCATAACTCTTACCATATATTTTTTCCAAAATTTGTCCGAGCAGAGTCATATTAACTGTGGAATATCTATATTTTCCATAATCGATGAGGTCTGTACTGTTGTTGATCATTGTTGCCAAAGTTTGTTCAGTCACACTGTTTATGGGTTGTTGCGAATCTGCTGCTATCAATTTTTGAAAATCAATGTCTGGCAAGCCTGCCTGATGCGAAGCCAGGTCTGAGATTTTAACTTTGTTCTGAAGGTTTTTTTGCAAAACATATTGTTTCGGTAGATAGCTGTCAATGTAGTCCTCCAATTTTAACTTCTTTTCGATAGCAGCTTGAGCAATCATATTTCCGGTCAGGATTTTGGTGATCGATGCAATTTCAAAGATAGAATGTTCATCAATATCTACTGTGCTCTCCTTATTCAGTTTACCGTAAGAAGTGTAGAATTCCTGATTTTCACTGCTGAAACCGACGCTAATTCCGACGTCAGGATTTTTTTCAGAACTGGCTTTGATGATAGAATCTATCTTTTTGGAAAAGTCTTGTCCGAAAGAAATTTGGCTGATGAACAGTAGCGCTGCGAAGAACTTTAATGTTTTCATTGTATCGTAATTTAAAGGTTGATCAATATTTCGATACAAAGATGTGGAAGCACAAAAACCTAGGCGACCGAGTAAAAGTATTCGGCCTTATTTTATGAAAAGAATTGGTAGGAATAATTGAGTGATGTAGTACGAGTAATTACAAAGTGTTCATTTGTAATGACTTGCGATATTCGGTGGGCGTATTTCCCGTATGCTTTTTGAAAGCGGTGTTGAAGGAAGATTTCGAATTAAATCCCACTTCATAGAGGATTTCAAGAATCGTCACCTTGGATTTTGAAGGATCTCTAAGGATTTCCATAGCAGTTTCGATTCGGTAAGTATTCACAAAATCATAAAAATGCTGTCCCAACTGATGATTGATCAAAACCGATAATTCGCGAAACGGAACATTCATCGCTTTGGAAATATCCTGGATCGTCAAAGCTGGATTCAGAAATGGCTTTTCATCGCTCATATATTTTTTAAGTTTCAGAAGTTCATCGTTCAGAGTTTCCGGCTCTGTCTTTTGATCCTCCAAAACCAGGTCAGCAACGAGTTTCCACCTTGAGTCGATATTCCTGAAAAGGCCGGGATGATTCAGCGCTTTGTACAGATACCAGCAGATGATGAAAAGCTGCGAAACCAGGATACCGATTTTGATCCGGTCGGAAACATACGCATAATCGGAAAATTTGAAAATGTTTTTAAGAATGACAACCAGATAAAAAACCGTTAAAACGCCCGTGAACTGAAACAGCCAATGGTAAGAACTGAGATCTCCACCCGAATTATTTTCCAGATACAACTTCTTCGCCCTTCTCAACAGCAGAAAGATAACCGCAAAATAAACCAAGATCTGAAGATGGAACAGCCAATGCGTGAACTGCAACTCCTTCATATTTTGGCGGTTGACGATAAAATCAAGCTTCGTAGCCAGATCGACACTATAGAAACGCGGCGTCAAAACAAGATTCACAAACAAAAATGGGATCAGATGTAAAAAATACTTAGGCTTCCATTTAAAATCCGAATAACAAACCGACAACACATAAAGATAAAAAAGCGGGATCTGAAGAAAAGACACCGTGCTCCGCAACATCCCAAGATTCGAAGGACCATCGGAAACTAGACTTACCAAAGGCTCGCTGATGTCGATTGCGCTGATGATCAGAAAAAAAGCAAAGATCCGATTACTACTTTTGTGCGTCGTCTTCACCGTCAGCAGAAAAAACGCCAGAAAGAACGAAACGAACAGCGAGATCACCGTCACCACTCCTAAAAGATCAAATTTATCCATTTAAAACCCTGTTTCGCATTCCTGTTCGCACTTATTTTTCGTAAAGATAATTATTTTGCCTCTGGAAAATAACGAATTAGAATCGACGCAAAAAGATTTAATAATTTTAGGAGCCGGGAACCTGCTTTCCGTTGCAATTCCTCGCGCCGTCGCTTACATCCTGAGCGGAGTCAAATTGCCATCGCCTGCTGTGGGATTTCCACTACAATCAGGGCTATGGGTTTTCAGGGTAAAAATAACATTTCCATTCCGATAGAATTTATCCAGATTTTTGTCATTCTGAAAGAATCTCAGTTCTGAAAATTCATCTCCTGCAGAATCGAATAATTTAAGGAAAATCTCTCCAAAGATTAAGAGACATTTACGTATTGGAAGTATATACTGCCCCAATCAAAATAAATTATCAAAATGACAAAAAAACACCCATATTCGACAAAAAATAAAAATACATTTAGAGTACGGCAAGGGTACAGAAAGTGTACAGACGTATTATAAAAAAGCTAATATCAAAATGTCAAAAAAAGACTCCAATGAAAATTGAAGTCTTGTAATTTATTTAGTAATTCTAAGGTCAGAAATAATGATCTTATAATGGTCACAATCCTCGAAGCAGATGCCGTTTTCTTTCCAGTAAGGATTTTTGGGCGTCAAAGTCGGAACTTTAAAGTGTTCAAGATTGGCCAAGATCTTCTGAAACTCTTCCAAGGTTTCTGGATAGAAAACCAGGATGTCATCATCATCAAACTTCGACTCTGGCAAATTCCCGTCCTGCGTGAACTCCAGATGCCAATTCTCACCAGCTTTACCTAAGAAAACACCATCATAACCATTGTGGTCTTCAAACTTCCCGATAACCTCAAACTCCAAAACGGAAGTGTAGAAGTAGATCAGTTTCTCAAGATTCTGCGTATGTCGTGCGTATCGGAAAATCATTTGATTAGAATATTAATGAAAGTAAAAATCATTCAGCTTTTCTTCACTAAGAGTTTTTACCACATTCACCCAGCTTTGTTCCTCGTTCAGACAGGGAATGTAATCGAATCTTTCACCACCACCGTGAAGAAAGATTTCCTTACCTTCCACAGAGATCTCTTCCAAAGTTTCCAGACAATCGGAGACAAAAGCAGGACAAACGATGGCCAGTTTCTTAATGCCTTTTTTGCCAAGACCTTCCAAAGTAGCGTCTGTGTAAGGTTCCATCCATTTGTCTTTGCCCAGTCTGGACTGGAAGGTGACCATTACTTTTTCTTTTGGCAAACCAAGTTTTTTGCACACCAGTTCGGTCACTTTGTAACATTGGTGTCTGTAGCAGAATTTGTGCGAAGGATTGTCTTCCTTTTGGCAACAAGTATTCATATTGCAAGTATTAGTGGGGTCGGTTTTGTAAATATGACGTTCCGGCACACCGTGATACGAAAACTGCAACAGATCAAAATCCGCAGGAAGTTTTTCTCTGATACTTTCAGCTAAAGCATTGATGTAGATCTCGCGGTCGTAGAATGGCTCCACGTAATTGATCTTGATATCTGGGAAGAATTTCAGTCTCACTTCTTCAGCTTTGTCAATCACCGTTTCTGTCGTGCTCATCGCATATTGCGGATAGAGCGGGAATAGGGTAATTTCGGTCACGCCTTGGTCTATCAATTCTTGGATGCCAGTTTTGATGGAAGGTTCTGCATAGCGCATTCCCAAACCAACCGGAACATCCACGATCTCCTGAAGTCTTTTTTGAAGATGTTTGGAGATCACGATTAAAGGCGAACCCTCATCGGTCCAAACAGTTCTGTAAGCTTCAGCAGATTTCTTAGGTCTGGTTTTCAGGATGATTCCTTGAACCAAAAGGGCGCGGAAAATCCAACGGTAATCGATGACCTTTTCGTCCATCAGGAACTCGTCCAGATATTCTTTTACATCTTCCACAGAAGTTGACTTTGGCGAGCCAAGGTTTACTAATAAAATACCTTTTTGGTTAATTGTTTGATTCAAAATATCTAATGTTTGAAAATAATCGCAATATTATCATTCCGTAGGAATCTCTACAAAAACTGTTTAGATTCCTACGGAATGACAACAAACTGTATGTTATATTGATTCTTCTTTTGTACTGTCAGGCTGAGGCTCTCGAAGCCCATCAACTAAATATTATCCATTCACAGCTTCCACGTTCTCCACCAATTCCGGAACGAATTGTTTCAGAATGTTCTGGATTCCGTTTTTCAAGGTTGCTGTTGACGATGGACAGCCACTGCAAGCGCCTTGAAGCAACATTCTTGCCGTTTTGTTCTCCTGATCATATTCGATTAACGAGATTTTTCCACCATCGTTTTCTACGGCTGGTGCTACATATTCATTCAAAATGTCGCTAATCTTTTGCTCGTCATTGGTATATTCTCTGTTGATGATCTTCAACATTGGATTTTCGTGCTTGTGAGGTTCTTCGTTGGAAATGGCTTTTCCAGCTTGCAAAAATTCAGCGATGAAAGAACGAACTTGATTCATTATCTCGTGCCATTCAAACTGACCGTCTCTGGTCACAGCAACGAAATTATCACTCACATAGATTTCTTTCACAAAATCAAAAGCTTCGTACAATTCTTTTGCTAATGGCACTTCGTCCGCTTCTTCTCTTGATTTCACCTCGATGAAACCATCCATCAACATTTTGCTGGAGATGAATTTCATTACCGCAGGATTTGGGGTCATCTCAGAATAGATCTGATACATTTCTTTTTTCTTCTGAAGATAGATCCTTGGGTTCGCCAACAATTCGTCCTCGATGATATTTTTCAGACTTTCGGAAACGTGGTCCCATTCAACTGTATCTTCTTTTGCTACCGCAATAAAATTGGCTGTGATGAAAATTCTGTTGACGAAAGGATAATTGAAAAGTTCTTGTGCCAACGGAATTTCTGAAATATCAGATTCTCTGTCTAATTCTACTGAACCCGGAATCAGATTGTAGTCCGTCACGAACTTCATCACTTTTGGATTCTCTGTTGGTTCTATAATGATTTGTCTCATTTTAAGTATATTGAACTACAAAAATATCGTAATTTGGTGGAACAAAAAAGCCGATGAATCCCAATGTTGTGTTAAGTTTTGATTATGAGTAGGTTTGCGGATATTCGATTTTTTCTATTGGTTTGATTTTGGCTGTTTAGGAAGACGAAACGTGAATTGAAGACCAAACTGCGCTCCGGATCGAGCGGAAATCCTTTTTTGCGTGTACACAAGTTCAACTCAACTGAAATCGTGTGCAAAAAAGATTGGGAGCGGAATACGGATAAAGGCGCCCCAAAATATATTAATTAAAAAATTTAGAAATAAGATGGCAATTATAAGAGAACTTTTAGGGAAAAAACCTCAGTTTGGAGAGAATGCATTTGTGGCAGAAACGGCTGTGATCATTGGCGATGTGACGATGGGAGATGACTGTAGCATTTGGTACAACGCGGTTTTGAGAGGCGATGTGCATTACATCAAAATGGGCAATAAAGTGAACGTACAAGACAACGCGATGATCCATTGTACGTATAAAAAAAGTCCGACCACGATTGGAAATAATGTATCGATTGGTCACAATGCGATTGTTCACGGTTGCACGATCAAAGACAATGTGCTGATCGGAATGGGTGCGATCGTGATGGATGATTGCGTGGTAGAAAGCAATTCGATTGTTGCGGCGGGTGCGGTGGTAACGGCCAATACAGTCATCAAAGAAGGTGAAATATGGGCTGGCGTTCCGGCGAAAAAAGTGAAAGATATTTCGCAAAGCCTGATTGAAGGCGAGATCGACAGGATTGCAAATAATTATGTTAAATACTCCAGCTGGTACAAACAGGAGTAGATTGGTACAACTATTGAATTTTCCAAAGAAATGTAAACTATGACAAAGCTTAAATCTTTTTGGGAAGTTCTGAAAGCCACTTTTAACGAATGGACATCATCCTCTGCATCCAAAGACAGCGCGAGTATGGCCTACAATGCGATATTTGCGTTGCCAGGTTTGCTCATCATCATCATCTGGACAACGAGTCATTTCTTTGGTGAAGAAGCGGTGAATGGTGAAGTTCGCCGACAATTGCAAGGGATAATGGGCTATGACGGCGCAAAAAGCATTCAGGATATTATTGCCAGCGCGATGGTGGACAAGGAAAATTTCTGGATGAAAGCTTTGGGTGTGGCGACTTTGGTTTTTGGTGCGACCAGTTTGTTTTTTCAGATGCAAAGCACGCTGAACAATCTTTGGGATGTGGAAGCGGCACCAAAAAAGGCTTGGCAAAAATTCATTCTTGATAGAGCAAACTCCTTAGGAATGATTTTGATGATCGCTTTTCTGCTTTTGATAAGTATGGTCTTGTCATCTGTCATTGGTCTTGCCAATGGATTTATTACGAAATATTTTGGTGTCGATACTTACTTCATCATTCAAATCAGCAATTTTATTTTAGGATTGGCAGTGGTAACGGTCTTGTTTGCCATTATGTTCAAAGTATTGCCAGATGTCGAGATCAAATGGAAATCCGTTTGGATAGGAGCGGTAGTAACGGCAATATTGTTCAATATTGGGAAAATGGGAATGAGTTTTTACTTTGATGTCTCAAAACCAACTTCCGTTTTCGGCGCTGCAGGAACCGTAATTTTGTTGATGATGTGGATCAATTATTCTTGTCAATTGATATTCTTCGGGGCAGAATTCACCAAAGTCTATGCGTTGAGAAAAGGACACAGCATTGTTCCATCGAAGCACGCGACTTGGAGCAAGGCAAAATTATACCGAGATGCTGAGGAACAAAAAAAGCAAGTTGCTCCTCAGGAGATTTAAATATTATTTGAAAACGGGTCTGTCATTTTCACAAGCGATATTCTCCGGTTGCACTACCAACATACAATCTGATACCAGGTTGTATTTTTTGTTGTAGCCAGCAGATTTCTGATTGTAGGATTCCACTTTATCTAGAAAAGCCTTTTCGTCAATTTTATTAGAATACGCGATGTAACTGACTGGTCCTCCACAAGCTTTCACACCAAGTCCAACAGTTTTCCACTCGGCTGGATTTGTACATTTTTCGCTGTTGGATAAGGTGATGATTTCCTCTCTCAAATAATCCATTTCATTGGATTCTTCTTTTGACATTGCGCCAATTGCAGTGTTGTCTTTTGGTCTTTCTGGCAGTGGTTTTGGAAGATTGTCCGCTGTGTAAGCTGGTTTACAAGACAATGCAAATGTTGAAACCAGACTTAGCAAAACTAAATTTTTCATAACTGAATTTTGAATTGAGCCATCAAATATAATACCTGCAACCATTTTCCTCCAATTTAATTTTGAAACCTTGATTGTTGTTATAATTAATCCAATATGTATGATAATTCCATAATGATTTATTGATATTCTTTAATTTTATTGATGTTTTGTAACAAATAATGTTGGCAATCGTCTAATAAAATTATAATACTTTAAAAATTAACTATGGAATTGAGGATTAATAATATTAGTAAAACCTACGCAAATGGTTTGAAGGCTTTGGATAACGTCAATCTTACGATTGGAAAAGGAATGTTCGGATTGCTCGGACCCAATGGTGCAGGGAAGTCTTCACTAATGAGAACCATCGCTGGTTTGCAGGCGCCGGACAGTGGCGAAATTTTTCTCGGCGACCTCAACGCCTTGACCCAAAAAGAAGAACTTAGAAAAGTTTTAGGATATCTTCCTCAGGATTTTGGCTTTTATCCGAAAGTGAATGCCATAGAACTTCTCAATCATATTGCGATTCTGAAAGGCATTTCAAATAAATCTGAACGCAAGGAAATCGTTGAAGGTCTGCTTCATCAAACTAATCTTTTCGAAGCTAGAAAACGAAACGTCAGCGAATATTCTGGTGGAATGAGACAGCGTTTCGGGATTGCTCAGGCGCTTTTGGGAAATCCAAAACTCATTATTGTTGATGAACCAACCGCTGGTCTCGACCCGATGGAAAGAAATCGCTTCCATAATCTATTGAGTGAAATCGGGGAAAACACGATTGTCATTCTTTCAACACACATTGTAGATGATGTGAAAAATCTGTGTAATCGTGTGGTGGTTTTGACTTCTGGACATATTATTCTAGACGGAACGCCAAAAGGTGTGATAGAAGATTTCCAAGGTAAAATCTGGAAAAAACTAATTGAAAAATCCGAAGTTGAGGTGGCAAAAGAACAATACCAAGTGATTTCCACGCATATTTCTGAAGGGAAAGTGGAGATTCGGGTTTTTGCGGAAACTCAGCCAGATACTAATTTTATTCCTGTGGAATCCAATTTGGAAGACGTGTATTTCTCAAGTATCACCAAAAAAATGGCAACCAATGTTTAAAGAATTATTCTCTTTTGAACTCAGGAATGGTTTCAAAAAATGGAGTACGCAGATTTACTTTTTGGTTTTCCTGACACTTGGCGTACTCGTTGGATTGGGAACTACGGGCGCGTTTGACACTTCGACCTCAGATTCGATTTTGACCAAAAATTCCTCGTTGGCAATCGCCAGATTGATTGTCGGGATGAGTGGCAATATTATGGTGCTTATCAACGGGATTATGATGATTAGCATTATGGCAACCGCGATTCAGAAAGATTATGCCTATAATTTTCACGGTTTATTGTACACGACGCCAATTACCAAATCCGGGTATTTTTTCGGAAGATTTTTGGCTAATTTCCTCATAGCAATCTATGTTTTTTCCGGAATTTTAATCGGCTATTTTTTCGGGACGCTTTACGGACTTGGAACTCCACAACTTGGCCCCATCAATATCGTTAATTTTCTTTGGCCATTTTTGATTTTCACTGTCGCTAACACATTGATTATCGGTTCGATATTCTTCGCTTTGACGACGTTGACCAGAAGCACTTTGGCTTCCTACCTTTTCTGTGTGATTTTGCTTTTGTTATCGATTTTGAGCGACAGCATTCTTTCCGACATCGAGAACAAAGATTTGGCCTCGCTTCTCGACCCATTCGGAAATTTTGCCTTAAAACAAATCACCGAATATTGGACGCCTTACGAACAAAATGAAAACATAGTTCCGCTTTCTGGCGTTTTGCTTTGGAACCGTTTGGTTTGGCTGGGAATCTCACTTTTGTGTGTGGGGATTACTTATTTCAAATTTGATTTCAACCAATTCTTACAGCCTTTTTCACTCTTCAAAAAGAAGAAAACAGCTTTGGTGGAAACTTACACCAATTCCGAAAAATCATTGCAGGAAATCCTGAATGTTCAAAAGGATTTTGGTTGGATGGCGAAACTGAAAGAACTTTTCTATCTTTCGTTTTTCGAGGTCAAAAGAATCATTTACACGCCATTTTTCGGAATAATTGCTTTCATTTTTGGCGTTTTGCTGATTGTGATTTCCAATTATATGAAATCGATGTACGACGCAGAATCCATTCCTGTCACCTTTTTGATGGCGGAATTGGCGGAAGAAGGCTTGTCATTTTTCCTGCTTTTGCTGATTGTGTTTTTCTCAGGAAACATCGTTTGGAGAGAGCGTGAAAATAAAATCGATGAACTGATTGGCGTAAGCACGGTTTCCAATTTCAACCTGATGTTTTCCAAATTTTTGGGAATGGTCTGGATGGTCATCCTAATGCAGATTTTCTCTAATTTGATTTGCATCGGGATTCAGTTTTACAAAGGATTTTATGATATTGAGCCTTTGATTTATTTGAAATTCAACCTTTACAATTTGCCTTATTATCTGGTTTTAATAGGCTTCAGTTTGTTCGTTCAATTGATTGTCAACAACAAATATTTTGGATTTTTCTTGGCGATTTTCCCTGTCGTTTTCCTGCCGATTTTGTACAGTTATTTGGAGATGAATGGGATTTTGTATAGTTTCAATTCCAACGGACCAACGCTTCCTTATTCAGCTTTGAACGGTTTCGGACAAGTGCTTTACAGCTATTTCATTGTAAAATCGTATTGGATTTTAATGATGTTATTCTTATTGTTCATCGCACTTTTGGTTTTCCCAAGAGGCAAGGAAAAAGGATTGTCCAAAAAATATCTGTTATCGAAAACGTCATTCAAATTAAAACATAAAGCTTTACTGTTTTTGTTCCTGTTCTCGACTGTTGGACTAGGTGGCTACATTTATTACAACACACACATTCTGAACAAATCCTATACAGAAGTTGAAATGGAAAAAATGCGTGTCGATTACGAGAAAAAATATAAATATCTGGAAAAGATAGACCAGCCAAGAATCGTTTCTTCGGATTTGAAAATTGATATTTTCCCTGCAAAATCGGGTTGGAGCGTTGACGGAATTTATTACATCAAAAACAAACATCAAAAGCCGATTGACAGCATCATTCTAAAATATCCGAATAATCTGGACGGACATTATGCCTTCAAAAAAATGCAATTGGCACGTTCCGGAAAAGAGATTTTCAATGATGAAAAGGCAGGTTTGAAACTTATAAAACTCAATCAGCCACTTCAGCCTGGAGATTCTCTTGTACTCAATTTTCAATATGCGTTTGAGCCGAAAGGTTTTGCCAATTCTGAGACAGAAACGGATGTGGTTGGAAACGGCTCATTTTTCAATTCTAATAATTTGCCAGGCTTAGGTTACAGCGCAGATGCGGAACTTTCGGAAAATTCTGCCAGAAAAAAATATGGTCTGAAACCAAAACCAAGATTGGCAAAAGTGAATGACAAGAAGGCTAGAATGAACAACTTCATTTCAAATGATTCTGACTGGATTCGATTCCAGACTCAGATTTCAACTAATGATGACCAAATCGCCATTGCGCCAGGTTATTTGCAAAAAGAATGGAAAGCCAATGGCAGAAGATATTTCACCTACAAAATGGATTCACCGATTCTCAATTTCTACGCATTCCTTTCTGCAGATTACCAAGTGAAAAAAGCGAAATGGAACAACGTGAATATCGAGGTTTATTACCAAAAAGGCCACGAATATAATCTGAATCGGATGATTTCTTCCATTCAAAACAGTTTGAATTATTATACCAAAAACTTTGGACCTTATCAACACAAACAAGTCAGAATCATCGAGTTTCCGCGTTACGCTTCCTTTGCGCAATCGTTCCCGAACACGATTCCATACTCCGAAGAAATTGGTTTCCTCACGAAGATTGAACCCAACAAACCAGAAAAAATCGACCTTCCTTTTTATGTGACGGCTCACGAAGTTGCGCATCAATGGTGGGGACATCAGGTTGTCGGTGGCAATGTTCAGGGCAGTGCGATGATGTCGGAAACATTCTCCCAATATTCCGCTTTGATGGTGATGGAGCACGAATATGGCGCGCCTGCGATGAAAAAATTCCTGAGCTACGAGCTTGATAAATATTTGAAAGGCCGAACCAGAGAAGCGAAAAACGAAATGCCTTTGATGTTAATCGAAAATCAAAGTTACATCCATTACAACAAAGGAAGCGTTGTGATGTACGCGCTGAAAGATTATTTGGGAGAGGCAAAACTGAATTCGGTTTTGAAGAAATATTTGGAACAGACCAAGTTTCAGGAACCGCCTTACACCAATTCGGTGGAGTTTGTGAATCTTTTGAAAAAGGAAACACCTGACAGTTTGCAGTACCTCATCAAGGATTTGTTTGAAACGATTACGCTGAACGAAAACTATTTGAAGGATTTATCTTACAAAAAAGTCGGAAAGCAATATCAAGTAAAACTCACGGTTGGAAGTGCAAAATACCGCGTTGATGGCAAAGGAAAATCGAAGAAAATTCCAGTTAACGATTATGTTGATGTGGGCGTTTTCGGACAAAAATCAAAGAAATTTCCTGAAGGTAAAGAATTGGTTTTCAAAAAAGTGAAGATGGATAAACCTGAGAAAACTTTTACGTTCTTGGTGAATGAAGAACCGTTGCAAGCCGGAATCGACCCTTATGCAAAACTGATTGACCGAAATATGAAAAATAACGTTCACGATTTCAAATCGAAACCGGACAAAGTCAATCTCGATGCAGATGAAAAATCTGGTGGCGCAGGCGTGAAAGTGACTGTAAATACGGGAGATTAATTTCGCTTCAAATTTTATAATTAATAAAGTTTGCTTTTCTAAAAGGCAGACTTTGTGATTTAATTTCAATCGTGTAATATCAATAGAAATGGGCTTTAGCCCATTTATACAATTAAAACTAACTAGGCTTTAGCCGAAACTTAATATAGATTTTGGCTAAATCCCTTATTGAAACTAGTATTCGAAACATCGGGCTAAAGCCCGACGCTATTAATATTTAGTATCAATAATTTAAATTAGTGTTATGCTCATAACTTTTAACATTTAAATTAAATATTGGTACATAATTAGCTATTTGGTTTTACCTAATACTATTTGTAACAATTTAACGTTTTGAGTTACATATTGTGATAATCATTAATATGAAAAATACATCTAACACTAATAAAATGAATTGGTTCCAGCACTTCTTGATGCTGTGTTCTGGCGCCAACATTCACCTTTTGAAGAAATCACCAAGCGAATGGAACAAGTTTGCCGGAATTGGCGGAATCGTTTTGTTCACGGCACTTTTTGCAACACTTTCCGCGGGTTATGCGATGTTTACGGTTTTTGATAATGTTTGGACAGCCGTTGGATTTGGACTTCTTTGGGGATTGATGATTTTCAATTTGGATAGATATATCGTTTCTTCCATCAAGAAAACGGGAACTTGGTGGAATCAAGTTTTGATGACGATTCCAAGGTTGATTTTGGCGACATTTTTGGGAATCATTATTTCAAAACCGTTAGAATTGAAAATCTTTGAAAAGGAAGTCAACAAACAATTGAACACGATTATTCAAAGAAATAAAAAACAACTTCAGGCTGAAATGACTGGAAGGATTTTGCAACAATCCGGCCCTTTTGATACGGAAAAGAAACAAATCCAAACTCAAATCAAGAATTACCAAATGGCTTACGATTCAGCTTCGGTAGAATTAGAAAAAGAAATTCTCGGCAAAGAATCTGGCTTGACGAGTGGAAAAGTGGGTTACGGAACCAACGCCAAAAGAAAAGCGGAACTCAAAGAACAAAAACGCCTCGACCTCGAAAATTACCAAAAACAACAGCAATCGCGTTTGGAATATTTGGACAAAGAAGTTTCGAAAGTCTATAACAATCTGGAAAACGAAAGAAAATCTACGGAAACTGTAGAGGACAAGTTCAATGGATTTGCAGCGCGTTTGCAAGCCTTGGATGAGTTGGGAAAAAATTCTGCAATCATTGCGCTGGCGGCGAGTTTCATTATGGGGTTGTTCATCTGTTTGGAAATCTCACCGGTTTTAATCAAATTGATTTCCCACGTTGGCCCGTATGATTATCTCTTGGAAAAAACTGAGAATGATTTCCGATTATATTCGAAGGAAAAAATTACGAAAGGTAATTATCATACAGATTACCGCATTGATGATTTCAAAGATGACTTGGACATCCGGAAAAGAAAGAAAAATGACAACAATGACTTATAAAAGAAAAGCTTCCAAATTTGGAAGCTTTATTTATTTTAAATCGCCGACTACAAAAGGCTGTTCAGCATCTTCGTTGTAATCTCGTACAAATCCTATTTCTTTGGACTTCGTGATTTCGGATTTCGAAGTTCCGGAAAATCCATCCCCAAAATCAATGCTGAAATCAATATAACTCAATCTGTTCTTTGTAAATTTCATCTGATTGAAAACCAAAATGATGTTTTTTTCTTTTAGGTTTTTCTGCAAGCTCAGCAAATCTTTTTTCGTCATTTCCTTATTGAAAACTACGGCTATCACTTTCTTATTTGCGGTAAAAGAAAGCGTACCAATTACGATAAATGATAGAAATAAGAAGGAGAAGAATGTGGACTTTTTCATTGCGATATTTGCTTTTGCAAAACTATTAAATTCTTAGCAAACACAACACCAAAGTTTTGATTTTTAATGCATTTATCCAATTTTTTTTATTTTTCTGAAAATTACCCTTATAAATTATAGGTTAAACAAAAAAAAGACTCCAAAATGAGAATTCAAGTTGGAGTCTTTTTTATTTGATTTTAGAACTATTTAAAAAGAATAATTCGGCGCTTCCTGCGTGATGATGACATCGTGCGGATGAGATTCTTTCAAACCACTTCCTGTAATCATTACCAATTTGGAATCTTTCTGCAACGCTTCAATATCTTTGGCGCCGCAATAGCCCATTCCGGCACGTAAACCGCCAGTCAATTGGAAAATCACATCTTCCAGTTTTCCTTTATGAGGCACTCGACCTTCGATGCCTTCTGGAACAAATTTCTTAGCCTCGCTTTGGAAATATCTTTCTTTTCCGCCACGTTTCATAGCAGACAAACTTCCCATTCCCTGGTAAGACTTGAATTTCCTGCCTTGGAAAATAATTTCTTCTCCCGGAGCTTCATCAGTTCCTGCAAGAAGAGAACCTAGCATTACTGCACCAGCGCCACTTGCGATGGCTTTTACAATGTCTCCAGAAAGTTTGATTCCACCATCAGCGATAACGGCAACGTTTTTCTTTTTAGCAAATTCGTAAACATTGTAGATTGCAGAAAGTTGAGGAACGCCGACACCGGCAACAACTCTTGTTGTACAGATGGAACCTGGACCAACACCAACTTTAAGGACATTTGCGCCCGCTTTTATTAAATCTTTTGCCGCTTCAGCCGTTACGATGTTTCCACCAACAATGTCCAAGTCTGGAAATGTTTTTCTGATTTCTGAAATCTTATCCAAAACACCTTTCGAATGTCCGTGAGCTGAATCAATTGCGACGATATCAACACCAGCTTTTACCAATGCTGTTATTCTTTCAATAGTATCTTCGCCAACGCCAACGCCAGCTCCAACGATAAGACGACCGTTTTGGTCTTTGTTCGCATTCGGATATTCTAATTGATTGTCGATATCCTTAATTGTAATCAGTCCAACCAGTTTGTTTTTCTTGTCAACGATAGGAAGTTTCTCGATTCTGTTTTTTAGCAAAATTTCTTTCGCAGTTTCCAGATTCGTGGTTTTGTCGGAAGTGATGAGGTTGTTTTTTGTCATTATTTCCTCCACTTTCACTTCAAGGTTTTCTTGATATTTCACATCTCTGTTGGTGATAATTCCGATGAGATAATTGTTTTTATCAACCACAGGAAGTCCCGAGATTTTGTATTCGGCCATCAATGCTTTCGCTTCGGCAAGTGTATGGTCTTTGGATAGTGTGACTGGGTCAGAAATCATTCCGTTTTCGGAACGTTTCACGCTGTTGACTTGTGCGGCCTGTTCCGCAATCGTCATATTTTTATGGATGAATCCAAGACCGCCAACTCTTGCGAGTGCAATGGCCAAATCTGCTTCTGTAACCGTATCCATTGCTGCGGAAACTATGGGAACATTGAGCGAGATTTTGTCTGTGAGTCTGGATTTGAGGGAAACCTGGTTAGGTAAAACTTCTGAATAAGAAGGGACTAATAGAACGTCATCGAAAGTGATGGCTGTCTCTACAATTTTGTTATGAATAGACATCTTTACTTTCTGTGCAAAATTAAGCTATTTTTATTGAATTTGAAAGTATCCTAATTTATTTGATAAATAGTTAATATTCAGAAAAATGATGATGGGATGACAAAACCCATAGCCCTGATTGTAGTGGAAATCCCACAGCAAGCGATGGACTAAGCAAGGCGCGAGGAATTGCAACGGAAAGCAGGTTCCCGGCTCCAAATATTTATGAATTATAAGTGATGAATGATGAATGATGAATGATTTTTTTTATCAACTATCATTTATCAAAACCTGCTTAGGATTCCCCAATGGATTTTTATCTCGTTGAATTTGAATGGATTGCCAAATTGGTTTCCGTTTGAAATCTGGAAACTCATCAAACCGACGGGAAGAAAAAAGTTGAAGCCGAGACCTAAACTATACAATTTCGGTGAAATCCCCAAGGCTTTGTTGGACATCTGGCCGTACTGCGCAAAGAGGTCAAAAAAAGCTTGGTCATTAACGAGATAGCGATATTCTGCACCGGCAAATGCGTAAAAATCGCTGATAAGACTCTGCTCGTTGAAACCGCGCATCGAGTTCCAACCGCCAAACCTAAAAAGTTCGTTTGTGGAAAGTTCGTTCTTCGCGCTGAGCAATGCGGACTCGGCCTTGACGTTGAGGTAGTGGTTTCCGGAGAGATTGAAGTTGTGTTCAGCGAAAAGGAAATATCGGATTTGGTCAAATTTTTCCTGCGTGTCGTCGTACGTGGTCTTGAGAAAATCGGCTTCCACACGGATATTGCTTTTGTTGATGAATAGCGGAATGTCGCTTCCTTCCTGATATTGATACCAGAGTCCAATCCCTTTTTTGCTGTAATCACGACCGCCTGTGTACAGCGAATCCAAAATCGCCGACGACTCAAAAGTTCCTTTGAGACCGAGTTTTTGACGTGGCGAAAGGTGATAGTAAACCGCGGGCAGGAATTTCACATTCGCAAAAGTGGAATCTTGGCGGAAAATATTGACGTTGACGTTCAAACCGAGGTTGCTACCAAACGTGTACGGAATGTCGGTTTGCATATCGAAAGTCTGGCCTTTGTCGGGATTTCTTTGCCAGTAAACGCCGATGCTTTCGAAGCTGTTGAACATATTTTTGAGCTGGACATTCAAGGTTCCGTTGACGGTGAATTTTTCGGTTTTGTCGTTTCCGAAGCCAATCATTCCGTCGAACGTGTTGGCTTTTTTCTTTTGCGTAAAGAGAAAAACCTGCGTTGAATCTTTTGTAAATAAAGTCTGAGGTGGTTTTTCCAAAGTCACGAATTGGTGATTTTGCAAAGCCTGATTCATCGAAACTAAGTTTTTGTCTTCGTAATTTTTACCGACATATTCTTTGTTCAAAGCTTTAACGAATTGTTTCGGTAAGCGCGTGTAGCCTTTGTAAACGATGGCGTCTATTTTCCTTTGAGATGATGTTACGACGGAGATTTTGACCGTCGGAATTCCGTTTTCCATTTTCTGGAATTTGGTTTTCACACGGTTGAAGGCAAAACCTTTGTTCCGGTATTTTTGATTGATATTTTTCTTAAGGGAATCGAGGTTTTTCGTGTAGAGCTCGTTCTTCTGAAGTTTCAAATCTGAAACCAATGAATCCGAGAATTTGACATTGGCTTTGTTGAAATTTGGGCCTTTGTCGTAATAGATTTCGGTTCGGTTTTCTATTTTTTTGACGTCTTTCAGTTCTGTGAAAAAGTAGGAGTTCTCGGTTAATGAATCCAAAAACTTGACTGCTTTCGCGGAATCGGAAACGATTTTTTTGGCGTTGGTTTCTTTGTCGATGAGCCAATATTCTTTTTTCTGCGCGTTCAATAAAACACAGAAGAGAGTAAAAATGAAGAAAAAGAAATATTTAATTTTAACCACAAGGTTCACTAGGATTTTCACAAAGGACACTATTTTTAGTTCATTGTGAACTTTGTGAAAAAACTTAGTGCCTTTGTGGTTAAACAGAAAATCAATCCATTTTATTGTATTTCTTCATCAGATTCTCGTACGTGCTTTGCGGGAGAATCCATTTGAGCGGAACGCCAATCTTTTGTCCAAATTTCCCGAAATAATAGTGCGCTTTCCACTTTGATTTTCCTAAAAGTCCATCAATGTAAACCGCCACATCCAAAGGTTCGGTGCCGTCGCCAACGTGCGAATTCATCAAAGCGTAAACTTTGTCGAACACATTTTTATAAGGTTCGGAAATTTTTGTTTTGACACGATTTTCTGCAATATTAGTTTTGATATCGCCCAAATGAAGCGAGCAAACGTGGATGTTCCACGGGTAAACTTCGTAACGCATCGCTTCCGTCACTTTATCCAAAGCTGATTTGGAAGCTGAATAAAATCCCCGGAAAGGCAATCCCATTTCTGAACCGATGCTGGAAACATTGATGATTTTTCCTGATTTCTGTTCACGCATTTTTGGTAAAACTGCGGTCATCATCTGGACAGAACCAATCAAATTAAGATTGAATAATTTCGTAATATCTTCTTTCGTCGAATCTTCGACCGAGCCAACCATTCCCATTCCGGCGTTGTTGATGAGCACATCGATTCTGGTCTCTGTTTTCAGGATTTCAGAAATGGCGTTGTCGATTTGGTCTTTGTCGGTAATGTCGGTCGGAATCGAAACGAAAAAATCCGAACTCACAGATTTTCTGCTCAGCCCGTAAACTTTGTTCCCTTTCTTCCCGAAATATTCTGCCAGCGCAAATCCAATTCCGGATGAGGTGCCTGTGATGATGATGGTTTTTGACATTTAGAAATTAAAAGTTTTTTTTGAATTAGGAATTTTGATTTCGTTCTTTCCCATTTTGTACTCGTTCATTTTTATCAATTTGGGAAGTTTATAAGTGAATTCTTTATAATAGTTTTTCGGAACTTTTCTTTCGTATCCGCTGTCACATTCTGAATATTGCTCATCAACGATGACTTTTCCAGTTGAAAAATTAATTTCATTAGAGAGATTGAATTCGCAAGTGTCATCAAATTTTACCAACGCACCAATCAGATAAAAATCACCATTTTGAAATCGATAGGTGTTTTTCGAAGTCACCGTATGTCGGGAATTGGAAAAATAAGATTGAAAAATCACCAAACAATTATTCTTAATGGTCAATTCCAATTCGTTTCCTTCGGGATAGAATCCTTCTTTGCTATCAAATATCAAATTGGAATTTTCTTTCCAGATTTTCAATTGGCCATTGATGTTTTTTAGAATATATAGCTTTCTTACGAGTCCAGGAGATTCTGAGTCTGGTGTTTTATCTGTATTGAAAACGATAACGGTTTCGTCTTTCCCATCTTTGTCCAAATCGCCTTTTGTTTCCAGGATTTTCTCGTAACCTTTTGGGATTGTGAAATCTTTCAGTTCTTGGGATTGGAGAGCTGAGAAAAAGATTATTGCGAAAAAAGAGAAAAAGTGTTTCATTTTTGCTGACTTGAAAACTTATAAAATCTGTAAGGCAGAATAATTATCCAGATTAATAGATTGTTTATTAGAGAGATATTTCCTAATGTTCTGTATAATATTATTCTAATGTTACGGATAAAGTTGTTTGCAAAACTTATGAAAACATTATCATAATGATTAAAAGGATTGTCATACCAAGATAAATCTTTTCTCTCTGTAATTGTATAATACCAAAATAGGATATTGAAAATTAGTAATATGATTGTAGTAAAGTAATTTTCAAAAGTAAGGCTTATAATAAATATTGATAAAATTAGAATTACAAAAAAAGACAATGTTATATTAATGAATTCGTAGAATCTAATAATTTCAATAACATTCATTAAAATGCAAAATATCAAAATGAATATGATAAATATTTTTGTAATCTGATTGATTTTAATGATAATACATTTGTTCATTAAATAACCTATTCAATTTTTTCTTCAAATTCATTGCTCGTCACCTTTGCAAAATCCTCCCAAAACTCAGGATAAGATTTCTCGACAACATCTTCATTTTCGATATTTAATTCTTTGATTAAAGCAAACGGCGCAAAAGCCATCGCCATTCTGTGGTCGTTGTAAGTCGCTATGGAAATGTTTTCTTCAGGTTCAATGAATTCCGAAGATTCTATTTTCTCAACCGTGATGTGCGTTTTAGCTCCAATTTTCAACAATTCATTTTGAAGCGCAACCAATCGGTCGGTTTCTTTTACTTTTAAAGTGTGAAGTCCCGTAATTTCAAATGGAATTTTCAAAGCGGTTGCTGTCACACAAAGCGTTTGAGCAATGTCCGGACAATCATTCATATCAAGCGTAATCAATTCCGGGTATTCGAAAGCTGGTTCTGGCAAAAGTGAAATCGAGTTTTCTGCATAATCCGAAACCGTGTTGATTCCAAAATATTTCCAGTAAAGTTCTTTGATAACACTGTCGCCTTGCAGAGAAAGCGTGTGGTAACTTTTTAAAGTGATATTCTTTCGTCCAATCGCAGCCAAAGAATAGAAATAAGAAGCTGAAGACCAATCGCTTTCCACTTCGTAACGTTCTGTTCTGTATTGATTGTTGTGCGTGACGATTTCGATTTTATTTTCAGCAAAATGTGATTTGATTCCAATTTCGTCCAGTATTTTCAAAGTCATTTCCAGGTAAGGTCGGGATGTAATTTCGCCTTCCAATTCTAATGTCAAACCGTTTTGTAATTTTCCTCCGATTAATATTAATGAAGTCAAAAACTGGCTGGAAACGTTCGCGGAAATCTTAACCATATTCTTTTCTAATTTCTTTCCGATGATTTGCAACGGCGGAAAACCTTCTTTTTCAAGATAAGTAATGTCTGCGCCAAGTGATTGAAGTGCATCCACCAAAGGTTTGATTGGTCGGTTTTTCATTCGGTCGGAACCGGTCAGAATGGTTTTTCTACCTTCAAAAATCGAATAATAAGACGTGAGAAAACGCATCGCCGTTCCAGCGTGGTGGATGTCCACAGTTTCGGAATCGGATTCCAACGCTTTTTTCAGCAAAGTCGTGTCCTGAGAATTGGAAAGATTGAGCATATCAATGTTCCCGAAGAGTTTCCCTAAAATCAAAAGACGGTTCGAAATACTTTTCGAACCGGTAATTTGGATTTTTTGATTATCGATTAATTCAGATTTTTGTAATATCATTCTTATGTATTAATGTAAAAAGTATTAAAGTATTAATGATTCTAATTCGTGAATACATTCTATATTAATACTGTGTACAAATTATTTTAATTTCTCGTTATTTTGATGTCTATCCTTGTCTCTGTCGGTTTTTACCTTCATTTTTTTGTCGAAGGCCGATTGCAAATCTGTTCCGGTTTGATTGGCGAGACAAAGCGTTACGAATAGAACGTCCGCCAATTCTTCGCCAAGGTCTTTTGATTTGTCGGATTCTTTTTCAGATTGTTCGCCGTATCGTCTTGCGATGATTCTGGCAACTTCGCCTACTTCTTCTGTCAGCATTGCCATATTCGTCAATTCATTGAAATAGCGGACGCCAATGGTTTTTATCCATTCGTCAACCTGATTTTGGAGTGTCGTGATTTCCATTATTGGTAAGCGCCTAAAGTTGCAGGATAAGTTCGAGTGTTTCCTACTATATCTTGAATGGTATTACTGTTATTCAGATTAGTACCTTTTCCTCTTGCTTTAGAGTTCGCCTTAACTCTCAAATTCATTTTTTGAGTGAAATAATTTTGAAATTCTGGGTCTTCGTTTTTAGTAATGTTGTCTCCGATCGGATTGAAGCTGGAAGAAGCACTCAATTTCAATAATGAATTATCAAATCTTGCGTTGATTGTTCCGCCATTTACAATCTCGGTCAATGAAATCATTTCTGGCGAGTCTCCGTAAACGATGGAATTGTTGACTCTCAGGATTGTATTTCCAGAAAATAGTTCGTCTCCATTTTGATAGACGTTACTTGCGTAGATTCCCGCAGCATTCATCGATGGATTCAGATTCCAATAGTTGGCAAGCGTAGAGTAATTAAGCGTATAAGTTCCACCACCAGCTATGGCAAAATCGGCTTCACCACAGTTGTTCATCACCAAATTGTTTGCGGTAATATTTGATGCAATCCCGTAGATTCCAGCATTCTGAAAGGTATGGATGATGGTATTATTAATTGTAGCTGTATTACTTTTAAGTTGAAGACCAACGTTTCCACCAAAAAGTCTGGCGTAATTCATATTAAGAACTGTTGCTTCATCCATTTTGATTCCGTTCCAGTTCGCAGGAAGTGTATCGTATTTCGTGTCGCTTCTGTCGCCTCGGAAAATCACTTCATCGCCAAGAGCTCCTTTCACATCAAGAATCGAATTTTTCGCGAAATTCATTCCGCTGTTTTTTCGGAAATAGACTTTCGTGCCTTTTTCCATTGTCAAAGTTTTTCCTTCAGCAACGGTCAAATCTCCGAAAATCACTTTCACTTTATCTTTGGTCCAAGTTGTGTTTTCAGAAATAATATTTGGATTTGAATCAGATTTTATGAAATATTCCGCGTCCTGAACAACTGAGAAAAGAGTTACTTTTTGCTCGCCCGCTGGCGTATTGAAAACCACTTTATCCTCTGCAATCGCTTCCGGTGCGTTGGCAATCGGCGCAATTTCTACAAAAACATAAAGGCTGTCTTTTCTTCTCAATGCCACATTTTCGAAACTTGTCCCGACTTTCCCGTCAACATTGATTCTATAAAGCGAACCACTTCCGCTTTCCAGCGCAATTCTCGGAATCAAAACATCTTTGTCCTCATTGTTAAAGACTTTTACGGCGTAAGTTTCCGAACGCATCTGGTTGTAAACCGTGTCGCAAAAAACGGTGTCGGTGGAGAATCTCAACAGTTGCGTTGGTGATTCAAACGAAATATCATCGCGATTACATCCTGCTAATAATAAAAGTGACCAAAATGCAATGCCAAGGAATATTTTAATTTTCATTTATCTTGTTTAATCTTCAAAACTACAAAATTTAAATTTTTATTTTGTGATGACGAACATATTTTAATGATATTAAACAAAAAATCCTTTCATTGTCATAAATAGTGAAAGGATTAACGTTTTTAAAAACGAATATTACTCTTTTATAAATTTCTTATTGACTGTTTCTCCAGTTTTTGTAGTTGCAGAAATAATGTAAGTTCCCTTTGCAAGTTTAGCAAGATTGATTGCTTTTTCTGCAGTTGAAATTTGTTTAACTATTTTTCCGGAACTATCGGTTATTTTAATATTTGAAACTTCTACTGAGAAATTCAGAATGTCTTTTGCAGGATTTGGGAAAATGTTTATTGGTTTTAATGAAGAGTCAGTAACATATAACATAGCGCCTCCAACATTAAAAGAAACATATTCTGATTCTGCATTTCCAGCGTAAACAGCTGCGACATAGCCAATAAATGCACCGCCATCTTTATAATATTCAAAACCACATCCATCACTTATTCCAAAGCGTGAGTCACATCCTAAAGATGTGCTAGTTTGAAATCTATATAATTCATTTCCACGATAAATATTATATCCAATTAAATTATTATGAGGAGTTGCAGGTGGAGCCCAGGATAGAGAGAAAATATTGTTGTAGGGAAATATATGTGTATGATACCACGATAAATTTTGAACAGGATTGTTTTGTCCCAATCCTAAATTATAGAAAAGGATTGCAAAGATAAAAAGGAAAGTTTTTTTCATAGTTTTTAGTTTTAATTGATTCAAATATAATGAATTATATATACCAAAATGTTGCGTTGGAATAAAATTTATTGTCTTTTTTATATTTAAAAAACCATTTGTTCATATCAATTAAAAACTAACTAACATTTGTTAGTTAAAATAAAATTCGTAAGTTTGTTTAAATCACATTCATAATTCAATATCAGAATTAATTATCTGAATGTCAAATGTTTAAATATGGAAATGACCAAAAGACATTTTTTAAACAAAGAAATTTCTCTGACTGATTTACTCAAGTCAGCTTATCGTCTGATGTTTACGGCAAAAACGATGACAGATTTATTTGAACAGGAAAAAAAAATCACTTCAAAGTACGTTCACGCCACTTCCCGCGGACACGAGGCGATTCAGCTCGCTTTGGGAATGCAGTTGTTGCCACAGGATTTCGTGAGTCCTTATTATAGAGACGATTCTATATTGCTCGGAATCGGAATCACGCCTTACGAATTGATGCTTCAACTTTTAGCAAAACGCGACGACCCATTTTCTGGCGGAAGAACTTATTACGCACATCCAAGTCTTAGACGGGACGATTTCCCGAAAATCATCCACCAAAGTTCTGGAACAGGAATGCAAGCCATCCCAACCACCGGAATTGCAATGGGAATGAAGTACAAAGAAGAAACGGGAATCGCCGAAAATCTCGATGATAAACCAATCGCAGTCTGCTCATTGGGTGACGCAAGTTGCACAGAAGGCGAAGTTTCCGAAGCGTTCCAAATGGCAGCTTTGAAACAATTGCCAATTCTTTATCTGGTTCAGGACAACGAATGGGATATTTCCGCCAGCGCAGACGAAATCCGAGCGCAGGATATCACAAAATATATGGAAGGTTTCAACGGCATCGAAACCAGGACCATCGACGGAACAGATTTTATCAAATCCTACGAAACCGTCAAAGAATGCATCAAAATCATTCGTGAAGAACGCCGGCCAATGCTGATTCACGCCAAAGTTCCTCTCTTAAATCACCATACTTCCGGCGTACGAAAAGAATGGTACCGCGATGATTTGGAAGAATGCGCGAAAAATGACCCATTAATCAAATTAAGAAATCAACTTTCAGAATTCAGCGTAGAAGATTCTGAAGTCGAAACCATAGAAAAAGAAATTGCAGAACTCGTAAGAACCGATTTTGAAAACGCTGTTTTAGCAGAAGACCCAAAACCGGAAGACGCGTACAAGCACGATTTCGCACCAACGCCAATCACCGAAGAAAAAGGAGAACGTTCTCCAAGCGGAAAAATTCCAACCGTAATGGTAGATTGCGCCCTTTTCGCCATCAGAGAATTGATGACAAAACATCCGGAAGCCTTATTATATGGACAAGATGTTGGCTTGAGATTAGGCGGCGTTTTCCGTGAAGCAATTACGTTGGCAGCACAATTTGGAGAAAAGAGAGTTTTCAATACTCCAATTCAGGAAGCATTTATCGTCGGTTCAACAGTAGGAATGAGCGCGGTTGGACTGAAACCAATTGTCGAAGTTCAATTCGCAGATTACATTTGGCCAGGCTTGAATCAGTTATTTACCGAAGTTTCCAGAAGTTATTACTTGTCTAATGGAAAATGGCCAGTGTCAATGATTCTCCGAGTTCCGATTGGCGCTTACGGAAGTGGCGGACCCTATCATTCAAGTTCGGTTGAAAGTGTTTTGACGAATATCAAAGGCATCAAAATCGCGTATCCTTCAACCGGTGCAGATTTGAAAGGTTTGATGAAAGCCGCTTTCTACGACCCAAATCCTGTTGTAATGTTAGAGCATAAAGGATTGTATTGGTCAAAAATCGAAGGCACAGAAAATGCAAAAACCATAGAGCCAGACGAAGATTACGTCATTCCATTTGGTAAAGCGCGAGAAGTTTTGCTTTGCGAAAATCGCCAGGACAAACCAACGTTGACCATCATCACTTACGGAATGGGCGTTTATTGGGCTTCGAACGCAGCAAAAGAATTTGAATATCAAATCGAAATCATTGATTTGAGAACGCTCGCACCTTTAGATGAAAACCGAGTTTTCGAAAGCGTTAAAAAACACAATCGTTGCATCGTTTTGACGGAAGAACCTGTGAATAATAGTTTTGCTCAAAGTCTCGCAGCAAGAATCAACGACAATTGTTTCAGACATTTGGACGCTCCGGTAAAAGTAGTTGGTGCCAAAGATTTACCGGCAATTCCTATCAATTCCGAATTGGAAAAGGAAATGTTGCCGAACACCCAGAAATTAATTAAAGAAATAGAACAATTACTAAAGTATTAGAATTTCATCAAAGTTACTCCCTTTAGGGCTGGGGAAATAACTTTGATGAAATTGCACTTTGCGTTAAAAATATGGAAACAGAAACAATTCCAAACAAAATAAAAATCAATAAAAAAGAATTGATTTTGTCCGAGGCCGCAATGCTTTTCAAAGAAAAAGGTTTCGGCGGAACCAGTATGCGCGACCTTGCAGAAAAAGTGGGAATGGAAGCGGCAAGTATGTACAATCACATCAAATCCAAAGACGAAATTCTCGAACTGATTTGCTTCAAAATTGCCAATCAATACATTTCCCAACTTCAGGAAATTGAAAGTACAAATCAGACTTTTCAGGAAAAACTGAACGCTATCATTGGACTTCACGTTCAGTTGATTATCGAAGATTCTGCCTCAGTTTCTGTAGCAAATAACGATTGGAAATATTTAAGCGAAGAGAAAAAGAATCAATACAAACAAACCAGAAAATCCTATGAAAAAAGCTTTGCCAACATCATAGAACAAGGAATGCAAAACGGCGAATTCAAAAAAATGAATGTTTCCGTCGCGCTTTTCACGATGTTATCTTCATTAAGGTGGATAGAACTCTGGTACAAACCAAGCCGCGAAATCACACCACAGGAATTGGAAGATGATTTGAAAACATTATTAATGAAAGGCCTTAACTCATAAATGATAATCGATGAATGATAATTTAGACAGTTTGAATTAATCATTTATCACTTATCGCTCATCAATTATAAAAAAACGTGTCAACAACATTTCACCCTTTAACCGTCAAAAAAGTCAAGAAAGAAACGCAGGATTGTGTTTCCGTTAGTTTTGATGTGCCTGCAGAATTGGCAGAACAATTCAAATTCACGCAAGGCCAATACCTGACTTTCCGACAAATCAATGGCAACGAGGAACTTCGGCGTTCCTATTCAATCTGTGCAAGTCCGCACGAAAACGAATTGAAAGTCGCTGTGAAAAAAGTTCCCGAGGGTCTCTTCTCTTCTTTTATGAATGAAAATCTGAAAGAAGGCGACGTCTTGGAAGTAATGCCTCCAATGGGGAAATTCTACACAGAACTCAATCCCGAAAATAAAAAAACGTACGTCGCTTTTGCAGCTGGAAGTGGAATCACACCGATTATTTCCATTATCAAATCAGTTTTGAAAAACGAGCCTCAAAGCCAGTTCATTCTGATTTACGGAAACAAAAACAAAGCGACCATCATCTTCAAAGAAGAAATCGAAGCTTTGAAAAACCGTTTTATGGAACGTTTCAGCATTTATCACATTCTCAGCCGCGAGGTTGCCGACGCCGATTTGTTGAGTGGCAGAATCAATTCCGAGAAAGCAAAATCATTCCTCAACAATATCATTCCAGCAGAAAAAATAGATGAGGTTTTCCTTTGCGGACCAGAGGAGATGATTCTCGGCGTGAGAGACACTTTGGTCAGTTCCGGCGTAGATGCCAAGAAGATTCACTTCGAATTATTTTTCAGCGCAGCATCTGCCGAAAAGAAAAAAGAGCACGAATCCGCAATCAATAAATCGGATGACGTATTTAGCAAAGTCACCGTCAAGTTGGATGCAACCGCTTTGAAATTAGATTTAGCCTACCACGGCCCAACCATTCTGGACGCTGCTTTGCAAAACGGAGCCGACTTGCCTTACGCCTGCAAAGGCGGTGTTTGTGCCACCTGCAAATGCAAACTGGAAAAAGGCGAAGTCGTGATGGACATCAATTATTCCCTGGAACCAGACGAGATTGCCGCAGGATTTATTTTGTCCTGCCAGGCGCATCCGAGGTCGGAGGAAGTGGTTGTGAATTTTGATATTAAATAATAATTAGAAAAATTAGACAGTGAAAAAAATAATTTTCTTGCTAATAACTTTCATCATACTAATGAATTGCTCTGATTTGATTGGTGAAAAAGAAAAATATGCCAATACGATTATAAGCAAGGTTGAATTGTATAAGAAGGAAAATGGTCAACTTCCTGAGAGTTTAAGACAAATTGGAATAGATGAAAAAGAAGAAAGTCTTTCCTTCTATGTAAAGAAAAGTAAAGATGAATATGAAGTTTGGTATGGACTAGATTTAGGAACTTCAAAAGTTTACAATTCAAGAACAAAGAAGTGGAAAAAGAGCTATGGATAGGCATTAGTAATACTCTTTAACATCTCATAGAAAAAAATAATTCCATTAAACCAAAACATTATGGAAACAACAGAAATCAATTTAGAAGAACATTTTCAGAATAAGATAGACAGCGAAATCCGCATTGAACCAAAAGACTGGATGCCAGACGCGTACCGGAAAACCCTGATTCGTCAGATTTCTCAGCACGCCCATTCCGAGATTGTAGGAATGTTGCCGGAAGCCAACTGGATTACGCGCGCTCCAACTCTTAACCGAAAGAAAATCCTTTTGGCAAAAGTTCAGGACGAGGCTGGTCACGGTTTGTATCTTTATTGTGCCGCCGAAACTTTGGGCGTTACGAGAGACGAAACCATCAACGATTTGCATTCCGGAAAAGCCAAATATTCCAGTATTTTCAATTATCCAACGCTCACTTGGGCAGATATGGGCGCAATCGGTTGGCTGGTTGATGGCGCTGCAATTCTGAATCAGGTGCCACTTTGCCGAGCTTCGTACGGACCTTACGCCAGAGCGATGGTTCGGATTTGCAAGGAAGAGAGTTTCCACCAAAGACAAGGTTACGAGCTGATGATGAAACTCGCACAAGGTTCGCCAGAGCAGAAAGCAATGGCTCAGGATGCGTTCAACCGTTGGTGGTGGCCGACGTTGATGATGTTTGGACCCAAAGATGCAGAGTCTGGAAACACAGAAATGTCAATGAAATGGCGAATCAAACGCTTCACCAATGACGAGTTGAGACAGCGTTTCGTAGATGTTTCCATTCCTCAGGCAGAATATCTGGGCTTGACGATTCCCGACCCAGACTTGAAATTCAATGAAGAAACCGGACATTACGAATTCGGGGAAATCAATTGGGATGAGTTCTGGAAAGTGGTCAAAGGCAATGGCGCTTGCAACAAAGAACGTGTCGAAACCCGCAAAAAAGCCTTCGACGACGGCGCTTGGGTAAGAGAAGCCGCAACCGCGTACCACGAGAAAAGAAAATTAAGAGAAGAACAAAACAGAAAAACAGTTTAATTACAAGCCGGTAGATTAAAGTCTATAATCTCTAATCTATCCGTGTCTAATCTGAAATATTATGCAAAATACAGAATGGCCACTTTGGGAGGTTTTCATCAGAAGCAGACAAGGCCTCGACCACAAGCACGTTGGCAGTCTCCACGCGGCAGGTGCTGATATGGCAATCCAAAATGCACGCGATGTTTACACCAGAAGGATGGAAGGCGTCAGCATTTGGGTCGTAGAATCCAAGCATATCCACGCCACCAATCCCGACGATTCCGAAGCGTTTTACGAACCTTCCGAAGACAAAGTGTACCGCCACCCGACGTTTTACCACGTTCCGGAGGAAGTGAAGAATATGTAGAAGCTTCGTTTCGATAAAAAGTAAGCTTACTTTCACTCAAGACTAAGCTTACTTTTACCTAAGACAAAGCCTACTATTTGAAAGCCTTTCCCAGACGGACTTTCAGAAGCACCAATTTGAGAGTTAAAGATAATAAATAAATATGATTTTTGTGGCAGCTATTTCCGCCTTCCGTTCACAATCTTTTTGCCTTGGCTTTTCCAGCCACCAAAAAGGATTTCCACTCAAGTCGGGCTGCAGATTCATCATAGAATAACATTTATTCTAAAAACCCAATATTGTCATTCCGTAGGAATCTCAACAGTCTAGATTCCTACGGAATGACAAAAAGAATTAATAAAAGTTAAAAACCTTTGTACTAAACAATGGAAAACAATAAAAACAACTGGCTCAATTATCTCCTGCACCTCGCAGACACCAGCCTTATTCTCGGACAGCGTCTTTGCGAATGGTGCGGAAAAGGTCCCGTCTTGGAACAGGATATTGCCTTGTCAAATATCGCTTTGGATTTGCTGGGAGAATCTTCCAACTATTATCAATATGCCGCTGAGATTCAGAATGAAGGAAAAACGGAAGACGATTTAGCATTCCTCAGAAACGAACGTGATTTCAAGAATCTGTTATTGATAGAAAAAGAAAACGGCCATTTCGGAGATACGATTGCGAGACAGTTTTTCTTCGATGCTTATCACCATTTATTATTGACAGAACTGAAACACCACTCAGATTTGAAACTCGCTTCCATTGCAGAAAAATCTTTGAAAGAAGTCACTTATCACTTAAAATGGAGCAGTGAATGGATGATTCGATTGGGCGACGGAACAGAAGAAAGCTACAACAGAATCCAGAAGTCAGTCAATGATTTGGTAGATTTCACAGACGAAATGTTCATTCCTACAAACTGGGAATCAGAATTAATTGAACAACAAATAATCCCAGACATCAGAAACTTCCGAACAAAATGGGAAACCAAAGTTCTGGAAATCCTGAACGAGGCCACATTATCCATCGATTTCGAAAAATCAAGAAAACTGATAGGCGGAAAAGATGGAAAGCACACGGAGAAAATGGGTTACATCTTAGCAGAAATGCAAATAATGCAACGCACTTATCCAAATATGGAATGGTAAATTACAACGCAAAGGCACGAGTAGCTAATCGGTTGCTTATAATCAGGAAAGTGACACAAATAAATCCATAATTAAATATATCGAGGACTAAGTGCAGGCATTTAAAAAGAGCGAGTTAGAAAAAAACAAATTTTAAAAATGAAAAGCTTAATTCTATTATTAATTTTTCCTTTATTAATTTTTTCTTGTACTAAAAAAGTTTTGAGACCCAAATTAATAGGGGTAATCGTTGATGCGAATGGAGTTCCTGTAGATAGTTGTAAAGTTGGAGAAACATTTACAGATAAAAATGGACGATTTGAATTATCAGAAATAACAGAGATGGGATTTGTTAGTCTATTTGGCAGAAATCCTATTTTTATAGCTGAAGAAATTACAAAGACTGGTTACGAAAAAAAGCATTTAAGTGCTGAAAGTGGACGTGGCGGTGTCTCAGAAGGAAGTGTCTGGGATATGGACACTATCCGTTTAAGAAAAATTAATACTGATTTTTCAACAATAGAACTAAAAGACGTCTGGCTTGCTGGAATAACTAAAAATTTGGACACTATTTTTTTAACCAAAAAAGGTCAAGATTATGATAAAGGAGAAGTAGATTTTATTTCGAATAATTGCGATACGTATTCCAGAGGGTACTACTTTTTAGGAATAGATAATCTTCCTAAAAATGTTTTTGAAAGGCATATCGAATTGGATTTAACTACCAATATTTTAAAAGTTAGAAGAGTATTAATTTATGGAAATACTACCACAAGTGAAAAAACAAAATACGACACCATTTACACCCAAGGTAACTGGAAACAAGAATATAAAACAATATCTTTAAATACTAGTCTACCAGAAATAAATGGAATTTACAACGTAGTTGATTTTAATTATAATTCTATACAACTAGTCAAGAAATAGTTTTACAATAAGAAAAATGTTACTGTATTAAACCTCGCAGGTTTTCGAAACCTGTGAGGTTTGAAACGACGGACGATAAAATAAAAAATGACAATTACGGAAAACAACATCTGGCAAATCTTGAAGGAAGTTCCCGACCCGGAAGTTCCCGTTCTCAATCTTTTGGATTTGGGAATCATCCGTGATGTGCGATTCAATGAAGACGAAATAGAAGTGGTAGTGACTCCAACATACTCAGGTTGTCCCGCCACATCGATGATTAATATGTCAATTAAACTAAAACTGATTGAAAAAGGTTTCAATAACATCAAAATAACAAACCAGTTGAGTCCCGCGTGGACAACCGATTGGATGACGGAAGAAGGAAAACAAAAACTGAAAGCTTATGGCATTGCGCCACCTGTCTATTCAAAAAATGGTGACGAACTATTTTCAAAAACAGATGAGGTCGAGTGTCCGCTTTGCAGTTCGAAACACACCCATTTGGTAAGTCAGTTTGGTTCCACAGCGTGCAAAGCATTGTACCAATGCGATGATTGCAAAGAGCCTTTTGATTATTTTAAATGCCATTAACGTGATTGATGGTTGTTAGTTGATAGTTGTTGGAGTTAAATTAAAACGAAATAAAAAAGTCATTGTACTTTTTACATCATACATTTTACAAAAAAAAAATGAAAATAGGAATAGTCGGTAGTGGCGCAATGGGAACCGGAATAGCACAGGTTTTGGCAACAACGGGAAACCAGGTTTTGTTGTACGACAGCAATCCAACTGCCATAGAAAAATCCGGAAAAAACCTCGAAGCACAGTTTCAAAAATTGGCTGAGAAAGGCAAAATGACATTCGAAGAAGCTGAGACTTATTTTGATAATATCCGATTGAGCGATAAGTTATCAGAACTGAAAGATTCAGAATTAATCATCGAAGCGATTGTTGAAGATTTGGAAATCAAGAAAGATTTGTTTAAAAAGCTGGAAAGTCTGGTTTCCGAAGATTGCATTTTGGCGACCAACACGTCATCTTTATCCATTGCATCTATTGCATCGGCTTGTCAGAAATCGGAACGAATGATTGGAATTCACTTTTTCAATCCGGCGCCTTTGATGGCTTTGGTAGAAATTATTCCTGCGGTTCAGACGGATAAAGAATTAATTTCAAAAGTGAAAAGTCTTGTAGAAAGCTGGAAAAAACTGCCGGTGATTGCGAAAGATACACCTGGATTTATTGTTAACCGTGTGGCAAGACCATTTTACGGAGAAGCGATTCGGATTTTGGAAGAAGGAATCGCCGACTGCGCAACGATTGATTTTGCAATGACAAGTTTAGGCGGATTCAAAATGGGACCATTTCAACTGATGGATTTCATTGGTCACGACGTGAATTACCGAGTGACGGAAAGTGTCTTCAAAGAGTTTTTCTACGACCCGAAATTCAAACCGTCATTCACACAAAAAAGATTATTCGAAGCAGGCTACTTAGGAAGAAAATCGGGGAAAGGTTTTTACGATTATTCACAAGATGCCGAACAAGCAAAACCAAATGAAAATCCAGAATTATTAGAATTAATATTCAAAAGAATCTTAGTAATGCTTATGAACGAAGCTTCAGACGCTTATTCCTTAAACATAGCTTCAGCAGAAGACATCGATTTGGCAATGACAAAAGGCGTGAATTATCCAAAAGGTTTATTGAAATGGGCAGATAAATTTGGATTGGAAAATCTTCAGAACGAACTCGACGAACTTTATAATTTCTACCACGAAGACCGCTACAGATGCAGTCCGATTATCAGAAACTTAGTAAAACAAAATAAAACTTTTTATAACTAGTTGATGGTTGATGGTTTTCGGTTGATAGATTTATTATTCGCTGAAAAACCAACAACCAACAACCAACAACCAACAACAATGAACCAAGTATATATAATAGATGGCATCCGAACGCCGATTGGAAAACTGAAAGGAAGTTTATCTTCCGTTCGTCCCGATGATATGGCGGCTTTTGTCATCAAAAAATTATTGGAAAGAAATCCGAACATCGACCAAAGTAAAATCTACGATGTCGTTTTAGGTTGCGCCAATCAAGCCGGCGAGGACAACCGAAATATCGCAAGAATGTCGGCTTTGCTTTCCGGTTTGGATTATCACGTTCCCGGAGAAACGGTCAACAGACTTTGCGCTTCCGGCTTGTCGGCGGCGATTAATGCAGCGAGAGCAATTCAAGTTGGCGATGCCGATTTGATGATTTCGGGTGGTGTTGAAAATATGACGCGTGGACCATTGGTGATTTCAAAGTCCGAGAATCCTTTTGGAGGCGATGCGAAAATCTACGATACGACTTTCGGCTGGCGATTCATCAATCCGAAAATGAAAGAAATGTACGGCGTGGATGCAATGGGTGAGACAGCCGAAAATTTGGCTGAACGTGACCAGATTTCCCGTGAAGACCAGGATTTGTTTGCCTTTAATTCTCAGCATAAAGCGAAAGTTGCTCAGGAAAGCGGAAGATTGTCTCAAGAAATTGTTCCAGTCAATATTCCTCAAAGAAAAGGTGAAGATTTGATTTTCGATAAAGATGAATTTCCTAAAAATGATACAACTTTAGAAGGCTTATCAAAATTAAGAACAGCGTTCAAAAAAGACGGAACAGTCACGGCAGGAAATGCTTCTGGTTTGAATGACGGTGCAGCAGTTAATTTATTGGCTTCGGAAAATGCGATTAAAGAATTTGGATTAACACCAAAAGCAAGAATAGTTTCCAGCGCTGTTGTAGGTGTTGAACCAAGATTGATGGGAATCGGTCCTGTAAAAGCCGCAGAACTGGCATTGCAAAAAGCAGGGTTGACATTTAATGATATTGATATTATTGAATTAAATGAAGCATTCGCTGCACAAAGTTTGGCCTGCATCAGAGCCTGGGGATTGGATGATAACGATTCCAGAATCAATCCGAACGGCGGCGCCATTGCACTTGGACATCCACTCGGAATGAGTGGTGCAAGAATCCTGAATTCCGCGATGTACGAACTTCAAAACCAAAATAAAAAATATGCCTTGGCAACAATGTGTGTTGGTTTGGGACAAGGTTTTGCGGTGATTATTGAGAAAGTTTAAATCAAACGAATAGATGATAGACGAATAGAATATAGACATTTTAAAATCTATCATCTATCCGTCTATTATCTAAAAGTCTAAAATCTAAAAATTATGCAACTAGAAAATTACGCGCTCGGCAGATGGAAAAAAGGAGAGGGAGAAGGGCAGGCTTTATATAATTCCATCAACGGCGATTTGGTGGCAACGGCGACTTCCAAAGGTTTGGATTTTGCGGAAATGATGGATTATGCCAGAAAAGTTGGCGGTCCGGCTCTTCGAAAACTCACTTTTCAGGAAAGAGGCTTGATGTTGAAGAAACTCGCTTTTCATCTTTTGGAAAAGAAAGAAACGTTCTACAGAGTGAGTTGGGCAACCGGCGCAACCAAAGCTGATAGCTGGGTTGACATCGAAGGTGGAATAGGAAATCTTTTTGCGAATGCATCACTTCGAAGACAATTTCCAGACTTACCTTATTATATAGATGGCGAATCGGTGAAGCTTTCCAAGGAAGGAACTTTCATCGGACATCATATTTGCACGCCGAAACGTGGGGTTGCGATTCATATCAATGCGTTTAATTTTCCGGTTTGGGGAATGTTGGAAAAAATCGCGGTCAATCTTTTGGCTGGCGTTCCTGCAATCGTAAAACCTGCGACAGCAACAAGTTTTTTGACGGAAGTTGTCGTTAAAGAAATCATTGCTTCACAAATTTTACCCGAAGGAAGTCTGCAATTGATTTGTGGTTCGGCCAACGGAATTCTGGAAAGTGTGACTAGCGAAGATGTTGTAACGTTTACAGGTTCGGCTTCCACAGGGAAAATGCTAAAGTCTCATCCGAGAATTCTTGAAGAATCTGTGCCTTTCAATTTGGAAGCAGATTCCCTGAATGCAATGGTTTTGGGTGAAGATGCAAAACCTGGAACAGCTGAGTTTGATTTGTTCATCAAAGAAGCTGTTCGTGAAATGACAACCAAAGCCGGACAAAAATGTACGGCGGTGAGAAGGATCTTAGTGCCTATCAATTTGGTCGAAGATGTTCAGATTGCGCTTGGGCAAAAACTTTCCACCGTTATCATCGGAGACCCGAATGTCGAAGGTGTGAGAATGGGTGCTTTGGCAAACAGAGACCAATTGAAGGAAGTTTCTGAAAAGGTTCAAGAATTATCCAAGACTCAGGAAATCGTTTTCGGAAATCTAGATGATTTCGATGTGAAAGGTGCGGACAAAAACAAAGGCGCGTTCATTTCCCCGATTTTATTCCTTAATTCCGACCCTTTTAAATATACAGATTGCCATAACATTGAAGCTTTCGGACCAGTCAGCACGATTATTCCTTATCATAATATCGATGAAGCGATTGAGTTGGCGAGAATGGGAAAAGGTTCACTTTGTTGTTCTGTTGTGACGGCTGATGACGATTTTGCAAGAGAATTTGTCATCGGCGCCGCATCGATGCACGGGCGGATTTTGATTCTCAATTCTGATTGCGCAAAAGAAAGTACAGGTCACGGTTCGCCTTTGCCAATGCTCGTTCACGGTGGCCCGGGAAGAGCTGGCGGAGGTGAGGAAATGGGCGGAAAACGTGGCGTTCTTCATTATATGCAACGCACGGCGATTCAAGGTTCGCCAACGACTTTGACCAATATCACGCAACAATATCAATACGGCGGAAAACAGTTCGAGGACAATATTCATCCATTCAGAAAATATTTTGAAGAACTGAAAGTCAGCGAAACTTACATCACGGCAAAACATACGGTCACAGAAGCTGATATTACTAATTTTGCCAATGTTTCCGGTGACAATTTTTATGCTCATATGGACGCAACCTCTTTGGAAGGAACTATTTTCGAAGGCAGAGTCGCGCACGGCTATTTCATTTTGAGCAAAGCGGCAGGATTGTTTGTTGACCCGAGAAAAGGTCCGGTTCTACTGAATTACGGTTTGGACGAATGCCGTTTCGTGAAACCCGTTTATCCTGGAATGACGATTGGCGTGAAGTTTACCTGCAAAGAAAAAATCAGTCAGGAAAAACGCGACGAAGACGATATTGCCAAAGGAATCGTACGCTGGCTCGTGGATGTTTACGACGAAACCGGAGAAACTGTCGCGATTGCTACGATTCTGACATTGGTCAAAAAACTTAATCAAGAATAATATTATTGTAATATCAAATTTAATTTAATGAAAAAAATATTTCTCACTTTTTTTATTGTGTTTTTTACTGTCTGTTTTTCTCAGGAAAATGATATTTTGGGAAGACTATCTGCACTCAATAACAATGGTAAAATTTGGTATAATATCGATGGTTATAGTGTTACAAGCGAAGACTTCAATAATGTTTTTGATGAAAAGGGATTGAAAAAAGTTTTAAAGAAACACCAGATTTCTGATTCGGATACTAAAACAAAAGATGAGCAAGTAGCAAAAAATAATTTGTTTGTATCCAAGCAGCAGAAAATTTCGGAGAATAACTTTCAAACTAATAACTATTATTTTGTAGAAAATAACAATAAGAAAATTACGGTTATATGGTTTATCAAAAACGGAAAGACAGATAAAGATACCGAGGAGAAACTGATAAATCTAATTATTGAAAATAAAATTGCAGCAGAGAATTTTGTCCCAATGAAAATTAACTCAATCAATTTTGCTGGACGAAATATTGAATTGGATAATAATTGTTACTGGACATTTCTAAATACTGTTCAATGTCCATATCTTGGCGAAATGAACTGGTCTATTCATAAAACCTTGGACGATGCCAAAGAAGCCATTGACAATCAATTGAATATTACAAAATCAAGAAAAGGCGGCAAAGTTATTTCTGAAGAAGTAATTGATGTTGATTTTGAAAATGTTGCAACAAAAGCTAAAAAAGTGGTTTATGACTTTACAGGAGTAACATCTGCTTTGGCTGGGATGTCCGGTGGCAAATCTCTGACTATATTTTATGTTGCAGAAAATGTTAGAAACAGAAATGTGAGCTGTGTAATGAGTTTTTGGAATAATGACCAAATAAATCCCGAAACAAAACTTTCGCCACTTTTGGAAATATTAATGAAATTAAAATAATGAACGCATACGTAAAATCAACCATAGAAAACGGAATAGGAACCATCGAGTTTTTCCATCCACAAAGCAACTCGATGCCGAGTTCGCAACTTAAAAATCTGGTAGAAGAAATCAATAATCTTGGACAAAATGAAGATGCAAAAGTCATCATCCTAAAAAGTGGTGGCGAAAAAGCCTTTTGTGCAGGCGCATCTTTCGACGAACTGATTTCCATTCAAGACTTCGACACTGGGAAAACTTTTTTCTCAGGATTTGCCAATGTCATCAACGCGATGCGAAAATCCCCTAAACTCATCATCGCCAGAATCCACGGAAAAGCGGTTGGCGGTGGTGTTGGAATCGCGTGTGCGGCAGATTACACTTTTGCAACGGAAAACGCTTCGGTCAAGTTGAGCGAGTTGGCGGTCGGAATTGGACCTTTCGTGATTGGACCCGTTGTAGAAAAGAAAATCGGAACTTCGGCTTTTGCGCAATTGGCCATCAATGCGACAGAGTTTTATTCCGCTGAATGGGCGAGAGAAAAAAATATGTTCCAAGATATGTACGAAACGACGGAGGAAATGGATGCTGAAATTCAAATCTTGGCAGAGAAATTGGCAGCTTCAAATCCGGAAGCGATGTTCGAATTGAAAAATATTCTTTGGAAAGGAACGGACCACTGGGACCATCTTTTGACGGAGCGTGCAGCAGTAAGCGGACAACTGGTTCTGTCGGAGTTTACTATTAATGCAATCAATCAGTTTAAAAATAAATAATTACCAAAAAAAGCCTTTCAAATTTGAAAGGCTTTCGTTTTATTCTTTGATGATTTTCTGAGTGATATTCTCTTTGTTTGTTTTTATTTTTACAAGGTAATTTCCTTTTGAAAGATTAGAAATATTGACTTCTTTGGATTTTGCAGTTTTCAGAAGTTGTCCTGTTTGGGAATAGATTTCTACTGATTCTATTTTCTCATCACTATTAATACTGAATTTATCTTTTACAGGATTTGGATAGATTTGGATTGCATTTTTCTTAGTATCATTTACTGCTAAGAGGCAGTTCGTATTAAAGCTTGTCCAGCTGTCCTTGTTTATCCAATAGGTATTAGAATAATTAACATCGTCCACAAGAATACATTTAAGCTCGGTATTGTTGAGGGTACTAAATACTCTGTAACTGTAGTCATTTGTTGGAAAAATAAGAGAATTGTGATTGTTTTTAAGGTTTAGACTTGTTAAATTATTTTTTTCACAATCTATATTAGTCAATTTTTCATTTTTCGAAAGATCTAAATTTTTTATTTGATTCTCAGAACACCAGAGTACTGTAAGGTTCAAATTTTTGGACAAATCAAGGTTAACTAGTTTGTTCTTGTCACAGTGTATCTGCTCCAAATTTAAATTTTTCGAGAAGTCTAATGTTGTGATTTGATTTGCGGAAATATACAAATCCTGTAATAAAGGATTGTTTGACGTGTCCAATTGAAAAAGTTTGTTGTTTCGGCAATCTATTGTTTGTAATTTAGTATTATTTGATATGTCCAATGATTCCAAATTATTAGACCTACAAGAAAAATATTTTAATTCAGTCTTTTTTGAAATATCAAAGTTGTTCATAAGAATATTAGAACAAGAAAGACTTGTTAGACCAAGATTATTTTCCAGATTCAGATTAGAAATAGGATTTGCGGAACAGTCCAGACTCATTAAAATTAAATTGTTTGATAAATCAATATTATGAATTTGATTACTACTAAAATGCAGTAGGTATAGTCCGGTGTTTTTAGAAACATCTAATTCGGAAAGCATATTAACCGAAGCATCCAAAAAGTTTAAATTGATGTTCTTTGAGACATCCAAAGTAGTTAATTTATTGACTGCACAGTTTACATAGTTCAGCGGCGCATTTTTTGACAGGTCCAGATTTTCTAACTCGTTTCCCACGCATATTAATTGTTTTAATAATTGATTTTTAGAAATATCTAGAGAGGTCAATTTATTAAATGTACACTCCAAAGTATTTAGCATTAGGTTGTTAGATAAATCTAATTGCGTCAGTTTATTTGATGTACAGTTTAGTGCTGTCAGTTGTGTGAAATGTTTGATTCCTGTTAAGTCTAAGATATTTCTGCCCTGACAATCAATCTCGCCTGTAAAATTGTTAGCTTCAAATAACTGTATTTCGCTATCACCATTTATATTGATTTCAGGATTCCCAACGAGATAAGCTTTAAAATTAGCATCAGGAATATTTATAATTTGAGAAGAAATTGTAAAAGATACAATTACAGCTAAGAATGTAAAAATGGTTTTCATTGATTAGTTATTTTTAGATGGCGAAAATAGTATTTTTTTTTAATTTTTGTCATCAAAACAAAAACCACCTTCCCAATCCGGAAGGCGGTTTAGTTTTCATTCGGAAATCAAATTAACTAACTCTAATTAAATTTCAAAATGAGTTCTCATCGTTGTTTGTTTTTAGAACCTTTATTGTGTTTGCTTGTGTTCGTTTATTGATAATACAAAAGTAAATAGATGTAGGATGTTTCGGTAGCGTGGAAATTACCAATTTGGAGATTGCGTATTTCTACGGATTCTGAGTTTTCGATAAAAAAAAGCCTTACCAAATAATTGATGAGACTTAGAAAAAATATGAATAGGTTATTTTATTAATGTTCTACAAAAGAATGTTCGTAAGATTTCAAAAGCATCTGTTTCTCAACTTTTGCGTTTCTCATTCGCACAACCTTGAAAACATTCTCACGTAGCTCCACCACTTCGAATCTGCTGTGGGTGGTTCCAACAGAATAATAAGGTTTTGCTATGAAGATACCTCTTGAGTTCCTGATTTCAGCGGAGACTTCTACGATTGGACAGATTCCTCGTTTTTCTGATCTCCAGGTAGAGTTTGGTTTCACAAAAAAGTAATGACTGGCACAGAAGATTGTCATATATGTGACTTCGCCTTTTATGATATGATCTGTAGAGTTGACTATTTCTATTGGTTGAGACATCGCGCTAATGGTTTTCGATTTTCTTCATTCAAAGAAATAACAATTGGTAAGATTGCCATAGCGTAGAAATACTGAATTTTCGAAAACTACAATTTGATAGGAACAGAGTGGATATTATTAATCACTGCATAGATTACGATTCCCACTGTGTTTTTTGCACCAATTTTATCCAGGATTCTTTGGCGGTGGCTTTCCACAGTTCTTGGACTAAGGAACAAAATGTCTGCAATCTCCTGATTGGTTTTTTCCTGACAGATCAGTTTCACCACATCTATTTCCCTGTTGGAAAGTGTTTCTTCGTTATCAAATAGCGACTTTTTGCGCGCAGGCGTATTCATGTAAGAGAGCAGCATCTGGTGGTCTTCTTTGGTGAAGTACATTCCGTTTTGATCCACCATTTCTATGGCTTCTATAAAAGTCTTCTTATCGGAATTTTTAGGAAGGAAAGCCGATACACCCAATTTTACCATATAACCCAAAACGCTGCTTTTGTAATGAGAGGATAGGATAATGATCTTTAGATCGGGATAATTTTTTTTTAGAATTTCCACCAATTCAAATCCATCCATTGGCTGCATCTGTACATCTATCATTGCGATGTCGGGAAAGTCATCTTTTGCCAGGGTTTCAAAATGTGCTAAAAGTTCTGCGCCGCCAGTTGCCATAAAATCGACTGAAATATGCTTTTGTGCAGAAAGCAACATTTTGATGCCTTCCAAAATGAGTTGCTCATCATCAACCAAAACAAGTTTTATATTTCTGCTCATAATTTTATAAAGGGATATTAATAATGATTCGGCTACCTTTTCCGATTTTGTTTTTCCATTTGTAGATGCCTTTCACAGAGGCGATTCTGGATTCTATATTTTTAAGTCCCATTCCTTTGCCAGCCGTTTTGTAATCGAAACTTTGTCCATTATCAGTAATAATCATTGTCAAACATTTGTGATGTTTTCTGATATAAACCGAAACTTCATCCGCAGTAGAATGTTTGATTACATTGCTCGTGAATTCCTGAATGACCCGATAAATCTGCACTTCTGTGAAAATATCCTTTCTTTCGTATCTGTTGTCTATATATAAGGACAAATTAAGTCTGTAAGAAAGATTGGTTACCAATTCCTGTAAGTACAAAACGAGTCCAAGCTTCTCTAGATTCACTGGATAAAGTGAATGAGAAATGTTTCTTGTAGAATCTATTAGTTCCGTAATTTGAGAATTAATGACTTTCTTGGAAGCTTCCTGATTTTCCGGTTCCAGATTATTGAGCCATAGAGAAAGAATATTTAGCCTGTTCCCAATATCATCGTGCACGGTGATGGCAATTCTTTTTCGCTCATCTTCCTGTCCTTTTATATTTTCCAAGGTCAGCTGTGTCTGATATTCCAACTCAGCTTGGAACTGAGCGTCTTTTTCCTGAATGATTCTTTGGATAAAGGTTCTGTAAGCTAATAATATAAAGGATATGATGATTATCAAAACTAGAATCAGCACAACCAAAAAGACGATATTGAGTTTTATTTCTTTAATTTGAAAAAAGTGTATAAAAATGTAAAATAAAAAATAGCCAATAAAGTATTGTTAATGATCCAGAAAATATAGAAATAATTGGGATCGAATGTCACGAGTTGATGTTGGAAAATAAATATAAAAATACTGACGGTGTAATATAAGAATGCCATAGCATCTATAAACAAAAAATTACTTCTATCTCTGTAATTTTTAATTTCCTGAATTAATGAAAAAGCAATAAAAGAAACTATGACTAAGTTTGAGATTGCCTTGGAATAATCATTTTCAAAATGAGGTAATATTTGACTTAAACATAAGATCAGTAAACTCAAAGTTCCAGTAAAGATTAAATAATAATTTTTTAGATTAAGCTTTTTGATAAATATTCCGGTCATTAGAAAAAACTCTCCAGAAATATAAATTGGATATAAGATTTCATTTTTCCATTTTATTTTGAAAAATAATAGCATTTCAATACAAAAAACGAAAATGGCATAATAGATATACCATTTTTCTTTTTTATTAAATAGGTTGAATTTTAATACTGCAAAAATAAGGGCGATACCCATAAAGATATCTGCCAAATTTCCAGTAATCTTAAAAAAATGTTCCACAAGAATTACGGATTTTTCACTTAAGGATTGTAAGGAGGTTCTGGCTTGGACCAGTCATAAGTGTTATTCGGATCGGCTTGCACCGCATAAACCGCACCTGGTGCTCCGAAACCAACACCATTTTCATTGCTTATGAAAATTAACGTTGCCAACAATCTTTGATACACCTCAGAATATTTGAATCCAAAAACGCAAACAATGTCGTGCGTGTTTTCTTTATTATGCAAAAGATCGGCTTTTGGGATATAGAAACTTTGAAAAATCCTCTGTCCTTTAAATTCAAAGGATTCACGTTGCAAATAATCCATTGCATTTTCTTTCCAGGATTCTATTTCTTCCACAGCTTTTATTTGTCCTGTCACAGGCGCATTCATTAGAGGGAAGTCCATATCAGAATCTTCCTTGCCTTTGCTTAAGTCTTTGGTCAGGGTATAAGTGCTGGTTACTGTATAAATTTTGGTCTGTTTTAATGTAAGATCATTTTCCAAGAATTGCAGCGGGCAGAATTCGTAATTTTCTAATGTTTTTACGTCGCCTGCGTTGGTTCTCGGTGTGAGAATCATTACCAAATTGTCTTCCCAAACTCCGATGTCTGCACGGAAATACGTTTCAGCTTCATTTTCTTTATCAAACCATTCGATCTGTTCGCGTGATAGGATGAAGACTTTTTCCGGAGATATAACTTTTTGTATATCAGAATAATTAGATTTTACCTCTGCCCAACTTTTTACGGCTGTGGTATAATTCTCATAGGTCAAGATTGCCATAGGATTTTCAATATTTTTAGTTTGGGATAAAAATAAAGAAACTATTCTATAAAATTCATATTAATAAACAATTATTGATGAATATGTATCAAAAATAATAATTAATTAACCTAGGTTAATTTTCTGTCATAATGTGTTGCGTCGCTTTTCTTTGACTTTTTTCTATTATTAGAGGATAAAAATTTGCAGAATAAAAAAGTTTTCCTATTTTTGCATCCTCAAAACCAGAGTTGCTGGATCCATTAGTCCGATGCTCATATATTTAAACAATAATTTTAAAACTTCTGAAAATGAAAAAAGATATCCACCCAAGTAACTATAGATTGGTAGTTTTCAAAGATATGAGTAACGAGGAGACTTTCCTTTGCAAATCTACTGCTGATACAAAAGATACTATCGAATTCGAAGGAACAGAATACCCATTGATCAAAATGGAGATCTCTTCTACTTCTCACCCTTTCTACACAGGTAAAACTAAATTGGTTGATACTGCTGGTAGAGTAGACAAATTCATGAACAAATACAAAAAATTCGCTAAATAATCTTAGCCAATTTTTATAAAAATCAAAACCTTTCGGATTTCCGAGAGGTTTTTTTGTTATTTTTGCTTCCTTAGAAGTTGAACTTTAGAAGTTTGAAATTACATTTTTTCTGCTTCTGTCTAACATCTGACATCTAACAACTAACATCCAACAAAAATGCAACTCGTTTTTTCAGACGCACAATATTGGGAAGATTTCCTTCCACTCACTTTTACAAGACCAGTTGCAGAAATGCGAATGGGAATCCTGACTTTTTCGGAAAGATGGAAAAAACTTCTTGATATAGATGAGGTTTTCTATATCACGGAAAATTACCTGCAGGAAAAATTCAGGAAACCGGAACCGAAGCAAAGTCTTTTCATCGTTCCTAACTTTTTCCCATCAGATGAGGTTTTGAAGCAGATCAAAGAACTTCAGCCAGGTGAAGCTTTGGTTTATGATAACGAAGTTCTTGTCGCTAATATCAATATGGATAATTTTTCTCTGAATCAGATCAATAAAATGACTGATATCACGGAGAAATTATTATTTATAGAAAAACTGACCGACATCTTTTCTCATAATGATTTCGCCATCAATTTCGATTTTGAATTGGTAACGAGAGGAAAAACGTCTCAAGAATTATCTTCAACCAACGGATTCATCGGGGAAAAAGAAAATCTGTTCATTGAAGAAGGAGCAGTTGTAGAATTTTCAACGCTTAATTGCAAAACCGGAAAAATCTATGTAGGAAAAAATGCCGAAATAATGGAAGGCTCTAATATCCGAGGTTCATTGGCTCTTTGCGAGGATTCAAAAATCAATCTCGGGACCAAGCTTTACGGTGGAACTACGATTGGTCCACATTCCAAAGTTGGCGGCGAAGTTAATAATATTGTGATCTTCGGCTATTCAAATAAAGGCCACGATGGATTCTTAGGAAATTCAGTAATAGGAGAGTGGTGTAACCTGGGCGCAGATACGAATTCATCAAACCTAAAAAATAATTATGCCTCTGTCAAACTTTGGAATTACAGGAAAGAGAGATTTCTGGACACAGGCTTGCAATTTTGTGGATTGATTATGGGCGATCATTCTAAAACAGCCATTAATACGCAACTTAACACAGGAACTACCGTTGGTGTTGCTTCGAATATTTTCAAATCCGGTTTCCCACCAAATCTTGTTGATAGTTTTTCTTGGGGCGGAATGAAAGGTGACGAAAAATTCCGATTGGACAAATCCTATGAGGTGGCAGAAAAAGCAATGGAACGCAGAAAAATCCCGTTGACCGAAGCTGACAAAGACATTCTGAAACATATCTATAATGAGTTTTAATTTTTAAAACTCATTTTTTTATTTAAACTAGAGAATTCAAAAATTTGAGAAAGTTAAAACACTTTGTGCCTTAAAATCTTTCCGGTCATTTCGAAATATTTGTAGACTTTGTGTTTTAAAATATTTTAAATAGCAACATTTCTTTAGTTTGCTTATTTTTGCTGATTGAGATTTTGGTCTAATATCTGAAATCTAACTTCAAACATCTATATATAATAATGAAGCAGTTTCTTCTTTGGCTTTTTGCATCGTTGGTTTTGGTAAGTTGTGCCAGAGTTGGTTCGCCTATTGGCGGTGACAAAGATTCAATTCCACCAAAAATGATTGGGTCAAATATCGATACAACGAGAATCAATGTTCAAAGAGATATCAAAAAGCTCAGAATTGATTTTGATGAATATATCACTTTGAAAGACGTGGGCAGAAATCTTATCATTTCCCCGCCGATTCAGTATTCCAAGATTATTCCTTCAGCTACAGGAAACAGATATTTGGAAATACAATGGAAAGATACGCTTCAGGCCAATACAACTTATAATTTCAATTTTGGGAACTCGATTGTAGATCTCAATGAAAGTAATGTTTTGCCTTATTTCAATTTTGCATTTTCTACAGGTGAAAAGTTGGATGATCTCTACATCAGCGGAACCATTTCCGATGCTTTAGGAAATGAAAAGAATAATGAAGGTAAAGAGAAAAATCTTGTCATTGGGCTTTATCAGGTAAAAGACACGATGAATTATCGTCAAAAACCATATTACATTTCAAAGGCAGACGCAGATGGTTATTTTGAATTAAATTATTTGACTCCAGGAAAGTACAGAATTGTTGGTTTTGATGATGAGAATTCAAACTCGATTTACGATACGGGAAAAGAAAATGTGGCATTTCAAAAAGAAGTGATCGACCTTCAGGCAAGTATCTCTGGATTAAAATTAAAAGCATTTCCTTCCAAAAAAGAAGTTAAATACAAAGAAATGTCTGTTTCTACGGGAGGTGTTCTGATGACATTCGACGGAAATCCCGACAAAGTAATTGCTAAAACCGTAGGAGAAAAACCGGCAGATTACAAAATCACCCATAAATCTAAATCGGATTCTGTGAAAATCTGGTTTGATGCAGCCAAGGAAAACATAGGAGCAAGCGTAAGTGAGAACTTAAGATTCTCGTATGATACAGGTTCCAAGCAAGACACGGTTTCTATCTTTTACAAAAAACCGACAAAAGAAGATATGACGATTTCAAATCCGTTTTCAAATAAATTGGCACCTGAGACAGATTTTAGATTTTCATCAAATTACATTATTACCAGGATTCAACCGGAAAATTGGAAATTGGTGTCCGACAGTATCTCTCAAAACTTCACAGCCAGTATTTCTGAATTGGATTCTACACAGGTTATCGTCAAATCAAATTTCGTCATCGGAAAAAAGTATCAGCTGACAGTCCCAAAAAACACATTGAGCTCCTTTTATAACAGATCCAGCGAAAGTGTGCGTTTCGATTTTGAAGTTTCAAAACTGGAAGATTTCGGTAGTTTTTCCGCGCACATAAAAAATGTTCCTGTACAGAAGTTTTGGATTCAATTATTGGATGATAAAAATGAACCTGCCTACCAACAGTACACCAATCAGGCAGACGTGAAATTCATAAATCTAAAACCAGGAAGCTACAAATTAAGAATTTTGGTTGATAATAATGAAAACGGAATCTGGGATAGTTCTGATTTTGCAACAGAAGCCATTGCCGAAGATGTCTATTTGTTCAAAAAAGCTGGAGAAAAAGAAGTGATGAGCAAGATTAATATCCGTCCAATGTGGGAAATCAATGAAAATTGGGATCTTAATTTAGAAGAGCAGCCAGCAAATTGAAAAAGATAATTTTTTGGATTGCTGTCGTATTTTTAGGAATTCAGCTAATTCCAGTTGACAGGGTAAATAAGGCAGTCAATAAAAAAGATAATTTTGTTGATATCAACGAAACGCCGGAGAATATAAAAACAATTTTGAAGAATGCCTGCTACGATTGTCATTCCAACGAAACCACATATCCTAATTATGCTTACGTTGCTCCAATTTCTTGGACGATAAAAGATCATATCAATGACGGACGGAAACATCTCAACTTTTCTGAGTGGGGTTCTTACAATAAGGACATCAAACAAAATGCGATTGAGAAAACCATAGCCACTGTCCGGGATTTGCAGATGCCATTACCTTCCTATATAAGTTATCACCCAGAAGCTAATTTGACGACCAATCAAAGGAAAGCATTGCAAGATTACTTTCTGAATCAATCAATTAAGTAATTTTAAAATATTATTCTTACTAATAAGTCAATTATTTTATATATTTGAAAAAATCTAAGTTATGAAAAGGCTATTAATTACATTATCCTTTATTTGTTCATTTATTGCTAATGCACAACAAAGAGATGACCAGGAAAAGATGAATCTCGTAAAGATGAACCTTACATCTATTGCATTCCGCAATTATCAGTTCGCTTATGAAAGGCTTATTACCAAAAGATTCTCCGTCCAGGTTTCATACGGCTTCATACCAGGTGGACAAGTACCATTAATTGATGAAGTAATCAAAGACGAGAATGTTGACAATATAAAATTAGGAGGAAGCAATCTTACCATAGAACCTAGATTTTATCTTGGTAAAGGCTACGGTCACGGATTTTATGTGGCACCTTACTACAGATATTCTCATTTTAATATAGACAATCTTACTTACCGATATACATCAGAAGATCCAATTGCTAGTGGGAATAGTAAAATCCCAATTTCTTTTAATGGCAAGACTAATTCTAATAATCTAGGATTACTTATAGGAGCTCAGTGGTTGTTGGGCAGGAAGGACAATTGGGTTTTGGATGTTTGGTTTATAGGCGGTCATTATGGAGGTGCTAGTGGGAGTATAACAGGAAGATCGTCCCGTCCGCTTACACCATATGAGCAGAACCAGCTGAAACAGGATATAGAGGACCTGGATATAAGTTTATTTGATTATAAAGTAAGCACAGACTCTTCCGGTGCGGTGATTGATTTGGATTCCAAGTGGCTTGGCGTAAGATCTGGAATTTCGTTTGGTTACAGATTCTAAAATCAGAATTAAATTCTAAAATAATAATATTAAAAAAGACAATCCTCATCGATTGTCTTTTTCTTTGGCAGCTAGTTTTCGGATTATGATGATATTTTAAAACGAAACAATTACGATTTTGCAGTTATTTACTGTTTTTTCACTTTCATAAAAGTACTCTGCTATTACTCTTGTCCGTTAATAAGAAACACGGGCTGCTACTAGTACCCTTATTCATTTAAAATTAATCTCACTGATAACCAGTTTGGTACTTAAATGTTTGTTTAAAATTTGTGAATATAGTTGTGGTGTCGGAAAAAGTTCCTATTTTTGCAACCGCTTTAAGAAAGAGCAGCGCAGGAGTCCTATAGGGAATGATATATTTTAAGACTTGTAAAGGGTATTAAATATTAAAAAAAAGACTTGTAGGTTTAAAAAGGAAACTTTATCTTTGCAAACCCAAATCGAGAGATTGGGAAGCGTAGGAGAACGGTTTAAAAGATTATCAAAACACTTTTCGAGTAACGAAAAAAAACTTTAAAAAAGTTTTGGTAGTTTGGAAAAAACTTTTTACTTTTGCACTCGCAAATCAGGGTCAACAATGACAGATTAGAATCCTGAGGAAGCGAACAGAACGCAGTTCATTGACATAACATATAACAACCAAATTAAGAAAACCAAAGCGTCAATTTTAAATTGAGTTTGAGTATAAGGACAAACAAACATACAATGGAGAGTTTGATCCTGGCTCAGGATGAACGCTAGCGGGAGGCCTAACACATGCAAGCCGAGCGGTAGAAGATCTTCGGATCTTTGAGAGCGGCGCACGGGTGCGGAACACGTGTGCAACCTGCCTTTATCTGGGGGATAGCCTTTCGAAAGGAAGATTAATACCCCATAATATATTTTACGGCATCGTAAGATATTGAAAACTCCGGTGGATAGAGATGGGCACGCGCAAGATTAGATAGTTGGTGAGGTAACGGCTCACCAAGTCAGTGATCTTTAGGGGGCCTGAGAGGGTGATCCCCCACACTGGTACTGAGACACGGACCAGACTCCTACGGGAGGCAGCAGTGAGGAATATTGGACAATGGGTGAGAGCCTGATCCAGCCATCCCGCGTGAAGGACTAAGGCCCTATGGGTTGTAAACTTCTTTTATACTGGGATAAACCTACTTACGTGTAAGTAGCTGAAGGTACAGTATGAATAAGCACCGGCTAACTCCGTGCCAGCAGCCGCGGTAATACGGAGGGTGCAAGCGTTATCCGGATTTATTGGGTTTAAAGGGTCCGTAGGCGGATCCGTAAGTCAGTGGTGAAATCTCATAGCTTAACTATGAAACTGCCATTGATACTGCGGGTCTTGAGTGAGATTGAGGTAGCTGGAATAAGTAGTGTAGCGGTGAAATGCATAGATATTACTTAGAACACCAATTGCGAAGGCAGGTTACCAAGTCTTAACTGACGCTGATGGACGAAAGCGTGGGGAGCGAACAGGATTAGATACCCTGGTAGTCCACGCCGTAAACGATGCTAACTCGTTTTTGGGGCCTTGCGCTTCAGAGACTAAGCGAAAGTGATAAGTTAGCCACCTGGGGAGTACGTTCGCAAGAATGAAACTCAAAGGAATTGACGGGGGCCCGCACAAGCGGTGGAGCATGTGGTTTAATTCGATGATACGCGAGGAACCTTACCAAGACTTAAATGGGAAATGACAGATTTAGAAATAGATCCTTCTTCGGACATTTTTCAAGGTGCTGCATGGTTGTCGTCAGCTCGTGCCGTGAGGTGTTAGGTTAAGTCCTGCAACGAGCGCAACCCCTGTCACTAGTTGCTAACATTCAGTTGAGGACTCTAGTGAGACTGCCTACGCAAGTAGAGAGGAAGGTGGGGATGACGTCAAATCATCACGGCCCTTACGTCTTGGGCCACACACGTGCTACAATGGCCAGTACAGAGGGCAGCTACCAGGTGACTGGATGCGAATCTCGAAAGCTGGTCTCAGTTCGGATTGGAGTCTGCAACTCGACTCTATGAAGCTGGAATCGCTAGTAATCGCGCATCAGCCATGGCGCGGTGAATACGTTCCCGGGCCTTGTACACACCGCCCGTCAAGCCATGGAAGTCTGGGGTACCTGAAGTCGGTGACCGTAACAGGAGCTGCCTAGGGTAAAACAGGTAACTAGGGCTAAGTCGTAACAAGGTAGCCGTACCGGAAGGTGCGGCTGGAACATCTCATTTTAGAGCGTCTTTTAGACGATAAACAAAATTAAGTTTTTTATACTTGAAAAAGCTTTGGTTTACTTTGGTTGCTTATATAACAATATACCCCTAAAGATTAGTAAGAGGGAACAGAGAGATAGAGAATCTTGAAGAATGATAGAGAGTAATCGTTTATTATTCGTCAAATATCACTCATAAAGAGTCTCGTAGCTCAGCTGGTTAGAGCGCTACACTGATAATGTAGAGGTCGGCAGTTCGAGCCTGCCCGAGACTACTAATTAATAGAGGGGAATTAGCTCAGCTGGCTAGAGCGCCTGCCTTGCACGCAGGAGGTCAAGGGTTCGACTCCCTTATTCTCCACAATTACTGGAAAGTAATAAAAAGAGTTACAGAGATGTAACAAGAACAGAAGATTATACATTTACGAAAGACAAGATTTATGGACGATAGGGTCCGGCACTATAATAATGAATGCATTATTGAGTGTAAAGAGTTCGACTCTCTTATATATTACTGTTTTACGAGACTGATTTAAAAGTTACGGATAGAGCCAAAAACAATATCTGTTCATCAGTTGAGTAAGAAGATAAAAGATCATTGACATTAACGATAAGAACATCACAAAGAGAAAACCGAGTGCACTTGAGCACTTGAGTTTATAAGAATACCGCTTGGTAGCGATACCAAGCAATAAAAATACTGAACTAATTAATAATTAGGAAAGAAATCGTTAAGGGCGTATGGCGGATGCCTAGGCTTTCAGAGGCGAAGAAGGACGTGGTAAGCTGCGAAAAGCTCGGGGGATCGGCACACACGAATTGATCCCGAGATGTCCGAATGGGGCAACCCGGCTGGTTGAAGACCAGTCACTCCGCAAGGAGAGCAAACCCGGAGAACTGAAACATCTAAGTACCCGGAGGAAAAGAAATCGAAGAGATTCCGTAAGTAGCGGCGAGCGAAAGCGGATTAGCCCAAAAGTCTTTATATGTTTAATAGAATGTTCTGGAAAGAACAGCCATAGACGGTGATAGCCCGGTATATGAAAGGCATATTTGGATGATAAATGAGTAGGGCGGGACACGTGAAATCCTGTCTGAATATGGGGGGACCATCCTCCAAGGCTAAATACTCCTGAAAGACCGATAGTGAACTAGTACTGTGAAGGAAAGGTGAAAAGCACTTCGAATAGAAGGGTGAAATAGAACCTGAAACCGTACGCCTACAAGCGGTCGGAGCCCACAAGTTGGGTGACGGCGTGCCTTTTGCATAATGAGCCTACGAGTTAATTTTACTAGCGAGGTTAAGGACTTAAGGTCCGGAGCCGGAGCGAAAGCGAGTCTGAATAGGGCGCTTAGTTAGTAGGATTAGACGCGAAACCTTGTGATCTACCCATGGGCAGGTTGAAGCTTTGGTAACACAAAGTGGAGGACCGAACCGGTTGACGTTGAAAAGTCTTCGGATGACCTGTGGGTAGGGGTGAAAGGCCAATCAAACTGGGAGATAGCTCGTACTCCCCGAAATGCATTTAGGTGCAGCGTTGAGACAAGTTTATTAGAGGTAGAGCTACTGATTGGATGCGGGGGAGTCAAATCCTACCAATTCCTGACAAACTCCGAATGCTAATAAATGTTTCTCAGCAGTGAGGGCGCGGGTGCTAAGGTCCGTGTCCGAGAGGGAAAGAACCCAGACCAACAGCTAAGGTCCCAAAATATATGCTAAGTTGAAATAACGCGGTTGGACTGCATTGACAGCTAGGATGTTGGCTTGGAAGCAGCCATTCATTTAAAGAGTGCGTAACAGCTCACTAGTCGAGCGGTCCGGCATGGATAATAATCGGGCATAAGCATATTACCGAAGCTATGGATTTGTACATTAGTACATCTGGTAGGGGAGCATTCTATTTGCGCCGAAGCAGTATCGTGAGGTATTGTGGAGCGGATAGAAAAGAAAATGTAGGCATAAGTAACGATAAAGCGGGCGAGAAACCCGCTCACCGAAAGACTAAGGATTCCTCAGCCATGCTAATCAGCTGAGGGTTAGTCGGGACCTAACGCGAACCCGAAAGGGGTAGTGGATGGACATAGGGTTAATATTCCCTAACTTGCTCACACTAAAAAGGGGACGGAGTGCCGTACTTACTGGAGACTGACGGAATAGTCAAGGCCTAGCCTTCGGGCGAAGCTGCTGTAAGGAAAGTGCTTCCAAGAAAAGCCGAAGTGAAGCAACCCGTACCATAAACCGACACAGGTAGTCGAGGAGAGAATCCTAAGGTGCTAGAGTGAATCATGGTTAAGGAACTAGGCAAAATAGTCTCGTAACTTCGGAAGAAGAGACGCCAGCAGCAATGCTGGCCGCAGTGAAGAGGCCCAGGCGACTGTTTATCAAAAACACAGGACTCTGCTAAATCGAAAGATGCTGTATAGGGTCTGACACCTGCCCGGTGCTGGAAGGTTAAGGAAGGGCGTTAGCAGCAATGCGAAGCGTTTGACTGAAGCCCCAGTAAACGGCGGCCGTAACTATAACGGTCCTAAGGTAGCGAAATTCCTTGTCGGGTAAGTTCCGACCTGCACGAATGGTGTAACGATCTGGGCACTGTCTCAACCATGAGCTCTGTGAAATTGTAGTCTCGGTGAAGATGCCGAGTACCCGCAATGGGACGAAAAGACCCTGTGAACCTTTACTATAACTTCGTATTGACTTTGAGTAAGTAATGTGTAGGATAGGTGGGAGACTTTGAAGCAGGCACGCTAGTGTTTGTGGAGTCAACGTTGAAATACCACCCTTTACTTACTTGGAGCCTAACTTCTTTTAGAAGGACATTGCGTGGTGGGTAGTTTGACTGGGGTGGTCGCCTCCAAAAGAGTAACGGAGGCTTTCAAAGGTACCCTCAGCACGCTTGGTAACCGTGCGTAGAGTGTAATGGCATAAGGGTGCTTGACTGTGAGACCTACAAGTCGATCAGGTGCGAAAGCAGGACATAGTGATCCGGTGGTTCCGTATGGAAGGGCCATCGCTCATAGGATAAAAGGTACTCCGGGGATAACAGGCTAGTCTCCCCCAAGAGCTCATATCGACGGGGAGGTTCGGCACCTCGATGTCGGCTCGTCACATCCTGGGGCTGGAGAAGGTCCCAAGGGTTGGGCTGTTCGCCCATTAAAGTGGCACGCGAGCTGGGTTCAGAACGTCGTGAGACAGTTCGGTCTCTATCTATTGCGGGCGTTAGATGTTTGAGAGGGCTTGAATCTAGTACGAGAGGACCGATTTGAACAAACCTCTGGTGTATCAGTTGTACCGCCAGGTGCACCGCTGAGTAGCTACGTTTGGAAAGGATAAGCACTGAAAGCATATAAGTGCGAAACCTGCCTCAAGATGAGACATCTTTTAAGGGTCGTTGGAGATGACGACGTTGATAGGCTATAGGTGTAAAGACAGTAATGTCATAGCCGAGTAGTACTAATTACCCGTAGATTTATTGCCTAATTGGCATAGTGCTCAATTGCACAACAAGGTTCTCTCTTTGTGAACGTTTTTATCGATAATTATTGTAAAATGTAGAGCTGTAAAAAGTATTAACGATTATAATCATTGTGAATACAATTTACATTAATACAAAATACAATAATATAAATATACTGTACATCCTTTTGTACAAAACAACCTTTAGGGTGGTTTTAGCAGAGGGGCTCACCTGTTCCCATTCCGAACACAGAAGTTAAGCCCTCTAGCGCCGATGGTACTGCGAAAGCGGGAGAGTAGGTCGCCGCCAGTTTTTTTTAACTCCTTCATTCTTTATTGAATGAAGGAGTTTTTTTTGTTTTATAATAAAGAAATCAATCCAGCCAGATAGAATAAAATTGATACTTTTTAATGACACTCTGTATGGCTAATGAGATCTAATTATTTTGTAAAACCTCATTAATGATACTTTAAATCTACCTTAAAGTAGGGTAAGCTTATATCAGAACTTCTTAAACTTAACTGTTTCTTGAATCAAAATAGCACAGAATAATTTATTTCCAAGTTCGAAGTCCATAGTTTTTGATTAAGTTTCCTTTCATTCTTCGAATGTGAAAAAAGAATGATAATTCTTAATATGATCTAAAAGTCTCCAGTATCAATAATTTAAATAAAAAGAGATAAGATCTATAAGCAGGATTTCTTCGAATAATAGGATTACTTATAGGAGCTCAGTGGTTGTTGGGCAGGAAGGACAATTGGGTTTTGGATGTTTGGTTTATAGGCGGTCATTATGGAGGTGCTAGTGGGAGTATAACAGGAAGATCGTCCCGTCCGCTTACACCATATGAGCAGAACCAGCTGAAACAGGATATAGAGGACCTGGATATAAGTTTATTTGATTATAAAGTAAGCACAGACTCTTCCGGTGCGGTGATTGATTTGGATTCCAAGTGGCTTGGCGTAAGATCTGGAATTTCGTTTGGTTACAGATTCTAAAATCAGAATTAAATTCTAAAATAATAATATTAAAAAAGACAATCCTCATCGATTGTCTTTTTCTTTGGCAGCTAGTTTTCGGATTATGATGATATTTTAAAACGAAACAATTACGATTTTGCAGTTATTTACTGTTTTTTCACTTTCATAAAAGTACTCTGCTATTACTCTTGTCCGTTAATAAGAAACACGGGCTGCTACTAGTACCCTTATTCATTTAAAATTAATCTCACTGATAACCAGTTTGGTACTTAAATGTTTGTTTAAAATTTGTGAATATAGTTGTGGTGTCGGAAAAAGTTCCTATTTTTGCAACCGCTTTAAGAAAGAGCAGCGCAGGAGTCCTATAGGGAATGATATATTTTAAGACTTGTAAAGGGTATTAAATATTAAAAAAAAGACTTGTAGGTTTAAAAAGGAAACTTTATCTTTGCAAACCCAAATCGAGAGATTGGGAAGCGTAGGAGAACGGTTTAAAAGATTATCAAAACACTTTTCGAGTAACGAAAAAAAACTTTAAAAAAGTTTTGGTAGTTTGGAAAAAACTTTTTACTTTTGCACTCGCAAATCAGGGTCAACAATGACAGATTAGAATCCTGAGGAAGCGAACAGAACGCAGTTCATTGACATAACATATAACAACCAAATTAAGAAAACCAAAGCGTCAATTTTAAATTGAGTTTGAGTATAAGGACAAACAAACATACAATGGAGAGTTTGATCCTGGCTCAGGATGAACGCTAGCGGGAGGCCTAACACATGCAAGCCGAGCGGTAGAAGATCTTCGGATCTTTGAGAGCGGCGCACGGGTGCGGAACACGTGTGCAACCTGCCTTTATCTGGGGGATAGCCTTTCGAAAGGAAGATTAATACCCCATAATATATTTTACGGCATCGTAAGATATTGAAAACTCCGGTGGATAGAGATGGGCACGCGCAAGATTAGATAGTTGGTGAGGTAACGGCTCACCAAGTCAGTGATCTTTAGGGGGCCTGAGAGGGTGATCCCCCACACTGGTACTGAGACACGGACCAGACTCCTACGGGAGGCAGCAGTGAGGAATATTGGACAATGGGTGAGAGCCTGATCCAGCCATCCCGCGTGAAGGACTAAGGCCCTATGGGTTGTAAACTTCTTTTATACTGGGATAAACCTACTTACGTGTAAGTAGCTGAAGGTACAGTATGAATAAGCACCGGCTAACTCCGTGCCAGCAGCCGCGGTAATACGGAGGGTGCAAGCGTTATCCGGATTTATTGGGTTTAAAGGGTCCGTAGGCGGATCCGTAAGTCAGTGGTGAAATCTCATAGCTTAACTATGAAACTGCCATTGATACTGCGGGTCTTGAGTGAGATTGAGGTAGCTGGAATAAGTAGTGTAGCGGTGAAATGCATAGATATTACTTAGAACACCAATTGCGAAGGCAGGTTACCAAGTCTTAACTGACGCTGATGGACGAAAGCGTGGGGAGCGAACAGGATTAGATACCCTGGTAGTCCACGCCGTAAACGATGCTAACTCGTTTTTGGGGCCTTGCGCTTCAGAGACTAAGCGAAAGTGATAAGTTAGCCACCTGGGGAGTACGTTCGCAAGAATGAAACTCAAAGGAATTGACGGGGGCCCGCACAAGCGGTGGAGCATGTGGTTTAATTCGATGATACGCGAGGAACCTTACCAAGACTTAAATGGGAAATGACAGATTTAGAAATAGATCCTTCTTCGGACATTTTTCAAGGTGCTGCATGGTTGTCGTCAGCTCGTGCCGTGAGGTGTTAGGTTAAGTCCTGCAACGAGCGCAACCCCTGTCACTAGTTGCTAACATTCAGTTGAGGACTCTAGTGAGACTGCCTACGCAAGTAGAGAGGAAGGTGGGGATGACGTCAAATCATCACGGCCCTTACGTCTTGGGCCACACACGTGCTACAATGGCCAGTACAGAGGGCAGCTACCAGGTGACTGGATGCGAATCTCGAAAGCTGGTCTCAGTTCGGATTGGAGTCTGCAACTCGACTCTATGAAGCTGGAATCGCTAGTAATCGCGCATCAGCCATGGCGCGGTGAATACGTTCCCGGGCCTTGTACACACCGCCCGTCAAGCCATGGAAGTCTGGGGTACCTGAAGTCGGTGACCGTAACAGGAGCTGCCTAGGGTAAAACAGGTAACTAGGGCTAAGTCGTAACAAGGTAGCCGTACCGGAAGGTGCGGCTGGAACATCTCATTTTAGAGCGTCTTTTAGACGATAAACAAAATTAAGTTTTTTATACTTGAAAAAGCTTTGGTTTACTTTGGTTGCTTATATAACAATATACCCCTAAAGATTAGTAAGAGGGAACAGAGAGATAGAGAATCTTGAAGAATGATAGAGAGTAATCGTTTATTATTCGTCAAATATCACTCATAAAGAGTCTCGTAGCTCAGCTGGTTAGAGCGCTACACTGATAATGTAGAGGTCGGCAGTTCGAGCCTGCCCGAGACTACTAATTAATAGAGGGGAATTAGCTCAGCTGGCTAGAGCGCCTGCCTTGCACGCAGGAGGTCAAGGGTTCGACTCCCTTATTCTCCACAATTACTGGAAAGTAATAAAAAGAGTTACAGAGATGTAACAAGAACAGAAGATTATACATTTACGAAAGACAAGATTTATGGACGATAGGGTCCGGCACTATAATAATGAATGCATTATTGAGTGTAAAGAGTTCGACTCTCTTATATATTACTGTTTTACGAGACTGATTTAAAAGTTACGGATAGAGCCAAAAACAATATCTGTTCATCAGTTGAGTAAGAAGATAAAAGATCATTGACATTAACGATAAGAACATCACAAAGAGAAAACCGAGTGCACTTGAGCACTTGAGTTTATAAGAATACCGCTTGGTAGCGATACCAAGCAATAAAAATACTGAACTAATTAATAATTAGGAAAGAAATCGTTAAGGGCGTATGGCGGATGCCTAGGCTTTCAGAGGCGAAGAAGGACGTGGTAAGCTGCGAAAAGCTCGGGGGATCGGCACACACGAATTGATCCCGAGATGTCCGAATGGGGCAACCCGGCTGGTTGAAGACCAGTCACTCCGCAAGGAGAGCAAACCCGGAGAACTGAAACATCTAAGTACCCGGAGGAAAAGAAATCGAAGAGATTCCGTAAGTAGCGGCGAGCGAAAGCGGATTAGCCCAAAAGTCTTTATATGTTTAATAGAATGTTCTGGAAAGAACAGCCATAGACGGTGATAGCCCGGTATATGAAAGGCATATTTGGATGATAAATGAGTAGGGCGGGACACGTGAAATCCTGTCTGAATATGGGGGGACCATCCTCCAAGGCTAAATACTCCTGAAAGACCGATAGTGAACTAGTACTGTGAAGGAAAGGTGAAAAGCACTTCGAATAGAAGGGTGAAATAGAACCTGAAACCGTACGCCTACAAGCGGTCGGAGCCCACAAGTTGGGTGACGGCGTGCCTTTTGCATAATGAGCCTACGAGTTAATTTTACTAGCGAGGTTAAGGACTTAAGGTCCGGAGCCGGAGCGAAAGCGAGTCTGAATAGGGCGCTTAGTTAGTAGGATTAGACGCGAAACCTTGTGATCTACCCATGGGCAGGTTGAAGCTTTGGTAACACAAAGTGGAGGACCGAACCGGTTGACGTTGAAAAGTCTTCGGATGACCTGTGGGTAGGGGTGAAAGGCCAATCAAACTGGGAGATAGCTCGTACTCCCCGAAATGCATTTAGGTGCAGCGTTGAGACAAGTTTATTAGAGGTAGAGCTACTGATTGGATGCGGGGGAGTCAAATCCTACCAATTCCTGACAAACTCCGAATGCTAATAAATGTTTCTCAGCAGTGAGGGCGCGGGTGCTAAGGTCCGTGTCCGAGAGGGAAAGAACCCAGACCAACAGCTAAGGTCCCAAAATATATGCTAAGTTGAAATAACGCGGTTGGACTGCATTGACAGCTAGGATGTTGGCTTGGAAGCAGCCATTCATTTAAAGAGTGCGTAACAGCTCACTAGTCGAGCGGTCCGGCATGGATAATAATCGGGCATAAGCATATTACCGAAGCTATGGATTTGTACATTAGTACATCTGGTAGGGGAGCATTCTATTTGCGCCGAAGCAGTATCGTGAGGTATTGTGGAGCGGATAGAAAAGAAAATGTAGGCATAAGTAACGATAAAGCGGGCGAGAAACCCGCTCACCGAAAGACTAAGGATTCCTCAGCCATGCTAATCAGCTGAGGGTTAGTCGGGACCTAACGCGAACCCGAAAGGGGTAGTGGATGGACATAGGGTTAATATTCCCTAACTTGCTCACACTAAAAAGGGGACGGAGTGCCGTACTTACTGGAGACTGACGGAATAGTCAAGGCCTAGCCTTCGGGCGAAGCTGCTGTAAGGAAAGTGCTTCCAAGAAAAGCCGAAGTGAAGCAACCCGTACCATAAACCGACACAGGTAGTCGAGGAGAGAATCCTAAGGTGCTAGAGTGAATCATGGTTAAGGAACTAGGCAAAATAGTCTCGTAACTTCGGAAGAAGAGACGCCAGCAGCAATGCTGGCCGCAGTGAAGAGGCCCAGGCGACTGTTTATCAAAAACACAGGACTCTGCTAAATCGAAAGATGCTGTATAGGGTCTGACACCTGCCCGGTGCTGGAAGGTTAAGGAAGGGCGTTAGCAGCAATGCGAAGCGTTTGACTGAAGCCCCAGTAAACGGCGGCCGTAACTATAACGGTCCTAAGGTAGCGAAATTCCTTGTCGGGTAAGTTCCGACCTGCACGAATGGTGTAACGATCTGGGCACTGTCTCAACCATGAGCTCTGTGAAATTGTAGTCTCGGTGAAGATGCCGAGTACCCGCAATGGGACGAAAAGACCCTGTGAACCTTTACTATAACTTCGTATTGACTTTGAGTAAGTAATGTGTAGGATAGGTGGGAGACTTTGAAGCAGGCACGCTAGTGTTTGTGGAGTCAACGTTGAAATACCACCCTTTACTTACTTGGAGCCTAACTTCTTTTAGAAGGACATTGCGTGGTGGGTAGTTTGACTGGGGTGGTCGCCTCCAAAAGAGTAACGGAGGCTTTCAAAGGTACCCTCAGCACGCTTGGTAACCGTGCGTAGAGTGTAATGGCATAAGGGTGCTTGACTGTGAGACCTACAAGTCGATCAGGTGCGAAAGCAGGACATAGTGATCCGGTGGTTCCGTATGGAAGGGCCATCGCTCATAGGATAAAAGGTACTCCGGGGATAACAGGCTAGTCTCCCCCAAGAGCTCATATCGACGGGGAGGTTCGGCACCTCGATGTCGGCTCGTCACATCCTGGGGCTGGAGAAGGTCCCAAGGGTTGGGCTGTTCGCCCATTAAAGTGGCACGCGAGCTGGGTTCAGAACGTCGTGAGACAGTTCGGTCTCTATCTATTGCGGGCGTTAGATGTTTGAGAGGGCTTGAATCTAGTACGAGAGGACCGATTTGAACAAACCTCTGGTGTATCAGTTGTACCGCCAGGTGCACCGCTGAGTAGCTACGTTTGGAAAGGATAAGCACTGAAAGCATATAAGTGCGAAACCTGCCTCAAGATGAGACATCTTTTAAGGGTCGTTGGAGATGACGACGTTGATAGGCTATAGGTGTAAAGACAGTAATGTCATAGCCGAGTAGTACTAATTACCCGTAGATTTATTGCCTAATTGGCATAGTGCTCAATTGCACAACAAGGTTCTCTCTTTGTGAACGTTTTTATCGATAATTATTGTAAAATGTAGAGCTGTAAAAAGTATTAACGATTATAATCATTGTGAATACAATTTACATTAATACAAAATACAATAATATAAATATACTGTACATCCTTTTGTACAAAACAACCTTTAGGGTGGTTTTAGCAGAGGGGCTCACCTGTTCCCATTCCGAACACAGAAGTTAAGCCCTCTAGCGCCGATGGTACTGCGAAAGCGGGAGAGTAGGTCGCCGCCAGTTTTTTTTAACTCCTTCATTCTTTATTGAATGAAGGAGTTTTTTTTGTTTTATAATAAAGAAATCAATCCAGCCAGATAGAATAAAATTGATACTTTTTAATGACACTCTGTATGACTAATGAGATCTAATTATTTTGTAAAACCTCATTAATGATACTTAAAATCTATCTTAGAATAATGTAAGCTTATATCAGAACTTCTTAAATTTAACTGTTTCTTGAATCAAAATAGCACAGATAATTTATTAGCTAGAGTATAAAAATTTAGATGAATTAGATTAAACGAAATGTTTAGTTGAAGGAATTTGGAAAAAAGAGAAGCGCTGTAAGCCGGATTCTGTCGAGACTTGTTATTTATCTGCGCTTTGCATTGCTGCAAAACTTTAGCTGCTTACCCCTCATCAATGCCCGAGCCGAACTTAACTGATGATATACTTAGCATTGCACCGCATAGAGTTTACCTGGTTTCACTACAGCCGAACTGTACTTGCTTTCTGTTGCACTTGTCCTACTCTCGCAAGTGACGGACGTTATCCGCTATGCTGCCCTATGGTGTCCGGACTTTCCTACCCAAAATGAATCTGGATCAACAAGTCACGCTTCTCTGAGGTGCAAAAGTACAAAATATTGTTTGAGTTTCTAATGGAATGTGAATGTTCTTCCTTGCGAAGAGCATCCCGGATGGAACGGCCTGTCTGAGCTCATCCTGAAAATAGCTTCGGAGTTAGCTTGGCTTTTAAGGATAGCGAGTGGTGACAGCCGGATAAGATGCCCAAATCTTTATCATATTGATATTATCTTCTATTATTTTTCGTAAAATCCTTATCTTCGTTCGCGGAATGGAGAACAAACAGAAAGCTTTTTCTAAATTAATAAAGGACAACCAAGGACTTATCATCAAAGTCTCGCGCCTTTATACCCATTCTCTGGAGGACCAGGAAGATCTTTTTCAGGAGATCGTGTTACAACTTTGGAAATCGTACGACTCATTCCAAGGTAATTCTAAGATTTCGACGTGGATGTACCGTGTAGCTTTGAATACGGCCATCACATTATTCCGAAAGAAAACCAGACAACCACAGACGGACGAACTTCAGGATTTCCACAGCAAAGATTTCCTTGAAGACAATGATGAGAAACAACAACAAATCTCGCTGTTGTACAAAGTAATCAAACTTCTGCCCGATGTGGAAAGAGCCATCGTGATGATGTATCTGGACGATGAGCCTTATAAAGAAATTGCTGAAACATTGGGAATCACAGAAGTGAACGCCCGTGTGAAAATGAACAGACTTAAGAAAGTACTAAAAGAATTAATGATAAAGCATGCCTAACGAAGAAGATTTTGATATCGATTCTCTAAAGAAAACTTGGCAAGATCAAGAAATTGCTGATGGCTATGATCAAAGTGAGATCGAATCTATGCTTAATAGAAAATCGAGGAATTATGTAAAATATATCCTTTGGATCAGTATTGCAGAATTTGTGATCTTTGGATTGATCAATTTCTTAGCTTTATTTTCCAGCAATTTCCATACAGATTTTACGAGTATTCTGGATAAACTTCAAATCCGAAATCAGAACGAGGTCGAGTTTTCTTTGGATAGAATCTATTACTGGATGAAGATCTTCAGTTTGCTGATAACAGGCGTATTCGTGGTCATTTTCTATATTAATTATAAAAAAATCACCGTAGAGTCTAACCTCAAAAAGTTCATCACGCATATCATTCATTTCAAAAGAACGGTCAATCTTTTTATCTTCAGCAATATATTTTTATTAATCCTTTTTATTGGGAGTTTTACGAGTTTTATCGTCTTTACCATCAATAAGCAAAAGATCCATGTTGATAATCCGACTTTTTGGGGATTGATTACGGGTGTCGTTTTCAGTTTGTTGATCTGTATCATTCTAATATTGCTCTACTACAAATTGGCATACGGAATCCTGCTGAAAAGGCTTTCCAAAAATCTAACACAGCTCGAACATATCGATTCTGAAAAAGCGTGATGGATGTCATATATCATTGATTATCATTAGTTATTATTTGTAACATTTTCCTTATCTTTGCACCCATAAAAGATCTTTGAAATGCTGGGAAGAAGACAAATCCGTGAAAAAGTTGTAGAATCGCTCTATGCTTACTATCAAAACCCGATCAGGTTTGAAGTTGTTGAGAAAAATATGTTCTCAGAAATCAACAAAATCTACAATCTGTACATCTACACGCTCAACTTTATGGTGGGATTGAAGAGTTTGACAGAGGATCAGATAGAAATTGGGAAAAACAAGTACATCAAAACCACGGAGAACGAAAATCCAAATCAAAAATTAGTTAGAAACCAGATCCTCATTCAGTTAGAAGACAATGAAGAGAGAAGAAGTTTCTCTAGCAAACACAAAGACCTTCTTTGGGATTCCAATGACCCTATTTTGGTAAAGACATTCCAACGCATCAAAGCGGGAAAACGTTACCAGGATTATATGGAAGATAGCGAAATCTCTTTCGAAGACGATCAAAAATTCATCGGAAAACTTTTCTTGAGATATGTTGCAGAGAATAGTGATCTGCACGATAGATTCGAAGAGAAAGAAATGTCCTGGGCAGATGATCTGCACATTTCAAACTCGATGATACAAAAGACCATTGGGTTTATGAAGCAAGACGAACCTTCGCATACTTTAATTAAGATGTTAAAGGATGATGAAGACGAAGAATTTGCAAGAAAACTACTAAGGTCTTCACTCAATAACTGGGAAGAATCTGAAAAGAAATTGCAAGAACGTTTGGTGAACTGGGAATTGGACAGGATTTCCTTATTAGACAGAATCGTCTTGATCGCAGCCATCACAGAGCTAGACAACTTCCCGTTGACAGCTTCCAGAATTATCATTAATGAATATATTGATATTTCTAAAGTCTATGGAACCGAGAAATCCAACGTTTTCATCAACGGTGTTCTGGACAAATACACAAAAGATACAAACCGAGTATAATTTCAAATAAATATTATTTAAAAATGAAATCAATCAAAATATTAGCTATCGCAGCACTTTGCACGCTAACTTTTTCTTGTAAAAAAGAAGAGAAGACCTTAGACCATATTCCAGGAGTAGATTCTGCTCAGGCGAGTACTGTGGTAGAAGCACTTTCCCAAGATTCTGTGAATCCAGATGACGCAGCATTGGTAAAAGAGGCGCAAAGCAAACCATTGACAACGATTGCCTTCAGCGAAACTGATCACAGCTTCGGTGATATCAAAAAAGGAGAAAAAGTAGAGCACATCTACGAAGTGACCAACACAGGAACGAACCCTTTGATCATCTCAAACGTGAAACCAGGTTGTGGATGTACAGTTCCAGATTTTACAAAAGAACCGATCTTGCCAGGTAAAAAAGGAAAGATCACTTTACATTTCGATTCTACAAACTTCGATGGTGCAGTCAGCAAAGCCGCAGACGTTTTTGTAAACGTGGAAAAAGCGCCGGTAAGATTGACTTTCACAGCTAACATTACTCAATAATATAAATTATGCTAACAGTATTTTTACAAGCAGCTGCACCACAACAATCATTCACGCCTACGCTGATCATGATTGGTTTGATGGTGGTCGGATTTTACTTCCTGATGATTCGTCCTCAGATGAAGAAGCAAAAGCAGGAAAAGAACTTCCAAGAAGCTTTGAAACCAGGTGCTAGAGTAGTGACGACTTCTGGAATGCACGGCAAGATCTTCAGTATTGCTGATGACGGTGTGGTGATCGAAACGCTCAGCGGAAAACTGAAGTTCGAAAAAGCAGCCATCTCAAAAGATTTCACTGCTGCAAGATTCCCGGAAACTTTCGGAGAAGTGAAGAAATAATTTTTCTAAATATAAAAAGGGCACGAAATAATTAAATTTCGTGCCCTTTTTTTTGACTTATATTTTAAAAAGCTAACAGCCAGAAGCCAAAAGCCAATTGCTATTTCGTTACGTTATCAATGAATTCCAAGATAGAATCCTTGCTCCAATCCATCGAGCTATCTTCCTTTTTCAGAATCCTGCCATCTTTCCCGATCAAGTAGGTCGTAGGAAAAGCAACAGGCAAAACTTTCGGGTCCAAAGGACTTTCAGCAATGTAAACAGGCGCCGTATAATTATTTTCCTTCAGGAATTTTTTCACATCTTCCTCTTGGTCCTGCATCGCGATCAGGGCGAATTCCAGTTTATCTTTTTTCAGGTCGTACAGTTTCTGTATCGTCGGCCATTCCGTTCTGCAAGGCGGACACCAAGTTCCCCAAAAATTAAGGAACAAAACCTTTCCACGCAGGTTTTTGAGATTCGTACTGCTCGTATTGATGCCTTTCAGATCGATATCCAAAACCTCGTCTGCAAGCAAAGTTTCATTATTGATCTTCGAAACCGTCGGACTCATCGCAATCTGTTCAGACACAAAATCCCTAAGTGGCTTGATGGTCATAAAAGCCAACAAGACAATCAGTAAAATGAAGTAAACAATATTTTTTCTTAGAAAATTCATAACAATAATATTAAAAATTGGGGCGTATCCCTCGCCAACACTAGGGCCAGCCGCTCGGGTCGGGCTATCCACTACTATCTTCTGCTTGCCTGGCAAGGCAAGTAGAAGGATATCCGTTACTATCCCTTACGCAGGATTGAAATTTACAACAATTCCAGAAGTTCCTCTATCGTATCGAAACCTCTGTTTTTAGCATAATACGTTTGCAATTCCACATAGAATTGGTCTTTCGTAAATTCTTCCGGATTCGCTTTATGTTTATTCAGAAGTTCGGTGCCGTGTTTTGGTCTCGGTCCCCAATGCGCGATTTCATTAAAATCTTCATCAAGGAAGATCACGATCGGAATCGACTTTCCGCCGTTTACCAAATAGTCATCAACCAAACTTGGTTCCTGGTCACGGTAAGAGATCCTGATTTCAAACTGCTCGAAAAACTTCACCACAACCGGAATTACCTGACTCGCATCGCCGCACCAAGCTTCAGAAATAATTAATATTTTTCCATTGAAATTCTTATTGGCCAAAGTCGCCACCTGCTCAGAGTTTGGAAGATACTTTTCCCACATTCTGTTCATTCGTTGGATTCCTAGTCTGTAATATTCAGCGTAATCTGACTCTTGAGAATTCTTTGGATTTCCAAGTCTTTCTCCAGCTTCACGAAGATATTCGGTGTAGGAAACAGCATTGTCCCAAAATTGTTTTATATCCATTTTTATTTTTTAATAGAATGATGATGATACATTTCCCATAATTCCTTTCCGTTTCTATGATACTCGCTCAATTTATTATTGATAAGATTGGAAATGAATTCATTGTAATCTTTTTGCTCATTTTCCCATTTATCGAAATGCTGTTCATAATACCAAAACAACGCTTTAGGATTTGAGAAATCGAGTGGATTTTCACCTTGACCACAATAAGGATTTTCCGATTCACCATTGTAATATTTGTAGTCCGGAAAATCATCAGAAACAATAAAATCGCCCACTAAGAATTAGAGTTTTCTGGTTTTATTGATCAAATACATATCTGCCAAAACAAATGCAGCAAGACTTTCCACGATCGGTACAGCTCTTGGGACCACGCAGGGATCGTGTCTTCCTTTGCCTTCCACCGTCACAGATTCGCCATCTTTATTGATGCTTTCCTGCGGACGAAGAATCGTTGCCACAGGTTTGAAAGCCGCACGAAAATAGATGTCCATTCCATTCGAAATTCCACCCTGAATTCCGCCGGAAAGATTGGATTGTGTTGTTCCATCTTGGTTGAAAAGGTCGTTGTGTTCCTTTCCTGTCATTTTCGCACCACAAAATCCACTGCCATATTCAAAACCTTTGCAGGCGTTGATGTTCAGCATTGCTTTGCCTAATTCAGCGTGAAGCTTATTGAAAATTGGCTCGCCCAATCCAACCGGAACATTTTTAATAACGCAAGTTACTGTTCCGCCAATCGTATTGCCTTCCTTTTTGATTTCTTTGATTCTCTCAATCATTTTCTCGGCCGTTTCCTCATCGGGACAACGGACGATGTTGTTTTCGGTCTTAGAAAAATCCAAATCCTGATAAGGTTTCTCGCAAAAGATTTCGCCAACAGAAGAAACGTAAGCATTGATTTCAATATCGGGAAAAAGTTGTTTGGCTAATGCGCCTGCAACCACCCAATTCAAAGTTTCACGAGCAGAAGATTTTCCGCCACCACGATAATCGCGAATGCCGTATTTTTGGTCATAAGTATAATCGGCGTGGCTTGGACGATAAGCCTGAGCAATATGGTCGTAATCTTTGGAACGTTGGTTTTCATTTTCAACAATGAAACCGATGGGCGTTCCTGTCGATTTTCCATCAAAAATCCCGGATAAAAATCGAATCTTATCGCCTTCTTTTCTTTGTGTTACAATTGCAGATTGCCCCGGTTTTCTGCGGTCAAGTTCCAACTGAACTTTCTCAATATCGATTTCCAGACCAGCAGGGAAATTGGTGATAATTCCGCCGTAAGCTTCTCCGTGACTTTCGCCGAACGAAGAAAGCGTCAAAAAGTTTCCTAAAACATTAAACATAAATGAAAAATTAGATAATAGACTGATAGATGATAGATCATTTTTTAGACTAACAACTACCGTTACAAATTTACTGATTAAAAACTTATTTTTGAATAAATTGCTAGCCTATTATCCATCTGTCTATTATCTGAAAATCTATCTTTACAAAATGAATTCTAATAAAACGGTCTTGATTCTCGGTGCCAATTCTGATGTGGCGAAACAATGTATTTTGCAATATTTAGCGAAAGGCTTTTCCATCATTGCATCTTCCAGAAATTTACAGTCTTTGGAAAATTATATCAGTGAAAATCAATTAGACAAATCAAAAATTGAAATCAAGTATTTTGATGCTACAGATTTTTCCTCTCATCAAAAATTTTATGATGAATTATCCATCAAACCAAATATCGTGGTTTATTCAGCAGGTTTTTTAGTGGAGAATCAAAAAGCTTTGCAGGATTTTTCTGGAACTTTTGAAATGATGAAAACGAATTATGTGGGCGCAGTTTCTATTCTGAATATTATTGCAACAGATATTAATAATAAAAATCTCCAAAGAATCATCGGACTTTCGTCACTTTCAGGCGTTCGTGGACGGAAAAGTAATTTCGTTTACGGAAGTACAAAAGCTGCCTTCACACAATATTTAGCTGGCCTTAGACAGGAATTGAATTTAAGGAAAATTACGGTGAATGTTCTGGTGAGCGGTTACATCAATACTAAAATCAATGCAGGTTTGGATTTGAATCAATCGTTATTGATGGAACCTGATTATGTGGCCAAACATATCGTGAATGCTGGCAATTCTTTCACTATCGTTCCCAATTGGAAATGGAAAATCATCTATTGGATTTTGAAGTTATCTCCCGAGTTTCTCGTAGCAAAGTTGCCTTAGAGATCAAACTTTAACTCATACTTTTTTGGTATGAATTGAATTTATTTCTACTTTTGTCCCTTTAATCATCGATTATGAAGTTAAAAGAGATAGGCAGAATTCGAAATTATAATTCCGAAGAATTCACTTCGAAGTTTATGAAACCCAATATTCCGGTCATTATAGAAGACTTTATCGACGCGGAAAGTCCGGCTCTCAAAAACTGGAATTATGATTATTTCAAAGATATTGCAGGGAATAATGAAGTGGATGTCTATGGTGAGGAGATCCATTCTCTTGACAGAGCGGCGAGTAAACCATTGGCCAGAATGAAATTTTCTGAATATCTGGATTTGATAAGCCGAGAAAAAACAAAATACAGATTGTTCCTGTTCAATCTTTTGAGCATCAAACCAGAACTCAAGAAAGATGTCATTTATAAAGATATTACGAAAGGCAAAGTCTTGTCTTGGCTGCCTTTTATGTTCTTCGGTGGACAAGGTTCCAATACGCGAAACCACGTCGATATCGATATGTCACACGTTTTTTTGACTCAATATCAAGGTATTAAAAAAGTTTGGCTGTTCCCACTCAGTCAATCAGATTTGATTTATAAATTACCTTATAATTTTCACAGCATCGCCAATTTGAAAACGTCGTCTCAGGAGGAATTTCCTGGACTGAAATATCTTGATGGTTATGAAGCGGTTCTGAAACCTGGGCAAACACTTTATATGCCGTCTGGCTGGTGGCATTTTATTCAATATGAAACAGAAGGTTATTCAATCTCTGTACGCGCTTTGCCTTTTCAGTTGATAGAAAAATGGAGAGGCTTCAAAAATCTGGTCATCACTCAACATTTCGATAATCTGATGCGAAAACTCTTCAAAGAAAAATGGTTCAATTACAAAGTTTCCATCGCCAAAAAACGTGCGCAGACTGCCATTGACAAGATTGAAGGCAAACATATTCTGGAAGATATTCCTGATATTCCGATTCATTTTTAACTTTTGACCAATAGTTTATATGATTTAATAAATAGAAAGCCAAAGATTTCAGAATCTCTGGCTTTTTTCTTTTATTTAGAATTATTTGATCCCCACTTTATCAAGATAAACTTTTTGGATGGCAAGAATACTGTCCGGCTTCGACCTTAATTTTTTGAAATTCTCTTTTACGAGTTCATAATAACCTTCTCTCATTCGAGGGTCAGATTCGGTGAAAAAGTCTTTGGCAGCCTGACCTTGGGCGTTGACAGCATCGATATATTCTAAAGCTCCCTTATAAAAAGGCATCGCTTCAGGACTTACCGAAGTACCTGCAATATTCTTTAAACCTGCGCTTGCGTCTTCCGAAAGCTTGATCGCATCTTTGACCTCTACGGCAGTTTCTGCAGAAGGAGCCTTGGCTAATGCACTGGAATCCGAAAAATATTTCGCTTCAAATTCGTCGAGCGCATTCATTTCCTCTAGAAATTCATTTGCTACTTTTTCATTGAGCGCAAATTCGTCGCCCTTTTTACAACCTACCAAAAGAAGAATTGGTATCAAAAAAATCGCTGCTTTTTTCATAGTCTGTCTTTTTTATAAAATTAGCAAAATTTTATATTCAAAGTATAAAAGGAGATAAAAATTTCACGCTTCTTTATTGCTGAGATTGGTGATAAGCCATCGCTATATGAATTTCAAAATAAGAAAAACCTTCCCCTAATTCATCTTTGATGGCTTTCAGTGATGGAATTGTCTGGGTTTTTGCAACTTCGATAATCGGTTCTATTTTGCTCATATCAATTAATTCGTCAGCTTCTATTTTTCCAGTGGCAACAAAATTTGCCAAATGATTTTGAATGGTGTTGATAGACAGATTTCTGATTTTAGCGATTTCTTCTACATTGTTTCCTTCTTTGTACAATTTAAAAGTCGTCGCAAAAGTTCCAGATGTCTTGGCGTTGTTCTTTTTGGGTTCTCTTTTCTTCTTCGGTTTTTTCTCGATGACTTTACTAGTCAAACTATGAATGTTGCAATAATCTGTAATAGGAGTCAAAAATATTTCTCCATATTTTTCAATTTTAAAAGCTCCGAAACCACTTATCTGATTCAATTCTTCTTTTGAATTTGGAAGATAAGCTGACAATTCCATCAAAGTTGCATCTGAAAAAATGACGTAAGGAGGAACATTTTCTCGTTCGGCGATTTCTCTTCTCAAGGTTCTTAGTTCTGCAAATAATTCTTCGTTTCCGTCAATATCTGGAGCGGAATAATGGGTTTCAATTTCAGCGACAGTCACGGCTTTGGCTTGTTCTTTTACTTTTTGGAAGGTGACTTTTTTATCTTTAAATAAAACCAATTTGCTCTCTTCATTCAGTTTTAAAACCGAAAATTCTTCATTCGATTCACTCAAAAAACCATTAATCAATAATTGTCTTATCAAGTTTTGCCAATAATTTTTATCCTGATTATTTCCAATGCCGTAAGTCGGCAAACTGCGCATAAAATCTGTAATTTTTACACTTTTGGAACCTCGCAGAAAATCGATGATTAGGTTTTTTCCGTATCGTTCTTTCAACCTAAAAATCGCACTCAATAATTTTTGAGCATCGGTTGTTGCGTCCCAAGTTTCAAATTCACTCAAACAAAAATCGCAGGAATTGCAGTTTCCATCGTGTTTTTCGCCGAAATATTCCATCAGATATTGTCGTCTGCATTTTTGCATTTCGGCAAAGTCGGACATTTGTTTCAGCTTTTGCAACATCAGTTCAGATTGCTCTTCGTTGCCTTCTACCATTGCAAATCTTCGCAATTTTATCACATCAGCAAATGAATAAAATAAAATCGCTTCACTCGGTAAACCATCTCGTCCAGCTCTCCCAGTTTCTTGATAGTAACTTTCAATATTTTTGGGCAAATCTGCGTGCATTACAAATCGGACATTGCTCTTGTCGATTCCCATTCCAAAGGCAATCGTCGCAACCATCACCCGAGTTTTATCCTTTAAAAAATCTTCCTGAACTCTTGCTCTTTCCACGGAAGAAATCCCGGCGTGATAAAATGTGGAATTGATGCCATTTTCTCTGAGATTATTCGACATTTCTTCCGTTCCTTTTCTCGATAAACAGTAGATAATTCCCGAATCATTCGGATGTTCATTGAGGTATTGAATGATGTTTTGGAAGACCGATTGTTTCGGTTGCACAAAATATTTGATATTGGCTCTATTGAAAGAAGAAATCAAAACCAGCGGATTTTGAAGATTCAATTGTTTGATGATGTCTTTCCTCGTAATTTCGTCTGCACTCGCCGTCAATGCGATGATTGGGACTTCTGGAAATTGCTTTTTAATTCCATTTAAAAATAAATAGTCCGGACGAAAATCGTGACCCCAATGCGAGACACAATGCGCCTCATCTACCGCAAACAGGGAAATATTGACGTCATTCAACAATTTTAAAAATGCTCCATTATCTGAACTCAATTTTTCCGGCGCAACATATAAAAGTTTGAGCTGACCGTTTTTTAATTGATTTAAAGTTTCATTTTGCTCATAAACACTCATCGAAGAATTGATGTACGAAGCCGAAATTCCGTTCACGCGCAACGCATCAACTTGGTCTTTCATCAAAGCAATCAACGGCGAAATCACAATCGCAGTTCCGTCCAAAACCAACGCCGGAACTTGGTAGCAAAGCGATTTTCCACCACCGGTTGGCATCAAAACAAAAGTGTCTTTTTTTGAAATTAAATTTTCAACAGTGTTCGCTTGCTCGAGGCGGAAATTGTCGTAGCCGAAATATTGTTGTAATATTTGTGATGGAGATTTCATAGAATTTGTGTTTTAGTAAAAATAATAAATTTGGCTTGGAATCAAAAATGATAATTCCTGTAACATTTTCGTCGGCAAAAGAAGTGTTTCTATCGGTAAAGTTTTCAAAGCGTGGCAACGTACGATAATTTTGACGAAAATTAATAGATATGTCATTATTTACACCACTTATTTGGATTCTCATCATCGTTCCATTCATTGCTTTAGCCATTATTAGGTCAGAAAAGGTCAATCTAAAATATTTAGGATTGTTCGTCCTCTATTTTTTAACGGATTCTTACATCCAGCATTTGTCGAAACTCTATTTTGATTTGGAGTTTATAGGATTGAAATTCGCCTGGATTGGTAAAATTTTGAGTTTGTGTTTTGCTTTGATTGTTATTTTTTCTGTTTCAAAAAAAGACAGAGAAGAGATTGGATTTACGACGAAAACCAACTCTAAAAGTCAAGTGAAAACCGGAATTTTAATTTTTCTCGGATTTTTGGCCTTCGATTTTATATTCAAAATGATTTTGTTTCCGAAAGGCGGTGATTTCGATTTGGAAACGTTTGCATTCCAAATGACGATGCCTGGTTTGACGGAGGAATTGGTTTTTAGAGGGATTTTATTTTGGCTATTGGACAAAGCTTTCGAACCGAAATGGAATTTCAAAGGCGTTAAATTCGGTTGGGGATTTGTCATTGTCACGATACTTTTTGCCGAAGCGCACGGTGTGATGCTTACAGAAAATTATGAATTCAAGTTTGACATCATTACAATTCTTTATTTAACAGTCATTTCCTCTGTCAGTGTCGGGATTTTGCGTAAACTTTCAGGAAATCTTATTTTTCCAATTTTGGGACATAACGCCATCAACACGATAAATGCAGTCATTAGAATTTTGTAAAAACTAATAATCAAACAGCTTCAAAAAACTATCTTTGGAGCTGTTTTTCAATTAAAAATTATGCAAAAAATATCTTCAAATTATTTTACCCAACGCATCGGTGAATTTGATTTTGAACAATTTTACACCCAACAAAAAAGATTGATATTCCATTCTTTAATGTGGTTGAGTTTTGCTTTTTTATTGTTTTTGAGTTATCGTTTAGCTTATCAACTCACGTATTTCAATAGTTTCATCCTTACACTTCGGATGTGCGTTGTGAATATGATTGTGTTCTATGTTTTCTTTTATCTACTTCTGCCAAAAATTTTAAAACAATCATTCGGATTGGCGATTTTTTATTTGATTGTCAGTTTTCCTGTGTTTGTAATAGTTTGGTTGCTATCAACTTACTTGTTTTCTATTATTTATCACCACTTAGGATTCGAAATTTTAGAAGGAGAATTGAAAGGTGCGATTACGGCGAGTGCCAACCAGACTTTTTTGGAAGCCATTTCTTTTAGTAGAATAATTTCTCAGGCCATTATTTTCATTTCGCTTTTATCGCCGTTCTTTTTTGTTAAAATCTTATTTGAAATCTCAAAACTTTACAGCCGAACCATTAAGATTCAAAACCAAAGAAATCTGCTGGAAATCCAAAATATCAATATTGAAAAAGACTTTCTAAGATCCCAGCTCAATCCACATTTTCTATTTAATACTTTGAATAATTTATACAGTTTGAGCCTTAAAAAAGACAATGCGGTTCCCGAAGTGATTCTCAACCTTTCCGACACAATGAGTTACACGTTGTACGAATCGAACAGTGAAAAAGTAGAATTATGGAAAGAAGTAGAATTCGTTAAAAATTATTTCGAGCTCGAAAAAATGCGTTATTCTGAGGATAAGAAAATTCATTATGAATTTCCTACAGAGACAGATTGCAAAGGTTTAAAGATTGCTCCGCTTTTGACTTTCACCTTCATAGAAAATGCTTTTAAATATGGTCTAAAATCAAAAGAATCAGCTTTTTTGAATCTTAAAATAAAGATTGAAAATGGGAAGTTTATTTTTGTGATAGAGAATGATTTCGAGGAAAACAAAACCAAAATTATTCACGGCGGAATCGGAATAGAAAATGTACGTAAACGGCTCCAGTTGATATATCCGAATGATTTTCTATTAGAAATTCTCAGGTCACAAAATATTTTCAGCGTGCAGTTAACAATCAATTTAATCAAGTAATGGAAAAAATAAATTGCATCATTATCGATGACGAACCACTTGGAAGAGACGTCGTAGAATCCTTCGCTAAAGAAGTTTCTTATCTAAACATTCTGGGGATTTTTGAAAACCCTATGACAGCTTTATCTTTTCTGGAAGAAAATCCCGTCGACCTTGTTTTTAGTGATATTGAAATGCCCAAAATCAATGGTTTGGATTTCCTTCGCACAATAGAAAATCCGCCCGTTTTTATTTTTATTACGGCTTATCGGGAATTTGCTTTAGACGGTTTTGATACTGGCGCGACAGATTATTTGGTGAAACCGGTTCGTTTTGATAGGTTTTTGAAAGCGGTGCAAAAAGCTAAAAATCAAATAGATTTAAAGAGGAGTTCTACAAGCTCGCAAGAGCACAACGACAAAATCTTTATTAAATCTGAAGGAAAAATTGTCAAAATTTTGTTGAGCGAAATTTTATATATCGAAGCCCAAGGCGATTATTTAAAAGTGATGACGACATCGGAAATCTATTCGACCCAAATGACACTTACATCGATGGAAGAGAGTTTACAAGACAAAAAATTCTTTAGAGTTCAGCGTTCATTTATCTTAAATCTTGATTTTGTTAGAAGTATCCACGGAAATATGGTGGAGCTACTGAACGGAAAATCTATCTCTGTTTCTGTGAATAAAAAGGAGGAACTTTGCAGATTGTTGGGAATGTGAATTTTTTAAATAAAAAAGCGAGAAAAAAATTCCCGCTTCTAATTTATGATTTTAAATCCAATTTAAGTTCCAGTTCTGTCAGCTGTTCCTGATGAATCGGCGCTGGTGCATCAATCATCACATCTCGTCCAGAATTATTTTTCGGGAAAGCGATGTAATCTCTAATCACTTCATTTCCATCAAGAATCGCAACCAATCGGTCAAATCCGAAAGCCAAACCACCGTGAGGCGGAGCGCCATATTTGAAGGCGTTCATCAGGAATCCGAACTGCGCTTCTGCTTCTTCTTTTGAAAATCCTAAAAGGTCAAACATTCTGGATTGTAAATCTTTATCAAAAATTCTGATAGAACCACCGCCAATTTCGTTTCCGTTCAAAACCAAATCGTAAGCGTTGGCTCTCGCTTTTCCTGGGTCGGTTTCCAAAAGGTGGAAATCTTCGGTTTTCGGCGACGTGAAAGGGTGGTGCATTGCGTGGTATCTTCCGGATTCTTCGTCGAATTCCAGCAATGGGAAATCTACAACCCAAAGTGGTGCAAATTCGTTTCCTTTTCTCAAGCCAAGACGGTTTCCGAGTTCCATTCTCAGAGCGGAAAGTTGCGTTCTCACTTTGTCTGCGTTTCCTGACATTACGAAAATTAAATCTCCAGCTTTTGCTCCAAATTCCTCTGTGATTTTTTTCAAATCTTCTTCTGAATAGAATTTATTTACAGACGAAGTTATAACGCCATCGTTTTGGAATTTAATCCAAACCAATCCCGTTGCACCGATTTGAGGGCGTTTTACCCAATCTACCAATTCGTCGATTTGTTTTCTGGTGTAATCTGCAATGCCTTCAACATTGATTCCGACTACCAATTCTGCCTCGTCGAATATTTTGAAATCTTTTCCTTTTGTTAAATCATTCAGTTCGTGGAATTCCATTCCGAAACGGATGTCCGGTTTGTCGTTTCCATATTTCTGCATCGCATCGGCGAAGGTCATTCTTGGGAAATCCTGAAATTCGTTTCCGGTAATGTCTTTCAAAAGAACTTTGGTCATTCCTTCGAAAACATTCATAATATCTTCCTGCTCTACGAACGCCATTTCGCAATCGATTTGGGTAAATTCCGGCTGTCTGTCGGCTCTCAAATCTTCGTCACGGAAACATTTTACGATTTGGAAATATCGGTCCATTCCGCCAACCATCAACAATTGTTTGAACGTTTGTGGCGATTGTGGAAGTGCATAAAATTGTCCTGGATTCATTCTGCTTGGAACTACGAAATCTCTCGCGCCTTCCGGAGTAGATTTAATTAGAACCGGCGTTTCAACCTCGATGAAGCCTTCTTCGGAAAGATAATTTCTCACTTTCTGCGCCATTTTGTGACGGAAAATCAGTTTGTCTTTCACGGGATTTCTTCTGATGTCGAGATATCTGTATTTCATTCTCAATTCTTCGCCACCGTCAGTTTCGTCTTCGATGGTGAACGGTGGAAGTTGAGATTCATTTAAAATGATTAGATTTTCAACTAAGATTTCTACGTCTCCAGTTGCAATCTTTGGGTTTTTGGAAGTACGCTCGATAACGGTTCCTTCTACTTTGATGACGAACTCACGGCCTAATTTTTTAGCGGTTTCCAAAAGTTCTTTGGAAGTTCTGTCCTCGTCCAAAACCAATTGTGTGATGCCGTAACGGTCTCGCAAATCTATCCAAATCATAAAACCTTTGTCGCGGATGGTTTGTACCCAGCCGGAAAGTGTTACTTTTTCATTCAGATTTTTCAGCGTCAGTTCGCCGTTTGTGTGTGTACGGAACATTTTTTTAGAAGTTAGATGTTAGACTTTAGAGATTAGACATTTAGTCGTCCAATTTCCGAGTGCAAAGATAATAATATGAATAGAGAATACGACAAATATGTACATAATTGTCCATATTTGATGTAATTAATTTCAATCGGGGCGAAGCGCGTGAGGGATAGTAGTGGATATCCTTTTTTTGGCAGATGGAATTGGCGGATGGGAAAAAAGATAGTAACGGATAGCCCGGCCCGAGCGGTGGGAGAAGCGTTGGCGAGGGACACGCCCATATTTTTGGCGCAATTGAATTTCAATTCCTTTGATCGATGTCTGAAAAAGTAAATCAATCTCTCTGCAAACTAGCGGAATATCCACAAAGATTATAAAACTAGCAAACACGACATCTTTTGTCGCATTAAGAATTTATATTTGTTGTTTAGAAAAGAGAATGAGATCTGTTGCAGTCCGATTAATTTTAGACAAATAAAGAATTAAAACCAAATGAAAAAAGACTTTTACCTTACCAGATACGCCCTTATCATCAAAAGACTGGAACGGTCTCCTGCGACCTATCCTGAATTGGAAGATTACCTTCTCAACTCGTTTGAGTTTCAGGATGCTAAAATTGTGAGCTACTCTATGCGGACGCTGCAAAGAGATATTAAGGATATTGCAAATCTTTTCAATTTTGATATTCATAATAAGAAAAAAGGTGACAACAGATATTACATTGAGAGTCGTCCTGTGATGGAAGTGGATGAATATAATCAACGTCTTTTGGAGTCCTTTCAGATTATGAATGCCGTAAATTCGCAGCCGGATTTTGCGGAATTTGTGTATCTAGAGAGTCACAATCCCCGCGGTATCCAGAATTTTTATGATCTGCTGTTTGCGATCCGCAACAAGCGCATTATAGAATTCCGGCATTTCAAATACAAAGACCAAAGTGTGACGTCCAGAAAAGTACAGCCACTGGCACTGAAAGAGTCTAAAGATCGCTGGTACCTGATAGCAGTAGATTATAAAGACGAAAAACTGAAGGCGTTTGGACTGGACAGAATCAATGATCTGACGGTGAGTAAAATGAGCTTTAAGCTGCAGCAGAAGTTTAATCTGAAGGAGCATTTCAAAAATGCATTCGGAATTATGAATATGGAGGAGGAGCCTGAAAAGATTATCATCAGAGCGACCAAGGAGCAGGCGGAATATATTAAAAGTTCTCCGCTGCATCATTCTCAGCAGATTGTACGTGAGACCGGTACTTTTCTGGAGTTTAGCTATCATCTTTTCCCGACTTATGATTTCATTCAGGAAATACTGTCTTTTGGAAATCAGGTAAAAGTGCTTGAGCCAAAGACGCTTGCCGACAAAATCAAAGAGACATTGAAGAAATCGATCCAGCTGTATGATGATTTTCCCAATAATCCGTAAACACTCTTTTTAAAAATCAAAATTATAAAAAACCTGAAGGTGTTTCTTCAGGTTTTTTTATGGCTTAAAAATGTTCTAGAAAATGACATATCCCTTCTTGTCTTTTGGGAGTTTTGATAAAATTCTCCAATTGCAGGCGACGGATTTACCGGCTATTTTTACAGTTCTTTTTTCAAAGTGGGGTAGGTCTTTGAAGTTTTTCCAGTTTCCGCCCCAGTTCCAGCCGTGTTTTGCGAAGACTTTCACACACTCATACCAGTCAGCAACCTGATCGTTGTCCCAATCTTTGGTGGTGTCCCAGCTTGCTGATTTTCCATTGATGATAAGGCAAATATCTACTGCGAGGCCGTAGTTGTGAATGCTTTGTCCGGGTTTTGCATTGGTCACCTTTTTTCCGGGTCTGGTTCGCCCCTGCGAATAGAGTTTTGTCTGCTCGTCGAAGGTTCTAAATCCTTGTGTAATTCTTACCTGGGCTTGTCCTTTTAAATTTGTATTGCATTCATCGATGATCTGCTTTACTTCGGAAACAACGGAGGGATGTAATTTTTCGATTCGGTCTTGTGTGATTTTGTCCATAATATTTTTTTTATAATACAAATATGGAATAGCAGTGCGCCAAAACTTGTCGCTTATTATTTGAGATTAAAATTAAGACTTTAGTTTTTTATGATGGTCCGTGATTGTCCTGAACTTTGGGTTTTCTCAACTGATAAAAAGCAGCGATGTATTGTGTAACTGCTTTTTTTAATATAAAAAGCACGGATTGGAGTTTTGGAGATATTTCGCAAAGTCGGAAGAATTTGTGCAGCGGGGGTGAATTTATCCAAATTATCAACACATATTGGTTCAACATTTTCTATTTTTACTAGTATCATATTCTTTATTTTATATATCCAACTTTTACGTCAATGTTGAAATTAATAAAAAACAAAAAAGCCACCTTTTACACAGACTTTATTAGTTACTTATTCTTTAACCCCTTATCATAAACTTCTGAATAGCTTAAAATAGCTTTGGCAACAGTGTTATAAGTTTTCATCATAAGGAATTGGAACATATTGATCATACCTAATTCGTCATACCATATATCATCATCTTCCTCACGAGTATATACTTTTCCATTACTTCAGTTTTTCCAGCTATAGCTGTGCTTGCATTTTTGAAAAGTTGCCAATTATTTAAACCTGCAGGATTACATTCTTCTAATATTCTTTTAATATTGGTGTTAATCACACTTAATAAAAAAACTTTTTCATTTATATTTTCTTTCACAATTCCATTTCCACTTTCTGGAATTATAAAAACAATTATTAATAGATAATATCCTTCAAAACTAGAGTCTATTTTATTTGCAATCTCTACGGAATGCCCCAAAACATTATTTAGTCCTTGAATAAATTTATCTAAATTATCTACTCCTGTTGGTTCAATATTTTCTATTTTTAATAATTTTACTGGTATCATATTCTTTATTTTCCGTATTTAACCTTTAAAATCAATACTGCAAAAACCTGCTTTTAAACAGGTTTTATCATTATTTATTCTTCAAATACTTGTTGTAAACTTCTAAATAACTTAAAATAGATTTGACAACAGTTTCATAGGTTCCATCTTTAGGAATAGGTATACATTGATCATAGCCTAAATCTTCATTGATATTATCTCCTTCTTCTAGCGTGTAAACTTTTTCAATCACATCGGTTTTACCTATTACTGAAGTACCTGCTGTAATGAAAAGGGACCAACTGGTTAAGCCAGCAGGATTAAATTTTTCAATATAATTAGGTATATCCGCATTAAATGCACCTAATAAAAACGACTTATTTGTAATACATTTTTTGTACTTTTCAGATAAATACAGAGCGCCTCCAATTGGCATTAAATAATAGCCTTTAAAAGATTCGTCAGATTCATTGGTTATTTCTACAGTATATCCTAATACTGAGTTCAATGCCTTGACAAATTCGGGATAGCATTCCAAAGCCCATGCTTCTTTTCTATCATTTATTTCTAATAATTTTATTTGTATCATATTTTTTACAATTTAACTTTTACTTCGATATTGTAATTCATATAAAGTAAAAAAGCCTACATAAAAGTAGGCTTCACTTATTATTTATTTTTAAGATATTTATCATAATGTTCTAAATAACTTAAAATAGCTTTAGCAACAGTTTCATAGGTTCCATCTTTGGGAAAAGGTATATAGTCATCGTAGCCTAAATCTTCATACATGATATTATCTCCTTCTTCCAAGGTGTAAACTTTTTCAATCATTTCTTTTTTACCTATTACCGATGTCCCCGCTGTAAAAAAAAGAGCCCAATTTGTTAATCCTGCGGGTTTGCACTCTTCTAATATTCTCGGAATATTAGTATTAATCACACTTAATAAAAAAACTTTTTCATTTATATTTTCTTTCACAATTCCATTTCCACTTTCTGGAATTATAAAACCCATTGGTAATAGATAATATCCTTCAAAACTAGAGTCTATTTTATTTGCAATCTCTACGGAATGCCCCAAAACATTATTTAGGCCTTGAATAAATTTATCTAAATTATCTACTCCTGTTGGTTCAATATTATCTATTTTTAATAATTTTACTGGTATCATATTCTTTATTTTATATATCTAACTTTTACTTCAATGTTGTAATTCATGTATAACATATCACTTAAGGATAATCCATGTTCTTTCATAAATGCATCATACGAACCTTCAAATTTAGGATTAAGAGGATAATCTCTATTTTTAAGTTGTTTCACCGAAAAATATTGACCTTGCCCAATAATTCTTCCACTAGTGGTTTCGTAGCCTGCCTGTGTCATTACTGTTTTCATGTATTCATTACTTGGCGCAGCTAATATATCTACCGAATCAAAATTACGGATAATTTTTCCTCCAATTACTTGATGAATAAATGCTGCAGTATCCAAATTCTGTATCTGAGACATTTTTACCATTTGTATTTCGCCTTCGGCAATATTCAATAATTTCATTTGCCGGAGGGTAAAGTAAGCGTGAGTAGGAATACCTCTGCCTTGAACCAATGGAATTTTTACATCTTCTATCCATCCTGGTAAATCATTTGCAAATCCATGATTAAAAGTAAATATCTTTTTCTTAGCATCAAAGTTTCGATAAAAATACCCTTCATAACCCTCAAATTTCGTTACAATCCCTCTACCGTATTTAGGATCAAAATTCTCAATATCTTTTAGACTTTCAAATCCTTTTGGTTTATAATTTACATCAATACTGTCAAATAATCCTTCCACATAGCCCATTCTTCCATTTTCATACTTTATGGTATCGGCAATCTCTTCTAAAGTCTCTTCCAGTTTTTCTTTACTTACTTTCCCCCATTTTTTGTTGAATTTAGAAAGGTCTGCTTTAGTAAATTCTTCTATTACCTCGCCTTTGTACATTGCAACGTAGCTTTCAGCAAACTTTCCTTCTTTTTGCCCGCCTAAGAAAATGACGCCGTTTTCCGCCATTGTGTTACCAAGAGCTTTATATTCTACGCCTGAGAAAATCTCCTGAGGTTCCAAAACTTTCAAAGTGTTTTTCTGGAAATTGGAAATATTGGTTTCTAAAATGGCTTTTATTATCAGAGATTTGAGGTAATTCTTTGCGCTTCCCTCTGCTAATTTTGTAAGCAATTTTGCTGCACTAATGTAAAAACCACCAACAAGAGTCAATCCTGCTACTGCAAAACCGCCAACAGTATAAATTTTCTCCCACGTATTAAGAAACTCTGCTCTGCCTTCGCATTTCAAAATTTCTTCTTTGAGTAAGGTATTAAAAAAACCGCCTTTTCTGGCGGTTTAATTACATATTTTCTATTTCAGATAATCTGATAGATAATCTCCACTAAAATATTTATTCAATTTAAAAATAATACTTTCATAATGAATTTTAAAGAATCTAAAAAGCTCTTCATTACTATAAGGAGATTCTAACAATCCTTTATAGTCATATTCAGGATGTTCTATAATCCATTCAAAAACCTCTTTGTTTTTCAAAACAGTATCAATTTTTAAATTTGATAAGTCAGAATCACCTGTCATATCTTTATACATATCTTTTAAAGTAAAGATTTCCTTTACCCTTTTTCTCCAAACCGCACCGTGTATGGCGTTCAATATTAGTTTCTGTTCCATAATTTAATAACTTGATGTAAGTTTAATTTTTTCTTTAGTATTTTCTAAAATAATGCCTCGCATCTAATTCTTTTAAAGTATTTTTCTTTACAAAATCTAAAGATGGTATATAATGACCACTATCATTTGTTACTTCTTTAATAATTCCTTTTTCTATATATATTTCTCCTCCTGCTGAAATAGGTTTACCGCTAAGAAACGATGAATGATAAAACTAACTTACTTTTCTGTTTTTAGATAAATAAAGCTTTCCTTCTTCTGACATTACAAAAATTGCGTGGTTTACTTCTATTGGTTTTCCATCTCCCAAAACAGAAATACTTCCATTAGTATCAACTAAATTTCCTTTTAAATCTACAATCTTGTCGTGTTGTACAAAAACCTCTTAAGATTCTCTTTCTTTTTCGGTAAGGTATTTTACACCTTTTTCAAAATCTACTTTAGAACCGCCAGTATAAATTAAAAAACCGCCAATTTTTGGCGGTTTAAATTACTCATTATTAAAATCTGAATATTTTATGATGTAATCTTCTTTAAAATATTTATCCAACCTATAAAGAATGTCTTGATAATAGATTTTAAAATAATTATATAAAATCTCGTTAGAATATTCATAATCCGAAAATTGGGTATAATTATATTCAGGATGTTCTAATATCCATTCAAACACTTTTTTAGTTTCTAATAAAATATCAATATCAATATTTTTTAAATCATATTCTCCGGAAAGATTTTTGTAAATGTCTTTTAAAGAATGTATACTGCTAATATTTTTTCGAAACATAGCAATATTTATTTTCTGTTGTAATTTGTTATCGTTCATATTTTTTTTTATTTAAAATCCTCTGCTAAATTTAATGTCTACTTCTCGATTAGTTCCATAAATAAAGTAATTTCTAGCATTTAATTCTTCTAATGAATTGTTTTTGACCACATCCAAAGAAACTTGATAATGACCACTACCATCAGTTATCTCTTTAATAATCCCTTTTTCAATAAAAATTTCTCCAGCAACTGCTACCGGTTTACCAGCAAGGAAAGAGGAATGATGAAATTTACCTAACTCATACGTTTTTGAAATATAAATATTTCCTTTTTCTGACATTACAAATATAGCTTTATTTGATGTAAAAGGATTTTCTCCTTCAATAATTGAAACACTTCCATTAGTATCCATTAAGTTTCCTTTAACATCCACAATTTTATCGTGTTGTACAAAAACCTCGTAAGATTCTCTTTCTTTTTCGGTCAGATATTTTACACCTTTTTCAAAATCAACACTATTTCCAGAGGTATATTTATCAATTAACCTTTTTGTTTCATAACTGGTTCCGGAAGCGGGTTCTTTGTCAAAATACTTCCAGACATCATCCTCCATCTCTTCCAGCACGTCAACAAGCTTCTCTTCCTTGTAGTAATTTCTGCCTACATCTTTTATCTGCTTATAAAAAGAAGCTTTATCTCCTTTTGCAACAATACTAGAGTTGTAGACCATATTGTATTCTGTAACAACCTTATTCCCTTTGTTTACATCTCCGGACAACAGTATTACACCTTGCTCCTGCAGTTTTGTCATACGATATTGGTCAAGAGCACCGCTTGTTGCAAGCACAATTTCGTTGTTATCTGTAAGAATTTTTACAGAGTTTCTTTCAAAATTAATAAGATTCACATCTAATAAAACACCAACAATATGTGTGATAATTGTGTTTTTTAGTTTAATATTCTTAACAACTTCCGGAAGCGTCAAGAGCTTTAAACCTAATTTGTAAAAAGAGCTTATCAGTAAAACGCCACCTGTCAAAGCACCACCAACAGCATAAATACTATCCCAAGTTTTCAAAAACTCTTCTCCGCCTTCTATCTGCGAAATCTGCTCACGAAATGCCTGTATCGTAAGGTCTGCACCAGCCAAAGCAATATCTGCAATAGCCAGAAGCAGAAAATAGGGATTTCCGGTTGGCAAGGTCAAAACACCAATTACGACAGCCACCAAATCTGCTGCTATACGAATATTTTGCATCACGACTTCCCATTCTTCGGCATCTGCCAGAGCTTTGAGGTAGATGGCGGGAACAAGGTACATGACTTCTTTTTCTTCGTTTAAATCTTTAAGGTAAACCATATCCAAAGGATAGAATTCTCCGCCTTGATCCATATCTACGGTAACGGTTTCCATTGCATCTGGGTCGCCTTCTTTCGGGATAATTTTTGCTCTTTGCAGCTCATCTTTCTGCTGTTGCAAGAAGAAAGTGTCGGCATATTTTTTATTGCCTCCCTGCAAGGCTCCAAATTCCAGTATATCACTATTGATTTTATAACCTTTCCCGATGGTAAATGTTTTAGCCGTTTTTTTGCGATTTTCGTTTTGGGCACGCATAGAAAGTACCATCATTATATTCGCCAAGACCATCTTGTTGCTTATTATTTTACCGTCGTATTCGGAGTTCCTATCCAGATTATAGTAAAGTCTGTTGAGGCGGTTGGGATTTTGGCGATAATAATTAAGAATCGGAATAGGATTATCAAATGTTTTGAAAATCTGAATTACAGCAGTACTGCTATCTTTGAATATATTAGAATCGTCATCTGCTGAAAGGATTTCCAAATGGTTGAAGAAGGTTTCATTATCAATAAGTGTTGATAGATTTGATAGAATGGACTCCGGAATATTCTTATAGATAAATTTAAGGCGGGCGGCATCTGTCTCATTGCGCAATGCATTTGCAAAGTTTTTGAGGAAATAATCATAATCAGCCTTATACTCGTCTACATCTCCATAGTTTAGCAATATGTTCAAATCCCGAAATTCTTTATAATATTCGGTTTCTAAAATAAACGCCGATTCATTACTGTCTTTGTAATAGAAATGCAAGCGGTAGTAAATTTTTTCCTTTTGAAAATCTATAGTATGAGTAATCCTCGCTTCATCCCATTTTACGCCTACATTCCCAATTTTTGGATTTCTATAAACTTTTAGAGGTATTTGACCTCCTTTACTATTATTGATGCTTTTGTTTGGCGCAATTGATTTTAATTCTTTTGGATTGTATGTAAATTGATAATTCCAGAATCCACTATTGGAAAGTTTTATTTTTCCAATAAGCAAATCAAGATTAATACTCATGTGTTTCCCAATCAATGTTATCAGAAGGAGATTCAATAGCATTATTGCTTTTTTGTGAAAATACTTTTGACTGTAATTTGTTTTGGTGAAAAGTATCAGGCGTGAGCACACTATTGTAAGCCGATAATAATATCTGCTGGCTTTCGTGATCGAAATCGTCAAAGTCTTTGAAATATTCTTTGTGTTTCATTTTATTATTTTTTAATTAAAAAGGGCGGCTTAGAAAACCGCCCCTTGAAATGGATTAAACAAATGTTATTATTCTAAAGCTTTCTTAAGTTCTTCCAAAGGAAGCTCTGACACGACCTGATCGTCGTCTGTGGTCAGCAACAGAGAATCTTCATCCAGACCGATCTTAGTGACCTGCTTATCGGTTCCAGATTCTATCATTGCAGCATTTTTTACGAAATTGCTTACGGTAATGACTTCCTCCGGATTTTCGAACAATGCCGGATCTTCTTTTGTAAACGGAAGTGCTGATAATACTCTAAGACCGATACTTTCTGCCTGAAGGATTGTAAGCGATGTAGGAAGTCTTGTGATCCAAGGTTTGCCTTGTGCTTCTCCTTTCACATTCTTCATCTCATCTACAATAGATAGGTACATTGGATCTCCGATCACTGGAACTTCGCCACCATTCCACAATCTGCCGGTTGACATATAGAACTGGACTGCATCCTCGAAGCCCGGACGAACCGTAACCACGACTCTTGCCATCCCGCTTCTAAGGAAAGAACGGAAGAGCGGATCTATATTCTCCTGCTGGTACATATCATCCCAATCTTCTCTTTTGCCCCAATAATATGGGTAGTAGTTGTAGGACATAATATCCCATTCGAATGCCTGCTCCATAAACTTGGCGAGTGACGCATAATCGTCCAAGCCAATTCTGGTAACTTCAAATCCTGCAACAGTACTTCCACTGTAAAGTGTTTTTCCTAATACTTTGTTGTTTTTGGAAACACTGTCATCTACCAAATACGCAATACTATTGTGTTTCAGAACCTCTTGTTCAATTTGGCGATAGAACATTGGGTTGCCATCTTTGATATTGCTTGCTTTGGCATTTTCTTCTGCAACTTTGTTGTTATAATCTGCCAATGCGTCTTCGTAGGCTTTGATAATTGCGTTGAAAGTTTTTTGCTGCCATTGTTTTTCAGCTTCTTGAGTGAGTTTACATTTGATATTAATATTTACACTAGATGCTAAAACTCCCAATTGACAATATGAAATAGGAATTGAACCAACAAAAGCATCAATACTTGTATAAATTTCATTAAGTTCCGTATTTCCGGCTAGAACTTTAGCCGTACTAAAAAGACTATTATTAGGATCCCCCCAGTCACCTGAGTTTTTAGTAATTGCAGAAGCGGCGATTGTTTTATATCCTTCTGGTAATTCTAAATTTGTAGATTCTGCTGCTGTTTCCGAAGCGTTTCCTTTTGATTCAGGTGCAGATTTATAACTGAAACTTTTCCCAATAAAAATTTCATCTTGTGGTTTATCTTCCATTTCTACATTATAGAAACCGGACCAATACCTTACCGTGTCGTCAGAAATTTTTGAGAAATCTGCTAATGTAAAGTCTTTGGCAGTTCTAGGATCAACTGGCTTATCAATAATTCCTTTTATAGATGCTGCTGCAAGCAAATGTAGTTTGGAAGGTTGCGGGATGGCAAACTCAAACATCATTCGTTTACCATAATTCCAAACCCGGTTCTTCATCAGCTTATCTACCCATCTGTAAACGCCAACAACGTGCTGATCTCCTTTTCTGTTATCAAATCCGTGCGTGTTGTTTTCTTCGAACTCTTCGATCATTTTCTCTACACGTTCCTGATGCACTTTGGTAACTACTCTGTCCAATGCTCTTGCCGTCACTTCCTGAGCTTGAGTCACAGCCTGCCTCATACTGTCTTCTTTGGAACGGTGATTGGCGTAGCTTCCTGCTACGTTTAAAGAAAATGTATCGCCATAGCGAATCCCTGTATTTACATTTACTCCAATATCTGTATCTTCCTGAAGGATTTTTGATATTTCGGACTGCATCTCGAAACGGCTGGATGTTGTGGTATCTGTAGATCTTTCTCTTTCCGTGTCAGAAGATTTTGTATCAATGGTTTCGCTTCTTCTCAGGCGTCTTGTAGACTGGCTGCGATATTCACGAGCCATAATATTCTCAATATTGGCTACTTCGCCTTCTACATAAGCGTGGGTTGTCTGTTCTACTTTCAGATAATCTGCAATTCCCAGTCTTTTGATGCCAAAACCTTTTGGAACGAATGAATTATTGGTGCTTACTGGGGTGCTTGGATTGTTTGTGCCTCCGGTGTCTGGATTATCTCCCCCAGTGTCGGTTCCTCCTGTATCACCACCATTTGTATCACCTGGATTTTCTACCAAACTTATACTACTCTGCCCTATGAGATACCCACTTTCATTAGTATTATTTGTAAGTGCTCCGGCACGTGTTAATGTAACGCTTCCTTTATATTTTTTCCCATCAGATAATGTAAAACTAACGTTCAGCGGGAATCCATTTTTAAAACTGTTTATTGGGAGCATATTAACACCACCAAACAATTGATAAATACCATTTGTATATTGAACAATGGAATTATCACTTACCGTATTGTTCGCTACATAGTTTTCGTAAGCGTTAATAATATAAACTGATTTATCTTCAAAGGTTAACATTACACTCCATGCATCACTTCTAAATATCGTTTGTGCTGTAAAATTTTTATATTCTGTTTTTGCAACAGTTGTATTATTAATCGGAATCAAGACTCCGCCAATACTTGCATACTGTTGTTTTTCAACTTCTGTGTTTTGGTAGATGACCTCGTTTGATTCCGCTAGTTTTTCATCAACTAATTCCAGGATTTCATCAGAACTTTGGTAGTTTTCCGGGAAAACAACTTCCTGTTCTACTGTATTTATATCCATCTGAGAATTTGCACTTGATTGCTGAGATTCAATTTTTTCCCTTACCCTTTCTACAGTTTTGCCTATTAATCCGGCTAAAGATCTTAAAGCATTGTTAGAAAGTCTTTTTCTCAAATAATCCTGTTCGTTTTCAAACATGAATTCGAAATCATGGATTTTTGGTTTTTGGACTCTTTTTAATGCTAAGCTTTTTGATGCTTTGCTTGCGGTCTCTTCCAAACCAGCTTCGGCTTCCAAAAGACGCTGTTCGTATTGCTCCAGCGCAGGCTTTATCTCATTCTGATAAACTTTATAGGCTTCATCGTAGCTTTTTTGATAATTCCTTCTATATTGTTTTTGGACTCTTAAAAGATCTTTTTTCAAGTCCTCCAATTGCTGCTTTTGATATGTTGCCAAAGCTACATTCTGGCGTTTTTGCATTTCCACTACTGCCTGTGAAGACAGTGGCTGAGCAACACGAGAAGCTTTATGAGCATAATCGTCCCCTGAAATATAATCTTCTCCTCCAACTTCGCTTTCGCCTACTGTAAAATATTTAGACGATGTGGTTTCCTCTCCGTCGTCAGTTGCAGAATCTATCAACAAATAAGCTGGGATTACGGCTTTTGCAGCTACAATCTCTTTTTGCTTTTCTATTCTCTTTATGTCATCAGTCTCATCAGTGAAGAAACTGTGATTCTCTGCATAATGAATTGTTTGCAGCATGTGCATCAAAAGCTCTTTGACATAGAAATCTTCCTGTACAAAAACTTGATAGATCAAGCTATCCCATAATTTTTTTCTTTTGTCTAGGATAGTATCTTTTGCCGCAGCTATTTCATTCGATGAAATATCTCCATTTGCAATAAGATTTTCACTCGCAGTGTATAAATTTTCTAAATCAGCTTTTATTGATTGTTCGCTTCTGTAAAATTTACTAAGGTCTATACCGCCAGATTTGATTTTTTCTGTAAGGAAATCAATTTTTGACTTTAGAAGTTCCGGTTTCCAATCCTTCAAGAGCTTGTCGAATTCACCTTTATAATCCTCTTTTCTGAAGATAAATTTTAGGTTGCCATCTTTCTTCGCAAGCTGAGGATTTCTCATGCTTACAAATCTGAATAATGTCTGTGTAGCTGCATTTGCTACTGCTTTTGTGTTTGGATCTACCGGATTAATTGCCTCCGGATTTGTGTTGTCTTGTGTTGTCATTTTTGTTTGTTGTTTTAAACGTTAATGGATTTTTTAATAATTTTTGGACATAATTTTGGCCGTTTCAATACTTTACACATTGAAAATCAAGCAATTGTTTTCTTTATAAAATTGTTTGTTATTTAACAGAAGATAACAATAGAAACGCCCTGAGTGTGGTAATAATTTTGTTTTAAATTATCTTATTTGGCAGAATGCTGACGCCTTTTTGCTTTAAACTGTCAAATGCAGAATTAGAATTTTGGGTTCTTGTTTTTATATTAATGCCATCAAGATATAATCTTTTGTTGCCGCTCCAGGTAATATCTGAATTTGCCATATCAATAAGAATCTGGTCCACCTGTCCGGAAGTTAAATTATGCCCTGAGCTTCTCAGGTAAAGTTCACTAACTGTCTTCCCGTTCCAATTGTGACTGGTATATGTATTTATGGAGGCATTTCCACTAAGACTAATATATGCAAGCTTAGTATCAGCTAAAGAACCAAAGTCTCCTATAATAGTATTTTTACCTGCAATACTTAGATAACTTAGTTTTTGGGATGTAATGCCATTTACATTTCCTGTAATACTATTTTGACCACCAATAGTAATTGCTTCAAGATTTTTGGAATCAGTCAACGTATTTATATTGCCACTTATAATAGTATCTCCAAGGATAGAAAAGTTTGAAATATTTGAAGGTAAATCAACAATGTTACCTCTAAATCTGTTTTTACCGCTAATAGATAGACTTGTATAAGTCATTGGGATATCCTTAATATCTCCATACAACTCATTATTACCGAAAATAATTGCTGTTCTAAAATGTGGCAGATATTTAATGTCTCCCGAAATAGAATTGATTCCAGATATTTCAATATTAGTTCCAGAAGATGATAATTCCACTGTATCGATACTTCCACCAATCGTGTTTTTTCCATTAATAAGAAGGCTTGCCAAATTAGGATTTTTTAATAAGCCTATATTTCCTGTAATAGTATTTTCGCCACCTATCAAAAGGCTGGTAATATGGCCAGAAATATCCTGCACATTGCCATAAATTTTGTTTTTTCCACCAATGCTCCAACTTTTATTCAGAGATTTTGATATTGCGAGCTCTCCAATATTGCCTGTGATTTCATTTTTCCCACTGGCTGCAAAGTAGGTAAGATTAGGAAGACTTACGTTTCCGATGTCTCCTGCAATTGTATTAGATCCGTTCACCCTAAAGTAGGTAAGAGACTGAGGAAGATTTTCTATCTTTCCATACAATGTATTGGGATTTGTATTTAAATTTATGCTTTTAAATTCCTTATTTAGATTCGCTATGTCTCCAGTGATTACACACGGTGCGCCTGGAACATAACTAGAATTGATAAATGTCAACTGCGAATCTGCGGGTAAATTATCAATATCAAATACAGCATCGGTAAGAGATGGTGTACTTCTTCCTATTGAAATTGATTTTACAGATGCTGGTAAACCTGCAGCGAAATCTCCATTGCATTTGCATTTTAATCCTGTGCTGTTCCATCCTATGCTTTCAACTTTTGGAAATTGTTGAAAAAATCCGGGTGTAATCACATAATTGCTTTTTGCAGCTTCAGGCACGCCATTGTCATAAAGATGTACTTCTTTTATAAGCGTTAGGGCGCCATGCTTTGCCCATATCTTTACTTCGCCAGTAAATGGCGTACTGTAATTATGTCGGACACTTTCCCCAGCGTAAGTTTCCACAATGCCGTCTCCCCAATCTACACACCATGGGCCAGTACAAATAATTTGCAATGCACAAGTCGGACTCTCCACCATTGGCAATATTGCTTTCTGGCGATGGATTCCTAAGTAATTGATGGATGGACTATACATTGTAAATATAAATTAATACGCTATTTCCGTTTTTACAAATCATAGCTCTGCTACCGATCCTGCCATATAACACAGAAGTGCCATCCACTTCGGTTTTTATCATTCCAGGTCCTACTGCAAATGTGATAGTACCATTTCCCAACTTTACATAGGTAGCAATAAAATTTTCTTCCGCATTGGAGTTAATCGTGTAAATGATGTTGTTTGCGCCATTATTTACCAGTACATTTTTGCCATTCTGAGAATAGCCTTTGCCATCTTTTGTTGTATTGTCAATCCCCGATGGCGCATTAATCACAACTTGTGGCGACTCATCCTTGTGCCAGTAAGAATCCATCCAGTCCGAAAAGTCAGTTTGACCTGGCGTGTCGTTGGTTTCAAATTTTTCTTTTAAATAACTAAGGTCTCGTTGCATTTTGTTAAAATTTTTAAAGTGTTAATAATTAATATTCTCGTTATAATCTTCCCGGAAGAAGTTTTCTATCTCGTCCAGATTATACTCGTAATCCAGATCTTCGTTTTCTATATCCTCCCACCGGATGCTGTAATCCTGAGAAGATTTTTCAGTGTTTTCTAATGTGTTTTCCATATTTAGTATTTTGTACTTGGTTGTATTTTTATCCGATTTTTACAAAAAATTTGTGATTTTCAAACATAATTCGGGCTGTTCAATATTTTTATTTTATTGAATAATAATTAGTTATATAAGAATCGGAAATTTCTTAAAAAGGTTTTATTTCGTTGAAGCTCAGTTCGTTTTGCAAAAACATCTGACCTCGGAAAGCAAATATTTGATAATATCTATCCATTTTTCTGTGTTTTTTTGATGTAGCAAATCTAATTTCGGGAGACGCCAAAACTCGTCGTGTTATAAATTATTTCAATTTTATTTTTCATTATTTGTGTTTTCATTTCTCTTTTTCTATAAACCAAAGATATCTTGCGAAAGCGACAGAACTAGTCGTGTTAAATTTTATTCTTAATTAATTTATCAGCAATCTGATTCAGCAATTCATCGTTCTCTTCCACGTAGCACAAACCGGCTTGTATAAGGGCTTCCAGGTTTTTCTTTTTTACATTATCCATTTCCGGAGAAGCGGTTTTGAGGGAAGGATTGATTCTGTAATAATTCTTCTGATTTCGTTTCCCAAGAGTCATAAACATTTGGTCCAGCTGGTAATCCACCGTCTCGGCGTTGGCAGACAGCAGAATATCTATAATTGGACTTACCCAAGCCAATTTCCCAACGTTTTTATATTTCCTAAGTGGATAGCTTTTCATTTCTGTTCCGGTTCCAATTGAGACAAGTATCATATCATTCACACTTGGGTAATTTGGTTTGAAGGGGTTTTGAAGGATCTTTGCAAAGGGCATTTTCCTTGCTTCAGCATATGCGCACAAAGCAGGATTATTCGCAAACATTCCACCATCTATGAGACTGAAAAACTGTTCGTATTTTGATTTGATTTGAACCGGTGCGAAGTAAGTTGGTGCCGCAGAAGTTGCCCTACAAACATCCTTGACCAGAAAATTCTGCTGACTTTGTTGCGCATTGACTGTATTGAGCAATTTTGCCTTTCTGTTTTCAATATCATAGCTGGTGATGAGTGATGGTTTGATAAAATCTTTGAGTTCCAGATCGCCGAAAAAATCTTTGAGCTGTCTTTCCAGACTATCCTGAGAAATCTTTTCGCCAAATAATCCAAACGGATTCACAAGACTTTCCCAAAGTGACACATTGAAAATATCTTCGCCTTTTTCGGTATAAAGTTCAAATGCTTTTTTGATAGAATATCTGGCTTTTTTGTTTTCGTCTGGAAATAGTAAAACAGAGGCGAGAATCCCTCCCGTACTGCTTCCCGCGATCATATCAAAGTAATCTCCGAGTTTTGCATCCGGATGATCCTTTTGTTGTAGAAGTTCTTCCAGATAGCGAAGTATGATGCAGGAAATAATCCCTCTGATTCCACCGCCATCCAAAGAAAGTATGGTTATCTTTTTCATTTTTCTTTTGCTTTAATATGTTGTGATTTGATATTACAAAAGTAAATTTGGGTGGCGACAGAACTTGACGTATAAAATTATATGTGATTAAATTTTAAAATAATTTGATTTACAGTTTAGATGTTCACAAAGTAGTTCGAATTAGAGCAAAAAATATTTTTATTTCATACACTAGTCAAATCAGTGATGGAATGAGCGGATTGAAAAATGTGAGATTGAAATAGTGATCAGAATATTGGCATAAAATAGTTTGAAAAAAACTTAGTATTATTCGAGAGTGATGAAAGTTTGTTATATAAAATCGTAAATATTTTCATCTTTTGTATAAATAATGAGTTTAAAAAGTATCGTTTCGGAAAATTGTTGTAATTTAGTGGAAATCAAATATTTAATTATTATGGGAAGAGGAGACCAAAAATCTACCAAAGGAAAAATCGCGCGAGGAAGTTATGGAAAATCCAGACTTAGAAAAGCCTCGAAACCTGTAGTAGTGGCGGAAAAGCCAGCAAAAGAAAAAGCAGAACCAAAGCCGAAAGCAACGAAAGCGAAGGCTGAAAAACCAAAGGAAACTGACGAAAAATAAAAAATCGGGCTCGTAAATTTTACGGGCCCGATTTGTATTTGTAGTGTAATCTTTTATTTTCCGAAAAGTCCGCCTAACAATCCACCAAGTCCGCCTTGCTGAGATTGTTTTTGTTGACCTCCACCTAGAACACTTCCAAGAATGTCGCCTAATCCTCCTCCGGAAGATTGTGTTGCACCACCGAGTACGCTTCCTAAAATGTCACTCAAAGGATTGTTGGATGCCTGCGCTTCCTGAGCCGATCCGCCAAGAATTCCGCCAAGCAAATCACCCAATCCACCGCCAGAAGTGACGTTGTTAGCTTGCTTTTGCTGACCGATGTAACCCATAATCACGGGCGCCAACATTGCCAAGATTGGTCCAATCTTGTCCATAGAAATTCCTGTGTTTTGAGAAAGTTGGTTTTCCACGGTTGCCTTTTCGCCTCCGAAGATGTGACTTAGGATGGAGTCGCCTTCTTGCTCTCTGTCGAGTGCTTGTGCAGGATTGTTTAAGATGCTTCCGTCGTGGTGTTTGTCGAGGGTTGCATTTAGTTTGTCTGCTTCGTCAGCGTTTTCTGATTTTTTCTTCAAATAGCTGATGACCAACGGCGCGGCAACTATCAAAAGTGCGATGATTTGATTTTTGCTGATTCCGAATTTGTTCTCAGCTTGTTCTGCAACCTGGTTGCCTGTACTTCCTGTAATAAGGTCTAATAAACCCATAATTTATGTTTTTAATGTTGAAACCAAAGATAAAAATTATTACAGATATTTTAAATTAAATGAGATTAATTTTTGAAAATCGGAACATTACTACAAGCTTCCCCAAACATCAAAGATTTCACCAGCGGTTTCAGTTGTTCCACCAATTCCACGTACGCATTGTTTGGAATCGATTCGTCGCTACAACCCTTTACCAGAACACGTTTGTCTCTCAGTTCGGAGAAATCGTAGGTTTGAATCGCATTGTGCATTAGCAAAACTTCCAAATCCTCACGGTTTCCAAAAACCACTTTTTTCGCAGGGTCTGTAACTTTGGACGTAATTAGAAAATATGCCCACAACGGAATAATCACATCCTCAGAGCAATAGATGTAAACATAAGCATCTCTATAAACCTCTGCATCGATGTTCGCAATTTTTTCACGGAAGTCTTTTTCCTTCAAAATCATCCCTTCCCAAAGGAAATCCTTGATGTCGATTCCCAATCTTTTCCCCTTCGGATACAGGTCGGTAATATCAAAATTCACCAATCCGCTATTTGCAACCTTATTCTTAATTTCAAATTCTTCTGACATTTTTCAAATTTTAATAATTTTTAGGAGCTTAATCCCGCTATCCGCTATATCTTTTTTTGCCGAAGCTTTTCCCCAAGCAAAAAAAGGATGTCGCTACTATCGGGGCTATGGGTTTTGTTTTCCAATCAAATTTTGTCAACAATTCCACTTTCCCAATTCTAATAAACCAAAATGATTTATTTTTGTTCAAAGTTAAGAATTTCACAGAAAAAACTTAATTTTAAAAATCTATCATCCAATCTCTATTAATCTAAAATCTAACCCTTGAAATATTACATTATTGCAGGCGAGGCTTCCGGCGATTTGCACGCCTCCAACCTGATGAAGGCCATCAAACAAAAAGACCAGAACGCAGATTTCCGTTTTTGGGGTGGCGATTTGATGCAGAAGCAAGGCGGAACAATGGTCAAACATTACCGTGACCTTGCGTTTATGGGTTTTCTGGAAGTGGTTCAAAATCTGGGGACCATTCTCAATAATATCAAAATTTGCAAGAAAGATATTCAGGAATACAAACCCGATATGTTGATTTTGGTGGATTATCCAGGTTTCAATTTGAGGATTGCGAAGTTTGCGAAAGATTTGGGAATCAAAGTGGTTTATTATATTTCGCCACAACTTTGGGCTTGGAAGGAAGGTCGCGTGGAAACCATCCGGAAATATGTGGACGAAATGCTTGTCATTCTCCCATTCGAAAAGGATTTTTACAAGAAACACGACATCGAAACACATTTTGTAGGTCATCCGTTGCTAGATGCGATTGAAGGCTTGCAATCTGTTGATATTCAAAAATTTAAATCAGAAAATAACCTTAACGAAAAAGAAATCATCGCCCTTTTGCCTGGCTCGCGGAAGCAGGAAGTTACAAAAATGCTGGAATTGATGTTGTCTGTAAGAAGTCATTTCGCTGATTATCAGTTCGTCATAGCTGGTGCGCCGAGCTTGGAGAAAGATTTCTACGAGCAGTTTGTAGATGCTGATGTTCATTTCGTTTCCAACAAAACTTACGATTTGTTGAGATGTTCCAAAGGCGCTTTGGTAACGTCCGGAACCGCAACCTTGGAGACGGCTTTGCTAAATATTCCAGAAGTCGTTTGCTACAGAGGAAGCCGAATTTCCTACGAAATTGGAAAACGGCTCATCAAAAATATCAAATACATTTCGCTCGTCAATTTGATTATGGACAAAGAAGTGGTCACGGAATTGATTCAAAATGAATTGAATACGACTAACTTGGTCAAAGAACTCAATAAAATCCTCAAGACAGAAAAACGCGAACAAGTGTTGAATGACTACGAGATTTTACGTTCAAAATTAGGCGGAAGTGGCGCGAGCAATAACGCATCGGAAATCATCGTAAACTTGAAATAATGGATAAAATCGAAATACAACTTCAAAAGATAGAATCACTTTTGTCCAAAATTGATGTGACAAATGAGAAGGTTTCCAAAGCTTCGGTTGGTTGGCACCTCGAACATTTGTTGTTGATTCTAAACAGCAGTCTGAAAGGTTTGACGATGACGAATCCGAAAGATTACAATCCGAAATTTAGTTTGAAGAAATTTGTTTTCCTCAATTTTGGCTTGATTCCGAGAGGAAAGATACAAGCGCCTAAACAATTTATTCCATTAGAAGTTCCGACTCAGGAAAGTATTTTGAAACTGATGAATCTAGCAAAAGAAAGATTGAAAGCTGTGGAGAACCTTCCTGAAAAATCATTTATCACACATCCTTTTTTAGGCGATTTTGATAAGAAAACAACCTTGAGATTTTTGTGGCTTCACAGCAATCACCATTTGAAAATTGTGGATGATATTTTGAAATAGAGTCTTTTTGTTTTAAAATTTTTCGCAAATTTCCGAGACAATCAGATTTTTATAAATTTAATTTGTAGATTTATAAAAACACAAATCAAAGATGAACAAACAACCTTTGCTCATTTTAGTAATCTGTCTCATACTTGGAATTCTCTTTCAGGAGTATTTGATTTTGAGTAAATTAACTGTTTTTAGTTTGTTGGTTTTCTCCAGTGTTTTATTAATTTCAATCCTCATCAAATCTTCATTTTTCCAGAAAGCAAAACACTACTTCTTAGGTTTTTTCTTTTTTTCGATTGGAATTTTTATCCATTTTCAAAATTCTCACAAGCTAGCAATTCCAACTTTAAAAGAAAAAGAAAACATTGTTTTCCAACTCAGCAAGAAGCTGAATTCCAATGAAAAAAACAGACGTTATTTTGTTGAAATCTTAGCAATTCCTTCAAATGAAATAAAAGATTTCTCTCCAATCAAAACAGTTCTCAGCATTCCAAAAGAACAGGAACAGTTGGATTTTGAGCATTTTTATAATGCCGAAGTTTACATTCATCAGCCGGAAAAAATCAACAATGATTTTCAGTTTGATTACAGAAAATATCTCGCAAGACAAGACGTTTATCTGCAAGCTTATTTGCCAAATGACATTCTGAAAACTGCAAAAACCGAAGTTTCTTTTTCTGATAATATTCGGCAAAAGCGTCTTGAGATTCTCAACAAAATCAATCAAACGCCACTTTCTCCAAAGATTCAGGAATTTTTGAAAGGCATTATTTTGTCGGACAGAACCGAGATGGACAAAGAAACGGTTAACGATTTCAATCAAACTGGCTTGGTGCATTTGTTGGCGATTTCTGGGTCGCATATGGTGATTATTTTTTGGATGACGCTGTTTGTTTTGAATCAAATTATTCCAGTCAAGTTTCGGAAGCTTTCAATTATTCTAAGTCTAGCTTTGATTTGGGCTTTTGCTATTTTTATTGATTACGGAAGCTCTGTGATGCGGAGTTGTTTGATGATTTCGTGTTATTATGTGATGGTTTTGTTGCAACGGAAGTCGGATTTGTTGCATTCTCTGGCGTTGTCGGCGTTCATTCTTTTGATAGTAGATTCCAATCAGTTTTTTGATGTCGGGTTTCAATTGAGTTATGTCGCGGTTTTGGGAATTTGGTGGTTATCTGAACCGATTAAAAAACTATTTCGGAAACCAAGATATTGGCTGGAAGATTTCATTTACAGCATCACAGCGATGACTTTTTCTGCGCAGATTGCGACTTTGCCATTGGCCATTTATTATTTTCATCAATTTTCGTTGGTGTCCATTTTTGCGAATTTGCTCATCATTCCACTTTCCGAAATTATCATTATTTCATCATTATTAATGGTAATTGCCATCGCTTTTGGAATGAAATATCTCTTAATGTTTCAGATTTTCGATGCGTTTATCCTTTATGTTTTGAAAGCCATTCACTGGTTTTCCAGCTTTGAATCGTTGATGAATAAAGATATTCCGTTAAATATTTTGGAAGTCGGTGCTTTACTTTTGGGAATTTATTTCTTGAAATTCTTAATCAAAGACTTCTTTAATTTGAAACATTTGCTTCGATTCAGTTTTTGTCTTCTGTTGTTTTTCGGATTGAGAATCGGTTTTAATTATTATAATTTTGATAAAGAAGAAGTTCTTGTTCACCATTTTTATAAAGAAAAAATCATCAGCATTAAAAAGAAAAGTCAAATTGTTTTCTGGCTTAAGGAAAATAAAAATGAAGAGAAAATTAAAGATTTTGTCATCAATCCTTATTTGGTTTCCAGACGCATTTCCGATTACGATATCAAATACTATCCTGAAGATTCTGAAGCTTTTGTGTTTGAAGGTAATAAATTTGAGTTAAAATAGTTTTAATATTATAAAGACTTTAACCAATTCTTATATTTAATGAAAGACAAAATTTTATTAATATCGTCAGTTTTATTGTTCACTATCGCGATGGCAATAGGTTTTCATCCAGGTGACTCGTCCAAACTTTTACTTTTTATTTTATTATTAATTTTTATTTGTGGATTAAGCATCTCTTTTATGGTCTTTGCATTGTCGAAAGAGAATTCTAAATCTGCCTTTTCGGAAAGCTTAAAATATTCTTTTGGGTTAAGTTCATTAGTTTTGATTATTGGATATCTTGTTTTTTTTCTTTACCCAATAATTTTTGATTGATGAAAATCATATATAAAATATTAGCATCGGTCTTGCTGTTTTCATCAGTTTTTATGACATTTATGATGGGAGGTATTCTTACAAGTGAAGGTAGAAATGTATTTTCACCTTACATTGATACGCAGTTTGCACCACAATATTCTCCGGAAAAGTTTGAATTGATAAAAGTGGGTCAATCTATAAAAGATGTTGAAGCCATCGTTGGAAAACCATTGCGAAAAACTATGGATTCTACAGTGCAGGAAACTCAATATTGGTACACGATGGACAGTAAATTACACTTTAACAAAAAAAGTGGGGATTTTGCTTGGTATGTGTCTATAGTATATTTTGATTCTGAGGGATATGTTAAAAATATAGTTAAACAATGGGCTTATGATTAAGCTTATGTATTTTGACTAATGAAACAAGAACCCTTTCAGAATTTCAAACTCTGAAAGGGTTAAATTGAAATATCATTAATTTCTTATCTCACTACTGGCGCTACTTTCTCACCAAATAGTTCTATCGATTTCATCATCACATCGTGTGCAGGATCGCCCACATCCATATGTCCGATGAATCTCGTCAAGCCAAATAATTCTTTCATTTCCGCTATCTTATCGGCTACTTCATTTGGACTTCCGATGAAGAGTGCGCCATCTTTGCTTCGTCCGCCTTCGTATTGGTCTTTGGTGTATGGCGCCCATCCACGGCTTCTGCCGATTCTGTCCATCTGAGATTTGTAATTGAAAAAATATTGGTCGATATCCTTTTGGTCGTCACTCACAAAAGAGTGAGAATGGATGGCGATCTGCATTTTGCTTTCGTCGTGTCCCGCTTTCAGATATTCTTGTTTGTAAAAATCAATCAAGTTTTTGAATTGTCTTGGCATTCCGCCGATGATGGCAACAATTAATGGTAGACCAAGTTTCGCGGCTCTCAAAACAGATTCCGGCGTTCCGCCAACTGCAATCCAGATTGGCAATTTGCCTCCGTTGTAAGCTCTTGGATAAACAGCTTGATTTTCCATCGGCGCACGAAGTTTTCCAGCCCAGCTCACATTTTCTTCACTATTGATTTTCAATAATAAGTCCAATTTCTCTTCAAAAAGCTGATTGTAATCTGATAAATCATAACCAAACAAAGGGAAAGATTCGATGAAGCTTCCTCTTCCAACGAAAATCTCAGCACGCCCTCTGGAAATCAAATCGATGGTGGAAAAGTTCTGATAAACTTTCACAGGTTCCGATGAACTCAAAACCGTTACGCCGCTTGCCAATTTGATGTTTTTCGTGATACTTGCCGCAGATGCCAACAAGATTTCTGGAGACGATACCGCATAATCTTCTCTGTGATGTTCGCCCATTGCGAAAACATCAAGTCCAACCTCATCCATCAGTTTTACCTGATCTAAGATTTCGTTTAATTTTACGCTTGCGTCTCTATATTTTCCGGTTTTTGTGTCCAAAGAAACATCTCCGAACATTCCTATTCCTAATTCCATAATAGTCTCATTTTTTGATAGAACAAATTTACAGCTTCAAGATTTGGCTGGCATTGATGTAGGGTAATTACCATTCTGAACTAATTGTCTTTTTGTTTTAACTTTAAAAACTGCTTTTCAAAAAGATGATAGGATAGGAAAGATAGGATAAGTGTGGAACCAAAGGACAAAAGTGTAATTGCTATCCAATTTAAATCAAGATTTGATCCAATTTTAATAAAAAAATTGATACAGATTGTATGGAAAAGATACAAACCATAGGTGTACTTTCCCAGTTTTGCCAGAATGCTGTCATCAGAGATTTTGAAAACATTTTTTTCTCCCAGCGTAAAGAGAATTAAAATAGAAAAAAGTACCCCAAAGAAGATAGAACTGTATTTCTCATCAGGCATTACAGGAATATTAGTACAAACGACAATAGCTACGACTACGAAAACAGCATAAAAATATTTGGAGACGCTTGGGATGCTCTCAATTTTAGATAAGAAGTCTTTTTTGAAAACAAATAGATAAGCCGGAATCGCCCCGAAAGCAAAATAATGGATATTCGAAAGGATATCGCTCGTCGGGATATTGTAGTTCTTATAAATAACTGTGGACACAAATGCCAAAACAATACTTGCAATAATCAATTTGGGTATGTTTTTCAAGGATATGAAGTAAAATATCAATCCCCAGATAATGTAAAAATGTTCTTCAATGCACAAAGACCACATAACAATTAATGGGGAAACATTTGGAAATTCATTTTTGTACATCATCACGTAGTTCTCCAGAAAGGTCAGCGTGAAAAACCAGTTGGGCTGATAGCCTTCATTTGAATAGCCAATATTCAGTAAATTAAGAATGTAAGGCGTACAAAATGCAAACAAAACCATTGCATAGTACAAAGGCCAAATTCTCAGGATTCTGCGCCAGAAAAATTTTTTAAGTGGAACTTTGTTATCATTATTAAGTTTTTCCAGAATCAAAATGTAAGTGATCAAAAATCCGCTGAGAACAAAGAAAAACGATACACCTACGCCTCCTGACTTAGTGAAGTAATGCAAAAAATGACTATTGGGAATTGGAGAATGATGCAGAAAAACCAACAGGAAGGACAGGAATCTCAGTGAATCAAACGTATGAAAATGTACTCTTTTTATTTTTAAAATGCTCATCTTGCTTTGTCCTGTAATAATGTTGGGCTGTACGAAAATACTATTTATATGTAATAATTAAATAACTGATTTTCATAATAAGTTGAATTTGCAAAATTTGAATCATATTAATGACAAAAAGCCCCAGAAAGATCTGAGGCTAAAAAAAGAAAATTTAAAGATAAAAAGGATTATTTTACGATCACTCTCTTCACGTCGCCACCTGAGGTCTTCACCAGATAAACGCCTGTAGAAAGTTTTGAAGTGTCAATTGTTAAAGCATTGTTTTCTTTGTCTAATAATTTTCCGGACATATCATACAATTCGTAACCTTGAGCTCTGTTAAAATACAAAGCATTTCCCTTATTCACAGGATTAGGGAAGATGTTGAAGGTCGATTTCTCAGATTTTACATCGCCAGTTGCTAAACTTGGAGAAACAACCACTTCGTACATAGACAAAGTACCGCTGATCTCATTGGCAACAATCACGTAGCCTTTTCCTGTCGTGGAGTTTTCGGGAGCAATGTAGGTGATGCCTTCCGGACCATTGTCGCCACCGTAGGCCGTTGTCATTCTGGAATGCTTGTAGTCTGTGAATGTCACATTGCTAGGATCTGTCACATTGTAAACCATAACGCCACCTGTTCTTTCTAAAGTTACGAATGCGAAAGTCTGTCCATTAATTGTTCCAAGCGTTACGCCTTCTGGTTCTGGGCCTTTTGCACGACTACGATTTTTAGCACCATTGGCCTCATTATCTGCATTGAAGATCAAAGGATGATTGGCTGCAATGTGTCTTTCGAACTGGTCGCCGCTGTCGTAAACAATCTCTTTTGAATCTGCATTGAAAATCGAGAATGATCTGGCACCCAAAGCATTGATCTGTTCAAATTCATTATCACCGTCTGTATTTCCGTTCATATTTGTCACCCGGAATCTGCCTAGATTGTGTGTTGCCTTTAGAATAGAAGCATTAGGGAAAATAGTTGGGTCTAATGTATAGCCGTTTGCGCCAACCGTCGTTCTCTCGCTGAAACCGCTAAGATCTTTCTCGTCACCTTCATTGGCTGTCACAATGTAATTGGTATTTCCAACTTTAAGGTAAGCCATTGCATCAGGATTGTAGTAAGCTTTTACAGGCCAGTTGGCGATTAGGATTTCCCCGTTGTTATCCGAAGCGTCGAAGCCGTTTCCTGGGAGACTCATATCTTTTTGTCCCAATCCCCAGATATTCCCCAAGGTTTTTGTTGCTAAATTGACCTCAATCACGGCATTGTTTTCCTGACAAGAGACCCAGGCTTTCTGGCTATCTGCGCTGATGGCAATATATTCTGGTTCCAAATCCTGCGCTAGAGTGCTGGTAGATTTTACTTTTCTTCCGCCAGTGGCTGCCAACGCTGCTTCCTGACCATTGAAAACCTGCAAAGAAAGTGTCGTCACATTCGACTGAAGAAGATTTGGAATTCCTCCCGTGATATCGATAATGCTGATAGAACCTTCCGGATCCACGGTGTACACATCATTTGGTTCGCCTTCGTTGGCAGTCATCACTTTCGTACCGTCCGGCGTGAAGGTCACCATATCTGGCAGAACACCAACATTGACTTGCTTAATAAAATTACCATCGATATCAAAGAAAACGACAGAGCCATTGTCCTGAGCGTTGGTCGCATTAGGTGAAGCTACAGCGATGATTCCATTTTTCACAGCCACACTTGTGATGCCACCATAAGGAAGCATATTCACAGTTTTGATGACGCTTGGACTGGTTGGATTACTGAAATCAATAATATCAAAAACATCTGTCAAAGAACTGATCGTGAACAATCTTTGCGTTGCAGGATCGTGAACCACAATTTCTGTAGAACTATTATTATTTCCAGAAGGATCAAAGAAGCCCAGATAATTGAGTTCAATTTGTTTTGATGCAACCGGAGCTTGTTTGTCATTGTCAACGATATAAATGGTAGAAAAAGCGTCGCCGGAAATAGTTGCGCCAATCGGATTTTCAAGTCCTAAAACAAAGTATTCCGCGTGTTGCTCTTCCAAAGTATCATCAATGATTGGAATGTCTATAGTAATGCTCGTCGTAGAAGGTGTAATATTAATTGTTTGATTGGATAAAGTGAAATCACTGCTGTCTGCTGTACTGAATGGCGCAGGTTTCACCCCCAAATTTACAGTCGCTGCTGAAGGATTGGTGACATTAATCTTGAATGCTAACGTTCCCGCATTCTCATTGACCTTAATGAAATTCTTATCCAAAGAAATGTTTGTTCCCGCGGTGGTGAAAGTAGATGAGGTGCTCGTTGTAATCGCATTGTCACTTGTGTCCTCAACTACATTTGGTTTTAAAGCTAAATAATAAGTTTGATTTGGAACCAAACCGCTGGTCGGAATGACTGTAATTTTGTTGTCAGCAAAAGTTGTGGTGAAAGGCACTGCATTTCCTGTAGCGTTATTCAATCTTAATTCAACCAAATTCTGAGCATTGGCATCAGTGATTGCGGAATTGTCAATTAGTCTAACATTTTCATTAAAGGTAATACTTGGATTTACAGTTGTGGAAGCATTGTTGACATTATTTGCCGGAGCGTAAGTCGCAGTCGGTGCGGTTGTATCGAGACCTCCAATTGGATCTGCATCTACTGTGAAATTATCAAATCTATTGTTTCCAACATTTCCGCCTGCGCCTGTGGAGAATTCAACCTTAAGTTTAAAATTCGGATTGTTGGCAACACCTGAGATTGTGGAAAGATCAAAGGTGATCAGTTGTGGATTGGCTTCTTGGGAAATGACGGTCTGGTACTGCGTGAAGGTGGTCCCATCCAAAGAATAGGACCAGGCTTGTGTTCCTGCCCCAGATCCTGAACGTCTTGTCGTGAATTTTACAACGACATTATTGTAACCTGTGGTTGGCAAATTGAATTGCACATTCCCATTGATGGGGTAATTATATCTCAAATGCGTTCCGGAAGGGTCTCCGTTTCTAGCATTCAGGTTTTCTACGTTGAAGTTTTGTCCGGTTCCTCCCGCAAAATCGATGAAAGTATCTGTGTTCCCTGTTCCTGTAGAGATGGCAGAGATAGAACCATTTAATAATGAGACAGTAGGAGTAGTGATGCTCGCAACGGAAGCATTGTTGTTGAAGTTCCAATAGTGAACCAAAGTTTGTCCCGAAGCAAGGCCGTGAAACATTGCAGCAATCGGCAAAAGACCTCTGAAAAGGTATTTGTTTTTCATGTTTACTTTTATTTTAGATTGGCGTAAAGATGAAATAAAATCCTGTCCAGATACTTTAAATGAATCTTAATTAATGTTTAAGAAAGCTTGTGTTGATGGTTGTTTTACCGTTGCTTTTAAGTGAAAGTTAATCAAGAGTTATCATTAAGATAATTGAGATTGAGCCAAAAGTTCCGCATCTTGCAAGTCCTTATTTTTTTTCTGCCACATTGGTGTAGATACTGTGAACCAAACCGTCTGCTACAGAGATTTTCGGAACATAGATGTGTTTGATGTCTGCCCACGTCATCACATTGTTGAAGATGGTCAAGGCCGGAACGATAACGTCTGCGCGGTCTTCCCGGATTTGATATTGCTGCATTCTTTCGTCGACGGTAAGCTTTTCCATTTCTTTCAAATATTTCTTGATGACAGAAACAGGCATTGGTTTGCCGTCTTTCGTTTTGCTCATCGAGAAGATTTTGTTGATATTCCCGCCAGATCCAATGGCAACGACTGTTTTTTTGCTTTTGATCTTATCTTTGATCTCATCTTTCATCTCGTCCCAAATTGTTGGCGTTACCAATCCATTCAATAAACGGATTGTTCCAATATTGAAAGAATGCTCGTATTGCATCTCGTTGTTTTCGTAGAAAGTCAGTTCTGTAGATCCGCCGCCAACATCCACATAAAGATAGGCAAAATCTTTGTCCAGGCCTTCTGCAACGTGATTTTCATAGATGAGCGTTGCTTCTTCGTCGCCCGTGATGATCTCGATGTTAATGTCAGATTGTTCTTTTACAATGTCGATGATTTCCTGTCCGTTTTTCGCATCTCGCATCGCACTTGTAGCGCAGGCTCTGTAATGCTCGACTTTGTAGATCTCCATCAATTCACGGAAAATGGTCATTGTTTTGATCACCATTTGTTTTCTTTCTGTGCCAATTTCGCCTTTGCTGAAAACATCAAAACCCAGTCTGAGCGGGATTCTCAGAAGATTCAGTTTTGTGAATTCTGCTTTGCCGTTGGTCTCCTTTACTTCGTTGATGAGCAGTCGGGCGGCGTTACTTCCTATATCTATAGCGGCGATTATCATTTCTTGAGCTTAATTAAAAGATTAAATTTAAACTAAATATTTAGTATTTCTGATTTTTGAGATAATTATAAGTCTCGATCTGTGATCTTTTCTCGACGGCATCGTTCGTTTCCACATATTCATTTCTCATATTTTTGTCGAGAAGTCTGGCTTTCACATTATCTTCCAGCTGAAGGTCCAAAAGGGTTTTCAGTTCTTTTTTCAGATTCTTTTGCAAAATGGGCGTTGCAGCTTCTATCCTGTAATCCAGGTTTCTCGTCATCCAGTCGGCGGAGGAGATGTACATATTCTCTGCACCTTTGTTGTAGAAGTACATCACTCTGGCGTGCTCCAGATATTCATCCACAATGCTGATCGCGTAGATTTTTTTCTTAAAGTCTTTCTGATTCACAGCACAATAGATTCCTCGAACGATCATTTTTGTCGTCACGCCTGCTTCTGCAGCTTCATACAGTTTTTTGATGAGCGTCCTGTCACTCAATGAATTCACTTTGATGATCATTTCGGCCTTTCTTCCGGCTTTGGCTTCCTCGATTTCTTTGTCAATGTGAGCTATGATCTTTTCTCGCATAAACTCCGGACAAACCATCAGGCTTTTGCAGCTTTTCAAAGTGATGGTCGGATCCACTTTTGGTTTGTTGAGGGCAGAGAAGATTTTATTGATGTCTGCCATTATTGCTCTGTTGGATGTCATCACCAGATGGTCGCCATAGATTTTGGCCGTTTTCTCATTGAAGTTTCCTGTGCTGACAAATCCGTATTGAATGGTTTTATTATGAACTCTCTTTTTGATGACACAAAGCTTGGCGTGCACCTTTCTGTTGGGAATGCCGAGAAGCACTTTTACGCCTTCCATTTCCAGTTTGTCTTTCCACATCAGGTTGGATTCTTCATCAAATCTCGCTCTTAATTCCAGCATTACGGTCACTTCTTTTCCGTTTCTGACGGCATTAATTAGAGCATTCACAATTTTGGAACTTGATGCCAATCGGTACGCCGTGATCTGAATGGATTTTACATCCGGATCCATCGCCGCTTCTCTTAATAGATCGATCACGGAATCATAAGAATGATAAGGGAAGGTCAGCAACACATCTTTTTTAATGATAACATCTGTCACCCTTTGTTTATTGGCAAATTCCGGATGGATGAAAGAAGTTCTCTCAACAGGCTTGTGATAAGCTTTGAAGACATCTGGAAAATCCATAAAATGTCGGAAGTTGTGTATCTTTTGTCCAGGAATGATGCTGTCTTTTTTGGTAAGATTCAGTTTTTTGATAAGGAATTCCAACAAAGCTTTATCAATTTCCTTATCGAAGACAAAACGCGTCGGTTTTCCTTTACGTCTGCTTTTGATTCCTTTTTCAATCTTGTCCGCTAGTGTTGTCTTGATGTCATTATCAAGGTCGAACTCTGCATCTTTTGTCACTTTGAAGCAATGCGCCGTAAAATCGTCATATCCAAAGTAGGAGAAGATGTGCGGTAGATTATAGATGATGACATCTTCCAAAAGCATCACATCTTTTTGTTCCGGATTCTCGGTCGGAAGCAGGACAAATCTTCCGTTGGCTGTCACTGGCAATTCGATAATGGCGTACTGACTTTCGTACTGCCATTCTTTCCTGCGCATCGCAATGCCGATGAATAGACTCTTCTCACGAAGATAAGGCATTGGTTTGTTGTCGTGAAGCAGAACGGGGATGACATTACTTTCCACTTCCTCATCAAAATATTTGACCACGAATTCTTTCTGAGCAGCAGTCAGATGCTTGTGGTCCTTGATGAAAACCTTTTCCTTCGCCATTTCGCGCTGAACATCCTTCCAGGTTTTGTCGAAATCCTCCTGTTGGTGGATGACAAGCTTGTTTATCTTTTGCAGAATTTTAGATGGCGCGTCATAAAAAGATTCACTGATGACCTTTTGTTTGAAGTCCATCGCACGCTTTAGTCCAGCAACTCTCACTCGGAAAAACTCGTCCAGATTGTTGGAAAATATTCCTAAAAATCGGATTCTCAAATGGATAGGAACACTTTTGTCCATAGCTTCCTGAAGAACTCTGGCATTGAAGCCGAGCCAGGTGACGTCGCGTGGATTAAATTCTTGTGGCATTATTGGGTTTTTGATTATCTCAAAAGTAGTAAAATTCATTGTATTAATTTGGGTTTGAAAACTACAATCTTCTTTCGTGTCGGTATGTTTCGGAACTGTAAACTAATTTTTAAATCAATCGGGAAGAAGGTTTTATTGAGGATTAGATAATTTATTTTTAGAAAATTAATAATATTTATAAAATATATTAAAAAATAATATAGATTTGCAGCCCTTTTAATTGATTATAAAAAAATGAAGAAATTTTTACTATTGATGTCAAGCGCTTTTTTCTTGAGCGCTTATGGACAAAGAACTTGTGGAACGGAGAAAAAAATGGCGGCTTTTTTTGCTGCAAATCCGCAGGCACAAGCGAACAGAGAAGCTTTGAAAGATTACCTGATTCACAATGATTTTACACAATCAAAAAAAGCAGGTGTTGTCACAATTCCTATTGTTGTTCACGTGTTGTATTCTACAACAGCGATGAACATTTCAGATGCTCAGATCGCTTCCCAGATCAAAGTCTTGAATGACGATTTCAGAAAACTCAATGCGGATTTCAGTACAGTGGTTCCGTCTGTTTTCCAGGGTGTTGCCGCGGATATGGAATTGGCTTTCTGTCTGGCTACCAAAAAACCAGATGGTTCCACAACAACCGGAGTTGAAAGAAAATCTGTAAGCAGCAATTTTAATTTCGATGATAATTATTATAAATCTTCAGGATTGCCATCTTGGGATACGACAAAATATCTGAACATCTGGGTCGGCAACATCAGCGCAGACTATCTAGGATGGGCTTATCTTCCGGATAATGCTGGAGGTACAGATGATGGACTTGCGATTGGTTACAAATATTTTGGAACGACCGGAACGGTAGTGTCTCCATATAATAAAGGTAGAACGGCAACACACGAGATAGGGCATTATTTTGGACTCAATCACATCTGGGGAGACGAGGAGAACTCTTGTGGTACTGCTGCAGGTAATGATGGATGTGCGGATACGCCGGCTACAAAAGAACCTTATTACGGAGCACCTACATTCCCAACAAATCTATACGCTTGTACCACTACTACCAATGGTTCAATGTTTATGAATTATATGGATTATGTAAACGATAATAAAATGGCGATGTTTACAAACAACCAAAAAACCATTACCCAAAATACAATGGCTGGTCCAAGAGCTAGCTTATTGAATTCTAATGCGTGTTCTTTTCTAGCGGTTGATGATGTGGAAAAATCTAATTCTATTAATTTATTTCCAAATCCTGCGGTTAATTATATTTCTATCGCTTCACCATTGGTTAAGATTAATGAAGTTGAAATCTTTGCGGCTGATGGAAAATTAGTCAAAAGAGCAAATGTGAAAAACGAAACTGACAAAATTGATGTGAAACAACTTCCGTTGGGAACTTACTATGTGAGAACTTACAATGAAGGTGGTTTTGTGAAATCTTTGAAGTTTATTAAGAAATAATTTGATTCAAAATTGAAATCTAAAACTCTGTCGAAAGGCGGAGTTTTTTTGGTTAATGACAATTTGTCACTTTTTTTGACGTGGTACAAATATTGAGAATTGGTCATTGTAAATATTAATAATAACAAAAAATAACATATAAAAAAATGAGTAAAATAATCGGAATTGACTTAGGTACAACCAACTCTTGCGTTGCAGTAATGGAAGGTAAAGATGCTGTAGTTATCCCTAATGCAGAAGGAAAAAGAACGACGCCTTCTATCGTAGCGTTCATAGAAGATGGTGAAAGAAAAGTAGGAGATCCTGCAAAAAGACAAGCGGTGACAAACCCTACAAAAACTGTATATTCTATCAAAAGATTCATCGGAACACATTTCAAAGATGACGCTTCTGAAGTCTCAAGAGTACCTTACGCAGTGGTAAGCGGACCAAACGATACGGTAAAAGTAAAAATAGACGACAGAGAATATACACCACAAGAGATTTCTGCAATGATTCTTCAAAAAATGAAGAAAACTGCTGAAGATTATCTTGGACAAGAAGTAACAAGAGCGGTAATCACTGTTCCGGCTTACTTTAATGATGCTCAAAGACAAGCTACTAAAGAAGCAGGAGAAATCGCTGGACTTAAAGTAGAAAGAATCATCAACGAGCCTACAGCAGCAGCTTTGGCTTATGGAATGGACAAATCTCACAAAGATCAAAAAATTGCAGTTTACGATTTAGGTGGTGGTACTTTTGACGTTTCTATCCTTGATCTAGGAGACGGTGTTTTCGAAGTATTGTCTACAAATGGAGACACGCACTTAGGTGGTGATGACTTTGATGATGTGATCATCAACTGGATGGCAGATGAATTCAAATCTGACGAAGGTGTAGATCTTAAAGGTGATGCGATTGCATTACAAAGATTGAAAGAAGCTGCTGAAAAAGCAAAAATCGAGTTGTCTTCTTCTCCTCAGACTGAAATCAACCTTCCATATATCACAGCTACGGCTACAGGTCCTAAACACTTGGTGAAGACTTTGACTAAAGCTAAATTCGAGCAATTATCTGCTGATTTGGTAAGACGTTCTATGGAGCCTTGTAAAAAAGCGCTTTCTGATGCAGGTCTTTCTATCTCAGATATCGACGAAGTGATCTTGGTAGGTGGTTCTACAAGAATCCCGATCATCCAGGAAGAAGTTGAGAAATTCTTCGGTAAAAAACCATCAAAAGGTGTTAATCCAGATGAGGTTGTAGCAATTGGTGCAGCTATCCAAGGTGGCGTTTTGACTGGAGATGTGACAGACGTTCTTTTGTTAGACGTTACACCACTTTCTTTAGGTATCGAAACTATGGGGTCTGTTTTCACTAAATTAATTGAAGCTAACACTACTATCCCAACTAAAAAATCTGAAGTATTCTCTACAGCTTCTGACAACCAGCCAGCTGTAAGCATCAGAGTTGGACAAGGTGAAAGACCAATGTTCAACGATAACAAAGAGATTGGTAGATTTGATTTGACAGATATTCCACCAGCACAAAGAGGTGTTCCTCAGATCGAAGTGACTTTCGATATCGATGCAAATGGTATCTTGAGCGTTTCTGCTAAAGATAAAGGAACTGGAAAAGAGCAATCTATCAAAATCCAGGCATCTTCTGGACTTTCTGACGAGGAAATCGAAAGAATGAAAAAAGAAGCTCAGGAAAACTCTGCAGCAGATGCGAAGAGAAAAGAAGAGGTTGAAGTTTTCAACAAAGCGGACGGATTGATCTTCCAAACTGAAAAGCAATTGAAAGAATTCGGTGATAAATTGTCTGCTGACAAAAAAGCAGCCATCGAAACTGCTCACGCAGAATTGAAAACCGCTTTCGAAGCTAAAAACGGTGATGATGTGAAAGCTAAAACCGAAGCTTTAGACGCAGCTTGGATGGCGGCATCTGAAGAGATGTATGCACAAGGTCAAGGTGCTGATGCAGGTGCTCAACAAGGTCAAGGAAATGCAAGCGGAGCAGAAGATGTTCAGGATGCAGATTTCGAAGAAGTGAAGTAAGACTTTAAAGTCAAACAATATTATAGAATCCCCGAGTGAAAGCTTGGGGATTTTTTTGTGAAAGGAATAATCCCTAATTTAGTTTGATAATTAAACAAATCATCAATGAAATTTTCAAAAATAATTTTAGTCGCAGCATTATTGTTAGTGCAATTTGGATTTGCTCAGGAGAAGGCAGATGTTGTTTTAGACAAAGCTTTGACTCAGGCAAAAGCGGAGAACAAAAATGTGCTTTTAATATTTCACGCATCGTGGTGTGGCTGGTGCAAACTGATGGAGAAGAATATGGAATTGCCAATGACAAAACCGCTTTTCGATAAAAATTATGTGACCGCTTATCTCGATGTTCAGGAACGTGGCGAAAAGAAAAGTCTGGAAAATCCCGGCGGCCAAGAATTAATGAATAAATACAAAGGCGAAACAGCAGGTCTTCCATTTTGGTTGATGCTAAGTCCGAAAGGTGAAGTCTTAGCCGATTCCTTCGATGCAAAAGGAGAAAATATCGGTTCGCCTGCAAGTCCGGAAGAAGTTGCTTCATTTCTTGTAAAACTGGAGAAAACTTCTAAATTAAATAAAACCGAACTCCAAACCATACAACAGGTTTTCGTCAAAAAAAATTAATGAAATTCCCGAGCGCTGACTTGGGGATTTTTATTTAACAATGTCCTAATAAATTGATTAGCTTTGTTTTAATAATCAGTTAATAAGATTTAAAATGAAAAATTCCAAAGTAATATTCAGTTTTATATTGTTAATGACAAGCGTTCTTGGTTTTTCTCAAACCGATGAAAAAGCAATTCAAGCGCAAATTACCCAAATGGTTTCCGACTGGAACACGCACGAGTTCAAAAATATGGATTCCTATATGACAGACGATGTGGAATGGGTGAATATCGTAGGAATGTGGTGGAAAGGCAGAGCGGAAGTGAAGGCCGCACATCAGGGAAATTTTGGCGCATTTTTCAAGGGTGTTCCGTTCAAGCAGAAAAGTTTGAAAACCAGATTTCTGACAAAAGATGTGGCTGTTGCAACTTTGATTTCCAGCGTGGGCGAGTTCTTCCCACCAGACGGCATTGACCACGGAAACAACAAGATGCCCGCGAGCGACGATATTTTAACGTTGGTTTTTGTCAAACAGAACGGGAAATGGCTCATCGCTTCCGGACAAAATACAGTGGTTGATGCGAGAGCAGCGAATAATAATCCTTCTAAAAAATAAAGTAAATCCCGAACTTAGGTTTGGGATTTTTAATTAGAATCGGTTTTTGGTAAGCATTTTTCCACCATTTTATAGATGATTTTCAGCCGCTCTACAACTTCTTCCATATTTTTCGTGAGCCTTTTCACTTCTTGTGGGTCTTTTGATTTCAGAACTTCATCGCCACTTTTGGAGACACATTTTTGAGTTTCCGCTTTTGAGATTTGTCCGTAATTTGAAACTTTCATCTGGATGCATTCGCAGGATTTTTTGGCAACTTCTTCTTCGATGGTTTGAGCATTTACAAGCGTCGATGTCATTAATAAAAAAAAGAAGGCACAATATTTTGAGAGATGGAAAATCATAGTTTCAAAGCTTTTCATAGCGAAGATAATTATTTCTTTCGAAGCAATTCCAAGATTTTAACTTTAAATCAAAATCCTTAAATTGCAGTGAGACCAAATCAAATCAATTAAAAAATGAAGAAAGCAAACGCATTAATTTTAGGATTAATAGGAGTTTTAATATGTTCTTGTCAGGAAAGCAAAGTCGAAAGTTCTGAGATTGCAAATTCTGAAAAGTCAGAAATGATTTTCGAAAAAGGCGACAAAGTTCCGAATGACAAATTTGTAGGCAATGTCTATCAAGCGATTTTAAGTGATGAAGGAACTCGCGTCAGCAACGTCACTTTCGAGCCGAAAGGTCGCACTAATTGGCACAATCATCCTGGCGGACAAACGCTTTTGGTGACCGAGGGCGTAGGTTATCATCAGGAAGAAGGGAAACCTGTCCAAGTCATCAAAAAAGGCGATGTCATCAAAATCGGAAAGAACGTAAAACACTGGCACGGCGGAACTGCAGACCAAGCGATGACGCACATCGCAGTAAGCATCGACCACGAGAAAAATCCGTCGCAGTGGTTTGAACCTGTGAGTGAGGAAGAGTATGCAATCAAATAACGACAAGAAAATCCCCGAACAGAAAGCTCGGGGATTTTTGTAGTGAGTTTTCAATGGTTTTTTTAAATTATCTTTTGACTAAGTGTGTCTTTTTCAAGTGGTCAATTATTTAAATCGAAGATAGAAGCATTTATCTTGAAAATCAATACCTCTTTTGGGGTATTTTTTTTGTGAAAGTCAGAATATTATTAGTAATTTAATGGCTGAAACTACTTATGACCAATGAAAAATTACCAACTCAAATTTGCTGATCTTGTGCAATCGATCGATGCTGTTTTCAATCAGATCGAAATGTGCCATATTTTGGAAATGGATAACTTCATCAATCCTACTTCTACCAGCTTCTTCAATGGATTTGATTGGTACATCACGCTTCACGACCTGCAGAAATTAAAACCGATTTTCATCAATGATAAGATGAAAAACTACTACGGTTTTGAGAAGAATACGTTTCAGGATATCGATTATTTTTACTATTTCACCACCATACATCCTTCTTCCTATCATACACTTTTGGATTCTGTGGTCCATTTCAAAAAAGGTGGAGAAGGCTACCTGATGCTGGAGTACAAACTGAAAAATAATGTAGGCAAGTTTGAGCAGTTCCTGGGTGTCACCAAAAGTATTTTTATTGATGAGAAGCCAGCTTTTGCATTGTCGTTGCTCAAAAAAAAGGAAGACACAAAGCGAGAGAATACCCAAAATAATCTGACAAAGAGAGAGCTGGAAATTATTCTGTTGATCTGCAAAGGCAAAAAGCAAAACGAGATCGCCAACCAGCTGTTCATTTCTTTGGAAACGACCAAGGTGCATATCAGGAATATCTACAGAAAATTGGAAATCAACAGCAGTCAGGAATTAATGATTTTGTACAAAGATTATTTGGAATAAAATAGAGTGCAGAATTATTACAATGAATATCTTTGCAAACTCAAAAGATAAAAAATGTTTTCAAAAATCACAGTTCACAGAGTCGGGAATAAAATCAATGGAGAATCTTTAACGCTTTCTCAGCAGGAGCTTCAGCTGGATGAGGATATGACAGAATTGCTGGGGAATTACTTCATCAATGCTTTCAAATCTGAAGAACAGTTCCAGTTTTATAGCGATTCATACTTGGTTAATAATCCGGTTTATAGTTCTGTGTCAGAGATTTTCGAAGACAAAGCGAAATTCCAGTGGGAATCTGAAAACATTGCCAAACATCTTTACGAAGCAGCGGAAAATCCGAGAGTTCAGGCGGGCGAGTTGTTTGTGGTTTATTTTGAAGGCGAAGTTTTCGAATCCGCAGATGGAAAAAGTGAAAAGACAGATTCTATCGGAATTTTCAAGACTGAAAAAAGAGAAGGTTTCCTGAAAATCAATCCTCAGGACGAATCTTTTGAAATCGAAAGAGACTTCGGAATCAGCCTGTCAAAAATCGATAAAGCGGCTTTGATTTATAACAGCGAAAAAGAAAGTGGCTACGTTCTGTCCGTCATAGACAACAACAAAAACGGTGACATCTACTATTGGTTCGAAGATTTCTTGAAAGTGAAACAGCGCGACAACGAGTACTTCCACACGCAGGAAACTTTGTCCGTTTACAAAGATTTCATCACGCAGAAATTGCCTGAGGAATTTGAGGTTTCGAAAGCAGACCAAGCGGATTTTTTGAATAAGTCCATCAATTTCTTCAAAGAAAAAGAAGAGTTCAAATATGATGATTTTGTGAAGGAAGTGTTGCAGGATGACACAGTGATAGAAAGTTTTTCCAACTTCAAATCCGATTATGAGAACGATATGCAAATTTCGATTTCAGAAGATTTTCCAATTAACAATCAGGCGGTTAAGAAGCAGCAAAGACATTTCAAATCCATCATCAAGCTCGATAAAAATTTCCACATCTACATCCACGGCGACCGCGACAAATTGGAAACCGGACAAGACGACAAAGGGAAATATTACAGATTGTATTTTGAAGAGGAAAAATAATTTTATTTAACATAATAATTAAAATACCAAAAAGTTCTACCTTTGTGGCTATGTTGAACAGGAGAAGTAAAACTTTCAAGAAGTTCATTTCGGTATTTTTTGCCGGGATATATCTTTTTGTGGCTTTGTTTTCTTCCCAATTGCATAGCCACGAAGGCGAATCTTTCTTCAGAGATTCTGGTTTCAAAAAGGCAGAGAAAACTTTTTCATCCGACATTTCAAAAGGTCAATCCGGCGATTGTCTGGCCTGTCATTTCTTGGCAACGGGCAATTCTTTGGTTCCGGAGCAGTTTTCTTTCCATTTCGAAAACCATACACACGACACACAACAAACTTTTTCTGTACAGGAAAAAATATGGTCAGCGACCAAATTCACTTTTCAACTTCGCGGTCCACCCGCCATTTCATAATTTTCATTTTTCTCAATATTCATCAGGATTTTTGAGAGATTTTTCTTGAATTAATTAAACAAGTTTTTCAACGAGAGACAGCGTCTCGAACAATTGGTAGAATTCTAAATGTATTTGAAAACCAAAAGGTTGTAAAGAGGCAGAGCCTTGGCAATCGGTTATTCTTGAATGCTGATAGAACATAATCAACCAGAACATTGAGGTGCGAAGCTCCGGTATGTAATGTTTTTTTATGGCAACTATTCCGTCTTCCGCTCCCAAACCTAACGAAGTGGTTCGACGAAGTCAATCTTTTTACCTAGGCTTTTCCCAATGCAAAAAGGATTTCCGCTCAAGCCGGGTTGCGAGCAATTCGCTGTTCCAAAGACAGTCCCTGATTAATTCAAAATTTTCAATAGGTACACCGTACTTTTTACTTTATCAATTTAAAATGAAAAACATTATAAATCTGATGTTGGTCTTTTTCGGGCTAGCATTGGTATCTGCGCAGAGCCATTCCGTAGAAGGGACGGTTCAGGATTTTCACGACAAGACAATGCTGGAAAATGCCATTGTCAAAATCGGAGCATTCACGGCGAAAACAGATAAAAAAGGAAAATTTTCTTTTCGAGACATTCCCGCAGGTTCATATCAGCTCGTTGCAAAGCATCCTCTCTGCGATGATTATACTGAAAATGTAAAAGTCGACAGAGATGTGCATTTGGCGATCACGCTGGAACATCACATCGATGAGATTGAAACCGTGACCATCCACGTCGACCACAAGACCAAAGGTTCTGTGATTATGAGAACGCTCGACAAAACGGAACTCGAGAGAAATTCCACAGAAAATCTTGGAAATCTTCTTTCTCGAATTGCCGGCGTAACAGCTTTAAAAACAGGGAATAATATTTCAAAACCCGTCATCCGTGGTTTATATGGTAGCCGAATCTCTATCTTGAACAACGGCGTGAAAATGGCCGAGCAGGAATGGGGCGTAGAACACGCACCAAATGTGGATGTCAACGATTTCGAACACGTTGACTTGGTGAAAGGCGCTTCCGCTTTGAAGTATGGGAACGAAGGCGTCGGCGGTGTCGTCGTCCTAGAACCAGCCATTTTACCAAAGAAAGATACAGTGATGGGAAGTGTACGACTTTCTGGCATTTCCAACGGTAGAGGAGGCGAGCTTGGTGCGAACGTCGCGAAAGTTTGGGAAAACCAATGGTTTGTAAAAGCTGGCGGAAGTTATAAGAAAACCGGCGACCAGTACATCCCTCATCACACGTTGCAGAATACGGGAATGGAATTCAATTCCTTCAATTTTTCTTTTGGAAAACATAGTTTTTTGCAAGGTTTTGATGTGTCGTACAGTGGCATCAATCAGGAATTTGGAATTTACAGAGGTGCGCATTTGGCGAGTCCGGAGGATTTTTACAATGCGGTCAACTTTGGACAGCCTTTTTATCTTGACAATTTCACGTATGATATTGATAATCCAAAACAGGAAGTCGCGCATCACATTGCAAAACTTTCGGCGTACAGACGTTTTGCGGATTTTGGTAAACTGACTTTTCAATACAGTTTTCAATTGAACCGCAGAAAAGAGTACGATATCAGACGAGGCGAGTTGAGCAATATTCCATCAATGGATTTGAGGTTGATCACCCATTCTGCCAGTTTGGTACATTTGATCGAGCGTTCGGATTGGAGTTTAGAAAGCGGAATCTCAGGAACTTTCCAAGATAATTTTCCAAATCCAGCAACCAAAGCGAGACGTTTGATTCCTGATTATTATCGATATGATGCGGGCGCGTTTTCGGTTTTCAAATATCGATTCAATTCGAAGTTGAATGCAGAAGCGGCGGTTCGATATGACTTCAGCAGATATGACGCTTATAAATATTATGATTCGGATAAATGGAATGCCAATTACGCAGACATTTTTCCAGAGTTTTTTGTGAATGAATCTGGAAGTAGGATTTTGACAAGACCAATTCTGGATTATCATAATTTCTCAGCGAATGTCGGGTTGGATTATAAACCAATTCAGAATTTTGAAGTGAAGTTAAATCTCTCCAGAGCAGACAGAACGCCAAATGCGGCGGAATTGTTTTCTGACGGATTGCACCACTCAGCAGCTGTGATGGAAGAGGGAAACCTTAATATCAAAAAAGAAACGGTTTATAATGTGAATCTTTCCTTGGCAGGTCATTTCGATGTGTTGAAAGGCCTTCATATCGAGGCAAATCCTTATGTGATGATGTCTGATAATTTCGTCAACCAGATTCCAACAAGTGTTCTGAATACAAATCGAGGTGTTTTTCCGGTTTGGACCTATCAGCAGATCAAAGCGAGAATCTATGGTGTGGATGCAGATGCGGAACTTTCGATTTTGCATAATTTGAAATGGAAATCGGGATTCAGTATTTTGAGAGGTGACGATCTTTCGAATAATGAACCTTTGATTTTGATGATGCCAGCAAAACTTCGAAATTCAATTGAACTTAATCTTTACAAACCCAAAAATTTCTACGTCAGTCTTGAGAACGAAAATACCTTCAAACAAAATCGTTTTCCAATCAGAAATCTTCCGGTGACTTTCATCAAAGACGGTGTTGAAAGAAATGAGATTGTCGATTTCAGTTCTACGCCGGCTTCGTTTACATTATTTCACGCTTCTGTTGGAGCAGACTTATTCAAAAATCTGAATTTTAATTTCAGGATCAACAACATTTTTAACACAGAGTACAGAGAATATTTGAACAGACTCAGATATTATATGTTCGAACCAGGAAGAAATTTCGTGGTGACTCTCAAATACAATTTTTAATTACAACAACTTAAAATTTAAATCAAAATGAAAAAATTCATCAATATTACATTAGTCCTTTTAGTCTCACTTTTTATCTTCTCTTGTAGAAACGACGACGACGCAGTTCCGGAAGATGTGCACGAGCACGACGAGATCGGGAAAGTGGTTTTGACTTTGACCAACAAAAATAATGCTTCGGATGTTCAAACTGTGAACGTGATTTCTGGCGTGGCAGACGGACATTTGCATTTGCATGCTGGCGATACTTATTCCGCGGTTTTGGATTTCCAGATCAAGCACGACGATCATTACCATTCTTCTGAAGAAATCGAGGAAGAGAAAGATCATCATTTCATCACTTTTGCACCAGCCAATGCAGACATTGTTGTTTTGAGATCTGCGAACGACATTGTTAGAACAGACGGACAAAGATTGGGTCTGAGAACAGAGTGGACGGTTAATTCTGCACAATCTACTGGAAAAATGAATATCAAATTAATTCACGGTCCAGCGACTGTTAATCAAAACTATCCATCGGCAACTAATCAGTTAGGGCAAACAACTGGTGGAGAAACAGATGTTGATATTACAGTGGATGCACATTAATCCAATATTTCATATTAATATTGAAAATAAAGATGTCTTTTTTAAGGCATCTTTATTTTTTAATGAAACTTTATGATTTTTTATAAAAACCGTGCGTGTATTTAATTTTGAAGTTCCTTATAATTTGACTACTTTTGCAACCTAAAAATTTCAATTAATGAACGTTACAGCTACAAACCATGACGATGTAAGTGCATTGCTTACGGTAACATTGGAAAAATCTGATTATAAAGAAAAAGTTGAAAAGCAACTACTAAACTATGCAAAGAATGCACAAGTTCCTGGATTCAGAAAAGGGAAAGTGCCATTGAGCATGGTTAAAAAACAATATGAAGCTGGCATCGCTTTCGAAGAGATCAACAAACAGGTTTCTGAAGCGTTGAACGGTTATGTAAGTGAGAACAAACTTAGATTGGTAGGTCAGCCAGTTCCTCAACCAGTAAACGATTTCGATCACAATGCAGAATCTTTATCTGTAGCTTTCGAAGTTGGATACGAGCCGGAATTCTCTGTTGATCTTGCTAAATATGAAGCGCCTCATTACAAAGTAGAAGCTTCTGACAAAGAAATCTCTACAAGTGTAGAAAATATGCAAAAGCGTTTTGCAGAGAGAGTTCCGGAAGAAAAAATCGGAAAGGATTCTTACGTCGCTTTAGAAGTTTCTCAAGTTGTAGAAGAAGGTGCAGAAGGCGAGCACAACCACGCTCCAAAAAACGTAACGATTTCTAAAGATCAGAAAGAAGCTTACGATTTGGTGAAAAAATTGAAAAAAGACGAATCTGTAAAAGTTTCTAAAGAAGATCTTGCTTCTAAAGAAGAATTGGCAAAACAACTAGGTTTTTCTAAAGAAGAAGCAGAACACCTTCACCACAACGAGGTAGAAGTAACTGTAAAAGATATCTACGGATTGAATTTGGCAGAACTTGACCAAGAATTGTTCGACAAAGTTTATGGTAAAGACGTGATCACGACTGAAGAAGAATTGAAAGCAAGAGTGAAAACTGAATTGGACGAATACTTCCAGCAAAATGCTGATGTTCATTTCGTAAATAAGATCCTTCAGCAAGTTAATGAGAAAGAAGAGATCAAATTACCTGAGGCATTCTTGATCAAATGGTTGTTGTTCTCTAACCAAAACATCACTTCTGAGGAGCAGGCAAAAGAAATCCTTGAAAACGAGAAAAACATTATCAAAGGTCAGATCCTAGAAGGAAAATTGATGAACGATAATGATATCCAGTTGGATTATGCTGAGGTTCTAGGACAAGCTGAGCAGTTGGTAAGAAACCAATTGGCAATCTACGGAATCCACCACTTGGGTGACGATGAGGTTCAGAGATATGCAGCAGAAATGTTGAAAGACGAAAACCAAGTAAGACAGATCTCTTCTGAAGTTGCTATGGCAAAATTGAAAGATGTGATCTTGGAAAAATCTAAGAAAACAGAAACTGTGATCTCTCACGACGAGTTTCTTGAAGAATTGAAGAAATAATTTTCCTCGAAAATATATTGAAAAACGCTCCAAATATTTGGAGCGTTTTTTATTTTCTATAATTCAAAAGTTCGACGTAAGGATCTCCGCTTAACCCTAACAATTTGGCGAATGCAGGTTCGGTTTTCAAACCAAGTCCTTTTAGTTCAATGATTTTCCTTCGAAATTCGTGACCTTCTTTTTCCAAAATGTCAAACTCCTTCTTCATATGCAAATAAGAATTTTGAAGATGAGTCGGTTGGTTTTGGGCAAATAGCTCCACAGGAAATTCTTCCAGTTGGAATTTGCAGATCAGAGATTCTATTTCATTGATTTCAATCAAATTAATGCTGAATTGCTCTTGGTTCTGAAATTCAATGGTCAATAATGTCTTTAAAGTGTCAAAATCACTAGTTTCCAAAATGATATCAAGGTCACTTCCATCGATATTGATTCCAATCGGAAAAGTTCCCGCAAGAATAGGATTGTAAGTTTTAAGTTTTTGAAAGATTTGATGGTTTTCTAAAACCTGAAATATTCTTTTCTGGATATCAGACCCTATTTTCAAATAGTCCAAAGTTAGAAAGTCCATTGATGCTAATTTTTATTTTGTCAGTCTGAGGCTCTCGAAACTTCCCAAGCTGTCAGTCTGAGGCTCTCGAAGACATATTAAATTAAAAATTCAAAAACAACCTCGGATTGATCGGCTGATTGTTTTTATGAACTTCATAATGAAGATGAGGTCCCGTTGAGCGTCCGGTATTGCCAGATTTTGCGATGATCTGTCCAACTTTTACTCTATCATTGGTTTCGACTAATATCTCCGAGAGATGCCCGTAAAGCGTTGCCAAACCATTGCCGTGTTCGATGATGACACAGTTGCCATAACCGCCTTTCACGCCAGCGAAGATCACTTTCCCAGATGCAGCGCCTTTTACAGGACTTCCGTAAGCTACCGCAACGTCCAGACCTTTGTGAAACTGCATTTGGTCTTTTTCAGCTGGTGCGTTGCTGGATGCGTTTTTATCTTCTTTTACAATCGCTTGTCTTTTGATGACATTTCCAAGGCTGTCTTTTTCTTCGGAAATATTGGATGTGTTTTCTGTTTTTGAAGGGTCAACTTTCGGCGGAATTGGATTTTTTCTGATTCCAAAGTTAGAAGAGATGTAGCCGTCGGTCGGGATTCCCAATGGAACTTGTTGTAACTTTTGTTCCAGGTCGATCAGATATTGGCTGTATCGGTTACTAACTTTTGCCAGATAAACCTCGTTTTGAAGACTGTCCTGCGCTAGTTTTTCAATTCTGAGGTCTGAGACGTTTTTTGATTTCAAGAATCCATCGATGCTCCTGATGCTTTGGTCTACAACTGCAAGATCTGTTTTCAGTTGAAGGTGATCGATGCTGTCCTTCTCATTATTGATCTTCACAAGGTTGACTTCGTAAACTTTGTCATCGGCACCATTGTATAATTTGGCGATGATCAAAGCCTGAACAAAGCAAGCAATCAATAGCAGGATGAGAACTATGTTTTTTTTCTTTTTCGATTTAAGAAATTGGACCATTAATTTATTTTTAAAATGGACTGCAAAAGTAAGAAAATTTTATTTTTATCAATGTTAATCGGTATTATGAATGTAAATTAGATTAATAAAAGTTAATTATTCTTAAAATATTGTAAAATGGAATTTAGATTTAGGTAAATTCACAAATTACATTAGATTTGTAATCTTGGAAAGTTATAGATATTTACAAATGAAAATGCAGATCAAGAATGACTAAGAAATCGACTAAATCATCTAAAAATGTACGTGTGGGCGTTTTGGGAAGCGGAAGTTTTGCGACGGCCATTGTAAAAATGCTTGCAGAAAACTGTAAAACCGTTAACTGGTGCGTCCGAAACGAATTCGTGAAAGGTGCCATAGAACAGCGCGGACACAATCCAACTTACCTGACAACGGTTTCCTTCAACTTAAAAAAACTTCAAATTACCACAGATATCAACGAGTTGGTTTCCAATTGTGATGTGATTATTTTGGCAGTTCCTTCCATCTATCTAGCAGAATCGATGGAAAAACTGACTTGCGATTATCAGGACAAATTATTCTGTTCTGCCATCAAAGGGATTGTTCCGAAACATAATGACATTGTTGCGCATTATCTAAAAGACCAATTCAAAATCGGATTCAAAAATCAGGCGGTGATTGCTGGACCTTGTCACGCGGAGGAAGTCGCGATGGAGCGATTGTCTTATTTGACGGTTGCTGTGGCAGGACAAGATGATGCTGATGTTCTGAAAAGCGTTTTGTCCTCTTATTATATTAAGGTCAATACAAGTTGTGATATTCTCGGAAACGAATATTCTGCGATTCTGAAAAATATTTATGCGATAGGAGCTGGGATTGCAAGCGGTTTGGGCTATGGAGACAACTTCATCGCCGTCTATGTTTCCAACGCCATTCGTGAAATGGAAATTTTCCTGGAGTCTATTTATCCTGAGAAAAGAGATGTGAATGAGAGCGCGTATTTAGGCGATTTAATTGTGACTGCTTATTCATTATTCTCAAGAAACAGAAACCTTGGAAACTTGATTGGTAAAGGTTATACGGTAAAATCTGCCATCCAGTCGATGAGTATGGTTGCGGAAGGTTATTATGCAACGAAAGGGATTTACTCCATTTGCGAGGAGAAGAAGCTGAAACTGCCGATTATCAATGCCGTTTATGATATTCTTTACGAAGGAAAAAATGCGGAGAAACAATTTGCAAAACTCACAGAGAAACTGACTTAGTATTAATGATTTAATTAACAAAACATTACAATTTTCTATGGATTGATTGGAATAGAATTTGTAAATATTGCTCCGTTAAAGTAACAAACACAAAAAACAATAATGAAATATTCAAAATTAAAATTAGCTCAAGAGGCCATCAAACACAAAGGATTTCTCCAAAAGATTCCTTCTGTGATTCGGATGTTCAAATTATGGTACAGAGGCGAATACAAAATGAAATTCACCGATGTCCTGATTCCCGCATTGGCATTAATCTATGTTATATCACCAATCGATATCATTCCGGATTTCGTACCTGTTGTAGGGGCTTTGGATGATTTGGCAATCTTGGCTTTGGCCATTCCAATGCTGATGAAAGAAGTGGACAAATTCCTGCTTTGGGAAAGCCAACTCAGAAAAGGCAACCGCGAAATTCAGGACGCTGAAATAGTAGAATAAAAAAATCCCGATTCAAAACTGAATCGGGATTTTTATTTTTAAACGCTGATGACTTCTTCAATCTCCGGAGCGTGTTGCTTGATGGTACTTTCCACACCCAGCTTCATCGTAGAACTGCTGATACCACAGCTGGAACAGCTTCCCAATAGTTTTACGAACACTTTCTTCTCCTGAACGTCAACCAATTCAATATCGCCACCGTCTTTCTGCAAAAACGGACGAATGCTTTCCAAAGCATCCATCACCTTGGTTACCAGTTCTTCCTGAATTTGATTTGTATTATTATCCATTTTATATATTTTCCTTTTTAAATTACCCCGATTTAAGCCATTAGCAAAAAGCCAATCGCCAAAAGCTAATTACTTTTTCGGAGAACAACCAGCCATCGTTGTAATTTTCACAGCTTCGGTTGCAGGTAGATTTTTGTTTCTCTCAACAAGACTTTCTACCATATTCTGAGCAGTCTTGATGTAAATCTCAGAAATCTTTGAGTTTTCCTGAAGCGCCGCCGGTCTTCCAACATCACCCGCTTCTCTAATGCTCTGAATCAATGGAATCTCTCCCAAAACCGGAATTCCCAAATCCTCGGCCATAAACTGAGCACCTTGTTTGCCAAAGATATAATATTTATTCTCAGGTAATTCCTCTGGCGTGAAATAAGCCATATTTTCTATCAATCCCAAAACCGGAATGTTGATACTTTCCATATTGAACATCGCGATTCCCTTTCTTACATCTGCCAAAGCAACGTGTTGAGGCGTACTCACAATCACCGCGCCAGTCACCGGAACTTCCTGAATGATAGATAGATGAATGTCGCCAGTTCCCGGAGGAAGGTCAATCAACAAGAAATCCAATTCGCCCCAATCCGCATCACGAATCATTTGATTCAACGCTTTCGAAGCCATTGGTCCTCTCCATACAACCGCTTGATTAGCTCCTGAGAAATAACCGATTGATAGCATTTTCACGCCGTAATTCTCAATTGGTTTCATCAGGTTTCTGCCATTTACTTCCACAGAGATTGGTTTTTGCCCTTCCGTATCAAGCATTGTCGGGACAGATGGCCCGTAGATATCCGCATCCAGCAGTCCAACTTTGAAACCCATTTTTGCCAACGTCACCGCAAGGTTCGCCGCAACCGTAGATTTTCCAACGCCACCTTTTCCGGAAGCAATTGCGATTATATTTTGAATTCCAGCGATTTGCTTTCCTTTGATTTCGTTGGTCACCGGCGTTGCAGGCAATTCCGGAGACGTGATTTTCAATTTAAGATTCACGTGCTCTCCAAATTCCGAAGCAAAAGCCTGCTTCATAGCCACTTCCAGTTTCTTTTTCTCGTGCATTGCCGGAGAATGGGCCGTCATATCAATATAAATATCGTCTCCCATCACCTGAAAATTACTTACCAGGTCTTCCACTTCTATCTCTTTCAGGAAATCCTGAACCTTTGATTTCGTCAGCATAAAAATTTGATTCTTAATCCTGCAAATTTACGGATTTTAAAATTAATTTAGAATCAATACGATTTGTGATTTTGTCTATGTTGATGATTTTTGGCAGGCGAGTTGGGTCGGAGAGTAGGAGTGTTTTAGTGTTCGAGAGATAAGCGTAACGTAAAAACTCATCAACTCTCAAACTCTCAAACTCTCCCACACTCCAACTCATCAGTAGCCGGGAACCTGCTTTCCGTTGCAATTCCTCGCGCCTTACTTTTTCCATCGCGTGCTGTGGGATTTCCACTGCAATCAGGGCTAGGGATTTTGTCTTCGAATCACATTTTGTCAATGAAAATATAATTTTGTAATTCTGGAAGAATCTCAACAGTTTAGGTTGACTTCGTCGAACCACTTCGTTAGGTTTTCTCCGGATAAACATTTTGTTACGGATAACCTTTTGATAGATTTAATTTAGAGAGCCACGAAGTGGCTCAATATTAATAGCATCGGGTGAAGCCCGATGTGAATTAGACAACACGATTAAAAAGCCCTGAAGGGGCGAAATGTTTAATCAACCTTCAAAGTCAAATTATTATCATTCGCATTCCCATTGGTATTGAGTGCGCTGTAAGGCGTAGAGAGCCAGCCGTTTTTGTTCATCACAAATCGGAACTCATACGTTTTCCCTTTCTCGAATTGAGATTTCGGCAACGCCAACTCAAATGTATTGTTGTCCTTTAAAACCATTTGATAAACCGTATTCCCAGGATTCCAATCATTGAATGAACCAGCAACAGCCATCTTCGTTATCGCTTTGGCGTTTAAATCCTTAGGAATTTTGTAAGTAAAAATCACTTTGTCATTCTCAATTCGATAACCATAGATTTCCTTTTTGACATCAGGCTTTTTTATGATATCTGAAGAAACGGATTCTTCTCTTGACCAATACGGATTAGCTAATTGTTTATCAATCAATCCCGCAATATGATTAACGATAAAATATAACGGAGGAAAAGAATTGTATTTGTAACCATTTGACATAAAGATAATAGACAAATCATTCTCCGGAAATAGACTGTAAGCACTCACATTCCCACCAGAAAAACCATAAGAAGTAACGTCGCCAGTTTTGGTAATTTCCCAGCCGTGTGCAAAAACATCTTGCTTGTTGGTGTAATCAAACGGTTGCCACATCAGCTTTTTAGTCTCGTTCTTCAGGAATTTGTTTTTATCCAGATGAATGCTCCATTGCAGAAAATCAGGAAGCGAAATCGCCAATCCGTTGCCAGGATGTGACCTCAAACCGCCAACGTGAGTCGATTTTTTGTACTGTTTTAGCGAGTCGTTAAAAACATATTTTTGAACGCGATTCGGGATTTCCTCGAGAGAATTGGAGGAGAATATCACTTTGTTTTTGGCATCAGAAAATTGATTTTTCAAGACATAATCTTCAAACTTTTGTCCGCTTATCTTTTCGATAATCATTGCCAAAAGCATATAATTCGTCTGGTTGTAACTGAATTGATTTCCAGTTTCAAATTCCATTTTTTCCTTTGCCAATCTTGCAAAAACTTCAGCGTTGGAAGCATCGGAAGAAATATCCTCATATCGGGCAAAATCCGGAATTCCAGATGAATGCGACAACAGATTCTTGACTTTCACATCTTGCCATTCTTTCGGAAGATGGTCAACATACTTCGAAATTTTATCTTCAAGCGAAAGTTGTCCTTTTTCAATCAATCGGAAAACAGCAACATTCGTAATCAGTTTCGTTGTAGAATAAACCCTGAAAAGCGAATTCGAATCCACTTTTTTATCAGACTCCAAGTTTTCTCTCCCATAATATTTTTGAAAAATAATTTTATCATTCTTCACAACACCAACTGCCAAACCTGGAATCTCGTAAGTTTTCATCACTTCGGTCAGGTAATTGTCGATTGATTTTGTTTGCTCTGCATTTTGGCAAAATCCTAAAAATGAAAGATTTAAAAAGAATAGGATTAAGAAGGCTTGTTTCATTGGTTATCGGTTTACGACATAAGACAATTCTGAGCTTTGATTTGTTACATCGTTTAAACACAATTTTGTCATTCTGAAAGAATCTAAACTGTTATTTATAGAAAGTCTTCGACTCCGCTCAGACTGACAATGCTGAATAAACCAGTTAATATTAAAGATGTCACACTGAGCGGAGTCGAAGTGTTTCTTCATTACCTAAATGAATAACTTCCAAAGCTGAAAAATATAGATACAGTTGAAATGATTACTAAAATGATTGAAAGTCGCAAGCTTAAAATCTTTTCATTATTCCTAAAACCTACTCGAATTAAAATCAATGAGACGATTGAAAAAATAAGCAGATAATATTTAAATGAAAATTTGCTAAAAACTACAGCGTCATAAAAAGCTTTTGTTTTGCCGTCAGAATTATTGTAATTGTCTAAAATATTATAATTGATAATGACTATACAAATTAGAACTATCAAGCTTAATAAACTTGACAAAAGTGAAAATTTGTTTCTATGTGAAGTTGGTGTCATTAACTCTCCAACTGCCCTTCCCACTTACTAACAGCAGACGTCGCCAACGCATTACCCAAAACATTCGTCATACTTCTTCCCATATCGCAGAAGTGGTCGATTGGTAAAATCAACGCGATTCCTTCCACCGGAATATCAAACATTCCACACGCAGCGACGATGATTACCAGACTCGCTCTTGGAACGCCGGCAATTCCTTTACTCGTCAACATCAAAACCAAAAGCATTATGATTTGTTGTCCAAGTGGCATATCGATACCGTAAATCTGTGCAATGAAAATCGAGGCAAAGGTCATATACATCATACTTCCGTCCAGATTGAAGGAATATCCCAATGGCAAAATGAACGAAACAATTCTGCTGTTGCAACCAAATCTCTCTAACTCTTCTACCAATTTCGGGAAAACGGCTTCGGAACTTGTGGTGGAAAATGCAATCAACAAAGGTTCTTTGATTCTTCTCAACAATTCGAAAAGTCTGTTGCCGAGAATCATATATCCGACTAATAAAAGCACCAGCCAAAGAATGCCGAGCGCAAAAAAGAAATCTCTCAAATAGATGGCGTAAACTTTGAAAATCTCAAAACCATTCGTCGCCACTACCGCAGAAATCGCTCCGAAAACACCTAACGGCGCCACCCACATAATGTAGCCTACCATTTTCAAAATAGCGTGGGCAATCACGTCCAGACCTTTGATAACAGGTTTCGTATATTCTTCACCCATCGCAGAAAGCGCAATCCCAAACATTACGGAAAATACCACGATTTGAAGAACTTCATTGGTCGCAAACGCTTCGAACAAACTTTTCGGAATGATGTGCGTCACAAAGTCTTCCATAGAAAATCCTTTGCTGTTGCTCACAATGTCAGAAGCGGACGAAACATCCTGAATTGGGAGTTGCGTCACGTGGCCAGGCTCCAGCCAATTCACCAAAACCAAACCAATCGACAAGGAAACCAAAGACGCCGTGATAAACCAAAGCATCGCCTTCGTCCCAACCCGTCCAACCATTTTGATGTCGCCCATTTTTGCGATTCCCACAACCAAGGTCGAAAAAACCAACGGCGCAATAATCATCTGAATCAATCGAATAAAAACCGTTCCCAGCAACTTGATATTCTTAGCGAATTCCTCTTTCGATTCGGGGTAACTGGTGTGGACAATTCCTCCTAAAATAACGCCCAAAACCAATCCGATGATAATTGCGATAAACAGTTTATTCTGACCTTTCATAATTTTTTATATAATTTTTAAATATTTTGAGCACAAAGTTCACGGCGATTTAAATCTCTTTGAAGCGAAGCGACTTTGTGACCCTAAAGCAGTTTCAATTTCAAAAAATCCTTGTGCGATTTGTGTTCAAATCTCAGCACCGCAAGACTCAATGTAAATTGTAACTGAACAAAACTAATATTTTTGAGAGAATATCCACTTATTTTTTAAATTAATATTAAGACAATCAGGAAATTCATCTGTTTCGCATCATCAAATATAAAATACGATTCACGCACAGTTCAAATTAGAAATCGTTCTTTGTATAAATCTGATTCTTAATAAAATCGCATTAATCTACGAATGAAAAGAGATGTCGAAATTGTCATTATTTCTGATGTGCATCTTGGAACTTACGGTTGCAAGGCGAAGGAATTGTTGCGCTATCTCAATTCCATCCGTCCGAAAAATTTGATTCTGAATGGCGACATCATTGATATTTGGCAGTTCAAGAAATCATATTTCCCGAAATCTCATTTGAAAGTGGTCAAGAAATTAATCTCATTTGCAACCAAGGAATCGGAAGTTTTATACATCACAGGCAATCACGATGAAGCGTTCCGAAACTTCACAGATTTTGAATTGGGAAAATTGAAGTTGTGCAACAAACACGTTTTGAAACTTGGCGACAAGAAAGCGTGGATTTTTCACGGCGATGTTTTTGATGCGTCGGTTCAGCATTCGAAATGGATTGCGAAATTGGGCGGACAAGGTTATGATTTGCTGATTGCGTTCAACAATCTCGTGAATTGGTTTCTGGAAAAAATGGGAAAAGAGAAATATTCATTCTCAAAAAAGATAAAGAATAATGTCAAAAAAGCCGTGAAATATATCGGCGATTTTGAACTTACTGCTTCGGAATTGGCGATTGAAAATAACTTCGATTACGTGATTTGCGGACATATTCACCAACCTCAAATCCGAGAAGTGATTGGCAAAAAAGGAAAATGCACTTATCTCAATTCCGGCGATTGGGTAGAAAATCTCTCCGCTTTGGAATATCAAAATGGCGAATGGAAACTCTTTGTCTATGAAGATGAAAAACATACTTTGCTGGACGAAGAACCTGAAGAATTAAAAGAAATAAATAGTGAGGAACTGATGAAAATCGTGACTCAAATGATATAAAAACACAAATCAATGAAAGTATTATATGCCTTCCAAGGCACAGGAAACGGACATCTCGCACGAGCTCAAGAAATCATTCCAATCCTCAAAAAACACGCGCTGGTAGACACTTTGATAAGCGGACATCAGACGCAACTGAAGTCTGATTTTGATATTGATTTCCGTTTCAAAGGGGTTTCTTTGCTTTATAACAAAACAGGCGGTTTGTCCTACAAAAAAACGTTTCTGGAAAACAATTTCTGCAAAGCGGCGAAGGTCATTAAAGATTTAGATTTGTCAGCTTACGATTTGATTATCAATGATTTTGAGCCTTTGACAGGTTGGGCGGCGAAATTGAAAAATCTGCCAATTGTAGAACTCAGTCATCAGGCTTCTTTGACTTTTAAAGAAACACCGAAACCTGAGAAAAGAGATTGGTTGGGAAGTTTGATTCTCAATAATTATGTGCCTTGCAAAAAGAAAATCGGTTTTCATTTCGAGAATTACAATTCGCATATCAAAAAGCCGGTCATAAGACAAAAAATCCGAAATCTGAATCCAAACAATCAAGGTCATTATCTCGTTTATCTTCCCAGTTTTTCGGATGAAGTGATTACTAATTTCCTAACGAGAATTGATGTTCAATGGAAAGTTTTCTCAAAATATACCAAGCAAAATCAGAAGTTCAACAATGTGGAAATTTTTCCGATTGATGAAAAAAAATATCTGGAATTGTTCGAATCTTGCGAAGGAATTCTTTGTAACGCTGGTTTCGAAACGCCAGCTGAGGCTTTGTTTATGAACAAAAAACTATTCGTGATTCCCATCGAAAATCAATACGAGCAGGAATGTAACGCCTTTGCGCTGGACAAAATGGGCGTTGCAAATGCGACCAAGTTGGACTCCACAAAAATCAGAAATTGGATTAATTCTGAAAACCTGATTGAGGTCGATTATCCAGATAATATCGAAAGTATTTTGACGAAGGAGGTTTTGTATTAGCCACTACGTTTGTCATTCCGTAGGAATCTAGATTTGGCTGTCGAGATTGACTACGTCGAACCACTTCGCTAGGTTTCCTACGGAATGAAAATATTGTGTTTAAATTCAATCACCTTATTAACTCTTACTTCCGCCAATCTTATTAAATTTAAAAATCAAAGTCAACATAAAATAACGGCGCAAAATCAATTCTTCCTTATCTTCAACATAATTATCGCCAATCGTTCTCGTGATATTTTGACGCTGATTCAGCAAATCGTAAACTTTGAATTTCAGCATCATCTGCTTTTTGTAAAACTGATAAGTCAAACTCGAATTCCAGAAATATGACGCTCGGTTGAAACCTGCCGAAATGTTGGAATTGTTCGCATATCGGAAATCATTTTCCCAGAAAAGGTCTTTCTTCAGGAAGTAATTGGTCGTTCCGATGTTGACCGTTTGGTTCGCAATTTTCGTTTTGTCCAGACTATAATTGGTGTAATGCGAGTAAGAATAATTGATTCCGAAGGACGAGCGAACGTCCATAATATCTTTCCAATTGAGCGTCAAATTCAGTCTTGGATAGAGCGTGTAAATATCATTCGTGAATTGTGTCGCGTCCACAAAACCTTTTCTGTAGCTGTAACTTGTTGAGAAGGTCGGCGCAATTCTCAAACGGTTTCCGTTCCATTTGTAACTTTTGGAAAACGACGTATTGAAGTTCGCACGCTTGTTCCCGCTGATGTTTGCGTAAGTGCTGAACTGTTTTCCAGACTCATCAAAGTAAGAAAAATCCACAATATCATTATTGATGTAACTGAAATTCATCGTGGCAAAAAAGTTAATTCCTCTCGCCACATCATTAGAATTATAATTAATGTTCGTCAAGTTTTGCCAGGTACTTTTCAAATCTTTATTTCCCTGAATCGTGATTAGCGGATTTGAAATATCGATGAAAGGATTTAGTTCTATTGCCGATGGAATCGTGTAATTGGCGTTGTTCGTAATTCTCAGACTCTTGCTTTTCGTGAATTTGTACTGAAACATCAAACTATATTCTGGCAGCACAAAATTCTTTTTGAGCGGAATATTTTCCTGATTGTAAATGGAATTAAGGTCAAGTTTGGAATAATTAAGGTTCGCACCAGCGCGGAACGTCAGTTTTTCTTTGTTGAGGTTATAATTGATTTCAGTATTCAGGAAATCATTATTTTGATTTAAAGTGTTTGATAACAGCGAATTGTAATTTGAATATTCATTTGAATTCTTGTCAAAATCATTCACGATTCTTTCATTGCTCAAATTCTGATGGTCAAAATTCATTTCCAAAGAAACCGTCGCCGAATCGGAAATCGGTTCAAAATATTTGAAGTTGGCTCCGAACGTATTTCTGGAATTTTTGGTCTCAGCAAACTGATTTCGGTAATCATTATCTTCCGGCGTTTGGAAAAATAAAGTTTCCTGAAGATTGTAATTCCGGTTCACACTTTGCGCAAACGTATTATTGATGGAAGCCGAAATCGAGCGTCTTTCATTTTTGAATCGCCTCGTCAAACCAATCGTCGGACTAAAGTTGTTGTTCTCAGAATTTCCTCTCACAGAACTTTTGCTGCTGTTTAGATTTTCGTCGTCTCGAAGTGTAAAAGTATTGCTGTCGCTGACATTATCAACCGAAGTATTCGCAAAATTGGCAGAAATCGTAACATTGGTCAAAGAATCGATTTTGATATTGGCGTCCGTATTCGCATTGAATTTCCGCGTGTCAGAATTTCCGTTCCGCTCCGAGTTTTTATCTAATTTATAATCCGGCAGAAAAGTCGTTCTCGAAGTTTTGGAATAGGTTTCCAGATTGCTGTCGTTGTACTGCAGACTTAGTTTTTCCAAATCGAGATTGTCACCGATTTTGTCCGCGTAATTGATTCCGATAATCGAAGTTCGCATAATTCCGCTGTTGACGGCGCGACCATTGACCGCTGAGTTTTTGCTTCTGGTACCACCATTGTCAAAAAAACTATCGACAGAAAAACCTGTTGTGTTGATATTATTGGAAGCCGCAATCAAGGCAATATTTCTGTCTTTCTGGAATCTCGTCATAAAAAGATTGCCTTCATAACGTTTGTTGCTGCCGTAACCCAGACTTAGATTACTGAGATTTCCCTTGTTATTTTTTTCATCGATGTTGAAGTTGACCGTCATACTGTCAGATTTCGGCGTTCTTCCGGTGAATTCCTCTTCTCTTGTTTTCGACGTTGTGAATTGGATTTTCTTGATGATGTCTGCGGGGAAAGTCTGCAAAGCAATCGTTCCGTCCTTATTAAAAAATGGTTTTCCGTTGATAAGAATTTTGTTGACAGGTTTGCCATTAATCGTAATTTTTCCGTCTTCATCAGTTTCTACGCCAGGAATTTCTTTTAGTAATTCATCGATTTTTGCGTCAGGTTTTACTTTGAGATAGGAAGCCGTGTATTCAACCGTATCTTTTTTGATTTTGACAGGCGAAACTGTGATTTGAACTTCTTCTATACTGGTTACCAAATCTTTTGCTAATTTGATGTTACCAAGTTCTTCATCTTTATTAATGACCTCGAATTTTTTAGAATATGTTTTGAGTTTATCGCCCGTGATTTGTAAAAAGGAAGGCTCATTTTGAGTTGGAACTTTAAAGCTGAAATTCCCGTTTTTATTCGTTCCTGTAAAATTGATGATGGAAGAATCTTTTTCTTTGATGAGTGAAACCGTTGCGTTTTCCAATGGCGCATTATTACCGTCGGTCACTTTTCCGCTTACGTTGTAAGTTTGTGCGCTAAGTCTCAGGCAAATCAGAATCAAAAGGAAAAGGAATTTTTTCATCAATAGTTTTTAATGGTTAGAAGTTAGATTGGAAATTAGACCAATGTTAAATGCCAATTGCTAAAAATAGAAAAAACCCCTGAAATTCAGAGGTTTTAATATGATTTTAAATCTTTTTGAAAATTAAGCTTTCAAATATCTTGCATAAGCGTAACCTTCTTCGCCGTCAGCTGTTTTGATTTTCCACCAGTCATCGGAAGATTGCTCCACCAAAGTTACGGTTTCACCTTTTGCAGCTTTCCCTACGATAGAAGCGTCCGTTGAAGGCTCTTGACGAATGTTCAAATTAGAATCATCTGTTGCAACCGTCAAAGAAGCACCAGCAGCCAATCCAGAAACCTGAACATCGATGTTGATGTCGGTCGCCGTATAAGAAGAGTCGATAGCGCCTAGAGCGTTCCAAACAGAATCTTTTGAAGCGCTGTTAGCCGCTTTTCCCGTGATGTACAAAACGCCATCCTGCTCTTGAACAGAAAGGTCAGAAAGTCCAGCAGACTGAGCTGCAGAAACGACACTTGCGTATTTATCTTGTAAGCTCATAATTATTTAACTGTTATTTTGTTATCGTATTTACCAATTTTAAGAGCATCTACAGACTCTTTCACTTTTCTTGCGTTAGCAGCAGTGGTAGTTCCTGTCAATGTCAAAGTTCCTGCAACATCTTCAGCTTTCACGCCTGGGATGTCTTTCAATGCTGTGTTTACTTTTGTTAGAACCGCAGCGTCCACCACGTTTACTTCTACTGGCGAAGCTACAGGAGCTACAGTTGCCATATCGTGAACATCTTTCACACCTTCTACTTTTTTCAAAGCATCGATAGCAGCTTGTTTGTCAGCTTCGGTTGCGAAAACACCGCTCAAGTGTGCTTTGCCTTCCTTCACTTCCACAGAAGTTCCTGGGTAAGCGGTAAGTGTTGTGGTTGCCTGTGATGTCAATTCTGCATCAGAGACTTTCTTTTTACAAGAAACAGCCGTCATTGATACCATCAGGGCAAGAGCAGCGATTTTAATTGTTTTTCTCATAGTGATTAAATTAATTTATGTTTTTTAAGCAGTAAAATTAATGCCAAAAGGATTTGTGTTGATTTTTCGGTCATTTAAATTTTAAACTTTCACTTATTGTAAAATTAATTTTTTTTTCGATACGGAAATTAATTTTAAATAAAATTAACAGTTTTATGAGGACAATATTTTTAAAATAAAAATGGAAACGCAAAATGAATTGCATTCCCATCTGTATAAAAAGTAGTTAAGTTATTAGAAAGAAATCGTGTTCACCGTTGCAGAAGCAGACGTTGTAGTCGTGCTTTTCAAAGTTGCTCCGGTTGTAGAATAAGTTCCGCCGGTGTACAATCCCCAAGTTGTTGCTCCGCCTGCGAAACTTCCGCCCGTATAACTTCCGCCGAAGTAGATTTTATACTGCGTAGATTTGGCCAAATTGGGACTTGAGAAGTGGAAATAGTAAACGGCATTTTTCGGTTTGAAGGTTACCACTTCTGTTCCCGCCACATTCTCAATGTGTAATAGAGAAGTTGCGGCCAACTGAGCAGAAGATTTGATGTACATACTGACTTGTGTAGAAGCTGTTCCCATTGCTTTGGTCATATTGGCGTTTGAACCTGCAGAAATCAATGTTCCGCCGTTCATCAGAAAAGTTCCGTTGTAATCGATGCCTTCTTCCGGCTGACTTGTCGGTCCGTTGACAATAGTTGTTCCGCCGGAAATTGTAATGTTTCCGTTGCTGTCGATTGCATCACTTCCTGTCACGATATTGATTCCTCCTGTGATGTATAAGTGACTTCCGTCGTTTCCTTCAGTTCCGCCGGAAACCGTTCCGTAAGTCGCGTTGATTCCGTCGTTTGATGCGGTAATATTATTGACGCCGCCAGCGAAAGTAATCAAAGGCGCTTCAACACCTTCTCCAACGCCAGAAGTTGCGGATATTGCAGAAACCGTGTTTGTTCCGCCGTTGATGGTTACAGAAACATCAGAATGAATGCCGTCATCAGTAGAAGTGAACGTATTATTTCCATTATTAATTACAATCGCTTTTGCGGCAACCAAAGTTTTCGGGTGAGAATAATCTGTTCCTGAAACCAATAATCTAGCTCCGGTTGTTGTAATCTTTAAAGTTGGATTTCCCGTCGCCGTTCCGATGGTGACTTGTCCATCAGATTTGATTCCTTTACCAGCAATTCCTGAACTGTTTGTTGTTAATGAGCCACCGCTGATAATCACGTTTGCATCGCCCGAAATTGCAGCAGAAGAATAAGAATCCGTTGCTCCGGTCGTGTTGGTGTATTTTGCACCAGCTCCGGCAGTAGTGATATTAATAGTTCCACCAGAAATCTCGATATCTGCATCTGCAGAAATTCCTTTTGTTCCGGTCGCGGTTGTAGTTCCGGTTACTGTAACGGTTCCACTTAAGATTGTAACTTTTCCATCCGCTTTGATTCCTGTTGGATAAGATGGGTTAAATCCGCTTCCAGAAGCATTAAGCAATGTGGCGCCTGAAAGATTAACAGTTGTACTTCCGCCAGAGATGCTTACATTTCCATCCGCTTTGATTCCTTTGCTTGCCGTTCCGGAATTGGTTAAAATTAATGTTCCGCCAAGAATATTGATGTCAGTATCAGAAGAAATCGCAGAAGATGAATAAGAATCTGCAACGCCCGTTGTATTGGTGTAAGCAGCTCCATTTCCAGCCGTTGAGATTGTAATATTTCCGCTGTTGATATTGATTTCTTTACCTGTCGAAATTCCTTTTCCTCCATTTGCTGTTGAAGCTAAAGTCAGATTAATGGTTGCATTGCTTACAGTCAAAACGCCATCAGTTTTAATCGCAGTCGAGTAGGAAGGGTCAAATCCTGTTCCTGAAGCTGTAAGCACTGCTGCACCGGAAAGATTTGTCATAATATTTCCGCCACTGATTGTGATGTTTCCTTTTGCGCTGATTGCTTTGGATTGCGCTCCAGTCAAAATCAGATTAATGGTTCCACCAGAAATATTAATGGTGTTGCTGCCGGTTTTAACTCCCTTCACATCAGCCGAAGCCAAAGTTGAGGAAATTGAACCTCCCGAAATCGAAACTGCTGCATCGCCAGCGTCAACCGCGTCGCCAACTGCTGTGACCTTCAAAGTTCCGTTGCTCATCGTGAAACCTTCGGAGTGCAGACCGTCAGAAGCTGCGCCTGAAACTGTAATTGTTCCGTTTTGGATTTCAATATCTTTTGAAGTAGAAACGCCGTGTTTTTTTATTCCATTAATATTCAGACTTCCTGTTCCAGTGAAAATAATTTTTCCGTCGGTTTGTAAAGCGCCGTTTTTGGTATTTGTAGAGCCGTCGGTCAATGAACTTGTTGTTCCAGTTTGTAATGTAAAAGTATGCGTTTGTGCGCCAGTTACGATAATTGCCGGTCCGGCTGCATTCGTCAGATTAAGATTATTAAGAACAAATTTTGCAGTTGAAGTAGAACTCATTGTCAGACTTCCGCTTGCGCTTGTTCCTAAAAGATTGTATTCTAAATTGCTTGTTGCAGAAGTTGAGGTTACAGCAACCGTTCCTCCAGTCGCAGTGATGGTTACGCCGCTTGCAGAATAAGGATTGATAATCGTTGCGTTATCTGTTCCGTTGTAGATGATGTAGATTTTGTCAAGATTGACGGCGTTATTGGTGAATGTCAAACTGTCAATTACATTTTTTCTGATATCCAAAGTGCTGGTTTGCCCGCTCAATTTGAATTTCGAATAGGTATTGTCCAACTTGATGCTGTCCACCGAAGCAATTGGCGAAGCATACATTGTGTTACCGGAATTGTGAACGACCACTTTTTGCTGAGCTTTCATCGAAAACGAGAAAAGCATCACCACTATTAATAAGATAGACTTTCTCATTTCTTGATAAATTTAATTGTTACACCATTCGCCTGAACCAAGTAAGCACCAGCGTTCAGTTTAGAAACATTGATGTCTTCGTCTGATTTGTAGGTTCCAGAAACTAACAATTTTCCTTCAAGATTATAGATTTTGACATCCAGATATTTTGCCTCAGATTTGATTCTGATGTAATCTGTGGAAGGATTTGGATAAAGCTGAAGATTGCTTTTATTAAGACCAACATTCTCAGTTGCCAAAACTTCATCCGTAAAAGTAATTTTCTGGATAACGCTTACAGGAATGCTTGTTTCCGTGGAATTAGCTTCGGGTTTTACCAAGAGATTGTCTCCCGAAAAATAAAGTTTTCCCGATGCCGAAACATTGAAGCCTTGCTCAGTTCCTGTGTAATATTTTATTTTAACGCCTGTCTGTGCGAATCCGAAAACGCCGGCAAACATTAGCAAAATAAAAGACACTTTACTGAAAAAGTGATAGTTATTGTTCATTTTTAATTATTTTAATGAACAAAAATATCTTTACTATATTAATGATGAAAATAAATGCGGAGAATTAAGAAAATGTGTCGGTTTTTGGAGTAATTGATAAGATTATTGAGAGAATTTTTGGATAATGATATATAAGAGCTTTGAATATTTAGTCGTGTGGGATTTTCGCTTCTCTAAATATTCCTCGCTCTGAAAATTTATTAGAAAGTATTTTATTTTTAGGAGTTAGGAAACAAGTTCGTCCGTCAATAAATTCTTTTGTTTTTGGATTCAATGTTTTTTGCTCAACAATAATTTTCTCAACTTCTTTGTTTTCATTCTGTAATAGATAAATTTCTCCTTTTTTGATTCTAAGTTCATCTAAATGAATTCCATTCATACTTTCTACATCGTTTAGGTTATAAAAGAATAAACTGTCTTTTGTCTCGGCAAATTTTTCAAAAACATATCTTTCTAATCCTCCATCTTTCTCCGAGTAACCGCGATATTGATAAATTATCGTTTCAATATGAATGTCCTTAGATAAAGATTTCTCAATATTCATCGGTTTGAAAATTGGCTTAGATTTATAATAATCGCTACCACAAGAATTATAGCAGTCGTGTGTAATTCCTACAATTTTTGTTTTAGTTGGAATGTCTGAAAGATTATAAAAAGGCAATTCATTTTGCAGGTCGATTTTAAAAGTTTCAGATGAATCCAGAATAACAAATCCATTCGCGTTTGAATCTCGTCCTCCCCAAGCATCATACTGATATAATATTTTTGAAGTGCCTTCAATTTTTTGAGCATATAAAGTTGAAATTTTCCATTCTCCTAACTTTTCGAATCCGCAACCATAAAAACAAAAAAGTAATATTAAATATTTGAAAGATTTAATTTTCATTGATGACTAATATCTCTAATTACTTTATCCTCAAAAACTCCTTCGCCAACTCAATCATTTTCGGGTCGCCGGTGTATTTCCCTTTTTCGTCGGAGAGTTTGACAGTTGGAATCCATTCATTATTAATGCCTTTTACGCTGATGAGTTTCATAACGATATTCATTGGCTTGAGTCCGACATCATTCGTAAGATTAGTTCCGATTCCAAATGAAATTCCGATTCTTCCTTTGCAATAGTTCGTGATTTCCTCCACTTTTTCAAGATTAAGTCCGTCTGAGAAAATAATGTATTTGAACAATGGATTGATGCCTTGCTTCTGATAATGCGCAATCGTTTTGTCCGCAAATTCCAACGGGTCGCCGCTGTCGTGACGAACGCCGTCAAACAACTTTGCAAATTTCTTATCAAACTGCTGGAAGAACACTTCCGTCGTATAAGTATCGGAAAGTGCAACTCCAAGGTCGCCGCGGTAAACATCCACCCAATTTTCCAACGCGATAGAATTCGCCATCTTGAAACCGAATTCCGCCGCGTGGAACATAAACCATTCGTGTGCGTGCGTACCAATCGGTTTTACGTTGTAAAGCATAGCCAAATGAACATTCGAAGTTCCAGTGAAAGTTGACTTTTTATCTTGAATCAAAGCGTCCATCACCAATCTGTGAACTTTGTAAGAATGCCTTCTTCTCGTCCCAAACTCTGCAAACGGAACACCAAGTTCTGTAAGATGCACTGCTTTTTCCACCGTTTTATCAATGACTTCTTCGTTGGTTTGTCTTTCCAAATGATTCATTTCGTAATGAAGTTCACTGATAAGCGCCAGCAAAGGAACTTCCCAAAGAATCGTCCTGTACCAAAGTCCTTCGACGGAAACTTTAAGCTCATTTCCGTGTTGTTCAATTTTCACTTCCGAAGGGTCGTAATGAAAACCTTCCAGAAAATCAAGGTAGGGAAGGGCAAGATATGGGCAAGTGACTTTCAGATATTTTTTTTCGTCCTTGGTGAGTTTCAGTTCTGCCATTGCGTTGACAGATTTTCTGAGTTCGTCTGCGAAACCTTCCGGAAACTCGTGTTTTCCACGGTTGATGAATTCGTATTTTACAATTTCGTTGGTAAATAATTTCACGACTGCATTTTGCATTGTGATTTTATAAAAGTCATTATCCAGAATAGAATTCAGCCGAACCTCGCGCATAAAAATATCGTTTACACAAATCTAAGGAATTTTGTTGAGGAGATTTTGGTGTAGCATATTTTTAATCATTAATACATTCTACTTTTTACATTGTACAATTTTACAATTCTTACTTTTGCAAAAATGATTTGAAATGGTAAAAGCGCTGATGTATTTTGTGGTTGGGACATTAATTAGTTTTTTCCTGAGACGTCTTACGGGAAGTCCGGTAGATTTTTGGGTGGAACTTTATGTAGCTTCAGCTTTTGGAATCGGTTGGGGATTGGCTTATTTCGTTGACCATCCTGAGTGGCCTTTGCCGAAGAAAATGGGGATTTCGTTTATAGGAATTATTTTCCTTGTGGTTTTAGGCTTGCTATGTTTTGACTTCGAAGTTGCCGTTTCTTCCATCCTCAAATTCTCGACCGTATTTGTCGCTTATTATATGATAGCGAGTTTTAGAGAAAGCAAATCGCTGAGGTATTGATTGGCTGATGGCTTTTGGCTTTTGGCAATTTGCTTTAAATTTGATATTTGTAATTTATACAAAAGCCAGACTTCTTAGGAAATCTGGCTTTTTGTTTTTTAATGAATCATCAGGAAGCTGACTACGCCTAAGCCCGTAACCAAAAACAGAAAGGCAAAAAAATTAAACATAAACAAAACACTTCCAATGATAAAGCTGATGATACCGTGCGTACGATAAACTTTATAATGGGCTATAAAAAAGTAAAGCATACTGTAAAAGAGTAGAACATTCATCAACAGATAAATAAATATGTTAACTGTATTATTTAAATAGCCAGTTAATTTGTATAGCATCGAAAATGTCAAAATTGTTAATAACAGGAAACTGAAATAATGCAATGTAAAAATGCCGTGGTCAAAATACCACCACTTTCTCTTGTTATGGAAAATCCACAGAAAAAATGCAAAAATCGGAAGATAAATAAATAAGGCTTTGGGAAGATTGTGAAAGGATACTTCGCCCAGTTTTTTTAAGATTTCTCTTTTTGTAACGCCATTTTCTTTTAATTCAAAAAGTTTATGAGCAAAAGGAACATTTATAAAATCCCAAGTTGAAGGATTTTTAGCTTTAGCAGAATCAAAAGATTTCCTTGTTGAATATCCATTGAAATTTAAACTCTTATCTAAGCGTTTGTCTAAATTTAATTTGTCTGTAAAATTGTTGCCACTTACAATTTTCTTAATTTCTTTGTTGATTTCCTCGATTTTGAGGCTGTCCCTTTGGGTGTATTGGTTTTTAGCTTTTATAGCTTCTAATTCTTTCTCTAGTATGGGAATTGCTTTCTGTTGTGCTTTTTGGATTTGCTCTAATTTGTTTTTGTCAAGTTTTGAGTCCAATTCAAAAGGTGGAAAAGTCGCAAACAGGAAAAATGTAACGAAACTAACAAAAATATAAAGCTTCACAGGCGGAACAAATGTTTGCCTTTTTCCTTCCAGATAAGTGGTCGTGAGTTTTCCAGGCTTGAAGAGCAAATTCTTCATCGTTCCCCAGAATTGTCCGTCGTAATGTGTGAAGTCTTCTACAAAATGAGTGAAGAGATAGTGGAAAGGCTGTCTGGTCTGGATGTTCTGCTGTCCACAGTTAGGACAATATTTTTCCTCAACGGTATGTCCGCAATTCAGGCAGTCTTTTTCTTCTCTCAGTTTTCCGTGGCTCATTTTTAGAATTTTCACCAAAAATATAAAAAAGCACTCTTATATAATAGCCTTCATATTAATTAATTTTGAACAGTGCGAGCAGAATTCGAATTAATAACTCATTAATTATTAGAAATTTAAAATCTTTTTTGCGGATTAATTTTTCAGGCAAAAAAAAATTGCTACCTTTGCACACCCGTAAGGGAAAATTATGTTTAATCGTAAACGATAAATTGTGAATACATTAAGTTACAAAACAGTATCGGCAAACAAGGCTACAGCAAATAAAGAATGGGTTGTTGTAGATGCTGCTGGGCAACCGTTGGGAAGATTAGCTTCTACCGTTGCAAAGATTTTGAGAGGTAAGCACAAAACGAACTTCACACCTCACGCAGATTGCGGAGACAATGTGATCGTTTTGAACGCTGGGAAAGTTACACTTTCCGGAAACAAGTGGGCAGATAAAACTTACATCTGGCATACAGGATATCCTGGTGGTCAGAAGTTTATGACTGCAGACGAGCTTAAGAAAAAAGACGAACTGAAAGTTTTGGAAAGATCCATCAAAGGGATGCTTCCTAAAAACAGACTAGGTTCTGCTTTGTTCAAAAACCTTTATTTATATGAAGGAACAGAACACAAACACGAAGCTCAGCAGCCTAAAGTAATCAATGTTAACGAATTCAAATAATTAATATGTCTACAGTACACAAAATCGGAAGAAGAAAAACTTCTGTTGCAAGAGTTTTTGTTAAGCCAGGAACTGGCGTTATTAGCATAAACGGTAAAGATGCTAAAACTTATTTCTGTACGGATGTTTTGGTTTATAAAGTGAATCAGCCATTTTTGTTGACAGAAACTGTTGATCAATATGATCTTAAAGTGAATGTTTTCGGAGGAGGGATTACTGGACAAGCTGAGGCTATCAGACTAGGAGTTTCTAGAGCATTATGCGCGATCAATGAGGAATATCGTTTGGTTCTTAAGCCACACGGATTGCTTACAAGAGATGCAAGAATGGTTGAGAGAAAGAAATTCGGTCAGAAAAAAGCAAGAAAGAGATTCCAGTTCTCAAAACGTTAATCCAGACAAGAGATGGAGAGACAAGAGTTGGGAGATCATTGATCTCATATCTCGAATCTTTAAGTCTTTTAATCTCACTTAAATATTGCCCGTTACGTTTAGCATCCAAACTTTACTCCCATCTAAAGTAAAGTTGATTGCGGAAAAGCGGAAAGTAAACTAACAAAAAACAAGAAAACATGGCAAAAGCAAATGTAAAAGACCTTTTAGAGGCTGGCGTACACTTCGGTCACATGACTAGAAAGTGGAATCCAAATATGGCTCCATACATTTTCATGGAGAAAAACGGTATTCACATCGTAGATTTACATAAAACAGCTGTTAAATTGGACGAGGCTTGCGTAGCTTTGGAAAAATTAACTTCTGCAGGTAAAAAAGTTCTTTTCGTAGCAACTAAAAAGCAAGCGAAAGAAGTAGTAGCAAAACACGCTGCTGAACTTAACATGCCTTATATTACAGAAAGATGGCCAGGTGGTATGCTTACAAACTTTGTAACTATCAGAAAAGCGGTTAAGAAAATGAACTCTATCGATAAAATGAAGAAAGACGGTACTTTCGAAACTTTATCCAAAAAAGAAAGACTACAAGTTGATCGTCAAAGAGCAAATCTTGAGAAAAACTTAGGTTCTATTTCAGACATGGTTCGTCTTCCTTCAGCTATTTTCGTAGTTGACATTATGAGAGAGCACATCGCAGTGACTGAAGCTAAAAAATTGGGTATCCCGGTTTTCGGTATCGTAGATACTAACTCAGATCCAAGAAAAGTGGATTTCGTAATCCCAGGAAATGATGATGCTTCAAAATCTATTGATATGTTGTTGAGCGTAGTTTCAGAATCTATCAAAGAAGGTTTATCTCAAAGAAAAGCAGACAAAGAAAAATCTAAAGAAGAAGGCGAAAAAGTTTCTGCAGACGCAGATGCTGATTTCGATGCTGAATAATCGAAGGATTTATCTAAAAATAGAAAAGCGGTTTCAAACATTTGAGACCGCTTTTTTTTGTTGTAATATTTCTAAATACTTTATAATTATTTGGGCAACTATTTGACATTCGTCGAAAACCGTTTTTTTTGTTTTTATGGCAGTTTTTCCGCCTTCCGTTCCCGCTTTTTTTGCCAAGGCTTTTGCCAATCCAAAAAAGAGCTCCACTCAAGTCGGGCTGCAGCTTCGCAAGATTGAACAGTTGTTCATTAATCCAAGATTTGTCATTCATTCAAATATAGACAAACAAAAAACCCTTCCAAAGTTTCAAACTCTGAAAGGGTCGTAATTTATTAGGTTTAAAAGGTGGTAAGCCAAAACTAAAAGCAAATTGCCAACAGCCAGACTATCCTTTGAATTCCCCCATCGCAATGAACTTCTCCTGACGGTCGTTCACCAATTTCTCCGGCGCTTGCTTAGACAATGTTTTAATGTCTTTTAAAAGCACTTTCTTCACATTCTCAAACGTAGTCGCAGAATCATAATGTGCGCCTCCTAATGGCTCTGGAATGATACCGTCGATCAATTCCTGTTTTAGCATATCTTCTGCTGTCAGTTTCATTGTCGTTGCAGCCGTTTCTTTATATTCCCAGCTTCTCCAAAGGATTGCAGAACAGTTTTCCGGAGAGATCACAGAATACCAAGTGTTTTCCATCATATAGACCTTGTTTCCAACACCAATTCCCAATGCGCCACCACTTGCGCCTTCACCGATAATAATCGTGATGATTGGCACTTTAAGAGAACACATTTCGAAGATGTTTCTGGCAATTGCCTCACCTTGTCCACGTTCTTCCGCTTCCAATCCAGGATAAGCGCCCGGCGTATCAATCAAAGTCACCACAGGAATATTGAACTTCTCAGCGAGTTTCATCAATCTAAGAGCCTTTCTGTAACCTTCAGGATTCGACATTCCGAAACGTCTGTGCTGGCGTTCTTTGGTCGTTCTACCTTTCTGAGTTCCGATCAGCATAACTGTATTTCCGCTGATGCTGGCAATTCCGCCGATCATCGCAGGGTCATCACCGAAGTTTCTGTCACCGTGGAGTTCCACAAAACTTCCTGCATCTGCCAAACCGTTGATGTAATCAAGCGTGTAAGGTCTGTCCGGATGTCTCGATAACTGAACTCTCTGCCAAGGCGTCAGATTTTCGTATATTTTTTTCTTCGTTTCTTCTATTTTGGTTTTGATCTTTTTGCAGGATTCATCCACATCAATGCCGCTTTCTGTACCCAATTGTACACATTTTTCGTACTGATCTATCAATTCCTTTACAGGTTGTTCAAATTCTAAATATTCCATGTTTTGTTTGGATTAAACCCTCAAAAATAATGTTTTTTTTATAAATCGATTTTGAAAAAGATAATTAATTTGAGCTAATTGCTTTTTCTATTCTTTTTAAAGTTTCTTCTTTGCCAATAATGTTCATAATGTCCGGAACGTCAGGGCCTTTCAGTTCTCCAACTAGAGCCAATCGAAGCGGCATCATCACTTTTCCCATTCCTAAAGAATGTTCTTCAGCAAAATGATGAATGGCTTCCTTGAGAGTTTCGGATTCAAAGTTTTCAGTTTTGAGTTTGGTGGAAAAGTCTTTTAGAATGGCAGAAGTCGTCTCGTTCCAAGCTTTCTTCAATGCTTTTTCGTCGTAAGAAGTTGGCGCTTCGAAGAAGAATTTTCCATCGTTGTAAATATCAACCACGAAGGTCGCTCTTTCTTTCATCAATGAAACGATTTTCAATAATTTGTCATCAGAAAGATTCAATGCTTTTACTTCATCAACTTCTTTTAATAACTCTAAAACTTCTTCATTTGATTTAGTTTTAAGATATTCCTGATTGAACCATTTTGCTTTCTGTGGATCGAATCTCGCGCCAGCTTTATGAACTTTATGAAGATCAAATTCAGCGATCATTTCGTCCATAGAAACAATTTCTCTATCATTTGCTGGTGTCCAGCCAAGTAGCGCAGTCATATTAATGAACGCTTCCGGGAAATAACCAGATTCTTTGTAACCTTTCCAGATTTCGTCGCTTTCTGGATCTTTGAAATTCATTGGGAAAACCGGGAATCCAAATTTTGCACCGTCTCTTTTGCTCAATTTTCCTTTGCCTTCTGGTTTTAGAATCAATGATAAATGAGCAAACTCAGGTGCTTCCCAATTCATTGCTTCATAAAGCAAAACGTGCAAAGGCATCGATGGCAACCACTCTTCACCGCGGATCACGTGAGAGATTTTCATCTCGAAATCATCGACCACGTTGGCGAAATGGTAGGTTGGCATTCCGTCATTTTTAATTAAAACTTTGTCGTCAAGCGTATTGGTGTTCACAGAAAAATTTCCTCTGATGATATCCTGAAGATTCAAAGTTCTGTCAACCGGCATTTTGAAACGTACAACGTAAGGAACGCTCTCGTCCAACAATTTCTGAACTTCTTCCTGAGAAAGAGAAATGCTATTTTTTAGTTGTTGTCTTGTCTGATGATTGTAAGAGAAAACATCGCCTCTCGCTTCGAAATCTTTGCGGATTGCATCCAATTCTTCCGGTGTATCAAAAGCTAGATAAGCGTAATCGGTTTTCAGGATTTGCTCTTTGTATCTGTCGTAGATGTCTCTTCTTTCAGATTGTCTGTAAGGTGCGTATGGTCCGCCAACTCTTGGGCTTTCGTCTGGGATGATGCCGCACCATTCCAAAGAATTCATAATGTAATCTTCCGCACCTTCCACATATCTTGCCGTGTCGGTGTCCTCAATTCTGAGAACAAATTCTCCACCTTGATTTTTGGCGAAAAGATAATCATACAAAGCCGTCCTCACGCCTCCTAAGTGTAAAGCGCCTGTTGGGCTGGGTGCGAATCGCACTCTTACTTTTTTCATATTCAATATAGATTTTTAAAAGCCATCGGAATGACTAAAAAATTGTGGTGCAAAATTAAGAAATTTTGACCGTTTTGCCTTTTGAATTTGGTTAATATTTTATGAAAGAGTATTTTTGTTGATTAAAATAAAAACTATGTTGGAAATAGGCGAAAGACCTTGGGGTAAATATTTTGTATTAGCAGATGAACCTCATTATAAGTTGAAAAGAATTGAAGTAAATCCGGGACAGAAATTGTCTTATCAATTCCACTACAAAAGACAGGAACAATGGACAATTATCGAAGGAAATGCCACAATTGTCCTGGATGGCGAAGAAATTCCGTTAGCTTACGGACAAAGCATTTTTATTCCGTTGGGAGCTAAGCATAGAATTATGAATCTTACGGATAAGCCGGTTGTCTTCATAGAAGTACAGACAGGAACTTACTTTGGGGAAGATGATATCGTGAGACTGGAGGATGAATATGATAGAGAATAATCCTATCAATATAAAGAAGAATACAAAAAGGCAGCTGGATTACTAGCTGCCTTTTTTGTAAAGTATAAGTTACATTTTTCTCTTCCTCAGAAACATATCTGCTATTAGTAAAAATTGTGATTTTACAGGGAAGTTTTCTTTCATCTCAGCACTGTAAAAATCAAATCTTCTTTTTAATTCTAATAGGTTACTTTCAAAATATTCTTTTTGATAAGGAAGTTCCTCCAACAAAGCTTTGTTCTTCTGGTAAGCATTTGAAAATCGTTTGAGGAATCTTTTGTAATCTTTGAAAGATTTTTTTTCTTTATCTATACTGAAATAGTTTGTGAGGTCTCTCCTGCTTTTTTTTGTGTTTTCGAAAAAGACATTTCCCACTTGTTGTGATGGATGTTTTCTGTAATAGATTAGTTTTTCATCCAAAAAGAAAAGTTTGTTTTGCAATGCTGCCACCATCGCAATCCATCCATCGTGGTGTACATTGTCTATGATAGGAATTGGGAGAATGTCTTTTTTTAAATCTCGCCGAAGTGCCATAGTAGCGCCGGTACAAAAATTATCAATTAAGTTGAGAATGATAAAGTAATCAAAGTGATAGCCGTTTTTTCTCACATGTTTTGGGATGTCCCAAAGACTCAAGACATCAAGGGTTTTATTGTGTTCATCAATCCCAAACCCATTTGTACAGATTACAGAAATTTCTTTGTTTTCCTCAAAAGCTTTGAGCATCTTTTCAACCTTATCATTTACCCAGATATCGTCTTGATCGCATAAAAAAATAATATCATTTTCGCAGAGAGAAATACACTTTTCGAAATTCTTCACGCTTCGAAGATTTTTTTCATTGATATGAATGTGGAAAATCTTTGGATATTTTTCCTTGTAAGAATTTAAAATTGAAACTGTAGAGTCCGTGGATTGGTCATCACAGACAACGATTTCGTCAACGCGATGAGTTTGGTTTAATATAGAATCCAATTGTTGGTTTAGAAATCTTTCTCCATTATAGGTGCAAATTGCAACTGACGTTTTCATATATTCTCTTTAAAATTAATCTTTTAAAATAGTTTTAATCCAATTCGTAAATGAGTATTTGGTTTTTAGGTAGTTATCTAGTTCTTGATAGTCTTTAGAAAGGAAATGCTTTATTTCTTCTTTTCCAACAGATTTGTTCCAAATCAAAATATTACCTGGATTGTAGAAATCATAATTTTTGACAAGCGGATTTGTTGTAATCAGTTTTTTTGAATAGCGAAGGGTTTCAAATATTCTAAACGATAAACCATTATGAACAGAATCTGCAAAATCTAAAATGATATCAGCATTTTTCACCTTCTCCAAAGCCTCCAGATAAGTTAAAGGTTTTTCAATAAAATTAATGCCATTTTGCTCATACATCAAACGGGTTTTCTCATCAAAATATAATAGATTAATATCAGTTTTCAATTCCAAATCTCTGAAAACGCGGTTGAGTTCTGTTATTTCATCAATCCTACTTTCAATAAAACTTCCAATGAAAAAGACTTCTTTTTTTTCTTTTTTAAGGTCGTTGTCTTGAGAAAAGTCGAAATCAAAATAAAAATTGGTGATTGGATAAACATTCGAATAGACCGAATGATATTTCTGATAATCATCAACATCGAAAAGATAAAAACAGTCGAAAACTGCAATGAGATTCTTGGCCTTAGGATATCTTTCTAATCCATCCCATTGATAAGCAATTAATTGAGTGGCTTTGTTTTTTAGAATTTGAAGCGTCTCGATTGAAAAATAATCCGGCCGAATGACAAGCGCATAATCAACTTTTCCCTCAACTTTTGATAAAGATTTTAGAAGAGATTTGTCATTGTACTCATCCTTAAGTCTTTTTTTATAGTCCCTATCACCTAAAGTTTTTCTGATGAAATTGGTGATTTTTTGCACCGTGTTGTCATACTGGAAATCCTGATCGCTGGTAAAAAGCAGTTTTATTTCAAAACCAAGATGCTCTAAATTTTTTTTAAAACCCTCATAAATCTTGAAATGATGAGGCATTACCAAGATGATTGTTTTTTTCAAGAGAAGTACGATTTAATTTTTAATAATTTGTTTTATCCAACTACTGAATCCATATTTTTTGACAATATCTTCGGAAATTTCGTAGTAAGGTTTTTTTATGAAAGCATCAATTTCATTGTAATTGTCGTTTTCTAACACAAATATATTGTTTGGATAATAGAAATCGTAATTTTTCACCATTATATTATCAGTGATTACCTTTTTTTTGTAATAAAGCGCCTCAAAAAATCTGATAGAAAGCCCATTGTGAACCGGATCTACAAAATCTAGCAAAATATCTGATGATTCTACGTTTCTCAAACTTTCGAGAAAAGTAATTCTGTCTTTGATATATTTGATCTTTGGATTTTTGATTTCAGATTTATGATAATACTGAATGAAAATTGATAGTTCTACGTTTTTATCAGCCATCTCAGCAATAAACCGATCTATTTTTTTCTCCCTGTTCTCCCAAAACAATCCGACGAAGTACAACTTTGGTTTTTGAAAATTGAACGCCTTGTAAGCTGGCGGTAGAAAGTCAAAATAAAAATTGGTGATCGGTTTGATATGATTGGCTTCATCTTCAGAATCGAAGCAGAAAAAAGAATCAAATAGGTGAAAGTATTGTTTCACTGCCGGGAATTTTTCGATGCCGTCCCATTGGTAAGCGATCAGTTTTTTTGTCTTTTTTTTCAAAGCCTCAATCACCGGAATCGGAAACAAATCAGGACGAATGACCAAGGCATAATCCAGCATTTCCAAATCAGATATTTTTCTGTAGTACTCACGAAGTTTATGCTCCTCAACAAGCTTCTTTTTGTAATCTCTATTTTTAAAAAAAGTTTTTTGAAAAAAATTAATAATCTTTTCGTTGTTCTGATATTTAAACTTAGAAGGATTATCTGTGATTAAATATGGCGAAAAGCCTTCCTTCTTCAGATTTTCCACAAACAGATTGGGGAAATCCGAATAATCGGGGATCATCAGAAGGAAAGTTGGGGCAGACATTTTATTAGACAATTATTTTAATAAATATTTGATTTGTAAAAGTTTAAATTGCTTTCTGATGCTGTTGACTGGATTTTTAAAAAAATGTCTTTCAATAGTGTTGAAGGGAAACAAGGATAGTTTGTTCAAAGCTCTGTAGTAAGTTTCATTTTTTTTGGAAAGCAAAGCAACGTCATCAGATTTGGTGTGGATTTTTTTCAAGGTTGTTTCCAATTTTAATCTGGAAACATCAGTCAATTTGTTTTTTTCTCGGATGGAAAAATCGATTATTAATTTTTTTAAATATTGCAAATATTTCTCTGAAACAGCTTTTTTGTAAGAATCAGAATTGTTTTGATAATATTTGTCGAAAATAATTTCTAAAATCTGTAAGTAAGAATTTAGGTTTCGCTCATCCACATTTTTCGTAATCGATTCCGAATTATCCGTTCTGTAGAGGTAAGTTTCGTCGTTAATGAATTTAACATTTCTTGCAAGAAACATCGTTTCAAAAAACCATAATTCATCCTCGTGAAGGATTCCATCCTTGAATTTTAACTTATTTTTCTCCAGGAATTCTCTTTTGTACAGCCGGTTTTGTGCTACTGGAGACAAGCCAGATTCCATCGTTCGGAGTAGAACTTCCTGATTGTCATTTATATAGAAAACAGCGCCTTCTTTTGGATGTTTCAGCTGTGAGATTTTTTCCAAATTTTCTCCATTGACAGTGACTGTAATTCCTGTAATGACATCATTTTCTGGGTCAAGTTCATTCACAAATTGAAGTAAAGTATTTTCTGTGATGAGATCATCTGAATCCAAAAAAAACAGGTAATTTCCAGTGGCGTTTTCTATTCCCACGTTTCGGGTTGCAGAGAGTCCACGGTTTTCCTGAGAAAACACTTTGTACTTGTTATTTTTTGCAGAATATTCCTCTAAAATAAATAAAGTTTTGTCTTTGCTTCCATCATTTATCAGAAGACATTCCCAGTTTTGATAAGTTTGCCGGGAAACAGATGCTATGCAGGAATGGATATACTTTTCCGCATTGTAACACGGAATAATAATTGAAATCAAAGGTTTTTTAGGATCATTCATTTTTTTATAAACCTGCTGTATTGCTCAGGATAATTGATGAAAAATCTAAGATACAAATACTTTTCCAGACCTATTTCAAATGGTGAATAGTTTAGAAATACAGCTAAGCCGTTTCGGATGCTTTCTTTTTCAGCAAGCATCTCATCAGAATTTGTGTTTCTAATGATTCTCTTCAAAACCATCAATGATTTTTTTAGAATATTCTTTACAATTGATTTTTTGAATGACAGATCAATGTTTTGGGAGCTCAGAAAAGAGTAAGCTTCCATCAATGCTAAGAAAAAGTGATAGGCTCTTTTTGGCGTCAGATTGTGTGAAAGACTATTCTCAAATTGAACATAATGATAAACAGGTTTGTTGATCTTAACGACAGTTTGAGCATTCTTAAACACCTTGAACATTGTAAAGTAATCTTCGAATGCTTCCAGATTTTCGGGAAACGAAATGTCTTTAAGAAGTGTTGATTTATATAATTTTGCCCAAGGATGACTTTGGATGATTTTATCTTCCAACAATAATTTTAATGCAGATTGCTGATCGTAGATAGAAACTGATTCGTCAAAAGTTTTATTTTTTAGGTTTTGATCGCCCTTTTCATCCTCGTAAAAAGCCTCAGTAATACTGATGTCTGCATTGGTTTTAACAAGTGCGTTGTATAGCGAATCACAGTAATCGTTCTCCACCCAATCATCAGAATCTACAAAACAGATAAATTCTCCACCAGCTTTTTGTATGCCTTGATTTCTTGCTTTTGAAACACCTGCATTTTCCTGATTTAATAAAATGATTCTAGAATCATCTTTCTGAAACCGTTTGATGATTTCTAAAGTGTCATCCGTTGAACCATCATTTATAACGATGATTTCCAGGTTTTTATAAGTTTGATTTTTTACAGATGTCAAACATTTCGAAACTGTCCTTTCTGCATTGTAGCACGGAATAATAAGGCTTATAAGAGGATCATTCATAAATTTGGTAATCTTTTGAAATCTCACTTAAACCATTTTCGCAAGTTGTTTTTTTAGATGATTTTAGGTCTTCAATCACTTTTATTTGCTCGTCGTGTTTACTTTTATCACATTGTGGATGGTAGATGTGGTATTGTATGGCGCCGTACTTTATTTTTCTTTTTACCATTCCAAGATTTACAAATCGTTGTGCAAGTTCTTTGTCCTCAGCACCCCAACCTTTCAAAGAATTGTCGTATCCATTGACGGCTACAAAATCTTTTTTCCAAAATGCCATATTGCTTCCCATCACGCCATCTGCAGAACGTTCCTCTTTGCTAATGAAGATTTTATTAAAAAAAGGAATCCGGATGCCGTGTTCTCTCATTTTTACATCTACACTTAGGAAAGAGACATTTATGGACTTTTGTTTGAGTAGATTTTCACTTTTCGTTTTGCCAATCATCAGCCGTCGTCCTTTGATAAACGAATTTTGCTTGGCGAAACTTTTATGATCTTGGATGAAATGCGGATGCAGGATCACATCACCATCAATTTGTATGATGTAGTCAGCAGTAGCTTCAGAGATTGCTTTGTTTCTGATTTCTGCTAATTTGAAACCTTTATCCTCGTGCCAAATGTGTTTTATTTTTCTTTTGCTGATTTTTCTGTATCGGTCTATGATGTCCTTTGTCGAAGTAGTTGAACCATCATCAGCTATGATGATTTCTTCCGGTTTCACAGTTTGTTTCATCACACTTTGGAGGCATAGTTGTAATGCTTCCGGCCAGTTGTACGTAGAAATAATCAGTGCAATCCTCATTTACTTTTATATTCTATCAGTTTGGATAGGGTCAAAAATTTGTATTGAGATTTTAAGCAAGCAAAAATAAAGCCTTCTTTCCCATCTCTGAACCCTTGTTTGATAAAATAATATTTGAAAAACCAAAAGAATGGCGATGTCAATAATTTAAAAAAAGTAACTTTCTTATGCTGTCTTTTCGGAATTTCGGCAGTCGAGTAGAGGTTGTTCTTGTTTTGGGTGTGAGAAATACTATCGTCCGCAAGATGTTCTATTGCTAACAATTTATTATTTGAATTGATCTTGAAAACTTCACCATCAATGGTTGGTATCGAATGTATGAATTCTGGCCAATTGATTTTAGATTTTCTAAAAAAACGGTAAACATAATCAGGATAAGCAGAATGCATAAATTTTCCTAAAAAATAATTCTTTCTAGGAATGGCGAAGCAAGCGATTTCAGGTTTTTCGGAGGCCATTTTCTGTAAATAATTTTTTAATTCTGTATTTACAGTTTCATCAGCATCCAAAAGTAAAACCCATTCATTTTTGGCTTGAGCAATGGCGAAATTTCTGGCAGGTTCCACAAAGCCGGTTTTCTCGTGAAAGATAATTTTGGCGTTATATTTTTTGGCGATTTCCAAGGTTTCATCCTCACTGTGCATATCGCATACTAGGATTTCATCCATTCCTTTTACAGAATTGAGAACTTCATCCAAATGTTTTTCAGCATTATAGGTATTGATAACTACAGAAATCTTCATTCTTAAAACTCCAAAACCGTTTTCTCGATGATTTTCACGCAATCCAACAATTGCTCTTCTGTGATCACCAAAGGTGGCGCAAGTCTGATGATGTTTCCGTGCGTTGGTTTTGCCAGCAATCCGTTTTCTTTCAGTTTTACACAAAGGTTCCAAGCTGTTTTGCTGTCTGGCGTGTCATTGATTAAAATAGCATTAAGCAAACCTTTTCCACGAACTTTCGTTATTAAATCTGTTTTTTCAATTAATTTTTCAATTTCAGAACGGAAGAGTTTTCCTAATTCCTCAGATTTTTCGGATAATTTTTCATCTGCGACAACATCCAAAGCCGCAACTGCAACAGCACAAGCAATTGGATTTCCACCGAAAGTGGAACCGTGTTGTCCGGGTTTGATGACATTCATAATTTCGTCATTCGCTAAAACTGCAGAAACAGGATACATTCCGCCAGAAAGTGCTTTTCCTAAAATTAAAATATCTGGCTGAACATTTTCGTGATGACAGGCGATCAATTTTCCAGTTCTTGCAATTCCCGTTTGAACTTCGTCTGCAATGAAAAGAACATTATATTTCTGACAAAGCTCAGATGCGTTTTTCAAATAATTTTCATCTGGAACGTAAACACCAGCTTCACCTTGGATTGGTTCAACCAAAAATGCCGCAATATTTGCTGAATCATTTTTCAATGTTTCTTCCAACGCATTCAAATCATTGTAAGGAATTTTTACAAATCCTGGCGTGAAAGGGCCATAATTCTGGTTTGCATCTGGGTCATTAGAAAAAGAAACAATTGTTGTTGTTCTTCCGTGGAAATTATTTTCACAAACCACAATTTTTGCCGAGTTCTCGGAAATTCCTTTGACTTCGTAGCTCCATTTTCTGGCTAATTTTACAGCTGTTTCCACAGCCTCAGCACCAGAATTCATTGGAAGAACTTTATCAAAACCGAAAAGTGTCGTGATTTTTTTTTCGTATTCTCCAAGATTTGAATTGTAAAAAGCTCTCGAAGTCAATGCTAACTTTTTAGCCTGATTGACCAATGCATCTACAATTTTTGGATGAGAATGTCCTTGATTGACAGCAGAGTACGCGGAAAGGAAATCATAATATTTCTTGCCTTCCACATCCCAAACAAAAACGCCTTCACCTTTTTCTAAAACCACAGGAAGTGGATGATAATTGTGCGCGCCATATTGATTTTCGAGGTCGATGAAATATTGGGAATTTTTTTCCTGAACTGCTGTTGACATATCTTTTATTTTTTGTAAAAATAATAAAATTAATGATAAAAAAAATGCCCAACTTACAGTCAGGCATTATATATTTATTAATAAGAGATTGTTTTAGATATGATTATCAAAACTTCTGTCCATTACGAAGTCTTCCATAAACTTGGTCGTATAGTTTCCAGCAAGGAAATCTTCATTTTCCAATAGTTGTCTGTGGAAAGGAATCGTAGTTTTCACTCCTTCGATGTAGAACTCTTCCAAAGCACGTTTCATTTTTGCAATCGATTCTTCTCTGGTTTGAGCAGTCACGATCAATTTTGCAATCATAGAATCGTAATTGGATGGAATTGTGTATCCAGAATAAACGTGAGTGTCAACTCTTACACCATTTCCACCAGGAATATTAAGTTCGGTGATTTTCCCCGGAGACGGTCGGAAATCAGCATAAGGATCTTCCGCATTGATTCTACACTCGATAGAATGTCTCTTCGGATAATAATTTTTTCCGCTGATTGGCGTTCCAGCCGCCAAAAGAATCTGCTCACGAATCAAGTCAAAATCAACAACTTGTTCCGTAATTGGATGCTCCACCTGGATTCTCGTATTCATTTCCATGAAGTAGAAATTCCTGTGTTTGTCCACTAAAAATTCGATGGTTCCAACACCTTCGTAAGAAATATATTCTGCCGCTTTTACAGCTGCTTCACCCATTCTTTCACGAAGATCATCTGTCATAAAAGGAGAAGGTGTTTCTTCAATCAACTTCTGATTTCTTCTTTGGATCGAACAGTCTCTTTCTGAAAGGTGACAAGCTTTACCAAATTGATCTCCAGCAACCTGAATCTCAATGTGTCTTGGCTCTTCGATCAGTTTTTCCATGTACATTCCGCCGTTTCCAAAAGCTGCAACAGCTTCTTGGATTGCAGAATCCCAATGTTCTTTCAGGTCTTCTTCTTTCCAAACGGCTCTCATTCCTTTTCCACCGCCACCAGCAGTCGCTTTGATCATCACAGGATACCCCGTTTCTTTAGCGATTTTTTTTGCGTCTTCGTAAGAATCAATCAAACCTTCAGAACCTGGAACGCAAGGGATTCCGGCCGCTTTCATAGTTGCTTTGGCCGTAGCTTTGTCTCCCATTTTTTCGATCTGTTCCGGAGTTGCTCCAATGAATTTGATACCGTTTTTAGCACAAATTCTGGAGAAGTTTGCATTCTCAGATAAGAATCCATAACCTGGATGAATAGCATCTGCATTGGTGATTTCTGCAGCCGCAATGATATTTGGAATTTTAAGATAAGAATCTTTACTCATCGGTGGGCCAATACAAACCGCCTCGTCTGCAAAACGCACGTGAAGACTGTCTTTGTCAGCAGTGGAGTAGACCGCTACTGTTTTGATTCCCATTTCCTTGGCCGTACGCAAAATTCGCATTGCGATCTCGCCACGGTTTGCGATCAATATTTTTTTGAACATCTTTTTATAATTAAAAATTAAGAATTAAAAATTGAGATAAAGTGAAAACGATCACTTATCAATCATCATCTATCAATTATATTAAGAAGGATCTACTAAAAATAATGGTTGATCGTACTCTACTGGAGAAGCGTCTTCTACCAAGATCTTCACGATTTTTCCGCTAACTTCTGACTCTATCTGGTTGAAAAGCTTCATTGCTTCGATCACACAAACTACTTTTCCTTCTGTTACAGAATCGCCTACGTTTGCAAAAACATCTTTGTCTGGAGATGGTTTTCTGTAGAAAGTCCCGATCATTGGGGATTTGATCGTGATATATTTGCTGTCATCGGCAACGTTTGTTGCTTCAGAATTATCGTTAGAAGCAGAAACTGGACTTGCAGCTGGTGCAGAAAAAGGAGTCTGATAAGAAACTTGTGGTGTTACATAGCTTACAGGCTCGCCTCCTAGTGGTGTTTTGATATAGATTTCGAAGTCTTTATTTTTATATTTCACTTCGGAAACTCCTGCTTTTGCTACAAATCTTACAAGATTCTGAATGTCTTTTATATCCATAAAATTTTAAATGTTTTGAACGCCAAATATAATAAAAAACCACCCAAATTAATAAAATCCGAGTGGTTTTTTATGCTAAGTATAAGATTATCAAAGATAATTCTTAGTTTTCTTCTATAGTTTCTACAGTTTTCTCTACTACAACTTTTCCTCTGTAGTATAGTTTTCCTTCGTGCCAGTGCGCTCTGTGGTATAAGTGCATTTCGCCAGACGTTGCGTCTTTAGCCAATTGAGGAACTACAGCTTTGTAGTGTGTTCTTCTTTTATCTCTTCTTGTAGACGACTGTCTTCTTTTAGGATGTGCCATTGTTAGTACTTTTTAAAAAATTCTTTCGAATTATATTGTTGTTATTTCTTAATTGTTATCTTTTAATCTCTTCAAAGCTTCCCATCGTGGGTCCACTTGTTCCTCTTCTTTCTCGATTATTTTTGGACTGTATTTGTCTAAAAGAGTCTGATATTCCTCATTATCTTTTACAGAAGGTGCTACTTTCTTCATTGGGATTGATAGGACCACCGTTTCGTAGATAAGATTGGCGATGTTGAAATCGCTGTCTTTTCTGTTGATGGTGATAACATCTTCGTTGCTGTCATCGTATTCTTCTCCAAATTTCACAAGAACTTTCAAATCGTTTTCTATGTTTTCGGAAAATTCATCATTGCTAATGTCGCAAATCAATTGAACCGTTCCTGAAACTTCGAATATGAATTCCAAAAATGTCGTGTGCTTGTCCAAAAGAACATTCACATTGATATTTGGGTTGAAAAACTCCTGTTCAGTCTCAAATAAATCAAAGAACTCCTGATTGATTTCGTAATTGAAATCGTGCTTTCCTGGTTTTAAGCCTACAAAAGCAATGTCGTAGTTTCTAAATCTGTCCATAAAAATGGTTTGCAAAAATAATTTAATTTTTTCAAATAACAAAATATTTTTTGGAAATACTTGAATTGCAAAAAATTAGTCCTCCAAAAACTTATTTTAATGTCTCAATTTTGAAGAAAGTTTCAGCTTTCTTTTGGTAAATCTTCGTCTACTCCGTGGTTTGCGTGTGTCGCTTTCGGGCGGAGGCGGTGTGCTCTCAATTCCTGATATTCGTCTCTGCTTTTAAAAATATTGATGGCTGTGAAAATAGCTTCGGCAAATGATGTCTCGTCCGCAATATTTTTCCCCGCAATATCGTAGGCAACACCGTGATCCGGCGAAGTTCTGATAAAAGGTAAGCCTGCAGTGTAGTTCACGCCTTCTTCATAAGCAATCGTTTTGAACGGTGCCAGACCTTGGTCGTGGTACATAGCCAAAACGGCGTCGAATGCTTTATATTTTTCTGGTTGAAAAAAACTATCCGCCGGATAAGGACCAAAAGCCATAATGCCTTCATTAAATAAATCCTGAATGGCAGGCTGAATGATTTCGATTTCTTCTTTTCCGATTACGCCACCGTCACCAGCGTGAGGATTGAGTCCAAGAACGGCAATCTTTGGTTTTTCTACGCAGAAATCTTCTTTCAATGTCGCAACCAATTGCTTGATTTGTTTCTTGATATTTTCTTTTGTGATGTTGCTCGCAATCTCGGCAACCGGAATGTGGTGCGTGGAAACCGCAACCTTCAAACCTTCGCTGACCATAAACATCACGGCTTTTTTTCCTGCTTTTTCCTCGAAATAACCGGTGTGGCCAGCGTGGGCGAAACCGTATTTCATCATTTCGTCTTTGTTGATTGGTGCCGTTACGAGAACGTCGATGTCTTTGTTTAATAATGCTTCTGTTGCAGAGTTCAAAGAGTCGATGGCCATTTTTGTGGATTCTTCCGTTGGGACACCAAATTCAATATTGCTGTTCTCCTTGGTCAGATTCACCATATTGATTTTGCCAGACTGAGCTTCTTTCGCTTCGTTGATGTAATTGAAATTGGTCTGAAGTTTAAAAACATTTTTCTGATAAGTGAAAAGTTTTCCTGAACCAAAGATGACGGGCGTAAAAAAGTCTGTGATGGATTTATCTTTCAGAGATTTGAGGATGATTTCCGGGCCGATTCCGTTGAAATCGCCGATTGAAATTCCTACTCTGATTTTATGGTGTTTGGAGCTCATTTGTTTATCTTTGACATTTATAAAGAATTTACAAAATTACAATTTTTTAGGTAGTTTTTCTTATGAAACGGATGCTAATTTAAATGGTTAAAGTTTCTTTGGATGACAAAGCCCATAGCCCTGATAGTAGCGGCATCCTTTTTTGTGATTGCGATGGCTGAATGGTTCTATTGATGAACTCGGTTTGTTCGCAAACACAAAAAAGATATAGCGGATAGCAGGATTAAGCTCCAAAAAATTAAAAATATTAAGAAAGAATGTTTACAGGAATCATAGAAGCTACGGGAAAAGTAGAGAAAATTGACAGAAACGAAAGTAATATAGATTTTACGCTGAGCGGACCTTTTACTCAGGAACTGAAAATCGACCAGAGTCTGGCGCATAACGGCTGTTGTTTGACAGTGGTTGAGATTACCGAGAATACTTATAAAGTGACGGCCATCAACGAAACGCTGGAGAAAACGAATCTTAATTTTTGGAATGTGGGCACGGAAGTCAATTTGGAACGTTGTTTGCGCTTCGAAGGAAGACTGGATGGACACATCGTGCAAGGTCACGTGGACAAAACGGGAACGGTAGAAAGCATCGAAAATCAGGACGGAAGTTATTTCATCACCATCAATTACGACGAAACTACGGAATATACGACTGTTCCGCAAGGCTCAATCACGGTGAATGGAATCAGCCTGACGGTTGCTGAGAGCGGAGATGGAAAGTTTTCTGTGGCGATAATCCCGTACACCTGGGAGTTCACGAATATGAAAAACCTGCAGAAAGGCGATGTGGTAAATCTGGAATTCGATATTATCGGAAAATACGTTGCCAAACTACTTAAAAAACAGAATGTCATTTAGTGATTATAAAGGTTATCGGTTAAGGAATAGGGTTTTCATCGGGTTTCTTACTATTTGTATCTTGAGTGTTGTCACTTCGGCGGCTTTGTCTTTCGTGATTCTTCGGGACAATGCGAAGAAGGTGAGCAAGACCGATATGCAGAACAAATCTCAGGCACTTTTGGCTTCTTTGGATTACGCGCTCAGTCATTCTCAGGTTCAAACCTACGATATCCCGAAAGTTTTGGAGAACGAAATCTACGAGATTGCGGATATCAACAAACACGACATCATCATCTATGACCTCAAAGGAAATTATCTTCTCTCCAACAAAGACCCAAATCTTGTTGAGCAAAAGAAAATGCCTGCGGATGTTCTAAGAGAAATACGCAAAAACGGAAAACAGTACGATGACAAGTCTTATGATGAGAAATTAGGTGCGAGTATTGTCTCTTCTTATATGGTTCTGAAAAATAATATGCTGGAAGATATTGCCTATATCTATTTCCCGTATTATCATAATGAGAGCGCTTATATGGAGGTTTTCAAACATTACTTCGCTTATATTATTGGTGTTAATATTTTGATTATCATCTTCAGTATCTGGCTCAGCTGGATTATTTCCAATAATTTGACGGAAGCGATTATCAGGTTTACATCGATGATTAGTAAGATTAATTTGTTTGATAGAAATCTGCAACCCATCAAATATTATAAAAACGATGAGCTGAATGCCTTGGTCAAAGCTTACAATAAAATGATTGCCGAGATTGCCGACCAACGCGAGCGACTAAGTTACATCGAGAAACAATCCGCCTGGCAGGAAATGGCGAAGCAAGTGGCGCACGAAGTCAAAAATCCTTTGACACCAATGAAGTTGATGATGCAGAACTTCGAAAGGAAATTTGACCCGAACGACCCAAATATTACGAATAAAGTTAAAAACTTGAGCGAAATCGTCATTGGTCAAATCGATGTCATCAGTAGAGTAGCGAGTGCGTTTTCACAATTTGCGCAGTTGCCGGAGAAAACGGATGAGGAGATTTCTTTGAATAAGGAAGTTAGGAATTCACTCACCATTTTCAGTGATGAAAATATTTTTGTCCACGCTAATCACGATGATATCCGGATGAAAATCGACAAAGATTACCTCACCAGAATCATCACCAATCTTGTGACCAACGCCAGTCAGGCAAAATCCGATGATAGAAAATCCGTCATCAATGTTGACCTCGAGAAAATCGAAAAGCGAATCAAAATCACTGTTCAGGATAATGGCGTAGGAATTCCGACCGATAAGCTCGATAGGATTTTTGACCCAAATTTCACTTCCAAAAACAGCGGAATGGGAATCGGACTCACAATGGTAAAACGAATGGTGGAAGATTACAACGGCACAATCACCGTGGTTTCCGAAGTTGACAAAGGCGCAACCTTCACTATTTCTATGCCTTCAAATATGTAATGAATGAAACCTTTTCGATTTCAACAATTTGACATTCAACAAAACGTTGACGTTTTCCGAGTTGGGACAGATGCGGTTTTGCTTGGTGCTTTAGCAAATGTTTCTGAAGCAAAGACTGTTTTGGAAGTTGGAACTGGAACCGGAATTATTTCATTGATGATAGCTCAAAGAAATTTGGAAGCACAGATTTTAGCAATCGATATTAATCCTGAAGCGGTCAATATTTCTCAAACCAATTTCTCCAATTCTCCTTTTTCTGAACGACTCAAAAGTCAACTTCAAGATTTGAAAAACTTTGATACCGAGGAAAAGTTTGACTTAATCATTTCAAATCCACCTTATTTTGAAATCAATTCTTCCGAAAAAGATATTCTCGCAAGACAAAGATTAGAATTGAATTTTTCTGATTTAATAAAAAAATCAAGTCAACTACTTTCTGAAAATGGACTTTTCACAGTCGTCATTCCCATTGATTCTGAAAAGGAATTCTCTAGTATTTGTTCTAATTATAATTTGTTCTTACAAAGAAAAGTCATTATCAAAGGCATTATAACCTCAGAACCGAAACGTTTAGTTTTAGAATATTCATCCATAGAATCAGAAACTCAAGTGGAAAACTTCGTCATAGAAAAATCCCCAAGAGTTTATTCGGATGAATATCTCGAGCTGACAAAAGACTTCCATCAATTCAACAAAAAACTGTAATAAAAAAAACCCTTTCAGAATTTGAAACTCTGAAAGGGTTATGTTTTATGAATTAAATTCGGCTCCCTTTAGGGTTGGTTGGGGTAAAACGAATTTTATTTCTACTCGAAAAGTTCCGCCGTATCCAAAACAGAAACCTGTCCATTTTCACAACGGATTGCTTCACCAGGATAATTCTGAATCATATGATAATCGTGCGTCGCCATCACAACAGCGCAATGGTTTTCCTCCGCAAGATTCTTTAGAAGCGTCATTATGTCGTTCGAGGTCTCCGGGTCAAGATTCCCAGTCGGCTCGTCCGCAAGGATTAATTCCGGATGGTTTAACAAAGCTCTCGCAATCGCTGCACGCTGTTGCTCACCACCAGAAAGCTGATGAGGCATTTTGTGCTTTTTGGTTTTCATCCCAACGCTGGATAGAACTTCATCAATTCTCGCTTCCATTTTCAATTTGTCTTTCCAGCCAGTTGCTTGCAAAACAAATAGAAGGTTTTTCTCAATATTTCTGTCCGGCAAAAGCTGAAAATCCTGGAAAACGATTCCTAATTTTCTTCTCAGGTTTGGAACTTCGGATTGCTTTAGTTTCTTCAAATCGAATCCCGCAACCTGTCCGCTTCCGCCTTGTAGAGGCAATTGTCCGTAAAGCACTTTCAAAAGAGAACTCTTTCCAGAACCAGTTTTTCCGATAAGGTAGCAGAATTTCCCTTTCTTGATATGAAGGTCAACATCATTCAGGACTGTGAAATTCTTCTGAACAATCTTTGCGTTGCTCAAATCTATAATATCTACTCCCGGGTCGTTTCTATGCGGCATAATTTCAAGTTGAAGGTTGTGAAAATCAAAAATAGCAAAAACTTATTTTCCTGCTTTCAATTTTGGGAAATTTTAACAACAAAAAATGTCTGAAACAATGTCCAGACACTTTTTGTATATGATAATTTTTGAAGAAATTATCTCTTAGCGCGAGATGCACTAACAGTTAAGCTCTTTCTGCCTTTCGCTCTTCTAGCTGCCAACACTCGTCTTCCGTTTGGTGTAGACATTCTTTCACGGAAACCGTGTTTGTTTCTTCTTTTTCTCTCAGATGGTTGGAATGTTCTTTTACTCATCACTAATATATTTAGTTCGTAATTACTATTAAATTTTCAGATTGCAAATATACAGCTTTTATTTTGCTCCACAAGTATTTGAAAACTTTTTTACAATAATTTTCAACAACTTAGAATTTGATTTATTTGGGCAGCTTTATCCGCCTTCCGTTCCCAATCTTTTTTGCCAGACGATTTCAGTTTAAATAGAACGTGAGTATTAACAAAAAAGGATTTCCACTCAAGTCGGGCTGCGGGTTTCAATACAAAACAACAGTCAACATAAAAACACTGTTTTGTCATTCCGTAGGAATCTAGACTATCGAGATTCTTTCGGAATGGCAAAATTACGTTTTAATAATTTCTAATCTTATAAATTTGCTCTAACTAAAATCAAAAATGATGGTTTCAAAAGAAAATTCCGAGCATTACATTTGGGGAAACAATTGTGACAGCTGGGTTTTATTAAACTCAGAAAATCTTTCTATCAAACAGGAAATGATGCCTCCAAAAACAAAAGAGCAACTTCATTTTCACAGAAACGCACAACAGTTTTTCTTTATTCTCAAAGGAAAAGCAAAATTTCACAAGGACGAAAATGTTTTCGAAGTATCGGAAAATTCGGGTTTTCACATTCTGCCAAATCAAATTCATCTGATAGAAAATGACACAGAAAATGATTTGGAATTCTTGGTCATATCCAATCCTTCCACAAATAATGATAGATTTGCAGTAGAAAAATAAAAGATGAAATCTCTATACAATCTTTTCGTCCGCCTGATGATTTTCGGGATGAAGGTCTTTGCACTCGTCAATTCCAAAACCAAAAAAGGAATCCGAGGCAGAAAACAGTCTTTGGAAATCGTAAGAAATGCTTTTTCACCACAAGATAAAGTACTGTGGATGCACGCTTCCAGCTTAGGCGAGTATGAGCAAGGTCTGCCAGTTCTCGAAAAATTAAAAGAACAATTCCCTAATAATAAAGTTTTAATCACGTTCTTCTCGCCATCTGGTTACGAAAATGTGAAGAAGAAAAAACATATCGCGGACGCGATTTGCTATTTGCCATTCGACAAAAAGAAAGACGTTCAAGAATTTGTTTCCAGCTTCGATTGTCAGATTTTCTTCACCGTAAAATACGATTATTGGTACAATCTCCTAAGCGAACTGAAAAACCGAGGAACAAAACTTTATGTCATTTCCGCATTGTTTTACGAGCACCAAATCTTCTTCGAGAACTACGGAAAATGGTTTGCAAAACAACTAAAAAATAACATCGATTGGTTTTTTCATCAGACCATCAAATCTTCTGCGTTGGCGAAAAATATTGGTTTGGTCAATTCCTCCGTTTCCGGCGACACGAGATTTGACCGCGTGAAACAATTTTTAGACAGAGACAATCATCTGGATTTCATAGAAGATTTCAAAGGCAGTCAGAAACTAATTGTTTTCGGAAGTTCGTGGCAAACTGAGGAAGATATCGCCCAGCTTTTGGTGAAAAAACTGCCCGAAACCAAGTTCGCCATCGCACCTCACGATTTGCATCGCGTTCCGCATTTGTTAAAATTATTTCCAAATGCGATTTTATATAGCAGTTTAAAAGACCATCAATTATCAATTATCAATTATCAATTATTAATTATCGACAGCATTGGAAAACTCTCCAAATTGTATTCTTATGCAGATTTGGCGGTTGTTGGCGGCGGATTTCATTCTGCGGGATTGCATAATATTTTGGAAGCGGCGGTTTATTCAGTTCCCGTAATTTTCGGAAATCAATATCAGAAAAATCCAGAGGCAGATGATTTGGTTACAGCAAAAGGCGGGAAGCATTTTGACGATTTTGTGACTGCGGCCGCATTCATCGAGGAAGTGATGAAAAAAGATTTGTCAGCCGAAGAAGGCGAAATTTCTTACCTGAAAGAAATGTCAAAAAATGCTGGTGACTTTGTGAATTCTCAGCCAAATTCTACTGAGATTATTTTGAGGAAAATTTTGAGTTTATGAAAATGAAACTTTCTATTTTAATGATTTTAATTTCAGTTTTGAGTTTTTCTCAAGACAAGAAAACTATTAAAAATTTTGTAGAAAGTTTTGTGGAGTATAGAATGAAAGATGGTAAATTTATTAAAAGAACAAAAGACATATTAGCTGTTGGAATGTTGAATTCTGAAGAATTTAAGAATAGCAAACTATTATCAATTCATTTTACTTCTATCGATTTACTGAGCGGATATCCTTATAAAAGTGTTTTTAAAGTTAAAGATTTCAAGACAATAATATATGAGAATGAATTTGCTCATAATTTTAACGGAATTTTTAAAAAGATGCCTTACGAAGTTTTTAATCTTGCAAAAAACGAGTATAATTACAATCCGAGGATGTGGAATTTTGTATTTAATAATAAAAGCGAGATTGTTATAATATATGGATTCCAAGGAAATTTTGAATTAATAGAATTTTTGAAAACGAAAGGTTTCAAATTTTCCAAAGACTTCAAAGAGAATATGGATTTAGATTAATCTACCTCAAAAAACCTTCACTCTTAATTCCTTTCACAATCAGTTCAAAATGGTCGGGAATATTTTCGCATTTCAGCCAGTTGAAATCTAATCCGTTGTTGATACACAATTTCTGTAAGTAAAGATTGTTGTCAATTTTCTCGTAAAGTTTGTCAAGGAATTCATCGATTTCCATCCAGTAATCTTCGTCCAGTTTTTTGGTCAGAGTCAGGGCTTTGAAGATTTTATTGATAAGATAAATGTAAAGTTTGTAAACGTTGTCAAATCTTTGTGTTCCAAGTTTTTCGTTGTATTCTAAGATTTCATTAATTAAAAATAAATTCAAGGAAACATCACCGAATTTGTCCGTCGTGATTTTCACGTGCTCTGTAATTTCCGCGCTTATTTTTCTGATGAGGACAAGGAAATATTTTTGATTCGCAATGTACTTTGAAGCTAACGAAACTTTCTCACGGATATTTTCTTCCATCGCATCTCGTTTGTCATCAACCGTTTCCAGGTCAATCAATTCGAAATAGAGTTTCTTGGAAAGCAATTTGTCTTTCTTCAACAATCGGAAAATCAATTTGTCTTTTTCGGCCGGCGAAAATTCACTCAAAGCCTGCTTGAATTCTTTTGAATATTCCATTAATTGAAGATTTTTGAATATTTGATAAAACCGTTAAACGCCCAATTTGCCGTGTAATACAACGATTTCACAGTGGAGAATTTCATATAATCTTTGTAAACCAAATATTGGTCCTTCATAATGTTTGATTTGTTTCTAGAAACGCTGTTGGCGAGCATTCGGTATTTTGATAAAGTTTTTTTCAATGGTTTTCCTTGCGGTATTTTCTTCAGAAGTTCCAGCCACATCACGTGGTCTTCGCGTTTTGTGCCTTCAGGAAAGTAGAATTTACCAACTCGTTTGGAATCGTACATCGAAGCTAATAAAGATAATCTGCAGGTTTTCAAAAGATTATTGAAATTGACAATCGTATCTGCTTCGAAATCGCCTAAAACAGGATTCAGATTTTCATCGCAACGGGAATAAGTGGAGTATGCCAATTCTGCATTTTCAGATTTCATAAAGTTGACCATTTCTTCGAGGAAATTCGGTTCCCAAAAATCATCCGCGTCTAGAAATGTGATAAATCTTCCTTTTGCATTTTCCAAAGAAATATTCCTTGCGTGTCCGGCGCCTCCGTTTCTCTCAGCTTTGAAAACTTTGATTCTCGGGTCGTTTTGTTTTTCCAGAATTTCGACAGAATTATCTGTGGAACAATCATCGGTAATCAGCCATTCCCAATCCTGAAAAGTTTGATTGAGGACAGAAGCGATGGTTTCATCCAAATATTTTGAAGAATTGTAATTCGGTGTGATGATTGAAATTTCCGGCACTTGCGATTTTTTGCAAAGATAAAGATATAGACTTTAAGATAATAGAGGAAAGATGAAAGACTTTGTGATGGTGAAAACGCTTCGACTCCGCTCAGTGTGACGTCTCTAATGCTGATTGTTATTTAATGATTTCATACTATTTGTCATTCCGTAGGAATCTCGACAGCTTTGTTTAGATTCCTACGAAATAACAAACGTTGTGGTTATTAGAAATGCTGATTCGAAGCTGGAATCTGCGCCCCGGCCTGAGTGGAGCTCTTTTTGTTTTTTTTGCGTTGGGAAAAGCTTAGGGGAAAATAAAAAAGCGGGAACCCCTTCGACTCCGCTCAGGATAAACTACAGACGGATAAAGGCGCCCAAATAATTATCACTGTAGACAAAATGAACTGGAAAATTTAAAATTGTCTATTTATTTCAAAATCTTAACTTTGTGAATCTTAAAAAAATTATTCATTACTAATTCTTACTTTATAGAATGTTTTACGACCATCAGCAGATAGAAAAAAAGTGGCAGAAATACTGGGAAGACAACCAAACTTACAAGACTTCCGACTCAACCGATAAACCGAAATTCTACGTCCTCGATATGTTTCCGTACCCATCCGGAGCAGGACTTCACGTGGGTCATCCGCTGGGATACATCGCGTCTGATATCTATGCGAGATTCAAAAGGCATCAGGGTTTCAACGTTTTGCATCCGGTTGGCTATGACAGTTTTGGACTTCCTGCTGAGCAATATGCAATCCAGACCGGAACGCATCCTGCAATTACGACGGAGCAAAATATCACGAGATACGAGGAGCAATTAAGAAAAATCGGTTTTTCATTTGACTGGAGCAGGGAAGTGAGAACTTCGGACGCTTCTTATTATAAATGGACGCAATGGATTTTTATCCAGTTGTTTCATTCCTGGTACAATAAAGATACGGACAAGGCGGAATCTATCGAAACCTTAATCCAACATTTTGAGCAAAAAGGAACGGAAGGTTTGAATGCCAATCAAAATGAGGAATTAAATTTCACTTCAGAGGAATGGAAATCTTATTCTGATATTAAGAAGGAAGAAATATTATTGAATTATCGTCTGGCTTTCCGTGCAGAAACGACGGTGAACTGGTGTCCAGCATTGGGAACTGTTTTGGCGAACGACGAAATCAAAGACGGAAAATCCGAAAGAGGCGGTTATCCAGTTTTTCAAAAGAAAATGATGCAGTGGAGTATGAGGATTTCTGCATATTCGGAAAGATTGTTGCAAGGTTTGAAAACTTTGGACTGGCCTCAACCTTTGAAAGATGCTCAGGAATATTGGATTGGGAAATCTCAGGGTGCGCAGGTAAGATTCTCAACTGAGAACGGAGAAACGATTTCAGTATTTACAACCCGTCCCGACACCATTTTCGGAGCGACCTTTATGGTTTTGGCGCCGGAAAATCCTCTGGTTCAGAATTTAACAACTCCAGAACAAAAAACTGAGGTTGATAATTATATAGAAGAAACATCCAAGAAAACAGAACGTGATAGAATGGCTGACGTGAAAAACGTGAGTGGTGCTTTCACGGGAAGCTACGCCATCAATCCGTTTACAGGGAAAAATATTCCTGTTTATATTTCGGATTATGTGTTGATGGGCTACGGAACTGGCGCTGTGATGGCGGTTCCTGCGCACGACGAGCGTGACCATAGATTTGCGAAAAAATTTAATTTGGAAATCATCAAAGTTGTAGAATCTGATGTGGATGTTCAGGAAGAAGCGTACGATTCTAAAGATTCAGTTTGCGTGAATTCTGATTTCCTGAATGGACTTAATTATAAGGATGCGAAATCAAAAATAATCGCTGAAATTGAAAACAAAGGAATTGGTCACGGAACAACGAATTACAGACAGCGTGATGCGATTTTTTCCAGACAAAGATATTGGGGTGAGCCGGTTCCTATTTATTATAAGGAAGGAATGCCGTACACTTTGCCAAATTCCGCTTTGCCTTTGGAACTTCCCGAGGTTGAAAAATATCTACCGACAGAAGATGGCGACCCACCATTAGGAAATGCGAAAACATTTGCTTGGGACGAGGCGAATCAAAAAGTGGTTGACACGGATTTGATTGATGATAAAACCGTTTTCCCATTAGAGTTATCCACAATGCCTGGCTGGGCAGGAAGTTCTTGGTATTTCCTAAGATATATGGACCCGAATGATGACGAAGTTTTTGCTAAAAAAGAACTGACAGATTATTGGGGACAAGTCGATTTGTACATCGGTGGAAGCGAGCACGCCACCGGACATTTGTTATATTCTCGTTTCTGGAATATGTTTTTGAAAGACAGAGGTTACATTAAGCAAAATGAACCTTTCCAAAAGTTGATTAATCAAGGGATGATTTTGGGGATGAGTGCGTTTGTTTATAGAATTGACGGAACTAATCAATATGTTTCCAAAAATTTGATTAGTGAACATAAAACTCAAGCCATTCACGTTGATGTGTCTTTATTAAAAGGAACAACTGATGAATTAGATACTGAAGCTTTCAAAGCTTGGAGACCAGATTATGCTGATGCAGAATTTATTTTGGAAGATGGCAAATACATCACTGGTCGTGAAGTAGAAAAAATGTCCAAATCAAAATACAATGTCGTCAACCCAGACGATATTTGTAATGAATATGGCGCAGACGGTTTAAGATTGTACGAGATGTTCCTTGGTCCATTAGAACAATCCAAGCCTTGGAACACGCAAGGTCTAAGTGGCGTTTATGGATTTTTGAAAAAATTCTGGAACTTATATTTCAATGGCGACACGTTTGAAGTTTCTGATGAAGAGCCGACAAAAGCTGAATTCAAGATTCTCCATACCTTAATCAAGAAAGTGCTTTTTGATATTGAGAATTTTTCTTTCAATACATCGGTGTCGTCATTTATGATAGCAGTCAACGAGTTACAAAAATTGAAATGCAATAAGAGAGCGATTCTGGAGCCATTGGCCGTAATAATCTCGCCTTATGCGCCACACATCTGCGAAGAGGTATGGAATTTGCTAGGAAATAATTCGTCTATAGAGTTCGAGAAGTTTCCAATTCTTGACGAAGCTTATCTTGTAGAAGATGAGATAGATTACCCAGTAAGTTTTAACGGAAAGATGAAATTCAAGATAAAATTGGCCGCTGACCTTGGAAAAGAGGAGGTGGAAAAGATTATTTTGGAAAGTGAGGATGCAAAGAGGCAGTTGGATGGAAAAACGGTGAAAAATTTCATCTTCGTTCCCAAGAAAATCATTAATATTGTCTCATAAGTAAGCAATGAAAACGAGGCTTTTAAAACTTTAACAAAAATTTATTATATATTATAAATGTAATTATTGAATCGAATAACATAAAAATAATTCACATTTTCTGGTTTTATTTTACAATGTTTAGAAAGATTGATAATAAATTGATAAAAAATAAGTTTAATTTTAATAATATATAAATGCGGTCTCGATTGCATTGACAAAAAAAATAAAAAGTCGCATTATTTAGTTTGCATTTTTAAATAAAATGACTTTATTTTACAGAATAAAATTTAACAATTATAATTTAGTTTTAATATGGAAATGAATGTTTCAAACACGGATGAGCAAGTAATTGCTAAGAAAAAAGGAGGTCTTAATCCTGCGGTAATTATTCCTATTTTATTGGTAATAGGTATTGCTATTTATTTATTTGTTTGTGGTAACCCATCAAACTTTACTGCTGATCCACGTATCGATGGTACAGCTTCTGTTGCTTTCGCAGATATCGAAAGTAAGGAGTTACACCCACACGGTCTAGGAATGGTTTATATGGGAGGATTTATTGTTCCTATCCTTATTACATTCATGATCACAGTTATTGTTTTTGCTATCGAGCGTGCATTCGTTTTGAGCAAAGCAGCTGGTAATGGTAGTGTTGATAATTTCGTATTGAAAATTAGAAGTCTACTTAATCAAAACAAAGTTGATGAAGCTCTTGAAGAGTGCGACAGACAACAAGGATCTGTAGGTAATGTTGTGAAAGAAGGTCTTACGACTTACAAAGCATTAGCTAAAGATACGACGCTAAACAAAGAACAAAAAATGGCTGCTCTTACAAAAGCAATCGAAGAAGCTACAACTCTTGAAATGCCAATGCTTGAGAAGAATATGATGATTCTTTCTACATTAGGTACAGTTGCAACTTTGGTAGCACTACTAGGAACAGTAATCGGGATGATCAAAGCATTTGCTGCTCTAGGTGGTGGTGGTGGTACTCCAGATGCTGGAGCATTGTCAATCGGTATCTCTGAGGCATTGATGAATACTGCTTTAGGTATTGGTACTTCTGCAATCGCGATTATCCTTTATAACTTCTTTACGTCTAAAATCGACGGATTGACTTACAAGATCGATGAGATCTCTATGAGCATCCAACAGTCTTTTGCTGAATTTCACTAAGAAATAAGCAGAAGATAAAAACGAAAATGTATTTCGCATTTTCAAATTCATAAATTAGTTAACAAAGACATTTAAATAATGGCGAGAATTAAACCAAAAAGACATGGAGTAGTTACGGACATGACCGCAATGTGTGATGTTGCGTTCCTACTACTTACATTCTTTATATTAACCACTCAGTTCAAAAAACCTGATGTGGAGTCGATAAAACCGCCTTCTTCTATATCAGAGAAATTACTCCCTGATGCTAGTCTTATGACTATAAATGTTACTCCTGCTGGATTGTTCTACTTTCAACCTGTAGAAAACAGTTCAGAAAGAATCAAGCTTCTTGATAATATGGCTGCGAAGTACAAACTTCCTGCATTTACAAATCAAGAGAAAGTAGCATTTACAAAAGTGCAAGCGGTAGGCGTACCAATTGGTAAGCTAAAAGGTTATTTGAATCTTCCTGAAGATAAACAAAAAGCTTTCAAAGCCACAGAAGGTATCCCAATGGATAGCACAAATAAACAATTGATTGATTGGGTACAGCAAAGTTTAGCCGTAAATCCTGACTATAAGTTAGCGATTAAAGGTGACGTTACTACGAAGTATCCTAAAGTTAAAGGTTTGTTTGAAGGTTTAAGAGATATTGATTTTCTTAAATTCTGGTTGATCACATCACAAGAAAAATCATCTAACTAAATCTACGAGAAATGGCAGAAGTACAAGTAAAAGACGACGGCGGGAAAGGCGGCAAGGTCCGCTCGAAGAAGCAGAACACCCGCGTAGACATGACGCCCATGGTAGACTTAGGATTTCTTTTGATCACGTTCTTTATGTTTACTACAACGTTCAGTAAACCAAATGTAATGGATCTTGGTCTTCCGGCTAAACCGAAGGACAAACAGACTCCACCAGAAACAGAGATCAAATTGAATAATTCAATTTCTATCTTGATAGGGAAAGACAACAAGATATTTTATCATCAGCAAGATCAGGCTGGTCTTAATGATCAGACTCTTGTTGAAACCAACTTCGATAGAGAAGGTATTACGAAAGTAATAGAGAGAGCAAAAGCCGGAGCATCTGATAAAGAAAAGTTCACAGTAATTATCAAGCCGACGGACGATGCAGTATATAAAAACTTTGTAGACATTCTAGATGAGATGGCTATTACCAAAAACGAGAGATATGGGGTGACCGATATCAAACCTTGGGAATTAGCTATCTACAAAAAGAAAGTAGGAGAATAATCCACTACAAGTATCACATTTAATAATATATTAATGGCAGAAGATAATTTGAATTACAATCCCACGCTTGATGAGATTGTATTTGAAAAGAGAAATAAAGAATATGGCGCGTATGACATCAGATCGACATATTCTAGGATGCTTACAAAGTCTTTTTTAATTGGAACAGCTTTTTTTCTTGTCCTAGCAATTTCGCCACTTATCTATCTTAAGATCCAGCAGATGAATGCTAAAGATAAGGTAGAGGTAGATGCGAATCTAGTAGAGATCTTACCAGACGAACCGATTATTGAGCAACCAAAAGAAGAAGAACCACCGCCACCACCTCCACCAAAAGAAGAGGAAAAGCAAGAGGTGATTCAGAATGTTGTTCCGGAACCTAAAAAGGCTCCAAAGATTGAAACTCCACCGCCACCAATTACAAAACAATTGGAGACGACAACAGGATTGCAAAACCAAGAAGGTGTGAAAACACCAACTTACACGCCACCACCACCGCCACCAGGAACTGGTAAAGTAGTAACGGCGGAAGTAAAACCAGTCACCAATGAGGTTTACGAATCAGTAGATCAGTCTGCAGAATATCCTGGAGGTATGAACTCATTCAGAACTAAGTTTCAGAATAATTTTGATTCAGGAAGTCTAGAGGGTGAAGGTACTCTAAAGACAGAAGTAACATTCGTTGTGGAAAGAGATGGTACGCTTACGCAGGTGAAAGCAACTGGTTCTAATTCAGACTTTAATAAAGAAGCTGAAGCGACTGTTAAAGGAATTAAGAACAAATGGGCTCCAGCTAAAGTTAACGGGCAACCAGTTAGGTCTAGATTTAGATTCCCAATTACAATGAATTTCCAGTAAGGATTTAACTTGTAATATATTATATAAAAGAGAAGTTGTAACAACTTCTCTTTTTTTTATTAAATTTGTGATATGTTTAATTGGCTTTCTTTGATAACAGGACTTTTCTACATCGTTTTAGGAATCGTTGTTATCGTATATAAATTCTTTATCGTTATTCTAGAACCTAATGTAGCTTATCCATTAGGTGGACTACTTATAGCTTACGGCGTGTTCCGAATTGTACGAGCTATCCTCAGAATTAAAAGTGATAATTAATATGAAAAAAATATTTTTTCTCTTCATAGCAATAGCTGCTATTGTATTCGCGTGTTCCAAAGAGAAACCTAAAGAGATTGATACACCAAATAAGGGAGAGATCACTGTCGAAACAGACGAGTCTTTCAAAAGTGTAGTCGAAGCTTTGGCAGAAAGATATATGGCTCTGAATCCAGAGACAAAAATCAACGTCGTGATCAAGAAAGAGGATCTCGGACTTCTAGATTTACTTGATCGAAAAGTAAGGATTGCAGTGATGTCCAGAGAACTGTCTCAAAAGGAAAAAGAAGCTTACGATACAAAAATCGATTTGCCTTGGCTTCCAGGAAAGTTTGCGGCAGATGCAGTCCTTTTCGTCGTTCCCAAAGATTCGCCATTAGAATCTATCTCAATGGAAGAGATTTACTCAGAGTTGAATTCAGATAAAAAGCGTTTGATCTTCGATGGAACCAACTCCAGTAATCTGAATTTTATCGCACAAAAATTCAAGAAAGATCCTTCTCAGCTCAAATTTTCTATCATCAATGGTAATGAAAATGTAGCTGAACAATTGAAAAACTATCCAGATAAAATTGGAGTGATCAGCTACAATACAATAAGCCGACCGTTCGGCGAGGAAGCTCAAAGGCTGAGAAATGATTTGAAGATCTTGAAAGTAGTCAAAGACAGTCAGGCTTACGATGTCACAGGTGATAACCTTAAAAATATGACTTATCCATTTACCAGAGTGTTGTATTTTGTTTCTAATGAAGCGTACTATGGTCTCGGAAATGGTTTCATAAGGTTCTCTTGCCAGCAATTAGGTCAAATTGTTGTTGAAAAAGAGGGACTTCAACCTTACAATATTTTCAAAAGAGAAGTGAGAATGAAATAATTTAATTTTTAATATTTATTTAACAGAAGATTTAAACTTTAATTTATATTTTGGTCTAAATATTGTCGATAAAACCGAAATTTATAGTTAAGAAAAATGAAAAAAGAGAATAAAATGAATTTATCAAAAAAAATTTTTGTTACAGCTGCGGTAGGCTTTTTTACTAGTTTTAGTTTTGCACAATCTGTACAAGACGGGATTAACTTTGTAGATAGCCAAAAATATGCAAAGGCAAAACAAAATTACACAGACCTTATCAACCAAAATCCTAAAGAAGCAAGCAATTACTTTTATTTAGGTAACACATATTTAACTCAGTTCGACCCAAATTTTGATTTAGCTCAAGAAAGCTTTAACAAAGGTCTAGCTGCAGATCCTAAAAGTTATTTGAACAAATTAGGTTTGGCATCTGTCAAACTTGGTAAAGGCGATAAATCTGCAGTTGCAGAAATCCAACAGATTGTAAAAGATTCTAGAGAGAAAGATGCAGAAGTACTTTTCCGTGCTGGTGAGGCGTTGACATTGTTCGAAAAAAACAGTTCACCTGATCTAGCGATTGGCTTCTTGAACAAAGCGGTTGAAAAAGCTGGAAAAGCTGGCGTTCCTGCAAATTATTACTACGCTCTAGGTGATGCTTACAGAATCAAAAAAGATCCAGGTAACGCGATGACGGCTTACGATAAGGCAGAAGCTGTAGCTAAGAATAAAGCTTCGGTTTACACACGAAAAGGTACTCTTTGGATTGCTGCACAACAATGGCAACAAGCAAAGACAAACATCGATAAAGCAATTGCTGTAGATCCAACTTACGCGCCGGCTTACAAAGCATTGGCAGGTTTCAATATCAAATATCAAAAAAATGCTGAGGCAACTCAGAATTTGATCAACTATACAAAGTATGCGGATGAAGATCCATATACACAGTTGGAGATTGCTAAGCTTTATTTTACAAATGAGGATTATGCGAATGCAAAAACAACTTTAGATTCTGTTTTCGATAAAGTGAATGATCCTATCAAACATAAATTGAGAGCCTACATTCTTTATGGTGAAGGTAAATATGCAGAAGCTCAGCAAAGCATCAGTACTTTCTTATCTCAGGCTGATAAATCCAGAGTTCAAGCGTCAGACGAAGGTTTACAAGGTTTGATCGCAGCAGGATTGGCAAAAGATGAGAAAGATACGGCTAAAAAAGCACAGCTAGAAGCTACAGTTCAGCAAAAAATTGCTATTGCTAAGAATGCAAAAGACGAAACTTTAAACTGGGATGAAGAATTAGCGAAAATCAAAGGCGGATTGGTAGGCATTACTGCTGATGCAGGCGGAACATCTCCAGAGATCGACGCTTTGAAGGCTAAAGTTGCTGCTAATGCACAAGATACAGATGCCCTATATAAATTGGCACAAGCTTATCAGGACATCAAAAACTGGAATGGTGCAATCTTGACTTGGCAAAAAATGATAGCGCTTCTTCCAACTTGGGAGCCAGCATATTACAGCCAAGGTTATGCTTATCAGCAGGCAGGAAGCCAGGAATTGGCATCTGCGGCATACCAAAAGTATATCGATACGTTGATGGCAAAACCAGCAGCTGATCAGGAAGCCAACAAAGAGACAATGTCTTACGCTTACTTTGCAATCGCTTTTATCGCAAAAGACAGTGATAAAGAAAAAGCAAAAGCTAATATTGCAAAATCTTTGGCATTGAATCCAACTTATGCAGATGCATTGGCGCTTCAAAAAGCACTTGGTCAATAATCTTTAAGTGAACCAACATATAAACTTCCCAATTCATAAGATTGGGAAGTTTTGTTTTTATTAATTTTGCACAATAAATATTTTGAAAATGAAATGTGATTTTCTAGCTATAGGAGCACATCCGGATGACGTAGAATTAGGCTGTGGTGGAACAATCATTAAATTGATCTCAGAAGGCAAAACAGTTAGTATTATTGATTTGACCGAAGGTGAATTAGGAACCCGAGGTACAGCCGAAACCCGTGCTCAGGAAGCGAGTGACGCAGCTAAGATTTTAGGAATTACGGCAAGGGAAAACCTGAAGCTGAAAGATGGTTTTCTTACTAACTCTGAAGAATATCAATTGAAGATCGTAGAAAAGATCAGGAAGTACAGACCAGAAGTTGTCTTGGCCAACGCGATAGATGATCGTCATCCTGATCACGCAAAGGCTGCGAAATTGGTTTCTGATGCTTGCTTCCTAGCTGGTCTTAAGAAAATCGAAACTTATGATAATAACGAGCTACAGGATGTTTGGAGACCCAAACATATCTTTCACTACATCCAATGGAAAAATGTGGTTCCGGAGTTTGTGATTGACATTACAGGATTTTTGGATAAGAAGATTGAAGCGTGCCTTGCGTACAAAACTCAGTTTTACAATCCAGATTCGAAAGAGCCGGTGACACCGATTGCTACAAAGGATTTCCTGGAGAGCTTGACTTACAGAGCCCAAGATCTTGGAAGACTTTCCGGTGTTGAGTTTGCAGAAGGTTTTACAACGGAAAAATTAATTGCACTCAAAAATTTTGAAGGAATTATTTGCAATTAAACGATAAAGTACTATATTTGCACACGCAAAAACGGTGATTGTAGCTCAGTTGGTTAGAGCGCCGGATTGTGGTTCCGGAGGTCGGGGGTTCGAGACCCCTCATTCACCCACAGAGAAAAAGCATTTCATTTGATGAGATGCTTTTTTGTTTTTATATGATTAAGAGAAATAAAAAAGCGTTTCGTAATTTCGAAACGCTTTTGATTTTTAATTTAAACTTCGTCGTCGGATTCTATAGTGTAAGATTTTGATTTGAAGTCTTTATCATGTCTTTCTGAGATTACATCTTCGCCTTTTTGCTGAATGATGAAGTCTGTAGATTCATTGAATAATTCCTGGAAACTTTTGAAATCTTCTTTGTAAAGGTAGATTTTGTGTTTTTCAAAAGTTGCTTCTCCATTTTCTCCGAAATTCTTTTTGCTCTCGGTAATGGTTAAATAATAGTCACCTGCTTTCGTCTCCCGCACATCAAAGAAATACGTTCTTCTGCCTGCTTTCAACACCTTAGTGAAAATCTCATTCTCATGTCGTTCCTTAAATTCACTCATCGTTATAATTTTTTTAGAAATGTGTATTAACAAATATAACAGAATTCTCGGAAATTCAAAATGTTTTGTTAAAAAAACCTCAAAATTAAGTGAATTTCTTAAAATTTCGGGGATATTCTTAACGATTTAGTGGAGAAATCAATTCAGGTATAGAATTTCATCAGCCCGCTTTGCGCTTGATTCTCTATGAGTTATGATGATAGATGTTGTCGTTTTGAGGTCTTTGTCAATGTTTTGCAGGATATTCTCTTCCGTCTCCGTGTCCAATGCAGAAAGGCAATCATCGAAGATTAAAATATTAGGTTGTTTGATCATCGCCCTGGCAATGCAAATCCTCTGCTTCTGCCCACCAGACAGCATTACGCCACGTTCGCCCACCATTGTTTCGTACTGTTCTTTGAACTCCTCAATATTTTTGTGAACATCCGCTTTTTTCGCCATTTCTACGACCAAGCTTCTATTTGGCTTGTCAATCGCAAAGCCGATATTGTTCTCAATCGTATCAGAAAAGAGATAACTTTCCTGCGGTGTGTAGCCTAACTGATCTCTGTAGAGTTTCAGATTATGACTTTTTAGATTTTTACCGTCAATTAATATTTCACCTTCATCGGGATCAATTAATCTGCAAATCAGTTGTGCAATCGTAGATTTTCCGCTTCCTGTTTTCCCCATTATCGCAAGTGATTTACCTGCGTCAACTTTAAAACTGAGATTATCCACGGCTTTGATGCCCGTATTTGGATAGGTGTAGCTCACGTTTCGGAATTCTATTTCACCACTGATTGGGTAAGTTTCTGAATTGGTATTGATGATATCAGATTTCACATCCATAAACTCATTCACACGCTGCATACTGGCTTCCGCTCGTTGATTCACAGAGGTTACCCAGCCAAGCATCGAGAAAGGAAAAATCAGCATATTGATGTACATAAAGAAATCTGCGATGGTTCCTACGCTCATTTCGCCTGCGATATATTTTTGTCCGCCGATATAAAGAATCGCGACATTCAGAAGGCCGACTACGAAAAGGATGATCGTGAAAAAGTAAGCTTCCGTCCTTGCAAGATCCAATGCTTTATCTTGATAATCTTTGACTTTAATCCCATAATTTTTCTCAATATATTTTTCTTTACTGAAGAATTTCACAACACGGATTCCTGAAAAACTGTCCTGTACGAAAGTCGAAATTTCGGACTGGCTTTTCTGCATCACTTTCGATTTTTTATTGATGATGTCACTCACTTTGTAAATTCCGAAAGAAAGAATAGGCAGTGGCACCAAAGTCCAAAGCGTCATCTGGACATCAGTCATAAACATATAGACGCTGGTGATGATCAATAAAATAATAAGATTGACAACGTACATCACTCCAGGCCCGAGATACATTCTGATAGCCACAACATCTTCGCTGAGACGGTTCATTAAGTCACCAATAGTCGTCTTTTTATAATCAGTGACAGATAATTCCTGATAATGCGTGTAGATTTTGTTTTTCAGTTCGTACTCAATTCTTCGGGAGGCAACGATGATAGTCTGTCGCATCATAAATGTGAAAAATCCGGAAAGTAAAGAACAGACAATCAGAATCCCGGAATTGATAAAAATGATTCTGAAATACGCCCAATTGCTTTTGACGTTATCAATCAGTCCTGCTTCGTCTGATAATTTGAGTGTCGAGTAGTTTTTCTCAATAATATTAATGGTTTGTCCGATGTACTGGATCTTATAGATGGCAAAAAAATTACTCAGAATAATGAATAAAAATCCCCAAAATAATAAGATGCGGTGTTTCCAGAAATATGGATTAAGTGTTTTTAAAGCTTTCATTCTTTTCGCTTTGATTTTCCAAAGGCGATGCAAAATTAATGATTTAAAATTTCAAAGGATGGTTTAAAACCAAAATTGAGATTTACTTAACAAATGATATGAATTTACAAACTCGATGGCGGACACAATCAAATCGGTGAAAATCCCTATCTGATAAAGGTTTTCATCAAATAAGAGATTGCTTTAGGGGGTGGTTCCGAAGGGGGGGTACCCGGTTCAGAACCACCCTTACCCCGGTTGCTCAAGTGGTCGCAGGTGGTTCCGAAATGGTCAAAGCCGGTTGTCTAAGTGGCTGAGGACGGTTCGGAAGTGGCTAAAGGCTGTTGTATAAGTGGTCGAGGGTGGTTGTTTAAATGGTAAGAGATGGTTATTAACCGGGCAAAAGGGGTTGGTCAAGTGGTTGCAGCCATTTCCGGACTGCCTTCAGCCACTTGAATGAATGGTCGAAGGCACTTGCATCACTGCCTTTAGCCACTTAGCAACCTATTGAAGCCACTTAAATAACCTGTCGCGGGCTGTTTTCGGGATTTCTTAACAAATGGTAAGTCAATTTATCCATCACAAAAGGCGTGAAAAATAACATTATTCAGTATTTTTGTATTTGAAAAATTTAATTAAAAAATGAATCCGAAACCTAAATACGATGTTGTATTGATTGGTGGTGGAATAATGAGTGCAACGTTGGCAACAATGCTCCACGAGTTTGACCCGAAACTGGAAATTGCAATCTTCGAAAGACTGGAAAAAGTAGCCAAAGAAAGTTCATCTGCATGGAACAATGCGGGAACAGGACATTCTGCTTTTTGTGAACTGAATTACACGCCGGAAAAAGACGGTAAAATAGACATTAAGAAAGCAGAATATATTGCGGAACAATTCGAAGTTTCCAAGCAGTTCTGGTCTTATCTCATCAACAAAGGGATTATTGATAATCCAAAAGAATTCATCAATTCCTGCCCGCATATGAGTTTCGTTTTTGGAGAAAAAGATGTTAACTATCTTAAGAAAAGACACGAAGCCCTTCTGAAATCCCCACTTTTCGAAGGGATGGAATTTTCCGATGATCACGATAAGCTGACAGAGTGGATTCCACTGATGATGCAGAAAAGAATGGCATCTGATCAATTGGCAGCAACCAAAATGGATCTGGGAACTGATGTTGACTTTGGAAAACTAACGGTTAAATTAATTGAACATCTCAACAAGACAGAATCTGTAGAAGTTTTCACTTACCACGAAGTCAAAGATATCGATGCTGACGGAAAAGGAAGTTGGAATCTAAAAGTGAATGACCGAAAAAACCTTCACAAACAAACCGTGAATGCGGATTTCGTATTTATCGGCGCTGGAGGTTACGCCTTGCCACTTCTGGACAGTTCCGGGATTCAGGAAAGCAAAGGCTACGGTGGATTTCCAATTAGCGGACAATGGCTTGTGAGCAGAAATCCGGAATTGGTAGCAAAACACCAGGCGAAGGTTTATACGCAGGCAACCGTGGGCGCGCCGCCAATGTCTGTGCCTCACCTGGATCTTAGAATCATTGATGGTGAAAAAGCACTTCTTTTCGGTCCATTCGCAGGATTCTCAACCAAATTCTTGAGAGAAGGCAGTTATCTGGATCTTCCGGAAAGTGTGAATTTCAAAAATATCCGTTCGTTATTCGGCGTTTGGTGGCATAATATGCCATTGACGAGATATCTGATCCAGCAGGTGACGATGAATAAATCTCAGAGAATGTCACATCTCCGTGATTTCGTGACCGATGCTCAGGAAAAAGACTGGGAACTGATGCAGGCCGGCCAACGTGTTCAGATCATCAAAAAAGACCGTTTTGAAGGTGGAAGACTGGAGTTTGGAACTGAGGTAGTCGTTAATAAGGATAAAAATATAGCTTCACTTTTAGGAGCTTCTCCTGGTGCAAGTACATCCGCATTTGCGATGATTATGGTTCTTGAAAACTGTTTTGCCGATAAACTGAAAACCGACTGGAAAGATAAATTGGTAGAAATGGTCCCAAGCTACGGTAAAAAACTAGCTGAATACCCTGAATTGATCAACGAAATCAGAGCATATTCTAAAGAAAAATTGGAGCTGGAATATTAAAATTATTAATGAGCGAAACCATTGTAAAACCAAAGATCGATGAAGAGATTCTTCGCCAGCTTCAGTCGGAAACGATAGAGGAGAAGCAGGTGATTTTGCATTGCTGCTACAAGTCGCAGTTTTTTCTGGAGGAGAAGATCAGAATCTGGTCATCCACTTATTTGATCGACAGGAGTTCTGACCATATTTCCAAACTGATTCATTTTGAAAACATCAGTTTGTTTCCAGTCTGGACAGATGTGCCGCACGGAAAAGAATACTGGTTTACGCTCGTTTTTGCAGGATTGCCAAAAGATTGTAAAGTGTTTGATTTTATAGAATTGATTCCGCAGAATAATGGATTCTTTGAGGAAGGCATTGTGAGAAATGGATCTGATGTTTATAAAATCAGATTAGATATGTAAAAATAAAAAGGTTCAGAAATTTCTGAACCTTTTTTGTTATTAAGAAAGCTTTTCCATTTCAGCTTTAATCTTTTCCTGCAAACCTTCGGATGCTGCTACAAGCGGAAGTCTGAGGTAATTTTTGATGATTCCTTTCTCAGCCAAAATGGTTTTCACGCCGCACGGATTTCCTTCAGCAAAGATCAATCTTGTGATTTCTACCAATGAGTTGTGGATTTTATAAGCTTCATCCACTTCACGGCTTAGTGCAAACTTTACCATTGTAGAAAACTCTTTCGGATAAGCCTGGCCAATTACGGAAATTACGCCGTCTCCACCAGCCAAAGTTACTGGTAAAGTATATTCGTCGTCGCCGGACATTAGAGAAAAATTCTCCGGTTTTTGTCTCAGGATATCGAAATACTGAAGAATGTTCGGAGCTGCTTCCTTCACCATAAAAAGATTGGGGAACTCATTGGCCAAACGCAAAGTTGTAGAAGCTTCCACATTCTGGCCGGTTCTTCCAGGAACATTGTAAATAATAATTTTCACACCAGTTTCTGCCAAAGCTTTATAATGCTGATAAAGTCCTTCCTGATTCGGTTTGTTGTAATATGGAGAAACAGAAAGAACGGCATCGAAATCTGATAAATCTGTTTCTTTGATTTGTTGTACGACTTCTGCCGTATTGTTTCCGCCGATTCCTAAAACCAAAGGCAGTCTGTTGTTGTTGATCTTTGTGATATGCGCAATTACCTTTTCCTTTTCCTCCTTGGAAAGCGTTGCAGCCTCGGCTGTAGTTCCCAAAACAACCAGGAAATTGGTTCCGTTGTCTATGTTATAATCGATTAATTTGGTAAGAGAATCAAAATCTACAGAAAGATCTTCATTGAAAGGTGTTACCAAAGCCACACCTACGCCTTTTAACTGACCCATTTTTATATTAAATTTATTTTTTCCAAATTTAATTTATTTTAAACGAATTATGAACTTATATAATCTGAAAAATTTCCCAATTAATATTTGAGCTGATAAATGGTGATAGAATCATATTCTTTCTGCCAGGTTTTGATTGGGTTTTTATAAGTTTCTATGATCTTATAATTGTTCAAATCCAAAGAATCCACTTTTTCCTTCGTCATAGAATTTTTGATAAAATAAGTCGGTTTTCCATTTCTGACTTTCACGAAAATCCCAATAAAACTGTAATCGTCATCTTTGATGAAAGCGGAGGGCAGATTGACATAATTGATATTGTTCTTTCTTAGAAACTGATTGAATTTCAAAGTTGAAATGTCATCAAAAAACATTTTGTTGCCGACCAATCCATCGGCGGGAATAATGTTCATATCAGAATAAAAAGCAAATTTCCCCGGAAAATCATAGGTGAAGATTCTTGAGTTTTCAGGTAAGGTTTTTTTGATATTTTCCGCAAAGACTTTCACTTCGTCCTGATTTCTGTCAGATATTTCGGAGTTTTCATCCATCAAGGTAAATTGAAGACTGAAGTTGCTGCTCATTTTGAAATAGCCAATTCCACAGGAAATCAGAATTCCTAAGATCAGAGCAGGATAAACCAGATAATTGGAATTTCTGTTTTTTATTAAAAATGAAATAAGATCGCCGACTAAAAATATTAAAACCAAAGTCTGTGCGACATAGTACCATTGACCAATCTGAGACTGGAAACCGATGTTGTAAAGGATTTGTATTAATGAACCTATTGCGAAAAACAGCTTAAGAGAACGAAAATCTACCTTTTTAAATAATATTAAAATTAAGACAGAAATCAGATTAATCCCTAAAAAAAACTTACTGATAATCGACAGAAAAATATGAGGCTGAAAATTTGGGAAAGAACTTTTGATTCGTCCGCTGATTGGAACCAAACTGCCAAACCAGTAGAAGTTGCTCAATAGGTAAGCGCCACAAATCAATAAAATGACAATTCCAGATTTTAAGATTACTTTATAATCCCATTTTCTATAAATCAAATAATAAATTCCCAAAGGAGCCAAAAGAAAGACGTTGTCCAATCTGCTAAGGAATACTAGCGAAAATAAAACGCCAAAAAGCCAATCGTTGTTTTTCTGTTTTGCCAAAAACCAAAGTATTAAACAGAAACAAAACAGATTGAGATGAGCCTCAATAAGATAAAGCGTTCCGAAGCTAAAAAATAAAATACTGATACAGAAGTAACTGAATATTTTACCAAGCAAATTGTCCTTAAAAAAAATTTCCAGCTTTCTGAAACTTAATAAAACATAAATGACTTGAATCGCCCAAAGAATGTAAACCACATCCTGCTTGGAAAAAGGATTCAGACTTTCTGCAAGGATGCAGCAAATCATCCAAAGTGGGTGATAGCCATTGGTAAGATACAGATCGTTGAAATAGGAGCCTTTTCCGTGAACAATGTTGAAGGCAATCTGTGGATAGAAAAAACCATCATCAGAAGGGAACTTTGCCGGATTGAAAAGAAAAAATACCGCAGCCAGGCAGAAGAAAAAATATAATATGCCGTTTTCTTGAAGAAATTTGAGATTCATACAACGCTTAAAAAAACAAAAATAATGAAAAACAAGACTTTATAAGGTTTCTTTTTTTGAAGACATCCGGTAAATAATTAGTTTTGCAGATATGCATGCCGACGAAAAAATTAATACTTCCAATAATCAAAAGCTGTTTCAGAGAATTTGGCTGTTTTTTTTGATAATAATCGTCGCGGGCTACACTTATTTTTTTTACCAACTTTATCTTGAGTCCGAAGCTGAAATCACAAGATGGTCCATCTCTGACTGGCTGATCAATTACGAGGACGGAGGTTTCAAGAGAAGAGGATTGTCGGGTAGTATTTTATTCAAAATTCAGGATTTAACAGGCGTCCGTTTGCAATTTCTGGTCTTGATGTTACAAATCAGTTCGTATATTTTTTTCATATTTATAATCATCAGACAACTGATTAAAAAGACAGGTAAAGTATTTTTTATTAGTCTTCTGTTGTCACCATTTATCTTACTTTTTCCGGTTTGTACTTATATTAATTCCGGGAGAAAAGAAATATTGTTAATTATTCTTCTGTATGGTTATGCTTTTTTGCCAAAGAGCAGATTGTATGACTGGCTGTGTTTTTCAGGTTTTATTTTGATGATCTTTTTCCACGAGCTGACGTTTTTCTATCTGCCATTTTTTCTTTGGATCCAATTTAAGAAATATGGTAAGCAGACTAGTTTATCAACGGTTTTTGCGGAAATACTGATTGCAATTTTGGCAACGGGAATTATTTATTTTTATGGTGGTAATATCAATCAGGGAGAGAGTATTCAGTTGTTGATGAATAGGGGAGTTACGCTGGGTACGAGTAATATTTTCACCGAGGAATTTGCGTATGATTTCAACCATATTTTGAAGTACAGATTATCGTATTTTGTTCATTTGATTGAGTTTTCGATAATATTATTTCAGCTATATTTTTATGTTTTGAAATTCCAAAGATCATTATTCAGAGAGTTTTTGAGTTGGAGTTTATTTTCTTTGGTTTGGGTTTTACCGTTGTTTTATTTGGGCATAGATTGGTTCCGCTGGATTTATATTTTTTCGTGTTTTATGGTTTTAATGATTTTAATTCAGTCACCGGACAAAATGGAATCTGAGGTGGATTTTAATCAAAGGAAAAATCTTTGGCCTTTACTGATTACACCTTTTTCTCTGGTTCTGTTTTACTTTCATATGAATCACGATGAGATTCTAAGGTTAATCGGATTCTAAAGACAAATCTGTTGCATGTTAAAATTAATGATATATTGATTTCTCTAAGTATTAATTAGTTAGTTTTAAAACTCTAAATTTCTTAGATTTGTATCCATATTTCTTTCAATGAAAAACAAGCTTTTTGGATTCGGACTCATTGGATTGCTGTTAGTTGGCTGCAAAACGCCGCTCAATATTGCAAACATCCATACCGAGAAAAACATTTATATTACAGATCAGTTACCAAGTGACAAGGCCATGGACGCCATCATCCAGCCTTACAAACACGAACTGGAAGGTAAAATGAATACCAAAATTTCCCATACCAATGTAGAACTTACCAAGTCGGGAGACAACAGCAATCTGGGAAATCTATTAGCAGATTACACTTTTGAAGGTGCAGATGAGTGGGCGAAAAAAAATAATATTCCACCAGTAGATGCTGCGGTGATCAATATCGGCGGTATCAGAACCATTATTCCGAAAGGCGACATTCTTACCAAACAGATTTACGAAGTGATGCCTTTTGAAAACGAAATTGTCATTATCAAAATCAATGGAAAAGAAGTAGAAGGTTTGTTTGATTATTATCTTAAAACACAAAAGAATAATCCGGTTTCACACCTCGTCATCGAGACAGAAAATGCAGGTATCTCAAGAAAATTAATCAACGGAAAAACCATCGATCCGAATAAAACTTATTATATCGCAACATCCGATTATCTGGCTCTGGGCGGTGATAGTATGTTTTTCTTTGCGAAAGGCGAAACGATTTCTACTGGACTCAAAATGCGTGATCTTTTTCTGGAAAAATTCAAACAGAATCCAGAGATTGTAACACCCGATGATGTGAGATTAATCTTCAAAGACAAAAAAGTGCAGGAATAATGAAAAGAAAAGAATTCTTAAAATACATGGGTGGCGGAAGTCTTGCTTTGACATTAGCTCCTAATCTTTTGCTCGCAGATCAGCTTGATCTACTGAACAAAGAATCAAATTACAAATTGACGATTCTTCATACCAACGATCAGCACAGCCGCATTGAACCATTTGATGCTTCCTACACTAGAAATCCGAATCAGGGTGGCTTTGCAAGACGGGCGTCATTAATCAGTAAAATAAGAAGTGAAGAGAAGAATGTCTTGCTTCTGGATTCAGGCGATATTTTCCAGGGAACACCTTATTTTAATTTTTTTGGAGGTGAGTTGGAATTTAAACTAATGAGTATGATGCAATACGACGCATCTACGATGGGAAACCACGATTTTGACAATGGATTGGAAGGTTTTCTGAAAGTGTTACCCAATGCAAAATTTCCTTTCATCTGTTCCAATTATGATTTTAAAAACACTATTTTAGACGGGAAAACAGAAGCTTATAAGATTTTCACAAAAAATGGAATCAAAGTTGGAGTTTTTGCTGTAGGAATAGAACTGAATGGGCTGGTAGGAAAGAAGAATTATGCCGAAACCATTTATCATAATCCTATAGAAATTGCACAGCACTATTCAGATTTTCTTAGAAATGAGAAGAAGTGTGATTTGGTAATTTGTCTTTCCCACATTGGTTTTGATTACAAAGATGAGCCGGAGAAAATTTCGGATAAACATTTGGCTGCAAAAACCTCGGGTATAGATTTGATTTTAGGCGGACACACGCACACTTTTCTGGCAGAACCACTGACGTTTAAAAATAAAGACGATAAGAATGTGATTGTGAATCAAGTTGGTTGGGCCGGAATTTTATTAGGAAGACTGGATTTTTATTTTGACAAAAATAAGGATGTGAAAAATATTTCTTGGAATAATCAGTTAATAGATGAAAACATAATAGTTTAGGATGAAGAAAATTTTATTAATTATATCGTTTTTTATAACGCTATTCTCATACGCCCAAACCACCAAATGGAGCGATTTGTTCTCGTACAACAATGTGTTGACCATTCGGCAGGATAATGACAGATTGATTGCTGCGACCGAGAATGGGATTTTCTACTACAGCCCATCCACTGGCGAAATCACAAAACTGTCCAAGGCAAATGGTCTTCACGATGTAAAGATTTCTGCCTTCGATTACAATACTGCAACACGAACTGGGATTGTTGGTTATCAAAATGGTTCTTTGGACGTCATTACACCAAATGGGATTTTCCTAATTGTTGATATTCCTATTGCAACCGGCTACAACGGGAGCAAGAAGATAAATCATATTTCAATTAATGGTGATAGAGCTGTTATTTCCGTTGGATATGGCGTTTCTATTTTCAATATAGCGAGAAGAGAATTTGGTGATACCGCATTTTCTAAATACAGAGATCCTTTGACCAATGCAGAAAAAACAGACGTCGTAAACTCAGCTGTCATAAAAGATAATATAGTCTATGCCGCGACTAATGCAGGCGTGAAATATCACGAGATCAACGCTACATTTGCACTTTACTCAGAATGGAATCAAAATGTAATAGGATCTGGCAATATTGCAAATATAGACGCAAGCGGAATCTTAGCATTTGCGAGCAGCACACAAGTAAGATATGGGAACGGAACTTCATTTGCCAACTTGTCCAGAACATTTGAAAATATCCAGGATCTTCGTGTAACAGATAATCAGATCATTGTAACAGACAGAACACAGGTTTATGTGTACAGTACTGGAGGTGCACAGCAAAAAAACTTCAATGCAGCAGAAGAGATCAACACGGCTTTGATGTACAATAATGCTTTGTTTACAGGAACCAAACTTTCAGGAATCTACAATGAGCAGAAAAACAGTTTGAGGCCAGATGGTCCTTACAGCAATTCTTCCTATAAATTATCTTTGCTGAATGGTCAGATTTGGGTTTCTAATGGTAAAAGAACCAGTTATGACACCGCTCCAGAACCAACCATGATGGGATATTACCATTTTGATGGAAACAAATGGAACTATCCTAATTACTTTCTTCAAAATCCAAATATTACTTTTAATATTATGGATGTTACACCCAATCCTTCAAATCCTTCCGAGGTTTTCTTTACAAACTATTCACACACAGAAAGTAAAGGGATTTATAAAATGGTAAATAATGAATTTTCTAAAAGTTACTTAACAAATTCAGGCGATGGTTATCTTTTAAGGCCTGTAGGTTGTGTCTTTGATGATAAAAACGCATTGCTTTGTACTGTTACAAATACACCTACAGGAATCGGTTATTACTATTTTAATAGAGAGTCGGACAATTTTACATTGAATAATATTCCTGTAACCCAAAGTGTCCAAAAGCCTCTTACAAAAGATGGTGTAATGTATGTTCCCGTTCCTTTTGGAAATGGAGGTATGCTCATTTATAATTATAATAATACACCAGCGACCGCATCTGATGACAACTTCAAGTTTCTGAATACCAACAACAATTTACCTATCAACAGAACTGTAAGTGCAGCCATAGATAAAAATGATGATCTGTGGATTGGAACTATGGGAGGACTAAGGATTTTGTCCAATCCCAAAGCCGCCAGTCTGGAAGACAATCCTCAAACAGACGAGATCATCATTGAAGAGAATGGATTGGCAGAAGAACTGTTTCGTGATGGATTATTATTACAAATTACAGTGGACTCAGGAAACCAAAAGTGGGTTTCTATCGAAGGTGGTGGTGTTTTCTATTTGAGTTCTAATGGAGACAAAACGATTTACCACTTCACAAAAGCTAATTCTCCATTGCCTAGTGATAATGTGACGGATATTCAGATTGATGACAAAACCGGGAAAGTTTATTTCGCAACACTGGACGGAATTATGGTTTATCAGGGCGATGTAACCGAGGTGACTTCCAACTTTGGAAATGTGTTAGTTTATCCGAATCCAGTAGTTTATGCTCAATATAAAGGAAATGTAAGAATACGAGGATTAGCTTCTAAGACAAATATCAGAATTACAGATGCCGCGGGAAATCTAGTACATTCTGCAGTAGCAAATGGCGGTTATTTTGAATGGAATCTTGCCAACCAAAGAGGTGTGAGAGTAGCTTCCGGAATCTATTATGTCTTGATGACCAACGAAGATGGAACCGACACAGCAACGGCGAAAATTGCGGTTGTGAATTAATTAAATGACACAAGAAGTTTTTTTACTGTCTTATACAAAATATGGAGATCACGATGCTGTTCTCCATTGTTTTTGTAGGGAAAATGGCTTCGAAAGTTTCTTTGCCAAAGGCATCTACGCACCGAAGAACAAAAAGAAAGCCTTCCTTTTTCCATTGAATGAACTATTGCTTTACACATCCGACAAGAAGAAAAGCATCCAAAATGTTCAGAAAATCGAGCAGAAGAATGTGGATTTTTTCAGTTCGGATATTCGGAAAAATTCGATTTTGTTTTTTGTTTCCGATTTGCTGAATCAGGTTTTGAGGAATGAAAATCAGAATGTTGGAATCTACTCCGAGATTTCGATTTTCTTGAGTCAATTGCAAATCGATAATTTCCAGTCGCATTTGATTTTTATTTTCAGACTTTTGAAACAGCAAGGTTTACAGCCTTTATTTTCAGATAAAACTTACCTCAATCCCGAAACCGGAAACTTCGAAGATATCGAGATGCATCACTTTTTTGACAAGACGATTTCCGATATTTGGAAAGACCTTATCACGTCTCAAGACCCCTATAGCATCAAACTCAGCCGAAGCGAAAAACAAAATTTCCTTGATTCGATATTGGTCTATTTCCATTATCATTTTACAGATTTTCGAGAACCAAGGTCATTGGAAATCATCAAAGAGATTTTTTAAGATAAATTTTCAGCTATAGAATTTAATTAATCCTTTGATGAGCGAAGCGTCCTTGCGAATCTTAAATGTTTTCAATATTTTAAAAAAATCTTTGCAAACTTTGCGTTAAATTTTCATTCATCAAACATATTTTTATGATTATCAAAGCCACAGAAAAAGATATTCCCACAATCCAAAACCTAGCAAAAGAATCCTGGAACTCAGCTTACGCCAACATTTTGGAACAAGAGCAAATCGATTATATGTTAGGTTTAATGTATTCTGAATCGACCTTGAAAACCCATTTCGAAAACCCAAATTATCAATATTATTTGATTGAAGAAGATGAGGTTTTCTTAGGATTTATCGGCTTCGAATTTCATAAAGAGCCAGACACCACAAAACTTCACCGGATTTATTTTGTGAAAGAAGCGCAAGGAAAAGGCCTTGGAAAAAAAGCTTTGGAATTCGTCAAAACTGAAACTCAAAAATCAGGCGACAAAAGATTGACTTTAACCGTCAATAAAAACAACAACGCCAAAAGTTTCTACGAATCCCAAGGTTTCAAAATATATGACGAAGCGATTTTTGATATCGGAAAAGGCTACGTTATGGATGATTATCTAATGGAATTCATCATTGCTAAATAACTCATAAAGCATTTGTCAACTCCGCAGATGCTTTTTTTGTGATTGATTTTTTCCCAGATTTAATGCCGAAAAATGAATAGATGATGAACAACTGTGAAAGTTCAAATTTTAATTTTTTAACTTAATCATTTCCTGACTTTGTTTGAATCCTGATTTTTAGTTTATTAATGATATAAAAATAATATCCGAAATCGATTAATTAAAGTAATGTTATCGCGGTATTAATTCTCGTTGAAACTTATCTGAACTGATTCTTAAGTATTATTAATAAAGGGATAACGATTCATTAAAGTTTCATCCCAAGTATAATTTTAGATTTGTCGCAGAACGAAATCAAGCAGAATGCCTGATAGTAATTTTTCTTCATATACTATTTTTTTAAATTTAAGAAGTCTGTTATTCGTAGCAGACTTTTTATTTTTCCCAAGGGAATTTTTCTATTAATCTTAATTGTGGCAAGCCTCCGCCGTGATATTCAGAATTGGGATATTCTAAAATCCACTTTGCCAAAATTTCATCAATATAGTATATAGACCAACCATCTTCGCTAGTGCCAACTTTAGTTAAATGCTTTTGTTTTTCAATTAATTCATTTCCAACTAAAATAGTATTCATAATATTATGATTTCGATTTAACTCTAACTAATCTGCGACCACTTATTTTTCCCCTTATATTGCTTTATGTAATATTGCTTCATCATTTGATTATCGGGACGCGTCAGAAGTGCATCTTGTTCCAATATCTTTTCCACAGCCAGTTTTGAAGCTTTAATAATTGCAGAATCTTCTATCAAACTCAATTTTTTAAAATCCACAATACCACTTTGCTGAGTCCCGAGAATATCACCAGGACCGCGCAATTCCATATCCACTTCCGAGATTTTGAAACCGTCCGTTGTCGCCACCATCGTTTTGATTCTGGTTCGGCTTTCCTTGCTGAGTTTGTCGCCCGTCATCAGGATGCAATAACTTTGTTCTGCGCCTCTACCAACACGTCCTCGCAACTGATGAAGCTGTGACAATCCAAATCTTTCAGAACTTTCTATGACCATCACAGATGCATTCGGAACATTCACACCAACTTCGATTACGGTTGTCGCGACCATAATTTGTGCCTGCCCGGAAGCGAAGTATTGCATATTCGCATCTTTTTCCGCAGGTTTCATTCGGCCGTGAACCATCGTGACATTGTAGCTTTTGAAGAAGTTCATTACGCTTTCCAAACCTTCCATCAGATTTTTATAATCTAACGTTTCCGATTCCTCGATGAGTGGATAAACGAAATAGATTTGTCGGCCTTTTTCAATTTCTTCTCGGCAGAAATTATAAACCGAAAGTCGGTCTTTTTCTCGACGATGAGCTGTGATAATTGGTTTTCTTCCCACTGGCATTTCGTCAATCACAGAAACATCCAAATCGGAATAAAAACTCATCGCCAAAGTCCGTGGAATCGGCGTTGCAGTCATTACCAAAATATGTGGCGGAATATTATTTTTTGCCCAAAGTTTCGCCCGTTGAGCCACTCCAAATCTGTGCTGTTCATCGATAATTGCCAAACCGAGATTCTGGAATTTCACTTTGTCTTCCAAAAGTGCGTGCGTTCCAATCAGGATGGAAAGTTGCCCGTTTTCCAATTCTTCGTGAATGATTTTCCGTTCGGCCGTTTTGGAAGAACCCGTCAAGAGTCGGACGTTGATATTCGTATTTTGAAGTAATTCTTTGATGGAATTAAAATGTTGTTGCGCCAAGATTTCCGTCGGCGCCATCAGACAAGATTGAAAACCGTTGTCCATCGCAATCAGCATTGTTAATAACGCCACCATCGTTTTCCCGGAACCAACGTCGCCTTGAAGCAATCGGTTCATTTGGGTTGACCGTTTCATATCGATTCTGATTTCTTTCAGTACGCGTTTTTGTGCATTCGTGAGTTCAAACGGAAGATTATTTTCATAAAAACTGGTGAAATATTCGCCGACAATTGGAAACGGATTTCCAAAGGATTTTGTTTTTTGATGAAGTTTCTTCAAGCCATAACCAAGCTGGAAAAAGAAAGCTTCCTCGAACTTCAATCGCCTGTTGGCTTCATCAAATTGTTTTAAATCTTTGGGAAAATGAATGAAGTAATATGAGTTCAATCGTCCAATCAGCTTCATCGATTTCATCAAATAATCCGGCAGATTTTCCTGAATCAAATTGGGTAAATCTTTCAGAAGATTGAAAATAACTGTTTGAAATAATTTATTCGTAATGCCTCGTTTAGTCAGTTTTTCACTTCCTGGATAAACCGGGAGAAGTGTTCCTTGCAAAGCTTTTTTCTCATCAATCTCGATTTCCGGATGTGGCATCGAGAAGTTTCCATTAAAGAAATTGACCTTCCCAAAAATGAAAATCTCCTGATTCAATGGAATCGCATCTTTCATCCAATTCGTATATCGGAACCAGACCAAATCCATCGTTCCAGTCTCGTCACGGAATTTCGCAGACAATCGTTTTCCCTTCTCATAAACCACTTCTTGAATATCCGTAATTTTTCCCTTAAGTTGGATGTCTGCCTCTGTATCTTTGGCAATATTTCCAATCTTGTGGATTTTACTTTTATCGATGTATCGGATTGGGTAAAAGGTGAGCAAATCTTCCACAGTCGAAATCCCCAACACGTTTCTGATGAGTTTTGCGCGTTCGGTGCCGATGCCTTTGAGAAATTCTATGGAAGTTTCTAATGTCAAGAAAGGAAAATTTGTTCCGACGAATTTCGGGAAATTTTATTGATTTTTCAATGAACAATCAGTAGGTAATTATTCAAAATTGATATTGTTGTTTTTCAATATTTTCAAAAAATCATCTTTCTTTCCTTCTTTTGACATAATCTGATAGATATTTCGAATAATCGATTCGGCGTCAGTTCTGTATGGAGACTTCATTTCAGTATACTTATTATATGCTTTACACATATAATCTAATGCTTTTTGATTGTCCTTTAGATGGTCATAATAAATGACACCAATTCCATAATCAACTTCTGGGTCGTCGAGATATATTTTTTTCAAATCCAAGTAAGCATCAACAGCTTTTTGATATTCCTTTTTATAAATATAAACGATTGGAATATTCTGAAGTGGCATTTTGCCTGTCGGGTCAATTTGTAACGAAGTTTGATAGGCCTTCAAAGCATCATCATAATTTCCTAACGCTCTGTTTGTAAATCCAATGTTGTCCCAAGCAAATGGGAAATCGTGGTCTTCTTTGACAGCTTTCTGAAAATATTCTAAAGCCTTTTTGTGATTTTTAGATTCATTTTCTTTGATTCCCAAATTATAAAAATCTAATGCTTTGTCATTTTCAGAAACAGAATGATGTGACTTTTTCTCGTTGGTATTTATTTTGTCATTCAGGCTCACACAGTTACTTCTCAGTTCCCTTTCCAATTCATAGTAATATTTCTTGAATTCGTTTGAGTTTTGATTGGTGTTGATTTCGATATTAACCTTTTTGTTACCAGTTTTTTCTACTTCTTTCTGTGATTTCAAAATCTTGATTGTCATCTGGTAAGCTGTGGCTTGCTTCTCAATACAATTGCTAATGTCTGTGGAAACCTGTAAGCTTGTTTTATTATTGATATTAATAGAGTCAATACAAAGACAGGCTTGATTTGATGAGGTTTTTAATAATTCTTTTTCTGAAGGAAGTAGTTCCGAGATTTGTGAAAATGCGAATAGACTGAAAAATAAAAGTAAAAGAGATAAAAGTGATTTCATATTTTAGGTTATTAGTTGAATATTATTCTTTAATCTTCGACTTAAACTTCTTTTGATAACCTTCCCATTCTCGTCTGGATTTGATGGTTTTGTAATCGTTGGACGCAATCATCGAGAAATAAGGTTCCACTTCTTTCGCTTTCAGAAATCCGGAAAGACTTGTGATAGGGTCGGTTTTTTCATCAAGGAAAACCATTGTCGGAATCATATTGATGTTCATATATTTGGAAAACTGGTGAAGCGTGGATTTGCCTTTTTTGCCTTTGTATTCGGGGTTTGTAAACTTATGACCAAGAAAATTGACGGTGGAATTTCCATCGCTTTCAAACTTCACGGCGTAGAAATTTTCATTGATGATTTTTGCAATCTCGGGATGATTGTAGGTTTTGCTTTCCATCTCTTTGCACGGTTCGCACCAATCTGCGTAGAAATCAATCAATATTTTTTTCGGTGCCTTTTTCTGAGCTTCCAACGCTTGGGAAATTGTCATCCATTGGACTTGCGCCATTCCAGAAGTTGGAATCAGGAAGAGAATCATTAAAATTAATATTTTTTTCATCTGTGTTTGGATTGTTGAAAAGGACTTTGGTTAAATCATTATCTCACTTCTTGCATTAGTTTTTTCACGAGTGGAGATATCAAAATTAGCACAACGCCCGCAATTAAGGCGTATAAACCCAATTGTTTGTATCCATCGGTGTAAGTGATGAGGGCGTCGTAATTGTTGGCGCCGGTTTTCACTTTTGCCATTCCCGCACCGATTTGTCCAGCCACGTATTGCCCGTAAGCAGAAGCCAAAAACCACATTCCCATCATCATTCCTTGCAGTTTTTCGGTGGAAAGTTTTGTCATAATTGATAATCCGATGGGAGAGAGGCACATTTCGCCCAATGTAATCACAAAAAGTGCAAGGGTAAAAATATTTAATGTCGTAACTCCTTGCATATTGGCGAAAAATCTGGTCGAGAAAATCACGTAATATCCTAATCCAAGAAAGATAAAGCCTAATCCAAATTTGATAATTGTATTTGGCTCGAATTTTATTTTGTTCAACCAAATCCAAATCGTTCCTATTGGAACAGCCACTAATAAAATGAAGAATGCACCACCGGAATTGTTCACGCCGTTCGGGTCTAATCCTAGCAAATCTTTGTTCAGATTATTCGCTGCGAAAATACTTAATGAACCTCCAGATTGCTCATAAATTCCCCAGAAAACGATTGAGAAAATGATGAACACCAAGGCTGCCCAAAGTTTGTTTCTTTCGGATGAGCTTACTTTTGTCATTTCATAAAACAGATAAATCAGCGTCAAAGGGCCGACTGTCCACATAAAATAATCTGTGTATTCCGGAACAGAGACCATTATCATAATTAATGGAACGAAGACGAGAGATAAAATATAAACGCTGTACTCATTCCATTTTGCTAAGGCTGAGAAAGTGCCGTCCGCATTTAATCTTTGAGGTTGAAGTCCGATTGGACCCAATTGTCTTTGAGTGAAAATAAAATTAACCAAACTAATCACCATCACGATGGCTGCCAAACCGAAAGCCACATTCCATCTTTTGTGCTCTGGAATCAAGCGTGATAACATTTCACCCTTTCCAATCGCAATACAAAGATAACCGCCTAAAAGCGCTCCCAGATTGATTCCTGCATAGAAAAGTGAAAAACCCGCATCGGTTCTGGAATCTCCAGATTTGTAAAGTTTTCCAACCATTGTGGAAATATTCGGTTTGAAGAAACCTGTTCCTACAACAGTAAATGAAATTCCGAGGAAGAAATAATCGTGTGGATTAGTCGCCAAAATTAAACTTCCGACAATCATCAACAATCCTCCCCAAAATAGAGACTTCCTAAATCCCAAAATCTTATCCGCAAAAAGTCCACCCACAAACGTGAAGGCATAAACGAAAGCCTGTGTTGCACCATATTGTAAATTCGCTTGCTCATCATCAAATTTTAATTGAGAAATCATAAAGAAAACCAACATTCCACGCATTCCGTAGAAGCAGAAACGTTCCCACATTTCGGAGAAAAAAAGCGACCAGATTTGTTTTGGATATTTTCCTTTGAAATCCTGTATTTGTTCGAGAGTGAGGTTCATAAATGATAAATGATAAATGATTCGATTCGCAACTCATTGCGTCACGAATTAATTTTATTAAAAGTTTCCTACTCAATTGTTGACGCAATGTGTCAACAATTGAATTTTGCCATACGAATTTAACAAAAAACCACCGAATATTCGGTGGTTTTGTATAAGGTTATGAAATTTAATTATTAGTTGACGCCGTGCATCATTTTCTTCAAAATTGGAGAAATTAAAGCTAAGATAGCACCCGCAATTCCACAAAGGATTACAAATACCATAAAGAACTCAAACAAATTATGGATTTCAAATCCTACAAATGATGGATTTGCCATTGGTAACTGTTCTTTTGTAAAAGTTGCGACCTGTTCGGCAGTTAGAGTTACTTTCTTGTCCAAAACATCCTGCAGGTTGATTCCAAGCTCTTTCGCTTTGGTGAATTTGTCTCCAGTTGCTGGTAAGATGGCACCCAAAGTTCCCGATAATGCATAACCTGCAGCATTCGCGATGAAGAAAACACCATATAATAAAGATGCGAATCTTTTTGGAGCCAATTTACCGACCAAAGATAGTCCAATTGGTGACAAACAAAGTTCTCCCATTGTCTGGATTAGATAAAGTAAAATCAACCATTTAACAGCCAACAAGCCGTTGCTTCCCAAATCTTTTACATTGTAGGCAATGATGAAATAACTTAAAGCAATCAGTCCAAGGCCAATGGCTTGTTTCAATGGGGAAACCGGTTCTTTTTTAGCGGCTCTTAGCTTGTCCCAAAGCATACTGAACGGAACTGCCAAAAGAACAATGAATAATCCATTGAAAATCTGAACCATTGATGGTGGCATATTCCAGCCAAAGATATTTCTGTCCGTTTGGTTATCTGCAATGAATGTCAAAGATGAACCTGCCTGCTCAAAAGCTGCCCAGAAGAAAATGATGAAAAAGGAAACGATATATATTACCCAGATTCTATCTCTCTCCACTTTGTTTTCCGCAGAAGACATAATCAAAAATGCCAAAGCAATTCCCATAGAATAGATGAATGGATAAATAACGGCTTTCACAAATTCTCCCATCCCAACGGAACTAAAACCAATCTTATCTACAAATAGATATTGGAATCCAAAGAATGCTGCCACAAAGATAGCTACAGCAAAACCAATAGATTTCCCTGAGAAATTAGCAGTTTGTGCTTCTCCTTCTTCGAAATCTTCAGCCGTATTGTTTTTTGGTAAACCACCGATAGGTCTTCCTTCCGGCGTTACAACATATTTATTTTTAAGGATAATGAAAGTCACTGTTCCAATTGTCATCGCAATAGAAGCTGCCAAGAATCCCCATTTGAAAGCGTGGATGTCACGTACGCCAGCAGAATCTTTAACATCTCCTATGAATGGGCAGATGAACTGACCAAGAAATGCACCCAAATTGATTCCCATATAGAAAATCGTAAATGCTGAATCTAACTTTGATTTTTCCTGTTTTGGATATAGACTTCCAACCATCGAAGAGATATTCGGTTTGAAAAATCCGTTTCCGAAGATAATCACGCCCAGCGCAATCCACATCAACATCTGTGCTGAGCCTAGGTCTGCTCCAAATGTAGAAGCACTCATAAACATCAGGAACTGCCCGATGGCCATCAAAGCGCCACCGACGATGATACAATATCTATTTCCTAAAAATCGGTCCGCAATGAAACCTCCCAACATTGGTGTCAAATAACAAAGCGCTAGAAATCCACCATAGATGATGGTAACGTCGCCTTCCTTCATCAATAGGGAGTTTACCATAAAGAGCGTCAATAGTGCTCTCATTCCATAAAAGTTAAAACGCTCCCACATCTCGGTTCCGAATAGAACCCATAGACCTTTAGGATGTCTAGAATTAGTCTGTATTGTATCCATTTTTAAATTGTTAAATTTTCTTAAAGGTAACAAATATAGTTTTTTTTCATAAACGGGAAAGCTAAATTGCGACGATTAACACAATTGCACCCGATAATCTTAAAATTATGGAAGTCAGAAAATCAAATCCCGAAGACATCAACCAAATAATGAACTGCATCGACACCGCCAGACAGCTGATGCGGGAAAGTGGAAACCTAATCCAATGGACCAATGGTTATCCTTCCAAGGAATTGATGTTGGATAGTATTGATAATGGATCTAATTTTTTGATTATCGAAAATGATGACATCGTTGCGACTTTCGATTTCATTATCGGTGATGACCCAAATTATGCAATAATAGAAGACGGAACTTGGCTGAATGACGAAAAGTACGGCGTCATCCACAGATTGGCATCCAATGGAAGAGCAAAAGGCGTCGCGAGATTCTGCTTCGAATGGTGTTTTTCCCAATTCCCAAACATCAGAATCGATACGCACGAAACCAACATTCCAATGCAAAAAGTCTTGGAAAAACTCGGTTACGAAAAGTGCGGAATCATCTATGTTACGGATGGAACACCGAGGTTGGCGTTTCAGAAAATTTAGACTAATAATAATTTGGGCAGCTATTTCCGCCTTCCACTCCCGCTATTTTTTGCCATCGCTTTTTTTTCAGCCGCAAAAAAAAATGAGCTCCGTTCAAGTCGGGCTGCGACAATTCGGTGTTTAAATATTAATCAACTCCATTTTCCTTCATCACTTTATTCAGAAACTTCAACATAAAAATTCCTAAGATAAAAGCGAAAATCAGCAAGGCAAAGTTCACAAGGAAGTAATATTCCTTATTTTCATAATTGTACCAAGTGCTGGCAAGAATTCCGGAAAGCTTGTTCCCGACTGAGTTGGCGAGGAAAAATCCACCCATCATCAAGGCTGTCAATCTCGCTGGCGACAATTTTGAAACGACGGATAATCCCATTGGCGAAAGACAAAGCTCACCAATCGTCACAACGCCATAACTGGCAACCAGCCAAAGTGGAGACACTTTCACAGCGCCATTTTGTCCGGCAAACACAGCGCCCACCATCACAAGACAGGACAAAGCGGTGATGAAAAGACCAATCATAATTTTCGTTGGCGTCGTAGGTTCTTTTCCACGCTTTCGGAATATTGCCCAGAATCCGACAATCACCGGCGTCAGGATAATTACCCAAAACGGATTCACAGATTGGAAAAGTTCTGTATTGAAAAGGTAAACTTCCTGCTTAGGATTTGTGGCTAGCTGAGCGCGTTCTTCTGGATTGATATTTTTGAAATAAACATCTTTTCCGGAAACTTTCATCGTCTCACCAGCCTCATTTTTTTGCGAACGGAATTGGTCGTCGTAAACGGCAACTTCTTTGTCTTCAAAGGATTTTCCGGTTGTTCCATCTTTTCCGTCAAGCATATAAATGCCACGCATCGGTTCCACCAATTTCTCAGGAATACTTCGGTCTGTGTAGTAATTGGCCCAACGTGTCAGGGCTGTTCCGTTCTGTTTGAAAATCGCCCAGAAAAACATACAAACCAAGAATATCATCAGCAACGCGCCAATCGACCTTTTTTCGTCCTGATGCGCTTTGAAGTAAAGTGAAACGTAAAAATAAATTACAGGAACACACGCAAAAATAAACGCATCCGTACTGTCACTTCCAAAAATATTCCCTGGAACAATCCAACCAATGGCGCCCACAATCAACGCTGGTAAAAATACTTTCAACAGAACGTCGGAAATCTTGCTGTCGCCTTCTTTCGCCGCTTTCATTTCACAAGCGTGACGGATATGTTTCAACCCAAAACTGAAAATCACCAAGCCAATCAACATTCCAACACCAGCCGCGATGAATGCCTCACCCCAGCCAAATCTATTCCGCATATAAGCGGCAATAATGTTGCAGATGAATGCACCAATATTGATTCCCATATAGAAAATATTGTAGCCTGTATCTTTGTTCTTTTTATAAGGTTCTTCCGAGTAGAGATTCCCCAGGATTGTGGAAATCGTAGGTTTGAAAAAACCATTTCCGATGATAATTAATCCTAATGAACCATAGAATAATGGCAACTCTTTGAATAGTCCCAATCCAATATATCCAGCGGCCATCAAAATCCCGCCGAGGTAAATCGATTTGATGTAGCCAAAAAGTCTTTCCGCCAAAAATCCACCAAGAAAAGGTGTCAAATAAGTCAAGGCAATATAGGTTCCGAAAACATCATCCGCCATTTTATCTGGCAATCCAAGTCCGCCTTTGTCGCCGTTCGGTTCTATGACATAAAGGACAAAAATTCCCAAAATCAAATAATAACCAAAACGTTCCCACATTTCTGTGAAAAATAGATAGGGTAGGCCTTTAGGATGTTTTTTCATAGTTTTATTTTCTTGCGTCGTAAAAATAGAATTTTAAAGTGAATAAAAAAATTTTAATAACTTTGATAAAAAGTAGTCCAAATGGCAATCACAATAAAACATTTAGAGGATAATATCAAAACACTTCCGGCGGATTTGTACGATAAGGTGAATGATTTTGTTGATTTTTTGAAATTCAAATATTCAGCAATTGAAAATCAAAATGAAGTTCCAGATTGGCAAATTGAGGAAACTAATAAAAGATTAAAGTATATTTCGGAAAACCCAACAAGCATCGTTTCAGAATCTGAAATGAGTGATTACATTGCAACGTTGAAGGATGAAAAGTAGAATTGATTTTTCTCCTTTTGTAAAAACAGACTTAAGGGAAATCAAAGATTGGTATAAGAAAATAAATAGGAAATTAGTCGATAGATTTTTTGAAGAGTTTGAAAATGAGATTAAATTTCTGGGGCGAAATCCTTTGTCAAAGGAAATTAAATATAATGACTGCAGAATTTGTTATCTGAAAAGTTTTCCATTTGGAATTCATTATCAATATTTTGATTCAAATCATTCAATCTTGATTATTGGTGTTTATCACACTTCAAGAAATCCTGAAATTTGGGAAAATAGATTATAAAAAATCCGCAAAAGAAAACATCTTATGCGGATTTTTTTATCTTCCAGCTTCGGTCTTCCGACTTCAAGCTTCTTACAAATTCTCCAAAATAAAATTCGTCATTTTCTCATAAAGTTGAGGTCTGGTTTGTCCACCATAGATGCCGTGATTCTTGTCCGGATAAACCATAAATTCAAACTGTTTTTTGTTTTGAATCAATGCTTCGGAAAACTCCATTGAGTTCTGGAAATGCACGTTGTCATCAGCTGTTCCGTGAATTAAGAGGAATTTCCCTTTCAATAACTGCGCAAAAGTCGTTGGTGAGTTTTGGTCGTAACCTTCCGGATTTTCTTGTGGTGTTTGGAGGAATTTTTCTGTGTAAACGCTGTCGTAATATCTCCAGTTTGTCACCGGCGCCACAGCGATTCCCAATTTGAAAACGTCAGCACCTTTTGTCATTGCCAATGAGCTCATATAGCCTCCATAGCTCCAACCAAAGATTCCGATTCGTGATTTGTCGATATAAGATTGATTTCCAAACCATTGAGCGGAAGAGATTTGGTCTTCTATTTCATATTTTCCCAATTGTTTGTAAATCACTTTTTTGAATTTCGAACCTTTGAAACCAGTTCCTCGGCCGTCCACACAAGCGACGATGTAACCTTTCTGAGCCAGCATTTCGAACCAGATTGCATTTCCGCCGTCCCAAGAATTTGAAACTTGCTGAGAACCCGGACCAGAATATTGGAACATAAATAATGGATATTTTTTGTTCGGGTCAAAGTTTTTTGGTTTAATAATCCAAGCGTTCAGTTGGTCGCCTGCAGAGTTTGGGATTGTGATGAATTCCTTCGTTACAAAACTGTCTTTCTGAAGTTTGGAAAGCAATTCGTTGTTGTTTTGAAGTTCCTTAATTTCCTTTCCAGACGCATCTTTCAGGACATATTTATAAGGTGTTCCAGCTGTTGAAGTTGTATTAATAAAATAATTAAAAGTCTTGCTGAAACTTGCCGAGTTGTTTCCTTCAGGGTAAGAAATCAACGTGGTTTTTCCAGAGTTTATGTTCAGTTTGGAAACAACTTTGTTCAAGCTTCCTTTTTCTGTCGTTTGGATGTAAGCTTCTTTCGTTTTTGGGTTGTAACCATAATAATCGGTGATTTCCCAATTGCCTTTTGCGACTTGTTTTTTCAGTTTTCCGGATTTATCATACCAATACAATTGTCTGTAACCATCACGCTCCGAAGCCCAAAGGAATGAGTTGTCATCCAAAAATTCCAAAGTCAGATTGTCGGTTTCTATCCAGGCGTTGTCGGTCTCCGAGAACAGTTTGGTTAAGTTTCCGGATTTTGTGTCCACTTTAATCAAGTCAACTTTGCTGTGATGTCTGTTGCTGGTGGCGATGACGATTTCGTTCGCATCATTGGTTTGCCAGATTTGTGGAATATAATGATTCTCGAAGCCTGCGATATTCAAAGCTGTTGTCTTCCCTGAATTTAATTGATATAATTGAGCAGAAACCGTTGAGTTGGTTTCTCCGGCTTTTGGATATTTGTATCGCATTTCGGTTGGATAAAGCGATTTTCCGTAGATTGGAATGTAGATTTCCGGAACTTTTGACTCGTCAAATTTCACGAAAACAATCGCATCACCGGCTTTGTTCCATTGGTAATAATCTGCGTGACCAAATTCCTCCTCATAAACCCAGTCACCAAGGCCGTTGATGATAGAATTTTTCTTTCCGTCATTCGTAATTTGAGTTATTTTTCCTGAAGTCAAATCCTGATAGAATAAATTATTGTCAACGATGAAAGCGACTTTGCTTCCGTCCGGAGAGAATTTTGGTTCTTGGATGTAATTGCCATTATTAAGAGGCATTACTTTATTTGATTTCAAATCTTTGACATCAAATTTCCCCAAAAATGAATGTCTGTAAATCGACTCACTTTCTTTTTGCAATAAGATTTTGGATTCATCGGCAGAGAAAATATACGATTCGAATTTCCCATCCACGATGTTTCCAGATTTCTGGGACGTTTTGTAATTGTATTTTGCAATGCCGTCTTTCTCGATGGTAGCGTAGTTTTCGCCGTCATTCAAGGATGCAATTCCAGCGATTCCTTTTCCGCGGTAGTAGCCGGAATAGATTTTATCGAGTGTAATTTCTTGAGCATAAGTGTTTTGTGAGAAAACTGCTGTCATCGTAACGACAGCAAAAAGGACTTTCTTCATTTTTAAGATTTTAATGACGTAAATATAATAAAGATATATCGTTTTGAATGTAATCTTGAAACAGAGAATTGCTAATGCGTGAGGGATAGTAGTGGAAATCCTTTTTTGCGGGGGTATTGGTGTGGGAAAAAGATTGTAGCGGATAGCCCGACCCGAGCGGTGGCCTAAAGGTTGGTGAGGGGCACGCCCAAAGATTGTATGGTTGATAGTTTTTGGTTGATGGTTTTGAAAAGCAAAGTTTTGTCAGTAATCAATTCTTTCTATCAACTGTCAACCAAAAACTATCAACCAAATTTCTTATCTTTGCGCCATTATTTTTCTCACTTAAAACGTTTATAGCATGCAACTGTACAACACCTTAAGCGCAGAAGAAAGAGCCAGACTTATTGATGAAGCTGGTAAGGAACGCCTTACATTGTCTTTCTATGCGTATGCCAAAATTGAAAATCCAAAGAAATTTCGCGACGACTTATTTATAGCCTGGAACGCCCTGGATGCGCTCGGCCGAATCTATGTGGCGCACGAAGGTATCAATGCTCAGATGAGTGTTCCTGCGGACCAATTTGAGGCTTTCCGTGAGACTTTGGAAGCTTACGATTTTATGAAAGGCATTCGCTTGAATGTGGCTGTGGAACAGGATAATCACTCATTTTTGAAGTTGACTATAAAAGTTCGAAACAAGATTGTTGCGGATGGTTTGAATGACGAGACTTTTGATGTGACGAATATAGGAATTCATCTTAAGGCGCAGGAATTCAATGATTTGCTGGCGAATCCGGATACAATTGTGGTGGATTTCAGGAATCATTATGAGAGTGAAGTCGGTCATTTTGAAGGCGCGATTACGCCTGATGTAGAGAATTTTCGGGAAAGTTTACCGATTATCAATGAGCAACTGCAGGATTTCAAGGAAGATAAAAACCTTTTGATGTATTGTACCGGCGGAATCCGTTGTGAGAAAGCTAGTGCCTATTTTAAGCATCAAGGTTTCAAAAATGTTTACCAATTGGAAGGTGGAATCATTGAATATGCGCGTCAGGTAAAAGAGGAAGGTGTTGAAAGTAAATTTGTCGGGAAGAATTTTGTGTTCGACCATAGATTAGGCGAAAGAATCACCGATGATATTATTTCGCAGTGTCATCAATGTGGAAAACCTTGTGATAATCATACAAATTGTGCGAATGATGCTTGTCATTTGTTGTTTATCCAATGTGATGAGTGTAAAGCTGTGATGGAAAACACTTGTTCTTCGGAATGTTTAGAAATCATTCATTTGCCTGTGGAAGAGCAATTAGCTTTGAGGAAAGGACTTCAGGTTGGTAATAAAGTTTTCCGAAAAGGGAAGTCTGAAGCTTTGAAGTTTAAAAATTCAGGTGATTTGACCGATAAACCTTTGGCTAAGGCAAAAGATATTCGTCAGAAAATTAAAGTGAAGAAAACCTTGATAGGAAAGGCGGAGCATTATTATACTAAATCAAAAATTGCTCAGTTTTTACTTTCAAATGAACTTTCTGTTGGTGACAAAGTTTTGATTTCCGGACCGACAACTGGTGAACAAGAGATTGTTATCAATGAAATGGTTGTTGAGGGAAATTCGGTTTCAACTGCAAAAGCTGGAGACCAAATTACTTTTGAACTTCCATTTCGCGTGAGGTTGTCTGACAAATTATATAAAATCGTATAAAATTAAGATGAATTTAAGTCGCACAAAAAACGAACTTAGAACACTTTATAAAGCAAAAAGAATGGCCTTATCGCAAGATGAGGTCAATTTTTTGTCTCAAAAACTGCTGGAAAACTTTATTTTACAATTTAATCCTATTGAAAATCAAAAGGTTAACATTTTTTTAGCAATTGAAAAGTTTAATGAAGTAAATACTCAGATTTTCATCGATTATTTTTTTGAGAATAAAATCAGAGTTTTTGTTCCGAAAATCCAAGGTGAGAAAATCATTTCTGTTGAGATTTTTCCGGATTCTGAATTTGAAATTAATAGTTGGGGAATCAAGGAACCAATTTCTAATATCGCTTCAAACGTAGAGCTGGACTATGTTCTGACACCTTTGCTTTATTGTGATTCGTCAGGAAATAGAGTAGGCTACGGAAAAGGTTTCTATGATCAGTTCTTTTCCGAATATCAAAATATTGAAAAAAAAATCGGACTTAATTTCTTTACTCCGAATAAAATTATCAGCGATGTTTATGAAAAAGATGTTCAATTAGACGCTTTGGTTATTCCAGATAAAATTTTAATTTTTTAGTTAATTGTCTGAATTTCAATAATATTAAATTGTAAATTAGTTTTACAGAGCTATTACAAGCTATTTTTTAATGATTTTTGTCAGACGGTGCTAATTTTGTCTTGTAATTATAACTCGATAATTAAGACAACAATTATATAATAATAATTAATTTAAATTTTAAGAACATGAAAAAGTCATTATTCGTAGCTGCTATCGCTGCTATCTCTCTAGTTGCTTGTAACAAAGCTGACAAAGTTGAAACTGCTGCTGTTGATTCTGTTGACGCTACTGCTGATTCTGCTATCACTGCAATCGATTCTACAAAAACTGCTGTAGTTGATTCTGTAAAAGCTACTGCTGATTCTGCTAAAGCTGAAGTAAAAGCTGACGAGAAAGCAACTAAAGATGCTATCAAAAAATAATTAAATCCCAGATTTAATTAAAACAAAACCCGCTAATTAGCGGGTTTTGTTGTTTTTATACTGTCTGTTTCTTTCTTGTAGAAATTATTAAAGTAGAATTTGAATTCTTTTTGAAACTTTACCGGAGACGCCTTCAGCATGTACTGGGCTTTTCGATTGACTGTGGTAATGTAGGTTCTTTTCTTATCATAATACTTAACATCAAAATTCGCAAAATCCAAAGTATCACTTTCAACTACTGATTTGGATGTTGTGAGATTACTCACTTTTGCAAATCTGACTTTCAAACTGTCCATTTCTTTTAGTAATGGCTTTAGATTATTAGAATCTTTCGTTAAAAAATGCGCCTGCATCTGTGTATAAATTACGGAATCAATTTCTGTATCCTTGTTTCCCGAAGTGTACAGTGTGGACAAATCCAGTAGATCCTGAACTTTTTGTGAGGTGATAAGATTGATGGCCTGTAAACTGTCCAAACTTGACTTAGTATAAGTTATCCTATTATTCGCATTTCTTATTGTTTCAAGGGAGTTGTCTTCACCTTCGTATTTTTTGTTACAGGAAATGAATCCTGTGATGATAATGGATAAGGAAAATATCCACCAATAAAATTTATTTTGATTTTTCATCATCTGTAATTTTGAATCTGATCATTACTATTTTTCCATTTTTCATTTGAGAATCAATCACCTCCAGCTTTTCCAGCGATGTAGTAGGAAGCGTAACCAGCGAGATGTATTTTTGCTTATCCAGAGTCTCAATTCCATAGATGTCGCTATCAACAACTTGATAAATAAGTGCATTATCACTTATAAGTCGATTCAACTCACTTGTTTTTTTCTTAAAATCTATAATCGACTTTGAGTAATAATACAATTGAATCGCATAGTCATTAGGTTTCAGTTCAATATTCTCAGAATCTGGTGCGCTTGTTAAATCGCGACTGACAGTATCTGTCCTATAAAAAGGGGAAGAAATTATCATTTTAAGTTTCTTACTCTTAGTTTCGTAGACAAAAGGTGAGTTCGGTTTTACTTTTATAAGAATGGGCGACTCGTTGTCTCTGATGATTTTAACATCCAATTCTCCTTTGATTGAGGAATTCCTATCTGCATCTGTAAAGGCGTAGGTGTATTTTTTATAAAAAATATCATCGTAAAAAACCAGAACAAGTACTGTTGCGAATAGAAATAAGGATATTCCAAGCCACAAATAGCGCCTAAGGAAATTTTGATTGGTTGGATTCGTATTGTAATTTTCCTTTGTTTCAGCCGTGATTTTGTGATTTGTATTTATTTCAGGCTTTGCTATTTCAATCGGTTCTTCTTGAGTGCTACGAATGACTTCTTTGGGAACAGAAATTGCCGAGACTTCAGCGTTTTTCTTTTCATCAATAATAGGATTTTTCTTTCGGAATTCTGACCAAGAATTATAACCTATATATACAGATAATATATTGAGCATATCAATTCTCGGAACTTTTTCCTGAGCATTATTTTTGAAATACGTGTAAAAAGTTTTTTCACTGATATTTCCCTTTGCCTTTTGTCTCAGATCTTCTTGAAAATAAATAATGTCAATGCCTTTCCATTTCGAAATATCATCGAAAGAGGGAGAATGCGATTCAAGATATTTATCCTGAACAGCTTTTTTTAAAGATTGGAAATATAAAAATTCGATCTCGCTCAAAATTATAAATATTCTTAATTTGTTGATTTACAGATGTTCTTATTTGTAAATCGTGTTTTACAAATATATTACAATTAATTTTCAAATACAAGGGTTATTTGTTACTGTACTTTTGTCCCGTTCAAAAGAGAACAAATCTATTAACTAACAATTTAAATTTTATTATTATGAAAAAGTCATTATTCGTAGCTGCTATCGCTGCTTTTGCTCTTGTTGCTTGTAAAAAAACTGAAACTGTAGATACTGCTTCTGCTGATTCTGCTTCTGCTGATTCTGCTGTTGCTGTTGTTGATTCTGCTACTACTGCTGGTGTTGATTCAGTAAAAGTTGCTGCTGATTCTGCAACTGCTAAAGTTGATTCTGCTAAAGTTGCAAAATAATCTTAAATCATTTTAAGATCTATAAACCGTTTCTTTCGAGAAGCGGTTTTTTTATTTCTCTAATTTCTGTCTTAGGATTTCGTAGCAGGTGATTGCCGCAGCGTTGCTAAGATTCAGAGAGTCGATGGTGCCTGCCATTGGGATGAGTACATTTTCTCCTTTCTGTTTCCAGAAGTCACTCAAGCCGGAATGTTCTGTTCCGAATAAAACCGCCGATTTACTTCTCAAATTCTTTTCCTGAATATTCCTAGCATCGTCACTCATAAAAGTAGTGAAAATCTGATAGTCATTGATTTTTAGGAATTCCAAAGTTTCATCATTCGAAGCTTGAAAGATATTCATTCCAAATAAGCAACCAACGCTGGAACGGATGACATTTGGATTGTAAAAATCTGTTCTTGGGTCGGTGACGATTAAGGCATTGATTCCGAAAGCTTCGCAACTTCTGAGTATAGCTCCAAGATTTCCTGGTTTTTCCACACTTTCTAGAATAATGATGGCGGAATCATTTTTCGGATTAAACTCGTCCAAGTTTCTTTGTTCTAATTTGTAGATTCCGATAATTCCTTCTGTCGTTCCACGATAAGCGATTTTTTCGTAAAGTTTTTCTGAAACGTAATGGATTTTTGTTGTTGGTAATTTCCCTTTGAAGATGTTTTCGCAGATGTAATATTCTTCCGGCAGATTGCCAAATTCCAAAGCGCGCTCATTTTCCTGCTGACCTTCTACGATGAAAACGCCGGCTTTTCTTCTTTCCTGATTTTTGGTTAGAAGTCTGGTCAGTCTTTTAATTTTTTCGTTTTGAAGGCTTTCTATCAGCATTTTTGGAAATTTTTTACAAATGTACAATGTATAAAGTATAATGTAAAATGTATAATGTAAAAAGTACAATGTAAAATGTCGTCGTTAAACGTTGAATGTTCAATCGAGGCGAAGAGCGTGAAGGATTTACTTCGTACAGTTCGGCTAAAGCCTCGGGTGCAGTGGAAAGCCCGGAGCGAGGCAACGAGTGAGGACTTGTAACGGAAAGCCTGACCCGAGCGGTGGCCATTGCGCTGGCGAGGGGCACGACCAAATGTTTGTAGTGAATTGAGTTTTGGATGGCGAAATTTCTCGTTTTGTGTTAAATAGCATTGAGATGAACTTCCGGCTTCCTACTTCCAGCAAAAAATATATATCTTTGTTTTATGATTTTACGAGGAGAAAATTTAATCAAAGAATACGGACCGAAAAAGGTAGTGAAAGGCGTGTCATTGGAAGTTCAGCAAGGCGAAATCGTCGGACTTTTGGGACCAAATGGTGCGGGGAAAACGACGTCGTTTTATATGATTGTTGGATTGGTGAAGCCAACTTTGGGAAACGTTTTTCTTGATAATCAAAATATTACGCAGGACGCGATGTACAAACGTGCGCAGAAAGGAATCGGCTATTTGGCGCAGGAAGCATCGGTTTTCCGGAAGTTGTCTGTGGAGGATAATATTCTGGGCGTATTGCAGTTGACGAAGCTTTCCAAAAAGGAACAGCAGAAAAAGTGCGATGAATTGATTGAGGAATTCCACCTGGAACACGTGCGTAAAAACCGTGGCGATTTGCTGTCCGGAGGTGAAAGACGTCGTACGGAAATTGCGCGTTGCTTGGCGACCAGTCCGAATTTTATTCTTTTGGATGAGCCTTTTGCGGGTGTTGACCCGATTGCGGTGGAGGATATTCAGAAGATTGTGAGGTCTCTTGTGGAGAAGAATATCGGGATTTTGATTACCGACCACAACGTTCAGCAGACTTTGGCGATTACGAACAAAACGTATATTATGTTCGAAGGGAAAATCCTGAAAGAGGGAATTCCTGAGGATTTGGCGAATGACCCGGAAGTGAGACAGGCTTATCTTGGGGAGAATTTTAGGTTTGAGAAGATATAATTATATTAATAATTCATGTTATTTAATTTGACTGATAAAGAAAGAAAAATATTTAATTATGGAATTCTAGTTGGTGAATTAGGAGTAATCTCTAGATTCAATGATAAAACTGATCACATATACAATTTCAGCCTAAAACTTTTGCCGAAGTTAAAAACTATAGACGACATCATGGAAAATATTTACATTGATGTTAGTGCTGGTTATAAATTGACTGAAGTTGAAGAACAAAATTCTTTTAAATTTTTCTGTGATCTTTTATATGATAAGTGGTTTTATCCCTACCAAGATAAAGATCAATATCATTTATCAGATATTGGTAATAATTTTTCTTTATATTTTAAAGATTGGAAAAGAGAATTTGTAGTTGATTTTGTTAATTTGTTGTTGGAAGCATTAAATCCAATAAAAATTTATGAAATCCAGTATCATAATTTGAAAAGTTATTATGCTTCGGATTATAACGAATTCCTATTAGAATGTGTGGGGGAAGTTTATCACTTTAAACTACTAGTTTCAGATTAATAAAAATTCTTTTTTTTTACTTAAAGGGTTTTGTATTAATATGTTATGATAATTTTAAAATTAATTTCGATAAAAATATTCAATTCCTAATTTCCTCCTGACAAACTCCTGTCACAACCACGCTGTACATTTGTATCAAATAAAAACAAACTATTATGAATGCAACAGCTACAGTCCTCAACTCACAACAACTTTTAATCCATTGGCAAGGCCACAGAAATCTAACCAGAAGAGTCATTGAAGCTTTTCCTGAAAAAGATTTATTCGAATTTTCAATTGGCGGAATGAGACCATTTTCGAAATTGACACTTGAACTTTTGGCAATCGCCGGACCAGCTTTGAAAGCCATTGTTGACGGTTCGGAAAACACTTTCGACGAAGATGCTTTCCAGCCAACAACCAAAGCAGAAATCCTTGCAAAATGGGATGAGCAGACCGAAGTCATCAATGAATATTTCAGTCAGATTTCTGCAGAACGTTTTCAGGAGACTTTCAATTTATTTGGTCAATATGAATTTCCGGTTTATCAGAATATTCTTTATTTCGTTGATAATGAGATTCACCACCGAGGTCAAGGTTACGTTTACCTGAGAGCTTTGGGAATCGAGCCACCGTTTTTCTGGGAAAGAGAAAGATAAAAAAGCAAAGAGCTTTCAGGATTTTCTGAAAGCTCTTTTATATTAATGAAACCACAAAAGTCACAAAAGAAAACTCTGAAGCTTTTCTGACTTTTGTGTTTTAAAGATTACAAAGTTTAATGCGGTAAAATATTACTAAAGAATTTCACAATGTTTTCCTTGAGTTTTGCAAACGTTTCCGAAGTTCCAAATTCTTTGTTGTCATAACCAATTGGAAACCCTTTTTCCACGTATTCGTTATTCTTACTTAATGTCAACGGTTGGAAATCCTGATTCACTTCACCCAATTCATCGGTATGAATATCCAGATATTTCACCGTAGAATTCTTGGAGAAATCCAGTTTTGTCAAATCGATTTTCTTGATTTCTTTCTTTAAATCCGAACGGAAAAAGAGATTCATATTTTTAGCATCAATCACGGTTTGCCATTCGCCGGCGTGGATAGAATTCAGAATATTCCAGGCGTAATCCACTGGTTTTCCGTCGTATTTGTAATTTTGAAGCATATAATAAGCGCGGTTATATCGGTCGTCCCAATTTCCACTTTTCTCATACTCGAATTTCTCATTTCCACCTAGAAAATCAAATTTTTTAGCCTTATCAAAATCCTTTTTGTACTGATTGTTGCACAAAAGTGGCATTGGCATTTCTTTGTCGGTCAGGACTTTGTATTTTCCATTAAGCAAAGCAATCGTAGTTGCATTTCCTTTGGCATCGGTCAGAAAAAAATGACTTCCCGGCGCATTGGGCCACCAATCGATGTTTGGACCTTTGTTCAGATTGTCAACGACTTCTTTTACCGTTTTGTAATTATCCAATTGATATTGAATCCATTGTGCCCAAAACATATTCGGTTGTTTTGGATTTACAACTTTCGAAGTTTCTTCAAGATAAAGTTCCACAAGGAAAAGTCCTTTTTCATTCACACCATAACAAGGGAAATCGTAACCTAAAAGATTGAACGTCACGGAACCATATTTCGAATTCCATTGTTTTTTGGAATTCAAATTATCGGTGGTCAGATTTTCCCAGCTGATATTTCTTTTTAAGACATCGCGTTTGTTCACGACAATCATTCCGGGCATCGTTTTCCAGTTTTCATTGAAACCAACCACGCAATGGTCTTTTCCCCGCAACAGAAATGCGGAACACGCAGAAAGTGCCGTAGAATAAGCGATTGTTACCAATAGAAAACTTCGTAAAAGTAAAGACTTCATATTTTTAAATTATTTTTTTTGAAATATTTTGGATTAAATCGGCCATCGTATCCTTCAGATATTTCGGTTCGATAATCTCCGCATAGTCCGCAAAGGTAATCAACCAGCGCGGAAAACCCTCGTCAATCCAGCTGGTCTCGAAGGTTAATAGCATTCCGTTTTCTGTTTCTTCATCGGAAATCCAGCCGTAATATTTCATCGAGTGCATAATGTGAGGCATTATTTTCTTCTCGACCAAAAGTTTGACCTGAACTTTTTCAGTATTTGATTTTTGCTTATAGTCAGCGACTTTTCCATATTCTTGATGGAATGGATTTTCTGTTTTAATGATTTTCAAAATACGGTCAACGCGGAATTGTCTGTAATCTTCTCGCATCGTGCAAAACGCCATTACATACCAATAATTGAATTCATAAAAAATCCCAACCGCTTCAATTATCCTTTCCGAAGCTTCGGTTTTTGCACTTTCATAATTGATTTTCAGTTGCGTTTTCTCAGAAATACTTTCCAGAATGGTCGGAATAATATTTTTAATCGAATCCGTCTTTTCCGGCTGATAAGAATAGATGTTGATTTGATTTTCAATATCGGTCACCAGATTTTTCTCTGAATTTCGAAGGACAGATTTCACTTTTTCCATCGCCGAATTGTAATGCGAACCGAGACTTTCGTGCGAGAAATTCTGCATCAGTTTTTCTGCCGTGATGAAACTGAGAACTTCCTCTTTCGTAAACATCACGGGCGGAAGTTTGTAACCATCGACCAAAGAATAACCCGAACCAGCTTCCCCAAAAATCGGAATTCCAGCATTTTCCAAAGTTTTAATGTCTCTGTAAATGGTCCGGATACTCACCTCGAATTTATCCGCCAAATCCTGCGCCCGAACAATCGGTTTACTTTGCAACTGCACAAGAATCGAGGTGATGCGGTCTATTTTTTTTATGTAATGGTCTTCGTTCATCTGTTTTAAGTTTCTGTTACAATTGTTTCTCTCGCAGATTTAGCAGATGATGCAAATTTATTTATCCGAAAATCTGCTGAATTTGCTAAATCTGCGAGAATGAAATTTACCACGAAAATTTGTCTAACTTTCATCTTTGTAAGTTTTCACCAATCTATCAAGATTCAGACTTCTGGCAGATGCATCAAAGATTTCTCGATAAGTTCCGTCTTTTTCATACAATTCTTCGTGCGTTCCGTTTTCCACAACTGCGCCTTTTTTCATCACATAAATCATATCCGAATCCAAAATCTGCGACAACGAATGTGAAATTATCACAACCGTTCGTCCTTGTTTTATGGCGTCAAGAGAATTTTTAATTTGTTCCGTTGCGATGGCGTCCAGACTCGCGGTTGGTTCATCAAGAAAAATAATGGGTGGATTTTTCAGGAACAGTCTGGCGATGGCAATTCTTTGTTGTTGACCGCCGGAAAGTTGCGTCGCGTCGTGGTTGTAAGCTTCCGGCAAATCCATAATCTGCTCGTGGAGATAAGCTTTTGTTGATGCTTCTTTTATTTCGTCAAACGTGGCGTGAAGATTTCCGTAGCGGATATTATCCTCGATACTTCCTTTGAAAATATGATTTTTCTGAAGAACCAAACCAAGGTCGTCACGCAGATAATCATTATCAAAATCATTCAGATTATTGCCATCCAAAAGGATTTCGCCGGAATCTGGTTCGTAGAATTTACAAAGCAAGTTGATGATTGTCGATTTTCCTGCGCCACTTAATCCAACCAAAGCAGTCGTTTTTCCATTTTCGATTTTCAGCGAAACGTTGTGAAGCGCTTTCATTCCGTTTGGATAAGTGAAATCCACATTTTTGATTTCGAAATTTCCTTTGATGGGGATATTGTTGATGGTTCCGTTTGGTTCGGTTTCCTCGTCGGCATTTAAAATTTCAAAATATCCTTCGGCATAAATGAAGGCGTCATTCATATCATCATAAATCCTGTGAAGCTGGCGAATCGGCGCAGAAACGTTGTTGAACAGCATAATGTGAAGCATAATCGCACCAATCGTCATCTGTTGGTCCAGCACAAGATAAACCGTCAAAAGGATAATTAAAACGACGCCGAATTGCTCGATAAAAGTCTTCAAACCGTCATAGATAAAACTGGTTCGTCGAGTGTAAAGTTGGCTTTCCATCAGCTTCATCTGAAGATTGTATTGTTTGCTTCCTTCAAATTTTTCACGGACAAAACTCTTGATGACCATTATCGAATTAATCAAATTCAAAAGTCCGGATGTTTTCTGCTCACGTTGATTTCTGAGTGTTCTTCTTACATTTCCTAATTTTTTAGCTTGTCTTGATGTGACATAAAAATAAATCGGAATCACAAAAGTTGAGACCAAACCGACGTAAACATTCTGCATATACATCACAATCAGCGCAATAATCGCCGTTGAAAAAAGCGGAAGAATATCGATGAAAAAATTTTGGACGAGTTTTGTGAGGCTTTCAATTCCTCTGTCGATTCGGATTTGAAGTTTTCCCGATTCGTGATTTTCGTCGTTGTAATAGGCGATTCGGTAAGTCAGGATTTTGTTGATGGCTTCTTGTGCGAGTTCTGAACTGACATTAATTCTAATCTTTTCACCATAAAATTTCTGTCCAAATTGAATGAAAATATTCGCCAATTCTTTTCCCAAAAGTATGATTGAAATTAAGGTTAAAACGTGAATTCCTTGTTCCATTGGATTGGGAAGTTGTGTCAGTTTCGTCACTTCGTCCACCGTATATTTCAAAACCAAAGGATTGACCTGAGCGAACAATGCACCGATAAAAGTCAAGGCCAAAGTCACGAAAATCATCATTCGGTAAGGTTTGATGAAGCGTCGCAACTGCTGGTAAATATGAATGAGATTGGTAGTTTTTTGAAATGGCTTTTTCATTACAGCAATTTAAGAAAAATATAAAAGCGACATAAAAATTAACCATTCAGTTTTTGGATTAATTAACCACAAAAGGCACAAAAGAATTGTAGAGAAAGAATAAGATAAACTTTCAAACAATTTTCTTTTTTGCTCTTTTGAATTACTAAAAAGAGTTACTGCTATTGTGACTTTTGTGGTTCAAAAATCTGTGCGTTCAAAAATAAAAACCTTAATTTTAAACTTTCATAAAAACTGAAAATGAAAATATATACAAAAACCGGCGACAAAGGCGAAACCGGACTTTACGGCGGAAGCAGAATCTCAAAAGCCAGCGCACGAGTGGAATCTTACGGCAACATCGATGAACTTAATGCAAACATTGGCGTGGCGAAATCACATATCGACGATGAAGAAGTGATTTCTCAACTCAAAAAAATTCAATTTGACTTGTTTACAGTTGGTTCGGAAGCTTCAACACCGATTGATAAATTGTTTTTGGCTAATGGAAAAGCGCGATTACCATTGGTGATTTCAGACAAAGAAATCGAAGAATTGGAAACTTGGATGGATGCGATGGAAGAAAAAGTGGAACCTTTGCAATATTTCATTTTGCCAGGCGGTGGAAAAGCATCGACGTTTCTTCACGTGGCGCGAACGGTTTGTAGAAGAGCAGAACGCAGTTTGGTTTTCCTAAATCAGTCGGAAGAAGTGCGACAGGAATTAATCAAATATCTGAATCGTTTGTCCGATTATCTTTTTGTTTTGGCGAGATATGTTTCTAAGTTGAATAATGAGCCGGAGGAATATTGGAATCCTAATGATAGAAAATGATTTTAACCACAAAAGTCACAAAAGCTTATTGAATTTTACTTAAATTTTTTTAAAAAAAACGCGATGAAAAAACTGATTCTAATATTAATCGGAGCAAGTCTTCTAACTTCTTGTAAGGTTTCTAAACCAACTAATGAAACTCCAAAAGGCTTTTTCTTCAAATGGAAACATAAAAAGAATAATGAGAAATAAAAATTTAATTAATATTTTTATTATAATTATTGGGATTGTAATCAGTTCGGTTGGTGTATTTTTCAAAATTACACATTGGAGTTTCTTCGGAATTTCAGCAAGTCAATTATTACTAATAGGAACAATTTTAGAAATTGCAGGAGGTTTATTACTTTTGTATAATTTGGTTTTTCCTAAAAAGTCTAGTGATTTATAAAATGAAAAAAGCCTTACTTTTTATCAACGGCGAACCACCAAAAGGATTTCCACATCTGTCAGATTATGATTTGATTGCTTGTACAGACGGCGCTTTTCATTATTTAAGGCAATTGAATTTTCCATTAGAAAAATTGGATTTTATTTCCGGAGATTTTGATTCTCATTCAAATGACGAGGAAATTCTTCAATCTAAAATTCACGGTTTTGAAATCATCGAAACGCCTGACCAAAATAAAACGGATTTTCACAAAGCAATAGAAATTATTCTTGAAAAAGGCTTTGAAAATATCGATGTTTATGGTGCAAGTGGAGGTGAGCAAGACCATTTTCTTGGGAACTTGAGCGTCGCTTTTTTCTTTAAAAATAAAGTGAATCTAAGATTTTTTGATAATTATTCATCCTATTATTTTATTCCGAAAGATTTCTCAATTTCTGATGTGAAGGACAGAATGATTTCATTAATGCCGTTTCCAATTGCCAAAAATATTGAAACACAAGGTTTGAAATGGCCGTTGTATAAAGAAGATTTAATTCTCGGTGAAAGAATTGGAACGAGGAATATTGCAGAGAATCAGGAGGTTTTCATTAAATATAAAGAAGGTGATTTGCTGATTTTTGTTGGGGGGGAAATCTAACGCAAAGGCGGACTAACATCTTTTATTTATCAATTTCAAGTCGCCAATTGGAATATTTTGTGATGCTTGATTTGCGACTTATAACGATTTGTGATTTAAATTCTCCTGCGCCTTTGCGTTAAAATATCATCATCATTTTTTATAGAATTATTAACGTAGAAATTCAGTTTTTTTAATCATTTTTGTACCGTAAAACAATTAACTTTTTTTAGCCGGATATGAAAATAAAATATTCTGAACTAATTGACCAAACGCTTTATTTTCCTACAGAAGAATTCAATGTAGAAGAGAATAATCTGAAATTCCACGATATCAACCTGATGGAAGTTGTGGAAAAATTCGGAACTCCTTTGAAGTTCAATTATTTACCAAAGATTTCTCAGAATATTGAAAGGGCAAAATTCTGGTTCAAAGAAGCTTTTGAAAAGAACGATTACCAAAAGACCTACAGATATTGCTACTGCACGAAGTCCAGCCATTTCGCGTTCGTTGTAGAAGAAGCATTGAAGAATGACATCAGTCTGGAAACATCTTCTGCTTACGATATGGACATCGTGAAATCCCTTTATGACAAAGGAAAAGTAGATAAAAGTATCGAAGTGATTTGTAATGGTTTCAAAACCGACGATTATTTGACGAAAATCTCAGATTTAATCAACAGCGGTTTCGAAAATATCACACCGATTCTGGATAATTATAGAGAGCTGGATAAGCTGACAGAAAGTATCGACAGGACTTTTGACATCGGAATCAGAATTGCTTCTGAGGAAGAACCGAAGTTCGAATTTTATACCTCAAGATTAGGAATCGGATACAAAGATATCATCCCATATTACAGCCAAAAAATCGCTGAACATCCGAATGCGAGGCTGAAAATGCTTCACTTTTTCATCAATACCGGAATCAAGGACACGGCGTATTATTGGAACGAATTGTACAAATGTCTCCGCGTGTATGCAAGATTGAAAAAAATTGCGCCAGAAGTGGATTCATTGAATATTGGTGGTGGTTTTCCAATTAAAACTTCGCTTAATTTCGATTATGACTATCAATATATGGTCAATGAGATTGTGTCTCAAATCAAGAAGTTCTGTGAAGAAGAAGGTGTTGAGGAACCAAATATCTACACGGAATTCGGAAGTTTTACTGTTGGAGAGAGTGGAGGTCATTTGTATAAAATCATTTCTCAGAAACGTCAGAACGACAGAGAAAAATGGAATATGATTGATTCATCTTTTATGACGACTTTGCCGGACACTTGGGCGATTTCCCGTCATTTCATTATGTTGCCATTGAATCGTTGGGAAGATTCTTACGAAAGAGTTTTTCTTGGTGGACTGACTTGTGATTCAGATGATTACTATAATTCTGAGCAACATACGAATGCGATTTATCTGCCGGTTTTCAATGAGACAAAATCTTTGTACATCGGATTTTTCCATACGGGCGCATATCAGGAAACGATTGGCGGTTACGGTGGTGTTCACCATTGTCTGATGCCTCAGCCAAAACATATTTTGATTGATAAAGATGAGGATGGGAATTTGACTTACGAGCTTTTCCGTGAGGAGCAAAGGCCAGAAGATGTTTTGAAACTTTTGGGATATTAAAGTATCAGATGATTTGAAATTCTAATCAATCAATTTTCATTTAACGGACTCTAAATTCTAAACATAAAAAAAGGCTTTTCAATCTGAAAAGCCTTTTTTATTTATTAGAGAAAACCTATTTTTTGATGATTTTCTCTGTCGTTTTTGTACCGTTGATATCGGTCATTATCAATAGATAATTTCCGCTTGCGATATTAGAAATGTCAAATTCTCTTTCTTTGGAATCTAGAGTTTTGACTATTTTACCAGTATAATCGGAAAGCTTAATTTCTGTGAATTTTTTATCGGTATCAATCTTCAAATAATTGGAAACAGGATTAGGATAGACTGTAATCTTGTTTGATTTCAATAGATTCTCTACAGCCAATGATTTATCTTTTACAATCACAATTTTTCCTGTTGTCACGTTGGTGCCGTAGTTGTAGGAGTATGTTGTGAAAGCGTAGCAACCAGCGCCACAAGAAGTCATCGATTTTGTAGTTCCTTGAACGTTTGGAATTGGTGTACTGTCTTTCAGCAAGAAAGTATTTGGATTGAATCTTTTGAAAGTGATATTGCCAGAAGAATATTCAGAACTTGCATACGCTACAGATTGAGTAGCTGTGTCAAATGCATTTGCGCCTGTTGTATTTGTAAATTGACCCAGAAGGAATGGCGTTCCACCTGAGATATCAACCACTTTCCCGTCTGTCGAATACAAAAAATTACCTTCTCTTATAAAATCAACACTGAAGTTGGAAAAAAGATTGGGGTAAACAGTGCCTTGCGTTGCTCCTGAAGAAGTAATGTTGACTTTTCTCAAGCCAAATTCAGTAGTTTCGTTATTATATCCCCAAAGTAGATTGTTGCTTGCAAATTCGATTCTGTTGCTTCCGGTGTGATCTTGCGTGGTAGTCGGTCTTCTCACATCGTTGTCATAGATTGCAACGCCTTCATGTTTTGGAGAGAAACCTACATTTCTTCTAGAGATGGCAATTGTATTGGGATTTCCTGGCATCACCTCCATATCTTCTACAAACAAAGCTCCAAGCGAAGGATCAGCTCCTAATGAGAATTGTAGATTTACAGATTTGCTGGCAATGTCCCACCTTCTTACCAGAGAGGCACTTTCAAAACCAACATACAGGTATTGATTGTTATCAGAAATGGCCAGTACATTTGGTTCGCTGCCAATGAAAAAAGTGTTTTCAAGAGTTTGGCTTACCGGATCGATGACGCCGATGCTGTTTCCGTTTGCTCCATTGGCACTTGGAATGCTGGCGTAGATTTTTTTTGCGTTAGAATCATAGATGACCTGATTGGCAATGATATCGAGGACTTTCACTTCTAGCTGAGCGTTGCAAAATAATCCTGCGAAAAGTAATGAAAATGATAGAGTTGTGCGCATTAATTTTTTTTGCAAAAATACAGTTTTTATCTATAAGTGAATGACTTCCGACTAAATTCTATGAACTTTAAATGTTAAAAAAAGCGTCCCGATATTTCAGGACGCTTTTTAATTTATTTGATTTCTGTGATGAATTCTTCGTTTGGTGTTCTGTATTTTTTCAGATTTACCAGCCAATCTCCGCTTGTGTCTCTGTAGCCTAAAGGTAACAGGACAACGCTTTTCAATCCTTTTTCTGCAAGTCCTAACAATTCGTCAAGAGCTTGGTTGTTAAAACCTTCCATTGGCGTAGCGTCCACTTTTTGTTCAGCAGCGGCAGCGATTGCTAGTCCGAAGGAGATGTAAGCTTGTTTTGCAGCGTGCGTTGCGTGCCATTCGGTACCGAGTGGTTCATATGATCCCCAAAGATTTGCTTTGTAATCGTCCATCGTTTCGGTTGGAATTCCTCTTTCTTTTGTGGTTTTTTCGAAAACATCGGAAATACTGTTGTGAGAATAGCCGTCCCAAGCTGCCCAGACCAAAAGGTGAGAACCGTCCGTAATCTGAGCCTGCCCATAAGCGATTGGCTGAATTTTTTCCAATAATTCTTTATTGGTGATCACGAATAATCTGTAAGGTTGCAAACCAGATGATGAAGGCGCCAATCTTGCCGCTTCTATTATGTAATCTACTTTATCTTGAGGAACTGGTTCGCCGTTCATTTTCTTTGTTGCGTAGCGCCAGTTCAAATCTTCTAATAAACTCATTGTCAATGATTTTTTAAATTGAGAGTACAAAGTTAATTAAGAAAAGTTTATTTTTGTAATGAAGTTACCAAAAGTTAGCATTACGAAAAAGTTATTGGATTGATAATTAAATTGTTAACTAATCTTGGAATGTGATTTCTTATCATATGATATTAAAAAAATAAATGATGAAAATAAAATGTTGTAAAACCAATATGATGGCGGTTCAGGATACAATGGATGTTTTGAAAGGCCGCTGGAAGATGCACATCATCGCCGCTCTGTGCTATAATAAAATGAGATTCTCCGACCTTCAGAAAGAAATTGAAGGCATATCGGCTAAAATGCTGAGCAGCGAATTGAAAGATCTCGAAGTCAATCAATTGCTAAAGAGAACTGTTCTGAAAACCCAGCCAATCAGTGTAGAATATGAACTGACAGAGTATGGTTATACTTTAAAAAAAGTGATAGAAAATCTCGCCGATTGGGGAATCCAGCATCGAAAAAGGATTGTTGGCAAGGTGTTGGAAAGCTGATTTTATTTTGATCTAAATTGATCTTTTAAATTGGATTGATCTAAGAATTTTTTATCTTTAATGCTTGTCTTTGATTTTTTCAAATAATGCTGTTCAGAATTTTTTCTTTGCTGTTATTTTTGGTGTTTGCAGTGAATGTGAATGCCCAAATCAATGATGCTCAAAACCTGACAAAAGATGTCAGGTCCTTGATGTACAGTGATCCGGAAAAGGCGATCAAGACGGCGCAGTACATCGTTTCTAATCAGAGCTTTGGAACGCCAGATGATGTTTATAATGCCTTGCTTCTCCAGTCCGAGATCTATTTTAATTTAAAAAAATACAATGACGCTGTCATAAAGCTGATCTCTGCGGACAGAATATCAGGCAATGTTGATGATGATCTTCTCAAGGCTAAAAATGAGTATCTGATTGGAAAGCTCTATCTAGAACTTGGTTTTCTTGATGAGTATCAAGAGGCTATTGACGCTATCGATGCACATTCAAGATCTATGAAGAAAGAGGAAGAAAAATCCTGCGTAGAGCTTTGGAAGAAAGAACTGGAAATTTTGAAGTTGTACCATCAAGGAAAATATAAAGAATGTCTTAATGAAATTCAAAGTAGAATTAATAGTAAGTCAGATTTTGATTTGGCTTATAGTTCACGGTTACAGATCATTGAACTAAATATCGCAAATAACAAAACGAGTGATTTTCAAAGCTCCGAAAGTTACTTTCAGTTTCTGGCACAATTGAATAATCTGAAATCTGAGGTTAAGAGTGTGAACTTTAAAGAAGCTGATATTATTACTTTAAAGAATCGATTTCCGCAATTCAATGATGGCGTTTTCTTTGCCGATGTTTACCGAGAATGGTCAAAAACTGCTTGTGCTAGTAATTCTGCCGACTGTTTTACTTCAAGGAAGGAGTATATTAAAATATTAAAATCGACACTTGCGGACAAGCAGGAAGCGAGAGTGAATATCATCAACCTCATCGATCAGAAGGAGAATTCTAAGATCCACAATCAGAAAGAATTTCAAAATAAGATTTTATTTCTTTTGGCTGCTATTGCTGCATTGTCTTTGGTCATCAGTCTGATCTATTATTTCATCATTAAAAACAGAATGAATGTTGCGACGATGGAATACGAAAAAGAGAATATTTCCAAAGAATACGAAAGGAAACTGAGCGATCAGCTGAAAGATTTCCAGGCAAGTCACGTCTTTACAATTCCGGAAAAGACGGAAAATCTGATACTTGCAAATCTTGAAACGTTTGAAAAAAGCAAAGATGTGAGAGATCCATCTCTGTCATTATCCGTCCTGGCCAAGCGGATGAATACGAATTCCAAATACTTGTCCGAGGTGATCAACAAGCACAAAGGCAAAAATTTCAATAATTACCTGAATGAACTCAGGGTGAATTATATCGTGGAAAAATTAATTCAAAACCCTGAATATCTGCAATATAAAACCAGTTATCTGGCAGAAGAGGCTGGCTTTGCATCGCGCACTACCTTCACGACGATCTTCAAGAATGTGACCGGGAAAAGCCCGTCGCAGTTTATAGATGAACTTAAAAACAAATGATATGAAGAAAGTTTTGTACCTCTTGTTTTTGATGTTTTCAATTTTTGGTTTCTCACAGTCCGAAGCCAACTTGGAGAAGCAGATCACAGAAGTTGATAGGATGGCTTTTGTAGATCCGGATTCTGCTTTGGTAATGGTCAAAAAGCTGGAACCCAAGATCGATGATGATAAGCTGCAAAGCAAATTGTTGCTCGCAAAAGGTAGCGCCTATTCTGTCAAACATCTGTCGTCAGCGGCGTTGAGGTCAGGTTTTGAAGCATTGGATATTTCGCAGAAATCGCAGGATTCTCTGATGATGGTCAATACGTTGGGATTCATCGGTAATCAATATTATATCCTTAAACTCAATAAGAAAGCCATCAATTATCTGAACAGGGCAGAGACGATCATCGATTTTCTGAAGGATGGTTCTCTGGATCAGATGAGCGCGAATATTTATTTTGTGAAGGCCTTGATATACAAGGATAATTTGGATCCTGCATTTGCAATCACTTATTTTGATAAAGCGATCTTTGAGTATAATAAAAATAATGACCGAAGTAGTTTGCTCAACAAAAATATCACCAAGATCCAGAAAGGTTATTCTTTGATAGATATTGGTAAAGCGGATGAAGCGGAGCAACTTTTCCTTGAGGTCATCAAAGAATCTGACCGTTACAAAATGGCTGAAGTTTCTGACTATGCGAAAGTAGGTTTGGCAATTACCTATGATAACAAAAAGGATTTTACCAAGGCCAATCAGATCTTATTGGAGACTGAGAAGAGAATTGGGAAGACGGGAAATATTGGACTTCTGACCGAGGTCTATGATGCGCTGAGTCAAAATTATCTCAATCAAAATAACGCTCCTCAGTATTTTTTTTACAACCAAAAGCTGGAAAAAAATCTGCTGACAAATGATAATGTAGAGGAAAGGTCTTTCTCCGAACTGCTCAGAAAAAACATAGAAACGCAAAATTCAGAATTTGATAATAATCAAAATTTGTTTTATTTGTTTGCGGTTTTGATAATTTTATTTACCATCCTCAGCTTATTTTACATCAGAAAAAAGATTAATGTGCTAAAATCGGTAAAATATTAAAATCCTTATTTGTTTTAGTTTATTCGTTTGGTAGTCAGTGATTTAATGCTTGATAAACGGTGTCTATATTCGTGTAAATTCGCTGATTCCAAACAGTAAAAGTTTTCTTTTAAACAATTTCGTAGTTACATTTGATTATAATTTAAAATCAAGAATATGAAATTGAAAAACGCTTTTTTTGCATCCCTACTTTTATCTGGAATGTTATCCGCACAGACTATTGCTATAGATACAACCGTTCCTAATAATCCTGCTGCTGAAAACAGTATCTTGGAATATTGGTATTGGGCTTACGGGATCAAAGTGACAGGAAGTGGTTTCGCTGCCAACTCTGCCATCAAGTTTACATCCGTAGATCCTCAAGGTGGTTTGAGGTCTTTATCTTCTACTACAGATGCTACAGGAAATATCACTTTCCAGTTCAATGGCTGGACCAATGTTTCACCATTAGGATATTACACTTTGAAAGTTGAAGACGCTTCTGGTAAGACAGCAACTGGAAACTATACCGTGATCAAGGATCCAAAAAGTGTCATTACGGGAACTCCAACACCTGTAGAATTCAAGATGATGGATTTTGATTCTGGTTCTACGATCAAGGTTAAAAATCTGGTGCCTTACGGACAGGTCAAGATCAATGTCGGAAATCCGGCGTCTGGTGCTTGGGAGCTGAATAAAGATGAAGAAATGTATGCTGACGGAAACGGAGAACTGGATATAGAATTAAACAGCAATTCCAGACTTTTTGCTCCAGCAGGAATGATCCCTCTTGAACCTATCGAAGGCAACTGGACCTTGAGCTATAATGACTGGTCTGGAGAAGGCCTGAAGGGAAGTACAAAAATACGAGTGTTACCAAATAATCCGAGCACATCATCATACTGTGGCGCTTCGGCAATCACTTCTGAGCCGATCACTTCTATCACATTTGCTGACCTTGCTAATAATTCTGATCCAAATGCCGGTAGTTCTTATGAAAACTTCGTGTCCAAAGTTGGAAATATAGAAAGAGGAAAAGAGTACAAAATGACCGTGAAAGGTAATGCAGCAGGTTCTTGGAAAGTGAGCACCTTCACCGCTTTCATCGATTGGAACCAAAACGGAACGCTTGATAATGAGAACGAGATCTATAGAATTGGTTTTGTAAAAGGAAGCACTGGAATGGATGATATGTCAGCAGAACTTAACATCAAGGTTCCAGATAATGCAGTACTTGGAAATACAAGGTTAAGATTACTAAAAGTGAATTCACCTTCTACTTTTGCGATGTTCTGGCCAACAGGTGCTTGCGGAAGTTACAACAATGGACAGGTTGAAGATTACACTTTGGCAGTGAAAGAAACTTTGGCTGTCAATGACGCATCCATCAACAAAATACAGTTGTATCCTAATCCTGTGAAAGATGTGTTGACGGTTTCTTCTAGCAAGAAAGTAAACTCGATTTCTGTTTACAATGCTGCAGGACAGTTGGTGAAAACTACTCAGAATGCAAACACGGTGAATATGAGTAATCTTTCTGCAGGTGTTTATGTGGTGAAAACCGATGTAGAAGGTAAAACCGAAACTTCTAAAGTCATCAAGAAGTAACATACCTCAAAAAAATCATAATTATTTTCTCGGCTATTGTTCAATATCTATTTTTCAATAGCCGGTTTTTTAGTGCCCAATTTTAACTATCAATCTAACTAACTTATATGAAAAAATCTTTATCAATTCTATCCATTCTACTGGGTATTTCGGCTTCCGCACAAGTCAATGTGGCAGCAACTGCCGGAACTGCAACCGCAACGTACACTACGGTGAAAGGTGCTTTTGATGCCATCAATGCAGGGACGCACCAAGGTGTCATCAACATAACAATTACGGCTAATACCAATGAAACTGCAACGGCGGCTCTCAACAGAAGTACTGGAAATTCCAGCTTCACATCGGTGTCTTTGAAGCCTGCAGCTGGCGTTACAGCTACAATTACAAATGCTACAACAGCAGGTCCAGTTTTCAGAATCTTGGGAAGTAATGTGACGATCGACGGAAGTAATAATGGAACCGACAGCAGAAACCTATCTATTGTAAATGGTTTTGCTACAGGTTCTGTGGTGGTCACAATGGGATCTTCTGATGCTGCAAATCCACTTAGCAATGTTACTTTGAAAAATACCACCATCATCAATGGTGTGAAGACTGCAGGAAGCGGGATCATCGTGAGCAATACGGCTGGAGCACAATCTGCGGGATATTTTAATAACATCAGACTGGAGAACAACTCTATTCAAAGATCTTATCAAGGGATTTATATGATTGCCACGTCGCTTGTAGGTAATGGCGCAGGCTCTGTCATTACTAAAAATGACATCTCAGCAAGCGGAGAAAATTCGAACAGACTTATGGGGATTTATCTTGGCGGAACAGATGGCGTGACGGTCTCTGCTAACAAAATAGGAAACTTTGACACGGCGAACAATGAATCGAAAAGAGGAATTTGGCTGGCTGTCAATACAATGAATTCCACGGTGAGCGATAATATCATTGATAATATTGGGGTAAATAATTTGGCAGGAGGCAGCGCGACAGGAATTCAGATCTTTACCAATGCAGGAGCAGGAAATGTACCTTCGGCAAACAAGATCCTTAGAAATAAAATTACAAACCTTTTCAGCAGCGGACTCAATAGTTCTGTTACTGGAATCAGTTTGGGTGGAAGTACGGTTGGAACGGTCATTAGCCAAAATACCATCAATAATCTTCTGAATACAAAAGGAGGATCATCAACAGGACTGGGAGCAGAAGGCATCACCTTGAATACTGGTACGGCTTCCAATACTTTGGTGAGTAACAACTTCATCTCAAAGGTTTCGAGTTTTGGAGCATCATTTTCTGGAAGCACGGGCGGGATTCTCATCAACGCAGGTTCTGGATATAAGGTCTATAACAACTCGGTGTATTTGACAGAAACTCAGAATGACGGGACAAGCAAAGGCCTTCCCATTGCACTTAGCATCACCAGTGTAACCGCTACTGCAGCCATAGACCTTAGAAATAATATTTTCGTTACAAATCTCGCAGATAGTTCTGTGCCAGCTTATGCGACGTCGATTTATTTTAGCACTTTGTTTGCCAACACAGATCCGAAGGTCATCTTTTCTAATTTTGACAATAATATTTTCTACAGCAGCAGCAATCTGGCTATTCTATCGGTCACAACAACACCTACGGTTTTAACTAATATCACTGAGCTACAAACGACTTATGGAAGTAATGCCAATTCTCTAAGAGCACTCCCAAAATTTGTTTCTGATACAAATCTTCACATTACCGAAACATCGGAAAGCCTAGAGATCGATAACAAAGGTGTTGCTTTAACGGAGGTTCCAACGGATATTGATGGAACAACGAGAAACGAAACAACTCCAGATATTGGTGCAGATGAATTCACTGTCGCTACAATGGCGGTAAATGACGGTGCTAACAGATCAAAGATCCAAGTTTATCCTAATCCCGTAAATGATGTTTTGACAGTTTCTTCTGACAAAAAAGTAAGCAACATCTCAGTTTACAATGTTGGAGGACAATTGATCTCAGAAGTTAATCATTCTAATGTCATCAACCTTACTAAGCTGTCCTCAGGTGTTTATTTCGTAAAAACAGTTGTAGAAGGGAAAGTCGAAATGACCAAAGTGATCAAAAAATAAATTTAATTCATCATAATTTTTTAATTGAAGGCGAGACTGATCTGATCGAAAGGTCTCGTTTTTATTCTTGATGATCATTACAGTTTTTATAATTAATATGAAGAAAATTTTCACCATTCTAGCGGTTTCATTTGGTCTGATATTGAGTTTCGCCCAGTGGAATCCGACAACCTTCAAAGGGACAAGAACCAAGGAAACGAAAGCAACCAATTTCTATTCTCTTGACCTTGATGTCATCAGAACAAAACTTGCAACAGCACAGCCAACGGGAAGACACAATCAGCCAACGATCATTGAGTTGCCAACTTTGGACGGACAAATAGAACAATTTGAAGTTTACAGTTTACCAGTCGTAGCAAAATCTCTGGCAGAACGGTACCAATTGGGTTCTTATGTTGGATCGAAAGTCGGCGATCCTACAACTTATGTGAGATTTAGCGTTTCGCCGTATGATCTGCAATCGATGATGTTTAGAAATGGCCAGTACGAATTCATTGAACCATTAAACAAAGAAAAAACAGTCTACGGCGCCTTTCCAAAAAGTGAAAGACAAAGTGGAGATCACGCTTTTTCCTGCTCAACGTCCGAATCTCCTCAAAGTCAAAATGAAATTGACCAATTATCCAAAGTATCAAATTTTTCTAATATAGCAACCGACTTCAGCAAATCAAGTGGTCAAAAGTACAGAACCTATAGACTGGCAATTTCTGTCACTGGAGAGTATACGCAATATTTTGGTGGTGTAGCCCAGGCTTTTTCTGCGATCAATGCAACCATTACACGTGTGAATGCGGTCTTCGAAAAGGATTTTGCGATCCACTTGGATTTGCAGGACTTTCCGCAATTGATTTTCATCAATCCAGCGACCGATCCGTATTCTACAGCCAATACAGGCGTAGGCGGCGCGTGGAATCGTGAAGTGCAGCAGACTTTGACATCTCTGGTTGGGAATGAAGCTTACGATGTTGGTCATCTATTCACAAGATCTGGCGGTTCTGGCAATGCCGGAGACGTAGGAAATGTGTGCCGAAATCCGTCCAACGGTAATGATACGACCTCAAAAGGAGCAGCCTACAGTGCGCCAAGAGCAGGTAGTGGTCCGCAAGGTGACTTTTTTGACATCGATCTGGTAGCGCACGAGATGGGACATCAGTTTGGTGCCGATCACACTTATTCTTTTGATATTCAGCAGTCACCCAATCAAACGGCGCATATGGAACCGGGCTCAGGTTCTACGATCATGAGCTATGCCGGAATTACCAATGTGGATGTTCAAAGTTACCGCGATGCATATTATCATACGAGAAGTATAGAGCAGGTTCAGACTTATATCAATTCTCAAAGTTGTGGAACAATTTCAAATATAAATAACAATCCACCCGTCGTAGCGGCTTTGCCAAACAAGACCATTCCAAAGGGAACTGCCTTTGTTTTAGCAGCCAATGCCACAGATGCTGAGAATGATCCTTTGACCTACAATTGGGAGCAATACGATCTGGCAACTTCAGCAATTACAACGGTCACAGGAGATAACACGACAGGTCCGAAATTCAGATCTCGTGTAGCTTCTCCGTCACCAAGCAGATATTTCCCAAGATTGAGTAATGTGATTAATGGTAACTTATCAAGCGCCACAGACTGGGAAGCGGTTTCCAATGTTGCGAGAACTATGAACTTCAAAGTTATGGTCAGAGATAACAATCCAGATGTCACGCAGCAGCAGACTGCCATCGGTTCTCAGATGATAACTGTTGGCAATGATGGTCCTTTCAAAATGACCACTGTAAAAGTTTATAATAATGTCGCAAGTCCCATCAATTGGGATGTTGTGAACACGAATCTTGCACCCTACAATGTCTCGAATGTCAAAATCGATTATTCCTTAGACCAAGGTTTGACCTGGAATGTCTTGTCAGCTTCGACGCCTAATGATGGATCTGAAACGTTGGATTTCTCAGCGGTTTCTGCCAATCAGAATATTGTGCTTAGAATTTCGGCTGTTGATAATGTGTTTTATGCTTTAGGCAAAGTTGCTGTTTCAAATGTCTTGGCTTGTGATGGAACTGCGCCAACAAGTTTATTAGCAAATAATATTACACAGACTTCTGCGAATATAGATTGGGATATGATCGCCAATGCAACTTATACATTGAGATACAAAAAATCGACAGAAAGTAATTGGACAGTTGTCAATAACATCACTGCAAATCAATATGCGTTGTCGCAATTAGCAATCAATACTTCGTACGATGTAAATGTTGCGGCGGTTTGCAGCGGTACAGTTGGAAATTATTCAAACATTACCTTTTTCACGAGTGCTTACAATTATTGTTCAGCAGGTTCCACTTATCTGATGTCTGAGAAAATTGCCAATATCACTTTTGCTGATATTAATAATAATTCCACATCCAACGCAGGTTACGAAGATTTTTCTAATGTCATCGGAAATGTAACGCCAGGTCAAATCTACAATTTCACAGCATCTTCCACCACGGGTTCTGGGGATTATGACCAAGTAATCGTTTGGATCGACCTCAATCAGGATGGCGATTTCGATGATGCGGGAGAGAAAGTTTTGACCACCAATTTCAACACTTCGCCTTGGAAAGGTGTCATTACGATTCCATCAACAATCAAAGCTGGAAGGACAAAAATGAGAGTAAGGCTTTACGGCGCGATCTCAAATCCGAATACAACACCGTGTGGCAATTCCTATTACGGTCAGGTGGAAGATTACAGTTTGAATATTGGAACCTTGGCTGTTTCGGACGTCAATAACGTTTCATTCAAATATTATCCGAATCCCGTGAAAGATATTTTGACAATTACAAGTAGCGACAAAGTCAATTCGATTTCAATTTATAATATTGCTGGACAATTGCTCAAAACAAACAACAACTCCAATACGATTGATATGAGTACACTATCTACTGGAATCTATTTAATTAAGACGAATATTGGAAGTGAGATACAAACCTTCAAAGTCATCAGGAAATAATTTTTATAATTGTGTTTTTTAATCGAAACGAGGCTGATCCTATTGGAAAAGCCTCGTTTTTTTATTTGTTACTGCTTTGTGAAATTGTATGTTTTGCCATTCTGCAAAAGCTGCATCTCATTCTTTTCCGGGAAGAAATTGATCTTGATTCCAGCCTTTTCGAATTTGAATTGATATTTCTCAACAAGTTCCAAAGGAAACTCTGCTTGGCCTTTTCCCTGTGCAAATAATTTGTCGTCGTTCACAAAGATCTTCAGATCCAAAGGAATATCTGGTGAAGTGTAATTACCGATGTATTTCTTAAGTTCTCCATTGTAAGACGCCGTTTCTTTGTCATTTTCAAATTTCGGAAATTCAACATCTTCGTCGTAGATGATATTCAGAACGCCGATGGATAGTGTGTTGTGCGGATAATTTTCGCCGTTGATGATCATCGAGATCGAGTAGTCTTCTTTCTTACTGTATGACGTAACAGCGTGTGAGCCAACCGTGTCGCCGCCGTGACCAAATGAAACCTGATTGTAGAAAGGTATAGGCATTATTCCCAATCCAAATATCGTTTTAGATCCAGGCTTCGGCATCATCTTGTCCAGAGTTTCTTTCTTCACAAATTTCCCATTGAATAAGGCATTGATAAAGATATTCAGATCATTTGGCGTAGATACAATATCGCCCACACCAATGCAATTATGAAAGTCGAAATCCTCCACTTCTTTCCAGGTACCGTTTTCATTTTCATATCCTTTAAAAACATTTTTCGGATCATCAAGCACGGAAAAAGTATTTTTCATTCCTGCTTTGCTTGTGATATTTTCTTTCAACAAAACGTTGTAAGGTTTCTTTGCCACTTTCTCCAAAATCCTGCTCAATAAATAATAGCCAGAATTGGAATATCTGGTTTTCTCACCAGGCTGAAATTCCACACCTTGAGCGTTGATCGTATCACGAATAACTTTGTCACCAACCGATTTTTTGAACAGCCATTGGTAATGTTCGCCGGCATAATCACCTAATCCGCTTGTGTGATTCAGCATTGTTTCTATCGTGATATTATCCGCATTTGGAGCGTTTGGATAATATTTGGAAAGCTTGTCTGTCAGATTCAGTTTTCCTTTTTCCACTTGCTGCATCAGCATAATCGCGGTGAATAACTTACTGACCGAACCAATCTGATAACGCGTGTCAGAATCCCATTTTACATTCGGTAATTGATCTTGCCCAAAGTCTCTTTTGTAAACTTCGTTTCCTTTTCTGAAGATGGAAATACTGCCAATGCTTTGTTTGTTCTGAGTGAGATAATTGAAATAATCATCCAGTTTCGCCGTATTGATCTCACGATTTCCGATGTCTTTTAGTTTCTCATCTTTCGGGTTTGATTTTTCGGTACTATTATTTTTGAAAAAATTCATAGGGAAGGAGCGACCTCTTTGTGTGAATGTTCCTTCAAAATGGTCTGTTTTGAATTGTCCTTTGTAGGAAGCGTCCAATTCATTCATTTCAAAAATAAGTTCATTATTGGTGAACTCGGTCTTATCAACCGTAATGATCTTGTCACTTTGTTTTGGACTTCTTGCGGAAGAAGTGTAACTGTTATTTTCTTTTTTAACATTAAAGATCAGAGGCAGTTGCGTTCCACCAAGGTCGAGTTCGCCTTTCCAAGAACCTGTTAAATCTTGGGCGTAAAAAGTCTGTGCTAATAAAATCAGCAACAATAGTAGTTTGGTTTTCATATGTAATTGTTTATGGTTTTTTCAAGTCGTATGCAATCGCCCAAACGTTTTAAGGAAAATCTACAGGCAGCGATTTCATAAAATAATAGTTGAATTAAAAGATGGTCTGGCTAATAATTGTTGTAATAAGAGACACAACTGCGAAGATTACAATGTGCTGCCATTTTTTGATATTGGTAGCCGTTTTGAACCCATTGTAATAAAGCACGATATTGTAAACTAGAAAGGGAAGTGTTATACATCCTGCCACAGCTACTATGATCAGATCCAGCATTTCGATTTTTGCGAAGTTTCCTGCTAAAGACGAAATGTTTCTGTTAGCTTCTTTCACAAAAGGCAGAGCCATCATCGGCATCGTAATGATCAATGGAATCTGCGAAATCAAAACTGTATTGAAGATGTCGATGATTCTGGATCTTTTATTAAAAAATTTGGCAAGAATGATTAAAACTACGATTGCAAAAATGTAGCTCAAAGAATTGATCCAGACAATGTCCCAAATGGTTTGACCTTCTTCTAATATTGATAAGTGGAAGATGCTGTCATTGATCATTCCTGCATAAAAACAACCGAAGAAATTGAGAATGAAGAAGATGATTCCAATTAACAACAGCTTTTTCTCATCAAATTTCTCAAACGGATTAAAAATAGTTTTCCAGATCATAGCTTTTAGTTTTGAAGTTTTTTCACTTTCTCAATGAGGTCATCCATTTTGTTTCTCATCGTGGGATAGGAGAGTTCAGCCTGCTTTGCCATTTCCTTGATGCTTCCGCTTGAAAGAAAAAAGTTGAGGATAAAATCCTGATCGTCGCGACTTAGTTTGAGAAGAACAGGAAGTTCGTAATCACCATTTACTTGGGTCGCACAGGACGGACATTTCATTTGGCTTACATTCAGCGTATGATCGCAGCTTGGACAAACGATTGGAAGTTTCATTTCTTTAATTTTGTTTTACAAATGTAATAATTATTTTAACAAAGTTAAATATTTTTTTAATTTTATTAAAATTTACCTAAGATTAATGCATAAAAAAACTTCCACGAATGGAAGTCTATATTTTAAAAAAAGTTCTAGTAAGCAATTTTACTTGTGATTAATATGTTTGAGATCGGATTTTACATATTCACTGTAGCTTCCTTGGGAATAAACTTTTTGTTGTGTGATTCCCAATTTTGTAGTCGTTGGTTTCCAATAATTTTGTTCAAATTTTTTGGTAAGGGTAATTGAGCAAAGCGGACTTTTGGTGGTGATTTTTAGTTTTACCGTTTTGATGTAATTGATGTCAGAAAAAAAGAACTGAGGGATTTTTTCTGAAGATTCCTGATTGTCTCCGTTCACGTAAGTCACTGTCCATCTGTAAAGATAATCATTGGAATTCTCGTTTGGAAAAAAGGAAATGACAGTTTCTGTGACTTTTACATCTTTAAAATCATCAATCAGGATTCCACAACTATTTTGTGCAACACTTTGTTTCTGGTCTACAACGTCTATTACTTTCTCACATTGCAATGGTCCTTGATTGGTCAAGACAGAGACCGAAAGTGTAGTTTTTCCAATGCCAGTCGCTTTTACAGTTACTTGACTGCTTTTATTATTGCCGTCAATTTTAAGATTATTCTCACCAGAAGATTTCCAGAAATAACATTCTTCACACTGTGCTTTGGAATCTACTGAGAAAGAGGCGGATTCATTTGGATTGATTGAACTGTTTCCTACAATAGTACATTGCCCAAAGGAAATGGTTGCCATAAATCCGGCAGCCAGAGTCAAAAAATTTTTCATCTGTTCGTGTTTTTTGCAAAGGTAATGCAAAATTTATACCTGAATCACGCCCAAATTGAATTTTTCTGTAATTGGAGAATGGTTAGCAGCTTCGATTCCCATACTGATCCACTTTCTGGTATCAACGGGATTGATAATTGCATCTGTCCACAGCCTTGCAGCGGCGTATGTCGGCTGGGTCTGCCTTGTGTAATCTTTCAATATTCTGTCTAGCAACTCTTTTCTATCTTCATCGGTAATTTCTTTCCCTTGTTTTTTTAATGCAGATTCTTGGATTTGAAGTAATACTTTTCCAGCTTGTGAACCTCCCATCACCGCAAGTTCTGCCCACGGCCACGCAACGATCAGTCTAGGATCGTAGGCTTTTCCGCACATCGCGTAATTTCCTGCGCCATAAGAATTACCGGTAATGATCGTGAATTTTGGAACTACGGAATTCGCTACCGCATTTACCATTTTTGCACCATCTTTTATGATTCCGCCTTGTTCAGACTTTGAACCAACCATAAAGCCTGTCACATCCTGCAGAAACACCAAAGGGATTTTTCTCTGATTACAATTAGCAATGAAGCGCGTCGCCTTATCTGCAGAGTCAGAATAGATCACACCTCCAAACTGCATCTCACCTTTTCCACTTTTCACCAGTTTTCTTTGATTGGCAACTATTCCAACGCTCCATCCGTCAACTCTTGCGGTGCAGCAGATGATGCTTTTGCCATAGTCTGGTTTGTACTCTTCGTATTCAGAATTATCAACAAGGCATTTTATAATTTCCAAAGTGTCATATTGTTCAGATCTGATGGCAGGCATTATTCCAAAGAGGTTATCAGGATTTTCTTTTGGTGGAGCACTTTCTATTCGGTCAAATCCGGCTTTGTCAAAATCACCTAGCGACTTCATAATATTTTTAATTCGATCCAAAGCATCTTTATCATCTTTAGCTTTGTAATCTGTAACGCCAGAGATTTCGCAGTGAGTTGTTGCTCCGCCAAGTGATTCATTATCAATATTTTCGCCGATCGCAGCTTTCACCAGATAGCTCCCTGCCAGGAAAATACTTCCTGTTTTGTCAACGATCATCGCTTCATCACTCATAATGGGCAGATACGCGCCACCAGCCACACAGCTTCCCATAATTGCTGAAATTTGAACAATTCCAGAGGAACTCATCTTGGCATTGTTTCGGAAGATCCGTCCAAACATTTCTTTGTCGGGAAAGATTTCGTCCTGCATCGGCAGAAAAACGCCGGCAGAATCAACAAGATAAATGATTGGCAGACGGTTTTCCATCGCAATTTCCTGCGCTCTTAGATTTTTCTTTCCGGTAATTGGAAACCAGGCGCCAGCTTTCACCGTAGCATCATTGGCAACTACGATGCACTGCCTTCCAGAAACATATCCCATCATCACAACCACGCCGCCAGCAGGACATCCACCTTGCTCCTCATACATTTCGTAACCAGCAAATGCGCCAATTTCTATAGATTCAGAATTTTTATCGAAAAGATATTCCAATCTTTCTCGGACAGTCATTTTTCCTTGGTCACGTTGTTTTTGGAGCGATTTTTCGCCGCCGCCCAATTTGATCTTTGCCAAGGTTTTCTTGATGTCAGAATATTTCAGTTTGTTGATATCTTCTCTTTTGTTGAATTCTAAATCCATTTTGATTTTCTTTGGCTCTAAAGATAAAATATTTTAAATAATCACAAAGCAGAAAAGCTAATTCTTGCATTTAGAATTTGATATAAAATATAATTCTCTTTTCTGCGTTGTTAATTTAAATACAATAAATTTTTAGTTAGTTTATGTTATTTTGATAAGTTCTTTATTAAAAGATCCGTATAATCCAATTATGCGGATTTTTTATGCTCAAATTCGTAGCATATCTCAGTTTTAGACATAAAACCTGCAATATTTATCCTAATTTTGCAGACTGAAAATCAATCGTTCCAATGAAGAATTCTTATTTGCTGAGGTTGCACTTTATCGTGTTTTTATGGGGTTTTACAGCTATTCTTGGGAAGTTGATTCTCGCTGAGGCTCAGGTTCTCGTTTTCTACAGAATGATGTTCGCTGCGATTTTTCTTTATTTATATATTAGATTGATCAAAAAAGAAAGTATCAAAGTTTCAAAAAACCTCTTATTTCAGTTGGTAGCAATAGGTAGCGTAATGGCTTTTCACTGGCTTTTCTTTTTCCAGTCCATCAAAGTTTCAAATGTTTCGATTGCTTTGTCGTGCCTTTCATTGTCAACATTATTTGCATCATTGATAGAGCCCTTGGTGTACCGCAGAAAGCCAGATTGGGTGGAAGTGATCATCGGACTTATTATCGTAGTCTGTATTTCGCTGATTTTCAATGCGGAACTTAAATATAAAGAAGGAATCATCTACGGAGTTCTGTGTGCATTTTGCGGGACAATATTTTCTGTCTTTAATGGAAAGATCTTCGGGAAAACCAGTTCTGGAAATATTATTTTTTATGAGATTGCCGGCGGATGGTTGATTATCAGTTTGTTTTTTCTTTTTACAGGACAAATTTCTTCCGTCAGCGAAATAAGTTATACCGATATTGCGTTAGTATTATTGCTGGCTTCTGTCTTCACGGCATACCCAATGTTTGAAAGTGTGAAACTGATGAAATTCATTTCGCCTTTTACATTGATCCTGACAGTGAATTTGGAACCGGTTTACGGGATTATATTAGCTTTTTTTATCTTTGGAGCATCAGAGCATATGAGTCCTGTTTTTTATGGTGCTTCGTTCGTTATGATTGCGTCTATCGTAGTCAACGGGGTCATCAAATCAAAAAGAAAAAAGGAAGTTGCCCTTACAGAAACTGAAACTCTGTAAACACAAATTAATGAAAAGAATTTTATTTTTTTTACTGATCATTTCAACCCAATTTTCTGATGCACAGATCATCAGAAAATATTCCAATGAGTTCCTGAATATTGGAGCAGGTGCCAGAGGTCTTGCTATGGGTGGTGCAGTGGTTTCCAATCAGGATGATGTCTATTCTCCAATGTGGAATCCAGCTGGTTTGATGAAAATTGACACCGACTGGCAGGTTGCAGCAATGCACGCAGAGTATTTCGAATCCATAGCCAAATACGATTATATTTCTTATGCTAAACCTCTGGATTACGGAAATGGGGTATTTGCAATCTCACTCGTAAGATTAGGCGTTGATAATATCCTAAACACTACACAATTAATTGACTCTGAAGGGAATATTGATTATGATAAAATCAGTTCTTTTTCCACATCAGATTACGCGGCTTTATTTTCCTATGCTTTTCATCCAAACGGCAATCAGAAGTTAGATGTTGGAGCAACAGCAAAAGTGGTTTACAGAAATGTTGGCAAATTTGCCAGTGGTTATGGTTTTGGATTTGATGTCGGTGCAATCTATCATTCAGACACGGATTGGAACTACGGTTTTATGCTGAGAGATGCCACTACAACGGTCAATTTTTGGACCATCAATCAAAAGGAATTATCTGCAGTGGTAAATGGGGAAGAGTTCAACCCAGCTCCCACAGATAAAATGGAGATCACAATGCCAAAGCTGAATCTTGGTGTCAGCAAAACCTTTGAGTTTAGTAGAGATTTAAAATTATTGCCGGAAGCTGGGGTTAATATAGATTTTGCGAAAACGGCTGCATTAGTTTCTACGGATTTTGCCAGCATTACGCCTTATGCCGGTGGCGAATTGATATTTCAGGATATGATTTTCGTAAGATTGGGACTCAATAGGTTTCAAACGATTTCTGATATCGAGGATCTGAAGCGTAAAGTTTCTTTCCAGCCGAGTGCGGGAATTGGAATCAAATATAAAGGTCTAACTTTGGACTATGCAATCACCAACTCCGGAATCGGTGGTTCCAATTTCTACTCTAATTTCTTTTCTTTGAAATTGGATATGCAAGGTTTTAGAAACTAATTAAATTACAGTTTTCATTATGAAAAAAATAGCAAGCTTACTTTCAATCATATTAATGACATTGATAAAAGCACAGGCCGTTTCTGATTACAGATATATTTTGGTTCCGGCAGAACTGAGTGATTTCAAAGAGAACAAATCATATGGTTTGGATACGATTCTTGAAAATTCTCTAAAAGGAAAAAAATATACGATTCTTTCGGAGAACAAATCCACCTGGCCAGCAGACGCCCTTGGAAATCCTTGCAAAGTTTTGACTGCTGATATTTTGAATGATAAAAGTATGTTCAGAAACAAGATCATCCTGCAGTTCAAAGATTGTAACAATCAAGTGATTTTGGCGGAAAAAGCTAGCAGTTCAATAAAAGAATTTGAACCTGGTTACAAAGATGCTTTGAAGTTGGCTTTAGGTAAGATTCCCGTATCTAATCCATCTTCAAAAATTGAAAATCTTGCTGATGTAAAACCTCAAGAGACCATCAAACCACAGGAAACAGTAAAACAGCAGGATGCTATCAAAACTGTAGAGGAAACAAAGCCAAAAGAAACCAGTGCTCAAACTTCCACTGCTCAAAGATATACAAAAGGTAATCTGTCCTTGCAAAAGATCCAGATTGCAGAAGATCAATTCATTTTGGTAGATGGAAACAGTTCTGTGCCTTTTGCAACGTTCAAATCTACTGCTAAGAAAGATGTTTACAGAGTGAAATTAGGCTCAGGAGAATCCACGATCGGTTACTATGAAAATGGAAATATCATCATCGAAATGCCAAAAAGCAATGGCGAATTTTCCAACGAAATTTTCACCGCTAATTAGTTGGGTAAGATTTTAATTAATAAAATAGAAAAAGGTCAGAAGCAATTCTGACCTTTTTTATTTTTAAATATTTATTTATTCGGTTGCGGCGTGTAGCGCAAATATGGTTTGATGACCTTCACACCTTTCACAAATTTTTTCTCCGCATCTTCCTGAGAAACTGCCGGTGGAATGATGACATCATCGCCGTCTTTCCAATCTACTGGTGTTGCAACACCGTAGCCATCCACCAATTGTAGAGAATCTAAAACCCTCAATATTTCAGTGAAATTTCGGCCTGTAGATGCAGGATATGTGATGATCAACCGTACTTTTTTATTTGGGTCGATGATGAGTAGGGACCTCACGGTCAATGAGGCGTTGGCGTTGGGATGGATGAAATCATACAACTCAGAAACTTTTTTGTCCTGATCGGCAATGATGGGGAATTCAACTTCTGTATTTTGAGTTTCGTTGATGTCAAGGACCCAACCTTTGTGATTCTCGATTCCATCGACGCTCAAGGCAATTACTTTTGTATTTCTTTTATCAAATTCTGGTTTCAGTTCTGATGTTTTGCCAAGTTCCGTGGTGCAAACCGGTGTGTAATCTGCAGGATGTGAGAATAAGATTCCCCAAGAATCACCTAGGTAATCGTAAAAGTTAAGTTTTCCAAGACTGCTTTCTGCATCGAAATCCGGAGCGGTGTCACCAAGTTTTATAGACATATTTTAATATTTTTTTGATTAATGGATAACAAATTTAATAAATAAAATTTCAATTCATACTAGATTAGTATTATTTATTTTTAACAATAAAAAAACCATTCAGAAAATTCTAAATGGTTTTAATATTTTAGGCAAAAGCTGAATTAAAATGTTCCAACTTTACTGTCATCGATGTTATATTTTGCAATAACTTCCTCGTAAGACATTTTTCTGATATCCTCAACGTTGGCATTTTTTCCAAAAACAGCAGGTACCAATACCACTCTGAATCTTTGATTGTTCAAATACTTCGGCGTCGTGCTGATGTCATAAGTTCCACCTGCGTAGATCAGGAAATCATTTTTTGTAAAATCGAAATCATAGTCCAATTCTCCTTGCTCCAAGTAAAGTGTTCTTGGGATTGGCTGCCAAACTACAGCACCGTTTTCGGTTCCAGCTTGTCTGTAGATCACTACATAATCTTGGTCCAATAAAGGATTGTTGAATGATTGACTAAAAAACCAACCATCTGTAGCATTAAATGTGAAATTTACATTAAGGTCATATACTGCAGGATAATCCACTTCAACATTTACATAATCGTCGTCGTCATCTTTACAGCTAAAGATAAATATACTGGAAATCAGTATCAATAAAAGGGGAAGGAACTTTTTCATAAGTTTAAAGTATTTACGTTATAAATTTTATTACAAATAACAGACCATAAAAATAGCCATTTTCAGCGGAATTAATATCTTTATGGAAAGTTTCTAAAATTTTAGATATCAAAAAAATGAAAAGGTTAAGTCTTATAATAATAACTTTTATTTCACAGTTTTATTTCCCTCAATACCAACCAAAAAATCTTTCCAGTTCCGATCTCAAAAAAGCAAAAGATTGGGTTGATAAAACCTACAATGCGCTTTCACAAGAGGAAAAACTTGGTCAGCTTTTCATCGTTGCACTTTACACGAATAAGGATGAAGCGCACATCAACCAAATCCGAAATATCGTTTTGAATGATAAGATCGGTGGATTGATTTTGATGCAAGACGATGCAACGAGAGAAATTAATTTGGTCAACGAATTTCAGTCCAAGTCAAAAGTGCCTTTGATGATTGGGATGGATGCAGAATGGGGCGTTTTCCAGAGGATTGCAAAAGCACACAAATATCCTTGGGCAATTACGTTGGGAGCGATTCAGGATAAAAATCTGATTCACGATATGGCATCCAAAATTGCTGAAGATTGCAAGCGAATGGGCATCAATTGGGATTTTGCGCCCGTTGTAGATGTGAATACGAATCCAAACAATCCAATCATCGGCAACAGAAGTTTCGGTTCTGATGTCAATAATGTCTTGAGTTCCGCTTTGGCATATTCCAACGGTTTGCAGGACAACAAAGTGCTGGGAGCAATTAAGCATTTTCCTGGTCACGGCGATACGGACAAAGATTCCCACTTGGATTTGCCAGTCGTTTCCCACAATATGGAACGATTGGAAAAAACTGAACTTGCACCTTTCAAAGCATTGATGGACAAAGGAATTGGTGGCGTAATGGTCGCGCATCTATACGTTCCAAGTCTTGAAAGCGAGAAAGGAATTCCAGCGTCGATTTCCAAAAAAATCATCACTGGATTGTTGAAAGAAAAATATGGCTACAAAGGTTTGATTATTACCGATGCGCTCAATATGGGCGCGGTGGCGAACAAATTCAAAGCGGGAGAATTGGATGCGTTGGCTTTCAAAGCCGGGAACGATATTATGTTGTTTTCGCAGGATGTTGCGACCGGAAAAAGATTGATTCAGAAAGCGATTGATAATAAAGAAATTTCACAAAATAGAGTAGAGGAGAGCGTGAAGAAAATTCTCTTGACCAAATATTTTCTAGGTCTTGATAAATATTCCAACGTCAATCCGGAAAATATAAACGAAGATTTGAACAACGCTTCACATTCCGAAATCGTTCAAAAAATGTACGCCAGCGCTTTAACATTAATTAAAGATGACAAAAAACTGTTGCCTCTCAATTGCAAAGAAACTTATTATTATGTTCCATTGGAAGAAGCGCCTTACGAAACTTTCGTCAATCAATTGAATACAGAAACAACGGTGATTCTAAAAAAAGCTTCGGAAATCAATTCAATTCCAGCAAACTCAAAAGTGATTGTCGGTTTTCACAAAGACAATTCGACAGCTTACAAACCTTATAAAATTTCGGATTCAAGCAAAAAGATTCTTTCAGATTTAAACAAAAATCAAACTGTGATTCTGGACGTTTTCGGAAGTCCGTACGCTTTGAAAGATATTGATATTTCTAAAGTTTCCACAGTCTTAGTTTCTTACGAAAATAATGACGACGCGATGAAAGCCACAGCCAACGGACTTTTAGGTCAAACTAAAATCTGGGGAAGACTTCCGGTTTTGGTAAACGACAATTTAAAATTCGGAATGGGAATGGATATTGACGCTAAAATCCCAACCAATCAAACCGATAGAAAAAATAGTTCGGAAACGAAGAATTCTAAGGTGCGAATTGAGTAAATTTAAGCAATAAAAAAACTTTAAAGATTTTCTCGCAGATTTTACAAATCACGCTGATTTTATTTTTTAAATCTGCCAAATTTGCAAAATTTGCAAAATCTGCGAGAATTAAAATACAAGAATCTTTTGTGGTTCAAAAACAAATAGTAAAAATGAAAATAGGAATACTTTGCTATCCAACTTACGGCGGAAGCGGAATTGTGGCAACGGAATTAGGAATGAGTCTGGCCGACAAAGGTTATGAAGTTCATTTCATAAGTTCTGCATTGCCAGCGCGTTTGGACGTTACCAATCCGAACATTTTCTTCCACAAAGTGAATGTTCAGACTTATCCGCTGTTCCAGTACCAGCCTTACGATATCGCCTTGTCATCGATGATTTATCGCGTTGTCAACCTTTACAAATTGGATATTTTGCACGCGCATTATGCGATTCCTTACGCTTACGCCGCATTTACGGCGAAGCAAATGTTGAAGGCAGAACACAAAGATGTGCCTTTGGTGACGACGCTTCACGGGACAGATATTACCTTGGTTGGCCAACATCCAAGCTACAAACACGCTGTAGAATTCTCTATCAATCAGAGTGATGCAATTACCTCGGTTTCCGAAAGTCTTAAGAAAGATACACTTCAGTTCTTTAATATTCACAAAGAGATTCAGGTAATTACCAATTTTATTGATAATTCGGTTTTTGATGATTGTACTACTTGTCAGCGTGAGCAATTTGCAACCGACGATGAAAAAATATTAATTCACGTTTCCAATCTCCGTCCTGTAAAAAGAATTCAGGATGTTTTGGAGATTTTCAAAAATGTCAATAAGAAAGTCAAATCAAAACTCATCATCATCGGAGAAGGTCCGGAAATGGAGAAAATCAACCAGTTTCTGGAAGAAAATCCAGAATTGATTGGTAAAATAAAATTACTTGGAAAAGTCAACGACCTTTATAGGATTCTACAACTTTCAGACGTCTTTCTTTTACCTTCCGAGCAGGAAAGTTTCGGATTGGCGGCTTTGGAAGCGATGGCTGCAAAAACGCCGGTAATCAGCAGTAATGCGGGTGGAATTCCGGAAGTTAATATCCAAGGTGAAACCGGATTTTTGGCTGAAATCGGAAATGTGGAAGCGATGTCCAATTACTGCATCAAACTTTTGAGCAACGAAGACCTTCTTGCCGAAATGAAAAAGAATTCGAAAGCACAAGCACTGAAATTCGACCTCAAAAATATCCTTCCAATCTACATCGAAATGTACGAAACGACGATTGCGAAGTTTGAAGAAGCGAAGTTGATTGGCGCTGGGAATTAAATAGAATTTTAATGAAAAGAATTGGTTTTTTAATCTTGATTTTTAGTGTAATTTCTTGCTCCAACAAATACAAAAATTATTATAATCTTCACAGACTAAAGCCTAAAGACTTTGAAACGAAGACTTCAATATCAAATAAAAATAAAGATTTAATTTATATTTATTCTTTTAATAATAATATCTTAAATAAAGAAATTAATGGCTTTGAAAGTTTAACTTTCAATAAAATAACGGGAGAAAAGATTTATATCAAGACCGAAGAAAAAAACAGAAAGAAATATACTTTTTCGAATAATCCGTCAATGAATTTTAGAGAATTTGATTTTATTCTTCAAAATTATTTAGATGGAAATTTGGAATATTTACTTTCTTTAGAAGATTCTTTCAGTAGTTCTGAAGTTGGTTCTTATTTTTATATTTTCGATTTTGAAAAACATAAAGTTTATAAGATTAATGCTATTGCTTTTGATAATAAAGGAAAGTTAATTCAATAAAAATTTTTGTAAAATTTAAGAATTTTATAACTTAACCCTTTCGAAGTCACGTACTTTGAAAGGGTTTTTGTTTAACAGAAGTCAAGACACAAATGAATGAAGAAATATTACAATATCTCTGGAATTTTAAAAAATTCCGGCGTTTCGATTTTGTTTCCGTGGATGGAAAGAATATCGAAATCTTAGACTTTGGCGAATGGAATAAGAATTCGGGTCCGGATTTTCTCTTCGCTAAGATTAAAATTGAAAATATCATTTTCGCCGGAAACATCGAGATTCACACCAAAGCTTCCGATTGGTTTTTCCACAATCATTCCGGAAATCCCGAATTTGGGAATCTGATTCTTCACGCTGTTTACATCAACGATTGCGAAATTCCTGAATTGGAAAACCAACAAATTCCGACCTTGGAACTTAAAGCTTATATTGATGAAACCTTGATTCAGAAACATCAGAATTTGAGGGAAAAACATTCGTTTATTCCTTGCGAGAATTTGTTTGATAAAGATAAAATACCATTGTTTTTTGAGGAAGAAGTTTTGCTGAAAAAATTGGATTTCAAATCTGAAGCTTTGGAATTATCCTTAAAGAAAAATCAAAATAATTATGAAGCGGTTTTATTCCAACAATTGGCTTATACGTTTGGATTGAAAGTCAACGCGGAAATTTTCCTACAGTTAGCTGAAAGTCTTGACTTTTCCGTCATTCAAAAAATCAAACAGAATAAAGTTCAGTTGGAAGCTTTGCTATTCGGGATTTGTAATTTTCTGGATGAGCCAAAAGATGAAATGATGAAAGTCTGGAAACGGGAATTTGATTTTCTGAAAGTGAAATTTAATTTATCGGAAGTTAGAATCAATCCAAAATTCTCAAAACTCCGTCCACCAAATTTCCCGACAATTCGGCTTTCCCAATTGGCGAATCTTTATCATTCTCAGCCCAATCTTTTTTCGAAGATTATTGAAGCGAAAACGATTGATGATCTGTATTTGATTTTCGAAGAGGTTTCGGCTTCGGAATATTGGGACAATCATTTTAATTTTGGGAAAATTTCGCCGGTTGAAAGTCAGAAATTGTTGAGCAAAGATTTTATCGATTTGATTATCATTAATGCGATTCTTCCCATCAAATATTTCTATCAAAAAAACCATAATCCGGAAATTGTAGATGATATTTTTGAATTCTACAAACAGCTGAAATCGGAGAAGAATTCTGTTCTGGATGGATGGAAAAACTTGGGTGTGAAATTTGAAAATGCTTTGCAGACACAGGCTTTTCTTTACCAATACAAAACATTTTGCACTCAGAAAAAATGCTTAAATTGCAGTATTGGTTTTCAGTTGTTGAAGAGCCAAGATTAAAGTAATAAATCCAAAATGAAAGAGCCAATTGTAATCAACGGAATGCGCCACAAAATGGAACGAGAATGGTTTGGCGTACTCACAAGATACGGAACCAAACTCGGAATTCCTGTTTCGAAACTGCGTGTTTTCTTTATTTATTCCACGTTTGCGACGGCTGGGATTTTCTTTTTGTTTTATCTTGGATTGGCTTTTATGCTCTGGATTAAGGATTGTATTGTGACGAAGAGACCGAGTGTTTTTGATTTGTAGATTTTGAATTTTTCTTTATAATATAGTAATTGCTTACAAAAACTAATATGAAAAAACTATTTCTACTAATAGTACTTTTAGTATTTTATTTAAATAACGCTCAAGTTAACAGATTTATATATGAACTTAAATTTGTTCGTGATACGATTGCTAAAACTTCTTTTATAAATGTTCTTTTTCTAGATGTTAATAATAAGGATGTGAAATTCTATTACCAAGAATTGTATGAAGAAGATTCTGTTCAAAGAGTAACAAAAAACTACAGTTCGGGTATTACACTAGGTAGTAGTTTGATGCTAAAGCGAAGTGTAAATAGTTTTGATAATGAAAATTATGTTTTCATTGATACAGATTATTATAAGTATAATTCAAATGATAAATTGAAGTGGGAAATATTACCAGAAACCAAAACTCAAAAAGAATACACTTTGCAAAAAGCAAAAGCCGAGTTTGGAGGCAGAAAATGGACAGCGTGGTTTTGTAAAGATGTACCAATCAATCAGGGTCCGTATAAATTTCAAGGTTTACCAGGATTAATCTTCCAGATTGAGGATAATCAAAAACATTATTTTTTCAATCTAACTGAAATTAAAAAATTAGATTCACCTTATGATACAACAAGAATATTAGAAACTAATTTCGGTAAGAAAGCGATTCCAATCACACTTAAAAAATATAATGAACTTCTATCAAATGCCTATTATAATCCATATTCTGAGATAAGAACAAAATTTTCAAAAGGTGAAGATTATACTTTTTCTGCTTATGGGAAAGAAATTAAAACAACAAAGGATTTGGATGAGTTAAGAAAAGTAATCCAAAGCAGTAAGCGGAAAAATTACAATCCTATAGAAATTGATAAAGCTATCGAATACAAGGAATAAAAAAACTCCGGTTGAATTTTCAATCGGAGTTGTATTTTGAAAGAAGTCTAATATCTAACTTCTAACTTCTAATTTCTAATTATGGATTTGCAGTTTTAAGGTTTGCAGATGCATATTCTCTGTTCATTCTTGCGATGTTTTCTAGAGAGATTCCTTTCGGACATTCTACTTCACAAGCACCGGTGTTGGAGCAGTTTCCGAAGCCTTCTTCGTCCATAGCTTTCACCATATTCAGAACCCTTCTCGTAGCTTCTACACGACCTTGTGGCAACAATGCGAACTGAGATACTTTTGCACCCACGAACAACATTGCTGAGCCGTTTTTACAAGAAGCAACACAAGCACCACAACCTATACACGCCGCAGCATCCATCGCTTTGTCAGCGTCTTCTTTCGGAACCAGGATTGCGTTGGCATCTAAAGTGTTTCCAGAAGTGTTCACAGAAACGAATCCGCCGGCAGCCATTACTCTGTCGAAAGCACTTCTGTCAACCACCAAATCCTTGATCACCGGAAAAGCAGCACTTCTCCAAGGTTCGATGTGGATGGTTTCGCCATCTTTGAAATGACGCATATGCAGCTGGCACGTCGTAATTCCTGTATCTGGTCCGTGCGCTCTACCATTGATGTAAAGTGAACACATTCCGCAAATTCCCTCGCGACAATCGTGATCGAAAGCAACTGGATCTTGTCCGTTGTTGATCAACTGCTCGTTCAGGATATCCAACATTTCCAGGAATGAAGAATCCGTGGAAACGTCAGCTAATTTATAGCTTTCGAACTGACCTTTCGTTTTATTATTTTTTTGTCTCCAAATTTTCAGCGTAAGATTTAAGCCTTTTTTTGCACTCATTTTGTATATATTTTTGAATGGAGATTATTTGTAACTTCTTGCTTTAACTTCAATGTTCTCGTACACAAGGTCTTCTTTGTGCGCTACCGATTGATTGATGTCCATACCTTTGTATTCCCAGGCTGCAACGTATTTGTAATTCACATCGTCACGTTCTGCCTCACCTTCCGGTGTTGCGTGATCTTCACGGAAATGCCCTCCACAAGATTCATTTCTGTTTAGCGCATCGATAGCCATCAATTGTCCTAATTCTAGGAAATCTGCTACTCTGAATGCTTTCTCCAATTCTGGATTCATATTGTCAGAATCCCCAGGAACTCTCACATCTTTCCAGAAGTTGTTTCTCACTTCCTCGATTTCTTTGATCGCTTCTCTCAAGCCTTCAGGCGTTCTTCCCATCCCAACTTTGTTCCACATAATGTGCCCCAATTGTTTGTGGAAGTGATCTACTGTGTGCGTTCCTTTATTAGTTAAGAAGAAATTAATCTTATCCTTAACTTCTTTTTCAGCTTCGTTGAATTCTGGCGTATCCGTAGAAATCGCTCCAGTTCTGATGTCTGCAGAAAGATAATCTGCAATCGTGTAAGGTAAAACGAAATATCCGTCTGCCAAACCTTGCATCAAAGCAGAAGCCCCCAATCTGTTGGCACCGTGATCGGAGAAGTTGGCTTCACCAATTACGAAACATCCAGGAATTGTAGATTGAAGATTGTAATCAACCCAAACACCACCCATTGTGTAGTGAACTGCTGGATAAATTTTCATTGGTGTTTTGTAAGGATCATCGGCAGTGATCTTCTCGTACATTACGAACAAGTTACCGTATTTTTCCTCAATCCAAGCTTTTCCAAGATCATAGATCTGCTGATCTGTAGGATTATGAATATGTTTTTCGATAGCGGCCTCTTTACCTTTTTTCATAATTTCTGTAGAGAAATCCAGGTAAACACCTTCTTTCGTATCGTTGTTTTCGATTCCGTACCCAGCATCGCAACGTTCTTTTCCAGCTCTGGAAGCAACGTCTCTAGGAACCAAGTTTCCAAATGCAGGATATCTTCTTTCAAGATAATAATCTCTGTTTTCTTCTGCGATATTTTCTGGTCTTAATTTTCCTTCTCTGATGGCAACAGAATCTTCAATGTTTTTAGGAACCCAGATTCTTCCGGAGTTTCTAAGAGATTCTGACATCAAGGTCAATTTTGATTGCTGCGTTCCATGAACTGGAATACAAGTCGGGTGGATCTGAACATAACACGGATTTGCGAAATACGCTCCTTTTTTATGAATCTTCCAAGCGGCAGAAACGTTGGATCCCATTGCATTCGTAGAAAGGAAATAAACATTTCCGTAACCTCCAGAAGCAATAACCACTGCGTGAGCAGAATGTTTTTCTATTTCTCCAGTTACCAAATTTCTTGCGATGATTCCTCTTGCTTTTCCATCAACAATTACAAGATCTAGCATCTCGTGACGGTTGTGCATTTTGATTCTACCTTTACCGATTTGACGGCTCATTGCAGAATATGCGCCTAATAACAACTGTTGTCCAGTCTGTCCTTTTGCGTAGAACGTTCTTTTTACCTGAACACCACCGAATGAACGGTTGTCCAATTGTCCGCCATATTCTCTTCCGAATGGAACACCTTGTGCCACACATTGGTCGATGATATTAGCAGAAACTTCCGCCAATCTGTAGACGTTACCTTCTCTAGCACGGTAATCTCCACCTTTGATCGTATCGTAGAACAATCTGTAAGTTGAATCTCCATCACCTTGGTAATTTTTGGCAGCATTGATACCACCTTGAGCAGCAATAGAGTGTGCTCTTCTTGGAGAATCCTGATAGCAGAATGCCTTTACATTATAACCTTGCTCGGCAAGAGTCGCAGCAGCAGAACCGCCCGCTAATCCTGTTCCGATGATGATAATATCTATTTTGTCCCGGTTGTTTGGTGCAACCAAGTTCATGTGATCTTTATGATTTTTCCATTTGTCCTTAAGTGGACCAGCAGGAATTTTGGAATCTAAACCCATAATTTATTTTATTATTATTGAGTAACGAAATGATAAACAGCGATGATGATGAATCCTAGTGGAATAAGTACAGAGTACCAGTTTCCAAAAGCTTTGATGAAAGGCGTGTACTTAGGATGTCTTGCTCCGATGGACTGGAAAGAAGACTGGAAGCCGTGCGCCAAATGCAGACCTAACAGGACGAAAGAAATAATGTAAATTACAACTCTCCAAATGCTACTGAATTTACCGTGCAAATCTCCCCAGAAACGATTTTCCTCTACAGGAAGACCTTCGATGTACTTGTAATTCATTTCGTGGTACCAGAAATCATACATATGCAAAGCAAGAAATGCCAAGATCACAGCACCTGTAATGATCATATTTCTAGACATCCAGGTTGAGTTGGCTTCTCCTTTGTTCATCGCATACTTCACAGGTCGTGCTCTGTTGTTTCTGATTTCCAGAATGAATCCCATTACGAAATGGAAAATTACTGCGACCATCAATACTGGCTGCATTAAAAATTGAATCAAGGGATTGTATCCCATAAATTGAGAGGCATTGTTGTAAGCCGTTTCTCCGAAAATTGATAATAAATTTACGGAAAGATGCATTACCAAGAAGATCAGCAAAAACATTGCTGAAAGTGCCATAGCATATTTTCTGCCTATCGAAGACGTAGTCCCTGCCATAATTCTGTTTGTTATTTGAATTTCCACAAATTTAGAAAATAGTTGACCCAACTAACATTGAGAAATGTCACAAAAATACAGTTTGTAATCTTTCTAAATAACTTTAAGGGAATGTTAACGATATTTCAAATCTGATGGTCAATCTATATTATATGAAAAGAAAAATCCCGAAATTGATTCGGGATTCTGTCTATTATAATTCTTTTCTCAATCTTGCGACCGGAATGTTGAGTTGTTCTCTGTATTTTGCAATCGTTCTTCTAGCAATGTTGTAGCCTTTTTCTTTAAGAATCCCTACCAAAGCATCGTCTGTGCAGGGTTTTCTTTTGTTTTCTTTGTCAATGGCTTCTTGCAAATGTTGTTTGATTTCTTTGGTTGAAACTTCCTCGCCGTCATCATTGGTCAATGAATCGGAGAATAGGTTTTTCAAATAAACAATTCCATTTGGTGTGTCGGCGTACTTGCTTTTAACAACTCTGGAGATTGTGGAAATGTCAAATCCAGTAATATCGGCAACATCTTTCAGGATCATCGGTCTGATGTTTTTCTCGTCACCAGAGATGAAATAATCTTTTTGAAGCTTTACAATTGCTGTAATTGTTTGCAAAAGTGTATTCTGTCTTTGGTTAATAGCATCGATGTACCATTTTGCCGCATCCAGTTTTTGCTTAATGAAAAGCGCTGCCTGCTTGTGCTCAGCCGATTTTTTATCGTGAGAATATGTAGTTAAGATTTCCTTGTACTCGTCTGAAACTCGAAGTGAAGGAGCGTTTTTATTATTTAATGTTGGAATAACCTGGTTGTCCTTTACTTGAAGTACAAAATCCGGAATAATTTCTTGGTTAATGGTAATCGTTTGAGTGTCAAAGTTTCCACCAACTTTAGGCGATAATTTTGCAATCTCTTCTAAAGCATCTTTCAAATCCTCTTCCTCGATGTCGTATTTTTGGATGATTTTGTTGTAATGCTTATTGGCAAGCGCGTCAAATTGATTTCTCAAAATGTTTCCTGCCAGAATTACAGTTTTATTGGAGCTCACCTTTTTCTCGATTTGAAGCAAAAGACATTCTCTCAAATCTCTTGCGCCAACGCCTGGCGGGTCCAATTTCTGAACGTAATTTTCAAGAATATAAGTTACTCTCTCAATGGTTGTATAAATACCTTGTGAAAACGCTAAGTCGTCTACGATAGATTTGATATCTCTTCTCAAATACCCATCCGTGTCAAGATTTCCAATAACATATTCACAAATTTTCAAATCTTCTTCCTCAACCGTTGATAATCTGATTTGCTCCAAAAGATAATCGTAAAGCGTTTGCCCTTCCGTCAAAAGTGACTGATTGTCAAATTCTTCATCATCCGCAGAATAGTTGCTGCTGGCTGTTTTGTAAGCCGGCTCGTCATCATAAAGGTAATCGTTGACGTCGAAATCAGTCTCGATGCTTTCTGTGCCTTCGTTTTCGTAGGCTTCTTCAGCGGCTGTATAGTCGTCTTCTTTGCTTTCCTCCTCGTTTACTTTTTCCAAAGCAGGATTTTCCTCAAGCTCTCTTTCAAGTTCTTCTTCAAATTCCAAAGTATGAAGTTGTATCAGCTTCATCAGTTGAATCTGTTGTGGAGCAAGTTTTTGTCCGAGTCTAAGTTGTAGATTTTGCTTTAGCATATTGGTAACGTTTATCAATTATGATTAACTTTTACGAAGTTAAAAAATAATTTTCAAAAAACAGTAGCTTTAGCACGATTTTTGATGAGTTAATAAAAGTTAACAAAAAACCTTCAGATTTTTCTGAAGGTTTTTTGCGTTTATTCTACCAAATTTTTATTCTTTTTTCAGGAGCCACATACAGTTTGTCCCCAGGCTTTATATCGAATGCTTTTTGGAACGCATCCATATTCACCAATGGTCCGAAACTTCTGTAATAACCCGGCGAGTGTGGGTCTGTCTTCACCTGATTGGTCATATACTTGTCGGTAGATTTGGTTTTCCAAACGGTTGCCCAACTCATAAAGAATCTTTGGTCCTGTGTCAAACCACTGATTTCTCCTGGATTTCCGTGGTCTTTCAAATACATTTGTAATGCGGTATAGGCCACATTGATTCCGCCCAAATCGCCAATGTTTTCACCACTTGTGAATTTTCCATTGACAAAACTTCCTGTCACTGGCTCATATTTATCATATTGCGCCGCTAGTTGTCCCACTTTTTCGTCAAAGTTTTTTCTGTCACTTTCTGTCCACCAATTATTTAAGTTTCCATCGCCATCAAATCGCGACCCACTGTCATCAAATCCGTGAGAGATTTCGTGACCGATAACGCCACCAATTCCGCCAAAGTTAACCGCAGGGTCTGCATTGAAGTGGAAAAACGGAGGTTGCAAAATCGCAGCCGGGAAAACAATCTCATTATTAGAAGAGCTGTAGTAGGCATTTACAGTTTGTGGCGACATTCCCCATTCTGTTTTATCTACGGGTTTTCCTATTTTGTCAAGGTTTTTAGCATAGCTCCATTCAGAGATTTTCTGAAGATTATTGTAGTAAGTTCCATTGTTTGAAGCCAGTTGCAAATTCAGTTTAGAGTAATCTTTCCATTTGTCTGGATAAGCAATCTTCACTTTGAATTTTGATAACTTTTCCAAAGCTTTTTCTCTCGTCACAGGCGACATCCATTCTATATTTTCTATGTGCAGTTTGAAGGATTTTTTAATATAATCTACATAGGTTTCCATTTTTTGTTTCGCTTCTGCCGGGAAATATTTCTCAACATAAAGCTTTCCAAATGCTTCTCCCAAAACGCCATTGATGACGCCAAGTCCACGCTTTTCCATAGAACGTTGCTCCTGCTGACCCTGCAAATATTTGGAATAGAAATCAAAACGGATATTGTCCAGATTCTGATTGAGATTCCCCGCATTGTTGTTCAGTAGGTCATATTTCATATATTCTTTGATGAGACCGATGTTTTTATCAGTCATCCAAGAATCCATATTTTGATAATATTTTAATTCGCCGATGATGACCTTGTCTGTGTTGACACCAACTGTTTTCAGATAATCTGGTAGGTTGACGTTTTTTACCAAAGGCTTTAGTTCTTCTACAGTTTTGGGATTGTAACGCAAATTCGCATCACGACCTTGTTCCAAAGTCAAAAGGTCTTGCGCCAGTTTCTTTTCAAAATCAACAATTTGCTGAGCGGTGATATCTGGATTATTGTTTCCAAGAACTGTTTCCAGTTTGGCAACATAATTTTTATATTCGGCCAATGTTTTTGTGTTGGCTTCATTCACTTTTTGATAGTAATCTTTGCCCAGACCTAAACTTGGTCCACCAAGATAAACAGCGTTCATCACCGAGTTTTTCATATCTGCACCCACTCGCCAACCGTAAAAAGGATTGTCTCCGGAAGGCGTTGCTTCTATCAGATATCTCTGTAAATCTTTTACATTTTTAATTGCATCGATTTTTGTCAATTGAGATTTGATAGGATTGATTCCTTCCGCATTTCTCTTGTCCCAATCGATGAAAGTTCCATAAAGTGCCTGGATTTTTTCGCCTTCGGAATTAGATGCGAATTTCTCAGAAAGTACTTTGTTCAAAATATCCAATGATGCCACATCCACATCTTCCCTCAAAGCGTTGAACGAACCCCAACTTGGTTTGTCCGATGGAATCACAGCGGTTTTCATCCAGCCTCCATTGACATAATTATAGAAATCATCCTGAGCTCTTACGGATTTGTCCATATAAGAAAGATTAAGTCCTTCTTCTTTTATTTCCTTTGGTGCTTCTAATTCTTTTTTCGGTTCCTCCACTGCGGTTTTCTGTGATGTAGAGCAAGATTCCAGATAAAATGTTGCTGCAACAGTCAGGATGTAAACGCTGATTTTTTTCATTGAGATTTATTTTAATGCTTTCAAAAGTATGGAATTTTAATTTTTTAGAGGTAATCTGAAATGAAAAATCCCACTCGATATGAATGGGATTTTGATATTTAGAATTTAAAACTCTGCATTTTTAGGCGTTCTTGGGAAAGGAATTACGTCTCTGATGTTCGTCATTCCAGTTACGAAAAGTACCAATCTTTCAAGACCTAATCCAAACCCGGCGTGTGGCACAGAACCGAATTTTCTAGTATCGAGATACCACCAAAGTTCGTGCTCGTCAACACCGAAGTCTTTCATTTTTTCAAGAAGAACGTCGTGTCTTGCTTCTCTCTCAGAACCGCCAATGATTTCACCGATTCCAGGGAAAAGAACGTCCATCGCGGCAACCGTTTTTCCGTCATCATTCAATTTCATATAGAAAGCCTTGATTTCTTTTGGATAATCGAAAAGGACAACTGGTGTTTCGAAATGTTTCTCCACCAAATATCTTTCGTGCTCAGACTGCAAATCGGTTCCCCATTTCTCAATTGGATATTGGAATTTACCTTTTTTATTTTCTTTCGAGTTTAATAAAATCTCAATCGCTTCGGTGTAAGAAACTCTCTTGAAACGCTTCGCTACCACGTTTTGAAGTTTTTCAATCAAGCCTTCTTTTGCTCTATCTTTCTCAGGTTTTGATTTCTGCTCTTCTTCGAAACGTTTGTCTAGGAACTCCAAATCGTCTTTGCAGTTATCCAAAACATACTGAATCACATATTTCAAGAAATCCTCAGCAAGGTCAATGTTATTTTCAAGATTGTTGAACGCAACTTCTGGCTCAATCATCCAGAACTCAGCTAAGTGACGCGTTGTATTAGAATTTTCTGCACGGAAAGTCGGTCCGAAAGTATAAATTCTTCCCAATCCCATTGCTGCAGTTTCGCCTTCCAATTGTCCAGAAACGGTCAAGTTGGTTTTCTTTCCGAAAAAATCCTGAGAGAAATCGATTTCGCCTTCTTCGGTTTTCGGCATATTATTAAGGTCAAAATTCGTAACGCCGAACATTTCGCCAGCGCCTTCCGCATCAGCGCCAGTGATGATTGGTGTGTTGATGTAGAAAAATTGATTCTGATTAAAGAACGAGTGAATCGCAAAACTCACCGAGTGACGGATTCTGAAAACCGCCCCAAAAACATTGGTTCTGAATCTCAAATGTGCCTGCTCACGCAATTTCTCCAAACTGTGTTTCTTTGGCTGAAGAATTGTCGATTGCAATTCCTCAAAAAAATTGTCGCCCAGAATCGTGATTTTTTTCGCAATGATTTCCACGGTTTGTCCCGCGCCTTGGCTTTCTACCACTTCACCTACAATTTTCAAAGACGAAGCCGTATTGATTTTCTTGATGGTTTCCTCATCAAAACTTTCAAAATCAACCACGATTTGCAAATTATTAATCGTAGAACCATCATTTAGCGCGATAAAACGATTGGAACGGAAAGCCCGAACCCAACCCTGAACGGTAATGTCGTGATGTAATACTTTTTTGTAATCTGCTAGTAGGTCTTTAATTGTCTGTCGTTTCATTGTACAAAATTAATGTGCGCAAATTTACGAAAAAACGTTGTAAATAGATATTAGATATTAGACTTTAGATATTAGATTGAAAATTAATGCTTTTAAATTCTCAATTATTGAAAAATTTAATTCAACAAAACAGATTTTTTCAACAGTTTTCCGTTTCGGATTTTCCAGGCGTGATAGGAACTTGGAACATCAAACTGCCATTTCGGTAAGATTAAAATAATCAATATGACATCCAAATGCGATATGAAACCCAAAATCACACAAAGATAAAATGCCCAGCCAGCCTCAGAAAATCCAATGAGAGAAGTGAAAGCGATGAGCAAACTCAATCCCCAAAGTTTGGCCAACCAAGCGTGTGTGCAGGTTTCTTTCCCGAATTTCCAAAGGCTGATGTTGTAGCACAAAGCTTCCATTATGAAAATCAAAGCGATACTTTTCCAGTGTTCGTCGATGATTTTCGGATTCAAAAAATAAGTAGCGAAACCAATTGATAACCAAAAAACCAAATCGGTTTGACTGTCCAGTCGTCGCAATTTTTCTGATGAAACGCCAACTTTCCGGGCGATGATTCCATCAAAAATATCGGTGAACAATCCGAGATACATTAATATTAAAATCAAATTCCGGGAATTTTCAATTTCAAAATAAGCCAACAGGAAGATAATTGGCGCAAGTAGAAACCTTATAGCGATGAGAATATATGGTAACTTTTTCATAATTAATGTTTTAAAGATTATGGGATACGTTTGAATTTTTCTGCGTAATTAATCGTTCGGCCGGCCCACATTAGAAAAAGGAAAGAACCGTTGTTATCGTTGTAGCTGTGAATCACAAGATTATTGTCTGCCGTCAAACCGATTCTGGATTGGGAAACTTCGCATCCGCCAAGAAAATAGGGGATTCCGGTGCATTTTGTCGTTCTGTTTTTCAAGGTCAAGATGCCGTTTTTCAAAGTGGCGTTCAACTTGTAAGAATGTTTCACCGAATCATTTTTGAATAATGTCAATTCCAGTTCGTAGAGTTTATTGTCCAATTTTTTAGATTTGATTTCCAACAAGTCACAATCTTCCAAACCTTGATTTTTCAAATCCAACATTCTGGCAATTCCTATGGATTCGCTTGGTTTTGAAATTAATGAACTTGAGTTGTCATAACTTTTGAATTCGTATTTTCCTTCGATGGTTTTCCCGTTGTTTTCAGAAATCTTTGCCAAATCATCTTTGATTAATTTTCTGTCAAAACTGACGCAAGATGTTAGCGTGGTAAGAAAAATGGCGAGTCCTAATATTTTCGTTTTCATAATTTTATCTTTTAATGATGATGTAAAATTATATTTGAAACTCAACTTTCTCAATGCGGAAAAGAATTAATATTTTTTCTAAATTTGTGAAAATCGCAAAAGATGTATCAGGAACTTTTATTGAAACAGATTCGAAGCAAAATTGGAGACAAATCTCTGAACGATGAGATTGCCAACGTCCTCAACATCAGCTACGACGCATCGCATCGAAGAACTTCGATGAAATCTAAATTTTCTCTGGAAGAAAGTCTGGTTTTGGCAAAATTCTATAACATTTCGCTCGACAGTTTTATGGAAAGCGACAACCAAATCATTGCGAAGAAAACCAAACCCATCATAACCGTTACGGATTTGCTCAATTATTTTGATGACGCCTTGCATCTGCTGAATGATTTCAAAATCAACAAAGAAACCGAGGTTTACTATTCCGCGAAGGATATTCCGTTTTTTTATACGATTTCGGATTCGGTTTTGTCGAGATTTAAGTTGTTTGTCTGGATGAATCTTTTGAATGAAAAAGACTTTATGCAACCGTTCGACGATTTCAAATTAGAACGATATTCCGACAAGAGTGAAGATTTGAAAAGCCTTTATGAAAATCTGAATGTCACAGAAATCTGGAACAACACGACCATTTCCAGCATTCTGAATCAGGTTTTATTCTATTCAGAAATCGAAATTCTATCTAAGGAAACTGCGAAATTAATTCTCGAGGAACTGAAAATCTTAATCAAAAGTATCGAGAAAAAAGCAGAAAATGAAAACAAAAATTTCCACATCTATGCCCACGATATTCTGATTCTCAACAACAGTATTTTATTCAAAAACGAAGAAAAATCGTCGCTTTTCGTGCCCTACAATATGTTCGGATATATGATGACGGATGACCAAAGTACTTGTGATGATGCGCACAATTTCTTTCAGCATCAAATCAAAAACTCGACATCGCTGAGCTTTTCCGGACAACGAGACCGCAAAAAATTTTTCAATAGTATGTTGGAGAGAATAGAAACTTTGAAGAACTCGATTTAAGAATTACTCATCCTTTTTCGAAGGCACCAGGAAAACATCCATCAAACCTTCCGGCAAAAACATTTTTATGAATTTCTCTTCCCGATTCACTTCCAGAATCCAATCTCTGATAAGTGGAATAATGATTTCTTTTCCGGCAAGATTCAAAATGAAATAATTCTGAGCCGTCATATCGTTGATGGAAACAATCGTTCCGCAAGATTTTCCATCTTCTTCACGGATTTCGAAACCGACAACCTCGTGGTAATAGAATTTTTTCCCAGTCAAAGGCGGAAGCGTAGAAAGCGGAAGGTAAACACCTTTCCCAATGGTCTGATTCACCAGAGCTTCGGAAGAATTTTTGAAGGAAAGGATTTTCGTGTCGCCTCTCTGCCACTGCTGTTTTTCAACAAAAAACGGAACCAGCAATCCATTGATTTCCAAAAAAATCGATGTCAGTTTATCGTACATTTCTGGTTGGTCTGTATCCAGTTTTAGGATGACGTTTCCTTGCAGTCCGTGCGTTCTGGTAATGGTTCCTAAAAAATAGCAGTCTTCTTTTCTCATTATTTCCGGTGGTGAATTTTATTAAACAACAAAGACACGAGATTATCGTGTCTTTGAGATTGTATCTTTTTGTAAAGAATTAAGCCTGAGTTTCTTCAGTTCCTTCTGCCTCAGCAGTTGGTTCTTCAGTCGCAGTTTCTTCAGTTGCAACTTCTTCAGCAGGTGCGTTTGCAGCCTCTTCAGCAGCTTTTGCATCAGCTTCAGCTTTCGCAGCAGCGTCAATTCTTGCTTGGTTTACTTTAGCTTCAGCTTCCAAAGCCGCTTTCTTAGCGTCAGATTTTGCTGTAGATAAACCTTCAACTTTACCTTGTACTTTAGCATCTTTAGCGTCAACCCAAGCAGCGAATCTCTTCTCAGCTTCAGCCTCGTCAAAAGCACCTTTAGCCACACCACCTTGAAGGTGTTTTTTGTACAAAGCACCTTTGTAAGAAAGGATTGCTCTTGCAGTGTCAGTTGGCTGTGCACCGTTGTTCAACCATTTAACAGCAGAATCAACATTCAAATCGATAGTTGCTGGGTTTGTAATTGGGTTGTAAGTACCTAATTTTTCGATGAATCTACCATCTCTTCTAGCTCTTGCATCCGCAACTACGATGTGGAAGAAAGGTTTTCCTTTCGAACCGTGTCTTTGTAATCTGATTTTTACTGACATATAATTTTAAAATTGTGGGAACACGTCCCGGTTAAATATTAAGTGTGCAAAGATATACAAAATTTTCGATTACGAAAAATTTTAGTTAGAAGTTGGTAGCCAGATGTCAAAAGTTTTTTCAAACCTGGAATATTGAATAAAAAAACTTTGAATCTTCGGAGCCGGGAACCTGCTTTCCGTTGCAATTCCTCGCGCCTGGCTTTTGCCATCGCCTGCTGTGGGATTTCCACTGCAATCAGGGCTATGGGATTCGTCATCCAATTAAGGATTTGTCAAAGTTTAGAGCCTATTTAAATTTCATCAAAATTATTTCCCCAACCCTAAAGGGTGTAATTTTGATGAAATTTTCAATACGTTTTTCCACCCTTTAGGGGAAAGAAAACGTTTTGAAAATTTTATTTTTGAATCATTTTTAAACAGACTCTTAGATAGTTATCAAAAATTCAAGTCGAATAACTAAGTCATCAAAAAATCGAAGATTTCCAAACTTATATGTCCTTAATTGAACTACCTCACAAATCTTATCATCGACTTAAGTGTTAAAAACTTTTGCGCCTGTTGTGGTTAAAAACATTAGTTCAAAGCTTTCTTATAAGTCTCCAAAGCCCTTTCCCTCGCAAATTTATGCTCTACGATTCGGTTCTCCACAATGTCTTTTTCAAAATCAGGATTCCATTTTCGGATGTATTTCAAATCCTTGTCAAACTTCTTCGTCTGCTCATCCGGATTGAAAACCCGGAAATACGGCGCCGCATCGCAACCACAACCTGCCGCCCATTGCCAGTTTCCGTTGTTGGCTGAAAGGTCGTAGTCCAACAATTTCTTTGCAAAATAAGCTTCGCCCCAGCGCCAGTCAATCAAAAGATGTTTTGTGAGGAAACTGGCAGTGACCATTCGGATTCTGTTGTGCATTCTGCCGGTTTGGTTCAATTGGCGCATTCCTGCATCTACAATGGGATAGCCGGTTTCGCCGTTGCACCATTTTTCAAATTCGGATTCGTTGTTTCGCCACGGGATATTTTCGTATTTCTCTTTGAAACAATAATTGACAACCTTCGGAAAGTGAAAGAGGATTTGCATAAAGAACTCCCGCCAAATCAATTCATTCAGCCAGGTTTCATTGTGGCTCAATGCGAATTTCACACATTTGCGAACGGAGATGGTTCCAAACCTGAGCGCAATTCCCAAATGCGTCGTCGCATCCAAAGCTGGGAAATCCCGTTTTTTATCGTAGTCATCAATGATTTTCGATTCTAGCGTTGGTTCTTCAAAATCAAAATCTGTTTTCTCAAATCCGATTTTTTTTAAGCTCAATATTTTCGTCGAGGGTAATTTCAGAAATTGGGTTTTATCAATCTTAACCGATTTGTAATCGTCTTCAGTCAAAAGTTTTTTCCACTTGTTAGAGAAAGGTGTGTAAACTGTGTAAGGTTCGCCGTTGTCCTTTGCGACTTCATTCTTTTCAAAAATAATTTGGTCTTTAAAATCAAGGAAATCAATGCTTTTTGAATTGAGAAATTTCTTAATTTCATCATCTCTTTTAATTGCTGACGGTTCATAATCCCGATTGCAATAGACCGATTGCAAATCATACTCCTTCTGCAATTGTTTAAAAATCTCCAAAGTTTTTCCGTGGAAAGTGAGAAGATTGCTTCCAGATTCTTTCAGCTCCAGATTGATTTTTTCTAAAGCCTGATGAATGTAATCAACTCGGCGGTCATATTTATCTTCAAGCTGACCCAAGATTTCCTTATCAAAAATAAAAATCGGAATCACTTTCTCGCCGGACTTCAAAGCTTCGGACAGACCTTTGTTGTCTTCCAAACGAAGGTCGCGTCGAAACCAGAATATTGAAACTTTTTGCATTGATTATGTTTAAAATTATAAAAGACCTTCCGCAAATAGAAAACTAATAATTGCGGAAAAAGTCGTCGCAAGAAAAGTGGAAATAAAAACGGCTAAATTATCCCGCGTTTTGCCTGTGATTTTTTTTATAACCAAATAACAAACCACATAGGTCGGAATCAGGAAAAAGAAATTAAAAGCTTGAAGGAAAGTTACAATCAAATAGAGAAAAGAAATTCCGGCAAAAGTCCCTACAAGTACACCCAAAAAACTTCTGTACAAAGTCTTCTTGTCAACTTTCTCGTTTTCTTGATTGCTTTTAAAAATGAGGTATTTCTCTAAAATAAAATTAAATAATTCATCATCATTTAAAATCTCAGATGAAATTGTTGGTTCTATTTCTTCAAAAAAATGGCCTTTTTCCACCATTTTATTGACTTCGAAAGCAATTCTTCCTTTTTCCTTAACGATAACTTTTTTGTGATTGGCCTTCTCGAAGAATTCGTCATCATAGCCTCTCTCGGTTATGATTTCCTGCATATCCCGATTGATTTTGCCGGAGTTGTCCAGCAATTCGTTGTAGGCAATCAGCAATTCTTGTTCGCTGAAATTCTTGTAGATATTCATTATTCCAAACTTCCCATATAGAACAATCCCAAACATTGCTGGTTTTCTTCGATGGTCAAAGCATCTTTCAGTTGCTCAACGATTTTTGGAGAACTCCAATAACAACCGATATTGTTTGCCGTGCAAGTCAAATACATATTCTGGACCGCCATAGAAACGGCCGAAATCTCCTCCCAATCTGGAACCAATCCACTGAAATTGACCACGATTGAAACCACAACATTCGCTTTTGAAATCTTAAAGCCAATATCATCATATTTCTTCTGAAGAAACTGAGCTTCTGCTGTGGAATTTTTATATATGTTTTGAAGTTCCAATCCCAATTTTTGCTTTTCCTCACCTTGGAAAGTTTTGAAACGCCAAGGTTTTGTGCGCTTGTGATTGGGCGCCATAACGGCGTTGCTTAGTATTTCGTCAAGAATATGTTGAGGGATTTCTTTGTCGGAGTAGTCTTTTGGGAAGATGCTTCTGCGCTCTTCTATGATATTTTTTAAAATTTTAGCGTTTTCCATATTCAAAGATACAAGAATCAAGGCAAAAGGACAAAGTGATAAGACTCACGCTGGAAACTTCCATCATCCATCACCCGACTTCCATCACTCTAAAAAACCTCCACAATTTCCTGTCCGATTTTATTGAGGACAAAGGAATCGCCGGCTTGCATTCCCATCATCGTTTGCGCCATTGGACTTTCTGGCGAGATGGCGTAGAAGCGGTCGCCTTGGAAGAAAAATTCACCCAAAGAAACCGAAATGTAAAAACGAGCTTTGTTTGTGATGACCAGCGAGCCGAGTTTCACCTTGTCGGAAACGGAGTTCAGGACTCTTCGCATTTCGCGTTGCATATTTTTCAGCGAAACCATTTGTTTGTCCAAAAGATAAATTTCCTCCTGGATTTCTTCTCTTATCGAATCGTATTTTGAAGTTTTCTTGATGTCCCGGCTGGCTTCCAGAGAGAAATTAAGGTAAAACTCAAGCGTCTTCACTTTCCCCGAAATGCTGTCATTCACAAAATTGCGCAACTCACTTTTATCGTAAACCGTCTTCTGCATAAATCCAATTTTGAATAAAGATAATAATTAATAAAATAAATAAAAAACCTCTCTAAAAATATTTAGAAAGGTATATTTCAACTATGAAAATCATAAATTATTCCAAAACCAAAGCTGTTTATTTCTTGATAAAATAATTCCAAATGGCTTTTGTAATATCTGCAATGATTTTCTCGGTGTCTTCTCTCGGTTCGGTAATGTTTTTCAGATAAATGGAAAGGAAAAAATGTTTACCATTCGGAAGTTTCACTATTCCAATATCGTTCATCGCGACACGCAAATTTTTATCATTTGTTCCGGAAATTCCAGTTCTGTGCGCCAATTCTGTTCCGTCGGGAAGCCCAGCTTTCATCCAAGTTGTTCCTCTGGAACATTCAACCATTATTTGATAGAGATATTTTGTGGTGGCTTTTTTCAGAACTTTTCCGTTGTAGAATTTGTCTAATAATTCTGTCGTTGCAATCGGTGTTGTGGTGTTGATGTAGAGATTTTCCCAAGTCCGCATTTGGTCTTCATTCATTTTGATGGTAAAATCTTTGACACCAATTTTATTAATGAATTTCTGAACCGTTTCCGTTCCGCCAATCAATTCCAAAAGAATATCGCAACCGTTATTATCGCTGTGAGAAACCGTGTAGCGCAACAATTGGTCAATGGTCAAATCCATATTGCCATTGGGGAATTCTTCACGGATTGGACTCCAAGTATCTTCCTTCAAATCTTCTTTTTTAATGAAAACTTTCTGATTCAGAGCCAGTTTACCTTTGTCCACTTCGTTCAAAACCGCCAGCGCAATGTGGAATTTGAAGACGCTCATCATCGGCATATTCATATTTCCATTGATGCTCAAAGTGTCTTGGTTTTCAATTCCTTTTAATGAAATCCCGACTGTTGCATTTTTTGCGGAAATGATTTGATTAATTTCTTTCCGAAGTTCATCCATATTTTGAGCAAATGTCTGAATAGAAAAAAGAAATAGACAAAATAGAGTGATTATTTTTTTCATAATGAAAAAATTACTTTAACCATCCTGCAATTGCGTTGATGAATCTCTCTTGCTGGTCTACAAAAGGATAATGCGAACAATTATCAATAAGTTTCAAATTTTTATCCGAGACAATACTTTTCATATTGTTCAATTGTTTTGCTGAAAAAATACCGTCTTGTTTTCCGTAAATTGCAAATAGTTTTACATTGTGTGTCTTTATTTTCTTTAAAATTGATTTTGTGTCGATGTTGTTTCGACTTTCATTTTTATAAAACAAAATCGGCGCATTATCATTTCTGATATTATTTTTACCAACTTCACTTGACTCATAATTTGCTCTTAGTTGATTGGACTCTGCAGTCGGATTTGGCATTTTAAAATAATTGTTGTGACTCGCAATTTCATAAGTTTTCTTTCGATATTCGGCTGAATTTTTATCTAAAATCTCAGTTTCAACAATTTTAGTTAGTATCAGGCTATCTTTTTTTTCTTCGGCAATTTGTTTTGAAGATTTTAAGATGTGGTCATATGTTTCCTGTTGCGAAAATAGTGCGCCAACCAGAATCAAAGATTCCACTTTTTTAGGATTTTGTTCAGAAAAAAGCGTTCCCACTAGCCCTCCAAAACTGTGTGCAAGTATATTTGCTTTTTTGAGGTGATATTTTTGATACAACCCATTCAAATCTTTAATTGCTTCCTGAAAAGTGAAAGTTGCGCTAGTGTCAACCGAACGACCTTCTCCACGTCTATCGTAAACGATGACGAAAAATCCTTTGTCGGCCAATGTTTGCGCAGTAGTTTCTTCAAAAAGAGTCGAATTTCCTCTCGGTCCTCCGTGGATGAAAATAATCGCGGGATTTTCGTTGTTCCCGTAGGATTTTGAATAGATTGTTGATGCTTGAGCTTTTATTATCTGTGTAGTGAGTACACAAAACAATATTAAAATATATTTTGACATTGGAATTCTAAATTTTGAGTAAATTATTTTAGCTTGACTAATACTTCACAACTTGTTTCAGATGATGTTCCAGATGAGTAATATAATCATTAATTAAAAATTCGATAGTCAAAGATTGTTCACCCAATAGACATTCACGTTGCAAATTGTCTTGTGAAATTCTACTGACCAATTCCAAGATTTGCTTGTTGTAAACCGTCCAAAAATCAATGATTTGTTTTTTGTCGATTTCTTGATAATGATTATAATAATTCCAATTGTTTTGGTCATACACAATATTTGGTTTTTCTTCAAACTGAGCACGCACAAACCGCTGGTGATTATTGGTAGCACTATCTATAAGATGTCCAATAATCTCCTTTTTGCTCCATTTATCTGCCCTCGTTTTTTGACTGAACGTTTCATCATCTATACTCAACAATAGATTTGGAATTATTTCACATAGATATTTAAGTCTGTCAATTGTATTTGATATCATTTAATGTTTTGTATTTTAATTTACTAATGATAATTTCGTTTTGCCCACATTTTACAAGGCTTTATCCATTCGTCCGAAGCGATGTAAAGAAATCCGTGTTTCAAACCTGTGTTCAATTCAATTTCTTTAAAATGATTGATTTTAAGTTTTGAAGTTTCTTTTCGCCTAATTGCTGAAACACCAAATATGTCAGATTTCTCATAGATTGTCAAAATATTCCCACAAAACTGGATTTCGGGAATCTCTTCAATATCAGAATCTTGAAAACTGCCAATAAATACAAAATTCAAATCTGGATTTTTCGCAAAAGTGGAAACAAATTGTGCAATGTAACCACCTTTTGAAGTTCCGATAACCGTGATGTGATTGGGCTGAACACCTTTTGAAATTAAACTGTCGATTTGAGAAACGACTTTGTTTGCAAATGCACGTTCATTGGCTTTTGTACTTCTTTTTTCGCTGAAAACCACAAAGCCGTCATTTTTGAAAGACTGTAAAATGCCTTTGTAATCAACTGTTACGTTGTATTTATCTGCGAAATTTCCATCAGGATTTTCTTCAAGAAATTTATTATGCAGAAAGAAAATATAATCTTTTTCGGTTCCTTTTTTATTTGAATGACAACCTACAAAAACTAAAAATAGCAATGCGGGAATGATATAAAATTTAGTGTTCATCTAATTCAAAAGTTGAGAATCCATCACAATATTTCTGATTTCCTGCTCGAAATAATAGGCAATATCAAAGTTTTCATTCGCCACATTTTCCATTACGATAACGCTCGTTTTGGTCTTTGGATAATATAGATTGACCGCCGTAAAACCTTCGCGCGGATGAAAACCCGTGTGCCCGATTTCGTAGATATCAGCCTTGTCATTGATTCTCAAACCGTAGCCATAACCAATCGGATTTTCACTGAAAAGTTGATGTGTTGCTGTGGTGGAATAATTGGTCATCAATTTATATGTTTCGGGTTTCAACAGTTTTCCGTTGTGCAAACACTCATTCCATTTGGCCAAATCCGGTGCGGTCACAATCAGATGACTTCCAAAATAATAAGAAGTTTCAAAACCTGATTTTTCATTCAATTTGAAACTGCCGTCTTTTCTAATGGTGTGGCCTTTTGTCAAAAATTTACTGTTGTTTTCGTTAGGATAGGTGCTGTCAGTCATCTTGCATTTTTTGAATAATGCCCTCACCAATTCCTCGTAACTTTTCCCACTTTGTTTTTCCAAAACCAATCCCGCGACAGAATATCCGACATTAGAATAACTGAATTCCGTTCCCGTTTTCAATTTCAAAGTAGGTTTCAAATCATCGCTGTAAAGTCCCGAAGTGTGATTTAGTAAATGATGAACGGTAATGGAATCTGCCCACGAATATTTGAAATCCGGCAAATATTTGCGAATTGGGACGTGCAAATCAATCGTTCCTTTTTCAACTTCCTGCAAAATCAAGGTTGCTGTAATCTGCTTGGCGATGGACATTGTCGAAAATCTATCGTTAATTTTCAAAGGCGTTTTCTTGTTGAAATCCACGTAACCGAAAGCCTTAGAATATTTTTTCTTTCCATTTTGTTGAATGAAAACGACTCCGTTGAAAGTACGTAGAGTGGTGCTTTTGATTAAGCTGTCAATTTTAGCTGAATAATCGTCCTTTTGTTGTGCTTCGGCTTTACAAGATGTCAGTAGAATAGCGACAACAAAGCCAGCCAGTTTGAAAAAGTGTCTCATTTGTGTTTTTGAAATTGGTTAAAAGTTTTTGTTTTTATTATTGAAATTACTCCAAAAGGTCCGGTCGTCTTTCCTTCGTCACTCGTACCGCTTCGTCGTGCAACCAATCTTCAATGGCTGAAGTGTTTCCGCTTAACAAGATTTTTGGGACAGATAATCCTTTGTAAGTTTCTGGTCTTGTGTAGATTGGAGGCGAAAGAAGATTGTCCTGGAAACTGTCTGTCAATGCGCTCTGCTCATCATTCAAAACGCCTGGCAAAAGTCGGATGACGGAATCTGCCAAGACGCACGCTGCCAATTCTCCACCTGTCAAAACGTAATCTCCGATGGAAATTTCCTTCGTGATGTGAAGGTCACGAACACGTTGGTCAACACCTTTGTAATGTCCACAAAGGAAAATCAGATTTTTTTTGATTGAAAGTGTGTTGGCAATTCTTTGGTTCAAAGTTTCGCCTTCCGGTGTGAGATAGATGATTTCGTCGTATTCTCTTTGCGATTTCAGTTCAGAAATACAGAGGTCCAAAGGTTCGACTGTCATTATCATTCCTGCACCACCGCCATAAGGTTCGTCATCCACTTTGCGGTGTTTGTTGGTGCTCCAATCTCTGATATTGTGAAAATGCACTTCTGCCAATCCCTTTTCCATCGCTCTTTTCAAAATCGAGGTTTGGAACGGGCTTTCCATCAGTTCTGGAAGTACACTTATGATGTCTATTCGCATAATTATAAATGATGAATGATGAATGATAAGTGATGAATTGCAATCAATTATCATTTATCAGCTATCGATTATATTACTGTTCTGTAGCGTTTTTTCTTGATGGCGCAATAATTAGCCTTAATGAAGAATCTTTGTTGATATAACTCCACATCCAGTTGAAGAAAATGGCCAGCTTGTTTCTAACACTCAGAATCAGCATCAAATGTAAGAACATCCAGAAATACCAAGCAAGAAATCCCTGAAATTTAAATTTCGGAAGGTCGACAACTGCGCGGTGTTTTCCAATGGTCGCCATCGATCCACGGTCGATATATTCATATTCTGTCCAGTCTTTTTCCGACTCTTTTTTGAAATTCCTAGCCAGATTTTTCCCTTGATTGATGGCCACATTTGCTAGTTGTGGATGCGCTTGTGGATACTTTGGCGTTTCCATATAGGCAATATCTCCAATCGCAAAGATGTTGTCAAAACCTTTAACTTTGTTGTATCTATCAACGATGTATCGGTTTCTCACAAGGTTTTCTATATTAAAATCATCAATAATATTTCCGGTGACGCCCGCTGCCCAGATCACATTGTTTGTTGGAATAGAGTTTCCACTTTTCATATAGATGATCTCGCCGTCGTAATCTGTCACTCGTTCATTTTTTAGAAAATTGACACCCAGTTGTTTTAAATATTCTTCGGCAGCATCTTGGGATTCCTGACTCATCGCTTCCAAAGGTTTGTCGCCGGAACTTATTAAAATAATATTGAGGTCGGAAAAATTCATTCTAGGGTAATCTCTTGGGAGAATGTGGGATTTCATTTCAGAAAATGCACCCGCCAACTCAACACCTGTTGGTCCGCTTCCTACAATTACTAGATTCCAATTCCCATCGTCACTGGCTTTTCTTTCGATGATCATTTTCTCGAAAGTCATTAATATGTGATTACGAATCGTGATGGCTTCCTGTGTGTTTTTCATTCCGAGCGCCAGGTCTTGCATCTTTTGGTTGCCGAAAAAGTTGGTTTTACAGCCTGTTGCGATCACGAGTTTGTCATACGTGAAAACACCGTCTTCGCCAATTACTTTATTTTCAGACGGAATGATTTTCTTCACCTCCGTCATTCGGAACTGAATATTTTTTGACCTTTGAAAAATCTTTCTGAAAGGGAAGGAGATGTTAGAAGGTTCTATCCGTCCGGTTGCCACTTGGTAGAAGAGAGGCTGGAACATATGATGGTTCATTTTATCTATGACCATCACTTTGTATTTTCCTTGATTATTAAGATTCCGTGCAAGTTGCAGACCTGCGAATCCACCTCCGATGATGACAATCTTTTCCCTCATTGCGAATTTTTTATAAAATTAAGGTTTTTATTTCGCTTGGCATTAAGCAAATTTTATGCTGAATGAGATGAGTGAAGTATAAATTTTGTCATATCTAAAATAAAAAAGGAACCCTGCCAAAGTTTGACAGGATTCCAAAAACACAAATGATGAAAAACTAATTTTTATAAAAACCTCCAGCTATGATACCTGCTGAAAAGGATTTTTGAAGTGTACCAGTCAATGAGTAAACGGAAATTTTAGAAACTTCCTGATAATCTTTTGCATCAGAAATGAAAATTTTACCGTCTATGATTTCCAAGGCGTAAATGGTAGAATAATCTGCGAAAGGCGCAATCGTGAAGGCTGGTGCCGGCGTTGTAGTATTTGAGATTGTGGTAACATAAACGTTGCCTTTAGAATTAAATGCAACCTGATTGTTTTCAACGCTCAGATTTTCTCCGTTTGCGATTCCTGCGTATTTGGTTTCTTTTGCAATATTTCCTGCTGCATTGATTTGATACAGATAAGTGTCTGTTCCGTCCTGCGTCAGCGTGTAGACAAAGTTGTCTGCTGCAACCGTTTTGCTGATTTGCCCGTGTGGAAGCGTGATGGTTTTTTCCACTTCGTTGGTAGTGCTAATAACAGAGATTTTGTTTCCAAAACCGTATGATGCGTGCTGAACAAAAACTTTGTTACCAGCAGATACAATTCTCTCAACAGTATCCGTGAACGTAATCTTTTTTACGAAACTGTTGTTGGCAGAATTATAAATGGCAACATATTGATCACCCAAATAGGTGCTGTTGGTGACGTAATAGTTATTGTTTGCAAAAGTGATAAATCTCGGTTGTTTCACATTGTCCGTAATAGTCGCTGTTTTGCTGAATCTGAAACGGTTTACGATTTCAATCTTGTTGGAATTGTTGGCAATGATGTAAGCCTGATCTCCAGAGAATCCCATGTTGTTCACCACATCACCCAGAGCAGTGTTATTTACCTTTTTGAAGATGTTATTTTCTATTGTAGAAATATCTGAAGGGATAAAAGAAACTTCGCCACTTGGTGTTCCGTAATTACCTTCGTTGGTAACCAAAATCCCACTGTAAGAAGTTTCCTGATTGTCGTAAATCTCATCGTCATTGTCACAAGATGCCACTACAAGTAGGATAGAAGCACAAAATGCGGTTAAAAATCTGTTGAATTTCATAATATATTTATTTATTGTTTTTTTATTTGAATTATGTTTATCGCTGAATGCGAGTCAATAATATATTTATTTTTAAAATTTTAAAGTTAGGTTGACAGCATAATTTCTCTTCGGCATAAAGTAATAATTCACCGTTTCATAAATCTGATTCGCAATATTATTCACTTTAAAACCAACTTGAATGTTTTTGATTGGATTAAAATTAATTCCAGCATTCAAAACTAAGAAATCTTCGAGAGAATTACTTTCCGTATTGTTAGTAAATCGCTTGCTGTTATACAAAGCTTGGAAAAAAATTCCAAAGATTTTGTATTGATAGTTGGTGTTGAAATTGATCTGATGAATTGGAACGTAACTCAATTGGTTCTTCGTTTCTTGGTCAATTGCTTTTGTATAAGAATAGCTGATTTGAGAATTTAATTTTTGATTTGTCCAGTTTTTGTTGAAAGATAATTCCGTTTCCAGACCATAAAAATCGACTTTGTCCACATTGATGGGCGACCAGACCGCTGGAGTCATCGGCACCCATTGGATCATATCTTTCATTTTGATAAAATAAGGCGTGATTCCCAATTTGAAATTTTGATAACTAAAATAATGGGACATCTCCGCCTGATACGACGTTTCCGCTCTCAAATCTGGATTTCCACCAGGCGTCCAAAACAAATCGTTGAAAGTTGGCGCTTTGAAATTTCTGGAAATATTGATTGAAGTTTGATACCAATCGCTCACCTTATATTTTCCGCTTGCCGAGAACAAAAACGGACTTTCATAACCTTCTACAAAGTCATATTTACCGCCCAATTCCCAGTAGAATTTTGCCAGTTTTTTATTACTGTAAAGCAAAGAAAGATTGACTTGATTTCTCTTCGGATTCTGAATTCCCGATTGGTAACCTTCGCCTTGATTGTATTGATATTCTGAAATTAGATTAAAAGAAGATTTGTTTGAAACAAAATAATCGAGGTCATTTCGAACGATATATTGTTTCCCTGTTCCACCGCTGGATTTTGCTTTGTTGATGTCACCAAAATATTGAAAATTGTCTTCCAGATAAACCAATTTCAAATCATTTTTTAATTTGTTTGAATGTGATTTCCAACCAGCCAAACTCCTGAAAGTCTGAACTAAATATTTGGGTTTGGTTTGATTTTCATCAAAAATAGGGTAGTGCTGATCGCTGTCGTAATGCTGAGTTTGCCAATAGAATTCGTTGTTTTCAGTAATTTTATAAGCCAAACCAAGATTGAATCCCGTATTTTGATATTGCCCGTTTCTATTAATGAATTTCTTCTCGGGAACTTCATAATCATTGTCACTTTTCGAATGATTTGCAGAAAAACTGAAACTCAATTTCTCATTGCTAAATTTTGTTTTAATGAAAGAATTAAGCGTTCCAAAAGAGCCATATTCAGAAAATAAACTTCCGTGAACACCTTTATCAAAATCCAAAGTGTTATTCAGGTGAACAGAACCGCCAATCGCACCACTTCCGTAGATCACACTTCCACCACCAAATTTGATTCCGACATTTTCATAGCTCAGAAGATTCAAATTATTGATGTCGCCTTGGCCTAAAAATATAGAATTCACATTGATTCCATTCCAAACAAAAGCTGTTCTCTGCGCACCTGTTCCACGGAAAGATGGCGATGAGGTTGCGCCACGGCCATTTTCTTTAATGTAAATATTAGATTGAAATCTCAGAACATCAGAAAGCGATGTCGAATTTTCTAAAATCTGTTCAGAATTGATTCGGGATATTTTCGCCGTTTTTCCAGTCTTATTGAATTGATTATCAATAAATACCGTGTCAATCAAAGATTCCTGAGCGGAAAATTGATGCAAGATTAACAGGGAAAAAAGTGTAAATAGTGGTTTCATTACAATCTGCCTTTCCTCCGAAAGCATTTATTTTTAAATTTTCTCTGGCAGGTCTCCTGACTTTCGCTGATTTTGCGCCTTCTCATCCTTAATTGCAGACAATGGCAAAGATTACAAAATCTCTTTTTTGCGATTTACAGTTGCGGGGACAGTTGAAGATTTACACTTCATTCCCATTTAATCCCGATTTTTCGGGAACCAAATTCTCGACAAATATAATGAAGTTCAAGTGATAATTTAAAATTAGTTAAAACGGCAATTTTCCAATTTCTGCAACATCTCGTTTTTTATAAAAATTCTCCAATGGTTTAGGAAAAGATTTTTCATCCGCCAATTTTTCATCAACAATGATAAAATCATTATCCGAAGCGAATTTTTCCAATTCTTTTTTAGATTCCAATTCGATTGTATTGATCTCGATCGTCATATTTTTATGCGTCAGTTTGTGATTGATGATCTTCGAATTGATAATTAATTCTTCCCATTCTGCAGGAACCGAGGTCGGAAATTCATACAATTTCTTCCAGATGAAATCATTTCCTCTTTGTTTGATGAGAAATTGTTTTTGAAATTTGATGAAGTAATATTTCAGACTCAAATCTGTGACTTTTGCTTTCTTGGTTTTCACAGGAAATTCTGAGATTCTTCCCGTTTGATACGCGATGCAATCATCATTCACAGGACATTCTCCGCAAAGTGGATTTTTTGGTTTGCAGATTTCGGAACCAATGTCCATAATTGCTTGGTTAAAATCCCCAGGTTTGTCTTCTGGCATTATTAATAAAGCCAAATCCGTGAAATATTGAAACGCTTTGGAACTCGACATATCAAAATCATCTGCAAAGATTCGTGACAAAACCCGATAGAAATTCCCATCGATCGCTGGAATCTTTTCATCGAAACAAATACTTGCGACTGCTGCAGCTGTATATTTTCCAACGCCTTTCAGTTTCAGAATGTCGTGATAATGCGTCGGGAATTTACCATCAAATTCCTCGATGATCTGATGTGCCGCTTTGTGGAGATTGATGGCACGGGAATAATAGCCCAAGCCTTTCCAATACAACAAAACTTCATCTTCCGGAGCCTTGTGGAGTTCCTCGACATTCGGGAATCTTTCTATGAATCTGAGGTAATGTCCGAGGCCTTGTTTTACCTGAGTTTGCTGCAAAAGAATTTCGCATATCCATATATTATAAGGATGCTGATTTTCTCTCCAAGGAAGTTGTCTGGCATTAGTATCATACCACTTTATTAGCTTTTTCCCAATGTGAAGAAAATCAGCATTTTGTTTGTTTGTTTTCAAAAATATATCTTATATTTGCACACCAAAAATATAAAGAAAATTATAAAATGACAAAGGCAGAATTGGTAAATACCATCTCGAACAAGCTGGGAGTAGAAAAGAATGATACACAGAAAGTTATAGAAGCATTCATGCAAGAAATCAGAACCTCTATGTATAATGGAGATAACGTTTACTTAAGAGGCTTTGGTTCTTTTATCATCAAAACAAGAGCGGCTAAGACAGGAAGAAACATTTCTAAGAACACAGCAATTGAAATTCCTGCCCACAATATTCCGGCTTTCAAACCTTCAAAAACTTTTGTAGAAAAAGTAAAAACTAAAGTTGCAGTTAAATAATCAATAGAATATAAACGTATAAAAATATAAATTATGCCAAGCGGAAAAAAAAGAAAGAGACATAAGGTTGCAACTCACAAAAGAAAGAAAAGAAGAAGAGCAAACAGACACAAGAAGAAAAAATAGTAATTTTTCAACGTCTTATACATATAAATATAGTTGGTCTTTTGCCAACTATATTTTTGTTTTATATTTACAACCTAATTTAGTAAAAAACCCGTTTATGAAGTTATGAAGAAAGAACTGATAATTTCCAATGAGGAAGACGCTTCAAAGATCGCATTGTTGGAAGATGGACGCCTTTTTGAACTTCACGAGCAGAAAACCAAATCCGATTTCGTAGTTGGTGACCTATTTTTAGGGAAAATAAAAAAACTTGCCCCAAACCTCAATGCCGCCTTCGTGAGCATTGGGACAGACAAAGATGCGTTTCTGCATTACCAAGATCTGGGACCTCAATTTCTATCCTACCAGAAATTCCTGAAAAACACGATTTCCAAAAAACAACAAACGCCAAGTCTCAAAAATGCTGAGCACGCCAAAGACATCGACAAGATGGGAACGGTGGACAAAGTGTTGGCTGCAGGCGATGTTGTACTACTTCAGATCACCAAAGAACCAATTTCAACAAAAGGACCGCGTATCTCTACACAGATCTCGCTTACGGGAAGATTTTTGGTCTTGATTCCTTTTGATAATAAAATTTCGATCTCCAAAAAAGTGAGCGACGGCGCTGAAAAAGAACGTCTTAAAACTTTGATCGAAAGCATTCGTCCAGAAGGTTTTGGTGTCATCATCAGAACAGTGGCTGAAGGGAAGAAAGTGGCTGAACTTCATAACGATATGAATCAGCTGGTGAAAAAGTGGGAAACGACTTTCAAGAATATCCAGAAAAATAAAGTTCCTAGTAAGATTTTAAGTGAAGAGGACAAAGCATCTTCGATTCTGAGAGACAACTTCAACCAGGATTTCGTAAGCATCATTTGTGATGACGAAAAAATGGTGGAGGATATGAAAGCTTACATCGAGGTCATTGCTCCCGAACGTAAGAATATCGTTCAGTTCTACGATTCTCATATTCCGCTTTTGGAATATTACAATGTTGAAAAACAGTTGAAACAGAGTTTCGGAAAACACGTGAATATTCCTGCGTCAAAAGGTGCTTATCTCGTGATTGAGCACACAGAAGCCCTTCACGTGGTGGATGTGAATTCTGGAAACAATATTTCATCCTCATCAACCAACAAAATGCACGCTTTGACAGTCAATAAAATGGCGGCCACAGAGATTGCTAGACAACTTCGTCTTCGCGATATGGGCGGAATCATCGTCGTGGATTTCATAGATATGGTGGATGCGGAACACAGAAAAGAATTGTACGAACATTTCCGAGACGAGATGAAGCGTGACAAGGCAAGACATAAGATTTTACCACCTTCCAAGTTTGGTCTGATCCAGATGACAAGACAGCGTGTCCGCGCAGAAAAAAGCATCGAGACCAACGAAGAAAATCCGAACAAGGACGGCGAGATCATCGCCCCGATCGTGATCATCGAAAAGATGGAAGATTCCATCAGAACCATAATGGCCACAGAGAAAGGAAAACTTTTCCTCCACGTGCATCCGTTTGTAGAAGCTTATCTGACCAAAGGTCTGGCGAGCATCCAAAACAAATGGTTCATCAAATACAAAAAATGGGTAACTATCATTCCTAGAGATTCTTTCAAGATGTTGGAGTTCCATCTCTACAACGCTCAGAAAAAGGAATTGATCAGCTTTTCCAATTAATAAAAATTATAAACTTTGTCGGCAGCGGCAAAGTTTTTTTATTTTATTTTCAAAACTGCGATTTTAGAAATAGTATTTGAAAATTTATTTGTAAAATCAATATAAGCGCTAATTTCTTTCGGCTGAAAAATAATTTGGTTGATAAGAAGAGACCAAGTGATAAATGCCTCGTTATTTTCTTTGTATTCGACAGTTTGAGTATATTGTAATCTACCTTCAAATGCTGAAATAGTTTCTTGGAAATTATCAGTATCTAATTTGTAGCCATCCGGAATTTTAATTTTGAGCTGAATTGTTTTTAAATAGGGAAAATCCAATTCTATTGGATAGTCGCGGTCTTTATCTACTTTCAACTCTTTAATTTTCTCTGTAAAAGGATTTTCGATTAGGACGAAAGATGAATTCGGATTGTCCAAAATCAAATTCTTATAACTGACAGTCCAATCATTAACTTCTTTAATCTTAGGGTCGGAGTTTTTTATAATTGGGGCATTAATAACAAATTGTTTTTCATAAGACTCTGCTTGAAAGTAACCTTTAAACTGATCTCTGATATTTAGCTTCAAAGAATTGTTTATTATTTCTAATTCCTGTTGAGAGATATATTCTGAAAGGTTTGGAGAGACAACTATAAAATTGTCTTCGCCCGAATTTAAATCCAAAACGATATAATTAAAGTAATTAGTAGAAAGATATTTGATTTCTTTAGTTGTGGAAGTTGCTGCATCTATCATTACCCTTTCGTCATTGTCTATGGTTACTATATTGACTAATGTTTGCAGTTTTGAAAAAATAGGATATCCTATGATGATTTTCCCATTGCTTCTCAAACTATTTATAACTAATTGTGATTGAATATTTTTTTCTTTCAAAATACCTTGTAAAAATATATTGAAATCTGCTGCATTACCAGTCTTTAGTTTAATAAAATTTTCTTTCAGATTATTTGTGTTTGCAGCAAGATAATTATCCCATTTATAATTATTCCGAAGATATTGGACGCAGTTTTTCAAGGTCTCCAACTTATTTTCTCCTGACTCTATTTTGGAAGCTATCTCCTGAAAATCGACTTTCTTGATGCTGTTTTTTATATCCCGGTTAATAAGTTTTTTGAACCCCTTCCAAGTCTTCTGTTTGTAGTAATCGTCATCATATCCATATCTGTTCATCATTTGGAACATAATGTATTCTATGTATTCATAGAGATTGTAGACGTGATTGAATTTGCTATAGCTCGGAACATTTCTGAGTTCCCATTCCTTCTTTGATTTTTGATTTGCGTATTTCTCGGTTAATCTCCTTCCTTTTAATATCAATTTATAGTTGGGATCTGAAACAGATCTTACTTTAAAAGATGATGAGATAGTTGGTATAGTATTTTGAAAATCCCAGGGATAAGCGTATAAAATAAATGGTCTTTTCATTTGAACTAGATATTCTATGACAGAACCTACTTTTACATTGGGGAATGCAACTGCTACCTCGGTGATTCCGTTATCTGTTTTGTTGATAATAATATCTTTTTTCTCAATAATGCTTTCAGAAATTTCGCCGTCAAAATTAAGAGTATGAGCCTTCTCAACAGTCACATTGTCAAATCTGGAACTGCTGTTGTAGCTCCATTTTCTATCCACAAACGAATAACCATTTTCCGATAAAATCTTAATCTTTCTGTACAGTAGTAAAGTATAGCCGTCATTTGTAAAAACAAGCTCACCTCTTTCTTTTAAAATTACAGCATCGGCGCTTTGTTCAAAAGGAACAATTTTCAAATCAATCTCTTCCTGAGAGAGTTTTCCCCATTCAAAATCCTGCGAGAAAAACAATGTAAAATTGAAAATCAATAGTAGACTTAAGGCGGATTTCATTCTGGGAGATTAGTTTTACTCAAATATAAAAAAATAAAAATTCCCTTTAACTAATATTTAACGCCCATCATCTGTTATTTACATATTATTGTGATATTTTGGTCATAATTTTGATGCTTTAAAACTAAATAAAAATATATGTCAGGAAAAATTTTATGGATCGATGATGAAGTAGACCTTCTCAAACCTCATATTGTCTTTTTGGAAAACAAAGGTTACACGGTAACGCCCGTGAACAACGTGAATGAGGCTTTGGAATTGATAGAAAAACAAAAATTTGTGCTGACACTTCTGGACGAAAATATGCCTGGGATCTCTGGTCTGGAAGCGATTCCAATGATCAAAGAAAAAGATAACGCGATCAAGATCGTGATGGTCACCAAAAGTGAGGAAGAACACATTATGGAACAAGCAATCGGGTCACAAATCGAGGATTATATCTTGAAACCTGTAAATCCAAATCAGGTCCTTTTATCACTCAAAAAAATCCTTCAAAGTGAATCTCTTGTTGAGCAAAAAACAATCGTTGATTATCAGCAGGAATTCAGAAATCTGAGTATGGAATTGTCTTATTTGAGAACTTATCAAGATTGGGCGGAATATTATAAAAAGATTCTGAATTGGGAAGTAAAATTCGATAAAGTCTCCGATAACGAGTTCGCCGATCTGCTTCAAAATCAAAAAGAAGAAGCGAACATCCAATTCTCGAAATTCATAGAAAATAACTACGAAGACTGGCTTCACGGCAACGATAAACCTATGATGAGCCACACGCTTTTCAAAGACAAAGTGAAACCAGAGGTAGAGAACGACAAAGTCCTTCTTTTGATGGTCGACAACTTGAGATACGACCAGTGGAAAGTGATAGAACCATTATTTACCAAGTTCTACAACAAAACTTCCGAAGATTATTATTTCAGCATTTTGCCAACGGCGACGCAATATGCGCGTAACTCATTCTTCGCAGGATTGATGCCATCAGAAATCGAGAAAAGATTTCCTAATAATTGGTTCAATGACAACGAAGAAGGCAACAAAAACGAATTCGAAAGAGACTTCCTGGAAGACCAAATGAAACGTTTGGGACTATCCAGCAAATCGATGAAATATCTGAAAATCCTAAACTCAGACTTCGAAAAAAAGATTTTAGAGGATTTCAATCAGCACAAGAACAATGACCTGTTAGTGATTGTTTACAACTTCATCGATATTTTGTCCCACGCAAAAACCGATAATAATATTGTAAATCAATTAATTAGAGACGATAAAACCTTCAGGTCGCTCACCTACAACTGGTTCGAGAACTCGTCATTGCTGAAAATCATCAAGTTGGCCGCAGAAAGTGGATTCAAATTGGTGATCACGACCGATCACGGCACAATTTATGTTAAAAAACCTAGTAAGGTAGTTGGCGACAGAGAAACCTCCACCAACATCCGATACAAGACCGGACGAAGTTTGACCTACGAGGACAAAGACGTTTGGGCGGTGAACGACCCAGGGAAACTCTTTCTACCAAAGGGAAATCTAAGTTCAAAATATATATTTGCGAAGAATAATATATTCCTAGCATACCCAAAAAACTATAATCACTTTGTGAATTATTACAAAGAAACTTATCAGCACGGTGGGATTTCCCTCGAGGAGGTCATCATCCCGATAAGCATATTAGAACCCAAATAGTTTTTTCATAGTTTATTTGATTTGGGTTTACCGGGGCGGAAGAAGCGAATGCTTTTTCCGCCTTTTTCTTTTTAGGAGCAAGACGATTGGTACTTCTTTTCACGATTCCAACCCGCTATCCACTATATCTTTTTTGCTTTCACAACATTTGTCATCCAAACAAGATTTCCCCAAAAAGCAAAAAAGGATGCCGTTCCTATCGGGGCTATGTTGAGGTTTGGTATTTCTTTTGACGATTCCATTCAGAATTCCGAACTTTGGTTTTCAGCGAAACTCATTTCCCGGTAATCAACAAAATTTATTCTGAATCACCCAATCTTAAAAGCAAAATTGAAATTATGAAAGACATCGACGCATTACTACAAGAACACCATCTTGACAGGCAGGAAATAGAAGAGTTGCTACAACAAAATGAAAAGATGAATGCAATCAAATTAGTATTTGATAAAACTGGAATAGGTCTGAAAAATTCCAAAGACCTCGTAGAAGCTGTCCAGCGGAAAGAAACACACTTCACGGAAGATAATTCCTCAAGTAACAGCAATGTCTCGGTTAAGACGTTCAACAAAAATGGACAACTTACCGTCAAATTGAAGTTGAACAATCAACCGGAAAAAGTGGTTTTCCCTTCCGACCCAGATTGGGCTGAGGTCAAAAGAGTGATGGGAGACAAACCCGAACTTCTGGCTTACGAAAAAGAATATCTGGAAAACCCGACCAAATTTCAAAGTCAAAAAAATACACTTTTCATAGAAGATGAAGGTTCAAGAAAATGGAAAGTCGTACTTTTGGCAGCTGTTTTCACAATCGTTATTATTTATCTCATTTATTCTAATTCATAAACAATGAAAATCATTTCCTACAACGTCAACGGAATTCGGGCTGCTTTTACAAAAGATTTCCTCGGCTGGCTTAATGTCGCTAGTCCGGACGTCATCTGCATTCAGGAAAGCAAGGCAGGAAATGACCAAATTGATATCGAAAGTCTGGAAAAAGCAGGCTATCACAGTTACTGGCATTCTGCGGTGAAGAAAGGTTACAGCGGCGTAGGAATCGCTTCCAAGGTAAAACCAAACCACGTAGAATCCGGTTGCGGCATTGAAAGTTATGACAACGAAGGCAGGATTATCCGGGCAGATTTTGACGGCTTTTCGGTGATTTCTGTTTACGTTCCGTCCGCTTCAAACATCGAGAGATTGGAATTCAAGATGCAGTTTTGCTTTGACTTTTTAGAATACATCAAAGAACTCAGAAAAACCATCCCGAATCTCATCATCAGTGGCGATTTCAACATCTGTCATCAGACGATTGATATTCACAATCCAATTGGTTTAGCAAATACTTCCGGATTTCTCCCGATGGAACGCGAATGGATGACCAAGTTTATGAATGAAAATAGTTTGACAGACAGTTTCCGGCATTTCAATGACCAGCCGGACCAATATTCCTGGTGGAGTTACAGAGCTGGTTCCAGAGCAAGGAACAAAGGTTGGCGTTTGGATTACAACTTCGTCTCCGAACCTTTGAAAGAAAAAATGACCAGAGCGGTGATCCTCCCAGAGGTCAAACATTCCGATCATTGTCCTGTGATGGTGGAACTATCAATATAAATGATAAGCGATGAATGATAATTGATTTCATTCAGCCGCAATTTTATCATTCATCATTTATCAATCATCAATTATAAAAATCCGTGCACGAGCAATTCAATCTTATCATAGAAATCTTAGGAACCATTTCTTTCTCGATGTCGGGCAGTTTTGCCGCGATGCAGAAACGCTTGGATCCTTTTGGTGTTTTGATCATTGCCTTTGTGACGTCTGTTGGTGGTGGAACTGTGAGAGATCTGCTGCTGGATGTTCCTGTTTTTTGGATGACCGACCTTTTGACGTTTGTATTGATCCTGACGACTTGTGTGTTCACGATGATCTTCAAATCAATTGAGAAGAATTTCAAGGTGACGCTGTTTATCTTCGATAGTTTTGGGTTGGGATTGTTTACGATCATTGGGATCCAAAAAGGATTGAGTTTAGGTTTTCATCCTTTGATCTGTCTGACATTGGGAACCATCACGGGTTGTTTCGGTGGGATCATCCGTGATATTTTGTTGAACAGAATTCCATTGATCTTTCGAAAGGAGATATACGCCACGGCTTGTATCGTAGGTGGAGGAACATTTTTACTGTTGTCGAAATATTCGATCTTGTCTTATACGCTCGTTCAGATCTTTACGATTCTTCTGATTGTTTCTATCAGGACCTTGGCTGTGAAATATCATTGGAGAATTCCGAAATTCTATGGCTACGAAAGTAATCAGGAAATGTAAACACTCGAATCATAGCCCTGATTGCAGTGGAAATCCCACAGCAGGCCCTTCGACAGGCTCAGGACAGGCTGGCTTGCGAGGAATTGCAACGGAAAGCAGGTTCCCGGCTCCTAAAAATAAAAAAAGGATTGAAATAGTTTCAACCCTTTTGATCTGTTATTTAGAATTTTCCTCTTTGTCTCATATGAGGATTGTGCATATGCTTCTGCATCGTTGGCATTTTCATTTGGTCTTTGATCATTTTGATCTGATCGGTCATCATACCTGCAGAATCTAATTGTTTTGCTTCTTCCAGTAATTTTTGAGCTTCAGATTTTCTGCCTTTTGCAAGAGCTGATGCGGCAAGGTTGAGTTTTGCCATTGCGCGGTCGTGCTTCATATTCAGGCCGTAATCCAGCGCTTTTTTCATCAATCCTTCTGTTTTTTGAGGATTGTCCTGAGCGGTTGTCAAAGCCTGCAGATAGTGGAAATAACCGTATTGGCTTTTGTGAAGCTGAGATTGGTAATTGGTGATATTGGATAAAAATTTTGAAGCTTTTTCCATATTCTGTTTTCTGAGTTGCCAAAATGCCAAAAGAATATTTTCGTTTTTGAAGAAAAGCGCAATTGGAATCGCAGATAGAATCACCAAAACGATGCCCCAGCCAAAGTTTCGGTTGAACATCAAATAAACGCCCAAAGCGATAATGACTGCAGCAACTACAAATTTTATGTATTTGTTCATGTTTAAATTTTAGGTTGCAAAGATAATAATTAACGATTGAAATTCCGAATGGGAACTTTATTGATTTCGATTTTAAATTATTGCAATATATTATTTGATATTCGGATTATAATATTAACTTTAATTGTTGATAATTGATTGATTATCAAGTTTTAATTTTGTTTAATCTTAAATAACTAAAGTTATGAAAACAATTACAAATTCATTAATCGCTGGCTTATTTCTGTCAAGTCTATTTTGTTTTTCTCAACAAACTACAAATCCGCTAGCCAATACGCAGTGGAAAGGTATTGCTAATGTTCCGACACCAGCTGAGGTTGTTTTTAGGTTTAATACAGATGATCTTGATCTTCTTTACCAAGGAAACGTCATTGAGAAAATGAAATATTCTTTCACAGACCAAGGCACCTTGAAATTGGTGAAGATTGAAGGCAATTCTCCTTGCGACTCTAAGGATGAAGGTTTGTACAAATATCAAATTGCCAATGATACGCTCACTTTTATAATTATGAATGACAATTGCGGAGAAAGGCAAGCAGCTTTTGATGGCAATGGTTACAAAAAAGTAGTTGCAGGAATGGCTGAGTAGGTTTAGGAATTAAAAAACTCCCAAACCACTTTTGCTTTCACTTTTCCGAGGATTTCCTCCAAGGTCACGATATCCGCTTCTTTGATTCTTTTGACAGATTTCAGTTTTGTCAAAAGCATTTCTATGGATTTTGGACCTACGCCCGGGATTTGTTCCAGTTCAGATTTGATGGTCGAATTTGTTCGTCTCGTTCTGTGATGTTTCACGCCAAAACGGTGAGCTTCATCTCTCACGCGTTGGAGGATTTTCAGCGTCTCCGCTTTTTTATCAATATACAAAGGAATAGAATCTTCTGGGAAATATATTTCCTCCAGACGTTTTGCAATCCCGATAATTGTGATTTTTCCGTAAAGTCCGAGTAGTTTCAAGCTTTTGACTGCCGAAGACAATTGTCCTTTTCCACCATCAATTAGAATGAGTTGTGGCAAAGGTTCGCCTTCTTCCAGCAATCTTCGATAACGGCGATAGATGACTTCTTCCATCGTTTTGAAATCATCAGGACCAACCACGGTTTTCGGATGGAAAATTCTGTAGTCCGCTTTGCTCGGTTTCCCGTCTTTGAAAACCACACACGCCGAAACAGGATTGGTTCCCTGAATATTCGAGTTGTCAAAACCTTCAATATGTCTGGGCTCAACGGGCATTCTTAGGAGTTTTTGCATTTCTGCCATTATTCGGTTGGTGTGTCTTTCTGGGTCGATGATTTGGACTTGCTTTAGTTTTTCAAGTCTGTATTCCTTCGCATTTTTCTCGGAAAGTTCTACGATTCTTTTTTTGTCGCCGACTTTTGGGACAATCAATTTGACATTCGGGATTTCCAAACCGAGATGAAAGGGAATCAAAATCTCTTTGGAGGTGGAATCAAATTTCTGACGAATTTCCACCAGAGCTTCCTCCAACATATCTTCATCGCTTTCCTCTAAAACTTTCTTGATTTCGGTCGTAAAACTTTGAACGATGGAGCCATTTCTGATTTTAAAATAATTAACGTAAGCCGCCGTTTCATCGCTCGTCATACCGAAAACATCAACATCATCGATGCTTGGATTCACGACGGTATGTTTTTCCTGATAATTTTCGAGAGACTCGATATTATTCTTAATCATCTGAGCCTTTTCAAACTCAAGATTCGATGCGAAACGGAACATTCTTTCTTCCAGATATTTCTTTGCAAAGCGGAAATCACCTTTGATAATTCCTCTTATCGCCTCTACTTTTTCATCGTAATCTTCCTTAGATTCCAAATCTTCACAAGGTCCGTTGCAGTTTTTGATGTGATATTCCAGACAAACTCTGTATTTTCCTTCAGCAATTTTAGTTGGAGCAAGATTCAGATTACACGTTCTTATTTTATAAAGATTCTTAATCGTATCAAGCAGAACTCTAGCTGGTTTTACTTTGGCGTAAGGTCCAAAATATTCGGAGCCGTCTTTTATTTTGGTTCGGGTCAAAAATATTCTTGGAAAATCTTCATTCTTGATGCAAATCCAAGGATAGGTTTTGTCATCTTTCAGCATCACGTTGTAGAATGGCTGATGCGCTTTTATGAGATTGTTTTCCAATAAAAGTGCGTCGTATTCGCTGTTCACAACGGTTGTTTCCAATCTATGAATCTTCGAAACCATTATTCTGGTTCGGTAACCATTTTGATTTTTGTTGAAGTAGGAGAGGACTCTTTTGTTGAGATGTTTTGCCTTTCCGACATACAAAAGCTGGTCGTTCTTATCATAATAACGATAAACGCCTGGTTCCGATGGAAGTGTTTTGAGCTGAAGTTCTAAGTTGGGATTCACAGAGCAAATTTACGGAATGATATTGATTCGTGAGAATTGTTGAAACGATATTTCTTTGATGAAAAAATCATCTTTGTCAGTGAATTGTCTAAATATTATATATCGATTTTTTTTTAACGATTCTAAAATCTTTACGGTTTTCCGTTTTGTCCTCTTTCATCAAAAAACTATCTTTATAAAATGAAAATCCTTCACACCGCCGATTGGCATCTCGGAAAACGCCTAGAAAATTTTTCCCGTTTGGAAGAACAAAAACTTGTAATGAACGAGTTGGTGGAGATTGCTGATGCCGAGGATGTGGATTTAGTTCTTGTTGCAGGCGATTTATTTGATAATTTCAATCCGTCGACCGAAGCGGTAGAATTATTTTATAGGACTTTGAAACAACTTTCCAAAAATGGAAAACGTCCGGTTGTTGCCATTGCAGGAAACCACGATTCGCCAGATAGAATTGATGCGCCAAATCCGTTGGCAAAAGAGTGTGGAATCATTTTGATTGGTCATCCTAACGCAGAAATTCCGATTTTCGAACTGGAGCATTTTAAAATTATCAATACCGATAAAGGATTCATCGAACTCAAATTAAATCAATTCGATTATCCGATAAGAATTCTTCACACAGCTTATGCCAACGAAATCCGTTTGAAGGAATATCTTGGAGAAGACAATAAAGAAGTAGCACTCAGCAATTCTTTGCAAAAAACGTGGCAGAATCTAGCTGATACTTATTGCGACGAGAACGGAATCAATGTGCTGATGGCGCATCTTTATATGATGAAAAGAGGTGCTGAAAAACCCGAAGAACCAGAAGGCGAAAAACCAATTATGATTGGAAACGCCGACTTGCTTTACACGGAAATTATTCCATCTCAAATCCAGTACACAGCTTTGGGACATCTCCATAACTTCCGGAATATTGGGACATTGGAGAAGCCTGTTGTTTATTCGTCATCTTCTTTGTGTTATAGTTTTAGTGAAGCTGGGCAGAAAAAATCTGTCAATATCATAGATTTGAAACCTGCAGAAAATCCTCAAACCAAAACCGTCGAAATCAAAAGTGGAAAACTGCTTTTCCGGAAAACCTTTGATAATATTGAAAATACAATTTCCTGGTTGCAAGATAATCCGGAAACTTTGTTAGAATTGACTTTGGAAAGTGACACCTTTCTAAAAGCTGAAGATAGAAAGTTGCTTTATCAAACCCATCACGGCATTATTCATCTCATTCCGAAACTTAAATATGATATCGTCGATTTTATTGAAACGGATAAAAGCATCAATCTGAATCAGGACATTCAGGACTTGTTCAAAGATTACTTCAAATCGAAAAATCAAAATCAGGAACCGAATGACGAACTGATGGATATTTTCAAAGAATTGATTTAAAGAAAGATAAAATTTAAAGACTCAAAAATCAATCAACCAGCAATTATCAACCAACGACCAAAATGCTTCCAATAAAACTTACAATAGAAGGACTTTATTCCTATCAAACCAGACAAACGATTGACTTTTCGGAACTGACTCAAGCTGGCTTGTTCGGGATTTTTGGAGCCGTTGGCTCTGGGAAATCCTCAATTTTGGAGGCTGTCAGTTTTGCACTTTATGGTGAAACTGAAAGGATGAACAGCAAGGACAGTCGTGCTTACAATATGATGAATCTCCGTAGCAATCGGTCTTTCATCGAGTTTGATTTTCAGAATTATGAGAACAGAACGTTTCGCGCTGTTCGTGAGTTTCGTAGAAATGCAAAACGTTTTGATGATGTCAAAGTTTACAACACTTGTTTTTACGAAGAAAAAAATGGTGAATGGATTCCACTGGAACATACGAATGCGTCTGAAATTCTGGGTTTGAGTTATGAGAATTTCAAGCGGACGATTATTATTCCGCAAGGTCAGTTCAAGGAATTTCTGGAATTGGGAGCCAAAGACCGAACGCAAATGATGAAGGAAATCTTCGGACTTCACAAATACGATTTGCAGGACAAAGTTTCTACGAAAGTTTCCGAAACCAAATATGAATTGGCGGAACTCGAAGGGAAACTGGGAACTTTTGAGGAAGTTTCAGAAGAGCTTATCAATCAAAAAAATGAAGAACTGAATCTCTCTAAAATTAATTTTGGTAAGGAAAAAGAAGTTCATAATCAACTTGAAGTAAATTTTCAGAAACTCAAAAATCTGAAAACTGATTTTGATAATCTTAAAATAAAAGAAGCCGAATTCGTCATCAAAGAAACAGAAAATGAAAAATTCCAGAAGCTTGAACAGCAATTGGAAGTTTTTGAAACTGCGGAAAGAAACTTCCAATCGGTGTTGACGGAAAAGAAGCGTTTATCTTCTGAAATCAATCAAAATGTTAAGACTCAAGAATTAACAAAGATTGAATTTGATGCTCTTTCTGAAACTTTAAATCAATTAAAACAAAATATTTCGGCATTAGAAAATGATTTCAATCAACTTGAAAACAGCAAACAAAAAGCCGTTGATTTGTTGAATGTTTCCAAGATTTTGGATTTTGAAACTCAGAAAAATCTGTTGTTGGAAAGAATTGAAAAAGGCGAAAAAACCATCTCAGATTCGAAGCAAAAGGAAATTGAGATTCAAAAAATTATAGATATTGAATCCAAATCGATTTCGGATTTGAAGTCTAAGAAAACGGATACTAAAATTCTGATGGAAGTTGAAAACTGGTTTCAAATCAGGAAAAACTACCAAACCGAATCGTCTAATTTTCAAAAAAATATTCTTTCGAAATCTGAGGAAATTGCGAAACAGCAAATCTTATTGAATGAATTTCCCGAAAACTGGAAAGAAGAATTCTCTTCCAAAAATCTTGCTTTGAATGAGAAAAAACTAAATCATCAAAATAAGAAAAGTCATTTGGAATTGTCTCAAAAATTAGCAGAATTTGCTCAGAACATCGAAGACGGAAAGCCTTGTCCGCTTTGTGGCTCACTGGAACATCCGAAGATTTTGGTCTCAGAAAATGTTTCGGTATCAATGAAGACTTTGAATGCTGAACTTCTGGATATTGAAGAATTAATTGAGGAAATTAAAACAGACGAGAAGCAGATTGAGAAAATTCTGGAACTGAAACAGCTTTTGGAAAATCAGAAAATTGAACTGGAAAATCAAAAATCAGAATCTGATAAAAAATTGAAACTACATTCTGAACAATTCATTTGGAATCAATTTGATAAAGAAAATGAAACCCAATTTTCTATCCAGAAAACTGAAGCTTTTGTATTGGAACAGAAAATTTCTTCTGCGGAGAAATTGCTTGATGAACATCGAAGAACATTAGAAATTCAACAAAAAGAAACCAAACGTTTTGAAGAGGCGATTGTTGATTTTAAAAATAAAAAAATCAGTCTGAAAACTTCTATTTCAGATTTAAAGCAAAATTTGAAAGTGCTTGATTTTAGAGATTTTGAAACCGCAAATTCGGCAGAAATCAAAATTGAAGCTGAGAATCTGTCTATCAAAAATAGTTCGGTCGAAAATCAATACAAACAATTTCAAAAGGATTTGTTGGAAACAACGCCGAAAGTTGCTTCTAAGGAAACCTTGCTTGCCCAAATTTCAAAACAAATTGAAGAACTTCAAAAATCTGAAAAAGAAAATATTGAAAAGATTGAATCTGTCTTAGCTAAATCCTCATTCACAAACCTTGAAGAAGTTGAAGCGATTTTATCTCAGGATTTTGATATTCAAACGTTGCGGAAGGAAATTCAGGATTTTAAAATCAGTTTTAATACGCTGAAAGAAATCATTAATTCTTTAAAGTTGAAATTGAAAGAGTCCAATTTCGAAGAATCAGAATTCGTGGCAAAGGAGAATGATTTTTTAGTTTCTCAGGAAAATATTTCTCAATTACAAAAACAGTTGACAATTATCGAAAAACAACTTTCGGATTTGCAGAAAAGCTTTGAAACCAAGAAAGAATTGATTCTCGAGCAAAATAAATTGTTGCTAAGAAAAACAAATCTTGATACACTTTCTAACCTTTTCAAAGGTGCTGGTTTTGTGCAATATGTTTCGTCGATTTACCTGAAACAACTTTGTGATAACGCGAATATCAGATTCCATAGAATGACTAGAAATCAACTCAGTTTGCAAGTCAATGACAAGAATGAATTTGAAATCATTGATTATCTGAACGAGGGAAAAACGCGAAGTGTAAAGACTTTATCAGGCGGACAAAGTTTCCAGGTTTCGTTGAGTTTAGCTTTGGCTTTGGCGGAAAGTGTGCAATCGCAGGCGAAATCGGAGAGGAACTTTTTCTTTATTGATGAAGGTTTTGGAACACAAGACCCGGAATCTGTGAATTTGGTCTTTGAAACATTGATGAATCTTCAGAAAGAAAATCGAATTGTCGGAATTATTTCGCACGTTGAAGAACTGAAAGAGAAAATCCCAATTTCGCTGAATATTACTAAAGATGAAGAAACTGGAAGTAAAATTGAAATGATTCTGAGTTAAATCTTCCTATTCTTCGCCAACATCGGAATCGAAATCAAGCCCATTACGAGCATAATGATGATTTGCAAGGGCAATGTGATGAAAGAGTAGGCGAGTCCCAATTCTCCGCCTTTTACGGCGTCTTTTCCCATCGAAATGAATAAGGCGGTGAATCCAAATTTCATTGCTAGATTAAAAGCGCCGATTCCGCCACTTGCTGGGATTATCATTCCCAAAGTTCCAACGACCAAGATGAAACAGCCGTCTGCAGGTGTGAAATTGGAAGTTTCTGGCAAAGCAAAGCAAACAAGATAAGATGCGAAAAAATAGCAAATCCAGATTCCTGCTGTGTAAAGGATGAATTTTCCTTTTTGTTCTAAAGTCAGAATAGATTTTAGACCTTCAAAAACCCCTTTTGCAAAATCGATTAATTTATCTTTTTTATATATGAATAAATAGGTTAAGACTGCGATTATAATAATTCCAATAGATATTTTTGAAAAGAAATAAAATTTTTCTAAATCAGTAATTCCAATTTTTAGCAAAGATTGCTCAAACCAATTTAATTCTTTTTTTTCTGTAGCTTTTTGTTGAGTCGCCGCTTTGTAGAAAGCCAAAAGCGCATCATATTTGAAAACCAAAGTCAATAATGCGAAGATTCCCACACAAACCAAATCGACAACTCGTTCCAAAATAATCGTTCCAAAAGACTTGTCAACCGGAACTTTCTCTACGCCATAAAGTGCAGTTGAACGCGCAACTTCACCACTTCTGGGAATCGTAAGATTCATTAAATAACCGAAAGAAAGTGACCAAAGTGAGTTGGAATTGGAAATCTTATGACCCATCGGCTCCAACAAAAGATTCCATCGGATGGCTCTGAACCAATAAGCGGAAACACCAAAAAATCCTGCAAACGCAACCCAAAGGTAATTGGCTTTTTGTAATGAACCTTTGATTTTGTCAAAGTCCAATCCTTTGAGTGCAAGCCATAGAAATAATCCTGCAATCGCAATCGAAATTAAAACTGTCAGAATATTTTTGAGTAATGATGGCTTCTTTTCTTCCAATGTGATGAGGAATTATGTGAGGAGATTGGTCGCTTCGTCTGGGAAAACGATTTTTGGCTGGAAATCTTTGGCTTCCTCAGGGCTCATCTGTGCATAAGCAATGATGATGATGATATCGCCCTTCTGTACTTTTCGAGCTGCAGGACCATTGAGGCAGATTTCGCCGGATTTTCTTTTCCCTTTGATGACGTACGTGTCAAAACGTTCGCCGTTGTTCACGTTTACAATATAGACTCTCTCGCCAACAATCAAGCCGGCTGCTTCTATAAGGTCTTCGTCAATAGTGATGCTTCCAATATAATCAAGGTCTGATGCCGTGACACGGACCCTGTGGATTTTCGATTTAAAAACTTCGATAAACATAGTTGCAAATTTACGCTAAATAATAAAAGTGAGAAAGAACATTTTATGATTCCTCAGAATTGGCATCATTTTTCTATTGAGAGAGACATTGCAAATATTTTTAAAATCGATATTCGATATTATGAATTTATGAATATTGTAAATATTAATTGTTACGTATTATCATTGTTGATGGATAAAGATAAATTATTAAAAATCATCTTCAAAAAATCGAGTGTTTTCGTTAAAAATTGATTTGTCGAAAATTCATTGATTTAAAAAGAATGATACATACTTCACTAATTTTTATAAAAATATTTGCACGATATGAAAATTGTCTTATATTTGCTATAACAACATAACTTTAATTAATAAATATTATGAACAAATCTGAATTAATCGACGCTATCGCGAAGGATGCAGACATCACAAAAGCTGCTGCTAAAAAAGCTTTGGAATCTTTTGTTGCTAACGTAACAGAAACACTTAAGAAAAAAGACGGTAAAGTATCTCTAGTAGGTTTCGGTACTTTCTCTGTATCTGAAAGAGCTGCAAGACAAGGTATCAACCCTGCAACTAAAAAACCAATCCAAATTGAAGCAAAAACTGTTGCTAAATTTAAAGCTGGAGCTGACTTGGCTACTGCGGTTGCTGGTCCTGCTACAGGTAAGAAAAAATAATTTTATTTGAGTTTATTCAAATAAAAAACCGTCGCAAGACGGTTTTTTGTTTTTATTATTAAGAATTCTCGTCATCCAAAAGATGTCCGAAAAAGTCTTTCTTAGTTTTAAGGTAAGATGCGCTGGACAAGTTGGATTTGATTTGCAAAGGTATTCTAGAATTGAAGTTAATATCGCTATCCTCAATGATTTTAATCTTTTCCGGATTGTTGGTCATTAAATTAAGAGACTTTACCTCTAATTTTTTAAGCATTTCTATCGCAATATCAAAATTACGGTCGTCTGCTGGCAATCCCAGTTCCAGATTGGCTTGAACGGTATCAAATCCTTTCTCTTGCAAGGCGTAAGCTTTCAACTTATTGATGATTCCGATGTTTCTGCCCTCTTGTCTAAGGTAGATGATCATTCCGCCGTTTTCCTGCATATATTGCATCGCTGTATTCAGTTGCTGTCCGCACTCACATTTCTGGGAATGGAAAACCTCACCTGTAATACATTCTGAATGAATCCTTACATTAACCGGTTTTGTCAAGTCTGTATCTTTAGCAATCAGAGCCATATGTGGCATCCAATCTTTTTCATTTTCTGAAAAAGCCATCATTCTGAATTCCCCGAAATCTGTGGGAACATTCGATTCCGCTTGTATTTGTAACATTAAGTAGAGTAGTGGTAATAAATTAATTGGAAGACATAGATGTCTCAACACTTTTCGATTGTGAAGCTTCCAAAAGATTGATATTGGTTTTAATTTTAACCATATATCGATTCAAAACTTCGTCATCATCTTTTACCATGAATTTTCTAAGTTTCTGAATTTTCTTATAATACTTTTCAAAATCTTCTAAAGATCGGTGTTTAGAAGATTGATTGAATTCTCTCACCGCTCCCAAATAGTTCGAAAGTGAACCTTTCAAGGATGAAACTTCTCTGTTAACGGCATCATTCCTGAATTTAGGAAAAGTTGCAATTAGATTGGAAATTGAAGATGCATAAACAATAGCTTCTGGAGAGAGATAAGCATAAGTATCAGAAAGCAAATCAGAATGTACCTGTTCCGATGCCGCTGAATTGGTGGAACAAGATCCTAAAATCGCTGTAATAAGTGTTATCGCTAAAAGTTTATGGAAACTTTTCATTTTTTCTGCATTTTTTGATACAGGATTGGATTAAGACTTTCGTCATTATACATCTTCATTTGCTTATAAAGCTTCATCTTAACTTTACCATTCTCAATATCAGAAAGCAGTTGGTCTATGGCTGTGGAAAGGTCTTTTTTCTGTTCCAAAAGTACATTTAGCTTTTGTGAACATTGTAATTTATGTTCTTCAGAAGCATCTTCACGAGAAGCCTCAATAGACATATGATATATTTTCAAAGATAAAATCGAAAATCGATCTATGCACCAAGCCGGAGTTTCGCTGTTTATTCTAGCATCTGGATCAGAAGTAATATTCTCGAAGTTTTTATAAAACCAAAAATCGATCTGTTCTACCAAATCTGTTCTTTTTTGATTAAGTTTATCAATTCTTCTTTTTATTTTAAGAGCTTCTGTTGGGTCGATATCTTCCTCACGTATAATATCTTCCAAATGCCATTGAACGGTATCAATCCAGTTCTTTGAATACAAAATCCATTCCAAACTATTAGCTTGGAATGGATTGTTTTCTTCAGAATTAACATCGTCATTGATGTGATAATCATTAACCGATTGGTTAAAGATCTCCCATGATTTTTCTGTTAAACTCATCAATACTTCTTATAGATTTTGATTAGGTTCGTTGGTTGTAGAAGTAGGATCTTTTTTCTTGTCCTCTTCTTTTACCGCGTCTTTAAACTCTTTGATTCCAGAGCCTAAGCCTTTCATTAATTCGGGAATCTTTTTTCCTCCAAACAACAAAAGAAGAATCAAGGCTACAATTAGGATATGTTGCCAAGAGATACTTAATATAACAGTGGATAATGTCATCTTGATTTTTTTACAAAGTTAAATTATTTTTTAATACGAAACCCATCCTAATGGATCAACTGGATTCGTACCATTCCAAATTTGGAAATCTAATGTAATAGACTCATCAAAATCACTGCCAACTTCTCCAATCAGCGTTCCTGCAGATACTTGTTGATTTGCTTTCACCAATGTGCTGGCAAGATTTGAATAAACTGTGAAATATCCGCCGTGTTTCACAACGACTGTACGGCTTCCATTGATAGACTGAATGCTGGAAACAATGCCCGGGAAAACGCATCTAGCTTTTGTTCCAGGTGAAACTGCTATTTTCACCCCAATATTTTCTTCTACAATATTTTTAAAAACAGGATGCGGCTGTCTGCCAAAACGATGTGTTACAGTTCCCTTTTCAACAGGGAAACCAATTCTTCCTCTATTCTCTGCAAAATTATTTCCTACAACATTGCCAATATCATAGTTTTTCATTACTTTTTTCTCCGCAGCATCTTTTGCATCTTCATTTTTTTTGTTGATAGCGGCTTCATTAGCTTTAGCTGATGCTACTTTTTCATTTGCAATCTTGGCTCTGTCCGCAGCTTCTCTACTTGCTCTCTCTGCAGCTTCTTTTTTCTCAATTGTCTTGTTGGTCTCAGCGAGTTTTCTTTCCTCCTCTGCACGTCTTGCTGCTAAGTCACTGGCACGTTTAGCTTCAAGTTCTGCTTTTTTTCTTTCCGCTTCCGCAGCAGCTATTTTTGCTCTGTTTTCGGCTTCTATTCTGTCTTTTTCTCGTTTTGCAGCGATGTCTGCTAATCTTTTTCTTTCAGCTTCAGCTTTCTTTTCTGCTTCTTCTTTAGCCTTTGCTAGTCTGATTTCTTCTGCAATGATGTTTCTGATTTGACGTTCCAATTCTTTGGACTGTGTCTGTTTTTGTCTGAGTTCACCAGTAAGTTTGACTTCGTTCTTTTTGAATTCGTCCAGCAATTTTTGTTTCTCAATCCTTTCAATTTCTATTGTTGCTAAGTCTTTTTTCTGGGATAATAAAAGATTGTCTTTTTCATTAGCAGACTTCTTCTTCAAAGCAATATTTTTCTTTATTTCATTTGCTTTATTAGAAATTTCGGCTGCTTTTTTATCTTGATATTCAGAATATCTTTTGAGATATTCCACTCTGCTGAGTGCTTCTCCTACATTTTTAGAAGAGAGAATGAAGGTTACTTTGTTCTGTACACCTTTTGTTTTGTAAGCTTTTACCAGAATCTCAGCATAGTTTTTTCTCAAAACCGTAAGCTCACGGTTGTTTTTATTGATTTCTAATTGACGTTTGTAAATATCATCTTCTATAAATCTTTTTTCCTTCTGAGTATTATTGTACACTTTTTCTCTCAGATTAAGTTTCTGATTTACAGTGTTGAGGTATGCGATGGAAAGTTTGGACTCTTGTTTGGTTTGATTCAAAGTCGCATTGAGAGAAGAAATTTGTTTCTTCAAGTCAGCATTTTGCTTTTGCAAAACTTCTTTGTCTTTTTGTCCAAATGCGCTTCCGAAAAGGATGATACTTATAAAAAAACTTAGTTTCTTAATCATTTAATCTCTGTCTTTTTGTAATTGGCAGGAACGGAATAAGTAGTTTCCATCCGGGAAAAATCAAATTTCGTATTTTCTAATAATATTTCGTCCGTTTTCTTAGCTTTTATAATTATTTTAACACTTTTTGGAAAGCTTTCATTGTTGATAATTTCCCTATTGGAATAAGTGATTTCCAGCTGGTCATTATTAGCAGGATTTGACAAGAGCACGTGGCTCAGGTTGAAGTCTGCGTCATAATCCAAGGAGATTTTGTACTCTGTCGTTTTACCGTTTTCTGTAATCTTTTGATTTTGCTTAGAAGTCAAATTAAAACCAGAAATATTCTGAGTCAGATTGTAATCACTCTCAGAAACAGGAATGAAGGTCTTGCCTAAAAGTAAATTCTGTAACGCATTATAATCTATAAAATTGACATTCAGTAATTTATTGAGATAACCAAAATCAGAATCGATATAAGTTTTATCCAATTTGTAATAGCCTTTAATTCCTTCTGGAGTTGCGACTCCTCGTGCTGCCTGTAGAATAACGGCAGTCAAATTCATCCAGACTTTCTGACCATTTTCGATATAAATCACCGCGTCTAGTGTTGGAATAAACGAGCCGGTTTTAGCATCAATTTTACTGTTGATTTTAACGGCATCAAACGTTGATTTTTTCTCTATTGTAGAAAAAAAACTTGCATTGTTTGAGATAGGTTTAGTCGTGCTAATAGGCGTTGTGTTTTGTTTTTTTTGAACTTTACAAGATATAACAAGTAAGGCTGAAACTATGATAAGGATGTACTTTTGCATATTTTTTTAGGATGAAACTTACAATATTAACGCCAAAAATAAACATATATTTCCACGTTGGTATCAAAAAAAAACTTTGTCAAAGTTCTGAACCTTGACAAAGTTGTTAATTTATTATGATCAATTTAATCTTTTGAAAGGAAATCTAAAACTGAATAATCACCTAAAGAGATTTCTCTTGCAACTCCAAAATATTTGGCAGAATTACCAATCATTGAGTTACTTAGGTTTCCATGATCGATAATCGTATTTTCCTGGATTAACGAATTGTCGATGTTGGAATTGATGACAACAGTATTATTTCCAAGAGATACATTCGGGCCAATTTTAGAGTTGAGGATTTTCACATTTTCTCCGATGAAACAAGGCGGGATAATCATACAGTTTTCAATCTCAGCAGATGCTGGATAGTTGGCCATGTTTTCTCTTTCATACTGTAATATCTTGCTATTGGTTTCTACGGTTGCATTTTTGTTCCCGCAATCCATCCAATCATCTACTTTTCCGAGGGAGAATTTGGCACCTTTAGCTCTTAAGTTTTCTAACGCTGTTGTCAATTGATATTCACCACCTTCTGTAATATTGTTTTCCATAATATGGTCAATTTCTGTCATCAATTTCTCAGCAGAATTGAAATAATAGATTCCGATAATGGCAAGATCAGAAACAAATTCTTTAGGTTTCTCAACGAAATCTGTGATGAAACCATAGTCATCCAATTTCACAACGCCAAAAGCAGAAGGATCATCTACTTTTTTCACCCAAATCACACCGTCAGCATTGGTGTCCAGTTGAAAATCTGCACGGAAAAGTGTATCCGCAAATGCGATGATCACAGGTCCGCTCATACTTTCTTTCGCACAATTGATGGCGTGCGCTGTTCCCAAAGGCTCAGTTTGGGCATAGATGCTTCCTTTTGCACCAAGATTTTCAGCGACTTTGATAAGAGATTCCTCTACCTCTGGACCGAAGTCACCGATAATAAAAGCAATTTCCTCAATAGGTTGATTTGCAACTTTTGCAATGTCTTCTACGAGTCTTTGGACAATTGGTTTTCCACCAATTGGAATCAATGGTTTTGGAACCGTTAATGTATGTGGTCTTAATCGGGAACCACGTCCAGCCATTGGAACTATTATTTTCATAAGTTTGTTTTAAGTTGTTGACTATTAATTTGTTAATAGGTTTATTTTATGCCAATTTTGTTTAACATTTTTTGAGGAATCAAATTCTCTGTCTTTAGCAAAATGGTTGCCAAAAGTAAAAATATAAGATTTCCCAACCAAATATTTTCTTTTAAATATTGGTAATACGCCAAAGATACAACCATGGTTACAAGAATGATAATTGTATTTTTATAAATATTATATGGTACCGGATATTTGTATTGTCCCCAAATGTACGATATCACCATCATTGCGAAATAACTGGCAATGGTCGCCCAGGTGGAAGCCCAATATCCATATTTAGGAATAAAATAAAAATTAATAATTATGGTTATCAAAACGCCAATTCCTGAGATGTAAGCTCCAATAATTGTTTTGTCCGTCAACTTATACCAAATCGAAAGGTTGAGATAAATTCCTATAAATAAACTGGCAAAAAACAAAATTGGTAGAATCGAAATTCCCTCATAATATTCCGGATTGTTGATGTAAACTTTTGCAATCCAGTCCAAATTGACAGATAAGAATAAGACAATCAAACAATTGATGGCGATGAAAATATCCATTAGTTTGACATACATTTCTTTCGCATTTGCATTTTTGGAATTGCTGAAAAAGAACGGTTCGATTCCCAAAGAGTAGGCTTGTCTGAACAAAATTACAAACGTCACCACTTTCGCAACACCGCCGTAAACGCCCAATTCGTGTCTTCCGATTTCGTCTGGTAAGAGAAATTTAAGAAACTGTCTGTCAAAGGTTTCATTAATGATTCCTGCTAAACCTGCAATCGTGATTGGCCAGGAATATTTTATCATTTTTTTCCAAAGTTCCCAAGAAAAATGCTTTATTCTTGCGATTAAGAGTTCTTGTGATAACATCAAAAATGTCACTGAACTTGCGACCAAATTAGCAACAAAAACATAACCAATTCCGAATTCCGGACTGTATTTCAAACCAAAAATTCCTTCCGGATATCTTGGCAGAATAATGATGAAAAATATGACTAATAAAAAATTGATGATGCCATTCGTGATTCGGATTCCTGCGTATTTTAATGGTCGTTCGTTTTTCCTTAACATTACAAAAGGCATCGCAGAAAAAGCGTCCAATGCTAAAGTCACAGTAAGAATCGCTAGCAAATCAATCTGGTCCGGCGTTTTGAATGCAATCGCTAAAGGCTGTCGGTAAACTAATGTGAAAAATAAATAAACCAAAGTCACAGCCAATACGCTGAAAAAAGCAGTCGAAATTAGTTTTCTGTCATCTTTCTCGTCCAATGCAAATCGGAAAAAAGTAGTTTCCATTCCGTGGGTCAAAAGCACAGCGATAACGCCAGCTACAGAATAAAAATCAGCAAAAGGAGAATAAGCGGTTGGACCAAATGTTCTTGTAATAATTGGATTAATTACAAACGGAAACAGCCTGATAATCACAGTTGTTAATCCATAAAGAGCGGTTTGTCCGAGAAGCTTCTTCAATTCAAAAATTTTTGCAAAAATAATCTATTCTGATAAGATTCCGATTTATTTCTTCAGCTTATAATTCATAAAGAAAACCAATTTTCCACCTTTCATAATGTCTTCGTGCTTCAATTTATAGCCTTCAAACGGTTTTCCATTCAGCTCGATTCTTTCGATGTAGACATTTTTTTCTGATTGATTTTTAGCTTCGATTTCAAATGTTTTTCCGTTCTCCAGATTTAATTTTGCATTCACAATGCTGGGACTTCCAATCCAATACTCATCGGAACCAGGCGAAACAGGATAGAATCCCAAACTGCTGAAAATATACCACGCACTCATTTGTCCGCAATCGTCATTTCCGCCCAATCCATCTGGTTTTGCTTTGTATTGCATCGTCAGGATTTTTCGGATTTGAGACTGTGTTTTCCAAGTTTGTCCGGCAACATTATAAAGATAAGCGACGTGATGCGCCGGTTCGTTTCCGTGAACATAACCACCGATGATTCCTTCTCTTGTAATATCTTCCGTATCAGCAAAAAACTCGTCAGGCAGATGCATTGAAAACAATTCATCAAGATTTTCGCCGAATTTCTTTTGTCCGCCCATCGATTTCATTAATTCCTCAGGATTGTGCGGAACGAAGAAACTGTAATTCCAGGAATTGCCTTCGATAAAGCCTTGTCCGTGCGTGCTCATCAAATCAAATTCCTTTTTGAAACTTCCGTCAGACAATCTCGGTCTCATAAAACCAATTGAATTATCGAAGACATTTTTCCAGTTTTCGGAACGTTTTAAATATTCGTTGTAGATTTCTGTTTTGCCTAATTTCTTCGCAATCTGTGCAATTGCCCAATCGTCATAAGCATATTCCACTGTGTTCGAAACCGAAGTTCCGTTTTTCTCGGCAGAGATGTAACCTTTGTCGATGTATTCGCCGATGCCTTCGTAATTTCTTTTGTTGGAAGTCGCAATACAAGCCTTCAAGGCTTCTTCCGGATTTCCGGTGTAAGTTCCTTTGATAATCGCATCGGCAATCAAAGAAACCGAATGATAACCGCTCATACACCAGTTTTCGTTGGCATAATGTGACCAGACCGGCAACATTTTCAAACTGAATTGGTCGTAATGCGCCATCATCGACAGAATCATATCATTGTTCCGTTTTGGCTGAATGATATTGAAAAACGGATGCAACGCACGATAAGTATCCCAAAGTGAAAACGTTGTGTAATTCGTAAATCCTTTGGCCTGATGCAAATTTTGGTCAAGACCTTTGTATTCACCGTTCGAATCCATCTAAGTGGTTGGATTGATAAATGTGTGATACATCGCCGTGTAAAAATTCACTTTGTCATCTTCGGAAAGCGTGTTGACAACGATTTTATTCAGTTCTTTGTTCCAATCATCTTGAGCTTGAGATTTTACCTTTTCAAAGTTCCAATCGGGCGTTTCTTTGGTTAAATTTTCCAAAGCATTGGCCTGACTGACAGGCGAAATTGCAAATTTGATTTGAACTTTCTCATTTTCTTGTGTGTCAAAATCAAAATGCATTCTGATTTTCTTTCCTGCAATCTCCGGGAAATTTTCGTCCTGATTCCATTTTCTCCAGAAACCTCGGTAAGCCTGTTTTGTGTCAAAATTTTTCTGACCATAAGATTTGAACGGCTTCGAAAATTCCATTGCAAAATAAACCGTTCTCGTTCTTGCCCAGCCGTTGGTTTGTCGGTAACCCGTAATTCTGTGGTCGTTTTCAATTCTCACGTAGGTCCAAACATTTTTATCATCATAATTGTAAATTCCCGCCATCAAATCCAAAATAATGTGTGCATCATCAGATTTCGGAAAGGTATATTGATGAACTCCAACTCTTGTTGTAGCAGTCATTTCGGCCAGAATATTATAATCGTCAAGTTTCACTTTGTAATAACCGGCTTCCGCTTTTTCGTTTTGATGAGAGAATCGCGAACGAAATCCACTTTCTGGTTTTTGGGCAGTTCCGGGATTTAATTTTAATTTTCCGACTGTTGGCATTACCAAAAAATCGCCCAAATCCGAATGTCCCGTTCCGCTAAAATGCGTATGTGAAAATCCGACTATCGTTTTGTCTTCATAGCGATAACCGGCGCAATACTTATAAACATCGGGATTGTATTTTCCATTGACTTCATAAGAAAGAGAATCGGTTTCCGGACTCAGCTGAACGGCACCAAAAGGAACTGTTGCACCCGGAAAAGTATGTCCCATTTTTTCGGTTCCGATGATTGGATTCACGAATTTTGAAAGGTTTTCTAATTTCTGAGAACTAAATAATGAAGCGAATAAAACGGGTAGAATTAAAATGTATTTTCTCGGAGACATTCTTTGGAATTTTGAAGCAATTTAGTTAAAACCACAAAAGGCACAAAAGTTTTCTTGACTTTAGAAATCCTAAATAATGAAAAACTTTGTATTCTTTGACTTAATTAATGAAGATTGCTTTTTTCTTTTGTGGTTTATAAATTCAAAAACTTAATTTTGTTTCAATCTAAAAAAGTAAAATGAAAATTCTAATAAAAAATGCCCAAATCGTCAATGAAAATCTGGTCTTCGAAAGTGATATTCTGATTGAGAATGACCTGATTTCAAAGATTTCAAAAAATATCTCTGAAGAAAATGTTGACCAAATAATTGACGCGTCTGGAAAATATCTGTTGCCTGGAATCATCGATGACCAAGTTCATTTCCGTGAACCAGGCTTAACATCAAAAGGCGACATCGAAACCGAATCAAAATCTGCAATCGCAGGCGGAATCACAAGTTTCATCGACCAACCAAACACGGTTCCGAATGCGGTGACCCAAGAATTGTTAGCAGATAAATACGAGATTGGTTCTCAAAAAGCGTACGCCAATTACGGTTATATGATGGGCGGAACGAATGATAATCTTGAAGAAATCCTCAAAACAAATCCAAGAAATGTTCCCGGAATAAAACTGTTTCTAGGTTCATCAACAGGAAATATGTTGGTTGATAATCCGGAAACTCTGGAAAATATTTTCAGTAATACCAAAATGCTGATTGCCGTTCATTGCGAAGATGAAGCGACAATTAGAGAAAATACGGAAAAGTACAAAGCGGAGTATGGCGACGACATTCCTGTGAAATTCCATCATTTGATAAGAAGTGAGGAAGCTTGTTATAAATCATCTTCAAAAGCAATTGAATTAGCACAAAAAACGGGCGCAAGACTTCACGTCTTCCATTTGTCAACAGCGATTGAAACAGACCTTTTTCGAAATGATATTCCTTTAAAAGATAAAAAAATAACGGCGGAAGTTTGTGTTCATCATTTGACTTTCACCAACGAAGATTACGAAACCAAAGGAAACCTCATCAAATGGAATCCTGCAGTAAAAACTTTAAAAGATAAAGATGGACTTTGGGAAGCGTTGCTGGACGATAGGATTGATGTCATCGCGACTGACCACGCGCCTCACACCTGGGAAGAAAAGCAAAATGTTTATACGAAATGTCCATCTGGAGCGCCTTTGGTTCAGCATTCTTTAGTGGTAATGTTGGAGAATTTCAGAAATGGAAAAATTACTTTAGAGAAAATCGTGGAGAAAATGTGTCATAATCCTGCGATTCTTTTCAGAATTGAGAAAAGAGGTTTTGTGAGGGAAGGTTACAAAGCGGATTTGGTTTTGGTAGATTTGGATGAAAACTGGACGGTTTCTAAAGAAAATATTTTGTACAAATGTGGTTGGAGTCCGCTGGAAGGAACTGAGTTTCATTCCAAAGTGACACACACTTTTGTGAATGGAAATTTGGTTTATGAGAATGGAAAAATCAATGAGGAAAAATTTGGAGAGCGTTTGCTTTTTGAAGTTCAGGAATAAACAAAAAAGACTGCGATTATGCAGTCTTTTGTTTAAAGTTTCTCGCAGATTAAGGAGATTTTGCAGATGATTACATTGAAAAAAAATCTGCTTTATCTGCCAAATCTGCGAGAGATTATTTCCTGATAAATTTAAATATTAGTCAATCACAATGCTGTCAATTCCTTTTGCCAATGCGTTTTCCATAATTCCCGGAATCGAAAGACCTTCTGCACGGAACACGCTGACATCTTTGACGCCGTAGAAACCAAAAACATTTTTTACATAAGGAACATTCGAGTCAAAAATCTGATAAGGACCTTCCGAATAAATATTTCCCGATGCGAAAGCAATATATAATTTCTTGTCATTCAAAAGACCTTCAGGACCTTTTTCACTGTATTTGAAAGTGTAACCTGCTCTTGATGTAAAATCAAAATATGCTCTGAGTGTCGCGGGAACGGAGAAATTATACATCGGAGAATCAATGACAATAATGTCGGCTTCCTGAAGTTCCGAAATCAAATTTTCAGAATAGGCATTGATGGACTGTTGCTCGGGAGAATGACTTTCTGCGGGAGAGAAAAAAGTGTTGATGTGTGCTTCTTCCAAAAGCGGAACGAGGTTTTTTGTAAGGTCGCGTTCTGTGACAACACTGTCACGATATTTTCCCTGGATTTTTTCAATAACAGCATTTCCTAATTTTCTGCTTGCGGACAAATCCTTTCTCGGACTCGAAATAATGTGAAGTATATTTTTCATTTTTTCTGATGATTAAAATTCTTCAACAAAATTATGTACATTTGCTTATCAAAAGTTAGTACTAAACAAAAGGTTAGTAGTAACCTTTGAGTTAGTTAAGCTTATTTTTATGGAAAAAACTATTGAATTAGAAGAGCCAATTACCGCTCGCAGATGTTCAGAAAGTCTGTCGTCTGTGGAAGATGCGATTTATGTCATCGGTGGAAAATGGAAATTGAAAATTATTATTGCGTTGCAGGAACAGGGAAGTATTCGTTTCAATGAGCTTCAAAGAATTGTTGTGGGAATATCTGCAAGAGTACTTTCGAATGAGTTGAAAGATTTGGAACTTAACGGTTTTGTAAAAAGAATAGTTCATAGCGAACAAACGCCTGTGGTCGTAGAATATATTTCCACAGATTACAGCAAAACGTTGAAGCCAGTGATAATGGCACTTTCCGAATGGGGAAGAACGCATAAAAATAATCTCCGAGAAGATATTTTCGAAAATAAATAAGACGCTCGCAGATTTGGCAGATAATGTAGATTTTAATTTCAATCTGTAAAATCCACAAATTCTGCGAGAGAAATATTTTTAATTAAACGACTGCCGAAATTCCAACGGCGACATCTTAGTTTTCTTTTTAAATAAGGTACTGAAAGACTGCGAATGCTCAAATCCCAGTTCATAAGCAATTTCACTCACCGAAAGTTCCGTGGTAGAAAGTTTCTCTTTTGCTTTGCTGATGAGCTTTTCGTGAATGTGTTGTTGTGTATTTTGTCCGGTTTGGATTCTTAATAAATCACTTAAATAATTCGGCGAAAGATTCATCGCTTCGGCAATTTGATGAACTGTTAGAAGTCCTTTTTCGGAAGATTCTTTATCGAAATATTCGTTCAAAAACGTTTCAAATTTCGTCAAAAGTTGATGACTTCCACTTTTTCGCGTAATGAATTGTCGCTCGTAAAAACGTTTGGAATAATTCAGCAACAATTCAATTTGCGACAGAATAATTTCCTGTGTATGTTGGTCGATGTGCTGACATTCTTTATCGATTTTATTTAAAATTTCAAGCAGGTCATTTTCCTCATCTTCAGATAGATGCAAGGCTTCATTCACGGCGTATGAGAAAAATCCGTAAGACGAAATTGTCGTTGCCAAAGGTTGTTTCAAAAGAAAATCTTCGTGGAAAATCAGCAGATAACCCGTATTTTCACAATCCATCGTTTTCAAATCGAGATACTGAACCTGATTGGGCGCTGTAAAACTCAAAACACCTTTGTCGTAATCGTAATGTTGCTGGCCGTATTTTATTTTTCCCGTCGCATTTCGTTTCAGTGCGACACAATAATATCGGCTCACAAAACCTTTCCAGACCTCATCTTCAATGAAAATACTTTCAGAAAGATTGATGACGCTGACCATCGGATGTTTCGGTTCCGGAAGCGACAATAATCTGTGAAAAGCTGAAATGGAATGTATTGTGTTCATAACTTCAAATTCTAAATATTAAAGATAGTATTTTTTTGGGCGCCTCTTTCCGTCTTCCACTCCCGCTTTTTTGCTCGTCGTACCTCCTCACAAAAAGAGCTCCGTTCAAGCCGGGGCGCGATAGTATTGCGTTTTAAACAAACCTCATAGGTTTCAAAACCTATGAGGTTTACATCTTCGAATCGCCACGAATAAATCAATAATCCAAAAGTCCCATCCCAAATTCATCGTAGGTTGCTCCCGTATCCGTTCCCAAAGGTACAATACTTTCCAGCTTTTGAATATCAGCGTCACTTAAGACAATTTTACTGGCTTCAATATTCTGCTCAAGATATTTTCTGCGTTTCGTCCCCGGAATCGGAACAATTCCCTTGCTGATAATCCACGCCAAAGCCAGTTGAGAAGAAGTAATTTCTTTTTCCTTCGCCAGATTTTCAATCGCTTCCACCAGCTCAATATTTTTGTGGAAATGCTGTTCCTGAAATCTTGGAATTCCTCTTCTGAAATCGTTTTCCGGCAAATCATCAATCGAACGAATCTGTCCGGATAAAAATCCTCTTCCCAAGGGAGAATACGCCACAAAACCAATTCCCAGTTCATTTAAAGTTTTAATAACGCCTTTTTCTTCAACCGTTCTTTCAAAAAGAGAATATTCACTTTGAACTGCTGTGATTGGATGAATGGCGTGCGCTTTTTTGACCGTTTCAGAAGAAACTTCAGACAAACCAATGTAACCGATTTTTCCTTCCTTGACTAAATCGCTCATCGCACCAACAGTTTCTTCAACAGGAACATTTTTGTCGAGACGATGCATATAATAAAGGTCGATGTAATCCGTTTTCAGGTTTTTCAGCGAACGCTCAACCGACTTTTTTACATAATCTTTCTGTCCGTTGATTTTCCAAGTCACTTGCTCATTGTCATCGATTTCCCAACCGAATTTAGTAGCGATAATGTATTGGTCACGATTGCCTTCAATGGCTTTTGCAATCAATCGTTCATTCGCAAAAGGGCCGTACAAATCGGCTGTGTCGAGGAAGTTTCCACCCAATTCCAAAGAGCGGTGAATGGTTGCAATCGCTTCTTTCTCATCGGTTTTGCCGTACATATCGGCGTCGCCAAAACCGGTCATTCCCATACATCCCAATCCGATATTTGGAATGATTAATCCTTGATTTCCTAATTTTACTTTATTCATTTTTTCAATATTAATTTTGATAAAGCAAAGTTGAGCATAAGTGAAGAATCCGATGTATGCAAAATGAAGATTGTCGTATGCAAATTACGGATTGATGATTTTGCTTAATTAAACAACTTACGAAACTCCAAAGGCGAAATATCCGTTTTAGCTTTAAACAGTTTATTGAAAGACTGCGAATGTTCAAAGCCTAATTCATATGCAATTTCACTTACTGAAAGTTCGGTTGTGGAGAGTTTTTCTTTGGCTTTTTCAATGAGTTTTTCGTGGATAATCTGCTGTGTGGTTTGTCCGGTCAAGGTTTTAAGAAGACTGCGCATATATTGTGGCGACATATTTAGTTCGTCTGACAGAAACTGAACGCTAGGCAATCCCTTTTCTTTAAAATCATCTCTTTCAAAATAATCATTAAGCAAAACCTCTAATTTTTCTAAGAACTGATGATGTGCTTTGTGCCGGGTTAAAAATTGTCTTTGATAGAATCTTTCTGAATAATTCAGAAGTGTTTCCAGCTGAGAGATAATTATATTCTGACTGAATTTATCAATATTCGCCTGGTATTCCTGCTTAATATTTTCAGTGATTTGCTGGATTTTTATTTCCTCATCTTCGGATAAAAACAGGGCTTCATTCACAGAATAATCAAAGAATTCATATTTTTTGATGGCAGTTGCCAATGACGTATTCCAGAGAAAATCCGGATGAATCATCATCATCCATCCGGAAGGATTTTTGCCGTGCTCTTCTCTGATGACGCTCAGAATCTGATGCGGCGCCATACAGAACATCACACCTTCGTCAAAGTCATAATCCTGCTGGCCGTATCTGTATTTATGATTCATATCTCGTTTGACAGAAATCATATAAAAATCGAATATCAAACTCTGCTTTCCGCTTTCCAAAGCGAGTGCCATATCCTGAAAATTAATCACACTGATAAGCGGATGCTTCGGCTTTGGTAATCCTCTCAACGTATGAAATTGGGAAATGGTTTTTATTCTCATCGGCGAGTCAGACATCGGTTTAATATTTAATCAAATTTAATGAATCTAAAGGTACAGATTATTGTGCTTCAGAGAAATAAATATCACTTTGCAAATCATCCATCAGAGTTGGATGTTGAGGTTCCCAACCTAATGCTGATTTGGTTTCTTCGCTTGAAGTTAAATTATTAAGCTTAGCAAAATGCGCAAACCAACCAAAATGTTCGGTTGCTTCATCACTTTTGAGAGAAACAACAGGAACCTGCAATCTTTCTGCGATAAATTTGGCAATATCTTTAAACGGAATTCCCGGTTCTGCAACGGCGTGATATCTTGTTCCGCTTTCAAAGGGTTTTTCCAAAGCTAATCTGTATAATTTTGCAGCATCTAATTTGTGAACGGCCGGCCAGAAATTATTACCATCATTAATTACAGCAGATTTGCCTTTTTCTTTTGCAATCCTAATCAATGTAGGGACAAAACCAATGACATCGCCTTTACCGTGAACGGATGGCGACAATCTTATAACCGCCACTTTCACACCTTTCGCGGATACAGCATCGGCAGCATTTTCTGTTGCAATTCTGGGATGTGGATTTACTGAACGGTCTGTTTCTACGGTAAGTCCGTCTTTTGAAAAAAGTGCCGTCCCTGAAGTAATGAGAAATGGTTTTTCGGTTCCCAACAATGCTTCGCCGATGGTTTTGATGACTTTCCCATCCAATTCACACATTTCAGCAAATCTTGTAAAATCGTGAACAAATCCTAAGTGAATCACGGCATCAGAAACTTCAGCTCCGGATTTCAGACTTTCAAAATCATTTAAATCTCCTCGGTGTACTTCTGCGCCGGCCACAATAAGTTTGTTTGCGGATTCCTCTGAACGCGCCAATCCTAAAACTTGATGGCCATTGGCTAATAATTCCTGTACTACAGCTGTTCCTACAAAACCTGTAGCGCCTGTAACAAATACTTTCATTTTGATATATTTTAATGAAGCAAAGTTGAGGTTTCGCTGTCGTACTCTTGTAGCCGAAAAGTATTTTCTTGTAGCCTAAAAATTTAATTAAATGACTTCCGAAACTCCAAAGGAGAAATATCCGTTTTAGATTTAAAAAGTTTACTGAAGGACTGAGAATGTTCAAACCCCAATTCATAGGCGATTTCACTTACGGAAAGTTCGGTAGTCGAGAGTTTTTCTTTGGCTTTCTCAATCAGTTTTTCGTGGATGTGCTGTTGTGTAGTTTGTCCGGTTAATTGTTTTAATAAGCTTCCAAGATAATTTGTCGAGATATTCAATTGCTCCGCTATAAAATTGGCGGTTGGCAAACCTTTATCCATCACATTTTCATTAAAATAATCTTCCAAAATGATTTCTAATTTATCTAAAACCTGATGATTGGTCTTTTTTCGGGTAATAAACTGTCTTTGGTAAAATCTTTCGCAGTAATTTAAAATCACCTCAATCTGAGAGATGATGATACTTTGCGTAAACTGGTCAATTCCCGACTGGTATTCTTTTTCGATGCCTTTGAAAAGTCCAATTAACGTCTCTTCTTCTTTCTCAGATAGGAATAAAGCTTCGTTCACATCATATCCAAAAAATTTATAATTATTAATGGTTTTTGCCAAAGGTGTATTCCAAATAAAATCTGGATGAAATGCCAAAAGATATCCTGAAGGTTTTGTTTCATATTTGCTGATAACCATTTTGACAACCTGTCTCGGCGCAATAAAACACATTAAACCTTCATCAAAATCATACTGACCCTGACCGTAGTGAAGTTTCCCCTGAATATCTCTTTTGAAACCCATAAAATACAAATCCTGAACCCAGCTTATTTCGGATTCCTCGATTTGATACTCTACCAAACTGTAATCTACCAGACTGATGAGCGGATGCTGAGGTTTGGGCAATCCTGAAATTCTGTGAAATTCAGAAATGGTATCGATGGTGTATAATTTTCTGTTATGCATAACTTTAAAAATTAAAGGCAACAGCAAGAAACTGTTGCCTTTACAAATTTAATAATCTGTAGATGTACTTAGCGTTTTAAACTCAGAAATTTCACTTTGAAGCGCATTTAATTTGTTTCCGGCAATGCCGAATGCATCAGAACCTAAAACCAAATGAACCGGCGGATTTTCTAATGCTACCAATTCCATCAATGCCACAGCTGCTTTTTCAGGGTCGCCCGGCTGATTTCCATTGATGTCTTTTTCGTGTGCGGTCTGAAGTTGTCTTGCTACGGTGTATTCCTCGATTTCAGTTTTCGGCGTTCTGAGTGAACCACCCGTTAAGAAATCTGTTCTGAAATATCCGGGATACACCACCGTTGCATTCACTCCAAATTCTTTCACTTCTGCTGCCAAAGCTTCTGTGAATCCCACAACTGCAAACTTGGTGGCACAATAAATTCCCCAACCTGCGAATTCACCTGTTAATCCGCCAATTGAAGCGATATTGATGATGAATCCGCTTTTCTGTTCTCTTAAATAAGGCATTGTTTTTCTGACGATATTCAAAGAACCGAAAACATTGGTGTCAAAATTCTGACGGCTTTCCAAATCAGAAATTTCCTCCAAAGTTCCCAATTGTCCGTACCCAGCGTTATTCACGACCACATCCAGTTTTCCGAATTTCTCTATCGATTTTGAAACTGCTGCTTCAACAGAGTTCTCGTTAATCAAATCAACTTCCAGCGGAAGAAATGATGCATTTTCTTCACTGATGGCTTTCTGAAGTTCAGCAATGTTTCTGGAAGTTGCTGCTACAGAATGACCTTCTGCCAATAATCTTTTGACTAAAGTTAATCCTAATCCTTTTGAAGCTCCTGTCACGAACCATACTTTTTGTGTGTCCATTTTTTTTATTTTTAATTGATTAATTTTTACAGTACAAAGTTGGTCAGAATTCAAAAGCTAGATGTAGCTAAATCAATGCTTGTTGTAGCTGAAACACAGATTTGTAAAAGTGAAATTATTTGGGCAGCTTATCCGCCTTCCGCTCCCAAACCTAACGAAGTGGTTCGACGAAGTCAATCTTTTTTGCAGACGCTCTCAGTTTAAATTGAACTTTTAGAACAAGCAAAAAGGGATTTCCGCTCAAACCTAACGAAGTGGTTCATCGATTCAAATGAAAAATAGAAAAATGAGATAAGTCGGGCTGCTATCGTATGACGTTCATATTTCGCGCATAACTTTTGTTAATTTCCAATCCAAAATAAAAATCTAATTTTACCAAAGCCACAAATGATTTCACTTTTAATCTCAAAATCATTCAATTAATGAATCCATATTCACAACCAATGTTACGCGCAGACGCACTCAAAGATAAAGTAGCCATCGTCACAGGTGGCGGAAGCGGACTGGGAAAAGCAATGACCAAATATTTTCTTCAGCTCGGTGCAAAAGTCGTAATCACTTCCAGAAACCTGGAAAAACTCCAAGGAACTGCAAAAGAATTAGAGGAAGAAACCGGCGGAAAAGTCCTTTGCGTAGCCTGCGACGTCCGAAATTGGGATGAAGTGGAAGCTATGAAAGAAGCTGCTTTGAAGGAATTCGGGAGAATCGATATTCTCTTGAACAACGCCGCCGGAAACTTCATATCACCAACCGAAAGATTGACGCATTCTGCATTTGATTCCATCCTTGATATCGTCTTGAAAGGCACCAAAAACTGCACACTTTCCATCGGTAAATATTGGATTGATAACAAAGTTCCCGGAACGGTTCTGAATATTGTGACCACTTATGCCTGGACAGGTTCGGCCTACGTTGTTCCATCCGCTTGTGCAAAAGCAGGTGTTTTGGCAATGACAAGAAGTTTGGCTGTAGAGTGGGGCAAATATAACATCCGTTTCAACGCGATTGCTCCAGGTCCATTTCCGACGAAAGGTGCTTGGGACAGATTGCTACCCGGCGATATGAAAGATAAATTTGATTTGGCTAAAAAAAATCCACTAAAAAGAGTAGGAGAACATCAGGAATTGGCCAATCTTGCGGCCTATCTGGTTTCTGATTTTTCTTCTTTCGTAAATGGCGAAGTTGTGACCATCGATGGTGGCGAATGGCTTCAGGGTGCCGGCGAGTTCAATATGTTGGAGGATATTCCGCAGGAGATGTGGGATACTCTGGAAGCGATGATCAAAGCCAAAAAATCAAATTGATTTCTACTCAATTTTAGATATTAAAAAAAAGTAAGCTTACTCTTATCAAATACTAAGCTTACTCTTGACCAAAAGTAAGCTTACTTTCACCCGATTGTAAGCCTACTTTTTTGCCCTATCTCACAGTTATTCCTAATGATGTAACAAGTTCTGGATTTTATTGACTAATTTTATTTTAATAATAAATCTATTCCTCAATGAAATTCAAAATTCCAACACTTCTTTCTGCGGTTGCGATATTTGCTTTCTCAGCAAATAGCTATGCGCAGGAAACGCCTGCCTACAGCTACACCGAAGCTTTCAAACCCTTGTTCTATCCTCAGACTGGAACAGAAACCCGCTCTGCAAGCGGACAACCTGGCCACAAATATTGGCAGAACTCAGCAGATTATCAACTCAATGTAAGCCTTGATGCTGCTAAAAATGAGATCACAGGTTCAGCAGAGATCACTTATACCAACAACAGTCCTGATCAATTGGGATTTCTTTGGTTGCAATTGGACCAGAATCTTTTTGCAAAGGATTCCAGAGGTAATGCGGTAGTGCCACTTTCCGGAAGTAGAAATGGTGCACACGGCGAAGAGTTTGATGGCGGTTACAAGATCAAATCTGTAACATACGATGGTAAAGATGTGAAATACACCATCACCGATACCAGAATGCAGATCGATCTTCCAAAAGATCTGAAAGCGAACGGCGGTGTTGCAAAATTGAAGATCGAATATTCCTTCCTATCACCAAAATACGGTTCCGACAGAATGGGGATCGAAGATACGAAGAACGGAAAGATCTTCACGATGGCGCAGTGGTACCCAAGAATGTCTGTCTATGACGACGTTTTGGGTTGGAACACTTCACCATATTTGGGAGCTTCAGAATTTTATTTAGAATACGGAACTTTATCAGCTAACATTACCGTTCCTGCCAATCAATATGTGGTGGCTTCCGGTGAATTATTAAATGAAAAAGAAGTTTACAGCAAAGAAGAGATCAGCCGTTGGAATCAGGCGAGAAGCAGCGACAAAACAGTTGCGATCCGTCCAGAATCTGAATTGGGAAAAAATAATGCAACAGGAACCAAAACCTGGAAATTCAAAATAGAAAATGCTAGAGATTTTGCCTGGGCATCATCAGCAGCTTTCATTTTGGATGCAGCGAGGATCAATTTGCCAAGTGGTAAAAAATCTTTAGCAATCTCTGCTTATCCAGTAGAAAGTGCTGGCGAAAAAGCGTGGGGAAGATCAACCGAATACACGAAAGCTTCCATCGAGCATTATTCAGGAAAATGGTTTGAATATCCATATCCAGCAGCAACCAACGTTGCCGGAAACGAAGGCGGAATGGAATATCCAGGAATCGTCTTCTGTCATATGAGTTCCAAAGGCGAAAGTCTGTGGGGCGTTACCGATCACGAGTTTGGTCACACTTGGTTTCCGATGATCGTGGGTTCCAACGAGCGATTGTTTGCCTGGATGGACGAAGGTTTCAATACTTTCATCAATGAAGGTTCTACCGCAGCTTTCAACAATGGGGAATATTACCACAAACAAAACATCGCACAGATGGGTGCTTACGTTCTTAATGATAATTTTGAACCAATAATGGTTGGTCCAGATAATATGAAGGAAAGAAGCATCGGTGTTTTGGCTTACTTCAAACCAGGATTGGGATTGGGGATTTTGAGAGAAACGATCTTAGGTCCTGAGAAATTTGATAAAGCGTTCAAAACTTACGTGGCGAGATGGGCGTTTAAACACCCGACACCTTGGGATTTCTTCCACACGATGGAAAATGTTTCTGGAGAGGAGCTGAACTGGTTCTGGAGAGGTTGGTTCATCAACAAGTGGAAAGTGGATCAGGCTGTGAAATCGGTAAAACCTTTCAATGGCGATTATAAGAACGGCGCACAGATCACCGTTGAGAATCTTGGTCAGTTACCTATGCCGACAACGGTTGAATTGACCTTCAAAGATGGAACAAAGCAGGTGGTGAAATTACCTGTTGAGGTTTGGAAACGCAACACAGAATGGACCTTCAAAGTGAATTCTACCAAAGAAGTAAGTGAGGTGAAATTGGATCCAGCATCTGGCGTTCCGGATATCAATCCTAAAAACAATGTTTGGACCTCAGCGCAAGCAGCTCCAGTAGAAAAAGTGAATATGAAAGAATTCGCAGGAACCTTCAGCACAAAGGAAGTACCGTTGAAACTGACTTTCACAGAGAAAGGAGGGCAATTATACGGACAGGCAACAGGTCAGCCAGAGTTTCCTTTGGAATATTTGGGAGAGAGCAAATTCTCTTTTGAGCAGGCAGATGTTACCATCACATTTAGCAAAGACAAGAAGAGTATTGATTTTTCACAAGGTGGCAAAGCCTTCAAATTCAATAAGGAATAAGTTGATTATACTTGAAATAACAAAGCTCCGAAATTATTCGGAGCTTTTGTTTTATATTTTTGAACGCTGAATCTTAGCAGCCCGGCTTGAGTGGAAATCCTTTTTTGCGGCTGGAAAAGTAAGGCAAAAAAGATTGGGAACGGAAGACGGATAAAGCTGCCCAAATAATTTTACAGAGCCACCATTTCCGTCACCTCCACATCATATCCGGAGATCACTGGTTTGATGTTCGGATTCTGCGTGATCACTTTGAATTTGTTGATTCCAAGGTCTTTCAAAATTTGAGTTCCGATTCCATAATCACGGAAGTTTGGTGCGATTGTCGGAAGTTCGCTGGTTCCATCTTGATAATTAAGGAAATGCTGAAGTTTGCTCAACGTGTTCTCTTTGTTGGAAACATTATTGATGAAGACCACGGCGCCTTTCCCTTCAGAATTGATGAGGTCCACCACACGCTGCATCAACGGATGTTCGCCATTGGAAAGTCTGCTCAACACATCAAAATATGAACTCGACGATTGAACCCTGACCAAGACAGATTCGTCCGGCGTCCAAGTTCCCGTCGTCAATGCAAAGTGGATCTGCTCCGTCGGTTTTTCCTCGAAAACATAGAATTTGAAATCCCCGAAATGCGTTTTGATATCACGCTCCTCGATTCTTTCCACCAGGTCGCCTTGTCTCAGTCTGTAATGGATCAGGTCTTCTATAGAAACCACCTTCAGTCCGTGTTTCTGTCCAAACTCCAGCAAGTCCGGCATTCTCGCCATATCGCCGTCATCCTTCATGATCTCGCAGATCACGCCGCCTTCCTTCAGTCCTGCCAATCTTGTCAGGTCGATCGCAGCTTCGGTATGTCCGGCTCTTTTCAGTACGCCACCTTCTTTTGCGCGGAGCGGGAAGATGTGTCCAGGTCTCATCAGGTCGCCAGGTTTGGTGTTTGGGTCCATAATGGCTAGAATCGTCTTCGCACGATCACCGGCAGAGATGCCTGTCGTAGCGCCTTTTCCAAGCAGGTCCACAGAAACGGTAAATGCAGTTTCCTTCGGATCGGTAGAATTGGCCACCATCGAGTTCAGTTCCAGTTCGTCACATCTTTTCTCGGTCAGCGGCATACAGATCAGGCCTCTCGCGTGGATGGTCATAAAGTTGATCATCTCCGTCGTCGTCAGTTCTGCAGCAGCAAGAAGGTCACCTTCGTTCTCACGGTCCTCGTCATCTACCACGATGATCATTTTTCCGTTTTTAAGGTCTTCCAGTGCTTCCGCTATCGTATTTAGTTGGATCTTATCCATTGTGCTAAAATTTTTTTGCAAAGATACTTATTTAGAACGTAAATAAAGATTGTAAAAACCGATTAAAGATATGTAGAACGTGTCTATTTTTTGGAGCCGGGAACCTGCTGTCCATTGCAATTCCTCGCGCCAAGCTTTGTCCAAGGCTTGCTGTGGGATTTCCACTACCATCAGGGCTAGGAGACGTTTGGTCTATTAATCAACATTTTACCGTGGTTGAAAACTTTTTTTTGAAATTAAAAGCCGATAAAATTTGAAATTTGAAAAAAAACACTAAATTTGCAATCCAAGAAAACGGTGCTTTGGCCGAGCGGCTAGGCAGTGGTCTGCAACACCACCCACAGCGGTTCGAATCCGCTAGGCACCTCACTGGTAAACCCTAATTCATTTATTTATAATGTTTTAGGGTTTTTTGTTTATTGGATTTCCCAATCAGATCAATGAGATTTTTTTCACGTTAGAAATTCTGCTTTCTGAAAGACAAATGTTGTAAATGATTTGCCGTTTGGTAATCCATTTTCCTCTGATGCAGTAAGTTCCAATCCAAACTTCGATGCAACTTCCTGCAACTCGTCTTTATTTACAATTTTGAAAATATCTTTTACAGATTTGATACTTTCAATGCCAGTCGGACTTACGGAGCCAGCGCCATTATTTGATTGTATCGTGATTATGAGTTTTGCAGATTCGGTCATATTGTTATCAACAAACCTCAAAGCATTATCCAAATCAACATATTCAAAGATCAAAGCTGCCCACAAAAGATCTGCCTTGATAATCGATTGTATGGACTCGGAAATATCCAGATTAAAAAGTTCCAATTGCTCCAGCTTCTCACCAAATCTCTTTTTCGTTTCCTCAAGATAACTTTGATTGATATCAATGCCACATATCCTTTTTGCTTTATTGGCATCAATATGTTCCAAACCATTTCCACCACTGATTCCTAGGAACAAGATATTTTCGGGCTCGTATTTGGTCAGATATTTATTTGTAAGAGCGCTGATCAATTGCGCTTGTGCAACTTCTTGGTGTCGCATATGTTGCTCATAGTCGTCTAGTGGGATTGTGTTCCAGGGATTGGTTTGCTTCATCTTTCTTCGTTCAATTTTTCGCTGTCGAAAGTTACGGAATAATGCGATGATCGTGATTGTGTTTCAATTTAGCTTACCAATTCTTAAATTAAGTTTTTAAATAATTGTTAATTCAACGTTGTTCAAAAAAGAGTTGCCTGTGGTAGCATATTAATTGCTTGCTACTTAGATCAATTTTTATTCAATAAAATATTCAGCGTATGAAATTTTCTTTCAGTATTGCATTTTTGTTGTTAATTCATTTTGTGTTTGCCCAAACGGAGATCAAAGAATACAAAGCACAGGACAATATTTATTTGGTGGGTGACCGTGTTTTTTCACTGTTTTACATCACTCCGAAAGGTGTCATCGTTGTTGATCCTACCAATGATAAAATTGCTGCTGAAACATTGAAGTCGATCAAAAAACATACAAAACTTCCCATCAAATATGTGATCTACAGTCATAATCATTGGGATCATAATTCTGGAGGTAAGATCTACAAGGAACTCGGCGCGAAATTTATTGCCCACGCAAAAGCTGTAGAAAATATGACGCCCAATGAAAACGTCATTGAGGTCGATTCCACCTGGACTGGTAACAAAACTGTTTTTAGTTTGCGAGGTAAAAATATCGAGCTCCATTACTATGGTAAAAATCACGGTGATGGTATGACCGTTTTCCGATTTCCGGAGGAGAAAACGGTTTTCACAGTCGATCTGGTGGTGCCCGATCGTGTTCTCTACGCCTATCTGCCAGATGCCAAACCAAAACAATGGTTGGAAGATCTGTATGAAATCAAAAAACTGGACTTCGATCAATTATTGATGGCTCACGTGAGACCTATTGGAAATCGCAAAGATTTGGATCTGCAGATCAATTACTTCGAAGATCTGTACAAAGCGACCGAACTGGAAATGAAGAATGGAACAAACCTATTCGAGATTCCTACAACGGTGAAATTGCCACAATACAAACATTTGCAAAACTACAACGAATGGCTTCATATGAATGTGTGGCGGATCTTGATGGAAAAATCGATTGGGCAGTAAATTGCAATCTTGATTTTTTTACCTTTAGGCATCAATAGTTTTATCTCACCATATTTGGAAGAAATAGGACATTCTTCATTTAATGTGGTAATTAATTTAAATTTAAATTGTTTCAAATCGGTTTCCCAACGGAAATCATAGTGGCCGTCATTTTCGAGATGAGATTCTTTTCGGAACTGTCATAGACATAGCCTTCGCAAATAGTGAGGGTTTTTCCGGATTGTAAAACCTTGCCGAGAGCAATCAGCTTGTCGGTTTTAGCAGGTTTCAAAAAATTGATCTTAAATTCTACTGATAACACTTCCATATCTTCCGGCAGCATCGTCAACGCAGCGTAGCCACAAGCACTGTCCACAATGCTCGTGGCTACGCCCGCGTGGAAAAAGCCATGCTGTTGCGACAAACCCTCCGAGAAATCTACGGAAATTTTCACCACACCTTTTTCTATGCTCACTAGTTCTGCATTAAGCGTTTTCATCAAACCTTGCTTTTCGAAGCTGTCTTTGATTCTTCTTTGCATCAATAAAAAATTACAAATAATCCTGACGGATTGGACTGAAAACATCTACTACTTCACCAGCTTCCAAAATTACAATAGAGTGCTCAACATCTGCCGGGATAGAATAAGTGTCGCCCTGTGATAACTCATATTCTTCTCCTTCAAATTTCAGTATATATCTTCCAGAGATCACGTATCCGCTTTGTTCATTCGCATGTTTGTGAAATGGGACATTGTCTGTCGATTTGTATAGCATTTTTGTAACCATGGTATTTTTGCCAATAGAAAGCACCACAAAATCGACTCCTAAAAACTGTCTGTTGACAGCGTTTTCCTTTGTTACTATATTTTTCATGATTAAGAATTGTTTTTCAAATTAAGTTCCATCTGGATATTACAACGTTTGTAAGGCGTCGTACGGCCAACGATCTTTTCGTAGCCCATTTTATAATACAAATTGATGGCGGGTTTTAGGATCGTGTTGCTTTCCAGATATAATTTTGAAGCACCCAACTCTTTTGCTTTATTGATGATTGCCTGTCCGAGGAGCCAACCGATGTTTTTGCCTTGTGCTTTGGGAGAAACGGCCATTTTGCTCATTTCGAAGTCATAATCTGGGTCATCCATTTTTATTAGCGCACAAACGCCAAGTGGTTCTTCATTGTAAAGTGCAACCAGGATTTTGCCGCCTTTGTCAAGAATATATTCCTGAGGATTGTCTAAAGCTTTGTAATCGGCAGCTTCCATCTCGAAGTAGTTGGAGATCCATTCCTCGTTCAGGGCTTTGAAGGCAGATTGGTATTTCGGCTCGTAGTCTACGATTTTTACATTTTTACTTTCACGAAGTTTTTTCTGGTCCTGAACTCTTTTTAGCAGTGATTTTTGCTCCAGGAGAAATTCCCATTCTGCAATGGCTTCCCAAAGATTGTGATTGGCCTCGTTAATCATATTTTCCACAGCAATGTCAATATCGCTAAATTGGTCTTTCATCTGCTCAGAGAGTTGTTGTCCTTTGTCGGTGAGACCAACCAGATTTCTGCGTTTGTCTTTGGATTCCAAGTTGTTTTCGACCAATCCTGACGTTGCCATTTCCTTGATGATCTTGGTGACAGAAGGCTGCGAATGTGAGATTTGTTCGGCAATTTCGGTGATGGTCTTCTCGCCATCTTGTGCCAGAATAAAAAATACGGGAAACCATTTGGGTGAAAAATCGTTGCCATACAGCTCGTAGATTTTCGAAGCATCATCGGTAAACTTAGCGGTCAACAGACGTAATCTGCTTCCCAAAGCCATTTTACCAGTTCTCTCAAATAAATTCATAATAGTATAATTAATTACATAATCAGTTATGCAAATTTATAAAAGTTTATTTAAGACACAAATTATTAATGATAAAATATTGGGTTGAATAAGTTGGCTAAAACTTTAGAATGGCTTAATTAAAAATAAAATAGGGAGACCAACAAAGCGTCCCCCTACTTATTCTTAAAAACTATATATAACAGTGAATGGTATTTTTTTAATAACAATTATGCTGCCAAAAATCAGAGGAATGAAAAATCAGAGCAAAATTAATTACTCTGATTCTGGCCATTAGTTTTAAAAAAGGGTTATGGATTTTTAGGAATTGTCTTTTTGATTTCTTCCAAAGTCGCTGTGTTAGGCAGACCTTTCACTGCATTTGTAGGTTTTGAAGCTGTGTTTCTCACCACTTTTCTGTTGGGAATGCTAGCTAAGATTTCTTCCAACGTTGCGTTGTTTGGGATTAATTTTCCTGAAGAAGCGCTGGATTTTGGCTGTGGTGTTGCAATTTTATTTTTCTGTTCCAGACCTTGTTCCGAAGCCAATTGAGCAGTTTTTGATTCCGCTTTTTTCTCGCTTTGCTGATTCATCATCTTTTGCTCGAATGCTTTTGAGTCTTTGATGTGCTGGATGTTGTCCTGCTGTTCGACGGTTTTATTGTCCTGTGCTTGTATAGAAACGATGCCTGCCAACAGGAATGTTGTGATATATAATGTTTTCATTTGGATTGATTTTATTTGATGCTTACTAAAACTTTGATTTTTCCAATGCCTTCCTGATTGTAATCCTGAAGTGCCTTTCCAAGAACCTGACCGATTTGAACTTTTTTCGGGTCAGCCTTCATCGCAACACCTGAGATCGAAGATGTCACAAGCAGATCACCACGTTTGATGTTTCCGCCTTCCAGACAAACTTTGGTTGGAATCACACCAATGACGCCCATTGGGACTTTACCAACTAATTCAGAATCGATGTTTTCCTCGGTTAATAAAACACCAGGTTTCGTGGCGTAAACACCAGCCACAAGCGTAGAGTAGGCTTCGGAAGATTTCTCGATGGTTCTGTCTGTATCGGTTGAGATGACCAGAATGTCGCCTGGTTCGTAATCTGCGGTGTTGCCTTCTACATTAAATGCTTCGGCAACGTCGGCGCCAGTATTCTGCGTTCCATTATTGAAGAAACCTCTTCCTGTTTTATCAATTCTTGCAACATTGGCACTTGCGCTTTGGAAAACAGCGAGATTTCCTGATGGCCCTTGGTGGTTGATAAGCAATGTCGAACCAGTACCAGTTGTAGTGACGTGGACCACTGGTTGGCTGTTTGCATTATTAAAGTTTCTGAAATAGCCGGCTTTACCGGTTCCAAAATTAGGTATCCAACCGTAGATGGCCGAACCTGTACCATCTGCTGTAGCTTCCACGCCGTCTCCGTTGCCGCCTGCATTGGCCGTGATTCCATTTCCGGCTCCTTCAGTCAGGGCTAGTAAAGCGGGACCATTTCCCGCGGCGTTTGAGGCATAAAACAAACCTCCGTATCCACCTGTGCCAGAGGATAGACCATAGACACCTGCAGTACCAAAATTAGCAAAAATAGAATTGACTTCACCTTTCACTGCTGGAGATGTTCCATTGGTATTATCTACAAAGAAATCTCCTGCAGTACCATTTCCCACAGTTGTTGCAGTGAGACTTGCATTGTTATTCGATGTGTTGAAATTTTTGAATTCCGCTGCTTTGCCCGTACTGAATGTAGGTACCCAGCCGTAAATTGCACGGCCAGCTCCATCCACATTCGCCTCTATGGCATCTCCATCTTTTCCTGCGTTTGCAATGAATGCGTCACCATTTCCATCGTTTAAGGCGACCAAAGCTCGTCCATTTCCAGTTGGATTTGAGGAGTAAAATAATCCACCAAAACCTCCTGTTCCAGATGAAACCCCGAAAATACCTGCCGCGCCAAAGTTGCCGAAAATCGTTTTTACCTCACCTCTCACCGCTGCACTTACACTATTGGTATTATTAGAAAGAAAAGATGAGACATTGCCCTGCGTATTATCCGGTATATTTCCATTACCGTTTGATTCCACTTCAAAGGTATTTCGGTCATTGGTCGCATTCGTATTTACAAATCTGCCTGCACGGCCTTTGCCACTATTTTGTCCCACCTGTCCCAGTACACCAACAGATGTTCCTGTTGTATTGCCAGAAACAAAGCCTCTCACGCCAAATCCACCACCATCATTTCGGCCGACAACTGCGCCTGCAATGTCACTGGTATTTCTTCCGACCACGGCTTCTCCGGCACCATTATTATCAGCAATGACACCTGCAGAAGCTTGAGAACTCGTAATTCCGTGGATGGCAAAGCCTGTTCCTGTACTACTCATTACTCCTGCTCCGGAACCAGTGGAAGAAACATTGATTACTACTCCGTTTCCTGAGTTGGAGGCATTAAGGACATTGTTATTATTAGCACTGTTGAAATTGCTCATACTTGCTGCGATACCATTGGTGCTGGTAGCTGTTAGTCCTGTTCCGGTACTACTGTTTGCATAAACGCCAGTTCCAGAACCTGTTGAATTTCCATAAACGCCTAATCCATTAGGTGTTACGCCATAAACGCCCCAACCTGAGCCCGCTTGTGAACCCCAGACGCCAACACCCAATCCGCCAGTTCCATTGTTGATTCCCCGCACGCCAGAAGAAAAACCGCCTGGCGCAACATTGGAAACTGTACCTCGTACAGCAGCAATACTCGAAGTTGTGGTATTGTTGATCCCTTCAACCGAAGTTCCGTCGCCGTCATTGGTCAATGAAAAAAGCGTTGAAGCGTTGTTGGTCGTCGCTGTGTAAGGTAATGTCAAACTTCCGCCGCCACCGCCGCCAGAACTTTTTGCGTACAAGGCATAAGGAACGCTCAGTAATTGACTTGTTCCTGCGATCGTGTAATTAGTTCCGCCTGCAGGATCGGTCTCAGTTTTTAGGTAATAACTGTTGGTTCCCCAATTGATGGCGTTAAAGGTTCCAGAAAGCACAGTTCCTGAACCAATTTCCAGACTTACCAAGCCATTCACATTCGTTGTTCCTGTGACTCTCTCGGAGTACACGGCTGTTCCAGCTGCGGAACCTTGCAACACGCTTACTCTTACCGCAACGTTTTGATTAGTCAATAGTTGTCCAGATGCATTTCTGACAATGGCCTGATAGCTCATTTTTTCAGGAGCCTGAGCGGAAACCATATAAGTTCCCAATGCCAAAGCTGCAATTAATACAATTTTTTTCATAAGGTTATTTTTTAATGATTTTAAATGTTTTGATGTTCTTTTTATCCTGGAAGATCTGAATGATGTACACAGATGTTGGAAGGCTCGTCATATCCAATTCCGTTTTTTGCTGGGAAAAGTTTCCTGTTTTGATCAATTTTCCTTGGGAATCAAACAGGACGTAATTAGAATTGTAGAAGTTTTCCTTTCCGAAATCAACGTGCAGAAAATCTCGTACAGGATTTGGATAGAGTAGGATCTTTTTCTCCATTATGGATTCGTCATCTACTTCCAGCGTGATGATTTCGTACGCCTGTTGTACACCTTCCATCACTTGCTGATCGGCTCCTTTTTGAGAATAGACAACTTGGCCAACACTGTAGGTTGTACTTCCGGATGCACCTGTTGCCGTGCTTCCCGTTGTGAGAATCGCTGTCTGAGCCTTGGTCAATCCAAACGGAATGATGATCAGAGCCAGAAATTTCATTAATAGTATTTTGCTCATTGTAATAGGTTTTAAAATTTTTATCGAAGTTATAGAGAATGCTATCCTATAAAAAGATGTAATAGACGAACAACATTTTAAATAGACCAATGACTTTTTTTCTTAAATTTGATAAAACAAGCAGGCAATAATGGAAAACTTAAAGTGTATTATTGTTGATGACAACGAGATCGATAGATTGACGGTTTTGTCTTTTGCGAAGAGGTTTCCCAACCTCCACATTCTTGGGACTTTTTCTGATTCTATTGAAGCTTTGAAAGCCATAGAAAATCAGTCTGTAGATATTCTATTCCTGGATATTGATATGGCAGAGCTGTCTGGGGTTGGACTAAGAAAGAAGGTAAAATACGTTCCCGCCTGTATTTTTATCACTTCTCATCCGGAGTTTGCAGTTGAAAGTTTTGAATTGGAAGCATTAGATTTTATCGTAAAACCTTTAAAGTTTGATCGTTTTGATCAGACGATGAGAAGAATCACTGATTTTTTCGAAATTCGGAATAAAGCCAGCCTTTTTGAAGCCAGTATCGGTGGTGATGTGATCTACATCAAAGAAGGTCACGAACAAATTAAAGTAAAACTTCACGAAATCCTTTACCTGGAAGCTTTGAAGGACTATACTCTGGTAGTCACTTCCAAAAAAAGACATTGCGTACTCTCCAGTATTGGACTTTTGCTAAAAGAAGTGAGTTTCCAATCGTTTATCCGTATTCACAGGAGTTTTGCGGTGCAGAAGCAATTCATTAATAAAATAAATACGCACGAGATTATTCTGAATAATAATATTGCCATTCCGATTGGTAGAAGTTTTAAAGATAATTTGAAATTTCTGTTATGAAAAGGCTGTTGCTTTTTTTTGCTTGTCAATTGTTTGCTTTTTCATTTTCTCAGGAGCAGCCGGATCTTTCAAAATATCAAAACATAAATGATAAATTAAAAAGATGGGACAATTACTGTAAAGAATTGAGAGATGATGAAAAATATACACTCTTACTTGATAAAGCTGAGTACGGAATTCAACTCGCCAAAAATCATCCAAAGTATTTGAGTAAATTCTATTTCTATAAAGGATATGGTTATGAATATACAGATAACCAATATGAAAAAGCAACTTTTTACTTTGAGAAATCACTGAAGCTGAGTCAAACGACAAAAGATATAAAGCAGGAAGCATTGGCATTAATGCGTCTGAATTATATGTATTACTCCATCAAGGAGCACAAAAAAGCTGATAATCTCATTCATTATATCAAAAAGATTGTTGATACGATACAAGATTCGGACTCCAAAGGAATTTTATTGGGAAGTCTGGGGGAGTATTATCTGGATCGTTCGGAATTTGAAAACTTCATCAATTATAAACTAAAAGCGATTGATTATCTGAAACTTGATAAAAAAGCAGATTCTCTGAAGTTGAATAATATTGGAGTTTCATATCTGCAGATTGCGGATGCTTATAATGATATGAAGCAATTTGAGAAATCTGTGGAATATTGCAACTACGCCAAGCCCTTTCTCAATAAATCTGACGGTGTTGCATTTTTATACAATTCATTGATAGAGGCTTACACACATTTGGGTAATTTGGATCTGGCCAAAAAGAACTATCTCGAGTTGTATGATCTGGCAAATAATAATCCGATGCTGGATCTTAATATTAGTTATGCTAATCGAAATATGTCAGAGTTTTATTTGGGTAAGAACAGATTGGAACTCGCAGATGATTATGCAGATAAGGCTTTGCATTTTGCCATCAAATCAAATGATGAAGAAATAGAAATGGAAGCCAACATCGTCAAAGGAAAAGTTCTTCTGGAGCAAAAAAAATATAAGCCGGCAATCGAAAGATTAAATAAGGCTTTAAAATTTGCATACGTGTACGATAAAAGATCTTTTGCCGAAATCAACAAAAAACTGTCCGAGGCTTACGCAGCTCAGAGTCAATGGAAAAAAGCCTATGACTATCATCAAATTTATACCCAAACCAACGACTCTTTGTCTGTAGAATCTGGTAAAAAAAGTCTTGCTGATACCGAGGCAAAGTATCAAAACAAAAACAAACAACAGGAAATAAAATCACTGTCGGCTGAAAATACAATTCACGAATTGACAATCAGAAATGCCAAAAAACAACGGGTCTATCTCATTTCTGGTTTGATTTCGATTGCTATTATTGGAGGTTTGCTTTACAATCAAAGCAGAAATAGAAAACGGATTAATAAAAAATTATCATTCCTGAATTCTGAACTGGAAAAAGCAAACAAAACAAAAATGCAATTCTTCGGAATTCTAAATCACGATCTAAGAAGTCCCGTTGTATCATTGATTCATTTTCTTGATCTTCAAAAAAACGCACCTGATTTAATAGATAATGAAACCAAGATCCGACTGGAAAAACAAACCTCAGATTCGGCTGATCAACTTTTGACACAAATGGAAGATCTGCTTCTCTGGAGCAAAGGCCAAATGGAAAACTTCGAACCGAATAAACAGTTTTATAGCGCAGATGAGGTCTTTGATGAAATTAAAAAAGAATTTGTCTGGGTTTCAAATATTGATCTGGAATATGAAATTCCTTCAAACCTTAAAATTTTTACAGACAAAGAATACCTTAAAACGATCCTTAGAAATTTGATAAATAATGCCGTCAAAGTTTTGCAAAATGTCGATCAACCTCACATCTTCTGCAAAGTTTGGGAGCAGGGCGATTTTCATTACATTCTAATCAAAGATAATGGCGGTGGAACCAACATTGAAAAGTTCCAAGCTTTGTATGATGACAAGATGAGCATCGGAACCACCAAAGGTTTGGGAATGCACGTGATCCGCGATCTTTGCAAAGCAATTGATTGCAAAATTGAGGTCGATACAAATGTAGAAGTTGGCGAGACTAGAATTATGCTATGCATAAAAAAGATTTGATTTAATTTCATTTTTGATAATTTCCCTTTTTTCTGTTCAATTGTTAAAGTTTGCTTTTTTGGTAGCAAAGAAGAATTGTTTAGCTTTTTGGCAACGATTTTGTTAAGTAGATAATTACCTATATATAATCACTAACATTTTCGCATATGGAAGCCACAGAACTTAGACTCAACAATTTGGTCATCTATGAAGATGAGATCGTACCAGTAATCGGGATGGAAAACAAAAACAATGGTCTTTTTATTAAGATCGACCCATACACCGCGGTAGATCAAAGAAAGCTAAAACCAATTGCCCTTACAGCAGAATGGTTTTCAAAACTTGGATTCAAGGAAGTTTATCGTTCGTCCACGAGAGTGCGATTCGACCTTCCGAATTTCTGCAGATATGATTTTGACCTTAGTTCAAACAAAATTCTTGAAGGATTTTTGTTCTTTGGAAATTACATCAAATGCACGCATCTTCATCAATTACAGAACATCTATTTCACGCTGACAGGCGAGGAATTGAAAGTCGAACACAATCTTACACAAAAAGAGATTGTAGCTTAAAAAATAAAAAACCTGATTTGCAAAAACGAATCAGGTTTTTTTATATCTGAATTTAATGAAAGGAAAAATCTAAGTTCTGGCTTCTAACTTCACACATCTTTCCTTACTTTTGTCTAAAATTATTCAGAATTGAAAACCCATTTCATTGCTATTGGCGGTTCTGCAATGCACAATCTTGCCATTGCGCTCAAAGATAAAGGCTATCAGGTCACAGGCTCGGACGATGCTATTTTCGAACCTTCAAAATCCCGTTTGGAAAAGAAAGGAATTCTTCCCACAGAATTGGGTTGGTTTCCCGAAAAACTAACTTCGGATATTGACGCCGTAATCCTCGGAATGCACGCTCACGCCGACAATCCTGAGCTTGCCAAAGCAAAAGAATTAGGTTTGAAAATCTATTCTTATCCGGAATTTCTTTACGAACAATCGAAAGAAAAAACCAGAGTGGTCATCGGCGGTTCCCACGGCAAAACCACGATTACATCGATGATTCTTCACGTTCTCAATTTCCATCAGAAAGATATTGATTATATGGTTGGCGCCCAATTGGAAGGCTTCGATTGTATGGTGAAAATTACGGATGACAATGATTTTATGATTCTTGAAGGCGACGAATATCTGTCTTCTCCGATTGATTTGCGTTCGAAATTTTTGTTATATCAACCTAATATCGCTTTGGTTTCAGGCATTGCTTGGGACCATATCAATGTGTTCAAAACCTTTGATGATTACATCGACCAATTCAGGAAGTTTGTGGCGAGCATCACGCCTGGCGGTGTTTTGGTTTACAATGAGGAAGATGCGGAAGTGGTGAAAGTGGTGGAGTCGGCTGAAAATTATTTCAGAAAAATTCCTTACAAAACCCCAGATTACGAAATTGTAAATGGCATCGTCAATCTGAAGACCGATATGGGCGATATTCCATTGTCCGTTTTCGGAAAACACAATTTGCTGAATATGGAAGGCGCAAGATTCATCTGTTCGCAATTGGGTATTATGGAAGAGGAATTCTATGAAGCGATTATGAGTTTCAAAGGTGCATCAAAACGTCTTGAAATTGTTAAAAGAGCTGATGGCGGACTGCTTTACAAAGATTTCGCGCACGCACCAAGCAAAGTGAAAGCTACTGTTTCCGCATTTGCAGAACAATTTGCAAAAACTGAAACGTTTGGATTTTTAGAATTGCACACCTACTCAAGTCTGAATCCAGTTTTTCTTGAGCAATACGACCACGCAATGGATGGTTTGGACAATGCCGTCGTTTTCTATTCAGAAGACGCTTTGAAAATCAAAAGGATGGACCCGATTTCTCCGGATTTGATTAAGGAAAAATTCAAAAATGAAAACCTGAAAGTCTTTACCAATGCCGAAGACCTTCACGCATATTGGGAAACTTTGGACAAATCGAAAGGCGCTTTTGTAATGATGAGTTCCGGTAATTTCGGAGGCTTGGATTTGACGAAATAAATTTTATTAAATAATTATCAACCTTCTGTATTAATTTTCAGAAGGTTTTTTATTAATGACAAATCCGAAACCCAAAAATGAAAGTCCCAAAGGGACGACCGATTTCCCAGCATAGGAATTTATTCCTATGCGAATAATATGATAATACATCAATTCAATTTCCCCAACAATAATTTCAAAATCCCATTATCAACCAATCCCTCATTGCGAAACAAAACTTTCCCATCTTTATCAATCAAAATCCAACTCGGATAAACAGGTTTTTTGTTTAATGAAAGCTCAACCGCTAATTCGTGAATCCCAGAATTTCCATTCGAAATGTAGTTGTAATTTTCATCAAAGAATTTAATCGATTCCTTATATTTTTCAGGATTGAAAGTGATAAAATAAACCTTCTCATCCATCAGATTTTTCAACTCCAAATCCTTCTCCATCTGATATTTCTGAATTTTACAAATCGAGCACCAATCGGTTTTGATATAAATCAGAATCGGTTTCTCTAACTTTTCCGGCAAACTTTCAAATCCATAATGCTTCACTTCCTGCGAATTAAAAATCCCGGAAATCATTAATAATATGAAAGTTAATATCTTCACTAGTCTAACTTCTAAAATCTAATTTCTAACTTCTATCTTATCTGATAACGAATCCCCAAAAACGTCCGAATTCCCTGCATCGGCGCATAGCCATAAGTCGTATCAAAAGTATAACCGTAAGGATTGCTGGCAACATCATCCGCTTGATTATCAAACGGGTCAAACGGTCTCAGAATCGGGTTTTTCGGTGTGAAGTTTAATAAATTTCTCACGCCTCCATAAATCTCAAACCCATTATCAAATTTCTTCGTCAACTGAATATTCATCAACGTAAACCAAGGCGAATATTCTGGTCGGAAATCATCCGGAACAGTTGGCAATCGCATTGGTCCGTAAAATTGTCCCGTCAAATCCATCGAAAATTTGTTTGCAAACTGATAACTCAAATTGTAAGTTCCGCTCCATTTCGGCGCGTGCAATTGCTGGATTCTGTCGCCTTCATTTTCCTGATAGACATCCATATAAGTCACTCCAAACATCAACTGAATCGGCAAACTCCAATTGGTGCTAATATCTGCAGAAATCCCTCTAGAAATTGCGTGTCCAGCCAGATTATCATAAATAATTTTATCCGGCTCGGAATCAAAGTCACCCACAATTTTATTGTTGAAATAAGAATAAAATCCGTTCACATCAACATTGATAAAATAATCTTTGATTGGAATTTTCATCAGATAACTCAGATTCGTATTCAAAGATTTTTCCGGCTTCAAGTCATCTGCAATTATCACTTCCCGAGAACCAGTCAGCGCCGAGTGGTCTTCCGTAAAAAGATTCACAACACGGAAACCGGTTCCAAAACTCAACCTCAAAGTATGATAAGGATTCGGCTCAAATTTCCAAGCCACTCTCGGGGAATGCACAGATTTATGAATCTTGTGATAATCATATCTGTAACCCAAAAGCAAAGTATTTTTATCATTGATTTCCCATTCGTCTTCCAAATAAAGACCGTAAATCGGTGATTTCATCGGCTGATTTTCACCTTCTAGATTTGCTGTTCCAGGCGTGTTATCATCGTAGAAAGTCGATTTCAAAGTCGTTCCACTTTTCAAAAGATGTTTGCCCAATTGCTTTTCCCAGTTCATTTGCAGAAACAAAACTTTCTGAGTCGCCAAGTAAGAAGTGTTCCCATAAAACGAATCCTGATGATGATAATTGTAAGAATATTGAAGCAAAAATTTCTCCTTTAAAGGCAATTGATAAATTCCAAAAAACTCAAAACGGTTCGTGTAAATGCTTTCGCCGTAAACATCATCCGAACCGCGGTTTCGCTTTTGCCACTGCATTTCACCACCAAATCTATCTTCGTAAAAATATCTCAATGCAAAACTTGCCTGTCGATTTTCTTTTCTTTTGAAATTCCATTTGTTGAAAACTGAGATTCGGTTTTGCAAAGGCGTGTCGGTGAAATTGTCTTTGTTCTGGTCACTTCTGTTCCCGAAATAGAAATAATTGAGACTCAGCAAACTGGAAAAATTCTTGTTGTCAAACACTTTCTTCGCAATGTCAAGATTGATTTCACCTTGATTTCCCGTCATCACATCGGTAGCAAAATCCGGCGCTTGCAAAGCATTTTTTGTGATGATATTAATAACGCCACCCATCGCTTCCGAACCGTAAATAGACGAAGCCGGACCTTTCGTCACCTCGATTCTGTCAATCAAACTATTCGGAATTCCGCTGAGTCCGTAAACGGTGGAAAGCGAACTGACGATGGGCATTCCATCAATCAAAATCATCGTGTAAGCGCCTTCCAAACCGTTGATGTGAATGTCTCCCGTATTACAAACCGCACAATTCAGCTGAGGTTTCACACCGTTTACCATCGCAATCGCTTCAAATATATTAGCAGTCGGATTTTTCCTAAAAAATTGTTGCGAATAAACATCCGTCGAAATCGGACTGTTCAATTTCTTCACAGAAAACTGATTGATGGTCACTTCATCAATATCATTTGATTTTTTCAAAGTGTCAACTGAAGCATTTAAGGAATCTTCCCGACTAGTTTGCGTCACCTTCAAAGTGTCCACAGAAGAAGTTAAAGAATCTTGCGGAATTGATTCAACTTGCGCATTAATTAAAACCGAAAATAAGCTGAGTATGATGTAGATTAATTTCATTAAAACAAAAATGTTAGACAAAGCTAACAATTTTATTAGAAATAAAAAATTTACTTTGATTTTAATTTCTCGCACACAAAAAAACTCATCAAAAAAATGATGAGTTTTAAATTATAAATTGTCAGTCTGAGGCTCTTGAAAACCTTTAACAATATCAGTTTGAGGTTTTCGAAGACTTTTAGCAATGTCAGTCTGAGGCTCTCGAAGACCAATAAATATTAATCTCTTCTGCTCAAAAATATTCTCAAAATATACCAGAACAAAAGCATTATGGATGAGAACAATTGTAAAGCCGCGCCGACATATTGACCTTTAGAGTATTGATTTTTGATGTTGTAAGTCTCATACAAAATACTTGCACTTGCCAACGCAACCATCGCCAAAGAGAACCAAAGTCCAAGATTGAAGCCGAAAATTGCGCCAACCACAATTACGCCCAGCGCTACAAATCCACCAATCACGATGATATTTCTAAGGAAAGAAAAATCTTTGTTCGTGAGGAAAACTGCCGCCGTCAATCCAGCAAACATAAATGCTGTTACCAGCGCTGCCTGCGTGATGATTTCCGGTGCGTACAAAGTTGCGATGCCCAACATCGGAAGGAAAATTACCGCTTGTATCAAGACAAACAGTCCCAATCCCAAATATTGCGTGGTTTTTGAAACGGAAAACGACAATTTGGTCGCCAACATAGAAACCATCCAAAACACGCCGATGATGAGCAACCAAGTGTATTGGCCAGAAACCATCGACAAAATCATTTCCATAGGAACCACTTTCAACAAGATGCTTTCCACCGCTCCGAACGCCAAAATCGCCACTGCGACGTGCATATACGTTTTTCTGTAAAATTCTGCTCTTTCGATTTCCGAAATTTCCGAAACCATTAATGAATCATTCATTTGTAATAATTTTAATAATCTCAAAGATAGCAAAAGATACAAGAATCAAGAAAAGTTGATGTTATGTTTTTATTTGGGCAGCTATTTCCGCCTTCCGTTCCCAATCTTTTTTGCCTAGCTTTTCCAGCGACAAAAAAGGATTTCCACTCAAGTCGGGCTGCGGTTTTCCAGTATAAATCAACAGTCAGCATAAAACCAATTTTTGTCATTCCGTAGGAATCTCAGCAGTTTAGATTCCTACGGAATGACAAAATTGATGTGAACTGTTTTTTAATTTTCTTTGATGAGTTTTACGTCTTTGCGAACTCAAAAATATTTTCAATAATTTCAAAAAAATCTTTGCGCGCTTAGCGTTCAAATCACAGTGTCAGAAAAAAATATTACATTTGAGAAAAGCCAAATCCAACAAAATGAGATACGTTCAGTTAGGTAAGATTCCACCAAAAAGACACACGGTTTTCAAATCCGAAGACGACCAGTTCTATTACGAGCAACTCTTTGGAACAGAAGGTTTTCACGGCATTGCGTCGTTGTTGTATCACACGCATCGCCCGACTCAAATCAAATCCATTGGCGAAGCAAAAGACGTGACACCGAAAATCGCAGTAGAGAAAAACGTCACGCCAAGAATGATAAAAGGCGCACAAGTGACCGCCGAAGATGACTTTTTGGAAAGCCGAAAGGTTTTGATGCTAAACAACGATTTGAAAATGGGTCTAGCAAAACCCAGAAAATCGCCTGATTATTTTTATAAAAATGCAGAATGCGACGAACTACTTTTCGTACACGCCGGAAGAGGAATTCTGAAGACGATGCTCGGAAACATTCAGTTTTCTGTCGGTGATTATCTCATCATTCCGAGAGGTACGATTTATCAGCTGGAATTGGAATCCGAAGACAATGTTTTTCTTTTCATAGAAGCGCATTCCCCAATTTACACGCCGAAGCGTTACCGAAATGAGTTCGGACAATTGCTGGAGCATTCGCCGTTTTGTGAGCGCGATATTGTTCCGCCAACTTTCGTAGAACCTAAAAATGAGAAAGGCGATTTTCTCATCAAAGTCAAAAAGGAAAATCAAATCACGGATTTCATTTATGCCACGCATCCGTTTGATGTCGTTGGTTGGGACGGATATTTTTATCCTTACAAATTCAATATCAAAAACTTCGAACCGATTACGGGGAGAATTCATCAACCGCCTCCGGTTCATCAGAACTTCGAAGCGCATAATTTTGTGGTGTGCTCGTTCGTGGCAAGAATGTACGATTATCATCCACAAGCGATTCCTGCGCCTTACAACCATTCGAATATCGATTCGGATGAGGTTTTGTTTTATACGGAAGGTGATTTTATGAGCAGAAACCACGTGGATTTGATGGACTTTTCACTTCATCCAGGTGGCGTTGTGCACGGTCCGCATCCAGGCGCAATGGAACGAAGCATCGGCAAAAAATCGACCGACGAATATGCGGTGATGGTTGACCCGTTCAGACCTTTCAAACTGACGGAAGAAGCGATACGAGTTGAAGACCCGACTTACAAGACGAGTTGGTTGGAAGATTAAATGAATAAAGAAAAGCTAACAGAAATGTTAGCTTTTTAAATTTAGTTTCAAAATTAAATGGATTAACTCCCAGCAATCGGACTTCCAAAAATCCCAACGGCCATTTCTGCCCAAATCAAAATTAATAAAGCAATAATCCCGAAAACTAAAATCAATCTGGATTTGAGAGTCTTCACTTTCTTCAGGACAAAATCTACAGCAAATGCCGTTGCGAAAAGCAGTACGCCCATTATCAAAAAGTCTGAAGCTGTCCAATTGACTTCGGTCGTAAATTGCATTGCTATAAGTGGTGCGGTCAAAATAAATGCTGCTGCAGAATAAATAAAAGCTGAGGTTCGGTTTTGTGTTATCATCATTTTAAAATTTAATTCATATTATTATAAAGAACTTTGAATTGCAAAGTAAAATGATTTTGTTGAATTCTCAAAATATTATTGTGACTTTTATCATTTTAAATAATAAATAGAGAGTTGGCTGATAATGCTCATTTTTTACCATTTAATTAAATTCTAACTTTGTTAAAAATAAAAAGCAATGATCAATTACGTAAGCCCAGAAGAAGCAGTTTCAATCATTAAAAGTGGTGACAGGATTTTCGGACACGGAAGTGCGTGTACTCCTAACCTTTTGTACGATGAATTGGCAAAACAATCCTCACGTTTGAAAGATGTGGAAATGGTTTCCATCACGCAGCAAGGCAATGTGGAAATCGCCAAACCTCAATATAAAGATAGTTTTTACATCAATTCACTCTTCACATCTGCGCCAGTTCGGGAAGCTGTGAATTCCGAAAATGGCGACTACGTTCCAATTTTTCTGAGCGAAATTCCAATTCTTTTCAAAAATGGGATCTTGCCAATTGATGTTGCTTTGATCACCGTTTCGCCTCCAGATGCTCACGGCTACTGCACGCTTGGAACTTCTGTAGATGTAGCGCGTGGTGCAATTGATACGGCGAAAAGAATCATTGCGATCGTGAATCCGAAAATGCCAAGAACTCACGGCGATGGAATGATCCACATCAACCGAATTGAAAAATTGGTTTGGAGTGAGGAAGAACTTTTGACCATTAATTATAGCGAGAAAGTGGGTGAGGAAGAGATGAAGATTGGTAGAAATGTGGCCGAATTGATTGATGACAAAGCGACGATCCAAATGGGAATCGGAACTATTCCGGATGCGGTTTTGCAGTGCCTTCACAACCACAAAGACCTTGGTGTTCACACAGAAATGTTGAGCGATGGTGTCATCGATTTGATTAAAAATGATGTCATTAATAATAAATATAAAGGCACGCACGCCAACAGAACGATTACCAGTTTTTGTTTCGGGACCAGAAGATTGTACGACTTTGTAGATGACAATCCTGCCGTGGCTTTTATGGATGTTCAGCACGTGAATTTTCCAATCAATATTATGAAGAACAAGAAAATGCACGCCATCAATTCCGCAATCGAAATTGATTTGACAGGACAGGTTTGTGCAGATTCTATCGGAACTTATCAGTTCAGCGGAATCGGTGGACAGATGGACTTTATGCGTGGCGCAGCGTTGAGCGAAGGCGGAAAGCCAATTATGGCCTTGTCTTCCAGAACAAAAAAAGGTGTTCCTAGAATAGTCCCTTTCCTAAAACAAGGTGCTGGTGTTGTGACAACGAGAGGTCATATCCATTACGTGGTGACGGAGTTTGGAACGGCTTATCTTTATGGCAAAAACCTTCGTCAGAGAGCGCAAGCTTTGATAGAGATTTCGCATCCCGATGACAGAGAAATGTTGGATAGAGCAGCGTTCGAAAGATTTAAATAAAACTAAACAAACTTTTAATTTTTTCTTGATTTTGTTGTATATTTGATTAAACACACAAGAAAAAAAACTAATTGAAATCAATCTATAACTTACTGAAAGAAGAGGTAAGAAAAAATCAAGCTGTTCAGAATTCTATTTTAGGTAATTCTCATCCTTGGAAAAGGAGTCATTATATCATACTTTCTGAAATCATTAAAGAAGACCTTTCTAACCGAGAAGAGTTGCAAAATGAACGCAAATTTGAGTTGGGAACCAGCATCTCTCACATCACTTTGCAACGTTTTTTCGAAAGTGATTATCATTATAAAACCCATAATGACCTTCGGTTTTTGAAGACTTTGGACAAAATCTGCATCTTCCTTGGTTTCAAAGACCTGAACAGCTACGTGATGAATGTTAAGGAAAACAACATCTACAACGAGGCTTTCTTCAGCAAGGAATTCACCACAGATATTGTCTATCGATATTGCCACACCAATTTTGAGTTCTTCAAATATTTTCCCACATTACAACTGGAAGTATTTGACGGACTCATATTTCCGGAAGCACCGTTCATAGAACGCATCAAAAATTACAGTTCCAAACTTTGCGACAATGGATTGAAATTGTTTACACATAACAATCGTTCCAATTTTGAAATTTTTGACCTCGACATCATTTCCGAAGAATCTGACAAAATGGTCATTAAGACCCAGGAGTTTTGGAATTTGGTTTTCGTTGTAGAAGAAACGGGCGAAGAGTATATTGTGAATGAACTCAACACACAAATATATTTTATCAAGAATATTGACGAAAAATGGATGATTTGGGATAATTATAATCCAAATTCTGGATTACTTAACAATGTGATAAACAAAAAACCGCACTAGGTACGGCTTATTCATTGATTTGTTTTTTTAGAATCTTGATAATTCTTTAACAAAAGTAGTCATAGAAAACGAACGAAATTAAACTTAAATAAACTTGTAAATACATATTGTATTATTATCATTAAAGTTAAATTAATAATGTGGATTGATTAACCTTTGTTAATTAATTTTATATTTAAATTTTAAAATGATGATTTATAATGAATTATCAATAGTGCAATCGGTTGCATTCAAGTCGTTGATTTTATTTAATACTAATTCACAATCACACGGATTACATTCTCCAAAAACATAAAAACTAACAATCGTTAGTTAGTTTCTGAAAAATTCTTATCTTGGCATCAACAGATATAAAAGTAAAAAGTAAAATGTCAACACTCACTTTTGCCGAGAAAATCGCACAAGCCGAGAATTTTCTCCCCATCAACGGAACAGATTATTTAGAGTTTTATGTAGGAAATGCCAAGCAGGCGGCGCATTTTTACAAAACCGCATTCGGTTTTCAGTCCGTGGCTTACGCAGGTCCGGAAACTGGCGTCAGAGATAGAGCGTCTTACGTTCTTCAGCAAGGAAAAATCAGATTGGTATTAACTTCAGGACTTAAATCCGATTCTCCAATTTGTGAACATCAAAGAAAACACGGCGATGGTGTCAAGATTTTGGCACTTTGGGTAGATGATGCCGAAAAAGCCTTTGAAGAAACCACAAAACGAGGCGGAAAACCATATTTGCAACCTCAAACTTTGACCGACGAATTTGGCGAAGTGAAGATGTCCGGAATCTACACTTATGGCGAAACGGTTCATATGTTCGTGGAACGTAAAAATTACAATGGCGCCTTTATGCCAGGCTACGAACCTTGGAAAAGCGACTACAATCCTTCCGATGTTGGACTTTTGTACGTGGACCATTGCGTCGGAAATGTCGGCTGGGACAGGATGATTCCAACGGTTGAGTGGTACGAGAAAGTGATGGGATTTGTGAATATTCTCTCGTTTGACGACAAACAAATCAACACAGAATATTCCGCTTTGATGTCAAAAGTAATGTCCAACGGAAACGGATTTGCAAAGTTCCCAATCAACGAACCAGCTGAAGGTCAACGAAAATCTCAGGTCGAGGAATATCTCGATTTCTACGAAGGCGAAGGCGTTCAGCACATTGCCGTTGCAACAAAAGATATCGTGAAAACTGTTACAGAACTGAAGAGTAGAGGCGTCGAATTCCTTTCACCACCGCCAGAAGCCTATTACGATATGATTCCGGACAGAGTAGGGAACATTGACGAAGACATCAAGAAACTTCAGGATTTAGGCATTTTGGTGGATTGTGATGAGGAAGGTTATTTGCTTCAAATTTTCACAAAACCAGTGGAAGACAGACCGACGTTGTTCTACGAAATCATCGAGAGACACGGCGCTCAGAGCTTCGGTGCTGGAAATTTCAAAGCACTTTTCGAAGCCTTGGAAAAAGAGCAGGAAAAGCGTGGGAATTTGTAATTTTTTTTAAACTTAATATAGTTAACCCTTTCAGAGTTTTAAACTCTGAAAGGGTTTTTTGAATTTGCTTTAAATTTTCACCAATATTTTTTACCTTTCAAAATAAATTAAAAAAATGAAATCATTCATAGAATATTCCTCAGATTCAGACTTTTCCATTCACAATATTCCGTTTGGCGTTTGTGTTTTTAATAAAGAATTTATTGCCTGTGCAACAAGAATTGGTGACATCGTCATTGATTTGGCAACTTTGTACGACCTCGGCTATTTTGAAGAAATCACGGAAATGGACGACAATGTCTTCGAAGCTTACACCATCAACGAATTCATCGAACTTGGAAAACCAGTTACGAATAAAGTCAGAGAAAAAATCCAACAATTGTTAATGGAAGATTCGCTTCTTTCAAAAGATGAACGGACGATTACAGATTGCTTCTATAATATCGATGAAATCCAAATGATGATGCCTTTGCACATCCCGAATTACACCGATTTCTACAGCAGTATCCAGCACGCAACCAATGTCGGGATGATGTTCCGAGACCCTGCCAATGCGCTTCTTCCAAACTGGAAACATTTGCCGGTTGGTTATCACGGTCGTGCTTCATCCATCGTTTTATCAGGCATCGACATTATCCGACCTTGCGGACAAATCAAACCGCCAGATGCAGACAAACCGATTTTCAGTGCATCAAAACAACTGGATTTTGAATTGGAAATGGCTTTTGTCGTAAATAAAAATACAGATTTGGGCGATAGGATTTCTGTGGCTGAGGCCGAAGACGCGATTTTCGGAATGATGATTTTCAATGATTGGTCGGCGAGAGATATTCAAAGTTGGGAATATGTTCCGTTGGGACCATTTTTAGGAAAGAATTTTGGCTCGTCTATTTCGCCTTGGATTGTGACTTTGGAAGCTTTGAAACCTTTCAAAACCGAATCTCCAAAGCAAGAACCGGAAGTCTTGGATTATCTGAAATTTGAAGGCGATAAAAACTACGACATCAATCTCGAAGTTTATTTGAAACCGGAAAACTCAGAAGAAAATCTGATTTCACAAAGCAATTACAAATTTATGTATTGGAATATGTTCCAGCAATTGGCGCATCACACAGTCAATGGTTGCAATGTGGAAGTGGGCGATGTTTACGCCAGCGGAACGATTTCCGGAGAAGACGAAAACTCCTATGGCTCGATGCTGGAATTATCTTGGAAAGGCACAAAACCATTGCAATTGAAAAACGGCATCGAAAGGAAATTCATAGAAGACGGCGATACGATAACGATGAAAGCTTGGTCTGAGAAAGACGGCATCCGAGTTGGATTTGGGGAAGTTTCTGGGAAGATTTTGCCTGCTGTTTAAAATTTATCGCTTAATATGAAAGTTTCAATTCTTCTTTTTATTTTCATTCTTTTGTTTAGTTGCAAAAAAGAGCACGAAGGAATTAGTGATTGTATGTGCGTCAACGGAGATGTGCTGGATTCGGTAATGACAATTACCAATCCTGTTTTTGAAACTAATGATAATCAAGAGTTTGTACGTTATAATTGTGCTGAGGTAGAAATCGCAATCGCTTCTGTGACAGATTCTGCAGGCAATGAATCTTGCGAAAATCTAGTAGATGTTGTGTGTATTTCCAACACGCCTTATACTGTGAAACTGGCAAAAAAAATCAATTATACTTCTACAGATTTCACTAAAATCAGCACGGATAAAGAATCTGATAAACGTTTTCTAATTAATGAATTTAAAGAAAATTCTAAGCAAATTTTCGAAGTGAATATTGATAAGAATAAAGAAATCGTAGCAATAAAAAACTTGAGAAATAATAAATAATGAAAACAATCATCCCATCCGGTATTTCCGCCGTTCAGTTGCAACAAGTAATGCAAACTGCGATTGCACCGAGACCAATCGCTTTGGCAAGCACCATCAACGCAAAAGGAGAAATCAATCTTTCGCCTTTCAGTTTTTTCAATATGTTCAGCACGGTTCCACCAGTTGTGATTATTTCGCCTTCGAGACGGGTGCGTGACAATACGACCAAACACACTTTGGAAAACCTGAAAGAAGTTCCGGAATTGGTCATTGGAAATGTGAATTTTGAGATGGTTCAGCAGGTTTCTTTGGCGAGTACGGAATACGAAGATGGCATCAATGAATTCATCAAATCCGGATTGACGATGAAACCATCCGACATCGTAAAACCACCTTTGATTGCAGAATCGCCAGTTAATTTTGAGTGTAAAGTTCTTGAAATTAAAAGTTTAGGAAAACTTGGAGGCGCAGGAAATCTTGTGATTGCAGAGATTGTAAAAATTCATATCAATGAAAAATATTTGGATAAAGCGGGAAATCTAAACCAAAAACAATTGGATTTGGTCGCAAGATTAGGCGGAAATTTCTACTCCCGTAACAACGAAAGTAACATCTTCGAAGTTCCAAAACCGCTGGTGACAAAAGGAATTGGTTATGACCAGCTTCCAGACGAAATCAAACAAAGTCATATTTTCACGGGCAACGATTTAGGAATGTTGGCGAATGTGGAAATTTTATCGACTGGTCGTTTTTCTTCGGAAAAAGATGTACATTTATTAGCTCAGAATTATTTAAAAAACAATGAAATTGAAAATGCGTGGAACGTTTTAAAATCTGAATGATAGCCATTAAAAACTAAAAACCATTAATTAAACTATGAGAAAATCGGGGTATCAAACCATCATCAGCCTTCTGATTTTGGTGATTGTGATGTCGGTTTTTGCCGTTGTCAACATTCAGGTCAGTTTGAAATATGAAACTGAGAATATGAAAGATTGCATTTCTCTGATTTCCGGGAGAAATCTTTGTCAGGAATTGTTGGTGTCAAAAATCATCATTGTGATTTGCCTGATAATTGTTTCTGGGATGTTGAGTTTTAGAAATAGGATTGTGAGAGATTGAATTTATATTATTGTTTTGATGCAATTTCAATTTTTTTAATATCATTCATTTCATCTCCTTTTACATAAGTGATTCTAACCTTCAATCCGTTATAGAAAGTTCCTGAATGATTTCCTCCAAAATGATTGAATTCGTAGAGAGCATTATCTATGTATCGGAATCTTACAGAGTCAACTGTAAAACTTTCACTTGTATCTTTTCCATTTCTAACATATACTACTGTTCTTTGATAGTTTGATATCTTTCCTTCGACCTTTTGTAGTGTCTTGGCGTCCAATAATTCATTTAATCTTTTCTCATTTCTAGTATCATCTTCTATAATTAGCTTTAAATAGAAATATCCAAAACAAGAAATAATTAAAAATAAACCTGATAGAGTCAAATACAATTTCTTCTCAAAATCAGATTTTTTGAATTTTAAGATTGATAAAAAAAGACATAACGAAAGAATTAAAATAATTAGAAAGATTGTGCTGGAAGATGTAGAACTTGGAGAATCGTGAATTGACCAATAAGTATAATATTCCATCTGGTATCTTCTTTAAAATTCTAAATCATTTTATCCCCATCAGGCGAAACCACTTGCGCCTTGTAAAGCAAAGAATAATAACCATTTTTCGTAATCAATTCCTGATGCGTTCCTTCTTCCACAATCAATCCGTGGTCCATCACGATGATTTTGTCGGCTTTTTCAATGGTTGAAAGTCGGTGTGCGATGAGGATTGACGTTCTGTTTTTTGTGATTTTCTCTGTGGCTCTTTGGATTAATTTTTCGCTCTCGTGGTCGATGGATGAGGTCGCTTCGTCAAGGATTAAAATTTTCGGGTTGGAAAGATAAGCTCTCAAAAATGACAATAATTGTCTTTGTCCAAGCGAGATAGATGAACCTCTCTCGCTCACCACATAATCGTAACCGTTTGGCAAACTTTCAATAAATTCATCAACGCCAATTTCCTTTGAAGCTTTTTTGACTTGTTCCAAAGTAATGCTTTCGTCGCCCAAAGTCAGGTTTTCAAAAATACTGCCGTGGAAAAGGAAAACGTCCTGAAGAACCACGCCAATATGACTTCTCAAATTATACAATTCATATTCCCGAATATCAACATCGTCCAACATTATCTTTCCAGAATTGATGTCGTACAGCCTTGTAATCAAACTGATAATGGTAGATTTTCCAGCACCAGTTGCGCCGACGATTGCGACACTTTCACCCGAATTAACCTTAAAGTCAATGCCTTTCAGAACTAATTGCTTCTCGTCGTAAGCAAAGTGAACAATCTGAAATTCAATCTTTCCGTCGAAATGGTCTCGGGCAATCGTTCCGTTATTTGGCATTGCTTGGTCTTCATCCATCACGCCAAGAACCCTTTCTGCACCTACAATTCCACGTTGGATATTATTAAATCTATCCGCAATCTGTCTCAACGGACGAATCAACATATTGATGAATTGAATAAAAGCAATGATTACACCTGGCGTAGATTTGATGAAACCACCATAAAATAAGATGAATCCAATGAAAAGTGACGAAATCAATTCCACAACTGGAAAAAATAGCGAAAAGATGAAAACCGTTCTCAACAAAGCTTTCTTCAGTTCGATATTAATTTTATCAAACTTAGTAAATTCCGCTTCCTGTCTGTTAAAAACTTGGATTAATGGCATTCCTGCCAAACGTTCCTGAACAAAACTATTCTGCGTCGAGGTCCAGCTTCTTTCCAATCCGAAAGCCGTTTTCAATTTTTTCTGGAAAACCCTCGTAATCACCACCATCAGCGGAAGAATCGCCAATGAAATTAGACTGAGATGCGTGTCCACCTGAAACATCGCAAATAACACCATTACAATTCTCAGAATATCCCCAAAAACCATCAAAAATCCGTCTGTGTAAACCGTCGCAATCGTTTCTACATCGCCAACCGCTCTTGTTACCAAGCTTCCAATCGGGGTTTTATCAAAAAATGCGGTCCGGAAATAAATCAGTTTGTGATAAAGCCTTTCTCGGATGTCACGAATCACATTCTGAGAGATGAAATTTGAGAAATAAACCAAGAAAAAATTCAGAATCGTCTCTGCAACCACCAGTCCGATGAGCAGATAGATGTGCTTCATCAATTGAGACTTATCTCTCAGCTGAACGATGTCGATATCCACAACATCCTTCGTAAGAATCGGTCGGTAAGTGGAGACAATTGCCAGAACGATGGAGATGACCAGCGTGATGATGAACCACGAACGGAATTTCATCCCAATTAGAAATAGTCTTTTTACAATATCCCAAGTCGTTTGTTTCTTCATTTTTCTTTTAATTCCAGAGATTTTCGCTGTTGAAAAAATCTTTGCAAAAATAAGGTTTTAAAATTTTAAAACTTCCCGAAAAAAAATTGAAATATATATTAAAATTCATACCCAACATCCACCAAAAAAAGACCTTGCGCTGGAGCAGAAACGCCCGCTGAATTTCGGTATTTGTCTTCAATGATTTTTCGCAAATCGTTGGGTTGTAATTTTCCGGTTCCGATTTCTACCATTGTGCCGACAATGGCTCTTACCATATTTCTCAAAAATCGGTCAGCTGAAATCGTGAATTTCAGCTGATTTCCAAACTGTTCCCATTCTGCTTTGTATATTTTGCAGATGTTGGTTTTGTTGTCTGTGTGGAGTTTGGCGAAACTTGTGAAATCATCGTACTCAAAAAGGATTTTACACGCCTCGTTCATCGCATCGATGTTCAATGGTTTTTGACGCCAGGTTTGCCAGGACGAGTCAACTGTGAACGGATTTTTCTCAGTTGAAATATAATATTCATAAGTCCGGAAAGTCGCACTGAATCGCGCGTGCATATCGGCTGGAACTTCAAAAATTTGTTTGATGGAAATATTTTCTGACAAAAAGGAATTGAGTTTGTAAACCAAATTTCCATCGATATTTTGTTCGGTTTCAAAGTGAGCAAACATTTTTTTTGCGTGCACGCCAGTGTCAGTTCTTCCTGCTCCGGTTGTTTTTATCGGCTCTCTCAGAATCGTGGACAAGGCTTTTTCCAATTCTTCCTGCACAGAAATTTCGTTGGGCTGGATTTGATAGCCAAAAAAAGAAGAACCGTCGTAAGCAAACTCTATAAAATATCTCATTTCGACGCAAATTTCCTGATTTTTTTTTAATTAATAAGAAAATCTTAATTCGTAATTTCGTGACTCGAAAAATCCTTCAATCAATGAAACCGCTCAAGACAAACAAACTTTCCAATCCTTCAGAATTCATCAAGCTGATGGTCATCATTTTTGTTTTGGTCTCAGTTTTTCTTTTCAGTCAAGGAGTTTCGCAACAGCAAACCATCATCAACGTTGTCGTCCTTTTGATTCTTTTCATTTGTTTGCAATTAACATTTGTTATTTTGTACAAAAAGGGAATCAAAACTTTGGCTTTTTGGATTTTGATGATTTTGTTATTAATGGGAATTTCGTTGGGTGTGGCAATCTGGTATTATTCAAAATATGGAATTACTTTTCAGCTTTAATCATTAATTTTAATTTTAAAATGAAACGCATCCTCCTTTTATCAGACACACATTCCTATATCGATGACCGCATTCTAGATTACGCCAAAGATGCGGACGAAGTTTGGCATTGTGGCGATTTTGGGAATATGAAAGTCATTGAAGAATTAGAAAAAATAAAACCAATCCGTGGCGTCTACGGAAACATCGACGAAGCAAAAATCAGAACGATTTTTCCTGAAGTTTTGAGTTTCAAATGTGAGGATGTTGATGTTTTGATGATTCACATCGGTGGTTATCCAGAAAGATATTCAGCTTTGGCGAAACAAGAGATTGCTGAGAAAAAACCGAAGTTGTTCATTTCCGGACATTCTCATATTCTGAAAGCGATGTATGACAAGAGAAATAATTTATTACATCTCAATCCCGGTGCTTGCGGAAAAGTCGGCTGGCACAAAGTGAGAACAATGATGCGTTTTACAATCATTAAAGATGAAATCAAGGATTTGGAAGTGATAGAATTGGGAAGTAAATAAGTTGGAGAGTTGGAGAGTTGGAGCGTCGGAGGATTTGAGAATTTTAGAGTTGGAGTCAAAGTCCTATCGGGACGATTATATCTTAGCATAGGAATTTATTCCTATGAATGGAGATTATATGCAAGCATAGAAATATATTCCGATGGAAATTAATAAATAGAAAATGAAAATAGGAGACAAAGTTTCGGTAATAGATGATGATTTGAAAGGAACCATTTTGAAAATCATTGCTGACCAGGTGAAAATCGAGGATGAGCACGGTTTCACCTACAATATTCCTAAAAGTCAATTGACGCTTATTGATTCTGGATTATATGAGAATTCGCCGGTCATCAGAAAAAATGAAAGCTCGAAAAACGTTTCCAAAAGACATAATAAAACACCTTTAAAATTAGATTTACATTTTCAATTATTGGTCAAAAATACATCTGATTATGATGCTTTCGAGAGATTGATGATTCAAAAAGAAAAACTTTTGGAGACCATCGATTTCTGTAGAAAAAATCACATCAAGAATTTGGAAATCATCCACGGCATCGGCGATGGCGTTTTGCAGAAAATGGTCTATGATATCTTGGAAGGACTATCAAATGTAGAATACGATGAACACGGATTTTTCTACCACGAATCGGGTAGAGTAGAAGTCAAATTTTTATAAAATTATTAATGATGCTAAGAAAACATTTAAGCCTTATTCTGATTCTTGTGTTTGCAATTTCTTTTGCTCAGACAGAATATAAAACCGAGAACAATATTTCCTATTATCCGGAAAATATTTTGAAAAAAGATGCTTACATCAACTCTCAGTGCAAGCTGAACTTCTATTATCCGACCAATGTCAAGGACTTCTCAACGGTCATTTGGTTTCACGGTGGCGGATTGACTGGCGGAAGCAATGAGCTGCCAAAAGAATTATTGAATGAAAATATTGCTGTCGTAAGTGTAGAATATCGCTTAGCGCCAAAGGTCAAAGCGCCAGCTTACATAGAAGATGCAGCCGCTGCAACGGCTTGGGTTTTTGAAAATATCGAAAAATATGGGGGAAATAAAAATCTCATTTTCCAATCCGGCCATTCGGCTGGAGGCTATTTGGGAATGATGATCACGTTGGACAAAAAATACCTTCAAAAATATAAGATTGATGCGAATGAGATTGCAGGTTTGATTCCATTTAGCGGCCAGGCGATCACACATTTCCAAATCAGAAAAGAAAAGGGAATTGCTGAACTGCAACCAACAATTGATGAATATGCACCACTGTTCCACGTCAGAAAAGATGCGCCGCCAATCGTCCTGATCACGGGCGATAGAAATCTGGAATTGTTCGGACGCTACGAGGAAAACGCCTATTTGGCAAGAATGTTGGAGCTTGTGAAGCATCCTTCGGTCAAACTATTGGAAGAAGATGGATTCGACCACGTGAGTATGGCAAAACCAGGTTTTCCTTTGTTGCTGAAGGAAATCAGAGAATTATCAAAGAAAATTAAAACACAGAAAAATATAAAATAATGTTTACACTAGCACAGATCGAAGCTGCACATTCCGATGTGGAAAGCGGAAAAAATTTCCCAGCGTTTGCAAAGACCATCAAAGAATTAGGCGTTCAGACCTTCGAAACCTACGTGGAGGATGGCTCCACAACTTATAAAGGCAATGACGAAACCCAAGTGACTTCAGCCCAACAATACGCCCCATTGCTGATTTATGGAATCGTGAATCCTGAAAAATTTTTAGCAGACCTAAGGAATCACCAACAAGGAAATACCGACTTTTTCCAATTCTGCAAAGATTGCGCAGACAGTGGTGTTTTCAAATGGATTGTAGATTTGGATGCAAAAACCTGCACTTATTACGATTGCGAAGGCAAAAGCATTTTCGAAGAGAAAATCCCAGGTTAGAAGTCATTAATCAAAAAATGGTCATAAAAAAAGGAGACAATAGCAATGATCTATTTTCTCCTTTTTTATTTTAAGGTATAAGTAAAATTAATTCATCGAAACATCCTCCGGCGCATTCGCCCACAGCAGAAATTCGCCGCCCAGATTTTGCATAATATTTTTCCAGAGACCTTGGTCATTTGGCAGCGTGTAATCCAGATTGTAAACATCCACAATCGTCCACATTTTCCTTTGCAATTCGCCTTCCAGCTGCATCGCAGACCAACCAGAATATCCAGAAAAAACCTTAATGTCAAACGTGCTGATCTCGCCATTGATCATCGCCGAAACCACAGAGTCAATATCTTCAGTCAAATAGAATTCTTTATTGATCTCCACGAACTCCGAGGTTACTTTTTCACCTTTCACGATAAAGTAGATCCTTTCGTTTTCCACAGGTCCACCTTCGTACAGTTCCACGGGGAAACCCAGGATATTAAGCAGTTTGGAGCTCATATTCTGGTTCTTTTTATTCAGTATCAAACCAAACGCGCCATTCTCGTTGTGATCCACAATCAGAACGACCGAACGGGAAAATATATCACCCGAGATATCCGGCGTCGATATTAAGATTTTACCTTTGTAAGAGTAATTCATCTATCAAATCTATAAAAAAATATTTTTTTGAAAAAAGAATTCGACGAAAATTTAAGTTAAAATTGTCTCGATTCAAATAATTTGGGCAGCTTGATCCGTCTTCCACTCCCAATCTTTTTGCCATAGCTTTTCCAGCCACAAAAAAGGATTTCCGTTCAAGCCGGGCTGCAGCTTCGCCAAGTTGAAGATTTGTCTGTCAATCAAACTTTCACTTTCCATTCGAAGTTGTAACAAAGGTTGTTAAGCTATATCAAAAACTATAGAAGAAATACAAAGCCGCAGAGCGTCGAACTATTGTTAGAATAATACAAACACCACAAAAAAAGCTCCAGAGGAGCGACTGTCAAACCAACATTTATATCCAATTTGAAATTTTAAACATTGCTTTCCTCTTTATATTAAAAACTTAACTCCATATGCTAAACTGTAGAACGGCAAACTATTGGTAGAACAATACAAACACCACAAAAAGCTCCGGAGGAGCGACTTTCAAACCAACATTTGTATCCAATTTGAAATTTTAAACATTGCTTTCGTTTGTATATCAAAAACTTAATTCCATAGGCAAAGCCGCAGAGCGGCAAACTATTGGTAGAACAATACAAGCACTACAAAAAAAGCTCCAGAGGAGCGACCTACAAAAATGCGACAACCAATTCTTAATTCGATATCCAAAACGGGCTTCTCCAAAATTAAATCAAATTATATAAAAAATCTTAACGAACTTTGCGTTTAGAAATTTAGAATTCGAAAGAAAATGAACAGCGAAAACCTCCACGATAAACGAAGAATCTACGAAAAATCACAACTCATAGAAACTGAGATAAAAGAAAATCCAATCGAGCAATTCCGCGACTGGTTCCTGGATGCAGAAAATAATCTCGAAGTCTCAGAATCCAACGCAATGGCAATCTCAACAGTGGAAGAAGACGGCTGTCCCAGAACAAGAATGGTTCTCCTGAAATCATACAATTGGGAAGGCTTCATCTTCTACACCAACTACGAAAGCCGAAAAGGAAAATCAATCGAGAGCACGCACAAAGCTTGTCTGCATTTTTTCTGGCCAAGTCTGGAGAGACAAATCATCATCAAAGCAAATGTCGAGAGAATCGCAGAAAATCTCAGCGACGGCTATTTTCATTCAAGACCGAAGGGAAGCCAATTAGGCGCCGCAGTTTCTCCACAAAGTCAAGAAATTCCCAACCGCGATTTCCTCGAAAATAAATTAAAAGACCTCGAAAAAGAATTCGAAAACAAAGAAGTTCCAAGACCACAAAACTGGGGCGGCTACATCGCAAAACCCTACGAAATCGAATTCTGGCAAGGCCGTCCAAACCGCCTTCACGACAGAATTATCTACACTTTGGAAGATAACATCGATTGGAAAATCTCAAGATTGGCACCGTAATCTTAACATTTTTTATAAGATTGTTAACGTAGATTTTGATTAATTTTTTCGTTATTTGTTTAATTAACCATTTAAAAACAAATCAATTATGAAAAATTTACTGAGAGTCATCAGCGTTGTCGCGCTTGGCGTTTTGTTATCATTCAGTTTTTCGAAGGAGAAAAAAGTCGTGGTCATAGATGCTGGTCACGGCGGTACCGATTTGGGCGCGACTAGAGAAGGCGTTTCGGAGAAAGAGATTGTCCTGAATGTTGCCAAGAAAATTAAAGCGCTCAACCAAAATCAAAACCTCGAAATCATATTGACCAGAGAAGATGACAGTTATCCATCATTGGCGCAAAGAACAGGGAAAATCAATGAACTGAAACCTGATTACACGATTTCTTTGCACGTCAATAATTCACCAAGAACAACCACAGAAAGTAAAGGAGTGGAGGTTTTCGTTCAGGAAAATGAAGTTTCAAAAAAGTTGGCAACCAAGTTTTCAGAAAAGTTCCAGGCTACAAAAATTAGAACGGGCAACCTTCATATGTTAAGAGAATCCAAAGTGCCAACCATCTTATTGGAATTAGGATTTATGAACAATCCGCAAGAAAGAGAATATCTGGGAAGTGAAAAAGGACAAACCGAAACAGCAGAGAAAATATTGAAATTTATTGATGAGAATTAATTCGATTCAGAAATTTAACACACAGAAAAACCAGCAATTGCTGGTTTTTTTATTTGCTTCTTGCTTTCAAAATCTGCTCCACATCTTCCAAAGTAAAACCTTTCGCTTTCAGCAAAATCAGATAGTGATAAAGTAAATCAGAAGCTTCATTTAAAAAAAGTTCGTCATCATTATCTTTCGCTTCAATCACAAGTTCCACAGCTTCTTCGCCCACTTTTTGCGCGACTTTGTTGATGCCTCTTTTGTAAAGTTCATTGGTGTAAGAACTTTCGTCATCGCTATCAATTTTATCCGAAATCGTTTGCTGCAATTCGTACAAAAATCCTTTATCGGTTTCTTCAGCAAAACAAGTCGTCGTTCCGTTGTGACAAGTTGGTCCGAAAGGTTTTGCTTTGATGAGAATCGTGTCTTGGTCGCAATCGATTTTCCAATCAATCAATTCAAGAAAGTTTCCAGAAGTTTCACCTTTAGTCCAAAGTCTGTTTTTGGAGCGGGAGAAAAAAGTGACTTTCTTTTCCTGCAGAGTTTTATCAAAAGCTTGCTGATTCATATAACCGAGCATCAAAACTTTCAGATTGAGATAATCCTGAATGATTACGGGAACCAAGCCTGTATTGTTATCAAATTTTATAGTCATCGTATGGGTAAGTTTTTAGATTTTAAATAGTTTTTAAGTTCCGGAATTCCGATTTCGTTGAAGTGAAAAATACTCGCCGCCAAAGCTCCGGTTGCTTTGGTTTCCGTGAAAACATCTTCAAAATGTTGCATTGTTCCTGCGCCTCCAGAAGCAATCACTGGAATATTGATTAATTCCGAAAGCGTTTTGGTAATTTCAATCGCGAATCCAGCTTTGGTTCCGTCCGTGTTCATCGACGTTAAGAGGATTTCTCCGGCTCCCAGATTTTCGACTTCTTTTGCCCAGGAAAACAATTCTTTATCAGTTTCGACTTTTCCGCCGTTGCTGAAAACTTTGTGTTGATTTCCAACGAATTTGGTGTCAATCGCCAAAACCATACATTGTGAGCCAAACCGTTTGGCGACTTCACTTATCAAATTTGGATTCGATAATGATGCAGAATTGATTGTGATTTTGTCCGCACCATTTTTCAGAAGTTCCTCCACATTTTCCAAAGCATTGATTCCACCTCCAACGGTAAACGGAATATTGATGTTCTCTGCAATTTCCTTTACTAACGGAATTAAAGTTTTTCTTCGTTCGTCCGTTGCAGAAATATCAAGAAAAACCAATTCGTCTGCACCTTGCTCAGAATATTTGATGGACATTTCCACCGGATTTCCAACTTCTTTTAAATCTAAGAAATTGACGCCTTTCACAGTTTCTCCGTTTTTAATGTCGAGACACGGAATGATTCTTTTTGCTAGCATTAGAGAAATGGTTTTAAATCGTTAAACGTGATTCTGTTTTCATACAAAGCTTTCCCGATGATTGCGCCTTCACAACCTAATGATTTTAATTGAACTAAATCGTTAGTAGAAGTGATTCCACCGGAAGCGATTAATTTGATTTCAGGATTTTGAGAAATTATATTTTGATATAATTCAAAAGAAGGACCTTCCAACATTCCGTCTTTATCAATATCTGTAGAGATAACGTACTCGATTCCGGATTCTGTTTTTTCTTTGATGAAATCATAAATATTCTTTTCGCTTTCTTCCAACCAACCGGAAACTGCGATTTTTTCCTGTCGTGCATCAGCGCCTAAAATGATTTTTTCTGAACCATATTTTTCAAAACTTACTTGAAACAATTCTGGATTTTTCACAGCGACACTTCCAAGCGTGACTTGAGTTGCGCCACTTTCGAAAGCGATTTCAATGTCGTTTTCGGATTTCAAACCGCCTCCGAAATCTATGATTAAATTGGTTTCTTTTGAGATTTGTTCTAAGATTTTATAATTGATGATTTGATTTTGTTTTGCGCCGTCCAAATCGACCAAGTGTAAAAATTGGATTCCGTTGGCTTCGAAGTTTTTGGCAACGTCCAAAACATTGGAATTATAAATTGTTTTTCGGTTGTAATCGCCTTTGGAAAGCCGAACACATTCGCCGTTGATGATGTCTATTGCTGGGATGATTCTCATTTCTATTTACTTTAATGTTCGATTGATAGGGAAAACTTCGATTTTTGCGAAGCGCGCCCCGGCCTGAACGGAGCTCTTTTTGTAAGCCTTGGAAAAGCCTTGGCACAAAAAAGCGGGAGTGGAGGACGGATAAAGGCGCCATAATAATTATAATTTTAAAAAGTTCTCTAATATTTTGCTTCCCAAAATTCCACTTTTCTCTGGGTGAAACTGAACGCCGAAAAAGTTGTCTCTTTGCAAAGCCGTGCTGTACGCTTCGGAATAATCCGTGGTCGCAATCGTGTGTTCGTTTTTCGCAACGTAGTAACTGTGAACGAGATACGTGTAAGTCTGCTCCGGAATTCCCTCGAATAAATCCGATTTCAAATCATAAATCTGATTCCAGCCAATCTGCGGAACCAAAACAGAATCCGGAAATTTCCTGACCGAAACGTCGAAGATTCCGAGCGCTTTCGTACTGCTTTCCTCCGAATCTTTGCATAGCAACTGCATCCCGAGACAAATTCCTAAAAGTGGCTGTCGGAGCGCCGGAATCAGCGAATCCAGCTGGGTTTCCCGCAAGGAATTCATCGCAAAAGAAGCTTCGCCAACGCCAGGAAAAATGACTTTGTCGGCGTTGGAAATCTCATCCGGATTGCTCGTAATCTTCGCCGAAAAACCCAGTCTTTCTATGGCAAACAGGAGACTTTGGACGTTTCCGGCTTTGTAATCTATGATAACTGTATTCATTTTTTTATTTTTTAGATGATAAATTCAAGATTCAAAATCTATCATCTATTTGTCTATTATCTAATTGTCTCCTACAACATTCCTTTTGTTGATGGTAAAATCATTTTGTCTGGGTCGCGTTTTACGGCGGATTTCAGGCATTTTGCGAAGGCTTTGAAAATCGATTCTATTTTGTGATGCTCGTTGTCGCCTTCCGCTTTGATGTTGAGATTTGCCCTTGCCGAGTCGGAGAAGGATTTGAAGAAATGGAAGAACATTTCGGTGGGCATTTTTCCAATCATTTCGCGTTTGAAATCCGCTTCCCAAACAATCCAGTTTCTTCCGCCAAAATCAAGTGCGACCTGCGCCAGACAATCGTCCATTGGTAAGACGAAAGCGTAACGCTCGATTCCCAATTTGTTGCCTAAAGCTTGATAAAACGCTTCTCCAAGCGCAATTCCAGTATCTTCAATCGTATGATGTTCGTCCACTTCCAAATCGCCATCCACTTTGATTTCCAAATCCATCTGACCGTGTTTCGCAATCTGGTCGAGCATATGATTGAAAAAAGGGATTCCTGTTTCGATGTTGGATTTTCCGGTTCCATCGAGGTTTAGGTTTATTTTGATTTTCGTTTCGTTGGTATTTCTGATGATTTCGGAAGTTCTGTTTTTGAGTTTCAGGAATTCGTAGATTTCTTTCCAAGAAGTGGTTTTTAAACTAACTACGCTTTCTAAATCATCATTTTCTAGAATTTCTTCTGCACCAAGATTTTCATCGGTATTAATGAAAATAGCTTTTGAATTGAGGTTTTTTGCCAGTTTCACATCAGTAATTCGGTCACCGATAACGAAGGAATTTTCTAAGTCGTAAGTTTTTTTATCAAAATATTTTGTCAGTAAACCTGTATTCGGTTTTCTGGTTGGCGCATTGTCTTTGGCGAAGGTTTTATCGATGAAGATATCTTCGAACTTGATGTCCTGGCTTTCAAACGCTTCAATGATAAAATTCTGAATCGTCCAAAAGTTTTCTTCGGGATGAGAATCTGTTCCCAAACCGTCCTGATTGGTCACCATCACCAATTCGTAATCCAGTTCGTTGACGATTTTTGAAAGGTAAGTGAAAACCTGCGGATAGAATTTCAGCTTTTGAAAAGAATCAACCTGATAATCTTCGGGTTCGAGGACCAAAGTGCCGTCGCGGTCTATGAATAGTAGTTTTTTCATTTTTTTTATGGACTTTTTATTTTTATGTGGCTTCGAGAGCCTCAGCCTGAAAACTGCTTAAACTTTCTTACAATTTTTATTTGTCACACTGAGCTTGTCGAATTGCTTTTTAATTCAATTTTTGGAGCGTTTCTATTAATTTCAAATTCTCTTGTGGAGAACCGATTGTGATTCTCAAGCAATTTTTGATGACCGAATTTCGGTTTCTTACAATCACATTTTCATCCACTAATTTTTGATAAATCAAATCTGCATTTTCAACTTCTATCAAAATAAAATTGGCGTCTGAAGGAAAAATTTTCTTAATCAATTTCAGTTGTTGTAAATTTTGAATCAGACTTTTTTTCTCATTCAAAATCAGTTTGATATTTTCTGAAACTTGATTGATATTTTCATCATTCAAAGCATTAAGAATTGCATTTTGATTAAGCTGACTGATGTTGTATGGCGGTTTTGTCTTATTGTAAAATTTGATAATTTCCTCGGAAGCATAAGCAATTCCAACCCGAACAGAAGCCATTCCCCAAGCTTTGCTGAAAGTTTGACTGACGATTAGATTGGGATAATTTTTAATTTGAATTCTGAAACTTTCTTCCGGACTGAAATCAATGTAAGCTTCATCAATGAAGACAATTCCGTTGAAGTTTTCAAGAATGTATTCTATGTTTTTAATTGAATTTCCAGTTGGATTATTTGGTGAGCAGATGAAAATAATTTTTAGGTTTTCGTCTTGTAAATACGGTTTCAAAGTCTCCAAATCAATTTGAAAATCTTCATTCAATTCCATATTGATAAGTTCAACATCATTTATGTTCGCAGAAACTTCATACATTCCATAAGTCGGTGAAAATGTCAAAACTTTATCCTTTTTCGGTTCACAAAAAATTCTGAAAGCCAAATCAATCACTTCGTCGCTCCCGTTTCCTAAGAAAATATTTTCAATAGAAATCTGATTAAGTTCACTTAGTTTTTCTTTAATTTTCCTTTGGTAAGGGTCGGGATAACGGTTCAATTCTCCGAAAGGATTTTCGTTGGCATCCAGAAAAATCCCGTTCTCACCTTCGAATTCGTTTCTTGCGGAAGAATATGGTTTGAGATTCAGAATATTTTTTCTCACCAATTTTTGAATATCAATTTTCATTTTTTAAGTATTTTAATCGGACAGAAACTGCGTTTTTGTGAGCCATCAATTCTTCGGCTTCCGCCATTAATTCGATGGTTTTTCCGATGTTTTTAATTCCATTCGTAGTGATATTTTGGAAAGTGATTTTCTTCACAAAACTATCCAGAGAAACACCACTGTAATTTTTCGAAAAACCATTTGTAGGCAAAGTATGATTGGTTCCGGAAGCGTAATCGCCTGCGCTTTCGGGACTGTAATTTCCTAGGAAAACTGAACCTGCATTTGTGATTTTATCAGTGAAATTTTCAGCGTTTTCGATTGACAAAATCAAGTGTTCTGGCGCATAAAAATTAGAAAAATCAATCGCTTCATCAATGGAATTCAACAAAATCGATTTACTGTTTTGCAATGTGATTTCAGCAATTTCGTTACGCGGTAATTCTTTGAGTTGGTTCTCTATTTCAATATTAATTTCATTTATAACTCTTTCAGAATCACTCAATAAAATCACCTGAGAATCCGTTCCGTGTTCCGCTTGAGACAATAAATCTGACGCTACAAAAGCTGGAATTGAACTTTCTTCAGCAATCACCAAAACTTCACTAGGACCAGCTGGAATATCGATGGCGACATTATAATTGAGAGCCAATTGTTTCGCAAAAGTCACGTATTGATTTCCTGGTCCGAAGATTTTATCAACTTTCGGAAGCGTTTCTGTTCCAAACGTCAAACCTGCAATCGCTTGACTTCCACCAACTTTAAAAACATTTTTAATTCCAACCAAATCAGCCGTAAACAAAATGGCTGGATTGATTTTTCCATCTTCGTCTGGAGGCGAACAAAGCGCAATATTTTTACAACCTGAGATGTTCGCCGGAATTCCCAACATCAGAACCGTAGAAAACAAAGGCGCTGTTCCACCTGGAATATAAATCCCAATATTTTCAATCGCTCGGCTTTCTCGCCAGCAAAAGACGCCTTCCGTCGTTTCAATGATTTTCTTCTCTTCTTGTTGAGATGCGTGAAATTTTCTGATGTTTTCTGAAGCTGTTTTTATAGCAGATTTTAATTCTTCAGAAACTAAATTTTTTGCATCATTGATTTCTGATTCTGAGACTTTTAAATCATTAAGAACAACGCTATCAAATTTTTCTGTGAAGAACTTCAAAGCTTCATCACCATTAATTTTCACTTCATCAAATATAGATTTTACTTGCTCAGAAAGGTTTTCCTGATTTTGCAAAGGTCTTTCGCAAAGTGACTTCCATTCTTTGATATTTGGATATTTGTACTGCTTCATCATAATATCATTTTTTCGATTTGCAAAACTAAAATTCCTTGTGCGCCTTCATTTTTCAATTTTTCTATCACTTCCCAAAACTGGTCTTCTTTGATGACTGAGTGGATGGATGACCAGCCACTTTCCGCCAATGGAAGAATCGTCGGCGATTTCATTCCGGGTAAGATGTTGATGATTTTTTCCAAGTTTTCATTAGGCGCATTCAGAAGGATATATTTGCTTTCAGAAGCTTCTTTTACGGCGTTGATTCGGAATAACAATTTTTTCAGAATGTCTTTTTTATCTTCTCGTAAATCAGAATTGGAAACCAAAACTGCTTCACTTTCTACAACCGTTTCAACTTCCTTCAAACCATTTGTCAACAAAGTTGAACCTGTGCTAATGATATCGAAAATCGCATCGGAAAGTCCGATTCCAGGAGCGATTTCTACGCTTCCACCAATCTTTTCAATTTGTGCATTGATTTTTTTTTCTTGGAAATAGTTGGAAAGAATCTCTGGATAAGATGTTGCAATCTTTTTACCTTCGAAATATTGAATTCCATTATAGCTTTCTTCTTTAGGAATCGCCAAAGACAATCTGCATTGTGCAAATCCCAATTTCTGGATGGTTTCAATTTGCTTTTTCTGTTCCAGAACTTCATTCAGACCAAGAATTCCGATATCGGCAACGCCTTGTTCCACGTATTGGGGAATATCATCGTCGCGAAGGAAAAGGATTTCCAGTGGAAAGTTGGACGAAACGGCTTTCAGTTTCCTGGTGCCATTGGAAATTTTGATTCCGCATTCTTCGAGGAGTTTGAGCGATTTTTCGCTCAGTCGTCCGCTTTTTTGTAAGGCTAATTTCAGTTTACTCATTTTAGATTTTGACATAAGTCCGAGTAAACGACAGGAGAATTTTTGGAATAAAAAAAACCGACTGATTACTCAGACGGTTTATATTTTTAGAAGTTATGACATATCACTACCTTCCCGTCTGTGCGAGGAAATGGTGATGATGATGCATAAATTGTGTAGTCATTTTGATATTTTAATGAAGCAAATGTATAGAACTTATTTTAATAAAATCTAACTTTTCTGGAAAATTAACTAAATAAAATTCTCGGCCCACTTCTGGACCATCTCAGAAAACCGTGTGTTTTCAAAGGTTTTGTTCCTGATTTTGGAAACCGAATGAACACCTTTTTCATCCGAAATTCTTAAAATCTCTTCTGCTTTTTGAGATTCGAAAGCAATGATTTCCGCTTCTTCGATTTCAGCCAGTTTATTTTTATGGATAAAAGTGACGAAGTTTTCCATTAGTGGCGAAATGTATGCGCCTTCGGTTTGTTTCGGGATTTTAATCACGTTATCCTGCAAAAACAAAAGATTTCCAAAGATACTTCTGGCGATTTTTTTGTTTGGATTAAGTAGAATTACATCGTCCAAATCATTTTCCTTAGCATAGATTTGAGCGTAAATATTTTCCGGAGAATGCACTCTGATATTACTCAGAAGATTAGCATTCACATTGATTTCCTTAATCAAATCCAACTCTACATTGCCTTGGATTCTCAAAACATCTTCCGTCTCATCCACTTCAAAGAAGAACGCCGTTTCCGATTTTGCCAAAGGTTTTTCGTCCTGTTTTCTGTAAGCCATCAACTGGACGATTCCGTTCTGAACGCCTTTCGATAAAACTTCGTTCTGAAAAAGTTCCTGAAAAAACTCCAATGTGTAAGTCAAAGGAATGTTCAATCTCATCTTTCGCATCGAAGCCATTAGGAAGAAGTAAGATTCTTCCGCCATTATGATTTGACCGTTTCTGATGAAAAATGAAACCCAAACCGAATCTCCAAAGAGAAAAGACCGATTTAGTATCTGTAAATTGTCTTGTATGTAAATTAATTTTTGTGAAATCATTTTTGTGAATGATTATTTATCATAAAAAATATAAAAAGAAAAAAGCACATCATTACAACAAATGCAAAGATAGATTTTGCGTTGGCAAAATTAATTGTCCAACCAAGCGCTGGATTACGTTTTGGCGGAAATAATCTTTTGTCTTCTTTATTATAATAAAAAATGCCGTATTTCCATAATTTGGAGCCGTCATTATTTAAATTTGAAGAATTCATTTGTAGTACTTTATTTATAAAAAAATAATGAACGATAAAATCGTTCATCCATTATTTTTAAGAAGCTCCTAATTTTAACTGTAGATTTTCTATCAGGTTTTCCCAATAGAGTCTGTTTTCCTCCTCATCGCCAGGCTCGCAGAAGTCTGTGATATTAAGAGAAAGGTCATCTGTAATCTCGTCTATGACAATAGAAAGTTCGAAGAAATATTTGGAACCTTCGTCCTCTTCCCAACGGAAACGCACGAAACTTTCCGGCTTATATCTGATAAGTGTCGCCTTTTCAGCAGGACCACTTCCCCAGCTGAAGAAAAAATCGTCTCCACGCTCCACCACATCTTCCGCAAACCATTCTGATAATCCTTCTGCACTCGCCAAATACTCGTACAAAATCTCTGAGAGACAATGCATATTGTATTCGTACTGCACTTTCGTTTTCGCCATATTCAAATTCTAATTGTGGCGCAATATATAAATTAATTTTTTATTTCCAAATCAAAATGTCTATGGAAATTCAAAATTTTTATAGAAATAATGTATGATTTTTATTAGCTGATTTCTACGATTCGAAAAACCTACAATTCATCGATTATTGGGGCAGCTTTATCCGCCTTCCGCTCCCAATCTTTTTTGCAGACCATTTCAGTTAAGTTGAACTTGAGTACAAGCAAAAAAGGATTTCCGCTCAAGTCGGGCTGCAGATTCGTCGGTAAATCAAACTTTGTCCTAAAAACATAATTTTGTCATTCCGTAGGAATCTCGATAGTGAAGTTCAGATTGCCTTAGTCTAACCAGTTCGTTAGGTTTACTACGGAATGACAAAGTATATTAAAATTCTTTTCTAAGCGTAGCGCCTTTGTGAACTTTAAACATTTGATTGTTAAAAAAATCTTAGTGTGCTTTGTGTTTAAAAACTATTCCACTTCATTCAAAGCTTCCAAGATAATCGCACAACCTTTTCTAATTTCTTCTTCCGAGATGGTCAAAGGCGGAGAGATTCTCATATACTCATTTCGATAAAGTTGCCAGAAGACAATCAATCCTTTTTCCATACATCTGGAAGCGACTTTCAAAGTGTATTCCGGACTACCAAGATTCACAGCCAACATCAAGCCTTTTCCATTCACATTTTTGATTTTTGGATGAACGAGTAATTCACGGAAGAGTTTTTCTTTTTTGTCGGTTTCTTCCATCAATCCACTTTCCAAAACTTCTTGTAAAGTTGCAAGAGAAGCAGCTGCAATCAGCGGATTTCCACCAAAAGTCGTAATATGTCCCAACTTCGGCGAATGCGAAAGGCTCGTCATAATTTCTTTAGAACTCATAAATGCACCAACCGGAACGCCACCGCCCATTCCTTTTCCCATCACTAGAATATCCGGAACAATCCCAAAATGCTCAAAAGCAAACAGTTTTCCCGTCCGTCCAAAACCTGGCTGAATCTCATCAAGAATCAACAACGCTCCGACTTCCTCACAACGTTTTTTCAACTGAATAAAATAGTTGTCTTTCGGCATTATAAACCCTGCAGCACCTTGAATTGTTTCTACAATCACGCAAGCTGTTTTCTCCGTGATTTTATCAAAATCATTTTCATTATTGAACTCGATGAAATTGACCATTGGCAACAACGGACGAAATTCTCTTTTGTGGACTTCATTTCCGGCAACAGAAAGTGCGCCGTGCGTGTTCCCGTGATAAGCTTCTTTGAAAGCTATGATTTCTTCTCTTCCAGTATAACGTTTCGCCAATTTCAAACTTCCATCAATGGCTTCTGCGCCTGAGTTGACAAGATAGGTTACTTCCAAAGGTTCAGGTGTTGCTTCTGCCAAAAGTTTGCAAAGCGCGACTGGTTTTTCCTGAGCATATTCTCCGTAAACCATCACGTGCAGATATTTGTCTGCTTGTTCTTTGATGGCGTTTACCACTTTCGGATGCGAATGTCCCAACGTATTTGCAGAAACGCCGGCTACAAAATCCAAATAAGCTTTTCCATCTTTTCCGTAGATGTAGCTGCCTTCTGCTTTTTCCACTTCGAAACCTGCGGCGTAAGGTGTTGTCTGGGCTTGGTATTTGAAAAAATCGGTCTTCATTTTAATATTTATAACATCAGTTTGTCATTCCGTAGGAATCTAAATAAAGCTGTCGAGATTGACTTCGTCGAACCACTTTGTTGGGTTTCCTAGGGAATGACTAAAATGGGATTATTTTTATAATTTAAGAAATTTCAAAGTTCGGAAAATTCTTAGTTTTTTCGTGGATATATCGACGAAAATTTCAATCTTGACGAAGCGCGCCCCGACTTGAGTGGAGCTCATTTTTGTTGCTGGTTTTAGCGAGGGCAAAAATAGCGGGAACGGAAGGCGGATAAAGGCGCCCAAATAAAATTACTTCTTCACCCGAATCGGTGTCTTCGGTTTGTTCTTTTCCTCGAGTTTTTTGCGTTCGGCATCTGCTCGTTCGAAGAGAGAATTGTCCGATTGATAAACGGTTTCCGGATAGTTTGGTGTGTCCAGGAAGATGTCGCGCCACTTTTGTGGTCGGTCTTTGGTGTTCCAGTTGAAATCCTTGAAAAACCGCTGTTCTTTTGAAATCAAACTCATCGGATAGGTGTCCGTATTGGCACCGATATTACAATCTACAACTTCCAATCGACGTTCCAAAAACTGCGCTGCGATCTCGCCACAAGTGGACAAGGCGACACCAATTCTCGTGATCTCGTGAGTTTTTTGATTTTCGTCATCGGCATAATTGATGGCTTGGGCATTGCCAACAGCTTTTGCAATGTCGATGGCGTTGTCTTTCAGATAGACGATCATATTTTTGCTTTTGATCTGGTGGAATTCGTCTTTCATATTCAGTGAGTCCACTTTGCTGATCGCGAAGGCATTTCCTAAAACCCGGATGGAATCTGTGATCTCTTTTTCTGGATTGCTGTATACGCGGATCTCATCGCCAGTAACCTGTTTCACGCCCATCCAAAGGATCGGTTTTCTGATCAGGTGCATCTCGCCGTCGGTCTCATTGAAACTTAATGAATCGGAACGGCCTTGCATATTGGTTTTGAAAATCCGTACTTTTTTGAACGCTCTCAGGAAGCTTTTTTTCTTAAGCTTGTTTACAGAATCCGGACGCTGATAGGTCAGGAATTTTTCTGCGGAAATATAGACGGAATCTTTGCTAAGGATTTTGACAGCGTAAGGTTTGTCCGTTACCATCGCAGAATCTTTTTTCTCGTAGATCTCGCCATAGCCGCCTTTGATGAAACGTTTTTGCTGTGGGTCGTCCAAGGTCACGTTGCCGTTTCCTTTTCCAAAACCTGTGTTTCTATTGAAATAGAGTTTGTCTCCGGTCAGGATCTTGTCGTTGTAATGTATTCTTGAATTCTTGTTAAGGAAAGATTCGCCGGTTTTGGAATTGTGAGTTCCCAATTCTGTGTAGACGTAATTTCGTGGATTCTCTTTAGCTCTGATGGTTGTTGGTCCAAAGAAGTCGGACACGCCTGTTGTCTGATTGGTTTTGATATTATCGCTTACAATAGTGTATTTATCGGTTTCGATGTTGGAACGACCAATGAAATCAATCATCTTGGTGTTGAGATAATAAGTTGCCGCCTTGGTGTACATTACGCTTCCATCGTTACTGTAAATCGTTCCGCCAGTGTTGAAGTAGGCCGTATTCGGAATCTTATCGTAATATAACGTTTCTGTTTTGATGGTTTGTTTCGGGTCGGTGAGGACCACGTTTCGTCTGGCAATTCCACGTTCGGTATTGCCATCATATTCCATTTCTTCTGCTGTGATCCGGTTACCGTCCGCCGTAGTCAGGACGACGTTTCCGATGGCTTTCAGGAAATTTTCTTTTTGATAAAGAACGACCTCGTCAGCTGTAAGCACAGAGCCTTGATGTTCAAACACAACGTTGCCAGAGAAAACAGGATTTCCCTCGTACTTGTCTTGTTTGATACCAAAAACATCAGAATGTTTATGTTGAACTTTCTTGGAAGCTTCCGTATTTGGTTTTGGATTGTTGAAAAAAGGATCTTTTACCAGACCTGTATTTTGGGTTGGCGCTACTTGCGAAAAGATTCTTACAACAACTAAAAGTAATATTAAAAGAAAGGTTTTCTTCATTAATTTTCAGACTTCTTATGTCCGTAGAAGTACAGCGAGTGCGTATCAATACTGACACCAAATGCTTTTTCAATCGAGTCTTTGATCCCTTGAATCCTTGGGTCGCAAAATTCTATGATCTCTGCAATTTCTTTGTCAGAATCTTCTTTGTATATCACCAAATGGTCGTGCTGCTTATCGAAATATGATTTTTCGTACGATGATGTACTCAATGTTTTCTCTCCGAACTGGTGCTTTCTGATCAATCCTGCATCAAGGAAAATCTCAATCGTATTGTAGATCGTGGCTTTGCTCACGTGGTATTTTTTCTGCATCATCAGAAGATAAAGATCGTCCACGTTGAAGTGATGTTCCATATTGTAAATCTCTTCCAAAATGGTATAACGCTCCGGCGTGTTGCGGAAGCCTTTATCCATAAGGTATTGTCTTAGAACATCTTTTATAGTTGCGATATTCAACTCTTTTTGTTTCGTATCCATCTTACAAAATTAGCGATTTTTTTTGTGATTAATCAAAATGCTTGCCTTCGACTCTTTCTATCTTCTCTGTTTTGATCTTCTGATCCAGTAGTGGCGCAGATTCTACAACCACATTGTGACTTGCAACACCATAAGCCGTGAAATCGTTGCTTCCAAGTTTCTTAACAAAATTATAGATGTTAAGAATAATTTTATCACGGATCGTCAATAAGAAGTCGTTGATGTAAACATTATCGATGATGACAAATTTCAGATCCGGTGGAATGTTATGCGTTCTGAGTGACGGATGTGAACTTCTGGATGGAATCGTTCCTTCTTCCATCATCTCTGCCAAAACTTGCTGGAAATAGTCGTTGATCCTTCTGTCTCTTTTGAAACCGAGTAAGAAACTGATCTTATAAATTGTTCCAGGTAGAATTTCCTCCACATTATATTTGAAGCTGTATGGATCTTCCTGGTTGACGATATTTAGAATGAAATAATGGTCTGCTCTCTTAGGTTGCGCTCTGATAATGGAGTAGATGATCTTTGATTCCACTTCGTCGTCTCTTTTTGCACGGCTGATAAAGGCCAGATTGGTCGCATATTTTGGAATCGTTTCATCCAGCTTCATATCTTTTATTGTGGAGATATATTTCTCAAGTTTCACAAATTTTATGAAAGTGGTTTTGATAATTCTGCCGTTGTACCAAGCGTACATACAGATTCCGATGAATCCTGCCAGAAGAACAGACATCCAACCGCCGTCAAAGAATTTGATGATGTTGGCACTGAAAAATCCACCTTCGATGACGATATAAATTAAAGCAAAAAAAGCAATCCATATTTTATTGGTTCTTGTTTTAAGAAACCAGAAAATGAGAAGAATCGTTGTCATCAACATTGTGACGGTAATGGAAAGTCCGTACGCCGCTTCCATTTTACTGGATTCTTTAAAGTAAATCACGACGATGAAACAAAGTATCAATAATCCCCAGTTGATTTTCGGAATATACATTTGACCTTTGATTCCAGAAGGATATTCGATTTCCTGATTTGGCCAAAAGTTGAGCGACATTGCTTCCGAGAACATTGTGAAAGCACCTGTGATAACGGCTTGACTGGCAATGATTGCTGCAGCGGTCGCGAGAACAACACCTGGAATAATAAACCATTCCGGCATAATTCCAAAGAATGGATTCTTGCCTGCAAAAACTTCGTGGTAATTGCTTAATAACCAAGCTCCTTGACCAAGATAATTTAGAATCAACATCGCTTTTACGAAAATCCAACTGGCCTGAATATTCTTAATACCACAATGTCCAAGGTCAGAATATAAAGCTTCTGCTCCCGTCGTACAAAGGAAAACAGCGCCTAAAATCACGATGGCACTTGGCGAATTATAAATCAATTTAAGTCCGTAATAAGGATTGAAGGCTTTCAAAACCATTGGGTGTTCTATCAATTGTACAAGGCCAAAACCTCCCAGAACCAAGAACCAAAGCACCATTACAGGTCCGAAGAATTTCCCGATAAAGCTGGTCCCAAATTGCTGAACAACAAAAATCACAATCAAAATGACTAGAGTAATAGGAACAACAGGCGGCTTATGCGTCACGAGTTCCAGACCTTCTATGGCAGAAATGACCGTCATCGATGGTGTGATAATACTGTCGGCGACCAATGTTGCCGCACCAATGATGGCCACGATGTAGAGCCACTTTTTCTTAAAGCGTTTCACGAGAGAGTAGAGTGATAAGATTCCACCTTCGCCTTTGTTATCGGCTTTCAAAGCGATGATAACGTATTTGATTGTCGTCTGTAAAGTCAGTGTCCAGATGATACACGAGAGTGCACCTTCGATGTATTCTTCCGAGATGATGCCTCCGGATTTTCCAGCGTTGATGATGGCCTTCATCACGTACAACGGCGAGGTTCCGATGTCTCCGAAAACAATTCCTAATGAAACTAAAATCCCAACTGCGGAAAGTTTTTTGAGGTCAAAATGACCACTGCTATCTTGCGACATAATTTAAGAATTATTGAAAAATAATTTTGCAAATTTAGATTATTTTATAGTCTGAGAAATTTTTTTAGTGAAAATGTAATATTGGAGAAGTTTTTGTAATTAATATAATTGATTGTCAGGCGGTTGTGAGCCCGATTTTTCTTGAATTACAAATACGAAATGAAACTCCACCATTTCCTGTTTTTAAGATAATCTAAGTTTTGGTCGTTCTTGTAAGCTTCTCTTTCGAAGCTGATGTTTCGGTAAGCCAGGTCTGGATTTTTGTATTTAAGATATTTGATGTAATATTCTGACAAGTACCAAATGTAAAATGGAATAATCAAAAGTTCCAGCTGCTGCCTAAGATGGATTTTCTCGTGGTTGATGAGAACCGGATTGTGTCTCAACTCTTTTTTCCTCAGCAAAATAAACGGGAACAAGGTAATCCCCGAAATTTTAGTATTTTTGAGTAATCTTTGGCAGATGATTATCATAGTTGAGTTTGGAAGATGGAAGTTAGAGGATGGAAGTTAAATCTTATTTTTAATTGATAAATTTGATTTGAAGACGAATCTGCAGCCCGACCTGAGTGGAAATCCTTTTTTGTGGCTGGAAAAGCGCAGGCAAAAAGATTGGGAACGGAGGGCGGAAATAGCTGCCATAATAATTTTGATTAATAATCTATCAAAGATAAAAATTTTGGTACAGTTTTTTAACTTATGAAACTAAATGACATCAAAGAGAACGAAGACTTCTACTACAACGAGCAAGGTTACAAGGTTTTTACGGAGAAATTCCATCTGAAACGTGGCTATTGCTGTAAAAGTGGATGTCGACATTGCCCATATGGCTACGATAAAAAGACGGATACATTTATTAAAAAATCTAAATAATATTACAATGAAAAAATATTTCTTCATATTACTGGCAACAGTTTCTCTGGGCGTGACTTCTTGCAGCCCTTTCAACGTGAAATCTGACTATGCAGCGACGGCAAATTTTGCCAACTACAAAACGTATTTGCTGAGAACAGACGACTTGAAACTGAACGATATCGACAAAGACAGAGTTTTGAACGAATTGTCCAAACAATTGCAAGCGAAAACTTTGACGTCGGCTCAGAATCCTGATTTGATTATCAATGTGAAAGCTTCGCACAAGAAAGTGCAGGATGTGACGACTTCTTACGGCGGCGGTTTCGGCTGGGGACGACCTTGGGGCTGGGGCGGTGGTTTCGGAATGGGAAATACCTGGACGAACAATTACAACAGTGGAACCATCGTAGTGGACATCGTGGATGCGAAAACCCAGAAATTGGTTTGGCAGGGCATCGGAAGCGGACTTTCTGTAGATTCGCCGAAGTCTAAACAAAGACAAATCCCGGAAATCGTAGCAGAGATAATGAAAAATTATCCGCCACAGAAAGGAAAATAGTTTTCAAAGACATTTAGATAATAGACTGATAGATTTTAGACTTTATCTTTCTTGTACAAATATTAACCATCTCATTTTTTATGAGATGGTTTTTTTATTCCGAAATTTTGATGACCAGAAGTTCTTTTGCTTCTTTCAAAATTTCTGATTTTCTTGCTTGATTAAGTTCCAAAATGTCTAGTAAATTTTGATTGTTGAATAATTCCTTTACCAAAACACATTTTTTCTCCAGCAGTTTTTGTTTCTGTTTTCCGTCCAAGGTTGTTAGACAAGTGATTGGATAGAGCGCATTTTGGTCCACCAAACTTTTGATGTTTTTACCTTTTGGATAATCCCAAGACAACAATCGGAGTCCGTAATATTCGCCAAAAGCCACAGAATCTTTGGTGAAATAGGTATTGGTGATGAGCCAGCCATCGGTAAATTCGGTTTGAGTTCCGAAGAGATTATAATTAATTCCAGAAATATCTTTGATTCTCGATAAGACGTACATCGGCGTTGTGACGGAGATTTTCGTGTCTTCCGCATTTCGGAATTTGCATTCTACCCAATAGGTTTTCTCATCTTTTTTGGCGATGACGTCCGCTTCGTGCGTCACCGAATGTCCTTTTATCAGTTGTCCGGTTTCCGTTTTGTAGCCGATGTTTTGAAAAACTCTCGCAATCCACTGTTCGAAATAAAATCCCGCAGGTCCCAATTCCAACAACGCTTTTTTCAGGCTGTATCTCGCTGCGACTGAGTTTGAGATTTTCTTCAGCTCGTCGAAAGCCAATTTGTAAATTTCTCGTGTTGTGACACCTTCGATGCAATTTGGTAAAATATTGTCAATCACTTTTTTGATGGAATTTTCTTCCGCTCCGGAGTTCCGAAGTGAGTTTTCCAGTTTTGAGATTTCAAATTCTACAATTTCGCCAGCGTTGTTTTTGATTTTCATAGTTTAATTTTTATTTGGGCAGCTTTATCCGCCTTCCGCTCCCAATCTTTTTGCCTAGCTTTTCCAGCCACAAAAAAGGATTTCCGCTCAAGTCGGGCTGCGAGCAATTCGACGTCCTAAAAGATAATAAATACTTTGTACTTAATACATTTTACTTTTTACATTTATTCCAAAAACCACATTTCAAATCGACTTCCTTTTTCCAAAGGTTTATAATTAAGGTAACCTTTATGCGCTTCAATAATACTTTTGCTCAAAGTTAAACCAATTCCGGAACCGCTGATTCGGGTTGTGAAAAATGGCAGGAAAATCTTGTCTTTAATTTCATTAGAGATTCCGATGCCGTTGTCTTCAACGCTTAAAAGAATTCGTTTGTTGAATGTTCTTATTTCTGTTTTAATGATTCTTTCTGAATTGTCAGCAACTGCATAAATTGCGTTTAGGTAAAGATTAATCAAACATCTCTCAATCATTTTCTGGTCAGCAAATATCACTTGATTCTCCAGGAAATTAATGATTGTAATCTGATTTTTTTCGAACTCTGGCTTGAGGAAATTAAGTGCAGATTCTACAATTTGAGTCAGAGAAATAGTTTTGAAAACGGGTTTTGGAAGTTCTGCAACTTGTCGGTAATCGTCCACGAAATTCAACAGTTGTTTGGATTTTGAATTGATAATCATCAGACTTTCCTTCATTTCTTCCTGGTCATCTTTGTCAACAATATCCTGATTGGCGATATATTCAAGATTTTGAATCAAACTGTTGACAGGTGTTAAGGTATTAAGAAGTTCGTGCGAAATGACTTTCATCAAATTATTCCACGCTAGTTTTTCTTTTTGCTCAATGATTTTCTGAACAGATTCCAAACTGATGATGCAGAAACGGTTTTTGACATTCTGAACTTTTTTGGTACGAAGTGAAAATGACTGCTTCACATTTTCATTAATCGAAATATCAAAGAATTCCTGCGAGTTTTCATAATTGGTTTGCTCGATGATTTTATAAAATTCTGATGTTTTGGATTCGTACAATTCCCAGGAATTATATTTTGGAATTTGTAATATTTCCAGGAAAACAGGATTCACATAAAAAACTTCCCACTGATTGTTTTTCTCAGAAAGAATCATCAACCCGATTTCCAGTTGATTGAGAATTTCTTCGTACAAAAGTTTGTAAGATGATAATGACAAATATTCTTCTTTGCTTTGATAATAAAGTTTTACAGCATTATCCACCAGATTATTTTCCTCCGTTTTTGGAAACAATGAAAAATCTTTTTTCTGAATCGCCAACAATATTTTCTCACTTTTCTGAACATAACTCAAAGCTGAAATCTGCGCCAAAATAATGCATCCAATAATTATAGCAGTAAACAATCCGAAGTTAATCCACTTGCTTTGTGTATAAAAATCAAAGGCGAAAATCCCACTGACAATCGCCAGAAGAATAAATATTAGCCAGATAATTTGTTGTTTGTTCATCTACAATTCAAATTTTGATTAATAGGATTTCATCCTATTCTTGATTAAATAGTTCCTTCGGAACTGTGCTTGAATTTTAACTTCAGACTTCCTTCCTCCATCTTCCAACTTCCTGCTTTATCACAATTCAAATTTTTCCATTCTTCGGTAAAGTGCCGCACGCGACAATCCCAAATCTTCCGCCGCGAGAGAAATATTTCCCCGGTGTTTTTTCAAAGCTTTTTTGATGAGAATTTCTTCCATTTCCTCGATGTTGAGATTGACGATTGGTTTGTCAGATTCTTCATCCTGAGGCATTAACAATTTCAAATTTTTCTCGTTGGAAAGAATCACGCTTCTCTCGATGCAGTGGTCGAGTTCACGGATATTTCCCGGCCAGGAATACGTTGTGAGTTCATTAGTCAAAGATTCATTTAAAGCTAAATCAGATTTGTGATACTTCTGTTTGTACTTCTCCAAAAAATAGTTAGCCAAAGTTGGAATATCTTCCAATCGCTCTCGTAAACTCGGAATTTGCAATTCAACGGTGTTGATTCTGTAATATAAATCTTTTCTGAAACGATTTTCTGAAACGGCTTTTTTTAAATTTTCATTCGTCGCAAAAATAAATCTGACATCCAAAGTTCGTTCTTTATTTTCCCCGATTCTGGTTAATTTTCGATTTTGAATCAGGCTCAACAATTTGGTTTGAAGATGAAGCGGAAGATTTCCAATCTCATCCAAAAATACCGTTCCGTTCTGGGCATTTTCAATTTTCCCCGAATAATCCTGATTCGCGTCGGTAAACGCTCCTTTTTTGTAACCAAATAATTCCGCTTCAAACAAATTTTCCGACAGACTTCCCAAATCGATATGAACGAAAGGCTGGTTTTTTCTTTCCGATAATTCGTGGATGTGCTCTGCCAAAACATATTTTCCCGTTCCATTTTCTCCTAAAAGTAAAACGTTGGCGTCAGTCGGTGCCACTTTTGTGATTTGTTCCATCACTTCTTGCATCGCAAAAGACGCAGTTTCCAATTGGTATTGATTGGTTTTTACGCTCACATTTTCCCACTGATTCAGTTTTTTATTTTTTCTGGAAATATCGACTGCGAGATTCACGGAAGCATATAATTTTTCATTATTCCAAGGTTTTAGAATAAAATCCGATGCGCCGTTCTTCAAAGCTTCAACCGCCAATTCCACCTCTCCGTAAGCGGTCATCAGAATAATTGGAAGCTGAGGTTCCAAAGTTTTGATTTCATTCATCCAATACAATCCATCCTGTCCGTTTTCAAAACCTTTCCGGAAATTCATATCGAGAAGAACCGTGTCAACCTGTTGTTCGGCTAAAAATCTCAGAATATTCTTCGGCTGACTCAGACAACTAACTTCGGTGAAAAATTTCTTGAGCCAGACTCTCGCCGAAAATAAAATATCCTCGTCGTCATCTACTATTAAAATATGAGCTTCTTTTTTTCGCATTTTAGTTTAATATAATTATTCTGCACCAGTTTCAAATTCAAAAAGATAAGGCTTTGAAAAAATACCATTTTTATTTCTGAATCCATTATTGCCTTTTATCATAACCTGATATTTTTTGTTAGGTGCAACTTCTATTTCGATGGTCAGAGCTCTATTGTTATTGCTCCAACCTATTAGTTTTTTGAATTTATAAATTGCCTGTTCTCCCAATGGTCCATAATCAAAGCCTCTGAAATTGATGTCCATTTCCTGAGAAAAATTGATTGAATATTGTATAACTCCCGGTTTTACATTTTTACTGCCATTTTCAATCTGGGAAATTGAAAGAACTTTTGGCTGATTTTTTTCAAATTCTTTCTTATAGAAATCTAATTTCTTTGGAAAATAATTTGCCTTTTCAACAAAATTAATGAGCTTGTTTTCATTATTATAATCAAGCTGAATCATTTCTTTTACTGCAACTTTCTTGTCTTTGGATTGCTGGTAATATTTTTTACAAATCGCGTAACCTACAAAATATCCCAAATCACGCATCCCAAACTGATTATCAGGCGAATTCATAATCCAGTTATAAATATTTGGAGAAAACATTTCTTTTTCGAATTCACGTTTTATCTTTTCTTCATTTTTATACCCGAATTCAATTTGAGGATTAGGCGATTTTGTATTTAAAGCAATTTCTGCCAAAAATTCGGCTACACCTTCCATTATGGTTTGTGATAAAAGTGTATTTCCAATCGTTTCTTTCTGTTGAGTGTGAATATATTCGTGCGTATTGAGGAAGACAACATCATTGATAGGATTTGTATCAAAATGATTTCTAAGATTAGGATATTTCTTATCAAATTCTTCTGTAATGACTGATTTATCAGCCAAAGCAACTTCACTGCCAATCAGTAACATTCCATCAATTGTAGTTCCTCCGGTTCTTAAAATTCCGATTTCAAAATAAGTATTGACCGGTTTTAATTCCGGATAAATATTTTTTAGTTTCAACTCCTTTTTCTATTTGTTTTGAAAATTGATTCGATTTAAGTGTGTTTTCACGAATCGATTTCCAGAATTTTGGGTAATTATTGATAGCAAAAACATATTCTTCTGCGGAATAATTTCTTGCCTTCATAATTCCAGCCAATCCTGGAGTTGCCTTATCAATGTATAAGGTTTTAATTAAATTGATTTGATTATCCTGATTCTTTTCCTGAATGATTTTATCATAAGCATTCCAAAAATTAGAGACATCTTTGGTAATAATTTGTTGTCCGAATCCTAAAAATGGTAAAGTCAAGAACAGTAATTTTAAATATTTCATAAATAGTTTTTTAAGTAGACATTTGAAGTTTCTATATCATTACATTTCCGCTTTTCTTAAATTAAAATAAGAATGATTGTCCGTTTTCGCACAAAAAGTGTCCGATAATGAACAGTCTTAAAATTAAATAAAATATATTTAGTCACATTTTCAGAGTGTTACAAACTTATAAATCTCTGGCATCTGCATTGTGTAATAGTCTGTAGATAAATAAGTTATCTAAAATATGGATACGAAAATAGTAAAAAAGAAATCTAAACTAAAATTAATATCGATTATCATTCTTTCTGGTTTGTCGATTTCAGTTTTTGGCTGGTACTTTTTGAATCAGAAAAAAACTTATAATGTAAAGTTGGAGGATATTCAAATGGATGAAGTGACGAATGGAAAGTTTGAAGATATGTTGATGGTGACGGCGCAAACGCAATCTCTCAATTCTTCCCTAGTGAATGTTCTGGAAGGTGGCGCGGTGAAAGAAATCTTTGCGGAAGATGGACAACTGGTAACGAAAGGACAGCCTATCGCAAGAGTTTACAATCCGAATACAGAATTCAATTATCTGAATCAGGAAACGGGAATTATGCAACAAATCAGTCAGATGAGAAGTTCGCTTTTGGAATTGAAGAATCAGGAATTCAATCAGGATAAAGAGTTGCTTCAGTCTCAAAATGATTACAACACAGCTTTGCAATCCTTCAATCTTCAGAAAAGATTGTACGATGCGGAAATCGGAAAGAAAACCGATTATGATATCGCTTTACAAAATCTGAATTATCAAAAACAAAGAAAAGTGATTGTGGAAAAAGGCGCTTCCAGTGAAAAGGCTTCCAGAAATTCTCAGTTTTCCGCCATTAATAGTTCCATTAATCAAATGGAAAAAAGTCTGAATATTCTTCGTTCCAACAAAAATAATTTCCTGATAATGTCGCCGGTTTCTGGAAGATTGTCATCATTTAATATTTCATTAGGACAAAATCTGACGAGTGGAGAAAGCATTGGAAAAGTCGATTTGATGGGCGGTTATAAGCTGATTGCAAAAGTGGATGAGTATTATATCAATAAATTAATCAACGGCATCAAAGGAAATCTGGAAAGCAATGCGAAACAGTTTGATGTGATTATTACCAAGATTCTTCCGGAAGTGAAAGACGGACAATTTTCTGTGGAACTTAATTTCGTTGATGTAAAACCTGAAAATCTGAAAATCGGAATGACGTTCGGAGTTAAACTGAAATTGTCTGCTGACACGCAAAGTATGATGATTCCAAAAGGAAATTTCTACAAAGACACCAACGGAAAATGGATTTTCGTAGTAAAAGGAAACAAAGCTGAAAAGCGAAGCATCAGTCTGGGAAGAGAAAATCAAATGTATTACGAAGTGGTTTCCGGACTGAAACAGGGTGAAACGGTCATTACATCAGATTACACTGAACTGAAGAAATATGAGATTTTAGATATTCAAAAATAAACTTAAAAAACTAAATATAATGCAAAAACTATTTTTACTAATAATAACAATGATTATCGGACTTTTTGTGTCCTCGACAACAATTAAAGGAAATGATTTTTCGAACGGGATTCAGAAATCAGAAACAAAAACTTTTAATTTGAGTTCTTTTAATGCTGTGAAAACTTCTCAGGCGATTGAAGTGGAAATTGTAAAGTCGAACGAGGAAAAAGCGGTTGCAACAAGTACGCATTTATCAGAACTAAAAATCGAAGTGAAAAATAAAACACTTTATATACAATACAAACCAAATGTTTCTCTTAAGAATGCCGATACAAAAGTTGTTGTCTATGTAAAAGACCTTGTAAAGGCAGAAGCTGGAAATGCATCTTCTATAAAAGTGAAAAGTGTTTTCGAAAACGCAGAGCAAACTTTTGAAAGCAATGGAAGTGGAAAAATTTATGCAGATTCAAAAGCTTCGGTTGTTAACATCAATACAAATAGTGCAGGCGGATTTTCAGGAAAAATCAATACAAAAAATCTGAATGTTGATGCTAATTCTGCAAGTATGGTAAAAATCAGCGGTTCAGCTGATAATGCGGAAATCAATGTGGATAGCGCAAGCTCTCTGGATGCAAAAAGTATGATTATTCAAACTGCAAAAGCCACGGCAAGAGCCACATCATCAATCACTTTGAGCATTTCAAAAGAATTGAGAGCATCCGCAAGTTCATTAGGCAAAATCAGATACAAAATGTTGTCAGGTATCAAATTTTCTGCAAGTAGAAGTTCAGGCGGAACAATCGATTCAATTTAATTCAAAATAAACTATAAATTCAAAATAATACTACAATGATAAATATTCAAAACCTTTCAAAAATCTATAAAACAGAAGATGTTCAAACCAACGCTCTGAATAATGTAAGCCTGCACATCAAAGAAGGCGAATTTGTAGCGATAATGGGACCTTCCGGTTGTGGAAAATCTACCTTCCTCAATATTCTTGGACTTCTGGACAGCGCTTCCTCCGGTTCTTATCAATTCGAATCAACAGAAACTATCGGAACTTCTGAGAAGAAAAAATCGGACATCCGAAAGAAGAATATCGGTTTCATTTTTCAGAATTTTAATTTGATTGATGAACTCACGGTTTATGAAAATATCGAACTTCCATTAATCTACAACGGCGTTTCTTCCTCAGAGAGAAAAAAACGTGTGGAAGAAATTATGGAAAAAATCAACATTGCGCACAGAGCAAAACATTATCCACAGCAACTTTCCGGCGGTCAACAGCAGAGAGCGGCCGTTGCTAGAGCATTGGTGACAAGACCAAAATTAATCCTTGCCGATGAGCCAACCGGAAACCTCGACAGCTCCAACGGAAACGAGGTGATGAACCTTTTGGCGGAACTTCACAGAGAAGGTTCCACAATTGCGATGGTAACGCACTCGTCTTACGACGCAGGTTACGCCTCAAGAATCGTGAATATGAAAGACGGCGAAATCTTCAGCGAGGAACATTCTTCTCAAAGAAAAGACGTTTTTGAGAAAGCAGATTCCAAGAATTTTGAGTAAAAATCCTCCCTTAACAGGGACTAAAAGTCCCAAAGGGACGGACGATTTGAAAAGCATAGGAATTTATTCCTATGAATACAAGAAAAATTCATTTCCATATTAAATCATTAAGGTTTTAGTAAAAATCAACAACTATGTTACAAAACTGGCTCAAAATCGCCTTCATCAATTATAAAAAAAACTGGCTTTCCACCATCATTAATCTTTTTGGATTGACAATAGGACTGACAGGATTTATGCTCATCCTGATGCATTGGAATGACGAAGAATCCTATGAAAAATGGAATCCGAAGAAGGATAATATTTATGCATTTCAGCAACACAACATCAAAGAAAACAAGTACAGCCCAAGTATTTCTTACCCACTTGCAGACCGCGCGGTGAAAATGATTCCGGAAATCAAAGATTATGTTTTGGTGAGTAGTTCTGGGATGGGTTTCAAAATGATAACCAAAAACAAAACGGCCTATCAAAAAGATGGAATGTCTGTTTCGGAAAATTTCTTTAATTTTTTCCCTTTCAAATTGATTTCGGGAAGTTACAAAGACGCTTTGAAGGGAGAAACTTCGATTGCCATTTCTACAGTCACCGCGAAAAACTTATTTGGCAAAACGGATGTGGCAGGAGAAAGTATAAAATTTGATGGTGACAATTTTGTAGTTACTGCAGTGTACGAGCTTCCGAAAGGAAACAGCGTCATCAATCCAGAATTTGTAATCCTGGCCTACGAACAATTGAAAAATGACAAAGAAGGCTGGGGCAATTTCAACTACGGTTGCTTTTTTATGCTGGACAAAAATGCGGATACAGAAGTTGTACAGAAAAAACTCTATGACGACGTGTTTCTCTACCGTGCGAAAATGAATGCGAAGGGTGCTGGAGTCACACCTCAGAAATTTTTGGAATTGTACGGTCCGCAAGGAAGTTTGCTCACACCGTTGGACCAGATGAAACTCCACGGAAAGGCCTACTGGTTTGGGACTGGCGATTTGAAAACAATGATGATTCTGTTTACACTTTCTGTGTTGATTTTGATTTTGTCAGCCATTAATTTCATTAATTTAAAAACAGCTCAGGCTTCTCAGAGAGCAAAAGAAATTGGCGTAAGAAAGGCTATTGGTAGCAATAAATCCAAATTGGTTTTGCAGTTTTTATTAGAAACTTTCGTGATTTGTTTTGCCTCGTACATTCTGGCTTTAGCCTTGACAGAAATCCTCTTGCCGAGCTTCAACAAGTTTTTTGACAAACAGATTGTAATGAACGATTGGCGCATCTACTTTTATTCATTTGCAATGGTTTTGCTAATTGCGCTGATTTCGGGATTGATTCCTGCAACCTACTTGGCCAACTTCAAAGCGATTGAAACGCTGAAAGGAAATTTTGCCAGAAGCAGACACGGGATTTGGCTCAGAAACGGAATTCTGACTTTACAATTGATAATCTCTTCATTCTTCATTATTGCAAGCCTGATTGTAAGTTCACAAGTGAAACATATGATGGATAAAGACCTTGGTTTCAGTGGAAAACAGGTTATGATAGTCACCTTCAATGATAATGTGCCTCAGCCTTGGCTAAAGTATGAGCGCCTCAAAAACGAAATGCGAAAAATACAGGGTGTGGACGATGTATCATATGGTGAAGCCGTCGCAGGAAGCTATCGCTACAGCAATTCCAATATGGATTATATGGATAAAACAATCTATGCGCAACACGGCTCGATGGATTACAATTACCTCCAGTTTATGAATGTGAAACTGAAAAAAGGTCGTTGGCTGGATTCCAAATTGGCTTCTGACACGATTAATAATGTCTTGGTCAATGAAACATTTGTGAAGCAATTCGGTTGGAATGATGACCAGGCTTTTAAGAACGAATTCCGCCCAGGTTTTGATGAGAAACCCTACAAAATCGTCGGAATTGTAAAGGATTTTAATATCCAAAGTTTGAAAACCGAAGTAGAGCCGATGATTTTCTTTCATTACCGCGCAACCTCTTGGAAACGTTTCAACGTCTATAATATTCAGCTGAAAATAAAACCAGAAGATATGGACGGAACGGTGAAAAGAATCAAAAAATATTGGCAGGCAAATGTAGAACCCGGTTATCCCTTCGAATCTAATTTTATTGATAAGCAATTCGCAAAAACCTTTGTTAAATATCAAAAACAACAAACGCTTTTCACAATTTTAAACGCGATGGTTCTGATGGTAGCCTTACTCGGATTATTCGCCTTATCATCCTTAATGATAGAACAAAAACTGAAAGACGTCGCCATCAGAAAAACGCTTGGCGCATCAGACGGAACTTTGATTGTCGGATTGACAAAACAATTCCTCTGGATTACATTAATTGCAGTACTTATCAGTATTCCAATCAGTTATTATTTGATGAATGAATGGCTGAAAGATTTCGCTTACCGAATTGATATGCCAGTTTTCCCATTTGTCTTGAGTTTGATTTCATTATTGATTTTGACATTCGCAGTAGTAAGCGTCAAAGCATATCAAGCCACAAAAGTGAACCTTGTCAAATATCTGAAATACGAGTAAAATTTGTTGACAGTTGTCAGTTGATAGTTGATGGGAATTATCACCTGTCAACTATCAACCATCAACTAAAAACCATCAACTATGTTAAAGAACTGGCTCAAAATAGCATTCATCAATTACAGAAAAAACTGGCTTTCCACCATTATTAATATTTTGGGACTGAGTGTTGGTCTGTGCGTTTTCCTGTTGATATATATCCATTGGCAGGATGAAAAGTCTTACGAACAATGGGTTCCCAACAATGAAAATATTTATTTTGTGGAAAATAAAAGTTCGGCATTTGGCGTAATGTCAAGCTCCAGTTATCCCGAGATTTTTGTTTCCAAAGAAAAATTTTCAGAGATTGAAGATGCTACAATCTATAATGATTGGGGAAAGGAGAAACTCAGTTTTGGAGGCAATTCTGCCTATGTTGCAGGCTCGGTTTCCGTAGATTCGTTCTTCAGACTGTTTCCTTTTGAGAAAGTTTCAGGTAATTTTCAGGGTGCATTGTCGGATAATGGAAAGGTCGCGTTGTCAGAAAAAACTGCACGGTTATTATTCGGTGATGATTATCTCAATGCCGTCGGAAAATCCATAAAAAATGATTCCAAAGGCACAGAATATGTGGTGACCGCAATTTACAAACTTCCTGCAAGCAACACGGTTTTCCAGCCAGATTTTATCTACAAAAATCCCTATTTGGAACAATCCAAAGACCAATGGACCAGTTTTAGCTACAACGGATTTTTCAAGTTGAAGCCAGGCACAGATGTCAAGGCGCTGGAAGACAAACTATCGAAACAGATGCAATTGCAAGACGAGATTTCTGCCAAAAAATGGGGTTATGCAGTTGATAAGAAAAATCTGCCATTGGTCTATCTGACACCTATCAGCAAGATGAAACTTGATGCAAAAAGTGAAGGCATCAACAAAGGTGACAAAAAATCTATTCTGTCTTTACTGGCATTATCTGCCTTGATTCTGCTATTATCTGGTATTAATTTGATAAATCTGAAAACTGCGCAAGCTTCCCAAAGAGCGAAAGAAGTAGGCGTGAGAAAAGTAGTGGGAAGTTCGAAATCGAAATTGGTTTTGCAATTCCTGCTGGAAACATTTTTGATTTGTCTCGTAGCTTATTTCATCGCTTTTGCAATGGTAGAATTGTTTTTGCCGTCATATAACAAATTTCTCAACAAGGAAATCAAACTCAATAATCTAAATTTATTCTTTTACACAGGCCTATTGCTGTTGATTTTCTCATTGATTTCGGGATTGATTCCGGCACTTTACCTTTCCAACTTCAAACCTATTAATACATTGAAAGGCAATTTCGCAAGAAGCAAACAAGGCGTTTGGTTGAGAAATTCTATTCTGACCCTGCAATTGATTATCTCATCATTTTTCATTATTTGTTCGCTTATTATTCATACGCAGGTCAGTTTTATGATGAATAAAGATTTGGGTTTCAAAGGCAATCAGGCCATTCAAATCAATTTCAAAAAAACAAATTGGGAAAATAACTTTAATGTTAAGAAGTACCGTCAACTCAAAAATGAATTGTCAAAAATCTCTGGCGTCATTGATGTCACAGGTTCGGTAAATTCCATAGGTAGCGGTTCTGCCAACGCCTCTGTCGCTAAAAAATCAACTGATACAACTAAAACTGTCCAGACTATGCTTGGCGGAATAGATGAAAATTTCCTACGCTTTTACGATGTGAAATTCCTATCCGGCCGAGACTTGGATTGGAAAAAAGCATCCGACACCATTAACGGTGCTGTGGTAAACGAAACCTTTGCAGGAAAACTGGGCTATAATCCCAAAACAGCGTTAGACAAAGAATTTTTCACTGGTTGGGACGGCAAGAAAAAATATAAAATATTAGGCGTGGTAAAAGATATAAACTACGCCGGTGTTGAACAACAAGTTATGCCAATTGTGTACTTCAATTATGACAGAAACTGGGTCAAAAATAATATGTCAAATCTTCAAATAAAAATATCAGGAGACGATATCAACGGAACATTGGAGCGCATCAAAGAATTTTGGCTTACCAAAGCAGAACCTGGCTATCCTTATGAATATCAATTTGTTGATAAGCAATTCGCCAAAACCTTTGAAAAATTCCAGAAACAGCAAACGCTTTTCACCATCTTAAATATCGTGGTTTTGGTGATTGCACTATTAGGATTATTCGCCTTGTCATCATTATTAATAGAACAAAAACTGAAAGACGTTGCCATCAAAAAAACCTTGGGCGCAGATGAGAAAACCATCATTTGGGATTTGACGAAAAGATTTTTACTGATTTGCGTGGTTGCCGTTTTAATAAGTATGCCATTCGGATATTATGCAATGAATGAGTGGCTGAAAGATTTTGCCTACAGAATCGAAATGCCCGTTTGGCCTTACGCTCTGAGTATGATTCTATTATTCATTTTAACCTTCGTGGTCGTGAGTTTCAAAGCTTACCGAGCCACAAAAATTAACCTTGTCGAATACCTTAAATACGAATAAAATGGAAAAACTAATTATCCTAATATTTACATTGATTATCAATTTGCTTTGCGCACAAACCAATAGATTCATTTACGAAATGGAGATGAAACTTTCTGAGCGACCAATGAAAATGAATATGGTTCTGGACATCGATAAGAATTTTACCAAATTTTACGATTATGATTTCCTCAAAAATGATTCCATCAGCAAGAAAACCGGACAAAACTGGCAGTCCAATACGCAATCTGACCAATTGATTTTAAGAAAAACCAATTCCAATGAGAACAAAGCTTTTCACGACAATATGTTCGACTATTTTGTAATTGAATCAAAAGATGAAATGAATTGGAAAATAGAAAATGAAACCAAAAAAAGCGCGGAATATACTTTGCAGAAAGCAACGACTAATTTCGGCGGGAGAAAGTGGACGGCTTGGTTTTGCTCTGCGATTCCTTTTCAGGAAGGACCTTACAAATTCCGCGGTTTGCCGGGATTGATTTTCGAATTGCAGGATGACAAAAGCGATTACAGCTACACCTTATCAAAAAGCATCAATCTTCCCGAAACATTCGTCACAACCAATTTTCTGGAAACGCATTACGGAAATCAGCCTGTGAAAGTCAGTTTGAAACAATTTCAAAAAGTAAAACTCGATTATTACAGCGACCCGACAGCAGATATGAAAAACGCACTCAAAGGTGGCGGAACGGTGATGATTTCTGGAGAGAAAATCACGAGTCTGGAACAACTTGACCAAAAAAGGAAATTCCTCCAGAAAGATATTTTGAATAATTACAATCCAATAGAGCTAGACAAGGCAATTCCTTATCCCAAAAACTAAAATTGTCAACGACAATCTGTTATGAAAAAACTATTCTTCATATTAATCATCAACCTTTTCCCAGCACAAACCTGGACTTTGAAACAATGCTTGGATTACGCCTCTGCCAATCATCCGTTGGTGAAGCAATCGTCGGTCAACATTCAAAAAAATGACCGATTGGTTTCCGCGTCCAAAGGAATGCTGTTGCCGTCTGCAGATGCCGGAATCAACCATAATTACAACTTCGGAAACGGCATCAATCCGCAGAATAATCAGCGTGAAAGCATCAATACCCAAAATGACAATTTCTACGCACAAGCCAATTGGGAACTGATGAACTGGCGAAACTACCTCAATATTTCGTTGTCCAAAATCAATCGCGAAACCTCAACTTTCCGAATGAAACAAGCACAAAATGAGGTGAAACTGAACGTTATCCAAATGTTCTTCAATTATCAAAACAACAAAAGTTGGCTGGATGTTCTGGAAACCCAAATCGCCGGAATCGAAGACCAAATCAAGCGTACCGAAAAGGAAGTGGAAATCGGAAACCGACCAAAAAGTGACGTTTACGATATCAAGGCCAACCTCGGAACTTTGCAGGAACAATGGGTTAGCGCAAAGAATTCCAGAGATTTGTCCAAGATTAATTTGCTGAATGCCTTAGCCATCACTACCGATTCTTTGGATTTCAAAATGGAAGACGACGCGTTGGCGCATTCCAATTTCAACGATGCGGATTTTGTCAAAAATCTCCTCGAAAAAAATCCGGCTTATCAAACCGTTTTGACCGAAATCAAAACCAATCAAAAAAACATTGCCATCGCAAAATCCGCCTATTTGCCGACGTTGAACGGCTCTTACACTTGGTCGAGTTTCTACAGCAAAACTTTGGGCGAGTCGGCGGATGCATTTTCGGAACAATTCAAACGCAACAAAAATCAACAATTAGGTTTCGGACTCAATATCCAGATTTTCAACAAATTACAAGTGAAGAATAACGTTGAAATTGCAAAACTGAACGTCATCAATTCCAATTATGACAAAGAAATTGTCATTAATAATCTCACGCAAAGCATCAATTCCATCAAGGCACAATTCCAGAATTCCGAAGAAAAATACACGTTACTCCAAGCCAATTTCGAAAATCAAAAACTCTCTTTCCAAAAATCCGAAGAGAAATACAAAGAAGGCTTAATGGACGCTTACACATTTTTCGTAGTTCGAAACAACTGGCTACAAGCAAATTACAATCTCATCAACAGCAAAAACGAAGTCATCCAGCAAACCGAACTTTTGAAAGTTTTCGAAGCTGGATTTTAAGTTAAAAAATACATTATAGATTCTCACGAATCCTTCCGGAATTTATGACTTCGGAGTAATTTTTTTATGGGTAAAATTTTGGATTATTTCTTAATTACTTTTTCTATAGTTGTTTTTCCTTCAGAAATAATTTGTATCAGGTATGTTCCTTTTTGCAAAGATTGTAAATTGATTTTAGTAAAATCATGAGTTTCTTCTAATATTTTTTTACCAGACAGATCTGTTAATATTATTTTATCAATTTTCTTCGCAGATTGTAAATATAAAATATCAGCAGTAGGATTTGGATAAAGAGTAAAAGATTTATTTTTAGACAAATCCTGTACATCTAAGTTATCTGCAGCTAATTTGACAACCCATACATCTGCACTCCCGTGGTAATTCGAATTTGTTGTATCACCATCAGTGGAAGCTGTCCAGCCGGCTACAATATAACCACCATCATTAGTTTGCTGCAAACAATAAGATTGATCGTATTGTGAACCGCCTAAGGTTTTTTTCCATTTGATTGTCCCAAGACTATTAAGCTTTACAACCCAAAAATCGGCACCTCCATGATTTCCAGTTACATCGCCGTTAGTCGAAAAAGAGCGTCCTGTAAGAATATATTCTCCATCAGTTGTCTGGTGTATTTTATGCATCTCGTCGTAACTAGAACCACCTAATGTTTTTTGCCATTCTTTGGTACCGTTACTGCTGATTTTTAAGACCCAATAATCCATCCCGCCTTTAGAGCCTGTGACATCACCATTATTTGATTCTGTATTTCCACCAACAATATAACCACCATCACTCGTTCTTTCTATGGAATAAGCAATATCGCTCCCTGTTCCGCCATATGTTTTTTGCCATTGTATAGATCCTGTATTATCTAATTTCAGAACCCAATAATCGTAATTACCTTTATTTTCTGTGACATCACCATCGTTAGAATATGTCCAGCCAGCAGCTATGTAACCTCCATCTGGAGTTTGTTGGATACTTTGTAAATAATCTGAATTGGTGCCTCCATATGTTTTTTGCCATTCAACATTTCCTGTATTGTTAAGTTTAATAATCCACCCGTTTACATCACCATCCACATCAGAATCTGTAATATCACCGTCAAAAGAAGATGTCCAGCCAGCAACGATATAACCACCATCTGTAGTTTGATGTATATCTTCTACATATTCATAATTATTCCCGCCAAATGTTTTTTGCCACTGAATCTCTCCAATACTACTAATTTTTATCACCCAAAAATCAAATCCATAATATCTCTTATCTGTTATATCTCCATCAGTAGAGCCAGTCCAACCTCCAATGATGTATCCACCATCTGATGTTTGACGGATAGTATATGCTTCCTCAGAACCGGATCCTCCGAAGGCTTTTTGCCATTGTAAGCTTCCGTTGCTGCTAAGTTTTATCACCCATATATCATTATAAGCATGATGGCCAGTAACGTCTCCATCGTTGGATTGTGTATCACCAACAATTATATATCCACCGTCAGACGTTTGTCTAATATCTTTCGCTTGATCATATTCGCTTCCTCCATAGGCTTTTTGCCATTGTATAGATGGAGACTGAGAAAAAATATTAATGGTAGAAAAAAAGGTAAGAAAAAAAAGTAATTTTGTTTTCATAGGTGTATAGTCTGTAAAAGTTTTATACCACAAATATAATTTATTAATCCGGGTTTATTTATGATTTGTAAATGTTTGATGTCAATATAAAGTAATGATATTGAGGGTGAAAATTTATATTTTATAATTTTTTGAAAATTTTTTAAAATTGATCTGACAACGATAATGTTTCTTAATATTAAAGAGCAGGTTTGCAAAAAATTATATATTGATTCATGAAATTATTTAGAAAAAAAAATCGCATTTTTGCAAGCCTTATTTCCAAACTGAAGATGAAACGTATTGACGTTCCATTTGACCTTTAAAGAAAAATAGAATCCTCAAATGAAACTTTGTATAGCCGAAAAACCCAGCGTTGCCCGTGATATTGCCAAAGTTTTGGGAGCCAACAATCCCAAAAGCGGTTATATGGAGGGAAATGGCTATTGCGTCACCTGGACTTTCGGACATCTTTGCACGCTGAAAGAACCGCAGGATTACGCACCACATTTCAAATCCTGGGATTTAATTTTCCTGCCCATCATTCCCAAACAATTCGGAATCAAACTGATTGATAACAATGGCGTTGAGAAACAATTCAACACCATCGCAAAATTGGTGGAGGAATGTGATGAGGTCATCAATTGTGGTGATGCCGGGCAGGAGGGTGAATTGATTCAACGGTGGGTATTGCAAAAGGCAAAATGCGACAAACCGATGAAACGGCTGTGGATTTCGTCCTTGACGGAAGATTCCATCAAAGAAGGTTTTGAAAATTTGAAACCTGCGGAAGATTACAAAAATCTTTATCAGGCTGGAAATGCAAGAGCAATCGGCGACTGGCTTTTGGGAATCAATGCAACCAGATTATTCACTAAAAAATTTGGAGGAAACAAAGCGGTTTTGTCAATTGGTCGAGTTCAAACGCCGACTTTGGCAATGCTCGTTCAGCGTCAAAAAGAAATTGATGCGTTTTCTCAGGAAGAATATTGGGAACTGAAAACCAAATACCGTGATGTGCTTTTCAGCGCTTCAATCGACCGATTAAAAACCTTTGAAAAAGCTGAAAAAGGTTTAGAATATCTCAAGAAAAATCAATTCGAAATTGTCTCTTTTGAAATCAAGGAAGGAAAAGAAAAGAATCCAAGATTATTCGATTTGACGGGACTTCAGGTGGAAGCCAATAAGAAATTTGGTTTCTCGGCGGAACATACGCTTAATTATATTCAAAGTCTGTACGAGAAAAAACACACGACTTATCCAAGAGTTGATACGACTTACTTATCAGAAAACCTCTATCCAAAAATTGGTGGCATTCTGAAAAGTATGACTATTTATTCAGACTTGATTTCGCCGTTGCTCTCTCAACCAATTCCTAAAACTAAAGCGGTTTTTGATGATACGAAAGTGACGGACCACCACGCGATTATTCCGACAGAAATTCCGCCTTCATCAAATTTGAGTCGTGAGGAAAAATTAATTTATGACCTTGTCGCAAAACGATTTATCGCTGTTTTCTATCCGGAATGTAAAATTTCAAATACTTTAGTTGAAGGTCTGGTTGGTACAATTCCGTTCAAAGCTTCCGGAAAACAAATCCTGGAACCAGGTTGGCGAGCGGTTTATGCGAAAGATAAAAAAGAAGAAAAGGACGAAAAAGATAAAGACGAGGAACAAACAATCCCCGAATTCGTAGCCGGCGAAAAAGGCGACCACGCACCATTGATTCATCAGGGAAAAACTTCGCCACCAAAACCTTACACGGAAGCAACTTTGCTGAGAGCAATGGAAACCGCAGGAAAACAAGTGGAAGATGAAGAACTCCGCGAAATGCTGAAAAATAACGGCATCGGAAGACCTTCAACCCGAGCCAACATCATCGAAACTTTGTTCCGAAGAAAATACATCGAACGCAAAAAGAAAAATCTGGTAGCGACCTCGATTGGTATTAATTTGATTGACACCATCGAAGACGAAGTTCTCAAAAGCCCTGAACTCACGGGAGAATGGGAATCGAAACTTCGAAGAATCGAAAAAGGAGAGTACGAAGCGAACCAGTTCAAAGACGAATTGATAGAAATGGTAACAGAATTGACCCGAAAAGTCATCAGTTCAAAAGGGAAAGTGATTAATTTTGAGGAAGAAAAACCTGCACCGCCAAAAGAAAAAGTGCCGAGAGTAAAAACCGAAATCATCTGGACGGAAACCCAATGTCCAAAGTGCAAAGCCAACAATTTGATGAAAGGAAAAACCGCCATCGGCTGTTCGGATTTCAAAGCTTGTGGTTTCAAAGTTTCATTCGAAATATTAGGAAAAAAACTATCAGAAAAACAACTTCAGGATTTGATTCTTAAAAGCAAAACTTCAAAACTGAAAGGTTTTACACAAGGTCAGGAAGAAGGCGTTTTGCTAATGAACGAAGATTTTTCTATCGCTTTAAAATAAAATAGAAAAAACCCTTTCAGCTTCAATCTGAAAGGGTTTTGAAAATAACACCTTTAATAATTGTAAAAAATTATTTCACAACAATTGCTTTCTTCAGATTACTATCGATTTTATAATCTGTACTGTTATTGATTTTCACATTTTCAAAAACGATATTGTTGGCATTTTTCCCAACAATTCCTTTTTTACTCGTGATATTCACGTTTTTAAAGAAAAGGTTCTCAATCAATTTCTCAGGAAGTCCACTGAAACTGAAAGCCGTTTCCGCCGAAGAACAGTTGATATTACTCACATAAAAGTCGTGGAAATAAGGGACTTTGTCTCCAGAATGTTGCGCCTCTTCGCTTTCTTTCGTACTTCCAACTGGCGCATCTGCGTAGAACGTGTCAAAGAAAACAGCAGATTTCACAATGTTTTTCATCTCGATATTATCAATGAAAATCTGACTCACATCGCCACCTCTTCCGGAGTTGCTTTTCACACGGATTCCGATGTCCGTTCCGTCAAAATTACAGTTCGAAACAAAAATATTTTTCATTCCGCCATCCGTATTACTTCCGATGACGAATCCGCCGTGACCCTCACCAACAGTACATTCTGCGATGATGACGTTTTGCAGATTCGCTTCGCCATTTTTCGGCGTTCCGCTGGATTTCATACAAATTCCGTCGTCGCCGGCGTTCACTTTTGTGTTGTAAATAATTACATTTTTAGAAGCACTAATGTCAATTCCGTCACCATTTTGAGCCCATTTCGGATTGTAAACGGTTGTGTTTCTGATGACAAGGTTTGTAATTTGTTTTGGATTGATGACAAATTTCGGTGAGTTTCGGAACGTTGGGCCATCAATCAAAAGATTCGTCACTTTGGAAAGCGTGAACATCATCGGTCTCAAGAAATGGTGCAACTGCTGGTACATATCAATCGTAGCATTGGGCGTTTTCGCAATCACTTTTGCCAATTGTTCGCCATTTTTTGCCGACTCGCTAGGCCACCAGATTTTCCCGTCGTCGCTCAGCGTACTTCCTTTTTTCGCCAGCAATTCTTTCCATTGCGCATCCGTCGTTTTGAATTTCTTCACAGGACGCCAAGCTTCTCCTGCACCGTCGAAAATTCCTTTTCCGGTGAAGGAAACATCCTTCAAATTATTTCCCCAAATCGGAGCCGTCACTTCAAATTTCCCAGACGAAGTTTCTCTCATCGGAAATTGCTTGATATCACTGCTGAACTGCACGATTGCGCCTTCCTCCACGTGGAAATCGATTTTACTTTTCAGCTCGATTGGCCCCGTCAACCAAGTTCCAGCTGGCACAATCAATCTTCCGCCACCATTCGCGGAAATTGTCGTGATTGCTTTTTCGAACGCTTTGGTGTTCAGGGTTTTTCCATCAGCAACACCTCCAAAATCCTTGAAGTTGTAATCCTTTTCTGGAATATTAGGCAAAACCATTGCTCCAAATTTGAAAGGCGCTTTGTCGATGTAATATTGGATGTCATTTTTCTGAGCAGAAATGAGCGTTGCAACAGAAAACGCAAGACCTATTAATAGTTTTTTCATTGTTTATTGATATGAGTTCTTTTGATTGATTATAAATGTTTTAGTTAAGTCAGTTCATTAATTATAATTTGGGCAACTTTTCCGCCTTCCATTCCCGCTATTTTTGCCTTCGCTTTTCCCGCCACAAAAAATGAGCTCCATTCAAGTCGGGTTGCGCTTCGCAAGGTTCAACGTTTGTCTATCAATCAAACTTTTCCCAAAGTATCGAATTTCCTTAAAAGCCTTGTCAAGGTTTCAAACCTTGACAAGGCTTAATGGTAGATTCGACTTTTTATAACTTACCGACCGCAGTAAAATTAAAAAAAATAACAACCTGCGCAATCGATTGCATAAAATAAAGATTCACATATTCGTAAAGTCTCATTAATGCTAATCAAATTAAAATTTAATAAGTTCTTTTTAAACAAAAATTCCTCATTATTTGCTCAAATTTCTTTAATTTGCAATGCTAAAAATAATTTCAACAATGATTATTCAACCAAGAACAAGAGGATTTATTTGCTTGACTGCGCATCCAGATGGAGCACTTCAAAGCGTAAAAAATCAAATAGAATATGTAAAGTCCAAAGGCGCTATCAAAAACGGGCCAAAAAAAGTTTTGGTAATCGGTGCTTCTACAGGTTTCGGACTTTCTTCCAGAATCACGGCGGCTTTCGGTTCCGATGCGGCAACAGTTGGTGTTTTCTTCGAGAAGCCAGCTTCTGAAGGTAAAATGGGAACTGCTGGCTGGTACAATTCGGCTGCTTTCGAAAAAGAAGCGCACGAAGCTGGACTTTATGCCAAAAGTATCAACGGCGATGCATTCTCAGACGACATAAAAAAACAAACGATTGAATTAATCAAAAAAGACCTTGGTCAGGTTGATTTGGTGGTTTACAGTTTGGCTTCTCCAAGAAGAACGCATCCAAAAACGGGCGTTGCACATTCATCTGTTCTTAAGCCAATCGGGAATTCTTACACCAACAAAACGGTGGATTTTCACACAGGCGTAGTTTCTGATGTGACGATTGCTCCGGTTGAAAACGAAGAAGATATTCCAAACACTGTTGCCGTAATGGGTGGCGAAGACTGGAAATTCTGGATGGAAGATTTGAAAGCGGCTGGCGTTTTGGCTGACGGTGTTCAAACGGTTGCCTATTCTTACATCGGCCCAGAATTGACTTTCCCAATCTACAGAAATGGAACCATCGGTCAAGCGAAAAACGACCTTGAAGCGACTGTGACTGTTCTAAATGATTTATTGAAAGACCTTAACGGAAAATCGTATGTTTCTGTAAACAAAGCTTTGGTAACTCAGTCCAGTTCTGCGATTCCTGTAGTTCCATTGTATATTTCTCTACTTTACAAAGTGATGAAAGCGAAAGGAACGCACGAAGGAACAATCGAGCAAATTCAAAGACTTTTTGCTGATAGATTATACACGGAAAATGGCGAAGTTCCTTTGGACGAAGCTGGTAGAATCCGAGTTGACGACTGGGAAATGGCGGAAGATGTACAGGCAGAAGTTGACAAATTGTGGAAGGAAACAACAACTGAAAACCTTTCTGAAATCAGTGATATCGCAGGTTACAGAAAAGAATTCTTCAACCTTTTCGGTTTCGAAGTGGACGGTATTGATTATGAGATAGATGCTAATGAGAATGTTCAAGTTCCAAGTATTGAGGCTTAAATTTAGACTGAGAGATGAGAGACTATGAATAAGTCAATCATTTTAATTATAAACAAAAACGGCTACTTTTTCAGTAGCCGTTTTTTATTGTTGGGATTTTGATTCTTTCAGTTTGGTGTCGTAATCGTGTAGAATGTTGTGTTCGGGTGTTTGCTCGATGGCGTGCATTATTTTGTCCAGAATCTCGTTGGCCGACTCATTATCATAATCAATATCCAAAGCAGGTTTGAACTCCAATGTTGGTTTTACGCCAGTGACTTTTATCTTCAGACCTTTCTTGTCAAATGCGCGCCGGAAACCATTGATTTTAATGGGAATTACAGTTGGTCTTTGATTCTTTATCAATTTTGCAGTTCCTTTTCTCCCTTGTGCAAAAGCGGAAGTTGTACCTTGAGGAAATGTTACGACCCAGCCATTATCTAAAGCCTTCATAATATTCTCAATTTCGCTCATATCTACCATTCGGTTGACATTTTTTCCTTCTGCGCGCCAAGTTCTCTTCACTGTCACAGCACCGGCAATTTTGAAAATTCTTGCCAACACACCTTTATTCATAGTTTCCTCTGCAGCAACGTAATAAAAGTCTACTTTTGGATTCAGAAGATAGACAGGATTTTTGATGGTGTTGTGAAAACCATTGTTCACAGCGCAAAAAGTATGATACATCGCAGCAACATCTGCAAAGTAAGTTTGATGATTGGAAACGAAAAGCACATTGCTGTCTGGCAAATCGCCTAAGTTTTCCGTTCCCGTGATTTTCAGTTTGTTGAAACCGTTGAACCTCCTGTAGGAAACCAATCCCAAAAGAAAAATGATAAACCTTTTTAAAACATAGATGTTTCCAAAAGAATCGGTAAAAATATTTTTTTTTGCCATTTATGCTTAAATAGATTTTAAACTTAAAACCATTATTAATTTAATAAATTGATTAACCAATTTTCATTCCCAAAGCATAGGAATCTCTGCAAAACTAAACATTTTTTAATAAGTTGCTGAATTCGCTGAGTATCATAGAGGTAGCGCCCCAGATGATGTAGCCATTAAAATCGATGACTGGAACTTCCGCGCCATTGGTAGATGGCAAAACCATATTTTTTGGCTGGTCGGGAAGACTTAATAAAGAAGAAATCGGAAATTCTATCAATTCCACCGCTTCACTTTCTTGAAGGAAAAATTCCGGATTTTTTTTGGTGTAAGAAACAAAAGAGTGAACATAAAAATTACTTGGCGGAATGTAAATCGGGGACATTTCTCGGATGATTCTTACGTAATGTTCATCAATTCCTAACTCTTCGGAAGTTTCACGTTTTGCTGTGTGGGCAAAATCCAAATCTTCTTTTTCATTTTTTCCGCCAGGCAGAGAGATTTGTCCGCTGTGTCTGTCACGTTCATTTTGAGAGCGAACAATCAACGGGAAATGCCACTCGTTATTTTTTAGATAAAGTAAAATATTGACGGCCGCGAACTTTGGATTTCGTGTCAGAATATCTTCATAAGTAAAAATAGGACGATACGGCGGAGAATAGATTTTATGAGCGTTTTCGCCCAGCAATTCCGCACTTTTTATATCTCTGAGTAAATCTTTTCCAAAGGTCTGCATATCTCAAAGATAAGAAAAATATCAATAATTTTTATCGCAAAGTCACAAAATTAGTCTCAACCAAATCGGAAAAAGTCGCAAAGATTGGCTTTGCGACTTTTAAAATATTATAGATTCAAAAACTTGCTTGCGTCTTTGCGTTTTTGTTTTACTTAAAGCGAAATCCCACGTCCCGCATAGAAATCCAAAACTTTCACACTGAATAAATAATTATACTTTGCTTGAGCCACAGAACCTTGTGCATTTGCAAAATTGTTTCTCGCCATCGTGACGTCATAAATGGTCGAACGTCCAGCTTCATAACTTTTCGTTGCAAAATCCAGCGCCAGTTTTGTACTTTTCTCAGCTTCCATCGCAGAAACATAAATCTCGTAGTTCGAATCAGCATTGAACTGCGCCTGCTGAATATCCTGCTTCAACTGGAACTTCTGTTGCTCCAAATTATTTTTCGCAATCGACTCATTGATTTTGGTTTGCTCCACTTGCAATCTTGTAATTCCTTTGTTAAAAATTGGAATGTTGGCAGAAATCCCGACTTGCTGACCAAAATTGGATTTGTATTGCTGGATGAAACTTCGTTCCTGCACGGCAACTGGAAATCCGCTTGATGCGTCGTAGCCGGTGATGTTGGTGTTCAGTAGATTGTTGTAGAAAGTTCCAATTCCTGCAGTAGCCGTGATTGTCGGATAGAAATTCGTCTTCACCACTTCCGTTTGTGCCTCTGCAGATTTGATTCTACTTTCCGCCGCTTTTATCACGGGCTGAGATTCATAGGCAATATTCAAAACCTCATCCACGGTTTCTTTTTGAGGTACCAACTCATCCGGAACAGGAATATCTACAACATCAAAACTCTTGTAATCCTGAAGCTGTAAAATCTGAGCCATTGCAAACAAAGCCCTGTCCACATTGATTTGAGCCGTTTGTACATTCTGTTTTTCTCTGGCGACGGAAGCGGTTGCTTCTGCCAAAACCGTTTGTGCGGTCGTTCCAACTTCGGTTGTGATTTTCGCGCGGTCGTAGAGTTGTTGAGCATTTTCCATTGCACTTTGGGAGATTTTCTTGATTTCCCTGTTCAGCATTACAGAAAGATATTGTTGTGCAATTTGAAGCGCGATGTTATTCTTTATCGTTTCAATATCCTGCAAACTCGCCTCCACATCGAAACCCGTTTTTCTAATCGCTTTCTCCAGCCTTCCGTTGTTGTACACCAGAATATTGGCGCCGACACTCGAGTTGTTGCTGAAGTTGTCATTTCGAATACTCGTGTTCACAAACTGTGTGTTTCCAAAACTTGCCGTGTTCGAGATGCTTCCGGAAACCGACGGTAGATAATCTCTCTTTGCCATTTCCAGATTTTTTGTCTGCACATCTTTGTTGAGAGCCTGCGCCTGAACCTGCAGATTATTTTTAATCGCATAATCCACACATTCCTGAATCGTCCATTTCTTCTGAGAAAATCCCAAAACCCCAATAGACAAAAGCGAAATACAAAAAACTTTTTTAAGCATAAAAGAAAAATTATACACAATAAGACTTCGGAATGTTGGATTTGTTACAATTGAAATTTACAATCGGATACTTTTCATAAAATTTTTTGTTTTATAGAAAAAAACATTAAACAAACTTTAATGTTTAGAAGATGGGATTTGTTCTTCTTTACCAATAGTAACATTATTAAAAATAATATTCTCTGTATTGGTCATGCTTATTGCATTCTTTGCTTCATTGATTTTTACATTAGAAAATACAATATTATTTACTTTCTTCGTAGGATAACCCTGTATTACGATTCCAGCGTTGGTCGCTTTTTTAACTTTGAAATTATTGACAAATAAATTATGGATGTCTGTTTCGTGACCTTCTCCTTCCCCTTTGTAGAAAGATGTGATGTAAATTGCATCCTCTACCTCTCCAAAATCTACATTGTTGATGTAAATATCCTTGATGTAACCACCTCTGTCCGCATTAGATTTCAGATATAGAGCACGTTTGCAATAGCCGGCAAAGGTCGAGTTTTCTACAAAAACGTTTCTTACGCCAGATGACATTTCACTACCAATCACAATCGCATGCAAACCTTTGAAACGGCTATTTCTAACGATAATGTTTTCTGATGGCATATTGGTTTCTCTGCCTTCTCTGTCTCTCCCAGCTTTGATGGTGACATTGTCATCTGCATTGTCAAAATCTACATCATCAATCAAAACATTTTTAGAATATTCTATGTCGAAGCCATCATTGTTTTTGTTTTGAGAATCAAATTTTACTTTCCGAGCGGTGATGTTTTCTGATTTTAGGAAATGAACACACCAGAATGGAGCGTTTGTAATGGTAACACCTTCAATCAAAATATTTTTACTTTCAAAGAACTGAACAAGCTGAGGTCTTAAAAAGCTGTTTTTCCCGAAGATTCTTTCCTTTACAGGCGTCATCTTCAAGTTCATATCTCTGGTTTTTGCCTGTGCAGGTTTTTGCTTGTCGTACCATTGGCTGAAACCATCTTTGCCATTTCCATCAATTGTTCCTTCACCAATTATCGCAACATTTTCTACTTGATAGGCGTAAATCAAGGGACTGTAATTATAAATAAGTGTTCCTTCCCAACTCGTGAGAACGGCAGGAAGGTAATCTTTTTCATTTGTTCCAAAGATTATTTTTGCATCTTTTTTTAATTCCAAAGTCGTGTTGCTTACGAAGTGAATCGGCCCGTTAATCAAGTAAACACCTGCCGGAACTACTATTTTTGCGCCTTTTTTTGCCTTGCTTTGTTTCATTGCTTTGTCAAAAAAAGGTTTATTATCTGTTTTAGAATCGCCCTTGGCACCGAGATTTGTAATTAGAATTACATTTTTTGAAACTTTGGGAGCTTCTATTGTTTTAAGAATATTATCGATTGCACGAGATTCAACAGTTGCAGTATCAAGGATGTTTATGTTAATTTTCGCACCAAAGCAAAAAAATGAAAGACTGTAGAAAACGATTAAAATAATTTTTTTCATTTTATTTTTATTGAGATTTTTTATTTCGTTAATAATAATAAAAATCATTGTAATGATGGTTGATTTTCACGGTTAATGTATTGTTTTTTTCTATTGAAGTGGTTTTTATCTTTTTTTGATGTAACAATTCAGCAATCGGATTTACTTATATGTAAAATCAAGACAATGTCTCATCCCATTCTAAGAATAGAAGATATCAACAAATCCTACGACACAGGCAAGAGCAAATTGCACGTTCTCAAAGGCATCAACCTGAATATCAACGAAGGCGAATTTGTTTCTATTATGGGAAGCTCCGGTTCCGGAAAATCGACATTGCTAAACATCATCGGTATTTTGGACGAGGCAGACAACGGCATCTACGAGTTGGACGGCGTTCCCATCAAACATCTCACAGAAGTCAAGGCCGCGGAGTACAGAAGTCGTTTTCTTGGATTTATTTTTCAGTCTTTCAATTTGATTAATTATAAAACAGCTTTGGACAATGTGGCGTTGCCGTTATATTACCAAAATGTTTCCAGAAAAGAAAGAACCAAACGCGCCGAAGAATATCTCGAAAAAGTAGGACTTCTAAGTTGGAAAGACCACCTTCCAAGCGAACTTTCCGGAGGACAAAAACAAAGAATCGCCATCGCGAGAGCACTCATCACAGATCCGAAATTAATCTTGGCCGATGAGCCGACTGGAGCTTTGGATTCCAAAACGACAAACGATATTATGAAGTTGCTTCAGGATATTAACAAAGAAGGAAAAACAATCGTCGTCGTAACACACGAGCCCGATGTGGCCGCGCAAACCAAGAGAAACGTCGTCCTGAAAGACGGATTAATAGAAAGCGATACATTCATCAATCAAATTGTATTGTAGAGCTGGATGACGGAAGTCTGGTGATGGAAGTTAGCTTCAAGAGCCTCAGCCTGACAAAAAAATAAAAATTAAAATAATGCGAAAAGTAGGAAACTTCCAACTTCCTTCTTCTAGCTTCCAACCCAAAAATTATGTTTGACTTAGACCGCTGGCAAGAGATTTTTAGTTCCATTCGCAGTAATGTATTGCGGACGGTTCTTTCTGGGTTTACGGTGGCTTTGGGATTGTTCATCTTCATTGTATTGTTTGGCATTGGAAACGGCCTTAATAATTCATTTGCCAAAGCATTTACAAGAGATGCAACCAATCTGATTATGATTTGGGCAGGCAAAACCACCGTTCCTTATGCGGGTTTGCAATCCGACAGACAAGTGACTTTCAACAATGATGATTTCGATGCCATCGTGAAAGAAAGCGAGGGGAAATTAGAATATGCTTCGCCAAGGTATCAAACCAGTCTTACTGTGAAATATGGAAAAGAAAGTGGTGGTTATCAAATCAACGGTGTTTTGGGCGACGAGAAATTCCTTGAGAACAGAACAATGATTGATGGACGCTACATCAACCAACGAGATAATGCGCTGAAACAAAATGTAGCTTCGATTGGAAGAATGGTTTGGCGAGATCTGATCCGAGACGGAAATCCGATCGGGAAAGATCTGGAGATCAATGGGACGATGTTCAAAGTGGTTGGTGTTTTCTCAGATCCTGGCGGTGACTGGGACGAGCGACACATTTCGGTGCCACTTTCTACATTGCAACAGATGAAGAAAAGTTCTGACACCATCAGTACCGTAATGTTGTCTTATGACCCAAATATGACGCCGGATCAAGGGGTGAAATATGGGAACGAATTGGAGAAAAGTATCAAAGCACGACATAAAATTTCTCCGGATGACCAGCAGGGAATCAGAATCAATAACAATGCGAAAAATACACAGGATTCATTTGCTTTTCTATTTGTGATCACTGTCGTTGTTGGATTTATCGGACTTGGAACTTTGCTTGCGGGAATCATTGGGATCAGTAATATTATGGTTTATATCGTAAAGGAGAGAACCAAAGAAATCGGTGTCAGAAAAGCGATTGGCGCAAAACCAGGTGGCATCGTCGCATTGATTCTTCAAGAAAGTATTGTGATTACGGTGATTTCAGGAATTGTTGGCGTTGGCTTGGGCGTTTTGGCACTTAAACTCATTGGGAATAATCTCGAAGATTACTTCATCACAGAACCTTCCGTGGGTTGGGGATTGATCGCTTCTGCATTTTTCTGTCTTTTGCTTTCGGGAACCATCGCTGGATTTGTACCAGCCTACAAAGCTTCCAGGATTAAACCAATTGAAGCATTAAGATCAGAGTAAAAGAGAAACGAATCAAGAACAAATAGACAAGATCAAGACTCAGCAAAATCATCAACTATCAACCAACAACCATCAACCAAAAATGAACATACTTTTCAAAAGAGATACCTGGCAAGAAATTTATTATTCCCTTCGGAATAATAAGCTCCGAACGTTTCTCACGATGATTGGCGTTGGTTGGGGAATGTTTTTATACGTAAGCTTGCTTGGCGCGGCGAATGGAATGGAAAATGGGTTCAACAGATTGTTCTCAGGTTTTGCAACCAATTCCGTTTTCCTTTGGCCACAAAGTACCAATATTCCTTACGAAGGTTTTCCAAAAGGCAGAAAGATGGATCTTCACTTGAAAGATATTGAATATATCACCAAGAAAGTTCCAGAAGTCGATTATATTTCGCCCCAAAGTGTGAGAGGGAATTTTGGAACGCCGGGCGATCAGATCTCTAGAAACGGGAAGAAAAATACATATATGATTACGGGAGATTTTCCGGTTGGTAATCAGATTTCTAAGAAAAAATTGTTGTTCGGAAGATATATCAATGACGCTGATATTCAATCTAAAAAAAATGTGATCGTAATAGGAGAGGAGATCTACAAAAATCTTTTCGATGCCAAGAAAAACGAGAATCCAATTGGAAAATCAGTCAATTTGAAAGGGATATTTTTCAATGTCATCGGTGTTTTCCGAGTGCCAAGAGGTGGCGGGATGGAGAATGACCAATCGGCTTATATTCCGTTTTCCACTTATTCCGGAATGTACAACGAAGGCGACAAAGTCGGATTCTTCGCGATCGTTGGAAAACCAAATGCCGAAGCCGCGGTCGTAGAAGCTAAAGTGAAGGATGAGCTTAAGAAAATCAACCACGTTTCGCCAGAAGATACTAATGCGTTTGGAAGTTTCAATCTCGCTAAAGAGTTTAAAAAACTAACAGGATTTCTGACCGGAATGCAATTGCTGACCATCATTGTCGGAACCTTGACGATTTTGGCTGGTGTCATCGCGATTTCAAATATTCTATTAATTACAGTGACAGAGCGAACCAAAGAAATCGGAATCCGAAGAGCTTTGGGCGCAAAACCAGCTGAGGTTCGAAATCAGATTCTGTTGGAAAGTGTTGTGATCACGCTGTCGTCGGGACTTTTAGGATTTTTGTCTGGAATATTTTTGCTCATTATTCTAAATATTGCGACGATGAACAATGATGCTTTTCCATTTTACAATCCAACAGTCGATTACGGAAACGTGTTCTCCGCCATGGGAATTATGATTTTCCTTGGATTGATCATCGGATTGATCCCCGCACAAAGAGCGGTAAAAATTAGACCAATTGAAGCTTTACGAACAGAGTAATTATAAAATTATAAATGATAATCGATTAGTGATAAATGATTTTACTAATTTTTAATATTAAAATAAAAACAAACTATATTTCTATATAATGGAAAAAAAGAAATTTACATTCAAAAAAGCATTGTCCATATTTTTCGGATTGCTATTCGTGGTCGCGGTGATTGGTGGAATCGGTTATCTCATCAAATCAAATTCGGCTGAGAATGAAGTTTTCCTCACCAGGAAACCGACCATTCAAAATCTGGATGACAAAGTGATGGCAACCGGTAAGATTGAACCTCGCGAGGAAATCGAGATCAAACCAAATATCTCCGGAATCATCCAAACCATCAATGTGGACGAAGGTGACAAAGTGACTGCAGGACAACTCATCGCAACCATCAGAATCGTTCCGAACGTCACAGATGTGAACAACGCGACTATGCAGATCAACAATTCTCAAATTCAACTGACGAATGCCAAGATCAACGTTGAAAATCAGAAGAAACAATTTGAGATGCAGGCAAAACTGTACAAGCAAGGTGTAATTTCCAAGCAGGAATACATCACGGCTCAGCAACAGTTGGAGACCAATATCCAACAACAGAAATTGGCAGTTCAACAGTTGAACGCAGCTCAAAAACAATTGCAAATCGTGAGAACTGGAGCGACACCGGAACTTCAAAGTATGGCAACCACGCAGATTCGTGCAAAAGCGGCGGGTGTAGTTTTAGAAATTCCTGTGAAAGTAGGAAGTCAGGTGATCGAGGCCAATGCCTTCAACCCGGGAACTACGATTTGTTCTATTGCAGATCTTAATGCCTTGATTTTCAAAGGTGATATAGACGAAGCACAAGCTGGAAGATTACAGCAAGGGATGGAAATGAAAGTGGTAATTGGTGCATTGCAAAATAAATCTTTCCCTGGAAAATTGACGCTCATCGCACCAAAAGGAAAAGAAGAAAGTGGAACGATAAAATTTGCTGTAGAAGGCGATGTTTACAACAAATCTGGAGATTATATCCGCGCAGGATTCAGTGCAAATGGAGAAATCTTATTGAGTTCTAAGAAAAATGCATTACTTTTGGACGAGTCGCTGATCCAATATGAAAAGGGCAACAATAAATCCTTTGTAGAAGTGAAACAGCCGAAAGGAAACTTTAAGAAAGTTTATGTTAAGCTGGGATCGAGTGACGGAATCAATGTTCAGATCCTTTCCGGAATCGATAAGAATGCGGAAGTGAAAGTTTGGAATCCATCAGACAAAGACAAAGAAGAACTGAAGGAACAAAAGAAATAGACCTTTAAATTATAATTGTTAAAAAGATCCGTCTGGTATTCATAGCTAGACGGATTTTTATTTTTAAGATTATTATAATAGATAAAAATTCTAGTTGAAGTAATTTGAGAAATCAACATAGATTATTATTGCGATGTATCTTTAATAATAAAAAATCCTGCAAAATTACTTGCAGGATTTTTAAGTATTGTATGTTTGAAATTACATAGGACCTTGTTGATCGTCACCACTTGCGTTGGAATTGATGTCCTTTTTACGCTTCGGCTGATCTACTTTTTCGCCTTGTTTGAATCTGTATGTCAGAGAAACCGTGAACTGTCTTGGTTGCCATTGCATATACGAATCTCTTGTGCTGTTGGCTGTGTAAGTCGTTGCCTGCATTGCTCTCGTGTTGAAAACATCCTGAATGTTGAACGCAATCGTTCCATTTCCGCTCCAGATGGTTTTGGAAGCACCAAAGTTGATGGCGTACATTTCTTTTCTATGTTGGAATTCCGTTTTCGTAGCGCCTCTGAAGAAACCTTGAACTTGGAAATTTAATGTTTTGTCAAGCTTAAAAGTACTTGTCAATCGGCTTCTTGTGGAAACGCCCGTACCATTGAAATTAGCTGTGGAAACAATTGGATTTAAATCTTGATCCAATGTGTCGTACAAGGTACTTCCTTTGATATTATATCCGAAGACATCCACATTCCCCATAAATTTCAACCAGCTTGTAGCATCCCAATTGAAGTTAAGATCCAAACCATAAGTTTCTTCTGATCCAAGATTGATAGGTCTTGTATGGAATTCAATTCTTTTTCCAATTTGTGTATCACCTTGTTCATCTAGGAATTCGTACTCAATAGCTTTATTATAAACCAACATTTTGGTGTCGTCTGTTTTACGCTTATAATATAAAGTCGGATTGATTGTGAATTTTTTCTTAGAAATACTGTATCCAACTTCGAAAGAGTCAACATAAGCAGGATTTAGATCGATGTTTCCATCAAAGATATTCTGATTGTCGCTGTAGCTTGGATTTGGAATTAAGAAAAATCCTCTTGGTCTGTCAATTCTTCTCGAGTAATTTACCAATAATTGATTGTCCTTCGCAAACTCATAGCTCAAGAAGATACTTGGGAAAAGATTGTTGTAGGTTTTCTTATCGTTTACAATTGGCTCTGTATAACCTTCAGATCCAGGAGTTAAAAGATTTTGATAATCGATTGTTACATTAGAAAGTTCATTTCTAAGTCCTAATTGGTAACCTATCTTTCCTGTTTTACTTTTAAATTGTAAGTAAAAAGCATTGAACACCTCTTTGTAGTTAGCATCGTAAGTGTACAAAGGTAATAATGCCAAATTTGGATTTGCAGATGTGCTTTCCAAAACATTATTGTCATAGCTATTATCATTGGAATCCAAACGGTAACCAGCTTCTAATTTTGAGATTTCGCCAATTGGCAATTCGTAATCAAGTTTCGCAACGATGTTTTGATTTTTGGTTGTTTGATTGATAATATTTTCAAGAGTAGTTTCAGGATTGAAATTCTCATATTCCAGGATGTTCGTGTCATTGTTGGAACGGTTTTTTTGTAAACTTAATGACAATGATAAATTCTGTCCTTTGTCATCAAACTTATGATCCAAACCAAAATCTCCCTGGAAAGCCAAGTTGTTGTTTTTACCAATGTTTCTTCTCAATGTATAAGTGCTTGGTGCATTTAGTAGAGAAAAATTATAATCGATATTTCCAACGTTGTCACTTTCAAACGTTCTTACAGTTCCGGAAGCATTTACCGAAGTTTTGTCATTGATGTCATAAACAATCCCGGCAGTTGCGTTGTAGTTGCTGTTTTTGTTTGTGATTTCAGAATTTTGACGAGATTCTAATTCGTTCCCATCTATCTTTACGTTGTTGTAGATATTGGTATTTCTGTTGGTATTTTTAGATTCTCTGTAACCACCGCCACCGTTTAAAAACCAAGAAAAATTGCCTTTTCTCCAGCTTAAACTTGTGTTGAGGTTGGTCTGAGGAAGATATCCAAGCGTTCCGATCACACTTCCGTTGAAACCTGTTTTTTTGTTTTTCTTAAGTATGATATTCAAAATACCAGCGGTTCCGCTCGCTTCAAATTTCGAAGAAGGATTTGTGATCACTTCAATCTTTTCGATTTGATCTGCCGGAATACTTTGCAACGCATTCGCACCATCATCGATTCCGAGAAGGGCAGAAGGTTTTCCATTGATCAAAAATCTCACATTGGAACTCCCTCTCATAGAAACTGTTCCGTCCGTATCCACAGAAACTGAAGGTACATTTTGCAAAACATCCTGCAAACTTCCACCTTTGCTCACCAGATCCTGAGAAGGGTCGTAAGTTTTTTTATCGAGTTCTACTTTATAAGGTTTTGTAGAAGCTGCTGTAATGACAACACCTTGGATATCGGTTGTATTCGTCAGGTTCGTTTTTCCCGCTGATACAATTACAAAAGGTGCAATTGGTCCCGCTTTTTCAACTCTTATTGTCTGCGTGAATTTTTTGTAATCTACAGCTTCGATTGTGACATCGTAGCTTCCCGGAGTCAAATCTAATTTATAGTTCCCATCTGCATCTGCCAGTGCGGCATCGCTCAATTGTGAATTTTGTTGGTTTTTGAAAGTTACAGACGCATATCCAATTGCGCCATTTGCATCTTTCACATTTCCAGAAACATTCACTTTTTGCTGAGCCATTACAAAGCTTGCGGCTCCTATTGTCAAGGCAAGACCAAAAGCTCTCTTTTGAAATACACTTACAATTTCCGTTCTTTTCATTCCTAGTTTATTTATGAGCACTTGCTCTATTTATTTTATATTCTTTTTATTCAGCCAATCTTGGTAAGCTTTTGCGTTTATCGCATGTTCTGCAGCATTGTCCGTGAATTTATGATAACCAAATCTCGATGGATCCGCACACATAAAGATGTAATTGTTGTTCTCTGCATCCAAAACCGCATTCAGAGAATTTTGGTCAACAATACAAATTGGACCTGGTGGAATGCCTTTATTCGCATACGTATTATAAGGCGAAGGTTCTTTTAGGTGTTTGTAATAGACACGTTTAATTTGTTGTGTAAAATTACTGGCTTTGTTCACAGCATAGATCACCGTAGGGTCACTTTGCAGTTTCATTCCTTTTTTATATCGATTCAGATATAGGCCAGCGATTGTTTTCTGCTCATCCGGTTTTCCACCTGATTCTTTGTAAACGATAGAGGCCAAAGCGTAGATTTGATCTCTTGTCAAGCCGGATTGTTTTTCTTTTGCAATTCTCTCCGCAGTCCAAAATGCTTTATATTCATTGTCGAATTTCTCAAAGAATTCCTTAGGCGTCACGGTCCAGAAGAAATCGTAGGTGTTATTGAAGAAATATTTTTTCAGATCTTCAGCATTTTTGTAACCTTTGCTGACAGCGATTTCATTCATTTGATCAGCAAATTTTGTGGAATCGATTTCTGTCTTTTTGGTCACTCGACCGATCATCTGATAAACATCATCGAAGTCTTTGATCCGGAAAGAATTCGGTGTTTGATTTCCTGCGAGGATCATATTGACGATTTCGCGGTTGTTCATTCCCGATTTCAGTTCGTAGCGTCCTGGTTTGTAATTTGCCCCAAGATTTTTGTCTTCTGCGATACTGGTGAAATGATCTTTATTTTTAATATAAGGAGAGATCGAATCCAAGATCTGCTGAGACTTCGCATTGTGCGGGATCAAAACAAAGCCTTCTTTCTCCACATTATTTCCGACATATTTATTGTAAAATCTGATCCCGAAAAATCCCAGGATCGCGATGACAACAATAGATATTATAAGAATTATTTTTTTCATAGTTTAATTTGTAAAAGAGATCTAGAACTTTAAATTTTTTAATTTTCTAATTATTGAATCTTTAATTATAATGCAATATCTCCTTTAAAAACTTGATTTGCTGGCCCTTCCAACCAAATGTCACTGAAACCTTCGCCATTTTTCTCAGCATAAACTTTCAGTTGTCCACCCAAAACCTTGACTGCAACAGAGGTTTGATTGTTTTTATCCATAAAAGTTAAAGCCGCAGCCGTCACTCCGGTTCCACAACTGTAGGTCTCATCTTCCACGCCACGCTCGTAGGTTCTTACAAACAATTCCCTGTCAGAAACAGTTTCCACAAAGTTGACATTGATCCCTTCTTTCTTATAAGTTTCAGAATTTCGTATTTCGTTACCATTTTTGAAAACATTATAATTATTTAACATTTCCACGTACTTTACGTAATGTGGTGAACCAGTATTTAAAACAAAGTCATTTCCGTCTGTGCTAATGTTTTTCACATCGATCATTTTCAATTTTACGATGCCGTTTTTGATTTCCGCTTTGTGTAGTCCATCGATCGCATCAAATGTCGTCTTGTCCTCGAAAATATCCAAGAAATGGGCAAATGCCACGATGCAACGGCCACCATTTCCGCACATTGTACTCTCGTTCCCGTCGGAATTGTAATACACCATTTTGAAGTCCGATTTTTCATCGTTTTCAAGTAGGATCAGACCGTCGCCACCTATTCCGAAACGTCTGTCGCAGAGTTTTTCGATGAATTCGGTGCTTTTTGGGAATTCCAGATCGCGGTTGTCGATCATTACAAAATCATTTCCTGTTCCTTGATATTTATAAAATTTGATTTGTTTGTTCATAGTTCCTGTATTGGTAAATGCAACGCTTAAGTATATTTTGTTGAAACAATATTTCCACAAGCATTTTATTTATAATTCTGATTGTTAGTTGATTAATTTGATTTTCCATTACAAAAATCAAGCCTGTAAAAATACTTATTTTAAAGACAATCCAATCTTGATAAATGTTATTTAAATTTAATCTAAAATGCTCCTTCATTATAGAATTTCTCAATCTTGCTATGTTGAATTTTTTTAATTATTATACCTATCTTTGTTCGTCGAAAAAATGAAAGAAGATCAATTACTTACGCTCATTCTAAAAGCCCGAGACAAAGATCAAAAGGCTCAGACACAACTCATTAATTCTTTTTGGGTGGATGTGTTCTCATTTGTGATGAACAAAGTGAAAGATGAAAATGATGCGGATGAGATCACGGTTTCGGTTTTTTCGAAAGTCTTGAACAAGTTAGATCTCTTCGATCCCAGCTTCCAGTTCAAAACCTGGATCTTGACAATCGCGCAAAATACGATCATCGATTTTTGGAGAAAAAGAAGCCGCGAAAACGAAGATCCAAATGCCAACCTTCAAGACGTTAAGAATGAATTTGCAAGATCTCCCGAGGAGTTATTGATCTCCGAAGAAGACCAGCAAAAGATCATCAAGATCATAGAAACAATGGATGCTAAGAATCAAGACATTATCCGTCTAAGATTTTTCGAAGAGAAAAGCATCAAAGAAATAGCAGAAGAACTCAATCTTTCTGTGGCCAATACAAAAGTGAGAATAATGCGCGCCAAAAAGATCTTGGCCGAGTTATTAAAAGAAGACGAAACCGATTTTTAAATTTAAGATCAAAATGGAGGATTTAATTCAACAAGATACAGCCATTCAAAAACCAAAATGGATCCGCGTAAAATTGCCAACTGGCAAAAATTACCGCGAACTAAGACATTTGGTAGATAAATATAAGCTGAACACCATTTGCCAAAGTGGAAGCTGTCCAAATATGGGCGAATGTTGGGGCGAAGGAACCGCAACGTTTATGATCCTCGGAAACATCTGCACCAGAAGTTGTGGATTTTGTGGTGTGAAAACTGGAAAACCCTTGGATGTGAATTGGGATGAGCCGGAAAAAGTAGCACGTTCTATCAAATTAATGAAAATCAAACACGCAGTTTTGACTTCGGTTGACCGCGACGATTTGAAAGATATGGGTTCGATTCTTTGGGGTGAAACGGTGAATGCTGTTCGTAGGATTTCTCCGGGTACAACGATGGAAACGTTGATTCCAGATTTTCAAGGCATTACAAAACACCTTGACAGAATGGTAGAAGTAGCGCCAGAAGTGATTTCCCACAATATGGAAACTGTAAAACGTTTAACCAGAGAAGTGAGAATTCAAGCGAAATACGAAAGAAGTCTTGAAGTTCTCAGATATTTGAAAGAAGCTGGACAAAATCGTACAAAAACTGGCGTAATGCTAGGTCTTGGCGAAACAAGAGACGAGGTTTTCCAAACAATTGAGGATATCAGAAACGCCAATGTGGATGTGATCACGATGGGTCAATATCTCCAACCAACCAAAAAACACCTTCCTGTGAAAAGTTTTATCACGCCGGAACAGTTTGATGAGTACGGCGATTTTGCAAGAAGCTTAGGTTTCCGTCACGTGGAAAGTTCACCTTTGGTGAGAAGTTCTTATCACGCTGAGAAGCATATTCACTAAGATTTCAATTTGATTCAAAATAAAAAAAGACTCCTATATGGAGTCTTTTACTTTTTGTTCTACAGGTTGTATGTTTTCGGTTTTGTTCATATTCTCCACTTGTTGTGGGATGAACATCATATAAGCAAAATATCCTAATAGGAATACAACTACCACAATGATAATGGCTATCATTGGGCCTTTGTTGGTTTCGCTGTCTGCTTTCGGAATGTCTGATCTCATAGTTTGGATTTTTTTAATCTATTGCAAAACTAGTGCCTGATTGTTATTTAAATAATTTTCAAATTATTAATTTGTCATCTGTAAAAATTACGAGGTGTAATTGGCTAAATTATATGTTTTTTAAAATTAACCCTCTATATTTGCAGGGTTAAAAATTAAATTTATTAAAATGAAAATAGAGAAACGCTGGATTATTTCTTTTGTTGTCATAAGTATTATTGCAATTGCAGCACTTTTCTGGCCAGAACAGACGTCTTTGCCATTACCGGGAACTTTTCTGGGTGAAGACAGTATTGTAGGAGCCGATGTTGCTTGGATTTTAGCTTCCTCCGGTTTGGTTTTATTAATGACACCCGGACTTTCATTTTTCTATGGCGGAATGGTCGGGAAAAAGAATATGATCTCTACAATGCTTCAAAGTTTTATTGCCTTGGGTGTGATCAGTATTTTGTGGGTTGTAGTTGGTTTCAGTTTGTCATTTGGAGAATCTATTGGAATCACGATCGATGGCGAACATTATGGTTTGATAGGAAATCCAACCACATATCTATTTTTCAACAATGTGGGTGTTTTGCCACACAGCAAGATGGCTTCTACTGTTCCTTTTATTCTGTTTGCTTTATTTCAAATGAAATTTGCCGTCATCACACCAGCTTTGATCACGGGTTCTTTTGCAGAACGCGTCAGATTTATTTCCTACTTGTTGTTTATGGTTTTATTTAGTTTGATCATCTATACGCCGCTTTGTCATATGGTTTGGCATCCAGACGGTTTGTTGAACAAATATTTTGGAGTGAAGGATTTTGCGGGAGGAACAGTCGTTCATATGAGCGCAGGATTCGCTGCTTTGGCTGGCGCAATGATGATTGGCAAAAGAAAAAATCCACACCACGAACCTTCGAATATTCCATTTGTCATCCTAGGAACTGGGATGCTTTGGTTTGGCTGGTTTGGTTTTAATGCTGGTTCTGCTTTGGCTGCGAATGCGACCGCTGCGATGGCTTTTGGAACCACAACGATTGCGTCAGGAACGGCAATGTTATCCTGGATATTTTTCGATAGAGTCAATGGAAGAAAGGTTTCTGCTTTAGGTGCTTGTATTGGTGCTGTTGTAGGTTTGGTAGCTATTACGCCTGCCGCAGGTTTTGTGACGATTCCGCACGCGATTTTTATAGGTTTTGTTTCAGCGATTGTTTCAAATCTGATGTGCCACTGGAAACGTCTGAAAAAAGTAGACGATACTTTGGATGTATTTGCGTGTCACGGCGTTGGCGGAATTATGGGAATGATTCTAACAGCGATTCTGGCGCAAGGCGAGAACGCAAGTCTTCTCCACGGCGGCTTCGAAGTCTTTGCACATCATATGATGGCCTTGGTTTTGGTTTCCGCATTCACATTCTTAGGCTCATTGATTTTATATAAATTGACAGATATGATCATTCCATTGAGAGTTGCTGAGGACTCAGAGAATATTGGATTGGATTTATCTCAGCACGATGAAAGTTTTGCATAATAATGCAGCGATGCATATTTGATTTTGATATGAAGAAAGCCTCACTAATAATGTTAGTGAGGTTTTTGTTTTATTTAGAGTAAATGTTTTTAAATTTGTTATTATTAATAAAAACTAATGAAAACCAGAATTTTAGTATTAAGTTTTATCATCCTTTTCTTTAACTGCAAATCGCAAGATTGTCCACAAGGTATCAATGTTTTACCAATGTATGGAAATGCGAAAAAATGTAAGGAACAACTCGAAAGTGACAAGGAATTTCTTGCAGAGATGGACAAAAAATTTGATAACAGAAAAGATGCTGCAAAGAGTCTGATAAAATCTGGATGGGATTATTTTTACAAAAATGATTATAATACTTCGATGAAACGCTTCAATCAAGCTTGGTTGATAAATAAGGAGATTTACGAGATTTATTGGGGTTTTGGTAATTTGGTGGCCGTTCAGGGAAATCCTGAGAATGCTCTAAAATACTTTGATTTGGCAAAAAAATACAATCCACAAAATTCAGATTTTTACAGTTCGACTGCGATCGCATATGCTCAAATTTATTTAAAAAACAACAATAGTGAATTACTAAGAAAGGCCATAAAAGATTTGGAAACAGGATTGAAAATTGATCCAAAAAATGCAAAGCTTTACTCACTATTATCAACGTCTTACTTTTATTTGAACGATATGAAGAACGCGAAAGCTTATTTTAAGAAAGCAGACGAAATTGATAGTTCAGTAATTAATCAAGAATATAGAAAAATAATCAATTCCAAATAATAATTGGCATCTATTAAATATAAAGTATTTCTAATAATTCCCAAACTTTCTCCCCAAAAGACACCCAAAATCCGCCGAAAAATCTCTAAATTCGTGTCTTAAATTTTTTATGAGATGACGAAATTCGGAGTGGATGCGGCCAGTTTTTATGTGCCTTCTTTATATTTAGAAATCAAAGACCTTGCAGAGAAAAGAGGAATTGAACCCGCGAAATTGGAGAAAGGTCTGGGGCTTCACAAAATGGCTTTGCCAGATGTTCACGAAGATGCAGCGACGTTTGCGGCAGAAGCTTTACTCAGATTAATTCAAAATTACAATCTCAATACTAAAGAAATCTCCAGAGTTTACCTCGGAACGGAAAGCGCTTTGGATGCCGCAAAACCAACTGCTACCTATGCGGTTCAAATGGTGGAAGAATTTTTAACCGAAGAATTTGGTGAAAGGGTTTTCAAGCACTGTGACGTTGTTGATATGACGTTCGCTTGCATTGGAGCGGTGGATGCTTTACATAACGCTTTGGATTTCGTAAGAGCAAATCCAACAAAGAAAGCTGTCGTCATAGCCAGCGATTACGCAAAATATGAATTGGCCTCATCAGGAGAATATACGCAAGGCGGTGGCGCAGTTGCCTTATTGGTTTCAGCCAATCCGAAATTAATAGAGATTGATAACAATTGGGGAGTTGCCACAGAAAGTGTTTTCGATTTCTTCAAACCGAGACGTCATTTTTCTAAAGCCGATTTCCCATCTGCTCCGGAAAATTTCCCTGACAAAATTGAAGTGTTCACAGACGAACCAGTTTTCGATGGTCAATATTCGAATGTTTGTTATCAGGACAGAATCCGTGAAGCTTATGAGCATTACAAAGAGCAGACTTTCACCGTAAGACCTTATGAGAATTGGCGCTATTTGATTTTCCATTTGCCCTATGCTTTCCACGGAAAAAGAGTTTTCACCGAAATTTATAGTTTAGAAAATCACCTTGATTATTCTGATGCAGAGAAACAAAAAGCCATAGCAAAATCCGAAGATTATATCAATTTCATTAATGAAAAAATAGAGAAATCTCAACGCGCGTCTTCTGAGATTGGAAATATGTACACGGCTTCAATCTTTATGGCGTTGCTGTCAGCGTTGCAAACTTCGCTTAATGAAAATGAGGATTTGGCAGAAAAAGAAATTGGATTCTTAGCTTACGGAAGTGGCTCCAAATCGAAAGTCTTCGTCGGCAAAGTTTCCCCAGAATGGAAATCGGTCGTTGAAAAATGGAATCTTTTTGAAGAATTGAAAAACAGATTACCAATCGATTTCGACACTTATGAAAAACTACATCGCAAACAACTAGATTTTTCGGTTAACCAAAATTACAAAGGTTTTGGATTGACGAGAATTGAAAAAGAAAGTCCAGTTCTGAATGGTGCGAGATATTACAGTTATCAGAAATAAAAATTAGTTAACCAAATAGACAGATAGATTTTTATTTTTCAAAAAGTAAAAATAGATATCCCAGCTATTTCTACTTTATTATCTAAATTTTTAATTTTAAAATAATCTATGTGCCTATGTGGTTCAAAACAAAACGTATAAAATCGAAAACGAGCAGAAATTTCTGCTCGTTCTCTTTTGAAAATCTATAACTAACTACTAACTTAATTCAAATTATTTTTTTGTTCTGAAATATTTTCGGCGTCACACCTTCAACTTGTTTGAAAACCCGAATGAAATAATTCGTATCCGAAAATCCAGTACTGAAAGCCGTTTCACTCACCGAATTCTGTTGGCTCAATAACTCCTTCGCTTTTTTGATTCTCTCTTGGATGATAAACTCATTCGGAGAAAGTCCCAATTCCTGTTTGAACATCTTGAAGAAATTCGATTTGCTGACGTAAGCCATCTTCGCAATCGCATCAATCGATAATTTCTGATGAAGATTCTTCTTGATGAAATCTGCGACAAAACCAATTCTCGATTGATTTTTCAACGTATTCTTCTCAACCAAGTTTCTCGCTTGCGTCTGCATCAGTCGGATTAATAATTCCTTCAAAGCAAAATCTGCAATCACATCTTTATGAGAATTATCGTCCATTGCAATCCTCATAATATTGTTCGTTGCTGAAGCAAGTGCTTTGTTATTAAGCAAATAAAATTCGTCAAGAGAAATATTCCAATGCGAAGAATCATCGATTTTTGTGGATGTGAAATTTAAATTTTCCAGAGATTCTTTCACAAATTCAGGACTCAAAGTCAAAGAAACACATTGTGCTGGCTGAATATCAGCTTCCGGGAAATCAATCACCATCGTTTCGCCAGGCGCAACCAAAACACTTTCTCCAGGAAGATATTCGAAGTAATTGCTTTTGTCTTCAAGCTTCATCCATTTCTTTCCTCGCAACATTCCAGTGAACGCCAGATGCTCAAAATGCAGTTTCACATCGTAAGCCGTCTTGTGCGTTTCATAGACACTGAGTTCACAATTATTTAAACTGAACTTGGTTTGATTTTCTACCAACGTATTCAATTTTTTTTCGTGCGTCAGGCTTGGTTTGTTAAGTTGAAAATGATTTGGATTCATAATTTCAAGATTTGTAACATCCTGTTTTTCAAATATAAGATTTATTTATGACTTCGGCTCTTAAATTTTGTTAAGGACTTATAAACTATTATAAATGTAGGATTTTACTGTTTATTTGGAGGATTGTGCTATAATTCTTGTTGTATTAGTAATTAATTTAGCATTAATCAAATATTAATTCAGTATTAATAAAACCAAATATTATTATGAGTACAACAGCAGAACAAACACAAAATTCAACCACTTTGGCTTGGCCAGAATTCAAATCAAAATATGATAATTACATCGGCGGAAAATTTGTGCCGTCAGCAGGCGGACAATATTTCGATGTGATTTCTCCAATCAACGGACAGGTTTTCACACAAGCCGTTCGTTCCAACAAGGAGGATTTAGAGAATGCCGTCAATGCTGCGTCAGAGGCTTTCAAAACTTGGAAACTTACCTCTGCAACAGAGCGAAGCATCATTCTAAATAAAATCGCTGACAGAATAGAGGAGAATTTGGAATATATTGCAACAGTTGAAACGATTGACAATGGTAAAGCCGTAAGAGAAACTCTGGCTGCCGATATTCCTTTGGCGATTGACCATTTCAGATATTTCGCTTCCGTAATCAGAGCAGAAGAAGGTTCACACAACGAGTTAGACAAAGACACCGTTTCGTTGATTGTTCACGAGCCACTCGGTGTGATTGCACAAATTATTCCTTGGAATTTCCCAATCTTAATGGCAGTTTGGAAGCTCGCTCCAGCTTTGGCCGCAGGAAATTGCGTGGTGTTGAAACCAGCAGAAAGCACGCCAGTTTCTATTATGGTTTTGATGGAGTTGATTGGCGACCTACTTCCTGCAGGAGTGGTAAATATCGTCAATGGTTTTGGAGCAGAACTAGGAAGAGCGTTGGTTACGAATCCAAAAGTCAACAAGGCGGCCTTCACAGGTTCTACGGTGACTGGACGAATGGTGATGCAATATGCAACAGAAAATATCATTCCGGTGACTTTAGAGTTAGGAGGAAAATCACCTAACATTTTCTTCAATTCCGTGATGGATGCGGATGATGAGTTTCTTGATAAAGCTGTCGAAGGTGCTGTAATGTTTGCGCTGAATCAAGGTGAGATTTGTACTTGTCCATCAAGATTGTTGGTACAGGAAGATATTGCAGACGCATTCATCGCAAAAGTGATTGAAAGAACTGAGGCTATCAAAATTGGAAATCCATTGGATAAAACGGTGATGATGGGAGCGCAGGCTTCGAAAATCCAGAAAGATAAAATTATGGGTTACCTGAAACTCGGTAAAGAAGAAGGTGCGGAAGTTCTGACAGGAGGTGAAGTAAATGAAATTGAAGGTCTGGAAGAAGGTTATTACATCAAGCCTACCATCTTCAAAGGAAACAACAGAATGAGAATTTTCCAAGAGGAGATTTTCGGACCAGTTGTGGCTTTTACGACTTTCAAAGATGAGGCAGAAGCTCTGGAAATTGCTAATGATACGATTTATGGTTTAGGAGCGGGCGTATGGACGCGTGATGCACACCAATTGTACAACATTCCAAGACACGTGGAAGCGGGTAGAGTTTGGGTGAATCAATACCACGCTTATCCTGCTGGTGCGCCTTTCGGAGGTTACAAACAGTCGGGAATTGGTAGAGAAAATCACAAAATGATGCTTGACCATTACCGTCAAACCAAAAATATGTTGATTTCTTACGATAAGAAAAAATTAGGGTTCTTCTAATCTTAATGTTTTATAATTAAGTTTAAGACTTATCAATACTCTGAACCCGACAGATTTTTTTGTCGGGTTTTTGTTTAACTTTAAAATAATAATGCGCACAAATATTACTTGCCGATTTTAAAGTCAAAATGTTCAAATTAATTAGGAATATTTCACAAAGCTCCAGAAGAGCTAACTATTGGTAGCAAAAGATAACAAGCAAAGTAGCAAAGCTCCGGAGGAGCGACCTGTTGGTAGAAAAAAGGAAGCAACCAAAATAGCAAAGCTCCGGAGGAGCGACCTATCAACCGGCATTATTATTTATTAATTTCAAAAATAAAAAGAAATGGAAACTAAAGATAAAATCTCAAGACTATCCGTCACCGACGAGGCGATGGAAGTCATTTGGGAACTCGAGAAAAAACACGGCGAACTGATGTTCTACCAAGCTGGTGGCTGTTGCGAGGGCACGCAACCCCAATGTTTCGAAAAGGGCGGATATTTCCCAAGGATGAATGACGCGATGATTGGAACCATTAATGGTTTCGAGTTTTGGATAGACCGCGACCTTTTTGAATATTGGAAATATTCGCATTTCACATTGGACGTTTTGGAAGGTTGGGGACCAGGCGGATTTTCTTTGGAAACGCCTTTGGGAAAGACATTCAAGGTTCATTACAGACTTTTCACGGCAGAAGAATTGGAAAACCTGGAACCGATAAAGCGAAGTGAATAGATTATAGAATCGTGACATATCCCCGATAGGAACGGCATCCTTTTTTGCTTTTTGTACCAACTTTCTTTCGAAGAGCAAACTTTCTGAAAGCAAAAAAGATATAGTGGATAGCGGGAAATAGCTCCTAATTAATATTTTAGCTAGTTTCTACTTTTACGAATTTTGAGACAATCATCGAAGCCAAAATGTTTCCGACGGAATTGAGGACGGTTGCCAACGGGTCTACCAAAGTTCCGATGATAATGACTGCTGGAACGACGTCGGGTGGGATTTTGTAAACCGAAATCATCAGCATTTCGCCAATGTAGCCACCATTTGGGATTCCGCCAGCGACTGCGCTGACGAAAACGGTGATACCAAGAGCCATTATGAGATTCATCGGTTCGAAGAAATTCCAGCCCAAGAGTTGGAATGCGACGTAGATTTTGATGATGGAGGAGATGGACGAGCCGTTTTTGTGAATCGTCGTTCCAATCGGAATCACAACGTTGGCGATGGATGCGGGAAGGCCCATTCTTTTGGCAGACTCGATGGCGACGGGCATTGTCGCCAAACTGCTACACGTGCTGATGGCAGTTGCTGATGGCAAAAGGCTTTCTTTCCAAAATGCTTTCACGCCGTTTCCACCTTTCCAAACGAAGGCGTAAAGACTGAAAAACACGATGAAATAAATGGTTCCGGCAATGTAATAAAGTCCTAAAGGTTTCGCGTAAAATCCAAAAAGCTGAGGGCCAATCGTGCCAACTTGGTACGCAAAATAAGCGCCTAATCCGACGGGTGCGACTTTCATTATTAACAACAAAAGCTGTTTCATCACTTCGTTTCCGGAGAGGATGAAGTTTTGGAATGCCTTTCCCATTTCGCCAGATTTTCTGATGGAAATCCCCACCAAAAAAGAAAAGACCAAAAGTGCGAGCATATTTTGTCTCGAGAATAAATGATAGAACTCGCTGACGGTGAAAAATCCTACGATTTGGTCATTGATACTGGTATTATTTTGAATGTTTTCTGATATGGTTTCGCTAATGTTTTTTGGCGCTTCAGTTGGGAAGAAATAAACTAATATGATGCAAAAAGTGGCGGAAATCAAGATGAAACTGAGGAAAGTCAAAACCATTGTGCCGATGATTTTTCCCAATTGATTTTGTTGCTCGATGCTTGAAATGGCGGAAACAATCGCGAAAAAAACGAGTGGAATGACGGTTACGAAAAGTAAATTCAGGAAAATATCGCCAATCGGTTTTAGGTAAACGACAAAATCCGGTGCGAAAATTCCCACGAGACTTCCAATGAAAATCCCGATGAGAAGCAGGATGATGTTGCTGTAGTTTTTCCAGAAAGATGATTTCATTCCTCAATTTTAATCAAAGATAAATATTCTTGATGCAAAATAAATTATAAAAATAACATTCACTTTGTCATTCCGCAGGAATCTAGATAGTTGAGATTCCTGCGGAATGACAAAGCTGTTTTTTTATTCTTCAATAAATTGATTTGAGACGGAAAAATTCCCGAAATTTGTTCTTATGAAAACAGCTGTTCTGATTACCATCGGAGACGAGATTCTCTCTGGAAATACCGTTGATACCAATTCCAATTTCATTGCCACACAACTCAAAGAAATTGGTGTGAAAGTGACTTCCATCTTCACAATTCCAGATGATGAAAGTGCGATTGTTTCTACACTTGCAAAAGCATTTGAGATGGCAGATGTGGTTTTCACGACTGGCGGATTGGGTCCTACGAAAGATGATATTACCAAGAAAGCGTACGCTGAATTCTTTGAAGACGAGTTGGTTTTTTCTGATAAAGTCTACGAACATTTGCGTGCTTATCTCGAAAAGCGAAACCGACTTTGGATTTTGGAACACAATAAGGAGCAATCAATTGTCTTATCAAAAGCTGAGGTTTTTCTGAACTATTTCGGGACTGCACCTTGTATGGTTATGGAAAAAAATGGAACGTTTTGTTTCAGTTTGCCGGGCGTCCCTTACGAGGTGAAACCTGTGGTGAAAGACCAAATAATTCCATTTTTGAAAGAAAAATTATCATTAGAACATATCGTGACGAGAATCGTTTCCGTAGTAGATGTTCCAGAAAGTATTTTGTCAGAAAATATTGAAAGTTGGGAATTGGCTTTGCCGAAACATATTGCGTTGTCTTATTTGCCAATCGGAACACGAGTGAAATTAAGATTGACCGCTTCCGGAAGTTCTCAGGAATTATTAAATCAGGAACTTGAAACTGAAATCCAGAAATTAGTACCAATCATCGGTGAAAATATCATCGCTACACACGAAGATAAAATCGAGAAAATCCTAGGCGAATTGCTGAATGACAGAAAGTTGACCATCTCGGTTTCGGAAAGTTGCACAGGCGGAGAATTGTCAAGATTAATCACATCAATCACAGGAAGTTCGAAATATTTTATTGGTGGAATTGTGAGTTACGCGACAGAGAAAAAAGTTGATATTCTGAATGTCAATCCAAAAACAGTCGAGGAATTCACCGTCGTGAGTGAGCAGGTTGCTTCCGAAATGACGAAGGGTTGTCAGGAATTATTCAAAACGGATATTGCTGTTTCTACAACAGGCGTTGCTGGTCCTGGAAAAGGCGAGGATGGGAAAGATGTGGGAACAGTTTATTATACAATTAGAATTGGCGATGAAGAAGTAACCTCAAAATTATTTTTGCCACATCTGGAAAGGATTGATTTTATGAATTTCGTTTCTCAGAAAGTGGTGCAGGATATTGTTTCATTGCTCATCAAAAAATAAAAAAAGACAGCTGTAATGGCTGTCTTTCTTTCTAACTTCTAATATCTAAAGTCTAACTTCTTTCTATCTATTTCAAAATTTCTTTAAGGAAAGTCAAAGTGTGATTCCACGCGCGTTTCGCCATTACTTCGTTGTAATCTAAAGATTCCGGACTTGTGAAAGTATGTTTGGAATTGGCATAAGTGATGATTTGAAAATCCGTTTTTCCGGCTTTCAATTCCGCAATCAGATTGGTCATATCTTCGGGTTTTACGCTTTCGTCGTCGGCTGGATGTTCTACGAGAACTTTAGTTTTAATGGGAACATTCAGTCTATCATTTCCTTTCGCCAATCCGCCGTGAATAGAGATGACGCCAGCAACAGGCATTTGCGCTCTCGCCGTTTCCAATGCGCCCGTTCCACCGAAACAATAACCGATAACCGCAATTTTATCTGGGTTTGCACCTTGTTTTTTCAATTCTTCCAAAGCCAGAGCAATTCTTTTTTGATACGCTTTGTAATCTTGCTTGTAAGTTCCCGCAATCTTTGAAGCCGAAGCATTGTCGGTCGGGATATTTCCTTCGCCATAAATATCAGCGATGAAAGCGATGTAACCTTGCTTTTCCAATTCTATGGCAGAATTTTTAGCTTCATCGTCAATGCCTTTCCAAGCTGGCAGAATCAAAACGCCGGGAAGTTTTTTTCCTGCGTTGGAAGTGACTAAACCATTCAATTTTTGAGTGTCGTCTTGATAAGCGACGGATTTTAATTTTTGTGCTAATGTGAGTTGCATTCCGAGGAACACAGCGAATAATGTGAGTGAGAGTTTCATATTTAAGATTTTGTTTGATTAATTTTCTTCCGTTTGACGACGTTCATTAGATTCATTAAAAGTACAACTAAACTGAATACCACGAGCTGAATTCCAACATAATGCCAAGCACCAAGTTCCCAACATTTGAGCCCAATGAAAGTTCCCAAAGCGCCACCAACAAAGTAGGAAGTCATATAAATCGTGTTGATTCGGCTGTTCGCTTTTTCATCTAAACGATAAATCAATGCAACATTCGTGACTTGAATGGACTGGACGCCAACATCAATGAAAATCACGGCGATAATAATTGAAATCAAATAACTCGGAAACAGAAAAATCACGACCGAACCAACTAACAAGATAACACTTGCAATCAATTGTGTGTATCTGGAATCGCCTTTGTCAGAAGCTTTTCCAATCAATGGCGCAACCAAGGCACCGGCAATTCCCAACATTCCGAAAAGTCCAATCGTGTCTGAACTGTAATTGTAAGGTTTTTCAACCAACAAAAATGTCAAAGTTGTCCAAAACGAACAAAACACCGCAAATGCAATTCCGCCAAGCAAGGCCATAAACCGCAATTGTGGAAATCGTTTTAATTGATAAAACGACGACGAAATCAATTTAAAATAAGATTCTTTGAACGTTGGTTTTACACTTGGCAATTTGAAATAGACAAAAGCCAAAGAGAAAATCGTGAATCCAGCAGAAAGATAATACACCATTTTCCAACTGCTCCATTCAGAAATATAACCGCTGAAAACCCTTGCCATCAATATCCCGACAAGAATTCCGGTGAATATTATTCCGACATTTTTCCCTTTTTCGTTGCCTGATAATTCCGCCGCCATTGGCAAAATAACCTGAGCCGCAACCGCCGTCAATCCCAACAATAAACTGAATAAAAAGATGAAGTAATAATTGGAAACCAACCCGATTGCAATCAAAACAAAGAATAAAGTTCCCAGTAAAGTCAGTATTAATTTTTTCCTATCAACTTTATCGCCCAACGGAACCAATGTCAAAAGTCCAGCGCCATAACCGACTTGTCCGAGTCCGACCATAATTCCCATTTTGCTTTCCGGAACGCGGAAACTTTCGGCGATTTGATGTAGAATTGGCTGTGCAAAATAAATGTTCGAAACGCTAATTCCTGCGACGACAGCCATTCCAAGAACCTGACCTTTGCTCAGTTGTGATTTTACCTCTGACATCGCTTATTTCGAAGCTTGGTTAAGGATTTCCAAATCTTCAGAATCTAAACTCAATTTTGGTGCATCGAAAATGGTTTGTAATTGTCTTTCGCTCGTCGCACTTACGATTGGAGCAGTGACTAGCGGATTTGCCAACAACCAAGCCAATGCAACTGTTGCAGGTTGAGCTTGATGTTTTTCGGAAACTTTATCCAATGCACTTAAAACTGCTTTTCCTTTATCATCAAAATATTTCTTGATGCCGGCGCCTCGGGTTGTTTTCTCAAAATCTTCTTCGGTCCTGTATTTTCCGGTTAAGAATCCTGCGGCCAAAGACCAATATGGGAAAGCGCTCAATCCGTATTTTTCAACCAATGATGCGTATTCCGTTTCGAATTTTTCTCTTTCCACCAAATTGTAATGAGGTTGAAGTGCAACATATTTTGGCAAATTATTTTTCTCAGCAACTTCAAAAGATTCAATCAATCTTTCTGGCGAAATATTCGAAGCGCCGATATATCTTACTTTTCCAGCTTTGATGATTTTGTCATATGCAGAAAGCGTTTCTTCAACCGGCGTTACTTTGTCGTCAAAATGCGTGTAATACAAATCGATGTGGTCTGTCCCAAGACGTTTCAGAGATTCATCCACAGATTTCAGGATGTGTTTTTTGCTGATGTCAAAGCCGTGTTCTTTGGTTTCGGAACCTACTTTTGTAGCGAGAACGATGTCTTGTCGGTTCTTTTTTTCCTTCATCCATTTTCCGATGATTTCCTCGGATTGTCCGCCTTTTCCGTTCACCCACCAGGAATAAGTGTCCGCTGTATCGATGAAATTAAATCCTCCTTCGTCAAATTTATTCAGGATATTGAATGATTCTTTCTCGTCCAAAGTCCATCCAAAAACATTTCCTCCAAAGTTAATTGGAGCGATTTCTAAGTCTGTATTTTTAATATTTACTTTTTTCATTTTGATAATTTATTATTTTAAAAATTCCTTTACAGGTTTGATGAATTGGTCAAAAACCTCGATGTGTGGCAAATGTCCAACGTTGTCGATTTCCACCAGTTTCGAACCTTTTATTTTTTGTTGAGTAGTTTTTCCCAATAGGTCGTATCGTCCCATCGTTTCAGCTATTTTTGGGTCTTTCACATTATTTTTTCCAATCGCCGTTCTGTCTCGCGTTCCGATAATTAATAAAGTTGGAACATTCAAATTTTGAAATTCATAGACCACGGGTTGCGTGAAAATCATATCCGAAGTTTTTGCGTTGACTAAAGCCACTTTAGGATAATCTGGCGCTTTTGTCCAGCCTGTCAAAAGATAAACCCATTCGTCATATTCCGGTTTCCATTTGTTGTCGTAATAGAATCCGTTTTGATATTTTTTCGTCGATTCGTAGTCTGCTTTCAGTTCGGTTTCGTAATTTTTATCGATGGAAGTGTAAGGCGCCACCAATTTCCAATCTTCCAGTCCTATTGGATTTTCGAGGATTAATTTCTCAACGGTTTCTGGGTACATTAATGAAAATCTTGTCGCCACCATTCCGCCCATCGAATGTCCGAGAAGATAAATTTTATCGATTTTTAATTCATCCAAAATAGCTTTCGTATTCTGAGCCAATTGCTGAAAAGTGAATTGATAATCAGTTGGTTTTGATGATTTACCGAAACCAATCTGGTCTGGAACGATTACTCGAAATCCTTCTTTTGTCAAAGCGTCAATCGTAGTTTTCCAATACGCACCATTGAAGTTCTTGCCGTGAAGCAGAAGGACGGTTTTTCCATTCGCTTTATTTGGTTTGATGTCCATATAAGCCATTTTCAAATCCTGATTTTGGCTTTTGAAATTCAGAAAACTGACTTTGTATGGATATTCATAATTCGTCAACATTATATCCAAAACCGGCCGATTTGCCTGAGCGGATAAATTGATTGATAAAATCAGAAATGCTATTATTTTTATTAATTTCATAATTTAATTTTTGTTGATTAATGAGTTGAAGCTGGTCGATATCGTTCCCAATACCAAAGCAATCCACCCAAATAAATCGAATGTACCAATTGCGCTTCAATCGCGCTCCAATTTTCCACAGAAGCACTTCCCAAAACTAAAAGTCCCATCAACGCCAAGCCAGCATAAATGGCGTATTTGGTTTGATAGCCAATTAATAAAACCAATCCAATCAGAAATTCTGCAATCGGAATCAAGTACCCAAAAGGCGTCAGCAAACTCTCAGGAATTGCTGATTTCTCCATCGATTTTACCATTCCTTCCGTGAAGATTTGCAACTTTGGCAATCTTACTAAGCCGTGACCAAAAATGGAAAGCGCGATGGGCAATCGTAAAAAGAAATAGGTGGTTTTGAAGTCTTTCATCGGTTTATTTTTTCAGATAATTGATAATTCCAATCACGTCATCTTTCCCAAAACCTGCGTCATTGGCTGATTGATAAGTTTCTATCAAAGTCTTTGTTAAAGGAAAATCGGCGCCTGCATCTTCCGCTAGCAAAATATCTTTCAACATCAAATCCAAAGCAAATGTCGGTGCATAGTTTTCTTCCGTCAACAGAGGCGTTTTCACCTTCGTAGCGCCACTTCCGCTCGCACTTTCATTAATGATGTCGAGCATATCCGAACGATTGATTCCCTGAGACTCTGAAAACAAAACCGTCTCTGCCAAACCTTGATAAATGGTAGCTATAAAGTAATTGACCGATAGTTTCGCCGCCAAGCCTTTTCCATTTTCTCCCAAATGTTTGATGCTTTTTCCTAATTTTTGCAAATAAGGCTCAGCACGTTTCACATCTTTTTCATCGCCACCGACCATTATAATCAATGTTCCGTCTGTTGCTGGTTTTGTGCTACCGGCAACCGGCGCGTCCAGAAGAGAAGCTTCTTTTATTTTTAAAGCTTTTGCAATTTCACTGGATACTTCCGGCGAAATGGTACTCATATCAATGAATAATTTTCCCGTAATATCAAGCGATAAAATCTCTTCATAAACTGCTTTTACCGCATTATCATTTGTAAGAATGGTGAAGATGATGTCGCTGTTTTCAACCAGTTCGCTGATACTTTCAGCAATGTTTGATTGGTCTTTGAAGTCTTCTGCTTTTTCGATGGTTCTGTTGAAAACGGATAAATCAAATCCAGCTTTCTCGAGATTCTTTGCCATCGGATGGCCCATATTTCCAAGACCTATAAATCCTATTTTTTCTGAACTCATTGTTTTAATACTAATTACTGACTTTTTAACTTTTTCATAAATTCCATTATCGCCGGTCTTAATTCCTCAAATAATGGATGTTGTTTGTTCTTCAGCATCACTTCGGTAAATAGTTTTAAACCTAAAGCGAATTCGGTTGCCGTATTTTCATCATCAAAAATTTTCTTGGATTTAATGACCTCAAAAATGTTGAAAATATCATCGTGGTTATCAAATTCAAGACTTACACTTTTTGTGCCTTCAGAACCTTCTTTCAGTTTAAGTTCCTTTAAATCTAATTGATAAGTATTGTTTCTTTTTTCCATTAATTAAGATTTTGGAACTGGCGCATTGGCTTCGATTAATTTTTCTTTCTTCAGTTCTGCCCAGAAATCAGCCGGAATTTTCGCTTTGAATGAGGCCGCATTTTCCTCAGCCTGCTTCACCGTATGTGCACCAGGAATCACACCCGAAACCACTTCCGGCGCTGCTGCAAATTGAAGTGCCGCCGTTCTCAAATCTACTTTGTGATTGTCAGTAACCCTTTTCAAAGCTGCTAATTTGTCTTTCACACCATTCGGGAAATCGCCGTTGTACAAATATCTGTCCTTACCAGAAAGAAAACCAGCACACAGCGGAGCGCCGACAACAATCGAAATGTCTTTTTCGGCCGCTTTCGGGAAAACTTTGTTGAGGTCATCGGAATGATGAATTAGCGAATACTGACAGGCAGAAAGGAAAATATCAGGGTCCGAAACTTCGATGGCCTTCAAAATCGGCTCGATGGTGTTGACACCAAATCCCCAACCTTTTATCAGACCTTCCTCACGCATTTTGATAAGTTCCGGCATTGCGCCTTTCGCGGCAATATCAAAATATTTGACCCAATCGCCTTTCATATCTTTGTTGTCAGGAGAAAGGTCGTGGATGAAAACAACGTCCAATGAAGCAACGCCTAAACGCTGTAAACTGTCTTCAACACTTTTTCTCGCGCCAGCGGCTGAGTAATCATAGTCGTAAGAAAAATTAAGTTTTCCTTTCCAAAGTCCATCCAATTTGAAATCATCGTGAGGTTTCAGGATTCTTCCCATTTTGGTGGAAATTGTGAATTCATCGCGCTTTTTATCTTTCAAAAACAGTCCCATTCGGTGCTCGCTGAGTCCCAAACCGTACCACGGCGATGTGTCAAAATAACGAACTCCCGCATTCCAGGCGGCTTCTATAGATTGTAAACATTCAATATCCGGATTGATGTTGAAACCATTTCCCAAAGCGACTCCGCCGAAACCGGATTTGTTTTTGGGTCTGAATCTTTTATGCTGATTTGAATTGTCAAACTGTTCCATAATGTTTCCTTTTAGTAATTGTGATGCAAATGTGGGAATGGCAGATGAAGCCATTAATCCTGCAGCAGCCAGTCCGCTGTTTTTAATAAATGTTCGTCTTTCCATTTTTTATATTTTGTGATTGGTGATTTTATTTTATTTTAAAGCTTAAAAAGCATTGACAAGTTCATCGATGGTCTGTAATTCTTCTTTTGTAAGATTAATGTCCATCGCTTTTGCATTTTGAACGGCTTGTTCTGCATTTCTTGCGCCAGCCAATGCAATCGTAATTCCAGGTCTTTCAATCGTCCAACGAAGAACCAATTGTCCAAGCGTTGCATTATGCTCGTCGGCAATCGGTTTGATTTTGTCGAGAAGTTCGTTGGTCTTCTTGATAAAATCTGGTTGAAAATGAGGATGACCTGCTCTGTGGTCGCCCTCTTGGAATTTGTAATCTGAAGTAATTTTTCCCGTCAACAATCCTCTTTCCAAAGGACTGTAAGCCAAAATGGATTTGTTGTTTTCGATGCAGTAAGGAACGGTTTCGTCCTCAATACCACGATTGACCATACTGAATGGAATCTGATTTGAAACCAATTTCAACGTTTTCTCAGCCTCGACCATTTGTTTTGCGTCATAATTACAAACGCCAGCAAAACGGACTTTTCCTTGTTCAATCAATCTTGAAACCGCTTCAAATGTTTCATCAATTGGCGTCGTAGTGTCCGGCCAATGGATTTGATAAAGGTCGATGTAATCTGTTCCCAATCTCTTCAAACTTTGCTCACATTCGTAAATGATGCTTTCTTTTCCGGCGTATTTGTAAATGTCGATATCATTTCCGTCGTTATTTTTGCTGTTCATTGCCAACGTTCCCTTGTCCAAATCCCAACGCATTCCAAACTTTGTAAGGATTTGAACCTTGTCTCGAGCAATATCTTTAATCGCTTCGCCCACAATTTCTTCGCTCGTTCCTTGTCCGTAGATGGGCGCAGTGTCAATAGAAGTTACGCCGACATCATAAGAAGCTCTGATGGCCTCGATGGCTTCATTTCTGTCCGTACTTCCCCACATCCAACCGCCGGCAGCCCACGCTCCGAAAGTGATTGCTGAAACTTCTAAATCGCTGTGTCCTAATTTTCTATATTCCATTTTTAATTTTTATCTGTTTTGATTTTTACTACTAAATAAGGTGGTTTTCTCAGGTCTTTCCCATCATTGAAACTTGGAAGTCTGTTCCATTGCCCGAGTGTGACGTAGACGTAGCCGTTTCTGTAAGCCAAACCATCCGGCCAGACGAAGTTATCTTGGTCGTGTGACAAAAGGGTAAATTCGCCGTCTTTGTTTCTTTTAACGATTGATTGCTGTTCGAAGGCTCCGAAGTAAATATTTCCCTTTTCATCTTCTGCCAGACCATCACAAGCCGGTCTTTCGCCTTCGAGTTTGACGGCGTCTTCAACTTGTTTTTCTGTTGAATTAAAGTTGCTTAAAATATCTGTGGAAATGCTGAACAGTTTTCTCCCTGAAATGGCTGTCCAATACAAAGTTTTTTCGTCCGGGCTAATGGCGATTCCATCTGCGCCTCCAAGGGGAAATTTTTGTTTTTTGAAATCATATTTGAGTGGTTTTCCTTCCAGAAATCCCATAAAACCAGGTTCTGGCGAAGTGGAATAATGGTTGAGTAAAACTTCCTCTGCTTTCCCGGAATCAATATCCAAAACAACCAAAGAAAAACGTTCTCCGAACCCTGAATTGGCAATGTAAACTGTTCCTTTTTTTCCGTGTGAAAGGTCGATTCTCAAATCATTGTAATGCGAATCATCCGACAGAATTGGTTTGGGGATAATAATGGTGTGAAGGATTTTCTTTGAATTAATATCAATGCCAACCACTTTCGCTGCACCTTCCGGAATTTCCTTGATTCCTGAACGTTTCCCGTCGTCCAAAACCCAAAGGACATCATTTTTATCAATGTAAATCCCGTGAGGAGAAACCAGTTTGTCTTTGTAAGGTTTGTCGCTCGGATAAACATATTCTTTATTAGGAAACGGAATCAGATTTCCGTTGACCAGTTCTGCCAAAGCAAATTCCTTGTGGTCATCTGCGTGGCGTGGAAATCCTAAGAAAACGCGGTCTTTGGAACTTACTGCAATACCCGATGGGTCAGGATTTGGTGCTGAAATTTTTGTAACAATTTCGTAATTGGATTGTGCATTGGTCATCAATGAAATTCCGCCGAGACATAAACTTAATAATAACTTCTTCATCTTCATTTATTTTTCTAATGGTCCTTTGCTCACTTCCTTCCCCGCTTTGTAAACTGAAAAAATATCTCTTGTATTCTTAATATTTTCTGTAGGATTTGAATTTAAAATAATAAAATCAGCCGTTTTCCCAACTTCAATCGTTCCAAAATCTTTATCAATCTTCAAAGCTTTAGCTGAATTTTTGGTAGCAACTGTGATGGCCTGAATTGGCGTCAATCCAGATTCCGTCATCAACTGTAATTCCAAATGTTCCGAAAATCCCTGAGCTCGCAAAGGCATTGCACCGCTGTCAGTTCCCATCGCAACAAGAATTCCGAAATCATAAACTTTTTTCAGATTCTGTTTAGCGGTTTCAAAAGCTTTGATATTCAAATTATAGTTGGGAGAATTTTTTATTTCATTTTGATATTTCTCAGAAGTTATCATTTCGTAAACGCCTGGTTCTAGTGATTTTTTGAAGAATTGATTATCGACCCATTCCGGTTTTTTGGCGTACACGTAAGCGTATTCGTCAAGCGAAAGAGTAGGGATGTAAATGATATTTTGCGCTTTCATTTTCGCTAACGTCGCATCATCAATCACTTCGCTTCGTACGCTGTGGCCGATGACATCGATGCCGTTTTCAACCAGTTGTTTCAAATCCGAGAGATAATAAACGTGCGCAGCAACTCTCAGATTTCTTTTGTGAGCTTCCGTGATAATGGCTTTGTAAATCTCAGGACTAATTTTTTTCTTGAATTTTCCATTAAAATCATCGACCCAGATTTTCACCAATTCTGCATTGATGTTTTTTAAACTGTCCATCTGAGCCGGAATTTTATTCACAGAACTTGGTCTGAACACTTTATCCATTGCAAAATCGAGTGGTGGAGCGCCGTCGGTCACGCCAAATCCATAACCTGCAGAATGTATTCTTGCGCCATCAATTTCGCCTTTCGCAGACTTTTCCCTCAGTCCGCTTTCAAACAACAAAGGCCGGTCGGTTCCCATCGACATTACATTGAGAACGCCGTAATCTTGATATTTTTTAAGTTGCGAAAGGATGTTTTCTTCGGTATAATTTTCTGGAACTGTGGTTTTTCCCTTCAAAGTTCCAACGTGGGAATGGGCAGAAATCAAAGCTGGAATAATTGTTTTGCCCTTTAGATTAATCCGTTTTTCGGTTTTGTCAAAAATGGTTTTTCCGATTTTGGAAATTTTATCATTCTTAATGAGAATACTCGTGCTTTCTATTGGAGTTCCGCCGTTTCCATCGATGAGCCGGACGTTTTCTAAGATTAAACTATTTTGCCCGAAAGAAAAATTAATGATGAAAAAAGATAAAGCGGTAATTATTTTCCAATATTTCATAATGTTAAAATTTTTGATGTTTCAGAATATTTTAAGAACTAAAAAAGGTTTCTGAAAAATGAATATTATCGAGGGAACAATTATTATGCCCCGCAATTGCATTACAAATGTTGAAAAAAAATAAAAATTTTAGCTTGTAGAATTAATTTAAATAATTGTAGATTTATCCTATCATAACAAATTTAAAATTAATTTAATATTGTGAAAAAACTGCAGTTTGAGTCTTTGGTGATAGGTGATTTGGAAGGTGAGGAGTTTGGTCATCCATCGCACAGCCATACTTATTATGAAATGATTTATGTTTTGAAGGGAAATGGCAATCATCACATCAACAACATTATTCTGCCTTACAAATGTGGCGACCTATTTCTGATTTCGCCCGATGACCAGCATTATTTTGAGTACAATAAATATTCAAGATTGATTTTCATTAAGTTCACCGATGATTATTTCAAAGGGAACAAACACCTTTCGCCAGATTCTTTCGCGATGAATTCTCCGGAAAACGTGATGCGAAAGCAAATCCTGAAAGAGAAAAAACTCATCTTCACCGAACCCTGCAAGACGATTCTGAAAAAGACGATTGAGAATATTTTGTCCTACAATTGCAGAAAAGATGTTTCCACATCGCCGATTGTATTTTATCAAATCCTTTCAATTTTCGGATTGATAAAAGAAGCGACCTCAAAAATGGACATCAGATTGGACGTTGGACTTCAGAATAAGGAAGATGTGATTTCGTATATCCATCAGAATATCTACCAGCCGGAGACGATTCGAATCAAAAATATCGCCTATCATTTCAATATTTCACCGACTTATTTCAGTGCTTACTTCAAACGGAATTTCGAAGTTTCTTATCGCGATTATGTCAATGATTATCGGATGACTTTGATAGAAAGACGAATGGAATCGGGACAAAATACCATCAAACAAATCGCTTATGAGTTTGGTTTTACGGACGAAAGCCACTTGTCGCATTATTTCAAAAATAAGAAAAGCAAAACGCTGGGTTCGTACAAAAATAAGAGTCGGAGTTTAGCGTAGATAAATGGTGAAATCACTTTTTTGACTTCATCGCCTTTACTTTTTTGACAGAATCATCAGCCAACATTTTTTGATAATCATCAGATTCAGCTGGAATCAATTGGACTTTGGAATCTTCATTGTGAAAAATCCCGAATCCATTTTTCTTAGCCAAAGGTGACGTTCGCAAACAAGGTTGACCTTTGGAAAAGAATTTCTGTTTTTCTTCTTCAATTTCTGAAGGCGAAACATCATTTCGTTCCGCAAAGATTTCAAATAACAATTCGTCGGAAGTATATTTCAAAGGTTGTTTCGAAAGCTTTTCGAATTGATAATTGGCAATCGTTTTCTTCTCATTCTTCACCACCGGAATCACTGCTTTGGAAACCGGAGAATCTTCCGCGATTTCTATTAAGGTGTTGGTGTAATTGGTGGTGTGGGTTTTCATTTACTTTTATAATTTCAAAAGTCTAATAATATGCAAACCATCTGTTCTTTTCAAAATTTCTTCAACAACAAATTTTTCTGTATTGTTTTTACTAATGATATTTAGAATCAAATTATTGGATTCAATTGTATATCCAATTGTATACCAGTCATCTCCTGTTGTTACTGTTGAAAGAGGCGGCTCTGAACAAAGATTTGAAATGTTTTTAATAAATTTGTTTTTCTTGTAAAAAGTCCAATTAATATATTGACAACAATCGCTAAATTTTTCAAATTTTGTTTCATACAAAAAAATTTCATTGCTAGTTGTTTCGATACACAGTTTCCAGGAATTTTCACCAATACTGATTTTTGATTTTCTTGGCTGATGAATACTTTTCGTAAATACTTTTTCTAATGCAGATTTCTGTGCATTTAAATCTTGGCTAAAAGCAAAATGAAAATTACAAATCAGTATTAAAAATAATAATATCCTTAGTTGCATATCTCTTTAATTATTCTACAATTAAAGTTTCTCTCTTCGAC